>JAKOXH010000042.1 GCA_029781135.1 Planctomycetota bacterium
ACACCTAGTTTTTCAGTGTTTCTTGATTCGCTAGCGATGAAGTCTGTCAATTTCACCCGCCAATGCGAACTACTTCGATTCGCGCTGGCGAATTCACGAATTGCGTTTTGTTCTGAATTCCAAGGGGTCTACTGCTATCATGACGACCTGGCTCGTAAATGCTTACGACGCAACGATTACGAAAAAGGGTTAACGGCGTAGCATGCCACCCTTCGGGCTCAATGTGAAGAACCAATCGGCCTTGCGAAGATAATAGAGATACTCGACGAATCAGACTCTGTGTATTCTATTTCCTCTCTCTAATCCCCAATTCTGTTGGCGTTCTTAGCGGCTTGGCGGTTTGATTCGAGTTTCAACACGCTACTCACGTTCATCAGCCTCCTCGCGAAACACGGCCCAGTCGATTTTCAGTTTCCGCATTCGCGCCCGCAGCGTGTGCGGATTAATTCCCAGCATTCGCGCAGCACCACGGGGGCCCTCAATTCGGCCGCGCGATAGCCGTAACGCCGACTCAATGTGGTCCCGCATCGCGTCGTTCAAGGTCGCGATTCGTGGGCGATTGCCGCCCAAGAGAATACTTGCTGGGTTCAACCCGGGGTTTACGGTCTTCAAACGCGGCGCGGCTGGCATCGCAACGCCAAGTGCGGCCGCTAATTCGAGTGAGTGCCCATCGCCCAAAATGGCGGCGCGGTCAATGACCGCCCCCAGCTCGCGAATATTGCCGGGCCAGTCGTAACTCTTGAGCAGTTCGAAATCCGCCTCCGTGGGAGGCATGGGCGCAAGACCGAAACGAATCGCCGCCCGTTGTGCAAAGTGCGTGGCCAACGCCGGTATATCGTCGACGCGATCGCGTAGCGGCGGCAGCAAAATTGGAAATACCGCGATGCGGTACCACAAGTCTTCGCGAAATGTGCCTTCACGAACCATCGCCGCCAGGTCGCGATGCGTCGCCGCCACCACCCGCACGTTCACGCGAATCGGCTTGGCACCGCCCACGCGTTCTACGTAACCATCCTGCAGCACGCGTAAGAATCGCACTTGGGCATCCAGCGGCAGTTCGCCAATTTCATCGAGAAACAGCGTGCCCATGTCGGCCCGCTCGAACCATCCCTGCCGCGTTTCGGAAGCGCCGGTAAAGCTGCCTTTCTCATGGCCGAATAGTTGCGAATCGATGAGTTCGCGTGGAATGGCACCGCAGTTCACTCGCAGGAATGGCCCGTTGTGCCGATCGCTGCGATTGTGGATTGCCCGTGAGACGAGTTCCTTACCAGTACCTGTTTCACCCAGGATCAAGATTGGAACTTCCGAGCGGCTGACAAGATCGACGCGCTGCATCACCTGCGCCAGCCCTTCGCTTTCGCCGACGATAGTTTCTCCCGTATCTTTACGGCCGTAACGGCGCAGCAGTGACTGACGTTCGGCCTCGGCCGCCTCGCGCAACGCGGCAAGTTCGTGCAGTCGAGCATCGTTATCGAGTGCCACCCCCATCGGCTCGAGAATTGATGTTAGCAGGCTAAGGTGTTGTCTAGTGAAAGCCTTTTGGCCAACCGACTGTGCGAACAAAATGCCCCGCGAGCCGTGTTCGCCGATAAGCGGAGCGAGAAGCCAGTCGCCGTTTGCTGGACTGTGTGAAATAAGTCGGAGGATTGTCTCCGCCTGCTCTCCGTCCAACGAATAGTGCAATACCTTACCTTGATTGATCCATCGTTCAAGACGTCGCCAGTTAGAATCGGGCAGTTGAATTTCGTCCGTAACATCCCCCACGGCATTCTCGGGAGATCGGGCGATCACGCGCAGCCGGTGGTGTTCCAAATCCAGCCGCCGAATCACCAGCGTTTCGAGCGGAATTCGTTCTGCGAGTAGCGACGTAGTTGAATCGGTCGATTCGCCTATATCGAGATGGCGCGACACGCTCTGCCAAAGCGCTAGCTGAAAGGAGTCCATATCTCCATCTCCGGATCCCAAGGTCTGATCTGTTGTATTTGCTGGATAACTAGTAAATGAGACGGCCATTTCTATTATATGTCACGGGTTTGGTGATTGCACTATTACCTGCCGGAAGCTCAAAACGACAAAAAATCGCTGAAAAAAGGCCTGTTTTCAACGTACAACGCCGTTTGGCATTGTCGTTGCGTTTGACTCGGTCGGCTTGACGTAGTGCAAAACCGCTTCCCACCGAACGGACAAAACGAATTGATTTCGTCCCAACCCAAAACTCTCCAGTAACCATCCCCTCGTCACCACGTCCGACCGAAAGGACGGGCCTTTCCCATGAACCCTATGGAAAAATCTCTTGGCTCCCTCTTGCTGTTGGCATTTGCCGCCACGATGGGCTGCAATGCCCAATCTTCCGTAACTTCATCCAGCGCATCGGTCGGCTCATCACCCGCGTCCGTGGCAAAGGCATCAGCCAGCAAGCCGGACGGTGGCGCCAAGCCCACCGTTCACTTGCTGAATGTATCCTATGATCCCACCCGCGAATTGTATGCGGAGTTCAACAAGGAATTCGCTAAACACTGGCAAGCAAATCACGGCCAGGAAATTGTAATCGATCAATCGCATGGCGGCTCGGGTGCCCAGGCCCGTTCCGTCATCGATGGCCTCAAGGCCGACGTCGTTACACTGGCGATTGCCTACGACATTGACCAAATCGCCGAACTCACCAAGGGTATGCCAACCAACTGGCAAGAGCGTCTGCCCAACAACAGCAGCCCCTATCGCTCGACCGTCGTCTTCCTCGTTCGCACGGGTAATCCCAAAGGCATCAAGGATTGGAATGACCTCGTCAAGCCGGGCATTGAGGTGATTACGTCGAACCCCAAGACTTCGGGTGCGGGCCGCTTGGCATACATGGCCGGTTGGGGCTTTGCCCTGCAGGCGAACAACAACGATGAAGCGAAGGCCAAGGAGTACATCAGCGCCCTCTATAAGAACGTACCCGTGCTCGACTCGGGCGCTCGTGGCTCAACGACCACGTTCGTACAACGCGGCATTGGCGACGTGCTGCTCGCTTGGGAAAACGAGGCCCTGCTCGCCATCAAAGAACTTGGCAAGGAAAAAGTCGAAATGGTGGTGCCCTCAATGAGCATTCTGGCCGAGCCGCCGGTGGCTGTCGTCGATAAGTACGCTGAAGCGAACGGCACCACCGAAGTTGCCAAAGCCTACGTGGAATATCTCTACACACCAGCCGGCCAGAAGATCGCCGCCAAACATTACTATCGTCCCACCAAGCCGGAAGACGTGGATCCGGCGGTGCTCAAGCAGTTTCCCGAATTGAAATTGTTTACGGTCAAGGACGTGTTCAGCAGTTGGAAAGACGCCAACGACAAACATTTTAAGGAAGGCGGAGTGTTCGATTCGATCTACGCCCCCCAGCCGAAATAGTTATGAAGTTTTGCCGCGGCGCCGAGGCTTTGCAGAGCGGAGCGCGGTGCAAGTGTTTGGTTTCAATGCAAGTCCCCGTGATTCCATGGCATTCCCACGAACAAAAAACAGTGTTCTGCCCGGCTTCGGCCTGACGATGGGGTACACGGTATTGTACCTCAGCCTCATTGTGCTGTTGCCGCTCGGCGCACTGGTGATCAAAAGCGCGACGCTTGGCTGGGCGGGCTTTTGGGCAGCCGCTTGGAACACCCGCGTCGTTGCATCCTACAAGTTGACGTTCGGTACATCACTCATCGCCGCGACGATCAACGCCGTCTTCGGCCTGATGGTCGCTTGGACGCTGGTCCGCTACACACTGCCGGGCAAAAAGTTCATCGACGCCCTGATCGATCTACCATTCGCATTACCGACGGCGGTTTCCGGCATCGCACTCACCGCCGTGTACGCCAAGAACGGCTGGATCGGCCAATATTTGGACGCGATCGGCATCAAGGCCGCGTTCTCGCCGCTCGGCATTGTCATCGCCCTCACGTTCATTGGCTTGCCGTTCGTGGTGCGAACATTGCAGCCGGCCATCGAAGAAATCGACCGCGAATCGGAAGAGGCCGCGGCAAGCCTGGGGGCTACTCGCTGGCAAACCTTCTGGCGCGTCATCTTCCCATCGGTGCTGCCAGCGTTATTGACCGGCTTCGCTCTCTCCTTCGCCCGGGCACTTGGTGAGTACGGCTCGGTCGTCTTCATCTCCGGCAACATGCCGATGAAAACCGAAATCGCATCGCTGCTGATTATCACCAAGCTCGAACAATACGATTACGCAGGCGCGACGGCCATTGCCACGATGATGCTGGCCGCCTCGTTCGTCATTCTCTTTGCGATTAACGCCGTGCAATGGTGGACGGCACGGAAGTATCGGGGGGTCGCATGAGCGTTACAGTGCAATCACTGCCTGGTGCGATTCCTAAGGGTTCGCTTGTTGAAACCAACCTGGCCGGCCGGCTGCGGCTTGCGACGGATGAGCGCAGTTGGGTGAAGGCCCTGCTCATCACGAGTACCCTCGTCTTCCTGACGCTCGTGCTGTTCGTTCCGCTGGCGGCCATTTTTGCCGAAGCACTACGCAAGGGCGTGGCGGTTTATTTCGCCAGCTTCACCGATGCCCATGCCCTTTCCGCCATCCGCCTTACGCTGCTGGTGGCAATCATTTGCGTGCCATTGAACCTTGTTTTTGGCCTGGCCGCCTCGTGGGCCATCGCCAAGTTCCAATTCCCCGGCAAGAGCATGCTCATCACGCTGATCGATTTGCCGTTTGCGGTGTCGCCCGTGATTTCCGGCCTGATCTTCGTGCTGCTCTTCGGCCTGCGCGGTTGGCTCGGACCCTGGCTCGATAGTTATCACATCCAAATCATCTTCGCGGTGCCCGGCGTCATCCTGGCAACGCTCTTCGTGACGTTCCCATTCGTCGCCCGTGAGGTCATCCCGTTGATGCAAGAGCAGGGCTCCGACGAAGAACTGGCGGCCGTCTCGTTAGGTGCCAGTGGCTGGCAAACCTTCTGGCGCGTGACGCTACCCAACGTGAAGTGGGCCCTCTTGTACGGCGTGATCTTGTGCAATGCCCGCGCGATGGGCGAGTTCGGCGCCGTGAATGTCGTCTCGGGACATGTGCGTGGTAAGACCAACACGTTGCCGCTGCATGTCGAGATTCTTTACAACGAATACAATTTCGCCGCGGCGTTCGCCGTGGCCTCGCTATTAGCACTACTAGCGCTCATTACTTTGGCCCTGAAGTCGGCCGTGGAATGGCGCGTGCGACGTGAGTTCGAGCAAGCCCTTGAGCCCCCAACGTAGGTCCGCCGAGCCGAGGCAGACGACGCAAAATGCGAACACAACTCGGTCGTGCCGCTCGGCTCGCGGCACCTACAAACGGGCAGCGGAATCACCCCATGAGCATTGAACTAACCCACATCAGCAAGGCGTTCGGCACGTACCAGGCGCTCCGCGACGTGAGCCTGGCCATCAACGACGGCGAGCTGGTGGCCCTCCTCGGCCCCAGCGGCTCGGGCAAAACCACGTTGCTCCGCATCATCGCCGGGCTCGATACGCCGGCCGTGGACCCGCGTTCACGCATTCGCTTCTACCACGAAGATGTCGCCAGCCGCCCTGCCGCCGAACGCCGCGTGGGCTTCGTTTTCCAACATTACGCGCTCTTTCGCCACATGAGCATCTTTGACAATGTGGCGTTCGGCATGCGCGTAATGCCGCGCAAGAGTCGACCGGCCAAAAATGAAATCGAACGCCGCGTGACGGAACTCCTGAGACTCGTACAACTCGATGGCCTCGGTCGTCGTTTTCCTTCGCAACTCTCGGGCGGCCAGCGCCAACGGGCGGCACTCGCCCGCGCTCTGGCGGTCGAGCCTCGCGTCCTGTTGCTCGATGAACCGTTCGGCGCGCTCGACGCGAAGGTTCGCCAGGGCCTCCGCACCTGGCTGCGTCGCCTGCACGATGAGATCCACGTTACCAGCATCTTGGTCACCCACGATCAGGAGGAGGCCCTCGAAGTGGCCGACCGCGTCGTCGTGATGAACCAGGGCCGCATCGAACAAATCGGCACCCCGGAAGAAGTCTTCCATAAGCCAGCCACGCAGTTCGTCATGGAGTTCCTGGGCCAAGTGAACGTGTTCCGCGGACGCGTCCAAGGAGGCAAGGCGGTGCTCGCTGGCGTGCCGCTCGAAGGCCATTATTTCCCCGGCAAGGAAGAAGGCGCCGCGATGGTCTACATGCGGCCGCATGAACTCGATATCAAGCTCTACAAGAACGGCGCTCCCAGCTTTCCCGCCAAAATCACCCGGATCAATCCCGCCGGCTCCGTGGCCAAAGTCACCACACGCACAAACGACGGCCAGGATGTGCTCGTCGACCTCAGTCTGGAAGATTACGAGCGCCTCAACCTCACGGAAGGCACGCACGTCCACATTTATCCCAAGAGCTCCCGCGTATTCCTGCCAGAATACGAAATCTGAGAACGAAGAATAATTAGTCAATGCATTGAGTCCCGCATATCATTTTGTCGGAGCGGGTTCCACCGGCGCGCTGCGCACCGGCTCTTCCTGCCGCACCTTTTTATCAACCTCGTTCCCGGCGTTCCTCAGTAGCGATGCTCCCGATTGCATGGCTTTCTTAGTATCGGCCCGGATCGTATCCGTTTGAATGTTGATGCTGGAGTGGTCTGGGGCCTTGCTAAATGTAATCCATCCAAGCAACGAGAATACCAGTATCAAGGCAACAATGAAAAGAAGTGCTCGCATGGTGTCCTCTCCTTTGCCGACTCAGCTGTCCTGGGTTCGTAGATGTAGATAAGGACGCAATCCCTGTTCCGTTGGCAAGTCTTCTTGCGGGGGCGCGAGGCCAATTATTTCCCGTGGCGTCGACATTATTTCGGAAAATACACACGGGACAAAATGGTTTCGGCACAGCCATTGCTTCGTTCTCTCTGCCGACACCCTGACACTTCCGCCAAACAGCACGTCAGGCTGTAGCGGCGTATTGTCACTCTCCGTGAAGTCAGAAAGGAAATAGAATTATGTTAGGTTGGGCTTTGTCATTCCTGGTAATTGCGTTGATTGCCGCCGCGTTGGGGTTCGGCGGCTTGGCCGGCACTGCGAGCACGATCGCCCAAGTCTTGTTCTTCGTGTTTATTGTGCTATTTCTGATCAGCTTGATCATTCCACGGGTCCGCCCTCCAGTTGCATAACCTGCCTCGTTGGCATGACCAAATAGAACAGGCTTGCAGGCAATTAAGCCGGCAAGCCTGTTTTGCTAGAGTGCGGAAGAGTATTAAGCGAAAAGAAGCTCTTGCTGAGCACTAGCGGCGGCTCTTCGCCGTCATCACATGTCAGTGGGCGTGAACGTTAAACGAATGGGTTGGCCCGCTCGTTCCCGGAAGCGTGAAATTACTTGCTGCCGTGGCAGGAAATGAAACTATCGGCATTCCCCATGCCTTCAATTTGCGCTGCAACGTTCGCACGGAAATCCCCAATGTGCGTGCCGCATGGGTGCGATTGCCGTTGTGCTGCACCAAGGCCTGTTCCACTGCAGCTCGTTCCAAGTCTTCAAGAGAGGTATCCGGCGGGATGTCGATGTTGGATCGACGCTCGGCCCCTCGCCCCGCGTCCCCATTTCCAAAACGGCCAACCGAGGTCGCAGGTGATTGGAGTAAATGCGTGACCGTCGCTCGTACGTCGTCGGCATCTAAAGGCTTGACCAAACAGTCCGCTGCGCCATTTTTCATAGCCTCGACGGCCTGCCGAACATCGCTGCCATTCACGATTGCTAAAAATGGTGTCAGCGCATTGCGGGACTTCCAATGCTTGAGAAAATCCGCTCCGTTGAAGACCACGGTCTCTACAATTACCAAGTCAATGCGATCGTATTGGTGAGCCAAGGCGTCCTGGCTGTTTTGTGCAGCCACCACATGGCATTCTCCGCCCAGCGCTTCCAAAATCTTTTCGCGATTATGGGCATCGGCCCCGACGACGAGTATCGTGGTGTTGGATAACATTAGGATTGATCCTCTGAATTTGGGCTCCATTCCGGTGTGAACTCTAATCTGTATTTCCCGGCCCCCCACCGATAGGAAGCAAATAGCATACCTTCGATATTGGGGCCTCCCCCCTCCTATTGTGCATACCACACCCCCCAAACTCCAGATGGGTGCCTACCTGCGGTGCTCAATTTGTCGTAGTTAGGCCGACCCGCGACGGAAGGCTACCCCTCCGCTGCCAATTGCACTTCGATTTTACCCTCGCCAAAACGGGTATTTTGTCAAGCAACTCCGAATAGAAGACCTGACTGCTATTCGATCAAGCTGGCTGCTATCAGACCACCCGGGTTCCGCCCCGCTTGCATCCTTCAGCGGTACTTTTTGCATCCAGGCCTTCGGCATGGTATGTGCATTCATTGCCACTCCATCAAACCCACTAAGTGCCGAGCAGCGGGATTAGCTAAATATTTGGATCACCGCGGCGGACTACAAACTTCAAGCAAGGCCCATACACGGGGCGGTGTTTTCCCGCCAAGATCTGCAATCCGGCAAGAGAAATCGTTCTCCGCAGATGCCGCAACGCTCTGCAGCCGATGCCACCGCCCCGTGTATCTCTTACGTTCTAACAGGTCCGATTGGCGATTTGCTCTTCTTTATTCGGTTGCTGGGCGCGGATCCGGCGCGGGCATCGCGCCTGCCATGTTGGATGATCGCCAATCAGCACCAAGGCGCGGCACAAACTGTGCGGTCTCGTCGCCCGGCATGAAGGTACTGTTATTGATGCCGGACACAACTTCAATCGAACGGAGAATTGCGATGGGAATCTTCACAAGAGACTCGTTTAATTCATTGGATGACTTACTGGTCCACGAATTGAAAGATCTGTACGACGCGGAACAACAACTTACCACTGCTCTTCCCAAAATGGCGGACAGGGCGAAAAATCCGACTTTACGAAAGGCGTTTCAAAGTCACTTGCAGCAAACGGAAAAACATGTGCAACGCCTGGAATCGGTCTTTGAACATCGCGGCCTCGAGCCCGAACGCGAAACGTGCTCCGCAATGGCGGGGTTGATCAAAGAAGGCGATGTCATATTAGATGCCGACGGTGATTCGGATGTGATCGACGCGGCACTAATCGCTACGGCACAGCGAGTCGAACACTACGAAATCGCGGCCTATGGAACCGCTCGGTGTTTTGCCCATCATTTGAACGATGAGTATGCCGCCGAACTACTCGGTCAAACGCTTGACGAAGAGAAAGCAACAGACCAACAGCTCACGAAAATCGCCGAAGGCGCGGTAAATCCATCGACGACAGGCAGCCGGCGATAACAAGAAGCAAGCCGTAAGTCAGCGAACGGCCGGTGGAGTCGCAGGTGCGGTTCGACCGGCCGTTGCGTTTCAATGGATAAGATGCGCGCCTGCGAACGTGCGCGCCTTGCGAAATAAAGGAATCGCTGATTGGCAAAATGCCAACCAGCGATTGGGGGGAGCCAAGAGTTGGGACATGCCGCGATAATCGTCATCGCGTAGTGCTTGGCGTTGTCGGGCTGGTCTGCGAACCTGCCGGTGGATTTTGGGGAGGAACCGTTGCCGGAGGATTGGTTGGGTTCGAGCCTGCCGCATTGTGCGGTGGGTTCGAGTTGCCGTCGGCCGTTGACCCCGTCCGTTCGGGAGCTTGATTCTGGATTTCCGCATTGTTGTCCAGATGGCGCTGGTCTTGCGAGCCGGATGTATTTTCCTGGTTGTCCATACGATTAGTGTTGCCGCGTCCGTCGCCGCGATATGCCATTTCATGTCGCTCCCCGCGATTCATGTCGTCACCGCGATATGAGTTTGCCTGCGATTCGCCATAATTGGCCGTACCGCTGCTGACATAACCGCAACCACATCCACCGCTACTAGCTCCGCAACTTCCACACGAATTATTGCAGGATGTTTGGCATCCGCAGTTGTTGTTGCACGAATTTGAATAGCTGCCGCAGCAGTCGTCGGAATCGTAATGCCGGCCGCGACGGCCGCCCCAGCCCCCGTAGGAGCCACACGAATCACCGCTACTCCAGCCGCCCCACGATCCACAACTATCGCCACCTCGCCAGTGGCGCGCTTGCACATCGGCCGGAATCATGGCGAGTGCTGAACTGACGATGGCTACTAGGCCCAGCATCAGTCGTGGTTGGTGTTGAGTCATCACTGTTCTCCTTCCTAAAAAAACATCGAATCTAATAACGCACATACTACGCAACTTCACTATGCATTCACGATTTCACCGCCATTCGGGTGCAGCACTTGCCCGGACATATACGAAGAATCCGACGAAGCCAAAAATACATATGCCGGAGCTACTTCCTCGGGCTGACCGGCACGCCGTAGCGGTACATCCGATCCGAATTCGGCCACTTGTTCTTCATCGAAAGTGGCCGGAATAAGCGGCGTCCAAATCGGCCCCGGGGCCACCGCATTCACCCGAATGCCCTGTTTCGCCAGGTTTAGGGCTAACGATCGTGTGAAGCCGACAATGGCGGCCTTCGTTGATGAATAATCCACCAATTCGGCACTTCCCCGGTAGGCCGTCACCGAGCTTGTATTGACGATCACGCCATGCCGTTTGAGGTGCTTGAGCGCCTCGCGGGCCATAAAGAAATAGGCAAAAATGTTTGTTCGGAAAGTCCGTTCGAGTTGTTCCGGGGTGATTTCCTGCAGCGATTCTTGTGGATGCTGTTCGGCCGCATTGTTTACCAAGACATCGAGCTTTCCGAATTCCTCGAGGGTCATTGAAACCGCGTGCGCGCAAAACGCAGGATCGCCTACGTCGCCGGCAATTGTTATGCAACGTCGCCCCAGATTTTCCACAATGTCTTTTGTTTCCCGAGCGTCCTCATGTTCGTCGAGATACACGATGGCGATATCCGCCCCCTCGCGGGCGAACGCGATCGCCACAGCCCGCCCAATGCCACTATCTCCACCCGTAATCAACGCCACTTGGTCCCTTAACTTAGCCGCCGGCTGGTAGTGGGCGCCTTCGCTATCAGGCCGCGGCCGCATCCGCGACTCAAGACCTGGTTGCCGATCTTGCGCCTGCGGCGGTCGCTGCGGGGATGGTTCTTGCGCTTTCATGGTGCTCTCAAGAAACGCCGCGGCCGCGTTTCAACAATCGTCGTGGTTCACGCTACCGGTTATTCGGCTCAATCGTGGAGGGCGTTTGTTGATCGACACCGGGGCCGACGTTGACGTCGACTCCTTTGCCCCCGCCGACCTGGACACTCACTCGTTTGTCCTTCCCAACTTGCACATTGACTCCGCTTGCATCACCTGGAGCCTTGGGTAGTGTCGTTTCATGCGTAGTCGAAACGCGACTATCTTCCACGCTTTGCCCGCCATCGGCGGAATGCTCTCGAACCACCGGCCGCGGAGTACAGGCAGAAACAGATACAGCCAGAGCTGCCACAAGGATGTGCGTGGGCCAATCTGGTCGCATAATTACTTGACTCTACTCGCGGAACGTAATTTCAACAGGGGCGCGGCGGCGGCCTGAAACAACGTTTCCTAATAACGCGCACTTCGGCGCACGCATTTCACGTGCCGTGGCGCTGGGCTGTCGCCCAATCGACCATTCGCACGCACTTCACCCGGCAACGCTCGACGCAAACATCCCGCCGCGGCGACTGCCAGCATAGAGAATCAATGACTGCAAATTAACCAAGGCGATTACCCAAGCGCCACCACTCTTGGCGACGTGCGCCGCGTCAGCCTTCCGAAAGCGGCAGGGGCTGCGATCCGCACTCTTGCAAGATCTCCGCCGCACGTCCTATTTCTGGGGAATCGCCGGAGTTTCGCGCTTCTACTCCAATCAAGATTCGCCCTTCCCGGACTGCCTGCTGGTAGAAATTAGCCAGCTCTTTTTCAACCCCGCGTGTCATCATCGCTCCAATGAGTCCGCCGGCGACACCACCGGCCCATGCCGTGATCGGTCCCGCCGCCCATAACGCCACGCCACCGGTTGCAGCGGCTGATACAAAGACGGTCAGGCCGCCCAAAATGGCGCCAACCGCACTGCCGGTAGCGGCGGCTGCGGGAGCAAATGTGCCGGCCGGCGCCTCTTGTTCCACGTCGTCGAAATGACGTTTCTTGGCTTCGTCAGAACATACGACGGTGATTTGATCGGGATGAAAACCCGCATTCAACAACGCCTCAACGGCATGCCGAGCCTCCTCAATCGAGTCAAATACCCCTGCTTCAAACGGCTTCTTGTCGAACGTATATTTAGCCATGTGTTCTTGCGTTTGTGATTTCGATGAGGGTTGGCGAGGAGCTGCGGACGGAATTAAATCGCAGGTAATGTGCCACCGCGTCGGATTTGGCACTACGAATTGAGAATTTGGTGCGGGAACGCATTGGCTCCGCAAGGTTGCGCGCTGGCAGGCCAATTGAGAGGACTTATTGGGGCATCCATACTCGGAGCGCTGACTCCCAGGCGACCAGCGCGGTTTGGTTGCGAGCGCGATCGATGTAATATCGCTTTTTCTGCGATCGCAATAGCTAACTCCGTTACGCGGCTGCAACTCCTGTCTTTGGCATGCCGATTGCGTTAGCGGCCAGAAGACAACGCTGGTGGTCGTCGCATCCCATTCAATTTAGAAATCCTTTCTCGATTCCGCTGCTGCCGGACATACCGTCTGCCGTCGAAAGTCGCTAGCGGCTAAGGAGTTAGCAATGCCCAGGGGAGATAAGTCGAAGTACACGGACAAGCAAAAACGCAAGGCGGAGCACATTGAGGAAGGCTACGAGAAACGCGGAACTCCGAAAAAGGAAGCCGAACGCCGGGCTTGGGCCACGGTAAATGCGGGCGACCACGGCGGAAAGAAACAGGGTGGTTCGGGCCGCGGAAAGGAACCAAATCGTACTCCTTCGCGTACTGGTGGTAAGAAAGGCGGAGCGGCCAGTGCGGCTCGAACGAAAGCCCAGAAATCCGCGTCTGCCAAAAAAGCGGCGCGGACGCGCAAGAGTAAAGCGGCCCACAAGAAAAAAGGTTGAGCCCGAGTTTGACGAAAGATCAGGGAATGCTTGGAACAGGAGGATTCGAACCCATGTTTGCCCGAAATGAAGTAGATGATGTGCGGCGGCGAGCCGCCAAGGTCCGCGAGAATTGGACCCCCTCCGAGCGTCGGCGCCGCACGGGATTACCGCCGGACATGCCGCAAAAACTACGCAATTACCTTAGCGGCTGGCCGAGTTCCCAGTCGTCAGGAAGTTATCGGCTACTTATGATCTAGCAAGGGTCCGCCCGATACGCAATCTGCGGCTGGCTGGGAGACGCACGTACTGCGTGGGGCCGGGCTGAGTGAGTAGGGATTGCGGCAATGAAACTCGATGGCGCAGCAACGGCCACTGTGTTGAATGTAAACGAAACCCTCGCCCGCTTTGGCGGCGACAGAAACCTGCTTCTGGAAATGACCGCGATCTTGCTCGAGGACGCTCCTCGCCTCGCCCGGCAGCTCCAAGCCGCGATTCTTACCAAGAATTCTGCGGCAATCGCCTCCCAGGCCCATGCCTTAAAAGGGTTGGTGGCCGGATGCGGCGGCGAACGCGCCGCTCATGCAGCGCAAGCACTCGAAGACGCGGGGCACCGCGGCATCCTCGACCACGTAGCAACCCAGTTCGCAAAATTGGAAGATGAATTGCATTCTCTCTTCAACGCCATTTACGCCTATCGCGCTGGTAGCGCCGACGAAAAAGTGGCGGTTCGTGAGCCACATCACGGGCTCACGTAACAGTTTAGCCGATTGAAGTCGCGGTAGCGGAATTCGTAAGAATTCCGCTACACCTTTCGCTCCACTTCATACGGCCAAAGTACTACAAATCTCGATTGTTACGTGGAGTGAAATGGTTCACACTTCCACCGGCTCCCCCTCCACCTGAACCCGCGTGTCGATCGAGACCTTCAGCGCGCGCACTTTGCTGCGCAGACAGCCACGTGTTATGCCCAACATGCGGGCAGCTTTCGATTGGTTGCCTTCGCATACACGTAAAACGCGGGTAACCACATACCGTTCCATAAACTCAAGTGCTTCGGCGTACAAATCGGTCGATTCATGCTCCAGCCGTTCGTCGACAAACTGTTTGAGATCGGTCCCCGCAACATCCTGCCCCAGCGCTGCCGCACTCGAGGCGGGTTTGCGAACCCGCTCAGGAATAAAAGCGGGGATGATAACATGGCCAGCCGAACGAAGCAAAGTTTGCTTTAGCACATTCTGCAATTCGCGGACGTTTCCCGGCCAGTTGTAATTCAGCAAGACATCCATGGTCTCCGCTGACAAGCCGTGGATGTCTTTCCCCAGTTCCTTACTGAAAATCAACACGTAATTTTCCAATAACGGGGCGAGGTCTTCCGGCCGATCACGCAACGGCGCCAACTGAATCGTAAAACCGCTCAGGCGGTAGTATAAGTCCGATCGAAACTCGCCGTCCTGGACCATTTGTTCGAGGTTCCGGTTCGTCGCGGCGATGACGCGAACATCCGTGCTAATGGTCTGATTGCCGCCCACGCGCTCGAACTGTTGTGACTGCAACACCCGTAATACCTTGCTTTGCACTAAGGGCGACATGTCGCCAATTTCATCCAAGAACAAGGTGCCGCCTGAGCACTGCTCAAACTTGCCGATGCGGCGTTGATCGGCCCCCGTAAACGCCCCTTTTTCGTGACCGAACAGTTCGCTCTCCAACAATGCATCGGGAATTGCCGCGCAATTCACTGCCAGGAACTGGCCTTTGACTCGTGGGCTATGCTGATACAGAGCCCGCGCAACCAGTTCCTTGCCCGTGCCGCTCTCGCCGCGAATAAGAACTGTCACGTCCTGCGGAGCGACCCGTCCAATCGCCTTGTAAACTTCCTGCATCTGTGGACTATTGCCAACCAGCGTATCCGTGCGATTTGCTGCGACCGCGCCGTTCGCCTGATTACGCATGCCGGGCATCTCCACCGGAATGCTCATCAGCCGGCGAATCTCGATGGCTTGCCGCACCAGGTCTCGGATGCGCGCGAGATCAAGCGGCTTGAGCAAATAATCGAAGGCCCCCATCGTCATCGCCTTGATCGCCGTTTCACTGCTCGATAGCGAGGTAATGAAAATCACAGGCAATTTCGCATCCAGCGTCCGGATTCGCTCGAAGAGCTCCAGCCCCGACGCTTCCGGCAGCAGAATATCCAAGAGTACGACGTCGAATTGCTGGCCACCCAGCATTTCCAAACCTTCCGCGGCGGTGGCGGCTAGCACCACGTCAACATCCGACTCCTCAAACGCCTTGGACATCAAATGGCGAACCGATCGATCGTCGTCAATTACCAGGATACGGGACATCGTTCCACTCCCTTTCAATTCTCAATTACCACCGAACGTACCACGGCCATTGCCAGTTCGGCAAAATAGCGATTCCTGCAACCGGACGCTAACGACCTATGTATCGCTTCTGCAGAACAACTTCACTTTCCCGGCGCTCACGTCCGCATGCGAATAGAACACTTCGATTCCTATCAGGCACCGAGCGCGATTCACGAAATCGCGATTCTCATTTTTGCTCAAGTCTTACGCCTGCGCCAGTAACTCCTTTAAAACGTTCATATCCGCTGGCTTGACCAGATGATGATCGAATTCGGCACGCCGGGCATGGCGATTGACTTCATGCTGGCTATAACCTGTCATCGCCACTAACAGCGGTGAATCGGCTCCGTATTCGCTACGAACACAGCGCGCGACTTCGTAGCCATCCATCCCCGGTAAGCCAATATCCAGCAGCACAACCTCAGGATTATACTCTCGAACCGCCAGCAAGGCTTCGCGACCGTCGGCCGCGGCTCGCACGTCGTGGCCTAGCTTGCGCAGCAATGCCACCGTCACGCGCGCTAGCGCAGGCTGATCTTCTACCACCAATACCCGGCGGGACCGTATCGAATTCGCTGACATCGCGGGCGGTTTTGCTTCCTCCCGGCTGACCCCATCAACGGCGGCCGGCAAGGCTACCACGAACTCGGCGCCGCGTCCGAAACCTTCGCTCATCGCCCACACGCGACCGCCGTGAAGCTCGGTCAGCCCGCGCACAATGGTCAAGCCAATTCCTAGCCCTCCCTCCGCTCGATGCAGCGAACGATTCGCCTGTGCGAACAGATCGAAGACGCTTGGCAGCAGATCTGGGCCAATTCCAATTCCCGTATCCTTCACGCGAAATACAACATCGTTACCTTCTCGCTCGGCACTAAACCAGATGTCGCCGCCCGGGTCGGTGTATTTTGCCGAGTTTACCAGCAAATTCGATAGAATCTGCTCCAGCCGATAGGGATCCGCTTCCAAAACAACGTCTTTCGGCGGCAACGATAATCGCAGTTTATGTCCGCGCGACGTGAACAGCACTTCGTTCGATTCAGCCACTCGAGCCACGATTTCCGCGGCATTCACCCTGGTCTTTTGTAGTTGCACTCGGCCACTCGTGATCCGCGAGACATCGAGAAGATCATCAACGAGTCTCTTCATCAACGATGCTTGCTGACGCACGATTTCCAATGACTCCTGGAAAGCCGCGTCACTGGGCTCGAGCAACCGCGTTAATTCGCCGGCGTTTGTAATCGCGGCCAGGGGGTTCCGCAATTCGTGCCCTAGCATCGCCAAAAACTCGTCCTTGCGACGTTCGCCATCACGAATCGTTTGAAACAGCTGCGCATTATCGAGCGCCGTGGCGGCTCGCGACGCCAATTCTTCAATCAGCGTTATGTCATTCGGCTCAAACTGGGCCCGTGATCCGCACAGACAGCAAACAATCGCCCCGAGCGGCGTATCGCGCGCGATAAGCGGCGCCACGATTACGCTCGACCAGTTTCTTTTGTCCCCCAAATCGGGCGCGCTACCCAGCGCTTCAGATGATAATGGCTGTGCATGGCCACTACTGACCGCCTCGCGAACCGCGACTCCTAATTTCGGACTAACTTGCTCGATCCGAGAATGTGAGCCCGTGCTGGCGGCGCGCTGGACCCGGGCGTCGGCTGGACGCACACGCGCAAACCACAAGTCCATATTTGCATCGTAAAGTACGAGTTGACACGCATCCGCTAACGTCGGCACCATCGTGCGATGCAAACTCGCCAGCGTCGTATCAAAATCCAAGGAGCGCGCGAGCAACCGACTCGCTTCGGCCAACAGCGCCGAACGTCGCATTGCTTTTTCGGCCACTTGCCGCGCTGCTTGTTCGCGCGCCAATTGCACGCGATGGGCCGCCTGCTGCCGAATCGTCTCCGTCTTTTGAAACAACTCGACAAAGACGCTGACTTTCGTCCGCAGCACATCGGCGTCAATCGGCGTCGAAATGAAGTCGACCGCCCCTAACGCGTAGCCTTTGGCCGTTTGTACTTGGTCGTTGAACGCGGTCACGAAAATGATCGGCGTATGTTCCGATCGACGCCGCTCGCGAATCAACGCGGCCGTTTCGAAACCGTCCATCTCCGGCATATTGACGTCGAGCAAGATCACCGCAAAATCGTCTTTCTGCAGACATCGTAGTGCTTCGCGGCCAGAGTGCGCTTGAACAATGTTCTGGCCCAGTTCCGCCAGCGTGTCGTTGATAGCCAGAATTTTCTCCGCCATATCATCCACTACCAGAATGTTGACGGGCTCACTTGGCTTCATTGATGCTGTCTCAAGAATAGGCTTATCGAACCACATCCGTGTTGTTCACAATTCGCATTGGCCGAGGCGGTATGCCAGACTCGGCTGCCGACTTTTTGCTCTTCGCTCCAAACTCGACTCAGCCGCCGCAGGAATTTGACCGGGCGGCCGTCATCTCACAAGCATTCTACTCAATTCCCCCAAGTTAAACTCTAGGCTGCCCCGCTGACGAGTCGCGTATCACGGCCCCGCGAACCAAATTGGCCACGGATTCTGGTATTCAATTGGTCGCCGAGCAGAGTTTCCGTTTTCACGCGTTGGTCGAACGCCACCGAATGGGTGCAACGATGATTCGCTGGACGCACGTCGGCGTTCCCCCACCGGAAAGTGGCTGACTACCATCAAACGACTTGCCGGGAAGCGAAATAACGCGGGGAATTCCGCGTGTGTTAAACCGGTTTCCGAGACCGACTTCGGACTAACGGCAATCATGCTGAACCCACAAGAATTCCCGTCGGGCCCAGCCGCCACCTAAACATGCGGGCCGGTTCATTTGCGACCAATGCATTTATTGGGCCATTTTCGCTGGACCACCACGAAACGTGGGGTTCCGCAGGAAATGTCGGTATGTCGTGGTCATGGCGGCATGATCCTGGTCGATCATCCACCATATTGGCCATACTTTGACCAAGTTCTGGTAAAGCCGGGCACTTAAATTGCCCGGGGGGCACATGCTTTGCCGAGTTCTTGTGGCGGCTTATTGACTTAATCTACGTCACTTTCCAACAGCCTTGCCACGATCCATATGAGCGACCCAATTTCTCCGGCCACCGAGTTTACGGCGGCAATTGAGTCTTTCGAAACGGCCCTGCTTACGCCAATCACGTCCGGTGACCTGCCCGACTGGCTGGAGAAACTGAAGAGCGCGTGGAAACACGCAGCCGATATCTTGCGGGGCGAGAGTCGCCTGCATCAGCAGCAATTAGACGAAATTGCCGTACAAGATCCTGAGTTACTATTTCGCGTTGAGCAACTGCGTGCTGAAGACATTGATCTCAACAAACAGTGCGAGCGAATTGATCAAGCGGTGACGCGACTGTCTGATCTTGGTCCACGATTGGAGCCCGACGAAGAGCGCGCCCGCCGTCCCACGCAGCAAGCCATCGACGAAGGACTCGCCTTGGTTACTCGTGTGCGACGCCAGAAGATAGCGATGCAGACGTGGTACAACGAGGCCTTCAACCGCGATCGCGGTCCGGTGGATTGAACTCGCGGAACGTGCCGACTACGGCAATTCAAATGCGGTTCGATAGATTGATTAAGGTGGCGACGAGTTAGCGGTCGTGGCGGCAAGAACCGGATGCGTCTCTACGGCCGTTTCTCGTTTCTTGCGGCAATTGCCGCCTCTTCGCGACCTGCCTATCCGCCGCAATCGTCTATCGGTAAACTACCATCATTTGTATAGGTTGCCCTGGGCACGCCAGAACCTAAGTCCACTTACGATTGGAGAATCTGTGGTTCTGCGTGCGGCAGATCACCTCGTCTCCGTCTTTCCTCGTAAGCTATGGCCAACGAACTTTCCGCGAGTGACATTCACTCACCCGAGACTGCTTCCCACGTAGATCAACCGGTCGATCGCGTCGTGGCCATCGACGCCTTACGCGGCTTCGATATGTTCTGGATCGCCGGCGGCCGCGAACTGGTACTTGCCGCCGTTGCCATCTTTAAGTCGCCCGTGCCTAGCTGGCTCGACAATCAACTCGAACATCGGTCCTGGGAAGGCTTCTCGGCTTGGGACCTGATCATGCCGCTGTTCTTATTCATTGTCGGCACCGCGATGCCATTTTCCTTCTCGCGGCGGCTGGAGCAGGGCGCGTCGAAGTCGCAACTTTACGCGAAAATCATCCGTCGCACGATTCTCCTCTTCATTCTCGGTATGGTCGTGCAAGGAAACCTGCTCGATTTTAAGCTTTCCACGTTGCATGTTTACGCTAACACGTTGCAGGCGATTGCCGCTGGTTATTTAATCGCCGGCTTCGTCATGCTCAACGTCGGCGTGATTGGCCAATTCCTATTTACCGTCCTTATGTTGGTCGGCTTTTGGGCCTTATTGATGTATTTCCCGCTCATCGGTCACGGCGCTGGCGTGCTGGAGCCGCGCGTCAACGTGGCCATGGCGGTCGATGAATTCGTCCTCGGGCGCTTTCGCGATGGCACGAGTTACACCTGGGTCTTGAGTAGTATGACGTTTGCCGCCTCCGTGTTCTTCGGCGTCTTCGGCGGACATGTCCTTCGATCACGCCTTGGCCCCTGGACCCGTGTCGCGGTCCTAACTTTTTTTGGACTTCTCTGCCTCGCGACCGGCTGGATTTGGTCCGAGTGGCTTCATTTCCCCATCATCAAACACATTTGGACCAGTTCGATGACGCTTTGGGCCGCCGGTTGGAGCTACTTGCTCCTCGCGCTCTTCTACCTGCTTATTGATGTTCTTGGACTACGGCGTTGGGCCTTTCCATTTGTAGTGACCGGTGCGAACGCCCTAACCATTTACGTGGCGTGGCATTTGCTTCCTTTCGAAGAAGTCGCCAAGCACTTGTCGGGTGGACTGGCCGCTCACTTAGGATCCGTCGGCGGGTTCGTCGTGACACTCACCGCGATCCTCCTGTGGTGGTTCGTCCTCTATGACCTCTACCGCCGCCGCGTCTTCCTGCGAATTTGAGCGCTGGGCGTTTTGCTGGCGTGCAACTCGCACTGCAGGGGTGGCTGAGGTCGAGCGCGGCGAGCACTAGCAACGCCGCGGGATGTGCTACCGCTTCACGACTTCGCACAGCGGTACAATGTCGCGCGTCGATTTTAGTAATTGGCCAATCGTCACCCGCGCCAGCGATTTCTCGATCGAGGCGTACACCGAATCGAGTTCCTTGTGCAGCGGGCAAAGTCTCGTGTGCGACGACAGCCCCAGCGGGCAACTGTGAATCCGCTCCAACGGCGCGACGGCGTTCACCACATCCAAGATCCGAATCGCGCTCGGCTTTTTCGCCAGTCCATACCCGCCACCAGGACCAGGCTGCGAGCGGACTAAATCCGCCGCCACAAGTTCCTGCAAGACCTTGTGCAAGTAGCGCCGCGGAACCTGTGTACCGGCCGCCAGATTGTCGGCCGATTCATGCTGATCCGGATTCCGGCCCAGCCACACCGCGGCGCGCAATGCATATTCGGCCGTCTTCGGTAACATAGCCAACACTCCTGATCCGACTGAAGACTGCGCTGTGAATGAACCTGTAAGAGGCGTCTCCCGACGCCGATGACGCGGTCTATTGCTGCACGTAATCGGCCTCGGAGAGGCCTCCCACAGCCCATTGGCTGGCCAGGCCTCACTAGTTGCGATTCTACACATCTTTATGTAGAATTCAAGTTGCTCAATTCGTGCGTTGCCGCTGGGCCAGCCTATGTCGGCGGCTATGCCAAGCTTTCGATTTCGGAGTTCACGATGACTTCCAAACTCTTGTGCTCAATCGCGGCCCTGTGCCTTTGGACCGGACCTATCTCCACGCAAATTTGTCGGGCGGATGATGATTTCGAGCGGCCGCCCATCGAATACAGCAAGAGTGCCCCGCACGACCGCATTTCGCGCATCCAAGAAAAGTTGGCCAGCGGCGAGTTGAAACTGGACTACGACCAGAAATTTGGCTACCTGCCCGCGTTTTTGAAGGCCGTCGAAGTGCCGGTGTCATCGCAAATGTTCGTGTTTTCCAAGACCAGTTTTCAACGTAGTCGGATCGCCCCTCGTACCCCGCGAGCCGTGTACTTCAGCGACGATATGTACGTCGGTTACTGTCACTCGGGCGAAGTCCTCGAAGTGGCCGCCATCGATCCGCAGCTGGGCTGTACATTTTACTCCGTCGATCAAAAACAGTTGGATAAGCCGAAGATCTTCCGCCAAACCGAAAATTGCTTGATTTGCCACAGCTCGACCCGCAGTGAAGGCGTGCCGGGGCTGCTCGTCCGGTCGGTATTCACCGGCAAGAGCGGCGAACCAATCTTGTCCGCCGGCGGATATAGTGTCGACTACACCACGCCGCTCGAACACCGTTGGGGCGGTTGGTACGTCACCGGTACCCACGGCAAGCAGCACCACCTCGGCAACCTGCTCGTGAAAAAGGACGAGGTGGAAGAACCCGTCAATAACGAAGCTGGCGAGAACGTGACTTCGCTCAAGGATCGCTTCTCGGTCGACTCCTATCTCTCGCCCCATAGCGACATCGTCGCCCTCATGGTCCTCGAGCACCAAGTGCTAGTGCACAATCGCATCACGCGGGCCAACTTCGAAGCCCGCAGTGCGATGCACTACCAGAAGGAAATCAACAAAGCGCTCGGCGAACCAGCCAGCAATCGGCTCGATAGCGTGACGCACCGCATTCAAAGCGCCGGCGACAAACTGGTCGACGCCCTGCTGTTCGTCGATGAGGCCAGGTTTACCGATGAAATCCACGGTTCCTCGAAGTTCACGGAAGAGTTCGCCAAGCGCGGCCCGCGCGATGCCAAGGGCCGCTCGCTCCGCGAATTCGACTTGAAGACGCACCTCTTCAAATATCCTTGCAGCTATTTGATCGACACACCACACTTCGATGCGCTTCCCGACGAGATGCGCGCCTACGTCTGGCAACGCTTGTGGGATGTGCTCTCCGGCAAAGTGCAAGACCAGAAGTTCGCCCACCTCTCCGCCGACGACCGCCGGGCCATTGTTGAAATCGTGCAAGAAACAAAAACCAACCTGCCCGATTACTGGAAGGCCAGCGCGCTAGCCAGCGCGACGAAACCCTAGCGCCGGCCATTAGCGGCGGCTGCCAAGCCGCTGCGATCATCGCCACGCTCCCTCGTTACCAATACGCGTCAAACGCCCGTTATGACGATGCCCCGATTCTGCACTTTCGTTGCGTGGGCGCCGCCCACCAATCTGCGAGGCGATGCCCCTCTTTTCCGTGGGTGCCATGCTCTCGCGAAACAGAACATGCCCACCCTCGCGATAAGACGTAAATGTTTCGCGTGAGCATGCCAGCGCGAGTGAGGGCATGCCACCCACGTGACAAGCCGTCAATGACTTCTACTCAATCCGCCACAAATTGGATTCCGTGCGCAAATAGATCGCGCCGTCATCGACCGCCGGCGATGCCAGCGACCGCTCCCCCAGCTCGTTCGTCGAGAGCGACTCGAATTCCTTGCTCGCACGCACGACCGTGGTGACCCCTTCTTCACTCAAAAAGTAGATTCGCCCCTCGGCCAACACGGGCGATGCCGAATAGTTGCCGCCCAGCCGTTTCGTCCAGTGCACTTTCCCGGTCTTGGCATCAACGCAGTTCGCCACGCCAATATCCGAAATGAAATACAACTCATCGCCAACCACGAGCACCGACGGCGTGAGCGGCGCCCCTTTTTCCAGCGACCACGCCACGTTCGTCTCAGTCACATCGCCTTGTGCTTTCTGTGGTCGAATCGCATAGAGCACTGCCTTATCGAACCCAGAGGCCACGTACAGCAAACCGTGCGCGAACACCGGCCGCGGCACCACCGAGTAGCCCTCGCCATACCGCACCCGCCAAATCTCGCGGCCATCCCGCGGATCGTACGCGCCGACCAGGCCACTGCCTGGTGAAATGACTTGCTGCTGCCCGTCCACCTCGATTGCCGCCGGCGTGCAAAAAGAAAACGTCTTCGTGGCCTTCGTCTGCCGCTCGACCTTCCAGCGAACGTCGCCCGTCTGGCGATCGAGCGCGGCAATGAACGGCTTCGCCTCACCATCGCAACTGAATACCAACACCTCGCCGATCAGTTGCGGCGAACCACCCGCTCCATGTTTCGGCGGATACGCCAGCGACGTTTGCCGCCACACGACCTTTCCATTCAAATCGAGGGCCGCCGTGCCCATGTGGCCAAAGTGCACGTACTCGCGGTCGCCATCCACGATCGGCGTGGGGCTGGCGAGGCCGTTCTTCGCGTGCTTCTCGCCCGTCGCCTTGGCATCCGGTTGAAACACTTCCGTATTCCATACGATATGCCCGTCCTTCGCGTCGATGCAAATCGCGCGCAACGACGTTGGGCCATCTTTTTCGCCGACCGCCGTCGTCAGGTACAACTTCCCGCCAACCAGCACGGGCGAGGACCACCCCGTCCCAGGAATCGCCTGCTTCCACGCGATGTGCTCCGTCGCGCTCCAATGCACCGGCACGTTCTTCGCCGTCGAAACGCCATCCCCATTCGGCCCCCGAAACTGCGGCCAATCCGCCGCTCGCGCCGCGACGCCCACCACTAAGAGAACCACAACCAACAACATTCGCGACGCCATATCCACATTCACCTGAAAATTGTTAGAACACCAAACTCCGTCCAAACGACAACTCCGCGTTTAGCCGCGACGCGCAGGCCCGGCGCAGCGGAGCACGCCGCCCCCAAAGCCGCTTTTGGCCATCCCCGTCAACGTCATTTGCGGAAATCTCATTTTGAGCAATTCTTTTCACCATAACCAGTTGCAATCGGCCCAATATTCACACTTCGCGGGCGAATACCTGGTGACGTTATAATAAGCGTCATGCAGCCTAATGCCACGTCGCCAGACGCGGCAACGGGGGACCCAAACGGAAAACAACCGGGCCGTGCAACAGTGCACCACGCCAAGTTTTCCACGGGGCGCAGATTTGCGAGATGGTAAGCGGGTTTCGAGAGTCAATCTGAGTTAACGGCCAGAATAGCTTCCGGCGCTAAACTCTCAACTCTCAACCCTCAACCATCCGCAATCGGGGCACTTTCCAGCCCTAGCCCGTCAGCTAACCTCGTCGGCCGGCCGAATGCGTTGTTCGGCCCTGGTGGAAGGGCTTCTTCGCCACTGCGCTGCGGCGACAAGCACCGACTTTTCTGGCGGATATTACACTTCGAGTGCTCTTTGGTGCCACTGGCTCCGCCAGTGCTCGTTGTATGCCAAGGCCTTGCGGCCTAAGGACTGTTTCGTCGTCCAGCTTCACAAAACAAAGTGCAAGCCAATTTTCACTGTACAGAGTCAAATACTGCTGGTTGGCGATTATTCAGGCCACAAGCGTTGAATGGGAAAGCGAAGCG
Source organism: Planctomycetota bacterium (assembly GCA_029781135.1). Classification (GTDB taxonomy): domain Bacteria; phylum Planctomycetota; class Planctomycetia; order Pirellulales; family Lacipirellulaceae; genus JABDGM01. Next base: position 24,682 of record JAKOXH010000042.1, read on the forward strand.
ACAGCCGGCACTGGCAGAGCCAGTGGCACCAAGCACCGAAAATGTGCGTTTCCACGTAGAGCGTGGAAACGACAACTGACAAGGAAACGACAACTTCAAGAAAGGAAACTGCTATGTTTACCGCTATCTTCTCATTGGCCCCGGCTTTGTTGCCGGCCGAAATTTGGTTCGAGTTCACCACCACGACGCTCGTCGTCATGATCGCGCTCGTCGTTCTGCCGCTGCTGTGGGTCTGGCTCACGCTGCGGTACATCCCGAACGATTACGTCGGCATCGTCGAAAAGCTGTGGTCGTCCAGCGGCTCGGTGGGCGAAGGCCGCATCATCGCCCTCGGCGATGAAGCCGGCTACGAGGCCGCGCTGCTCCGTGGTGGCGTCCACATCGGCTTGTGGCGCTGGCAATATGCCGTCCACAAAGTGCGGCTGGTGACGATCTCTGAAGGCAAGATCGGCTACGTCTATGCCCGCGATGGCGAGCCGCTCCCTTCGGGTCAAACGCTCGGTCGCCTGGTCGAGTGCAACAACTTCCAAGATGCCGCCGCGTTCCTCGCCGGCCCCGGTGCCGGCCAGCGCGGTCGTCAACGTGGCATCCTCCGCGAAGGCGTGTACGCCATTAACCTGGCCGTGTTCACGGTGATTACCGAGAACAAGGTATACGCGCTCGATGACCTCGTCGACAAGAGCGAATGGAAGGCCATCAACCAGTGGCGCGACGCGCTCCTGGCCGTCGATGGTTTCAGTCCCATCGTCGTCGGCCGCAAAATTGAAGCCGAAGACCCGCTCGGCATCGACGAAACCTGCACGGTCGATAGCATCGGCATCGTCACGGTCCACGACGGCCCGTCGCTCGCGCCGGGCGAAATCATCGCCCCGGCCGTCGGCACCAGCGCCGGCGAACCGAACTACCACAACAACTACCAAGACCCCGAGGCGTTCCTCGCGGCCGGTGGTCGGCGTGGTCGGCAGTACGTGCCGCTGACCGATGGCACGTACTTCATCAACCGCTGGTTCGCCGCGGTCGAGCTGATTCCGAAAACCGTCGTGCCGATCGGCTACGTCGGCGTCGTCGTCAGCTATTATGGCCGCGAAGGCCAGGACCTCACCGGCACCGGCTTCCGCCACGGCGAGCGCGTCGGCGAAGGCGAACGCGGCGTGCGTCAGCGGCCCCTCGGCCCTGGCAAATACGCGTTCAACACGTTTGCCGGCAGCATCGTGCTCGTGCCGACCACAAACTTCGTGCTCCATTGGATCACCGGCAAGAGCGAATCGCACCGATATGATGAAAGCCTGAAGTCGATCGACCTCGTGACCAAGGACGCCTACGAACCGTTGCTGCCCCTTTCAGTCGTGGTACATATCGACTACGAGCGTGCTCCGGGCGTCATCCAGCGATTTGGCGATGTGAAGAAACTCATCACCCAAACGCTCGACCCGATGCTCAGCGCCTTTTTCCGCGATATCGCCCACACCAAGACGATGCTCGAACTGCTGCACGAACGGCAAAAGATCCAGGCTGAGGCGCGCGAGAAACTGCGCGAGAAGTTCCATGAGTTCGATATCGAATGCGTCGACGTGCTGATCGGCAAGCCCGACCCGCGCGAAGGCGATTCGAAGATCGAAACTCTGCTCGAACAGTTGCGGCAACGCCAATTGTCGACCGAGCAGGTGGAAACATTCGACCGCCAACGCATCGCGGCCGAAAAACGCCGCGTGCTGCTCGAAGCCGAGGCCCAGGCCGACATGCAAACGAAGCTCACGAACGCCCGTGTCAATGTGCAGGTCGCCGAAAGCCAAAGCGAAGCCGACCTCGCAATGGCCCGCAAGAAGGCCGAGCAAACGATCGTCGTCGCCGAGGCCGAACTTGCCCGTTCGCGCCGCGAGGCCGAGCAAACCGTCGTCCTGGCGAAAGCCGCTGCCGAACGCGAGCAACTCGCCGGCCGCGGCCAATCGCAACGCATCGCGCAGGTCGGTCTGGCGGAAGCCTCCGTATTGCTGCGGCGGATCGCTTCCTACGGCGACCCCCGGCTCTATGCTCTGTCGCTCGTGTCGAAGAACCTGTCGCAGAGCAAACAACCGCTCGTGCCCGAGCGCGTCTTCATGGCCGGCAACGGCCACGAAACGAACGGCTCGGCGACGGAAACCAACGGCACCGCCGGCTTATTAGGCCTATTGGTAAGCCTGCTCGTGGCCGAGAAGAGCGGCTTCCAACTCGGTGCCGATTCGCCGGAGTTAAACGATATCCGCGCCTTCGCGGAACGCATCGCCAACGAACCCTCGGCCCAACCGCCGACCAAGCCAGAACCGGCCATCATCGCCGGCAACGGCAAATAAGGTAGGGTGGGCACCGCCCACCACACACGTAGGACGGACATTCCTGTCCGTACATTAAAAAATGCAAACCATGGCACACTCTCGTTGTGCCACCCATACAGCCGCCAGCGCCCCGCGCTGGCGGCCATTTCTCGCGCCTCGTAACTCGCCCCTCGCCCCTCGTAGCTCGCCGCTCCTACATCTCCTCCCCCATCTCCTTCCCCAACATCACGAGTATCTGCGCGATGAGCCCCGTCCACCCCGTCTGATGGCTCGCCCCACAACCGCGTCCCGTATCGCCATGAAAATATTCATAGAACGGAATATGGTCGCGCCAGTTGGGATCCTTCTGAAACAGTTCGCAATCGCCAAACACCGCCCGCCGCCCCTGTCCATCAAGCAGGAAGATTTGGGCCACCCGGCGGGCAATCTCCTTCGCAACTTGCTCCAGCGTCATCATGTGCCCGGAACCCGTCGGACACTCGACTTGGAACGTGTTCCCGTAGTAGAGATGATATTCTCGCAACGCCTGAATCAGCAGGAAGTTCACCGGCATCCAGATCGGCCCGCGCCAATTCGAGTTGCCGCCGAACAAATCCGTCGTCGATTCGCCCGGCTCGTAATCGAGCCGATACTCGTGCCCATCCAACTGCATCACCAGCGGATGCTCCAAGTGATAGCGCGACACGGCCCGCACCCCGTACGGCGAAAGGAATTCGCGTTCATCGAGCAAGTACGCCAGCATCCGCCGTAATTGATCGGTCCGCACTAGGCCCAAGATCAGCGTGTTGTGAGCCCCCGGCGTGACCATCGGCCCCACGCTTTTCACCAAATCGGGGCGATGCTCGATGAACCACTGCCGCCGCCGATTGAATGCCGGATGCCGCTGGCACGAAACCGCATCGACCACCGTCGCCCCAAAGAGCGGCACAAATCCCACCATCGTCCGCGCGCGAATCGGCATCGTTTCGCCGCTCGGCGTCGTGAGCTGGTCGTAAAAGAAACCATCTTCCTCGTGCCACAACGACTTCGCGCGATCCGTGAGGCTGTTCATCGAGTTCGCGATGTAAACAAAATGCTCCCAGAACTTGCTTGCCAGGTCCTCGTACACGGGGTTCTGCTCGGCCAACAAAAGCGCGTTTGACAGCATGCTGCGCGCGAATGCCGCCATCCAACTCGTGCCGTCGGCCTGACCAAGCAGATAACCCGGCGGCAGTTTACCCCGGTCGAACGCGCCGATATTATCCATCCCCAGGAAGCCGCCCTGAAAAATGTTCTTGCCCAGTGCATCCTTGCGATTCACCCACCACGTGAAGTTGAGCAGCATCTTGTCGAACACCCGCTGCAAGAAGGCATAGTCGGCAGTGCCCGTGTGAATCCGCTCGATATCAAACACGGCCCGAGCAGCCAGCGCAAGCACCGGCGGGTTCACATCGCCAAAATCCCACTCGTACGCTGGAATCTGGCCGTTGGGGTGCATGTACCACTCGCGCAGCATGAGCACGATTTGGTCCTTGGCAAACTGCGGATCGACATGCGCAAGCGCCGCACAATGAAAACCCAAGTCCCACGACGCGAACCAGGGAAACTCCCACTTATCGGGCATGGAGATCACGTCGCGCGCGAAAAAGTGCGGCCAATCGTGATTGCGCTCGTGCAGCCGCTCGCACGGCGGCAATGGCTCGGCCGGGTCACCTTCCAGCCAATCGCTCACCACGTAGTGATAATACTGCTTCGACCACAGCATGCCGGCGAATGCTTGCCGCGCAATGAGCCGCGCATCGCCCGAAAGCCGCTCACCCAGCACGGCATCGTAAAACTCGTCCGCTTCTTCGCGACGCTGGGCGATTTGCGCGTCGAAATCGGCAAATGGCACATCCAGCGGATGATCGTCCACGAGCGCCGCCAAGCGCAAGCGAATCGTGATGGTTTCGCCTGCGCCAATTGTCCGCGTATAACGCGCGGCCGCCTTCGTACCTGTTGCTTCAAGATTAACAGCGTCCCGTTTCCCGCCGACAACACAGTTGTGAAACGCATCCTTTACATACGGCGTCGACCCTGGCGTATTGAATATGCGTGGGAAATTGGTTTCATTTTCCGTGAAGAGCAGTTCCTCGGCTTCCTCGCAGTACAAGATGTACTCACCCAACTGCCAGTGCTTCGCTGTCATCGTGCGCGTTGATCCAGCACCAGCCGATGTTTTCCCAGCCACGATCATCGGCCGCCGCGAATCGCGTCCCCAGTCCCACGTATTGCGAAACCACAAAGTCGGCAACAAGTGCAGCGTGACCGCCGCCGGGCCGCGGTTCGTGACGCTCGCCCGAATTAACAAGTCTTCAGGTTCGCGCTTCGCATATTCAATCGTGACCTCGAAGTAACGATTCTCCGCGAACGCGCCCGTATCCACCAGCTCGTACTCAGCATCATTCCGCGTGCGTCGTTTGTTCTCCTGTACCAGCTCTTCGTACGGAAAGCTCGCTTGCGGGTACCGATACTCGTACTTCATATACGAGTGCGTCGGCGTGTTATCGAGATAGAAGTAATACTCCTTAACATCCTCGCCGTGATTGCCTTCCGGGCCAGTAACGCCAAATAGCCGTTCCTTGAGAAACGGATCACGGCCATTCCAAAACGCCCAGGCAAAGCACAAATATTGGTGGCGATCGCAGATGCCGGCGATTCCATCCTCATTCCAGCGATACGCCCGCGACCGCGCGTGATCGTGCGGAAAATACTCCCAGGCATTTCCGCGCGGGCTGTAATCCTCGCGCACCGTCCCCCAGGCCCGCTCAGCCAAAAACGGCCCCCAGCGATTCCAATGGCCGATCGCCTGCCCATTCATCCGCAAGCGAACGCCCTCGCGCGTGTCGTAGATGTTCATCGAGGTGCTCACGTAGGTCAGGCTTCAGCCTGACCAGCTTGTATTCAACGTAGCCGAATACGCAAGAATTCGGAAAGCTCTCAGCCGCACCGAATTCTTGCGAATTCGGCTACGGGCACTTCTATCGCCCCTCTTCCACCGCCGCAACCTTCGCCAGCCGCCGCAGGTGCCGTTCTTCCGAGCTATATTTGGCCGCCAAAAATGCTTGAATTAGATCCCAGGCCACTTCCGGACCCGCTACGCGCCCGCCCACGCACAAAATATTCATGTGATCGTCTTCCACGCCTTGCCGCGCTGAAAAATGGTCCATCACCAACGCCGCCTTCGCGCCCGCCACCTTATTCGCGCAGATCGAGGCCCCCACGCCGCTGCCACACACAGCGATTCCCCGATCCACCTTGCCGCTCGCCACCGCCCGCGCCAACGGCACCACGAAATCTGGATAGTCGTCCGTCGAATTGAGACTCTCGGCCCCGAAATCAATGACTTCGTGGCCGGCTTTGAGGAGTCGCTCCAGCAAATCAACCTTCAACGTGTAGCCACCGTGATCCGTGGCAATGCCGATACGCATAGTCACCTCCTTGGCCATTGAACTTCACAATTTCGCAGCCGCGGCACGATCCGCAATCACCACCGCCTGCGTCTGATTCACTCGCCCGGCCGGTATCGCGGCGTCGCCAGCGCGAAGCTGCGCCAGTCGCTCGCATTTATCGCCGCCGGTCACCAACCACAGAATCTTACGCGCGCGGTTAATAATGGGATACGTCAGCGTCATCCGCCGCCGCCCCTGGTAAACTCCCGTGAGCGCCACGTCCCGAACAACTACGTTGAGCACCGCATCCCCGGGAATCAGCGAAGCCGTATGTCCATCCGGCCCTAAACCCAAATGCACCAAATCAATCACCGGCGGAGTGCCCGCGAGCTTGCACAGCGTTTCGTTGTATGCGGCCGCAGCCGCCTCTAAATCCTCCGTCTCCACAGGCATGGCGTGGATATGATCGCGCGGGATCGGCGCCTTATCCAACAAGCTCGCCTGCAGATGCGTGAGATTGCGGTCCGCGTCGCCCGCCGGCGCGACGCGTTCATCCACTTGCACAACATGCACCGCGTCCCACGGAACGGCTTCCTTCGCCAATTCTTGCAGCATCAGCCAAGGCGTGCGGCCACCACTCACCGCCAGCACAAAGCGGCCACGCGCACGAACCGCTTCCCGCGCGTCGGCCGCAATGATTTCCGCCGCCCGCCGGGCAACCGCATCGGCATTTTCCAGAACAACAATTTCCACTCAGGCCTCAAAAACCGACCTCAATGTCACGGACCGCCCGTTTAGCCGCGACGCGGAGGCTCGGCGCAGCGGAGCGCGCGTTCACGATCACACAAACAATCTATCCACCATTCATCGTCGGGTTCTGCCAACCACCCGGCGGGCAAACCAGTTGATCCACTTCCTTCGGCCCCCAGGTTCCTGGTTCATACTCGTACACGGGCAAGTCGGCCTTCAACACGGGGTCGACAATCCGCCACGCCTCCTCGACCGAATCTTCACGGGCAAAGAGCGTCGGGTCGCCGCGCATCGCATCGCCCAACAGCCGCTCGTACGCATCCATTTCGTCTGGGGCAGGGTGCCGACTTGCCACGGTTTCCACACACGCCCCGGTCTTCTCGGTGCCCGGCGTAATCGCCATCATCCCCACCGCAAACACAATCTCCGGACTGATCTGGAACCGAAAGTAATTCGATTTCAAATCGTATCCCTTATACATCGTCGGCGGTTTCCGCAGCCGCACGACAATCTCCGTGCTCGTCACCGGCAAGTGCTTTCCCGCCCGAATATAAAACGGCACCCCCTGCCACCGCCACGAATCGATCTCCAGCTTCACCGCGGCAAATGTCTCCACGTGCGAGTCCGCCGCCACTCCCTTTTCCTCGCGATATCCCCGAAATTGCCCCCGTACCACGCTCTGGGCATCCAGCGATTGAATGGCCCGCAGCACTTGCACCTTCTCATCGCGGATCGATTCGCTATCGGTCCGCACCGGCGGCTCCATCGTCAAATTCAAGAGCACCTGGAACAAATGGTTTTGCACCACATCGCGAATCGCCCCCATCTCCTCGTAGATCGCCCCGCGTCCCTGCACGCCGAAATCCTCGGCCATCGTAATTTGCAGGCTCTCGACATTATCTCGATCCCAAATCGGCTCCAAAAACGAATTGGCGAACCGAAAAAACACCATGTTGTGTACTGGGGCCTTGCCGAGGTAGTGATCGATGCGAAAGATCGACCGCTCGTCGAATGTCTCCAGCAAGATCGCGTTCAACTTGAGCGCCGACGCCAAGTCACGGCCAAACGGCTTCTCGATGATGACCCGCCCGCCGCTCGTACACCCCGCCTTCTTCAACTGCTCGACAACCGGCCCAAACATCACCGGCGGAATCGCCAAATAATGGGCTGGCCGCTGCGCCGAGTTGAGCTGCTTACGCAACTCTTGAAACGTGGAGGCGTCGTTGTAATCGCCGTCCACGTACCGCAGCAAACCGCACAATTTCTCGAACGACGGCGGATCGATTCCGCCATGGTTCTCGACGCTGTCGCGCGCCCGGGCCTTGAGCTGATCGAGGTTCCAACCCGCCTTGGCCACGCCAATCACGGGCACGTCGAGCCGACCATGCTTCACCATCGCCTGCAGCGAGGGAAAAATCTTCTTGTACGCCAAGTCGCCCGTGGCACCAAAGAACACGAGCGCATCGGAGGGCGCGGGCGTCGTCATGCGAGAATCCTCACTTTGCGGGTTTTTCCACGTGGCCGCCGAATTGGAATCGCATGGCCGACAACAACTTGTCCTGAAAATCAGCCTCTCCGCGCGAACTGAACCGCTCGTAAAGTGCCGTGGTCAACACCGGCACGGGAACCGCCTCATCGATGGCCGCCTTGATCGTCCACCGCCCTTCGCCCGAATCGGAAACGCGCCCAGCGAACTTCGTCAACTCAGCATCCTCGGCGAGCGACGCCGCCGTCAGGTCCAAAAGCCATGAGGCGATCACGCTACCCCGCCGCCACACTTCGGCAATATCACGCAGGTTGAGATCGTATTGGTATAGCTCAGGATCGCGCAGCGGTGTCGTTTCCGCATCGACGTCGTGCATGCGTTTACCAATGTTCGCGTCCCGCAGAATCCCCATTCCCTCGGCATATGACGCCATGATGCCGTATTCGATTCCATTATGGACCATCTTCACGAAATGCCCCGCGCCGTTCGGGCCACAATGGAAATAGCCATTCTCGGCCGTGCCGCCAAGCTTCTCGCGGCCAGGGGTTCGCGGTATGTCGCCCCGTCCCGGCGCGAGTGTCGCGAAGATCGGATCCAAGCGCTCGACGACCGGCGGCTCGCCGCCAATCATCATGCAGTAACCGCGCTCGAGCCCCCACACGCCGCCACTCGTGCCGACATCCACATAGTGAATCCCGCGGGCCGCCAATTCCTTGGCACGCCGAATGTCATCGATGTAGTACGAATTGCCGCCATCAATCAGAACGTCGCCACTTTCCAAGAGCGGCAGCAACTCGGCGATCGTCTTATCCACCACGCCCGCCGGCACCATCAACCAAACCGCCCGCGGCTTTGCCTGCTTCGCAACAAATTCTTGCAGCGAACTCGCGCCGACGGCCTTTTCTTTCACCAGCGCCTCGACTGCCCGCGGAAACACGTCGAACACCACGCACTCGTGGCCGCCGCGCAACAACCGCCGCACCATATTCGCGCCCATCCGCCCCAGGCCGATCATCCCCAGCTGCATGGTACAATCCCTTTCGACATTACTCTTTCATTCCAATTGTCGTTTAGCCGCGACGCGGAGCGGAGCGCGGACCTCACAACAAACAACATCTACGGGAATCGCTTCTCTCCGCGTCCCCCGCGCCTTGGCGGTCCAATTCTATCGACCTTCACGCTCAACCACCTTTCGCCGCCCGATACCGCTCGATCAACCGATTCGTCGAACTATCATGCCCAAGTACCGGCGCTTCCTTCGCCGTCAACTCCGGCACGATCCGCTGCGCGAGCACCTTCCCCAATTCCACGCCCCATTGGTCGAAGCTGTCGATGTTCCAAATCACGCCCTGCGCGAACACCGCGTGCTCGTACAGTGCAATTAACTTGCCAAGCACGCTGGGCGTGAGCCGCTCGGCCAGAATCGTGTTCGACGGCCGATTGCCCGGAAACACCCGGTGCGGAACCAACCACTCTGGCGTCCCTTCGGCCCGCACCTCGTCCGCCGTCTTGCCAAACGCCAGCGCCTCCGCCTGGGCAATCACATTCGCCATCAAGAGGTCATGATGCGGCCCCAGCGGGTTGAGTGTTTGCGCGAACGCGATGAAGTCACACGCCACGAGCCGCGTGCCCTGGTGAATCAGTTGATAAAACGAATGCTGCCCGTTCGTCCCCGGCTCGCCCCAATAAATTTGGCCGGTCGCATAATCGACCTCGGCGCCGGCGAGCGTCACCCGTTTGCCGTTGCTCTCCATCGTAAGCTGCTGCAGGTACGCCGGAAACCGTTTGAGGTACTGGTCGTATGGCAGCACCGCCACCGTCTCGGCACCCAAGAAGTTCGTATTCCAAACTCCCAATAGCGCCATGAGCGCCGGCATGTTCTTTTCGAACGGGGCGGTGCGGAAGTGCTCGTCCATCGCATGAAATCCCGCCAACAACTCGCGAAAGTTTTCCGGCCCAATCGCGAGCATCGTGGAGAGGCCGATTGCCGAGTCCATCGAATACCGACCGCCCACCCAGTCCCAGAATTCGAACATGTTCTCGGTATCGATGCCGAACTCCGCCACCTTCGCCGCGTTGGTCGACACCGCCACAAAGTGCTTGGCCACCGCCTTCACATCGCCGCTCAACGCCCGTAACAGCCAGTTCCGCGCGCTGTGGGCATTCGTCATCGTTTCGAGCGTGGTGAACGTCTTCGACGACACGATGAACAGCGTTTCGGCCGGCGCGAGGTCATGCGTCGCCTCGACGAAATCCGTCCCATCGACATTCGATACAAACCGAAACGTAAGCGAACGATTCGTATAATGCCGCAGCGCCTCGAACGCCATCACCGGTCCCAGATCGGAACCGCCGATGCCAATGTTCACGATATTGCGAATCGCCCGACCCGTGTGGCCCTTCCACGCCCCGCCGCGCACCCGCTCCGCAAAGGCCGTCATCTTATCGAGCACGGCATGCACCTGCGGCACGACGTTCACGCCATCCACCAGGATCGTCGCCTCGCGCGGCGCCCGCAGTACCACATGCAGCACGGCGCGATTCTCGGTCGTGTTGATCCGCTCGCCGCCGAACATCGCCGCGATGCGCCCCCGCAAATCGCACTCATCCGCCAACTGCACGAGCAGCCGAATCGTTTCGTCCGTCACGCGGTTCTTCGCATAGTCGAAGTACAACCCATCGACATCGAGCGCGAGCCGCTCGCCGCGCCGCGGATCCGCCGCGAACAACTCGCGCAGATGGCGTTCGCGCGCAGCCGCTACATGATTCTGCAACGCCTGCCACGCCGGTCGGCTTGTCAGCGGGGTGGATGTCATCTTCGCTTCCCTTTCGTCGACTTCTTGCGGGTTGCCCGTTTGTTCCGCTTGCTTGCTGGCCGCTCGGCTGCCTCGACTTCCCACAGCCGCAACCCACCGAGAAATGCGTTCGCATTGTCGCCGGCCCGGCAGCCCGGCGGCAGCTTCTTCAATTCTTTCACATTGCCGCCGCCCAGAACCACATCGTCCGGTTCGAGCGCCGCGACCAGCAGTTTTACCACGTCGGCCACGTTTCGTCGCCACTTGTGCGAGCCGTACTTCTCCAACCCGCGAAGCCCCACGTAATCTTCGTAAGTAGCCTTTTTATAAGGCAGATGCCCCAGCTCCATTGGCTCGACGATTCCGTCCACGATCAGCGTCGTTCCTAGCCCCGTCCCCAAGCCAAGAAACAGCATCTTGCCGCCGCGATAACTGCCGATCGCCTGCATGGCCGCGTCGTTCACCACCTGCACCGGGCAACCGAACGCCGCCTCGTAATCGAACCCGACCCAACCCGGCGCCAGATTGTGCGGCTCCGCCACCGGCCGGCCATTTAACACCGGCCCCGGGTATCCGATGGAAACGGCATCATACTTCCAATCCTGGGTCTGCTGCCGGACGCCGGCGACCATTCGCCGCGCGGTCAGCTTCGGCCCCGATGCGAACTTCCGCGACTCGGCTTCGCCTTCCGCCAAAAACTTGACGTGCGTGCCACCAACATCAACCACGAGTACTTTCATGACAACACCGTCTTGCTTTAGCGACTGCGGACTGTGTGGAGATATGGAGAACGAACTGTCGCCGGTCGCTTAACCCGGAGCCAACGGCGACGGTACGCGAAGTTTCGCCTCGCCGCTGGCTCGGGGTTAAGCGAATTATGGGTCATTGGCTCCTCGGCCCTCAACAGCCCCTACGTTGCATTCACGATCCAAGCTTAAGTGCGAAACATCATTCCACAGCTCAATCACCGAACGCGCGAGATTGTGTTCGTACCCGAGTACACTGAGACTGGCCGTGCTAAGATGAAAATTCCGGCCGCCACTCGGTGGCATCGAGAGCCAGCGCGCCGCGAGCACTCGTAAAAAATGCCCGCTCGAAAACAGCAAGCTCTTGCCGCCGACTTGCCGCAGCCGCTCGACCACACGATCCGCTCGCACGCCAATCTGCTCGGGCGTCTCACCATCGGGGCAACCATCGCGAAACAAATCCCAATCTGGCCGCTCCGCCAAGATCTCTGCCGTTCGCCGACCCTCATAATTGCCGTAATGCCATTCGACCAAGTCTGGCATCACTTCCGCCACCTCGGCATAACCACCGATCTCGCACGTCTTCATCGCCCGCTGCAGCGGACTTACGAATACGAAGTCGAACTCAATCTTCTGCAGTCGCCCGCCCAGCCGCTGCGATTCTTCCTCTCCCTGTTCCGTGAGCGGCAAATCCGCCAGTCCCGTGTGCTGACCCGTAACGCTCCAGGCCGTTTGCCCATGCCGCGTCAAATACACCAGTGGAAACTCATCACTCATCGAATCGGCCTGCCACCTCGCTCGTGAAACCCCACATTCGCGGTACGTCACAAGCCCGTGATCTTAACATATTGGGTGCGACCAAGGGCGTCGCAATGAAATCCTGCACCTAGCAACGATTCGAGCAGTGTGCATTACCCGATGTCACTTGCCCGACATCCTGACGCCGTGGTACGCTCACACCACGACCGACACCCTCTCCCGTTAGCCGCGATGCCACCGCATCCTAGCCGCGATGCTACTGCATCTTAGCCGCGATGCTACGCATCGCCGGGTTTTCAATAACTATTCTACCCCACTAACTATGGACCAATCCCTTCGCAACCCGCTCTTCTCGCCGCTGGCGATCTTCACCATCGCGCTCTCGCTTTCCATCGGTTGGGGCATTCGCGGCAACTTCGGCCACGAAGCGGGCGCGATGATGGCCGGCGTCCTCTCCGCCACGGCCGTCGCCGTCCTCTCCAACCGCGACGACTGGCAGAACCGCGTCACCTACTTCGCCCTTTTTGGCGCACTCGGCTGGGGCTTCGGCGGCTCCATCGCCTACATGTACCCCATCTCATTCACCGAGTCGGGCCAAACGGCAAGTACCTACTATGGCTATTTTTCATTGATACTGGAAGGCGGCCTGTGGTGTGGCATGGGTGCCGCCGGCACCGCGTTCGCCGCCGCCATGCCGCTCAATCGCCTCACCAAATTCATTACGCCGCTCTGCTTCGTGCTCGTGGCGATGGGCCTCAAACTCTGGATCGAGGAACCGCTCGAAGCCCTGCTCATGCCCGGCTCCGGCGGCGCGGCCGCCAACACCTGGCATCGTCACGAAAGCCCGCTCTATTGGTTCGATGCCGATTGGCTCCCCGCCCTGATGGCCCTCATCGGCGTCTGCGTCTACGACCTCTACGATCGGTGGAAACAGCGCGAGACCCGCCTCGATAACCCCGCGATGCTCCTGCCGTTCGCCGCCGTCGGCGCGCTCGCCGGCTTCCTCGTACAATTGCTGCTTCGTGCGGTCGGACTTGAGCAACGCATTCACGATGCCCTCGTCATCAAGATGGGCGACCTCACCTACGTCAGCCCGAAAACCGGCAAGCCTTTCGATCCCGAGGAACTGCTCACCAACTGGCCCAACTTCTTCTCGTACTATCCGCGGCACGTCGGCTGGATCATCGGCCTCATCATCGGCGTCGCCGTGTATTTCTTCCTCGCCGGCAAGTTCCGCAACGATGCCAAGCTGCTCGTGTACCTCTCGCTCGGTTGGCTCGTCGCATTCCTCGCCATGCCCGTTCTCGGCAGCATCTTCCTGATGCCATATGGCGGCCTCCGCCTCATGCCGCCCCGCAGCGACGACTGGGCCGGCATCGTCGGCGTCTTCCTCGGCGGTCTCATCTGGTCGCGCCGTCACGGCCTCAAACCCGTCTCGCACGTCATGACGCTCGGCTTCTTCCTCGGCGGCATTTCGTTCGCCACCGTGCCGATGGTCCGCTTCCTGGTCCGCTATCCCGGCCATCCCTACCGCTTCCCCAACGGCGTGCCGGAAGCGTTCCAGCATTTCCAATCGGCCAATTGGCACAGCATCCTCGAACAATCGCACGGCTTCGGCCACGGCCTCGCGATCGCCATCGGCATGGCGATGCTCTGGCGACGCCAACCCTGCGACGCCCGCGAGGGCAAGGTCGGCGGCTGGACCGTTGCCTTCGGCGCCTTCTTCGCCTGGTGCATCGTCGGCTTCCTCAACATGTACAAACTCGTGGAGACATGGCGGGACAACAAATCGATCCCAGAGTCGCTCAAAGCGCCGCTCATTGGGTTCATCCACGCGCCGCCGGAGGTGTGGTTCAACGTCGTCTGGTGGACGGCCGCCACCGTGTGCGGTCTGCTGCTCCTACTGCATCAGCGCCGGCGGCTCGAAATCGTGCCGGCCTCCTGGGTCGGCAAGGGCCAACTCCTCTACGTGATCTTTCTGTGGATGATCGTCGTCGGCAATCTCTGCCGCGCGATCCCCGGCTTCACCGATGGCCGCATGGTCACCGAGTGGGTGATCTTCATGAACGCCTGCCTGGCCACGCTGCTCATCATCGCGCTGCCCGGCCGTTCCGCTGCCACGGCCCTCACCGCCAAGACAGCCAAGAGTGACCAGCCCACGAAGGGTTGGCCCTGGCTCTCACTCACCTGGTTCGCCGGCATCGTGATCGCCGCCGGCATCGTCGCCGCCTATGGCTACTCGACGCTGGCGTTATACCAAAAAGACCTGGAAGGCAAACCCTACGCCAACCACCGCCGCTTCGGCCCCGACGCCAAATGGCGCATCGAACCCATCCTCAAACACGGCGAACACCCCTAAAAAACCCCTTGTCCCTCCCTTCTTCACCCCCTTTGGCGTCGGTCGCCAGACCGAATCTACCGCCCATCTGAAGCAGCCGGAATCTGACCGGAGTTCATCTTCGTAGCCACTTGCTTTTGGTGCTCCCAGCATTCCCTATCGACAATACAGGGCAACCCGAACGTGGCTGGCTCGACTTGGACCCAGGATCTGGCAAGTTCCGAATCGGCCTTCGTTTCGACGGACGGCAATGTAATCGCTCCCTCAAAATGGCCGATCGTGGCGAGCGCGCTTCCGTTGTGGCGACGGCGCGCTGGGCGGGTTATAATGCCGAACACAGATCACACCACAACGCAGGGATGTATCGAAGAAGCGTGGCTTTATAGCGCGGCGCGACGAGAGATTCCTAGGAGAGGTGCTGCAATGCGACTGATGGCCAAAGTTACCGCCGTGTGTACCGCTCTTGCGGCAATCGTTGCGTCATCGGTCGGCAGTGCCGAAAGTGAACCGCCTTCGTATAAGGTGGGCTTCGCTAGAATTGATATCACGCCCAGCTACAACATCCGGCTCAGTGGATTTGCCGCTCGGCAGACCGAATCGGTGAGCGTTCGGGAACATATTTTTGCCCGCGCGATGGCAATTCGCGCCAATGCCGACCCAGCGCCCGTGGTACTAGTGGCCGTTGAGAGTATTGGCGTACCGATGTACATTCGCGACGAGGTTGCTTCGCGATTGCGCACGAGCAAGCAGCTTCCGGACGAGCGATTTACCGTTTGCTCAACTCATACGCATACAGCGCCCGTGATCGACAAGGTGTTGCCGACTCTATTCGGCGCGCCGGTGCCATCAGAGCAACAGCAGCGTATCCAGCAGTATACGCGCGAGCTGACGGACAAAATTGAGCAGGCGGCGCTGGCGGCACTTGCCGATATGCGACCGGCACACCTGGCGTACGGCATTGGCCAAGTCGGGTTTGCCATCAATCGGCGTACCCGCGGCGGGCCGGTCGATCATGATTTGCCCGTAATATCGATTACCGATGAGCACGGCAGAATCCGTGGCCTATGGTTGAACTATGCGTGCCATTGCGTCGTCCTCTCGGATTTCAAGGTCAGCGGCGACTGGGCCGGGTATGCGTCGAAGGAACTCGAGCGTTTGTTCCCGGACTCGGTCGCCCTGATCTCAATTGGCTGCGGCGCCGACTCGAATCCGCAATCGGGCGTCACCGGCGACAAAGCCGGCGTGGCCGAGCAATATGGCCAGGAAATTGCCGCCGAAGTCGATCGGCTGCAACGTTCCCAACTCACGCCCGTCCGTGCTGACATCCGCTGCCGACTCGACAAACTGCACTTGCCGCTGCAAGCGATTCCTACCCGCGAGCAGTGGGCGGAGCGAGCCAAGGAGCCAGGCCCTACCGGCTATTACGCTCAAGTCATGCTCCGGCGATTGGATGCCGGCGAGCAATTGCCGGCGCAGATCCCCTTGGCCGTACAAACGTGGAAGTTCGGCGATACGTTGGCAATCGTCTTTCTTTCTGGCGAAGTCGTGGTTGATTATTCACTACGGCTGAAGAAAGAGTTCGACTCGAAGCGGCTGTGGGTGAATGCCTATTCGAACGACGTGCCGTGTTACATTCCCTCCGAGCGCGTGCTGAAAGAGGGCGGTTACGAAGGCGGCGGGGCGATGGTGTACTATGGCTGGCCGGCCGCATTTGCCCCAGGCCTGGAAGACAAAATCATCGCCACGGCCCGCACGCAGCTCGGCGACCAATTCAAGTTAGCCGCGCGAGCGGGAACGCCTTGAAAGAAAATACGGTACACAGGGAGTTCCTCCCAAGTGTCCCGCGTTCGACGACGTTCGCTTTGCGTCGTGGCCGTTTCATCTTTATTATCGAGCGTTCGCCACGCGATGCTGCCGGATTGGCTTTCGCTCAATTCGCCAAGGCCAGAATTTGTTCCGCGTCCGCATGCAACATTTCGATTCGCCGCGGCTGGGAAGGGATCGTCCGTAGTCCGAGCGATCGCGCGACCGTGTAGGCGAGCTCCTTCCAGATTCGTTGATCACGGCGGTAAAAGCATCGCCCCGCCGTGGTTTGGCGTATTCCGCGAAGATCGCGGCTTTCTGCCGACTCGAGTGACAAATTCACCAATTCTGCTGCTACCTTCATGCACTTAGCGAGGATCGCTGATTCTGTGTCATCGGCCTGCAGTTCGGGAAATCCATAACCCAGAATGGGGCCCGTGTCGATGCCGCGGTCGATTCGATGCAGCGTGACGCCGATCTTATCGAACTCGCGAAAGTACAACGGCCAAAATATGGTGCGCTCGCCGCGGTAATAAGGGGCGATGCCACGATGCACGTTGATCGTGCCGAAGCGGGGAATTTCAAATATCTCGGGCTTGAGCAGTGGGCAAGCCGAAACAAGGAGAACGTCCGGATCTAATGTATCAAGCGTGCGAGCGAACGACTCGGAATTGATGTGCCGCGCGTCGATGTCCGTGGTTGGCGCCTCGATGTGCGGCGGCGTTCCTTCCCGCTGAAGTTGCTCGGCAGCGCGCTGCTCGATGCGTTCGTACAATCGCTCAAAGAATCGCCGGCGGACGCGGCCGACAACGCTATCGATGGGCGAGTTAACAAACTTCGACCATCGCGAACCTCTTGCCGCCGTCGTTGACCAGCGGACGCGAAAGACATGCCGCACCACGTGCCGCCGCGAAATCATATTGATGAGGCACGCGTTCGCTGGACTACAGCTACTGAGTACGACAAGGTTCATGTGCGATGGTCGGTGGACGAGGTGCGGAAGGCAGGTACTTGAATTATGGGCTATGGGGCTAATTCGGGGGGCAAAGCGATTCATCGAACGTACTGTTCGCCGTTTGGTTTAATCCGTATCGAACGATTAAGCCGGGCAATCTAGCAATATCAATTGAAGTGAATTCTGATAATCAATAGGATTATTAATCCGATGAAGGATCAATCTGCGGATGGCCAGCGGCTCGCCTTCGCCCGCGCTTTCCTGTTTGGGATCCGTAGCGGTAGCGACGCGGAACGCCTCGCCGGCCTGCGCCGAGAGGCCGATTTTGTTTGGTGATCGAATGCAGAACGAGACGGCAATAACCGCTTGGACGCTGCGTCAGGACCGACTTAGCGGACTGGCGGATCGCGAAGTCGACGTGCTGGTCGTGGGCGGCGGAATTGTCGGTGCCGGCGTCGCGCGCGACGCGGCCATGCGCGGGCTTTCGACCCTACTAGTCGAGCAGCGCGACTTCGCCGCTGGAACCAGTAGCCGTTCGAGTCGACTTTTACACGGCGGAATTCGTTACCTTGCGCAAGGCCGTATTGGGCTGGTCTGGGAAGCGAGCCGGGAAAAGCGCGTGATCGGCAAAATCGCTCCCCACTTAGCCCGGCCGTTGGCGTTCATTTTCCCCGGGCGAAAAGGTTCTCGCTGGGTGCTGTGGCAGTTGGCAATTGGCGTGAAACTGTACGACGCGCTGTGCGGCATGCGCAATTTCGGCGGCAGTTCGGTCCTTGGCAGAGAGCGAACGCAAGACGCATTGCGGGGCATTTCCCCGAATAAGCTGACCGGCGCCGTCCGCTATTTCGATGCTCTCACCAACGACGCCCGGCTCGTTTTGGATACAGTACGTTCGGCCGCCAAACACGGTGCCCAGGTCATGAATTACCTGCGACTAACGAATGCCGAACGCCGCGGCGACACCTGGCATTGCACACTGGAAGATGTTGAATCCGGCGGTAAGGTCAACGTCAAAACGCGTGCCGTTGTGAACGCCACGGGTCCCTGGTCCGATAAACTACCGCATTCGCACACATCCTTGCGGTTGACCAAGGGCGTACATCTTGTCATCGACCGCGACCGCCTGCCCGTGCCGGACGCGGTGGTGATGGCGGAAGGTGATCGCATTTTGTTCGCCATTCCCTGGGGCGAGCGCGTGATCTTGGGCACGACGGATACCGACTATCAAGGCCCACTCAGCGAGCACAGTTGTGACGACGAGGACATCAACTACGTGCTCGATGTTACCAACGCGACTTTCCCCGGAGCGAAAATCACGAAAGCGGATCTCATCAGCACCTGGTCGGGTTTGCGGCCACTGGTGGCCGATAAGAACGGTAATCCCTCAGATATTTCCCGGCGGCATGAAGTGAAAATGCATGAGCCCGGTTGGTGGGATGTCACGGGCGGCAAGCTCACCACCTACCGGCTCATGTCGGAAGAAGCCGTCAATGCAATCGCTAAATTCTTAGGGAATGCCAAACGGCGGTGTGAAACAGCCGACAAACCGCTACTGGCTCCGACCGAGACCATGGGCGTCAGCGGCATTGTGCCGCCAGTGGTATCCGAAGTGCTGGTCAAACACTATTGTCGAAATGAGTGGGCTTGCCACTTGGATGATGTGATGGTGCGGCGCACGAGTTGGCGGCACTATCGGCACGATCACGTGGAAGTCGCCGACCGCGTAGCACGGTGGATGGCCGTGGAGTTGGGCTGGGACAAGGCGACAACGCAAGGAGAAATCGCTGGCTATCGCGAGTTTGTGAGGGCGAATCCAGTTGCGATGTTGTCCGGTCATTCAGGACTGAATGAACGAGATGATCGCCAATAGTCTTCGCAGGTCGGTGCGTCTTGGTCGCAGCTGAACCCAGGTCAGCTCGTACTATCACCTGAGCACCCATGTGGTGGATTGGCCTACGCGCATTCTATCGCGATACTGGAGCAAACCGCTCACATCCCTTGGAGCCAATCCCATGTCTGATCGACCATCGCAAACTCGCCGCGAATTCCTTCGTCGTTCCTCACTATTAACGGGAGCAGCAGCGCTTGGCGCCCCGGCCTTGGGAAAAGCGCTCGGCGCGAACGATCGTATTCGCGTCGCGTGCATCGGGGTGGGCGGCAAGGGCGATAGCGATAGTACCGATGCAGCGGCTTGCGGTGGTGAAATCGTGGCCCTGTGCGATGTCTCGCGCAAGACGCTCGACCGCAAAGCGGCTGAGTTCCCCAAGGCGAAGCAGTTCCAGGATTACCGCAAGATGTTCGAGGCGCTGGGCAAGGAGATCGATGCCGTCACGATTTCCACGCCCGATCATCACCACGGCCTGGCAGCCACGATCGCCATGCAAATGGGCAAACACTGCTTCTGCCAGAAACCATTGACGCAGACGGTTTACGAAGCCCGCACGCTCCGCCGCCTGGCGGCGGAGAAGAAACTGGCCACGCAAATGGGAAACCAAGGGAGTGCCAGCGAATCGTTGCGCCGGGCCGTGGAAGTCGTGCAGGCGGGCGTCATCGGCAACCCACTCGAACTGCACGTGTGGACCAATCGCCCCGTGTGGCCGCAAGGCTTGGACCGGCCGGCCGGCAACGACCCCATACCTGACTGGCTGAATTGGGATGTGTGGCTTGGTCCAGCACCCGAACGTCCGTACAAGGATCACGTCTATCACACGTTCCGTTGGCGCGGCTGGTACGACTTCGGTACCGGCGCGCTGGGCGACATGGCCTGCCACACGGTGAACATGCCGTTTCGCGCGCTTAAACTGGGTTACCCAACGGCGGTTGAGTGTGAGCTTGCTTCTCGTCTGTATCCAGAGAGTTTTCCGAAGACATCGCGCATTCGCTACGAGTTTCCCGCGCGAGAGAGTCTGCCGCCGCTCAAGTTCTGGTGGTACGACGGTAATCCTCAGGATGCGCTGAGCCCCTTGCGTCCCCCAAGTGCGGCGGTTCAGGAAATTGCCGCCAGCATGGGCGGCGTGCCGGATTCAGGCTCACTGATCATCGGCGACAAGGGCAAAGTCTTTTCGCCCGGCGATGACGGCTCAGGGTTTATGCTGTGCCTCAAAGGCGAACATAGTTTTGTCGGCGGAGACAACCATGAAGCGGCGCGGGCCGTGCCGCAATCAATCCCTCGCTCTCCAGGCCACATGCAGGAGTGGTTCCGCATGATGCGCGACGGCACGCCGGCGTACTCGAACTTCGACATCGCCGCGTATCTTACCGAGATCATTTTGCTGGGTTGCGTGGCCCTGCGCACCGGGGAGGGGATCAAAGTTGACTGGGACGGACCAAACATGAAGTCGCCCAATTGCCCGGCAGCGAACGAATTCGTCCGCCGCAAGAACCGCAACGGCTGGGAGGCGTGAGCCCCGTTGGAATTTGGTGATCATTGCTTCCAAATCTGGTCGTGGCCGCACATTAGACGGTCTTTGCGGAACACTAATTTTCGCTGATCTCCGCTAATTCGGATTAGTGTTGATTAGCCAAGATTAGTGTTCCTTCTCCAAATTGGAACTACTGGTGATCGGTAAACCCGCATGAGGCGTCGAGTACACGATTCTTATCTTGTTCGGCAATTGACGTGCGCGCTCGCGACGAGCTGAAAACTCATGAAGCGAAATGCCCTTGCAGTCTTGGTGATACTACTCGCGTACTCACATTGCTTCGCAGCAGACGAGCCACCGCTGAACACGCTCACCCCGGCCGAAGCGGCTGCCGGCTGGAAACTGCTGTTCAACGGCAAGGACCTCGCGGGGTGGCACAACTTCCGGCGCGAGACCGTACGTCCCGGTTGGCAGGTCAAGGACGGCACGCTGGCCTGCGTTGACCCGCACAACGCCGGCAATCTCGTCGCGCCCGGTGAGTTCGATTGGTTTGAACTGCAACTCGATTACAAGATCGTCCGCGGCGGTAACAGCGGCGTCATTTATCACATTAGCACGAATCGCGGCGGCCCTTGCGAAACCGGCCCCGAGGTGCAACTGCAGGACAACGCCACGGCTGGCAACGACGAACAGAGTGGCTGGTTGTTTAACCTCTATCGCACGCCCAACGACCCGGCCACGGGCAAGCCGCTCGACGCCACTAAGCCCGCCGGCGAGTGGAATCATTTGCGGCTCCTCATTACGCCGGAAAAGTGCGAACACGAAATGAATGGCGTGAAGTATTTCGAGTACGTACTGGGCAGTGCCGATTTCCAGGCTCGCGTCGCGAAGAGCAAGTTCGCGGAGTTCTCCGATTTTGGAACTTACGACAGGGGCGGCATCGCGCTGCAAGGTGATCACGGCCAAGTGTGTTTTCGGAACATCAAAATTCGCCCTCTTCATCGACAGCCCGTAACCTCAGATCAGTCAGCAAGACCCAAGTAAATGGACATTTCCCATGCGGTTCGCATATCGACTCTCGTTGTTGATTATCGGTGTCGTCACCAATTCCATCTCGCTCCACAGCGCCGAGCCCCCGCGTAAGCCAAATTTCGCCGCGGGGCCCCAAATCGATCAGCCCACGGGCTTCTTCCATACGAAGAAAGTCGACGGGCGGTGGTGGATCGTCGAACCAAACGGCCACGCCTTCTATTCCATCGGCACCGACCACATCTACTTCGACGGCCATCGCTGCGAGTCGCTCGGCTACGCTCCGTACGGTCGCAATGCGCGAGCGAAATACGCTACGGAAGAACAATGGAACGAAACTCAACACGAACGCCTCACGACTTGGGGCTTCAACACGGTGCCTTATGCAAGCGAGGGCCTGCGGCATCGCGGCCTGGCACACGTCGAAACTCTCAGCCTGGGGACGACGTTCTCCGACACCGATTCGTTGAGTCCGAAGACGACCTGGACCGGCTTTCCGAATGTCTTTAGTCCGGAATGGCCGAAGCACTGCGATCGCGTGGCGCGCGAGCGGTGCGCGAAGGTGAAGGACGATCCGTGGGTACTGGGCTACTTCCTCGACAACGAACTGGAATGGTTCAGCACCGATGAGCCGGTCGGCCTCTTTGGTGCGACCTGGCGGCGAGCCGCAAGCGATTCCGCGAAGCAAGCTTGGGTGAGTTTCCTACGCACTGAGTTGGGCGACGTAAAGGAATTCGAGCAACACTGGGGCGTGCATGTGGGAAGTTTCGAGGAGTTGGCGGCCCACCAGCAACCCGTGCCGCCGAAAACCGACAAAGGCAAGGCGATCGCCCTAAAATTCTTGCGCGAGATCGCCGACCGCTACTTCCGCACCTGCGTTGAAGCCATTCATCGCCACGACCCGAACCACATGATCTTGGGCTGCCGATTCGCCAGCCGCGCGCCGGCCATTTGGGATATCGCGGGGAAATATTGCGACATCGTCACGTTCAATTACTACAAATGGATTGACGTCGACCGGGGCGTGCCGGAAGAACTCGTGCGCGAGATGACGAGTTGGTACGAGCAGGCGCAGAAGCCCATGATCCTCACCGAATGGAGCTTCCCCGCGCTCGATGCCGGTCTGCCCTGCATTTGGGGCGGCGGCATGCGCGTCGACACGCAGGCGCAGCGTGTGAAGTGCTTCAACCATTTTCAAAGCGTGCTCTTCGCGTTGCCTTTCATGGTGGGTTCGAGTTGGTTCATGTATATCGACGAACCGGCCCAGGGAATCTCGAAGACCTTTCCGGAAGACTGCAATTATGGGTTCCTCGACGTGAACGATAAGCCGTATCCGGAACTGACCGCAGCCGCTACGCAACTGAACTCGCAGGTCTACGCCCTGCACGCCAAAGGCGAACTGCCGCCCTTGGCGCGGAAAGGTGAACTGGTGGCGTGGGTGAACGACACCTCACCGCCCAAGGCCGCGGCAACGCCCGATCACATTCAACTCACTTCAGGCGTGCTGACGGTAGAAGGGCCTGTGGACGGCCACGCGTTGCGATTGCGCCAGGGCGACGTGCTGCTCGGCGACCTGTTCGCCTATTTCCAACAAGACACCGAAGGCTGGCTCTGGGTGCCCACCGACACGGCCCGCATCGTGGCAGTTCAGGAAAACGACCAGGCGACGGTGGTGGATATGGAACTGAGCAGCACGGGCAAAGGGCCGGTGATCACGCGCGTCACGGTCGATTATACGCGGCCCGGCGAAAAGAAACTCCATCCCTGCAACTATCGCGGCGTGTGGCGCTTCGTCATTCCCAAGCAGCCGGGTGGCTGGGTATCGATGCAATGTTTATGGTTCGAAAACACCGACTCGATGCCGTGGACCGCGGTGCAATCGTATTACTTCCTGTTGCCGGCCATCGGCGGAGAAACGAAGGGTGACGTGCCGCTGTACGCGCCCGACATGCACGCCTACTACCTGACGGGCGTGGCCTGGATCGACAAAGCCGTCGGCAAAGGCGTGGGCTGCTGGTTTCTGCAGGACCCGAGGATCGAGTGCACGTTCTGGGTCGATGCCAAGGGCCGCTACCGCTCCGATATGCGCTATCAAGTGAACGAACGGCTCGCCCCCGGTCAGCGAGTAACTGCGCCTGGTCCGCCGGCGTTTTTCTTTCCACTGCAAGGCGCGACTCGCCATGACTATGAGCAGGCCGCAAAGCGTCTCACTAAACAGGTAGTGGTCAACGGCGGGACGACCAAATCCATTCGACTTTCATTGCCATGAAGTTGTTTGATTTGTCGTAACGTTCGTCTCGAACCAGTCGCATAAGCCGTTCAATGGGACAAGAGAAACCGGTCTGGTTCGGACCCATTTGGCTTGAAGCTCAGCAGCGAACAGCACGTCCGGAGCCAAGACCTATGAAAAGGGCCAGTCGAAGGAATGCCATTCGCTATTGGTTCAGCCCAATTGCCCCCCTTAACAATACTGCGGACCCGTAAGCGACGCGGACGGGACTCGAACCCGCAACCACTGGATCGACAATCCAGGACTCTAACCAATTGAGCTACCGCGCCTAATTTTCAATTTGCCAGAGAAACGAAAAAACTCCGTTCCGGCTAGAATTCTAGAATATACCAGACGCCCATGGGGGCGACAAGCGGGCTGTTTCATCGACGGCTTTCTGGCTTTCTGCAGTGCCGCGGCGCGTGAGGGCGGAACGTCAGGAAATTCCTTGAACGAAACCGAGTGGGCGCAGCCAAGCACATACAAGCGATACCATCGTTACGGCCGGAACTTGTTCTTTCCAGTTGGACTTCTCTTCGCCGTCTGAAGCGGTTCCCAACGTGGCGTACATTTGTGTGTCCAGATTCAACAGGGGGTCTCGCAATATGGGCTCATTTTTCGAAGACCTTTGGAATCGTGCCGCGGAAGCGCCTGCGCAAACGTGGGACTGGTTCAACAGCCTCAACCGCGAAGAGTGGTTAGTTGTGCTAGTTGTTGTATGCGCCACCGGGTTTGTCAGCTTGCTCGGCTGCCAATCGCGCCGCATGTAAGCAACTTATTTCAATCCGCATAGATGGGGTCGCCACCGCGATGGAGCCAATGTCGTTTCCAATCAATAGTCTGTTCGTCGTGGCGGCTTACGGATCGCTCCAAATCGGACTGCCCGTTACGGCTGGTTTGGGGGCGGTCGCCCTGATTGGCTATTTGTTCGGCAACCGTACGCGGACGAAGGTCATTCAAGAAATCGACCATTGTCGGCAGCAGGAACTCGACCGGGCCGCGCGCATCGCCTGGCAATTAGAAACGATTGCCAGTGGCATTCGCCAAGAACTCGTATCTCACCATGCCCAGTTGAATCAGTTTAAGGGCCAACTGCGGCAGGCCCAGGAAGAAGGGCACGACGAGGCTTGGGAACGCCTCTGCCACGAGGCGGAAGCCATGCTCGGCCCCACCATGCAGCTGGCCAATCAACTATCCAGTGCCTACGACCAAATTCGCCAGCAATCCGACGCCCTGGAGACTTTCACCCAGGGCCGTACCGACCCGCTGACTGGAGTTGGAAATGGTCGAGCGCTCGAACAACGACTGCAGATTTTGCTGAAGGGTTCACAGAAAAACGGTCAAACATTTTCGGCGGCGCTTGTGAGCCTTGATCGTCAGGGCAAAGAATCGGACGGTTCGTCAGATTCCTCAGTCGTCACTTTGTTGCCCAAGCTGGCCAGCGTGATTCGCGATTGCATGCGCGGTAACGACTTCGTGGCCCGCTACGGTGAGGACGAATTCGTGGTCGTGTTGCCGCAAACTCCCGTGGTGGGGGCACGCGTTTTTGCCAATCGTTTACGAACGCGAGTGGCCGATGAACTCGCCGCCACCTTCTGCTGTGGTTTGACCGAAGTTCAGCAGGGTGATGATTCACGTTCGCTTTTGGCTCGGGCCGACTCAGCCCTGTACAGCGCCAAAGCGGCGGGTCACAATCGCCTGTTTGTTCACAACGGCAGCCAAATCCGCGAAGATCTGGCAGCTGCGGCCCCCGTTTCCGACAATCCCGCTGGCGACGGCAAGCCGGTGCTCGTCACCCGTTAGTTCACAGCGGAAATCAACCGCTGGCTGTTCCGCATCGCCGATGGCAACGGCGTTGGAGTCGATGGGTAGAATGCCGCGAAAAACCGCTGCGTACGCATACCGCGTTGACGATTCGAGGTTGTTTTCCTTACCATCATAGAGAGTTACTCAGGCGCCCGGCCACGGCCGACCCCGCCGTGCTATTGCGACGAGTTTGTTTGGAAAAGGAGGTGGCACATGCCCCTGTTTGAAGTCGAGACCGAAAACCATATTGTCATCACCTGGGCCGAAGATGGCGACGCGGCTTCCGCAGTCGTCAGCGATGCCTATCCGCAGGAACATGTGATGCGGCTCACAAAGCGTCCGCGCGACACGTGGGTCATTTCCAAGAGTGCTCTCGGCATTGCTGGTAAGATGAATCCTTGTCATACGGCCCGCGATTGCCTGTCGAAGGCGGAAGGCGATAAAGTGCATGCGATCCGCCTTTATATGCACGAAACAGGCTCCGATCTCGAGCAAGCACGCAAAGCCATTGAATCGAACATGGTGATGGGCTGGTAAGTTTGCGGCCCAAGAGTGGCGTGCGACTAAGAGATCTTCACGCGGCGAGCAGTTCGGTACGCGGTTTTCACGGTAGATTGCCGCAATTAGTAGCCGATCGCAGTCTGCCAAACACGTAATTTGAGCTCTTAACGAGAGGAGGCAGACGTCCTTCCCGGCAGTTATTGCTGGGCCGGGCGTCTGCCTCCTGGTTTTTGCTAGGAGTTCGCGTGTCTGAATTCTAATACGTTCGCGTACCCCCGGTAGGTGCCGTGGCTGGTGGCGACCATGATTGACTCGGCGTACTGGTCGATGCCGGCGGCACTGCCGTGGCTGCTGGCGATGATGGCGGAGCTGGGCGACTCGCAATCTCAATGGGTACCGTCGCCGACGTTGTTACGTACGTCGAAGTCTTGCCTGGGCGATACTGCCCTGGTGCGGATGCCAAACGTACGCCGGTTGTTGGCGTGGCTGGAATTGCTGTAGCAGGCGCGGCCGGAGCGGAAATTACCGCCGATTGTGTTGCCGCTGGAGTTGCCGGCAGTGTCGGAATCGGTGGGTTGGCGTACCGGTCGGCCGCAATGGCAGCCGGATCGGTAATCGGTGGTCCCGCAGGAACTGGTGCCGGTGTGACAACTGCTCGTGAGCCATACCGATCGGCGGGATCACTTACCAGCGACGTGGGGGCGGTCGCCACAATGCTCGGACTTGTTGCGCCGGCGCTGCCCGCGGCGACCGCATAGCGGTCGGCACCAGCCGAATTGCTGCTGGCAATGTCGGATGTGCTTACGGCCGACGGTTTGTAGGCCGAAGGATCATACGGCCCTGCGGCAACCATGGGCGGTGTGGCCGGCGTCGAGGCCGTGGTCGCCGTCGCGGCGGTGCCAGCTAACGGCGTTGCAGTGGTTGCCGACTTTGGCGTCGAAACCAGCTTGTCGGCCAACCCATTATCGCTTGGGAAGGTCGTCGTTGGAGCGGCAGCCATTGCGGTTGAGGGCGACACTGGAACTGCCGCTGGCGGCGGAGTAACCGGCTTCGTAGTCGCTGGAGCGGTCGTCGTCCCCAACGCCCCGAGAGCGCCTGTTGCCGGTGTGCTAGCGGCCGCCAGATTCGTCGACGAGGGCGGGGCCGCGGGCGTCAGGCCGGCCACTGCCGCCGGCTGCGGCGTCGATTGTGACGAAGGCAGCGCCGGCTTCGCCGAACGCGCGACCGCCGATGAATCTTCCGGGGCCTTCTCACGCTTAAACCACGCAAAGCCGGGACCGGATTTGCAGCCGACGACCACAGCCAAGACCGCAAACAACAACCATGAACCTAGCGTGATTCGTTTCATTTCAGTGAGTGCCTCAGGAACCTGCGCCCATGCGCATTCCAATCATGCCGTCGATGGCGGCGCTCCTGCAGCGCAGCGACTGTAAAAGTCTTCGGTATATTCGGCGTATAACATTTACGGAAACGTGGCGGATCAGCAACCTTGCGGTCCATCCATCGCAATTCTCACGGGGAGAGGCAAATCGCTGCGGCTAACGCTCCCTATTTGGGCGGGCGGATTATAGGCTCACCCCGCGCGCGGTCAATGTCACTCACTTGCTAGCAGACGTAGGCATACAATGGAAAACGCCACTACTGTCCTGCCAGCAGTGGCGTTCCTAAGCCGGTGAAATTGAATCACGACGCGCGATTTGCTCGCATATCAATGCGAGATTTATAGCCGCTCGCCGGCAATGCAAGCGTTAACCCTTAGCCGCGTGGTAGCGCTTCTCGACCGCGTTCCAATCGATCACGTTATAGAACGCGCCGATGTAATCGGGTCGGCGATTTTGGTACAGCAAGTAATAGGCATGTTCCCACACGTCGATGCCGAGAATCGGCGTCCTGCCCGTCATGTAGGGATTGTCTTGATTGGGAGTGCTTTCGACGCTCAACTTGCCAGCTTTATCCACGCACAGCCAAGCCCAACCGCTGCCAAACCGAGTTGTCGCTGCCTTGGTGAACGCTTCTTTGAATTTGTCGAAACCGCCTAGTTCGGCGTCGATCGCCTTCGCAAGTTGGCCAACCGGCTTGCCGCCGCCCTGTGGGCTCATGATGGTCCAAAACAGGGAATGATTCGCGTGGCCGCCACCATTGTTGCGAACGGCCATGCGGATTCCTTCCGGTACCTTTTCAATATTCCGGCAAAGGTCCTCGATGCTCTGCTCGGGCAAGCCCTTTCCTTCCAATGCCGCGTTGAGATTGGTCACGTAAGCGTTGTGATGCTTGTCGTGGTGGATCTCCATCGTGCGGGCGTCAATATGCGGTTCAAGCGCATTGTTCGGGTACGGCAGCGGCGGAACTGTATAGGCCATGTTCATCCTCCTAAGAAACGTATTGATTTTGAAGTATCAAAAAGATACCCAGGAGGCGGCGAATTGACAATTGGCGGATTAGGAATCTGTAATCCCCTGCCGCGCGTAGAATGGCGGCAAAGACGAATTTGCAGGGTTCTACCTTACGAAACCGAAGCGCACTTTGAAGAAAGAAAGTGGCGTGTCGTATTCGGTCCGCGCGACACTTCGCAATGGCAAGCCAGAAGATTCGTTACTCCGCGGCAGCCAAGGGCCGCGCCGAAGCCGGAGCCTTTCCATCGTCTTCGCGGGCCATGAGATACGACCGCAGGCTGCCCAAAAGGCGACGCGCCTTTTCGACGGTGGCTTCGCGGCGCCGATCACGGTCGCGCCGGGGACGAATCGTTACTTCGACACACGTTTCCGCATACGCCCCGGCAGCCAAGCCATGAGTATTGGTTTTCTCAATTCGCCGTTGCGACAACTTCAGTTGAATGACGAACGTCACTGGGCGATCGGTCAAGCGGCGACTGCCGCCGTTGCCGCTCGAGGTAATGGCCAATTGCAGTTCATTTTCGTTGGTCTTGATGATCTTGGCGTCTTGGTCGGCAATGAATCCGCGCAACTTCTGAATGGCCACATCGATCGGCACCATCGTGACCAAATTCGCCTCGACCAATGCGCTGCTGCGGAACGTTGGGAACGGCCACCAACTGCGTTTGACCTTTTCTTCCATCATGCCCTCGCCGAGTTGAACGACCTGATTTCGCCCTTGGTCCTTCGCCTGCAGAAGCGCGCGATCCGCACGTCGCAACATCGTTTCCGGTGTGTCGCCGGCCTGCAATTCGGTAACGCCGAAACTGGCCGTAATCGCCGCGTTGCCGAGACACTGTTGTTTGATTTCCGATAGTGCTTTGCGAATCGATTCCGCCTTGCGGGCCGCCGCGGCATTGCTGCAATCGGCACACAACACGGCGAACTCTTCGCCGCCGTAACGAGCGACCAAGTCGCCCGATCGGCACATTGTTTTTAGTAGCGAGGCGAAGGTGATGATTGCGGCATCGCCCGCCTGGTGGCCATGCGTATCATTGATCGACTTGAAATGATCGATATCGCACATGATCAGACTGCACGGCAAATTCGATTCCTGGTGGGCGGCCACGAAGTTGATGAGCATGCGGTCGAACTCCGCACGGTTCGCCACCTGGGTCATCGGGTCTTTGGCCACCTGGGCGTGGAGCGCCTGGCACTTTTCTTCCAACGACGTTTCCGACGAAACGTCATGCAGCAACACCGTCGCTCCATGAATCGCCCCCTCGACAGTTCGCACGGGTATTGCGTGCAAGTCGACGGAGATGCGCCGGCCTTGCCGACCCATGACGCTTACTCGCCCCAGCCATTGAACGCCGCTTGCCACCGCATGGGCGATCGGACACTCTTCATTCGTGATTCGCTGCTCGCGGCTATTGCACATGTCGAGCAAGTTCGGCAACAGAATTCGTCCGCACGCCGCCGCACCGCTAACGCCCGTGAGCCGCTCCGCCCCCGTATTCCACAGCGTGATCTTGCACTGACTATCGACAAACAGAACGCCGTCGTGCATGTTGTCGATCAACTTCTTCTCGAACAGCGATGCCGCCGGAAGGTCCGATGTCGGCATGACCGCTGGAGATTCTGCGTGCTCATGTTGCTTAATCGTCCACGGCACAGCGCTGCCTTCTTGCGGCAAGCGATGTAGCCAGCGGCGCGCGAGCTTCTCGGTCAGCAAATTTTGGTCTTGGGAGAACAACGCCTGGAATTTCTGCACTAACGCCGGATCGAACTGCCTTCCGGCAAACTCGAACAGCTCGGCTAATGCACGCTCGCGCGAGCGTGCCGGTCGATAGAGCTGGTCGGTTGTCATGGAATCGAAGGCGTCGACGATCGCCAGCATCCGCGCGGGCAGCGGCAACTCATCCCCTTGACGATCCTGATTGCGGCCCTCGCCGCAATACCAGGCGCGGCTATATTTCACAATTTCCAGCAATTCTCTGGGCGCGCCACTGCCAGTGAGGATGTCCACCGTAGTCGGCATGGCACGCCCCATGAGGCCCGCCTCTTCCGGCGTGAGTCGCCCTGGTTTCAACAGCACCTTATCCGGGACGCCGATCTTGCCCACGTCGTGCAGCAGGGCCGCCACTTCAAGCAAGTCGCGTGTTTCCTCTGCAAGCTCCATAACGGCCGCCCACGAACTACAGCCCAGGGCGACTCGTAACGAGTGTGCGGCAGCCTGCGGATACTTGGCGCGCAGCGCGGCATAAAGCCCGCTGGCCATTCCTAGCCGTGCCCGCACCAGCTTGGATTCGTGCGAGCTGGTTCGCTTGGCCGTGGCCGAATGGCCGCTTTCCGCGGCCGCTTCGTCTAACGAGTTCAGCAGCACCGATATCTCAGAAACTTGCCGCGCGGGCGCGACCGTCGGCGCAAGGGGCACCGGCGCATACCCAAACTCAGGTACGTTCAGCACGGTCGTTGATTCAACAAACTCGGCCATTGCTGTTTTAGGCAATTGAGCGCTGTTGCTTCCGAGACAGCGCGAATAGGCAATCGAGAACCCTGGACCGCAGCCGCAATCGGCGCAGATCGACCCCACCAAAGTCTAGGTCGCAGTCGGGGGGATAACATCGTTTTTCCTTCGCCGATCGAGAGACTTTTGTGGCCAAAACATGCGCGATTCGCCGGTTGTATCGCGGCTCCGCCGGCGGTAGCGGCCCGGTGAAAGCACGAACAGCAGCTAGCCAGCGTTAAACTCGTGCTTGTCGGAATAACCGGACGCTTGTGCACTCCGAATCAGTTGCATGCATTGAAATGCCGAAAGGGATTATGCGCCTCGTGCCGGATGTAGCGCTTGGCGCTGAGAATTGGGCCTAACCGAACGAGTGATTCAGGCTCGAAGTACACCCTCTGGCCGTCAGGCTCGGATGCCCGACGCCCACCCACGCACTATGGTCAATCTTCCTGGACGCGATCGGCGACGTCGAGTGCTCAAGGACGAAGTACTCGCGGCCTCTGCCAACCATGCGATTTCAAACGACACTGATGACGAAGGAACCGCTGCGCCCCGCTACAGCGAGGCTGCCGGCGTCGAGCATCATCCGCAAATCACCGATTTCATTCCGCGGCGGTATCGCACGATCGCGACGGTTGTTCTTGCTGGCGGTGCGGTGACGGTAGCACTCACGGCATTTGAGTTCTTCGTACTGCCGCTCTCGACGATGCAGGGTCTGCGCAACGCCGGTACCCTCGGTGTATCCGGCGCCGGCGGGTTCGCGTCGTGGATCTCAGCCGTCTTATTGCTGATCGCCAGTATCACCTGTGCGATTACCTATTCCATTCGCCGGCATCGTATCGACGACTTCCGCGGCCGCTATCGCGTCTGGCGCGGTGCGACCTTGGCCTGCTTGATGATGAGTGCCATCAGTGTCACTGGTTTGCACCATTTTATCGCGGCCGGCATGACACATCTCACCGGCTGGAGTGCGCTTCGCGATGGCGCCGTCTGGTGGTTTGTGCTACCTGGCATGCCTATGGGTTGGATTGGAATTCGCGCACTATTCGATGCGCGCGATTGCCGGCTCGCCACCGCGTTCTTGGTGGCTGCCCTCGTGAGCTATTCGATCGCGGCAGCGAGTTTTTTGGGAATGGCTCCTATGGCTAACGCTCCAGTGCGAGCCATCGTCGTTGGCGCTTCGATTCTGATGGGCCACTGGCTCCTGCTGGCGGGTGTGATCTCCTACGCTCGCTACGTGATTCTCGATGCCCAAGGGCTGATCCCCGTTCGCAAACGCTCGGCCGCCAAAATAGCCGACGCGGTCGAAACGGAAGAAGAGTTGGAGAGACTGACGCGTCCAACACCAGCCATCCAGGGTGAAGGTAAACCTGCGGCGTCATCGCGTTCGTCGCGGCCCACTCTGCAGCCGGCGAAAACTGGGGCCGACGAAAATCACTGGGTGGATGGCAGCCGGCCCGAACGGCGTCGCTACGAGAGCGATGGCGATGACGACGACGAGGTTTCCGGCAGCGATCGCAAACTCAGCAAGGCCGATCGCAAACGGATGCGCCGACTCAAATCCGATGGTCGCGCCGCCTAGGGCTGGATGGCAACTAGCCGATGCGGGATACTATTGAATCCTGCAAGTGTAGATTTCCACCGCTTAGCCGCGACGCGAATGCGGAGCACGGATTCGTTGGTCGTGAGCACACGCCGTAACGCCGGTTCGACCCGAATTGTCTCGTTGCGCTCGTGACTGGTCGCCCGTTAAGATACGCCGCAGCATTTCCTCGCGCCTCGCACGTCCCAACTCGCCCCTTCCCAATGACTGTTCGCACACGATTTGCCCCCAGCCCGACCGGTTACTTGCATATCGGCGGAGTTCGCACCGCATTGTTCAATTGGCTGTTTGCGAAAGGGCAGGGCGGCCAGTTCATTTTGCGGATTGACGATACCGACGCCCAACGCAACGTCGAAGAAGCCCTCGCCCCAATTTTGCACGGGCTAAAATGGGTCGGCCTTGATTGGGATGAGGGTCCCGAAGTTGGCGGACCGTTTGGACCCTATTACCAATCGCAACGCCTCGAAAAGTATCACGCGGCCGTCAGACAACTTCTCGAAGCCGGGGCCGCGTACCGCGATTACGCCACGACCGAAGAATTGCAGGCCGAGCGCGACGCGGCTCAACAGGCCGGTCGGCCGTTCGTCTATAGCCGTCGCTGGCGGGCCGAAACCGATGCCGATGCGCGCCGTCTCGAAGCGGAAGGCCGACAGGGTGTGGTACGACTGCTGATCCCTCGCGAAGGACAGTTCGTGCTCAACGACCTCATTCGCGGCGAAGTTCGCATCGATTGGGCCAGCGAACAAGACCATGTCATCCAACGCGCCGACGGCACATGCCTATATCACTTGGCCACCGTGGTCGATGACCACGACATGCAAATCTCGCATGTCATCCGGGCCGAAGAACATCTCTCAAACACGGCTCGGCAAGTGTTCATGTTTGAAAGGCTCGGCTACCCGCTGCCGCAGTTCGCGCATTTGCCGTATGTCGCCGAGCCAGGGAGCAAGACGAAACTCAGCAAACGCAAACTCGATAAGTATCTCAAGAATCGCGACTTCGCCCAACTCATGGAGCATGGCCAATCGATTGCCCGACGGCTGGGCCTTGCCGTCAGTGCGGAGACATTCAACCCCGTCATCGTCGATTTCTACGAGCAGGTCGGCTATCTCCCGGATGCCCTACTGAATTACTTGCTACTCCTAGGCTGGTCGCTCGATGACAAAACCGAAGAATTCAGCCGCGATGAGATGTTGAAGCACTTTTCGTTGGAGCGTGTGAATAAGGCTCCGGCCAGCTTCGACTGCGAAAAGCTGGTCGCATTCCAGTCTCGCGCGATGCAAAAGCTGCCCAGCAAACAGCGCGTTGCCAAAGTGGTTCCATTCTTGCAACGGGCGAAACTCGTTACGGATCCGCCGCCATGCGATACGGCGCCTTACGTAACCCAAATCCTCGATGCCGCTCGCGACCGCGTGAAGGTGGCGGGAGACATCCTCGACTTTGACGATTTCTTTGTCGCTAATGAAGATTTGAAGTTCGACGAAGCCACACTGGAAAAGCGCCTGCGCAAACCGGCCGGCGCGCGCGACCTCTTGGTTAAGTATCGAGAGTCACTTGCGCAAACTGAGTCATTTTCCGCTGCCGATTTAGAGAAAATGACCCACGCATTCGTCGAATCAAATGGCATCAAAATAGGCGATATCGTCCATGCGGCCCGTGTCGCAATCACGGGAAAAGCCGTCGGTTTTGGCCTCTTCGATACGCTGGCTATTCTCGGCCGTGACCGCTGCCTGGCCCGCATTCAGCGGGCACTTGAAATTACCGCGTAATCCCGTAAATTAAGTGTCGAAACGAGAAGACACCGAGTTAAAGAGTGCGCGCCCATTGCCGGATTCGGCACGGTCGTAGTGCCAGTTGATCTTCACCGCTCGTTGCCATGACTACTGCCTCGTCGAAGTTGACGCAGCGCGAACTCGCGATTAAGGCCGCGGAACGGCGGCTGCAGTGGCTCGAAATCGAAACGCGGCGAATGAAAGCCGAGTTGGCGAGGCTGGCGGCCGACTGCGATGATGACATGGCCGACTCGCTCGCGCTCGAGTTCAATCGCAGCTCTTCCCCCGTTCTTCGGCCAATCGGTAACCATGAAGAATCGGCTTGCTTTGGTCCGAGAGCCAACGTTGAAGAGTTTAAGCCGGAAAGAACCGCTATTGTTGAAGAACGGGCCGGTGCCTGCATTGATCCGTTAGCGCCAGATTTGACCTTCGCAAACACCGGCGATGATGACGACGATGAGTATTCCTCCGTCGAATGGAACGAAAGTGTCATCGGGCAGTCCGATGAAGCTGCCGCGGAGTTAATTGATCGCACGGGCCATAAGAACTGGCTTCAAGCCGTTTACGCTCAAGCGAAAGTCATGCCACTCGTGTGCAGCTTTGCCTTCCACTCGGCGGTCGTGCTATTGCTGCTCTTTGGCGTATCCTGCACGGTTGCCAAGTTTGAGAAGAAGGCCCTAACGCTTACGACTGCCCCGCTTGCCATTGCCGATGACATTCCGGTGCCCGCCGGTGATTTGGGTGTCGAACAGGCGCAGTTTGTCGCCGCCGATATACCAGTTGCCATGAACGTCGGCAAAAGTGTAGACGTTTCCGATGTAGTAACGGCCGACTTCTCGGCAGCACAAGGCGACGGCGCAGAAGACCCACTGAGTGGTGCTGGTGGGCAGCTCGACGTCCTGCCGAGTGATCTCGGCACGCTAATGTCCGGCAACGGTCCATCAGGCCCCGGCGAACCAGGTGCCGGCCTGGCTGGTAGCGGCGGGCCTGGGACCGGTAGGGCGGGCGGCGGCAGGCGCGGTGGCGGTTCCGGCAGCGGCGGTGGCGGCCCAAATTCAACGGTCTTCTTCGGCACCAAATCTAAAGGCAGCCGGTTCGTTTTTGTTATAGACAATTCGAATAGTATGAAAGGCGGGCGACTCGATATGGCCCGCGCCGAACTCCTGCGCACGGTCGAGAGCCTATCGCCCAAGCAATCGTTCTACGTGATCTTTGTGAGCGATCAAACGTACCCGATGTTCTTTCCGCGTCCTGAACTCGATATGGTGCCAGCCACCGGCGCCAATGTTAAACAGCTCGCTGCCTGGCTACCGAATGCGGTCCTGGCTTCCGGCAAGAACCGCGAGCTTATCAAGGCGATGGACATGGCCGTGGCTCTTCGGCCCGACGCAATCTACTTGCTCTGGGATGGCGACTTGAAGTATAGCGAGTCGGTTCGCCGCGATGTGATGGCCCATCTTACGGCGCCGAATCCAGCGAATTTCACGGTACACACGATCGGGTTCAACATCACGTCGCTGGATAGCGAACAAAATCTGGCCATGATTGCCCAGGCCCACGGCGGCATCTATCGGCGCGTCGATTTACCGGGTGCACCCGCCAATTGACACCCTTTAGGCCTGCAAATATCTGATTTACTCAGGCGCTTCGCCCGCCGACTTACCAAGTGGCATCCCCAAGATGGGGAACGTTCCCCGACAAGTTCTCGCAGCTAGGCACCATCGCCGGCAAACGGGAAGAGAACCGCCGCGTCGTGATGGCCCTAATGCGGGCAGTTTGTCGGGCACATTTTTTGCTGTCTCTTGGCCCGACGGGAAGGTTTGAGCCGCAAATATCGAAAAAATGCTTGATACTGCCCGTTGCCTGCGTGCGGCCTGATGCGCAAGTGTGCTCCCTGGCACTGTGCAAGACAAGACGGTTAGTCGTTGTGTCAAGATGCGGCCATCCGAGCGCCCGAAATTGGAAAATTTGAAAAGTTTTTTTGATCGTCCCGAAATTCACATTGAAGAAGGTGGGTTGACGGGGGTAATTAAAGGGTACCCATCCAGGGTATTCCAAAGAACGCGTCGCGAGGTTTCAATGTAGCCACAGGCTGCAGGCCTTCGACTACAAAATCTGGAGCTGCTACTGGAATCATCTGCGGAAGACTTCGCTGGTCTTTGTTCGGTGTATGCACCGGTCGAAGTTGCTCTCCTGCTGCCTGTGGTAGAAACGACCAATTAGCCAAAACCGCAGTGTCGCATCGAGCAGCCTTTGCTCCATCGCTCCGCGATCGCTCGAACGTCCAGCCTATCTTTTCCGCCAGCCTTAATGTTAGGCAAATCACGTGCGTTTTTTAACCGCGCGTCTTATTCGACTGCTGGGTTGTCGAACACTGGAGAGCCATTCTCCAGATTAGCGCGCGCCACTGTTTTTGGGCATTGTTTATCTCTGGAGAGAAAGGATCATTTGATGTACACAACCTTCAGCAAGTCGAAAGTCGCTTTGCTGGCCTGCCTTATGGCCATCGCTTTTGCCGGCGTCGCCTCGGCCTATCCGTCAAAGGGTGGCGGCTGCAACGCTTCGGGGTGCCACGGCCCGGGCGGCGGCGCGATGACGGCGACTCCCAATCCGCTCAATGTTCAATTGAGCACAAACGGCCAGCTCACGTTCAATGTTACCAGCGTGCCGGATGGCGTTAATACCGCCATCTGCGTGCAGTTCAGCGATGCGACCGTTTTCAACAACGTGTCCGCCGCGGGTGGCAACTTAACTTGGGCCAAGAAGACCAGCGGTGGCAACGGCATCACATCAAGCCTCTTTACGACTGCCGGCACCTACACGCTCCTGATTGGCGCCGGCGCGGGTGCACCGGTCGGTCCCACCGGCTTGACGCTGTGGCTTTCGAGCGGCGGTCCGGTTACGACTCAGCTCACCGGTTACACCCTCAACATCACGAACGCAATTCCAGAACCGGCAACCATGGGCTTGTTCTTGCTCGGCACGGTGGCAACCGTCTTTCGCCGGGGCCGCAGAGCATAACTGCTTTGCCATCAGCTTGCGCTGAACTCGTTGATTCCAATGGTCGGCAGCGATGCTCTTGATCGCTGCCGACCTTTTTTATTGGGTCGCCTCGCATGATAGGCCACTTCATCCTTCTCGAAACCACGATATCCAACGGCAGGCCAAAGCACATTGAATTCGGTACCCCTCCGTTCGGCATGAGAAGTTGATCGCGTTTCTTACCCACGCGATATCGGGTATGCGATTTGCTCGCACAAGTGCCGCCCGGCTAGTCCACTCGTAAGTCCAAGCGCGGGCGGGAAGAGTGGGCAATACCGTGCGTTCGGAAGCGCGCCGTGTGTTATTCCGCACACTCTGAGAACTTCGGCTGCTGACCTGCAAACGATTGTCTCGGCCAGCGGGTGATTCTTGCTAATGATGCACCATCGTTCCTGAGAAACGTTGCCAGCCGGAAGCCGATGCGGCAATGCCGTGCATCGATGGCGTCCCACCCTCGTGGTTATCGCTAATCCAGCATCGATTCCGCGCCTCGCAAGCATTGACCGAGCTAGCACGTTTCTTTCTTCTGGTTGACTCCACCTAGAACGCTCGGTCGGTGTTTGGTCGTACACCTTGCGGCGCGCTCCGGGTTCCACCTTGGGGTTAACCGTGCGCGTGTGCCAGCACACGGCAATTGGTTTCCTGCAATGATTCGTTGTTTGATTACATAAGGATTAGCGGATGTTCAAAGCTAGGTTCAACGCGATATTAGCCATCGTCGCCGGCGTTGCCGCGATCGCCATCGCGGGCATGGCAGATGCATACCCGAGCAATGGCGGCAGTTGCTCGACGTGCCATACGAAAACAGGGGGCAAGTTCACCGTGACGCCCGATCCAGTCAGTATCCAGCTTGCCGCCAACGGTCTGCTGACGTTCAAAGTTACGCAACTGAAAGATGATGATTCCGTCATCTCAGTTCAAGGCTTGGATAATCCGTTGCTGCAAGCTTCGATCGGCTCCGGCAGCAACAAATGGACGCTCAAATCGAGCTCGAAGTACGGCCAATCGTATGTCTCCAATACGATTTCGGAGAAAGGGTCGTACCTATTGAACTTGGCGATTGGGGCTGGCGCCACGGCGGGCATCTATCCCATTACCGTGATGTTCGCCGACGAGGAAGGCTGCACCACGCTGATGGTCAATTTGGCGGTCGGCGCCGTCGGAGTTCCCGAGCCGGCATCGCTCGGCCTATGCGGGCTCGGAGCCGCCACCGTCCTGATTCGACGAACAAAACGATAAGTCGTTTCACTAAAACGGCATCACCTCCGGGCCGAAGCGATTCAGACAATCGCTTTGGCCCTTATTATGCGCGGGTAGGCCCGAAAGGAACTCGTCGTAGACTTAACCTATTCTGCCAGTAGCACAAATGGGGAGCAGATTCATGACCGGGTCGTGGAAGCGATTGACCGCGATCCCACTTGCCGATTACTTCAATCCAAACAGCTTCCTCAAACGGTTCTCAACTTCGGCCTGCAATCGAGGCGAAAGTAGTCCTAGTTCGCGGCGAAGGAGCGAGGTCGTCGCCGTCATCACGCGGTGCAACTGGAGCGTTGAGGTTGCTCGCAAACCGGTGGTCGAGAAATCCGGATCATTTGAATCCAGCAAGAGATCGGTCGGCAATCCTGCACCAGACGCGCTGCTCGTAATGAATGCCAGAACGACATGCCGGTGCAGGCCAATGGGATCGGTAAGACAAACGGCTGCCGTACTTTGATGCTGGACAAATCGTCGAACGGAAACGGAACGAGCACGACCTTATGCTTCGTCATAGAACGGCTTTCCATCCGCGAGTGAGTAAATGTCCTCCGCGGGATCGGCTAGATCCGCAAAGGCCGGATTGTGAGACGCCGCACGGAGCCATTCGCGATCGTCGACGTCCGCCTCGGCGGGGCACAACAAACTGATTCGTACTCGGCATGGACCGCTAAACGGCAGTGCGCTATCCAAGCGCAATTGATGCTGCTCGTCGATCGTGCCCGTTAATTCACTAGCCGTAAGTGGAGATTCCATACTTCTAGGATAACTTATCGCAGCGCACCGGCAACTGGGCTGTTTCGTGGCGGAATGGCTCTCTACGCCTTCGGAAATACGATCCGCAGCAGCTTCTTGATCGGGTCGTAGAAGCGATCGACTACGCGTTCCTTGAGCGGGATGATCGCGTTATCGGTGATGTGAATGTGCTCGGGGCACACCTCGGTGCAGCAGCGGGTGATGTTGCAGAAGCCGAGGCCAAGTTGATCCTTGACGAGTTCCAGGCGGTCGCCGCAATCGAGCGGGTGCATTTCGAGGCTGGCCACGCGTACGAAGAACCGGGGGCCGCCAAATTCCTCGTGCTTCTCGTGATCGCGCAGCACGTGGCACACGTTCTGGCACAAGTAGCACTCGATGCACTTGCGGAACTCTTGTACGCGGTCGGCTTCTTCTTGCGAGAATCGCGGCTCCGCCGTGGCCGAGTCTCTCCGAGACTCGGATCCTGCACTCTTTGCATCCGCGTCTCGGAGAGACGTGGCCACGGGTTTCATTTGGAACGGCGGAATCTTCTTGTTCACGCGGTAATTCCACGAGACATCCGTCGCCAGGTCCTTCATGACCGGGAACGACTTGATCGGCCGAATCACGATCGGCTCGCCGGCCGGGTACTTGTCCATTCGGTCCATGCACATGAGCCGGGGCTTGCCGTTCACTTCGCCGCTGCACGAGCCGCACTTGCCCGCCTTGCAATTCCACCGCACGGCCAAATCGGGCGAGTACATGGCCTGCACGGCATGCACGGCATCGAGCACGACCATGCCCGGCTGCACGGGCACGCGGTACTCGACCATTTCGCCTTTGTCGTTATTACCGCGGTAGATATGTAAAATCGCTTCTTCGGCCATATTACTGATCTCGGTTTGTTGCTCTCCGTGCTTTTTTCAAAGACAAGGAGAGGGGGAGACAAGGAGACAAGGAGAATCGGTCACAACACCAACTCGGTTGGTAACCGAATCTCCTTGTCTCCCCCTCTCCTTGTCTCCTTGTCTTTATTCCAGCTCAGTCCTTCTTCAACAACTCTTCCAACTCCGCCGGCATCGGCGGGCGCGGCTCGCGGACGACTTGGATGCCGTCCTTGTTCTGCCGCACGACGCAGTTCACCTTGCCCCATTCCTTATCGGTTTCGGGGAAGTCCTCGCGGGTGTGGCCGCCGCGGCTTTCGGTGCGTTCAAGCGCCGCCTTCGTCACGGCCTCGCTGATATCGAGCATATTCTTGAGATCGAGCGCCAAGTGCCAGCCAGGGTTGTATTGGATATTGCCGCCAACCTTCGCCTTAGCCGCCCGTGCTCGATATTCGCCGATCTTCGCGAGTGCGGCCCGCAAATCCTCGTCCGTCCGCACGATGCCGACGAGGCTTTGCATCATGAGCCGCAATTCCTCGTGGATCGCATACGGGTTCTCGCCTTGTTCATCGCCGAAGAACTTGAGCGCCTCGGCCGCCACGCGGTTCACCTCATCGGCATTGATGGTCCCTTGCGAAACTTCCTTCGCCTTCTTGGCCGCGTGTTCGCCGGCCCGCTTGCCGAACACCAGCAGGTCGGAAAGTGAGTTGCCGCCGAGCCGATTCGCCCCGTGCATGCCGCCACCCACTTCGCCGGCCGCAAACAGGCCGGGCACGGTCGACTCCTGCGTTTCCGGGTTCACCCGCACGCCGCCCATCGCGTAGTGGCACGTCGGCCCAACTTCCATCGGGTCAGTCGTGATATCCACGTCCGCCAGTTCCTTGAACTGGTGATACATGCTCGGCAGCTTCTTCTTGATGTCTTCGGCCTTCCGCCGCGACGCAATATCCAGGAACACGCCGCCGTGCGGCGAACCGCGGCCATCGCGAATTTCGCGCCGGATCGCGCGGGCCACCACATCGCGTGTCAGCAACTCGGGTGGCCGACGTGCCGTGGGCCGCTCGCCGGCCAGCGTTTGGGCCATCCACTGGTTCGCTTCTTCCTCGGTCTCGGCAAACTCGCCTTTGAACATGTCCGGGATGTAATTGAACATGAACCGCTCGCGTTTGCCGTTGAGCAGCACACCGCCCTCGCCGCGCACGCCTTCGGTGATGAGCGTGCCGCGCACGCTCGGCGGCCACACCATGCCGGTCGGGTGGAACTGTACAAACTCCATATCGATGAGGTCGGCCCCCGCCCACAGGGCCATTGCATGGCCGTCGGCCGTGTACTCCCACGAGTTCGACGTGATTTCCCAACTCCGCCCGATGCCGCCCGTCGCGAGCACGATCGCCTTGGCCTTGTACACGACGAACCGCCCACTCTCGCGCTGGTAGCCGAAGCAGCCGGCCACGCGGTTTCCATCCTTCAAAATCCAGCGGATGGTGACTTCCATGTGGACATCGATGCCCGAGTGGATGCCTTTATCTTGCAACGTGCGGATCATTTCGAGGCCGGTGCGGTCGCCCACGTGCGCCAGCCGCGGATACGTGTGCCCACCGAAATTCCGCTGCAGAATGCGGCCATCCTTCGTGCGATCGAACACGGCCCCCCACGATTCGAGTTCGCGCACGCGGTCCGGAGCTTCCTGGGCGTGCAACTGGGCCATCCGCCACTGGTTGAGGAATTTGCCGCCGCGCATCGTGTCGCGGAAGTGAGTCTTCCAGCTATCGCGCGATTCGACGTTCGCGAGTGCCGCCGCCATGCCGCCCTCGGCCATTACCGTGTGGGCTTTGCCCAGCAGCGACTTACACACGAGCGCCGTCTTCGCCCCGTTGGCCGACGACTCGATGGCCGCCCGCAACCCGGCACCACCGGCGCCGATTACCACTACGTCGTATTCGAAAGTTTGATATTTATCCATGAATGTGCATTTCGTTGCATCTTAGCGTCTTAGCGTCGGCGGCCACGCCGAATTTACCGCCACGAACCGTTACCCGCCACTCCGGCGATGGCGCCATTGCCGTGTTGTCGGTTCAGCATTTTTTTCAAGTAAATTCGGCGTGGCCGCCGACGCTAAACCCAAGTGCGCTTGCGCGCTTACATCGATTCAAAACAACCGTAAATCGTGAATCCGTCCCGACGCCACCATCCAAATGTAAAAATCGGCGAAGCCGACTGTAAACAAACTCAACCAAAAGTACTTGCCATGATGTTCATTCAGCGCCGAGCAGCATCGCCACAACTTGTAACGCGATTCGCCACTGGAACCGGAGAAGCAATCGAGCCGCCCGCCGACGAGGTGCCGTAGCGAATGGCAGGAAAACACGTAGAGCGACAGGAACAACAGGTCGACCGCGATCACGAGCGTTCCGACGCTTACGCCAAAGCGCATGCCGCCACCTTCCGCCGGCCAGCGGCAGGCCTCGACGACGTGGTACACATGCATGAGCACCAACAGCATCGCCAGATATAAGAAGTAGCGGTGCAGATTTTGGAAGATCCACACGCCGCGTTCGCCTTTGTAGTTCTTCTTGCACATTTCCGCGACGGCACATGCGGGCGGATCGGCAAACAACGCCCGATAGTACGCCCGCCGGGCATAGTAGCAAGTGAGCCGGAAGCCGGCCGGCATCCACATCACAAAAATTGCTGGCCCCAGCCAGGCGGGCAGCCAACTTGGCAGCGCCAACAGCGGCGAATAGAACGGCGACAAAAAGTACGCACTCTCCGGCAACTTGCCGGTGCCATGCCCATACATATAGTCGGCATTCGCCAGCCCGCGGTAGGTGGCATAGATAATGAACGCGATGAACGCGGCCGCCATTGCCACCGGCTGTACCCACCACAAATCCCGCCGCTGCGTTTGACCCAGACTATCTTCCCGAAGCGTTGCGGCGTTGCTAGCCATGCCCTCAGAATCCTCAAATTGAAAGTGAGTTGCGGCACCTACTTGCCAAGGTTCGCGAGCGTCAATCCGCACAGTGTACCCAGCATCGGCCCCGAACGGAATTGCTCTCCAGCGCAATCTTTCGCTTGCAGGGGTGTGTCGGGTTTGGACTGTGGGAGGCCTCTCTGAGGCCGACGACGTGTTCCGTTGGACAGCGTCATCGGCGTCGGAGACGCCTCCCACAATTCCCCGACGCTCCCACAATTCCCCGACGCTCCGCGTCGTAGCCGTGTGGGTGGGCACCGCCCACCAACTACCAAGGAGCGTCCAATTCAACCGCCCGAAGCCCCCAACGCGCCGGTAGCCGACCCAGCCGATCAGTGGGTATTATGGAGGAATACTTTACCTGCCTTGGGCGCACACCCTGAAATCGGCCGCCCGTTATGCGACACTTCATCTTTCTTTGGTCGTTATCAACCGCGAGTCTTTTGGCTGCCACCTCAATGGCCGCCGAAAAACCGCTCGATTTCAACCGCGACATCCGGCCGATCCTGGCCGAAAACTGTTTCCTCTGCCACGGGTTCGACGAGAAGACTCGTAAGGCAGAGTTGCGACTTGATGAAGCCGATTCCGCCCTCGCCCCCCGCGATGGCACCGCCGCCATCGTTCCCGGCCACCCCGACCAAAGCGAGGCTTGGCGACGCATCAATTCGGAGGATGAAACCGAGGTCATGCCGCCGACCGATTCCCACCGCCAACTCAAGCCCGAACAGAAAGCGATCCTCAAACGGTGGATCGAACAAGGCGCTCCGTTCGCCAAGCACTGGTCGTTCATTTCGCCCAAGAAGGCTCCCGTTCCTCAGGTCTCCGACAAAGGCTGGCCGCGCAACGAAATCGACCATTTCGTGATGGAGCGACTCGATGCCGAGGGGCTCAAGCCGTCGCGCGAGGCCGATCGCCGTACGCTCATTCGCCGCCTCTCGCTCGACCTCACGGGCTTGCCGCCGACCGCCGCCGAAGTCGAGGCCTTCGCGGCCGCTGACGCGCCGAACGCCTACGAAAAACTGGTCGATCGCTTGCTCGCGAGCCCGCATTTCGGCGAACGCATGGCCCTCGTGTGGCTCGATGCGGCCCGCTACGCCGACACCAACGGCTACTCGATCGACGGCGGCCGCCACATGTGGCTGTGGCGCGACTGGGTCATCAACGCGTTCAACACGAACATGCCGTATGATGAGTTCCTTCGCGAACAACTCGCCGGCGACCTCGTGCCGAACCACACCGAGGCCCAGCTCATCGCCACCGGCTTCCAGCGGAACAACATGAACACACACGA
Organism: Planctomycetota bacterium; assembly: GCA_029781135.1. GTDB lineage: Bacteria > Planctomycetota > Planctomycetia > Pirellulales > Lacipirellulaceae > JABDGM01. The sequence continues at coordinate 69,442 of JAKOXH010000042.1, forward strand.
AGGCGGCACGATTCCCGAGGAAAACCTCACGAACTACAACGTCGACCGCGTGAAAACGCTCGGCGAATCGGTCCTTGGTCTTACGCTCGGTTGTGCCCAGTGCCACAACCACAAGTTCGACCCGATCACGATGCGCGACTACTACCAAATCTACGCGTACTTCAACACGCTGAGCGATGTCGGCGTCGATGGCGACCGCGGCGTCAACTCGCGCCCGGTTTACGAAGCGAAAACCGTGCTGCAAACGGGCGAGGAACCGGAACTTCGCAAGCAAATTAAGGCGTTGCAAGAAAAACTCGCCGCTGTTCCCGATAGCGCCGTTGAGCAGTGGGCCGTCGAACAACGCTCGCGGCTTAGCTCACGCGGCAAGGACTTCCAACTCCATCCCGTCGAACTGTTGAAAGTCAGCACACCGAACGCGGGTGCGGGGTTCGATATCGACCCGCCGCGGTTCGTCCACATTACGTCGCCTGCCGGTTTGCTGGCGTACGATGTGTCACTGAAGCTCCCGAAAATGGATAAGCCCGTCACCGGCATCCGCGTCGTGTTCCATCCGGACGATGCCGCTCCGAACAAAGGCTGGGGTTATGGGAAACTCCCTCCGGTGGTCGCGTCTATCGGAGATGCGAATCCGAGTCTCGGAGAGACTCGGCCACGTGCCGAAGAAGGTCCCGCCAAAAGTACGTTCGTCCTCACGGCCTTCTCGGCCAGTGCCGACCCCGTGGCCGGCGACCAGGTGAACCTCAACCGCTTGCTCGATATCGCCCGCGTCACTGCCGATACCTGGCGTCCCGACTTCCGCCCCGAGGGCGTGATCGACACGCGCCCCGATGGCTGGTCGCCCGACCCAGCCCACAACGGCCCCACGCATCTCACGGTCACATTCGCTAAGCCGATCGACACCAGCGACACGCCGTTCGCCACGGTCCAACTGAATTTTGGCTATGGCAGCCAACTCGTCGCCGCCCGGTTCGAAATTCTCGCCGTCACCGGCACGGATGATGACAGCGACCTGCCACCCGAAATCATCGCCATCATCGAACCATCCGCCAAGCGCCAGCTTGCACTCCGCTCGGGTGCCACTGGCTCCGCCAGTGCAAATTCGGCTACCACTGCTGGCTCATTTGTTAGCACGGTGGGTGCCACTGCTGGCTCGCCCAGCAGTGCGGCTCATGCTGCAGACTTCAACTTCAAGAATCTCCCCACATCTCAACAACAATCCCTCCGTGAATACTTCGCCGCCCACGCCGACGCCACGAAACGCGACCGGATCGCGCTGGCCAATCTCGAAGAACGGCTCGACGACATCACCAACAAACATCCGACGATGGTGATGGACATCGCCGAGAAGCCACGGGAAACGTTCATCCTCACGCGCGGCAATTATGCAACCCCCACGGAAAAAGTCACCGCCAACACGCCCGCCGTGCTGCCGCCGCTGCCGGCCGGTGCGCCCGCGAACCGCCTTGGCCTGGCCCAGTGGATCACGATGCGTGACCACCCCCTCACCGCCCGCGTCGAAGTGAACCGGCTCTGGCAAATCTTCTTCGGCACCGGCATCGTCGCTACGCCGAGTGACTTCGGCTCGCAGGGCCAGTTCCCCACGCACCCGGATTTGCTCGATTGGCTCGCCGTCGACTTCATGGACCACGGCTGGGACGTCAAACGCACGGCGAAACAAATCGTGACGAGCGCAACCTATCGACAATCATCCACCGTGGCCGAGTCTCTCCGAGACTCGGATTCCGGCTCAGTAAATCCGAGTCTCGGAGAGACTCGGCCACAGAAAGACCTCCTCGCACGCGATCCTCAAAATCGCCTGCTGGCCCGCGGCCCGCGTTTCCGGCTGCCGGCCGAGCTTATTCGCGATCATGCACTGCAAGTTAGTGGCCTGTTGGTCGATCGCCTCGGCGGGCCCAGCGTGAACCCCTACACGCCCGGCAATTTGTGGCGTGAAATCAGCCATTACGGTAGCTCGCCCGCAACGTCGCAGTCTTTCGAGCAGGACCACGGCGAAAAACTCTTCCGCCGCTCGCTCTACACGTATTGGAAACGCACCGTGCCGCCGCCCAATATGGTCGCGTTCGACGCCCCGAACCGCGAACTCTGCACGGCCGCCCGGTCGGTCACCACGACGCCGCTCCAAGCACTGGTGCTGCTGAACGATGTGCAGTTCGTCGAAGCGGCCCGTGCTTTCGCCGAACGCGCGCTCAAACACCCGGGCGACGACCCGGCCCGCCTCCGTTGGGCATTTGAAGAATGTGTCTCGCGCCCGCCGACGGAAGCCGAACTCGCGATCCTCACCAAATCCCTGGCCCGCGAACGCGCCCGCTATGCCGCTAACGAACCCGCCGCCCAAAAATACTTAACCGCCGGCGAATCCCCCCGCGACGAATCGATTCCCGCACCGGAACACGCCGCGTGGTCGCAAGTGACGTCGTTGTTGTTGAACCTTAGTGAAACCGTAACGCGAAACTAACAAGACTGGATCGGAGTCCGCAGCGCAAGCAAGGGCATTGCGTGCAGCCCTTGCTTGCGCTGCGGGCTTCGATCAGGACTATTCCGATGAATTTCCTCGAGGACTTCACACACCTCGCCTCCCGCCGTACGTTCCTCGGTTCCACCGCCGGTGCCCTTGGCGCGACCGCGCTGAGCGCATTGATCGAGCGAGCCGGGGCGTCCCCGTCCCCGGCCGGTGGGATGTTCATCGGGGCCGGGGCATCGTCCGTCGGGGCCGGGGACGGCCCGGCTCGCTTGTTGCCGCATTTTGCGCCGAAGGCTAGACGCGTGCTTTGCCTGTTTCAGAGCGAGGGGTTTTCGCATGTCGATCTGTTTGACGACAAGCCGACGCTCTACAAGTACCACGGCCTCGATTTGCCGCCGTCGGTGAAGGGCACGCAGCGCGTCACCGGCATGACATCCGGCCAAAAACATTTTCCGGTGATCGCCCCCATCTGGCGCGGCCGCCGTTGCGGCCAAAACGGCCTCTGGATCAGCGACCTGCTGCCGCACCTGCAATCGGTCGCCGACCAGCTCTGCATCGTCAAATCGATGTACACCGAGGCCATCAACCACGACCCGGCCATCACGTTCATTAACACGGGCAACCAACAGCCCGGCTACGCCAGCATGGGGGCGTGGATCAGCTACGGCCTCGGCAGCATGAACGAGAACCTGCCGACGTTCGTCGCCATGATCTCGCAGGGCACCGGCAAGAACCCCGGCCAGCCAATCTTCTCCCGACTCTGGGGCAACGGTTTCTTGCCGTCATCCCACCAAGGCGTCGGCCTCCGCTCCGGCAAGAGTCCCGTGCTTTACCTGGGTGATCCGCCGGGCGTCGATCGCCAGCAGCGGCGCGAACTGCTCGACGACCTCGCCGCGCTCAACCACCTTCATGCCGAGGAATCGGGCGATCCGGAAACACTCGCCCGGATCAACTCCTACGAAATGGCATTCCGCATGCAAACGTCGGTGCCCGAGCTTACGGACTTCTCAAAGGAGCCGGCCAACATCATCGAATCGTACGGTCCCGACGTCCGCAAAGCCGGCAGTTACGCCGCGAATTGCCTGCTCGGCCGCCGCATGCTCGAACGGGGCGTGCGATTCGTGCAACTCTTCCACCGCGGTTGGGATCAGCACATTGCCATCGCCCGGCAATTGCCCAACCAATGTCGCGACGTCGACCAGCCTACCGCCGCGCTGCTGAAAGATCTGCAGAACCGCGGCCTGTTGGAAGATACGCTGGTCATGTTCATTACCGAGTTCGGTCGTACCGTTTATAGCCAGGGATCGCCCGGCGACCCCGGCATGGGCCGCGACCACCACGGCCGCTGCTTCACCATTTGGCTGGCCGGCGCCGGCGTGAAGCCCGGCATCGAATATGGCCGCACCGACGACTTCTGCTACAATATCGCCGAAAACCCAGTCCACCTCCGCGACCTCCACGCCACGATGCTCCACATCCTCGGCATCGACCACACCCGCTTCACGTACCCGTTCCGCGGTCTGGCCGTAAAACTCAGCGGCGTTGAAGAATCTCACGTGGTGAAAGAAATCCTCGCGTAGGCGAGTTTCTCCGAAACTCGCGAAATTTGCTAGCACGAGGGAAGCGGATGTCGGCGGTAGATTCCCGCCACGGCGGGTAAACTCTCTGGCGACCGACGCCAAGAGAACCTGCTGGCAAAATACAAGTTGTTGGAGAAAAGCAGCGCTGCGTAGCGCGATCCACAATCGATCCGCGATTCCGCGTTGCCGCGATTTTCATCAGCCTCCACTGACCTTTGACTGATCGGCAACTACTGCTATACCTACCCCGCGATTTCTCCAAGTCGCCCAGTTATGCAGCTCAATTGCTGCCCCAGCCAACTTTCGATCTGCCGCCGTGTATCCGTGCGCGATCAAATGGCTGAAAACTTTCATCATTCGTTCGGAGAGTCCGCCATGTGTTCCCTTTGCGTGCGTTTCGCCGCCGTAATGTTTTGCATTTGCGTCGCCACGCAAGCCACGGCAATTCAGTACGATTGGAACAACAGCGCGGGCGGCGCGTATTCCACCGCGGCTAATTGGGCGCCGGTAGGAGTTCCCGGCTCCGCCGACACGGTTCAGTTAAGCATGGGCGGCGCGTTTACAATCTCCTACAGCAACGCGCCCACCATCAGCACGCTCACGCAAACTCAGGGCGATGTCACACTCGACCTCAACACCTACACGTTTAAGCCGACCAGCACGACGAACAACATCTTGGGCTCCAATGGTGTGACCACGACCTTGGAGATAACCGACGGCATCTTCCGCCCCGGCAATTTGATCCTCAGCAATGTCGTCAATGCCACGAGCAATCTCATTCTCGATACGGGCTCGAGCACGTTTGTCGGTGCTGGCTTGCTCAACGTCGGTTCCTCGGGCACTGGCAACCTCACCATGCAAAACGGCGCGTTGCTAAACACGAACAATGGCGCAGTGCTAGGCCTGAATGCCACTGGCATCGGGATGGCCACGGTGATCGGGTTCAACTCCGCGTGGACGATGAGTAACAACTATGCCCTCCGCGTCGGTAGCCTGGGCACGGGCACGCTCAACATCACGAACGGCGGATCGGTGACCGCTCCAAATCTCGAAGTGGGCGAATTCCTCAACAGCATTGGCACCATGTCGCTCAGTGGTGCGAATGCCACGTTCACCACGGCCGGCATCGCCGATATCGGCGGCTCGTCGACGACTGCCTTGGCCGCGGCGGCGACGCTGAATCTCGATTCCGGCGGCATTGTGAATTTCAACGGCACCACGAATCTTCGCCCCCGGGCGGTCGTCAATCTCACGGGCGGCACTCTCAACCTCAGCACGATCAACATCACCACCGGCGCCAAATTCAATTGGTCGGCCGGTACGGTGAACGTCGCCACTGGCTCCACAATTACCACTGGCCTGCTCGATTTCTTCCTCGCCGGCACCCAAACTCTCGGCCTTAACCGCACACTTTCCGCCACCGCCGGCACGATCACGCTCGGCTCGACACTCGCCATCACCGGCGGCAAAGTGGCCGCCCCGATCGTCGCCCTGAACGCCAACATCGACCTCACTGGTTTCAGCAACATCGCCGCCAGCAACACGATTTCCATCGCCGCCGGCAAGCGAATCCAATTGAGCGACTTCAGCACACTCTCGGCCACCAACGGCACCACGAACAACGGCGGTACGCTCGTTCTCAATGGCCCCTTCGCAACCGTCTCGGGCGCAATGACCAATACGTCTGGCTACGTCCTGGGTACTGGCCGGTTCACGGGCGGGCTCAACAACGGCGCGAGCGGCGTCGTTCGCGTGGAATCCGGCAATCATCTCATTATCGATCAAGCCGCCCCGACGAACGCCGGCACGATCGAACTTGCCGACGGCACCATCGAATACTCGGGGGCCCTTTCCAACAACGCGACCGGCTTCATCACTGGCCGCGGTGTGTTTCGAGGAAGCTCCGCCGCCCCCGGCGGCACCGGCCTCAACAACGTCGGCACCCTGGCGTTCAGCGGCGGACTCACCGACGTCTTCGGCGATGTCAGCAACACCGCCACGGGCAAGATCATCGCCGCCGGTGCGAGCGTTGTCACTTTCTACGACGATGTCGTTCACAACGGCGCGGAAATTCGCACGAACTCCGGCAGTCGCACCGTGTTCTTCGGCGCGGTCACCGGGGCAGGGCCGTTCACCGGCGGTGGCACGAATGAGTTCAACGGTGACCTGCGCCCCGGCAACAGCCCCGCGAATGTCGTCTTCGGCGGCAATGTGACCATCGGCCCCACGGCCGGCCTCGATATCGAACTCGCCGGCACCACGAAAGGCACCGGCTACGACTCGCTCACGATCGCCGGCTCCGCGGAACTCGGCGGCAGGCTAAGCGTCACATTTCTCAATGGCTTCGTTCCCGCCGCCGGCCAGTCGTTCGATATCGTTACCGCTGCGGGTGGCGTCGCTGGAACATTCGATGCACAGAATCTTCCCACCCTCTCCGGCGGCCTCCACCTCGACATCGCCTACGGCGCGAACGCCGTCACGCTTTCCGTCGGCGGCATCGCCGGCGACTACAACCTCGACGGCATCGTCGATGCTGCTGACTTCATCATCTGGCGCGCTTCCCAGAATCAAGCCGGCAACGCCCTGGCCGCCGACGGCGACCACAATAACATTGTCGACGTCGGCGACCTTGCCGTCTGGCGCGCCAACATCGGCCGCACCGCCGCGAGTTCCACCCTTGCCAGTTCCTCCGCTATCCCCGAACCAACCGTAATTCTTCTATTCACTTCGCTTGTTCTCTGTTTAGCCGCGACGCGTAGCGGAGCGCGCCAAGCCGTCAATGCGCGCCGTCGTTAGCGTCGGTCGCCAGACCGAATCTACCGCTAATACCCACCGCCCACACGTAGTAAAAACTCTCACGCTTCCGGCGGAAACAACCCAAACGCTTGCTCCGCTTGCCGAATTCGAATGCGCCGTTCTTGATTGGAATCAAGGGTGGCCACCGGTCGCTCGCCCGGTCGACCGAGAGTCGGCCCTGCCAAAATAGCCGTTCAATTCAGCCGTCGGCCATCGGTTGCTGAGAACAAGTGAAACGCCCCTGGCCGGATCGCCAGCGAGAGCCGATCGCCCGGCTGCACGCCCGCGTTGGCATCGAGCCGTGCCACATGCTGCCCACCCGCCAGCGCGAAGTGGGCCATCGTCTCGTGGCCCATGTGCTCCACGACATCGAAAGTGACACTGCCCAAAGTAGGTCCGCCGTGGCGAGGCGGACCTTTTGGGCCATTGCTCACTCCACCATGTGCCGCTCGGCTCGCGGCACCTACTTCGGTGAGCAAATCTTCCGGCCGCACGCCCAGCACCGCTTCGCCGTTCGGCAGCCCGTCGCCCACCTCAATTTCCCATGTGGGAGGCCTCTTCATTTCTGTGGGAGGCCTCTCCGAGGCCGATGCCGGGTTCCACTTCTTGGGGCCCTCGGCGTCGGAGACGCCTCCCACATATGTGTGAGCGTCTCCATTCCCATTCGTGGCGAAGCGAAACACGCCGCCTTCGATTTGCCCACGAATGAAGTTCATCGCCGGGCTGCCGATGAACGACGCCACGAATTGGTTCGCCGGCCGCTGATAAATCGCGAGCGGCGAATCGATCTGCTGGATCACGCCGCGATCCATCAGCACGATCCGGTCGCCGAGCGTCATCGCTTCAACCTGGTCGTGCGTTACGTAGATGATCGTCGTCTTCAACCGCCGGTGCAGCCGGGCGATTTCGGCCCGCATCTGCACGCGCAACTTGGCATCCAGGTTGGAGAGGGGCTCATCGAACAAAAATACCTTCGGCTCACGCACGATTGCCCGGCCGAGCGCCACCCGTTGCCGCTGTCCGCCGGAAAGTTCCCGTGGCCGACGATCGAGCAGCGACTCGATCGAGAGGATCGCCGCCGCCTCGCGCACCCGCTTCTCGATCTCCGCTTTCGGCGTCCGTCGCATCTTGAGGCCGAATGCCATGTTCTGGTACACGCTCATGTGCGGGTAGAGCGCGTAGTTCTGAAAGACCATGGCGATATCGCGGTCGCCGGGCGCCACGTCGTTCACCAGCCGCTCGCCGATGCGAATTTCGCCGCCGGTGGTTTCCTCCAAACCGGCCACCATCCGCAACGTGGTCGACTTCCCGCAACCGCTCGGCCCCACGAGCACGATGAACTCGCCATTGGCAATCTCCAAACTCACATCGCGAACGGCCTGGTACCCATTCGGATACGTCTTATCGAGATGCTTCAGAACAACTTGGGCCATAAGGACTCACGCAAAGGCGCAGAGACGCAAAGAAAAGCAAATCATATGCTGCCCAACGTCAACATTGAAGTGATGGCAAATGTATCGCTCAAGGGCAAGTGCAAAAGCAATGAACCAAAAGCGTGCCCCACTCGTCCACCATGCAGTGCACAAAATTGGAGTTCAACCGTCCCGTCGAGTATAACTTTGCGCCTTGGCGCCTTTGCGTGAGGTCTTTATTCCAGATTCCAGCGGCATTCAAATCAAGTGACCTGCGCCGCTTCGCGCGGCACGCTGCCATCGGACGTTTCGCTGCGAGCCGGGTCGAACCACTCGGGCTTGAACTCGATGCGCGTTTGCTTAGCAATCGCTTGGTTGGCCGTGAGGGCGATGACCGCGTCGCCGAGTGCCACCGTCGGCGTGCAATGCGGTTTGTGCTCGGGAGCCGGATTGCGGATACACCAGGCCCAGTGCTCGATTTCTTCCTTGTACCCGCGGCTCACCGGCCCGCCGCCACCGGCCACTTTGGCCAACGCAGCGCCGCCGCCCGTTTCGTAGGTATCCATCGCCGCCTTGCCGCCTTTCTCCTTGACTTCGATTTGCGTCGTTGTCGACGAACCTTTGAACAGCATGGCTTCCTGTTCTTGTTCGAGAATCAGCGTGCCTTCAGTGCCGAATACCACTTCGCCGTAACCGCCGTAGCCGTTACCGTTAATCGACGAATACGTGACGTACACCTTCTTGGTCGGGTCGGCCACCTCGTGGCTATCGCCCTTGAAGTAGCCTTTGCCTGGGAACTCGAACATGCAGTATACGTGGTCTTCGCATTCGCGGTCGTTCGGGAAGATCGACCGGCCACCCAGCGCCGTGACCGCGAGCGGATGCGTGTGCTTGCCGCGTTCCTTTTCCATCGCCGAGATGAAGATGCTCGACGCATCGAGTTGGTGGCTGCCGAGTTCCGCCATAAGGCCGGCCGCGGTGCGGTTCCACAACCGCCAGCGGATCAGTTCCTCGAGCGCCGGCCGGTTGTAGCCGTTGATTGTCTTCGCCTCATAGCCCCACTTCTGCGCCAGCTCTTCGGTGAGGTCGTTGATCTGCGCCTGCTTCTGGCCAATCTTGGCTTCCCACTCGGCCACTTCCTTGGGGCCGGCCTTGGCGAGGGCCTTCTTCCAACTATCCAACTCTTTCGCCAACTCGGCTTCACCCGGCAACGGCGGCTTCCAACTATCCTTCTTCGGCGAGTTATCGCGATGCCATTGGGCACGGATGTGATGAATTTCGCCGATGAGCCCCTGGCGAATCTGCTCGACGGCATTGTCGTACAGAATGCTGTAATGCCGCTGATGCCCAACCGCCATCACGATCGGGTTGCCCTTGGAATCCTTCGACGCATCGCACACCCGGGCCATTTCCTTGCACAAGGCAATGTCGTGGCCCATCAGCTTTTCGCTGAGCACGTGCTTGCCCTTCCGCATGGCCGCGACGGCCATCGGATGGTGCATGAACAACGGCGTGGCAATGATCACCGCTTCGACGTCCTTGTCATCCAACAGTTCATGGTAGTCGTTCTCATAAATCTTGATATGCTTGCGAGCTTCGTCCTCGTTCGAGAACTGCTTTTCGTACACCTTCAGCAATCCGGGACGGGCCGCGTGAGCGCCGGGCGAGTACCAGTCGCCGTGGAAAGCACGGTGCCGGCTATAGGGGCGAATATCGGCAATCGCCACAAGGTCGATGTAATCCGGGTTCAGCGCGCCGATGAGCACGTTGCCTTCATCGCCCGTGCCGATAATGCCGACACGCAGTCGATCATCGAGCTTGGGGCCGTAGCCAAAGTACTTGGCTCCCAGGCCCATCGTGGCCACCGCACCGCCAGCGATGCCCAGGCCCTTGAGAAACTCGCGCCGCGTCGAGCCGACGGCTTCTTGAAAATTCTGCTTGCCGATCTTCTTTTCTTCAGGAGTCAAGTTCATCGCCTTACTCGTAAGTTCACAAGTCTTGTATTACCACAGAAGTGGCAGAGTTCGCGGAATCGGCAAAGACAAGGAGAAGGGGAGACAAGGAGACAAGGAGATCGGTGTGGACACCATTCTCCTTGTCTCCCCCTCTCCTTGTCTACGCTACATCTCCCAACGCTCTGTGTCCTCTGTGGCTAAAATTTTAGTTTTCTTCAACCGTCACAGTCCGCCGCCTGCCAAATAGCGCGGCGAGGCAGCCGTCCATGCCGGCCCAGCGACCGGCACCGGTGCCCGCCAGTGCGAGACAAGCTGTCATTTCTACGGCCTGATAGATCGTTGGTGCGGTGCCGGCAACCCAAAATGGTTGAGAAGCCACCACACCAAACAGGAACAACGCCCCGACGATCGCCGCAATTCGCGTAAAAAACCCGAAAATCAAGCACAACCCCACGCCAATGACCACCGTGGTGGCCAAGACGTTTATAAAATCCAAATTGTGCTGATTGGCGTCCGCCATCGCCGAATTAGCCGCCGCGAGGGTGGTGGATTGGGCTTTCTGGTCGGCACTGAGAATACTGGACAGATCGTTCTGCAACCCGGCCTCGAAGTCGTGGATTTGTTGCTTCCATCCCGCCAATTGCGAATTGGTTTCGCCGTTCTTCGTGGCAATTCGCTGATTCAAGAACGGCAGTTCCCCCGCTTCGGGCGACTTCCGCCAATTGGCCAGTCGCCACAACTCGTGCCGATACAGTGTGATGTTTTCCGACTCATTGGCAATGAATTCGCCCAGTTCTTCGAGCCGGGCTTCCAGTGCCTTATCGGCCCGCTTTTTCTGGTCTTCCGTCATTTTCGGCAATGCTTTGAACTCATTGACCGCTGCCCGCCAATCGTCGGCAACCTTGGTGGCCCAGTCATGTGCGGCGGAGCCGGGTGCGAATTCGACAGGTGCCAATTCACCTTTCTTTTTCGCATCGGTCCGCCGCTGAGCATATTCCTTGGCCCACTTGGCTTGAGCTGCAGTTTGCTCGGCCGTCGGGGGGACATTCTCGCGCGGCATGGCCAAAAGCGTCCGCCATTCGTGTTCACTCTTGGAATGTGCCAAGTACAGTGGTGCGAGTGGCCCCTTGGCCAAATCGAGGAACTCCTTGTCGGCTGAGAATACGAGTCGCCAAGAACCGTCGTGGCGATCGTATTGGATCTTCTTGGTGCCTTCGACAAAAAAGTGCCAACCGATCACCAGTCGCAGTAGCACTAGTGAAAACACACCAAAACCGCCCAGAATTCGGCGAGAGTCGATAGTCATGATTCGTGCGATTTCAATTCAATGCCGTTAGCGTCGGCCGCGAGGCCGAATCTACCGCCGGGAAACTCTGCCACTCGATCTCCGTCAATTCGGATGACCTTGTCAGAACATCCAATTGAGGCCACAACCTATGTTATGCCAACGACGCCTCGATCGCTAGCGGCCGGCGAAAGGCCGCGAATTGTGCTGTGTTATCCGGCCGAACCACGTCATATCGATCAGATTGCCGCGACGGCCCCCCAGGCGGATATAATAGACGCCGGCCAGGAGCGGGTCGCGGAGCTATTGCCCACCGCCGATATCTATTTCGGCCACGCCAAGGTCCCCGTTCCATGGGATGAAGTAGTGCGCGGCGGCCGGCTGCGGTGGATTCAGTCTTCGGCGGCCGGGCTCGATCATTGCTTGGTGCCGGCGGTCGTCGAATCGAAAATTACGGTGACGAGCGCATCCGGTGTGCTCGCCAACCAGGTGGCCGACCACACCATGGCGATTCTCGCCGGTTTGTTGCGCAGTCTGCCGACTTATTTTCATGCGCAGCAAAAGCATGAATTCATTCGCCGGCCGACGCGCGATTTGCATGGCGCGCGGATCGGCATCATCGGCCTGGGGCGAAATGGTCGGCGGCTCGCCGAAGTGCTCACGGCCTTTCGCACGACGATCGTGGCGACCGACTGGTATCCGATCAACAAGCCGGCGCACGTGGCCGAGTTACTTCCAGCCGATGCGGTCGATGAGATTCTGCCGCGCATCGACATTCTCATTCTGGCCGCCCCGCTCACGCCCGCGACTCGCCACATGATCGACGCGCGCCGACTGGCCCTGCTGCCCAAGGGGGCAATTTTGGTCAATGTGGCCCGCGGCGCGTTGGTAGTCACTGAGGATATGATCGCGGCACTCGAATCGGGCCACCTCGGTGGAGCGGCGGTGGATGTCACCGATCCTGAGCCGTTGCCGCCAACTAGCCGGCTGTGGGATTTGCCGAACGTGATCATCACGCCGCACGTCGGCGGCCAGGCAGCGACGCGCTTGGACGATGTCACCAATTTCTTCTGCGAGAACTTGCGGCGCTATCAGGCCGGCGAGAAGCTTATCAACCTGGTCGACAAGCGGCTGGGCTTCCCGATGCCGGAAGAGGTGTAGAATCCGCGCGCCAGAAGGAGAATCGGATTCACTTTAGCCAGTCACCATCGTCATAAAGAGCTTGCGGGAGAACTCCGCCTTCGTTCTATGCGCTGCATCGCAATCGGCACAATGGAATCTCGAAATCGCGTTGTCTGGTTCTGGCTGCGGCAAGAAAATCGCCTTTTCGTCGAGAACGTGCTCCATACAACCGCCTGGACTCGTTGGCGTGCTGGCACGTAAAATAGTCTGTTTCGTATTGATTGAGCAGACAGCGGGTCGGTTTGGCATCCGCTGACCGACGGGCGAAGGGACTTCCCGCCATACTTCTGTACGAGGCTACAACATGAGCATGACCACGACGATGCTGCGAGGGACGCGCACGATCACCCCCGGGGGGCGACAACCGGAAGATCGGGTGAATGAGTTGCTCCATCATTACCTGCGAATGATCCAGCAGCCTAAAGTGGGATGGACGGAGCACTTGCGGCTGAACCGGATGCTGGGCAAAGGTGGGCAGGGCGTAGTTTACCTGAGCGAGCGTCGCGGGTCCGATGGCTTCACGCTGCCGGTCGCGTTGAAGTTCTTTTCGCCGGAACGGTTTAACGACGAGCGCAGTTACCGCGAGGCGATGGAACGGATGGCCCAGGTGAGTTCGCGGGTCGCACTCATTCAACACGACAATTTGCTCGACGTGCAGAATTTCATCGAGCGGCGGCGGATTCGGGTACTCGAAATGGAATGGGTCGATGGTTACGACCTCGACTCGCTGCTCGCCCCCGATATGTTGCAGCGTGCCCAAGGTCGGGTGGGTCAGAAGCGGTGGGACTATATCAATCGCGTCATCGCCACCGCGGGTCCAAACCACATTCGGCTGAAGCCGGGCATGGCGGCCTCGATCATTCGCGAGTGCTTGGGGGCGCTGGCGGCGCTCCACCGCGAAGAGATCGTCCACGGCGATATCAAGCCGTCGAACATCATGATCAAGCGCACCGGCAATGCGAAGATTATCGATATCGGTTCGGCGCTAGATCTCAACAATATGCCGCAAACCAAGACTTGCACGCCGCAATACGCCGCGCCCGAGGTGCTCGATCGCGAGGAGATGACACCGCGCTCAGACTTGGCGAGCGTTGGCTATGTGCTGGTCGAGTTGCTGGCCGGGCGGCCACTGTTCGCGGATAGTGCTCGCGAGCTTAGTACACTGCTCGAACGAAAGCGGACGTTACCGCAGTGGCTTCACAAGGTGCTGCCGGCGGAAGTGCGTCATAGCGAATTGTTGATGACGATTTGCCGCAAGTTGACCGCGCCTGATCCGACGTTGCGTTATGCCACCGCGGAACAAGCGGACGCCGGCAGCGAAGGACTGGCGGAATTTCAACGCACGCTGGTGCGTGGCGATTTGGCGAGCGAGTATGAAAACGAGCTGCGGGTATGGCTCGAGGAATTGGATTGATTTTTGCGACGAACGGCTGTTTTTGGGGCGACCGTCGACGCGCTGACACGCAGGATTTGCGTTGAGAAACCATAGGTTCAAACACCCATTCAAACGTACAGGGAGGGCGAAATGATCGCTCGCTCGTTTGAATTGCGCAGATGTTCTACCAGCGTGATGCTGTTTGCGGTCGTGTTTCTGGCAGCCACAGCCGCGTCTGCCCAGTTAGCGGCGCCTTCGGATCGCTATCCTGCTTCCAGTTCGGTGGGCGCACCGGCAGTGGGCACGAACGGCGCCGTTGGAAATGCGCCGGCGGTTGGATCCCAAGCACCGGCGGGACGTTCGCCATCGAGCGTGGCCGCCCCGGCGGCGACAAACGGTTCTGGCGGCAATTTGAATGCGTTGCCAAATGCGACTGGCGGTAATCCTTACGGTCAGGGAGCCGCCGGCAACGGTGCGGCATCCCGCACCCAGCCGCTTTCGGGGACCAATCCGCAGCCGATCTCAGGAGCGAGTCAGCCTCCCGGGGCGCTGCCCGGGTACCAGTCGGCACCGCCCGCGAGTAATTCGAGCAATTCGCAAGCGAGCGGGGGCATGAAGCCGTCAGGCATGATGCGAGCAATGTTAAGTCCGCCGGCAGGGTCACGATTACAGGGACGGCCGATGTCGCTGCAGGAAGTTGTAGCGGGAGCGCAAAACCGCAGTGAGCAGACTTTGCGCGTGGAGATGTATTGGGATTTGTGTTCCAGTGTGGCGGATTATTATTTGGGTCTCCGCGAAGCCGAAGAATTGCGGCGATTGCGAGCGCTAGTACAGCCAGTTGGGGCGACTTGGTCGCAGGCGGAGAGCGATTTGAACATTCGAGTGGGAACGTCGCAGCGGGCGGCACTTGCCTCTCAACTGCGGCTGGCTAGTACGATGGGCCGCAACTCGAGTGACTTGCCCCTGCCTTCGGATACACCGCACTGTGCCAGTTACGACACGCAGTTTGACCGTATTTTTCCCAGCGGTGCGCCGGCGGAAGCACGCGAATTGGCGGCGGTTTTGCCGGCAAGGTACGCCGAACTAAAGAACGCGGCGACGGCCGTTGCGCGGTGTGAGCAATTGGTGGAAACTGGCGTCCGTGGCGACAGCGATGGCACCGCAACACTGCGGGCACTGGAACTTCTCGCCCTGCAGCGACGGGCATTTGTGCAGATTGCGCGCGATTACAATCGGCGGATCGCGCGCTACGCGGAATTAGCATCGCCTGGGCAATTGAGCCCCACCCGCCTGACGGCGATGTTAATCCTTACCAGCGCCTCGGCGACGATTGATCAGTCGTACTCGGCGCCGCCGCGGAATCGGCAGTCAAGTACGTCGCCGTCGCCGCCACGAACATTCGTTGAAAGTTCCACGCCCGCAATGCAACCGATTTCGAGCCGGTCGTCAAATGCTGGTGCCGTACAGCCGGCGTCTGCGGAGCAGAGCCTGCGCGATTCGCCGGCGACGGCTGTGGGTGATGAGAAATCGCTGTTGGTTGCACCATTGAAGCCGTGATTTCGATTCAATCCGCTTGCGGATGGAACGACGGTATCGGCGAGTGGCAGTTCCTTTCATAATGGGATGCATGGGACCACTTGCCGCCACGCGCCTGCTTCGCCGCCCCGTCACGTCGTTGGCGTGTGACGACGATTCACTTGCCGTGCCCCAGTTGCGACCGTTGTGGATCGGCTCCGTCCGCGTTGATCCGCCGATTCTGCAGGCCCCGATGGCCGGGTACACGAATTTTGCCTACCGGCAGATTGTGCGGGAACTCGGCGGCGCCGGCCTGCTCGCCACCGAAATGGTCAACGCCAAAGGTTTCGTGTGGCTGGCCGAACATGAGGCGGAGCAGCCGGATCGGCTGTGGGGAGTGGCCGAGGAACCGCGGCCGCTCGCGGTGCAAATGTGGGATAACGACCCGGAAACGCTGGCCAAGGTCGGATGGCGGCTCGCCCATGAATACAAAGTCAGCGTCGTTGATATCAACTTTGGTTGCCCGGTACGGGATGTGGTTCAAAAGGCCCATAGCGGATCGTATCTTCTGCGAGAGCCGGAGCGGATGGGCCGGATCATTGAAAAGGTCGTCGCGGCCTGCGCGCCGACACCCGTGACGGCCAAGATTCGGCTTGGCTGCGCGTGGGACAATGTCAACGCGATCGACGTGGCCCAGGCAGTTGAAGGTGCCGGTGCCGCAGCGTTGACGGTTCACGGGCGCACGGCGGCGGATATGTTTCGCGGCTCGGCCGATTGGGAACGGATTGCCGCAGTCAAACCGTTTTTGAAGACGATTCCCCTCATTGGCAACGGTGACCTTGACTCGGCAAAAAAAGTTGTCGAGGCCTTTCGCCGCTACGATGTCGACGGCGTGATGATTGCCCGCGCGGCCCTGGCTCGCCCTTGGCTATTTCAGCAGGCTGCTGCCGCCCTGCGCGGTGAGCCAGTGTCTCCCAGTCCGACCTTGGCTGAGGAGCGCGAACTTCTCCTTCATCACTTTCAGCTGATTTGTCAGCGATTTGGCGACGCCAAGGGAACGCTCTTAATGCGGAAGTACGCGTGTTGTTACGCACAGGGTAGGGCAGGTGCCCGCGAATTCCGCAGCCGGATCGTAAGGTCACAGTCACCGGCCGAATACTTGGCCATTGTGGCCGATCATTTTCCTCGCGACGCGAGTAGCGTGTAAGCAGTTGGTAAACGAACGGCGAGCGACGCCCGAGTTCGGGCGGGATGCAGTGGCGTGGTGGCTGGCTCAGCGTTCGTTGGGATCGCGAATCGAAAGTTCCATCGCCAAAGCGCGAAGCGAGAGATCGATATCGCGGATGAAGTAGATTAGCGAACCAATGACCGCCAGCAGGCAGGCCACAAATATAGCCACGACGATGATCGCGATTTCGAGCTTCAGCAGCTCGCTGACAAAGATCACAATGATCAGAACGGCCGCCAAAAGTGCACTTATCGCCGCCAGCGTAATGGCACTTCGCAACAGTAAAGCACGCTGCCAGAGAATCTCCAATTGGGAGGCATGCCGTTTACGAAGTTCCTCACTGACGCCGTGTGGGGGGTCGATTAAATCGCGGGTGCGATCAATCGTTCGACCTAATCGATTTGTCATCGAGAGTAGCAGAAGTCCTACTCCGGAGATTAGAATCACAGGACCGACAGCCACTTGGAGGACAGGAATAAGGTCAGCAAGGCGCATTTTGCGTGAAATCGACGATAAGTTTTTGATATTTAAGCAGTTAGGTCTAGCAAGCGTATTTTTCACATACTATATTGTCAAAAACATGTTGATTGCTACGATTGTAGTAGCAAAAAAAGGGTGTTTGAGGAATGGCGATGGGCTTTCAAACCGAAGCATCAGACCGACAAATGCTGGATTTCATCCGCCAGCATGGCCCGGTGACGATCGCGGCGTTGGTTTCGGAGATGGAGGTGACTGCGACGGCCGTACGCCAACGTATCCAGCGTTTGATTGCCGATGGGCTAATCGAAAGACAAACGGAGCGAAAACGACGAGGGCGCCCAAATTATCGCTATTCGTTATCGGAAAAAGGTGTCCGCAGTGCGGGGAACAATTTTGCGGATATTGCTGCGGTATTGTGGGAGGAACTGAAGTCTGTCGAGGATCCAACTGTACGCCGCGGTTTACTCAGGCGAATCGCCGAGCGGCTAGTTGATCGATACCGCAATCAAATCACCGGCAAGACGGTGGAAGAGCGGATGAAGTCGCTCGCGCATTTGATGGGAGAGCGTGACATTCCGTTCTTGGTGAATAGCGACAAGAAGTCTCCGAGCTTTACAGCGTTAGCGTGTCCCTACCCGGATTTGGCGAAGGGTGATCGCGGCGTATGTACGATGGAAAAGGTGATGTTTTCGGAATTGTTGGGTGAGAATTTGCGGTTGATGGAATGCCGTCTGGATGGTGGAAAATGTTGCAGTTTTAAGACAGATGACCCGTAGCAACGTCAACGGGGCGGTTTGGCGTGGTTTTTGTCACGAAGCGATTGGAATTGAAGCGTTATCATGAATCAGAATCAGCCATGGATTGAAGGGCGATTTGAAGAGAACGTCATTACGACGACGGTCGAACAAGCGATCAACTGGGCGCGGCAATCGAGTGTGTGGCCGCTGACCTTCGGCCTAGCCTGCTGTGCTATCGAAATGATGGCGGCTGGCGCTAGCCGATTCGATATGGACCGCTTTGGCGCCGGTGCATTTCGCGCGACCCCGCGTCAGGCAGATCTCATGATCGTTGCCGGCACGGTGACCTACAAAATGGCCAGCCGGGTGCGGCGGCTATACAACATGATGCCCGATCCCAAGTTCGTGATTGCGATGGGGGCTTGCACCGTGGGTGGTGGACCGTATTTCAAGTATGGCTATCACGTGGTGAAAGGCGTTGATTTGGTGGTGCCGGTCGATGTGTATGTGCCAGGCTGCCCGCCGCGGCCGGAGTCGCTGCTCGAAGGCTTGATGCGAATTCAAGACAAGATCAGGGGACACAAGATCGCGCGGAAACATGGCGCAATGATCGGTGTCAAGGTTGATGACGAATTGCCGGTTCCGCACCATAGCGGTTACGTGGCGGCACCTGCCGATCATGACCCGGTGTTTGATCATCAGAAGATCACGGCGTGAGAGTGGCGAGGCACGAGTTGTAAGGCGCGAGTGAAAATTCCACAACGCGCGGTGGAGAACTTGAGAACTGAAGACGGACGACGGAAAACTGTTGCTGACAATGATCGAAACATTGAAAATTACGAATCTGCACGTTTCTGTGGGTGAGAAGCAGATTCTTAATGGTGTTAATCTCACGATCAATCGCGGCGAAGTGCATGCGCTCATGGGGCCCAACGGCTCGGGCAAAAGCACTCTTGCCGGCGTCATTATGGGCCATCCTAACTACGAGGTGACGGAAGGCACGATCGAACTTAATGGCCAGGACATTCTGGAATGGGATGCAACGGAACGAGCGCGGGCGGGTGTCTTCATGGCGTTCCAACGGCCGATGGCGATTCCTGGCGTGAAGATGGCCGATTTTCTTCGGCACGCGACCACCAACGTGCGGAATCCGCAGCGGAAGGAAGGTGAACAGCTGATTCCAATGCGTGAGTTCCGCAAGGAGTTGCGCGAAAAGATGACGCAGCTCAAAATGGATGAGGAGTTTGCCCGCCGTTATGTGAATGATGGTTTCTCGGGTGGTGAGATGAAGCGGGCCGAGATTCTGCAGATGGCGATGCTGCGCCCCAAGTTCGCGATATTGGATGAAACCGACAGCGGTCTCGATGTGGATGCGGTCAAGCTGGCGAGCCAGAGCATTGCCGAGATCGGCGGCGCGGAGATGGGTATTCTCATTATCACACACCACGATCGCCTGCTTGAGCACAACACTCCCGATTTCACGCATGTGATCTTGGGTGGTCGCATTGTGGAAACAGGTGGCGTGGAGTTAGCCCGCGAGCTTTACACTGAAGGTTATGAAAAAGTTCGCGAGCGTCACCCGGAAGATGCGGCAATTGAGAAGGAAATGGCCGCCAAGGACAAGCAGCTTGTCGGCGGCGGCGTGTGAGTGCATGTAATGGAATTTGTTTCACGCAGAGACGCGGAGAACGCAGAGAAGAAGATCATTTCTAAACCGCTAATGTTCGCTAATAGTCGCTAATGGAACGTTCTTCGATTATTAGCGTGGATTAGCGGTTCACAAAAGTCTGTTTTCCTGCGTTCTCCGCGCCTCTGTGTGATCAATTCCCCCTGATTTTGGAAAATCGTCATGGCAACCGATTTGACTTTTGCACCCGATGAAACCGGTATTGGCGAGATCAACAAGTATGATTTCGTCACCGAAACGAGCGGCGTGTTCCGCGCTCGGCGGGGGCTTAGCGCGCAGATCGTTTCCGAAATTTCGGAGATGAAAGGCGAGCCGCGATGGATGCGCGACTTTCGCCTAAATTCGCTGAAGATTTTCGAATCGAAGCCGATGCCGCATTGGGGCGGCAACATCGGCATCGACTTTCAAGATATTTACTACTATTTGAAGCCGACCGAACAGCAGGGCAAAACGTGGGACGACGTTCCGCCGGAAATCAAGGAGACGTTCGATAAGCTCGGCATTCCCGAAGCCGAGAAGAAGTTTTTAGCTGGCGTGAAGGCCCAATTCGAAAGCGAAGTCGTTTACGGTTCGCTGAAAGAGGATTTGGCCAAGAAAGGGGTGATCTTCACCGACACCGATACAGCCGTTCGCGAGCATGGCGATTTAGTGCGGGAGCACATCGGCAAGATCATTCCACCAGAAGATAATAAGTTCGCCGCCTTGAACTCAGCCGTGTGGTCGGGCGGTTCATTCATCTATGTGCCGAAGGGCGTGAAGATTGAATTCCCGCTGCAGGCGTACTTCCGCATCAATGCCGAGCGGATGGGGCAATTCGAACGCACGCTCATCATCGTCGATGAAGGCGCTGAAGTGCATTACGTCGAAGGCTGCACGGCTCCGATGTATTCCAGCGAAAGCCTGCACTCGGCCGTCGTGGAAATCATCGTGCGGCGTGGTGCCCGCTGCCGCTACACGACGATTCAGAACTGGGCCAATAACATTTACAACCTGGTAACGAAGCGCGCGATGGCCTACGGCGATTCACTCATGGAATGGATCGACGGCAACCTGGGTAGCCGGCTGACCATGAAGTACCCGGCCGTTTACATGATGGAACCGGGGGCCCGTGGCGAAATTCTCTCCATCGCATTTGCCTCCAAAGGGCAGCATCAAGACGCGGGCGCGAAAGTCGTGCATTGTGCTCCGCACACCAAGAGCCGCATCATTTCGAAGAGCATTAGTAAGAACGGCGGCCGCTCGAGCTATCGTGGGTTGTGCAAAGTGCAGGATGGCGCAGTCGGCTCGAAGAGCAACGTGGTCTGCGATGCGCTTATCCTCGACCCAGCCAGCCGAAGCGACACGTATCCGTATATCGAAGTCGAAGAGCAAGACGTGCAGGTCGAGCACGAGGCCCGCGTTTCACGCATCGGCGAAGAGCAACTCTTCTATCTGCAAAGCCGCGGACTGACGGAAGCAGAAGCTAGTTCGATGATCGTCAGCGGTTTCATCGAGCCGCTGGTGAAGGAACTGCCCATGGAATACGCGGTTGAAATGAACCGCTTGATCGAATTGCAGATGGAAGGCAGTGTGGGGTAGTGTTGCGTATGACCCCATGCGATTGCCAACACAGGAAATTTATTGAGGAAATAGCGTCAGGCGATGAATCGAAGTTTGTGGCTGGCTTTGAACCCGTGCGCGGTCATACTAAGGAGCAATGGTTCGAGGTTTACGCTTGTCCATGTTGCAAGAGTATATGGTGTTTTGAGAACAACGGTCGTAGCAACTTAGCCTTGCGGCTTTCAAAAGGAGACGACGTTGAGGCGCTTGACATGGAAGCGATCTATCGCACGTACATGCAAGAACAATACATCGAGGAAAATGGATTGTCTGCTAGAAAGTGTGCTTGGAAGGGATGCTATGCTCGAGCGCTCAATGGAAAGGCGTTCTGTCCAGGTCATTTTCATTGATTGGTTCCAAAGTGTAATTGGTGTGGGTTTACCCGACATATCATGACCGTTGCAACTGATCCTACTACCGAACAGTTAATCGTCGAGTTGTATAAGATCGACGGAAAGGCAGAAATCGTTGGGGGGCAGATCGTGATGATGAGCCCGACTGGAGATATGCCTGGCAGTGCGGCAGGCGCGATTTATGCAAGTCTGCGTCAATACGTGCGGCAACATGGCGGCCGAGCGTATACGGATAATGTCGCATTCCTCGTGGACCTTCCCAATCGCAAATCGTTCTGCCCAGACGCAGCATATTACACTGGTCCGCGCGCTCGGATGAAATTTTTACCAACGGCACCCGATTTCGCTATCGAAGTGCGCAGCGAAGGCGATTACGGTCCGGCGATGGAGCGGGAAATCGTTGAGAAACGTGCCGACTATTTCGCGGCCGGCACGAAAGTTGTGTGGGACGTCGATCTGTTGAGCGAGGACGTGGTACGCGTGTATCGCGCTGAATCGCCCGACGAGCCGACGATCTACCGCCGTGGTGAAACGGCCGAGGCGGAACCAGCGGTACCGGGCTGGAAGTTCGCGGTCGACGAATTGTTTGATTGAAAGGCAAATCAGGAGCTAGATGTCCACTGCGATTGCGGCCAAGGGTTTTTCACAGGCGGCGTTCGACGCCTATCTTGCCGCGCGCGATGAGCCGGCGTGGCTTCTCGACATGCGCCGCAAGGCGTGGGCACGGTTTCAAGATTTGCCGCTGCCAAGTGTCCGCGACGAAGAATGGATGCGGACGGACATCCGCCTTTTCAAACTTGATCGCTTTGAACTGCCCGATGCGTTGGGCCACGGTGAAGCGTCGCAGGGGCAGGTGCCCCATGCCTTGCTGGCCGCCGGCGTGAACCTCGGTGGCCGGGCCGTTGTTATGAACAGCCACGCGCTGTCGGCGAAGCTGGAGCCGAGCCTGGCAAAGCAAGGGGTGTTGTTCGGCAGCTTGCAGCACCTTGTCAAAGAGCATGGCGACTTACTGCGGCCGTTTTTTGAACGGCGTGTGGTCGATCCTCACAAAGATAAGTTCGCGGCCCTTAACGCGGCGTGTTGGTCGGGCGGCACGTTGTTGTATGTGCCCAAGGGCGTGCGAATCGAGCAGCCGTTGCATGCGCTGTCGGCGATTTCCAACGGCGGCGTCGACCTCGATAAGACCCTCGTGATTCTTGAGCCGGGGGCTGATGCCACGATGCTATCTGAAACAGCCAGCACCGACACAACCGGTGGCGGGATGCATTGCGGCTCGATCGAACTGATCGTCGAACAAGGGGCGCGGCTACGGTACGTGAACCTGCAAAACTGGGGACACGAGGTCTGGCACTTTGCCCATCAGAAGGGCCATGTTGGGCGCGAAGGTCGTCTGCAATGGACCATTGGCGCGCTCGGCTCGCGTCTGGCGAAGGTGAACCAGCACGTGGCAATGACCGGTCCCGACGCTGAAGTCCAGGTGAACGGCGTGATGTTCACCGAAGGGAAACAGCACCTATCGTACAACACGCATCAGCATCACCAGGCCGCATTCTGCAAGAGCGACTTGTTGTATAAGGCGGCGCTGCAAGACAAGTCGCGCACCGTGTGGCGCGGCATGATTCGCGTCGAACGCGATGCCCAGCGGACCGATGCCTATCAGCGCAACGACAACCTCATGCTTTCGCGCGATGCGCGGGCGGATTCTATTCCCGGACTGGAAATCGAAGCCGATGATGTGCGGTGCACGCACGGCAGCACGAGCGGCCGAGTTGACGATCAGCAATTGTTTTACGCGATGACTCGTGGCTACACGCGGCGCGAAGCGGTGCGAATGATCGTGGCCGGGTTTTTCCAACAGGTGTTCGACCGCATCACGATTGAAAGCGTTCGCGATGCCCTGAGCGAGGCGATCGGCCGACGAGTTTCGGATATTAAGGGACTTTAATTCCACGGTTGCTCGCCGGAAGAGATGGTAGCGCTGACGTAAAATACAAAAGAATCGCTGGCGTTTCTTTGAGCCGACCACGTCTTGATTGTGATGGAAGTTATCGCCAACGTTCTACGATTTATCGGCTTACTGATTACCGTGAGCGGCTTGTGGCAGCTGGCCGGTGGAGTGCGATTGGTTGTTTCCGGTCGTATCGATGAAAAACAACGCAGCGCACGCTCGGTTAAAATCGGCTTGCCGCTGTTGGTCATTGGTGTGATTTTGTTATTTGGTGGAACTTGGTTGGCGAATTGGGCACGCGTGCGATGAGCGATTATGTTGCAGTAGCGAAGGCCACGGACGTTGCCGATCCTGGCTCGATGTTGGTCGAGGTGCGCGAACGACTTGTCGTGCTAATTCACGCGGCCGGGCATTGGTACGCGCTCGACGACGTCTGCACTCACGATGGCGGCCCGCTCAGCGACGGTCCGTTGGATGCCGCGGGAAACACCATCGCGTGTCCCCGGCACGGTGCGAAATTCGATATTCGCACGGGGGCCGCTCTTACCATGCCCGCGACCAAGCCCACGAAATCGCACGAAGTCAAACTTGACGGCGAGCAAGTGCTTGTGCGACTTTCCGATGGTTAGCCAAGAAGCGGCAAGCGGCGTATGATTGACTCGGTGTTCAATGCGTAAGAGACACGATAAGGCGAATTGCCATTAATTGGTTACAGTTTTGCCAAAGTCGTTCGATTCGCGTTCAGCCGCTGAGCGCCTGCCGTCAATTGTTCGAAGGAAATTCTTATGCCCGTTGCTGAAGATACCATCCGCGAAGCGCTCAAGGGAGTTGTCGACCCAGAGTTGTTCGTCAATATTGTGGACTTGGGGCTGATCTACGAAATCAAAATCGCCGAACAGCCGGAGGGTAAGTCGAACGTTATCGTCGAAATGACGATGACCAGCCCGGCCTGCCCGGCGGGGCCGCAGTTATTGAGCCAATCCCACGACGTCGTGCGCCGGCTAAATGGCGTGGGCGAGGTCGACGTGAAACTGGTGATGGACCCGCCGTGGACGCCCGATCGCATGACCGAGGATGCACGGGACCAGTTGGGCATCTTTTGACACGGTCGAGGGTTGAAGGTCGAGGGTCGAGAACCGGACGTAGCCATCTGCTCGCCTTCAGCTGGCCCTCGCCCCTCAACGCTCGACCCTCAACGACCATGCACATCTTCATCTACGAATGGGCTACCGGCGGTGGATTGGTGGATGAGCCTGGCCCATTGCCGACATCGCTGGTGCGGGAAGGCATGGCGATGGTTGGCGCACTGGTGAGCGATGCCCAACGCATTACTGGTTGCGGCGTGACCGCATTTCGCGACCCGCGAATCGTGCAACTGAGTTATGGCGGCTGTGAAATTGTCGATGTGCTCAGCAGCGTTGCTCACGACGAGGAATTCGAACGCCAAGCCGCCGCTGCCGATGCGACTCTACTCATCGCTCCCGAATTTGACGGCATCTTGATGAAACTCGCCCGGCGCGCAACGGCGGTGGGGGGTCGGCTGTTGTCCCCGTCGCCAGAGTTCATTCGTTTGACCGCCGATAAGCATCGAACGTGCGAGGCTTTGCGGGCGGCAGGCGTCCGCACTCCCCGGGGTGCGTTGTTGGAAACCGACGCACCTTTGCCTCAGGACTTCCCCTATCCGGCCGTTGTCAAACCTGTCGATGGCGCCGGGTCACAAGACACATACTTTGTACGCGGAGCTCACGATATTCCGCCGGCATACGCTTGGCGGCGCCGGATTGAGCAATTTGTGCCGGGGATGGCAGCGAGTGCGGCCGTGATTTGCGGGCCAGATCGGCGCGTCGTGCTCGAGCCGTGCCGGCAGCGCATCAGCGACGATGGTCGATTGCGATATTTGGGCGGCGAACTGCCATTGACCGCAGGTCTATCGGAACGCGCCCGCGATCTCACCAGCATTGCCATCCGCGCGCTGCCGCCGACCACCGGCTATGTTGGCGTGGACCTCGTGCTGGGATCCGACCCCAATGGCACGGAAGACTACGTGATTGAAGTCAATCCGCGGCTAACCACTTCGTATGTGGGCTTGCGGGCCGCCGCTCAAACGAACCTGGCGGAAGCCATGCTTCGGATTGCCGCGGGCGAACTCGCCACCATTGAGTACGGTAACCGCCCGATTGAATTCGATAGCAGTGGCAACGTGAGTTATATGCGATGAGCTGTCTTGGACTTGATATTGGCGGCGCGAATCTCAAGGCAGCTGATTTGGACGGCTGGGCGAAGTCCATTCCGTTTGCACTTTGGCAAAATCCGAATGGGCTGGCAAACGCGCTCCGAGGTCTAATTGCCGCAGCACCGCCTGCCAATCAACTCGCCGTAACGATGACCGGCGAACTTTGTGATTGTTTTCAAACTAAGGCAGAAGGCGTCCGACACATCTTGAACGCGGTTGATGCTGCGGCCGCTGGCCGCCGCGTTCTGGTCTATCTGACGGATGGACGGTACGCATCGATCGCCGAAGCATGTGAATTGCCACACTTGGCCGCGGCAAGTAATTGGCGGGCGCTGGCCGAGTTCGTCTGTCGGCAGTTTGCGAACGGACAATCGGCCCTGTTGATCGATATTGGTTCGACTACCACCGATATCATTCCAATTGTTTCCGGCTGCGTCGCCGCGATCGGGCGCACGGATACGGAGCGACTCATGTATTCGGAACTCGTTTACACCGGCGTCGGCCGAACGCCAGTTTGTGCCGTTGCCAAGAGTTTGCCTTATCGAGGAGAGGCTTGTCCCGTGGCGGCAGAAGTATTCTCTACGACAGCCGACGCCTATCTGGTACTCGGCAACCTTGCCGAAGACGCGGACGACACTTCCACAGCGGATGGCCGACCGTTGGTGCTAGCATGTGCTCGACAACGGTTGGCGCGCCAAATCTGTAGCGATTCAGGCGACTTCAGCAATCGTGAAATAGTCCGGTTTGCCGAGTATGTACACGATTTACAGAGAGGAGAAATCGAGCGCGCGGTGACGGCCATACTCCAACGAATTACTAGTAAACCCACAATTTGCATTGCGAGTGGCAGGGGCGAATTCCTGGCAAGCGAAGTTGGTACAAAGGTTATCTCTGAAAGTGCTGTTTTGCGTCTCTCGCACCGGCTCGGGTGGGGGGTAAGCTGGTGTGCCCCCGCCTTTGCCGTCGCCGACGGCTGTAGCCACCTTCTTCCGGTCATTAGCTAGCTACTCCGAAGACCAGGAGAAGCCGAAAAAACAAGTTGTTTTTGCGATGGAAATGCACCTTTAGCGGGGGTCAGAAAAAGTGGCGGAAACTCCCCCCGATTATCGTCCAAAACACTTGACGTGGGGGGGAAACCTAATACAATCGGAGTTAATGGTATTGCAGAAAGATTTTGCAGCGGCGCACGGCCAAGACGCGGCATCTAGGGGCAGCAACTCGGTTTAATACTTCGGAGTATAGATCCAATGACGATGAAACTACGGATGTTCACCTTCAGCAGCGCTGTTTTTGCGCTCGTTCTGGCAGGTTCTTCTGCGACGTACGCCGGTACGATTATCAAGCTCAACTTGGGGGGTACTGGCCCAGATATTTCCATGAATGCCGGCGGTGTTTTGGCCACAACGTCGGATGGCAACGCGGCGACAACAGGCGATCAAAACACAGCCGTCGAGTACACCGGTTTCCTTGATGTGCCGTTTGCCGACATCAACACCTCAATCGCATCATATAGCCTGGCAGGTTTGCAGGCGGTCGGTCCGCCGCAAGTGTTTGGCACACTAGTCATTCAGAGTTTTAATGGTGGCTCATTTAGCCTCTACGATCCATCCAACAACCTCTTGCTGTCAGGTTCTTTGACAAGCAGCGCGTTGACGGGCGTCGCTGGTCCACCGGGAACCGGCGGGCTATTCACCACGGCCGTAAGCACAGTTACCGGTGGCTCACTTGCTCCCTACATCGTGCCGAACAGTTTGACGATGTCGATGAACCTGACAAATATCAATGGTGGCGCGGGCCTCTCCGTTGGCGGCGCGGTTGCTCCAGTGCTGAATCCATTCGAGGCCGATGCAAGTGTCAACATCTCTGGCGATCAGTTGATTCCAGAGCCGACCTCGATTTTGTTGTTGCTGACGGCTGTTTCCAGCGTGTTTGCGATTCGTCGTCGCTAATGGCTTCCAGCGAACGCCAACTGGTTAAATCTAGCCGGTGACCGCAAGGTCGCCGGCTTATTTTTCATCAGGTGTTTCTACGGTCTACTTGCGCTATCTCACAGAGACGACAGCGACACGCATGCACCAAAAGCTGCAAGTGTTTTGAACTAGAAACAGGTCAGAGAATTAATGAAGCATCGTCGTCTCACGTCGACAATCCGACGACAGCGATCACTTTGGCACGAAATGCGGGCTAACCGTTTTTGGTCACCCGGTTAATGGGATGACACTTGGCAGAAAGGGAGCTCGCGCCAAGCAGACAGCATCGGCCATTCGATTCAGAGGCCAATTTCCATTCCAAGAGACGCCTGGTCGCCAGCGTTTCGGGAGCGTGCGATAGTGTCGGGTCCGCGCTTCGCATCCGCGGAACAGCCTCCAAGTGGGACGGCATAGACTGTGTGATCGACAAGGATTACCAGCATCTTGTATTTCGTTCGCGCGGATGTCGCTTCGCTAAAGGGCGTCGATTGCGGGGAATCCTGCAAAAATTGGGGGCGAATCCCGTCCGTCCCCCCATCTGGAAAACAAGCGTCGGTTAATTCGTGGGGACGTGGCATCTCAGCGGGCATCAACTAAAATACGTCTATTGTTCTTGGACGAAGCATGTCCAACATTGAATTCAATCGAGGATTTATCCCGTGTTGATCGTTTGCAAACGTGAAGTGAGTTGTCTGGCGGTTGCGGTCGTTGTTTCCATCGCCCTGTCGTTTGGCAGTAATGTAAACGCGCAGGCGCCCAACGCGAAAGCTCCAGCTCCGGCGCCGGCCGTACAACAAGCTGCCCCGGCAGCCGCCGCGGCGCCTGCCGCTGCGGTTCAGCAGGCCT
This sequence comes from Planctomycetota bacterium, assembly GCA_029781135.1. Taxonomy (GTDB): domain Bacteria; phylum Planctomycetota; class Planctomycetia; order Pirellulales; family Lacipirellulaceae; genus JABDGM01. The sequence goes on from JAKOXH010000042.1 coordinate 98,108, forward strand.
ATGTCGGCACGAGCAAATGCTTGATCTGCCATCGCCCCCAGACGAACACCTATTCCGAAACCAAACACGCCAAGGCATTCACCAATATGCCCGAAAAGTACCGTGGCGATGCTTCTTGCTTGAAATGTCACGTGACTGGTTTCGGCAAGCCGGACGGCTTCGTTGCAGGCACGGACCGAGATTTGTTGATGGTCGGTTGCGAAGCGTGTCATGGCCCTGGCGCCAAGCACCTGGACGCGGCGAATCGATTTGTTATGGCGAATCCGGGCGAAGAAGCCGCGATTGAAAAAGAGTTGCATACCACGATCAACAAGACGCCGCAAGATAGTGCCTGCATTGAATGCCATCAGATGCAGGCCCACCATGGCCACCCGGCATTTGAGGGCTCGAAGATACCCACCGAGTTGGCGTCGGTATCGCTGCCGTGTCCACCAGCGACGGCCGGTTCGGCCACACCGGCAACGTTTCCACCGAACTCCGTCTCCCATTACACGGTGAAGACGTGTGGTGGCTGCCATTACGAGCAGTACAAACATTGGCGAGTGGATAAACACTCCGATCTGGCTCACTCACTACCCGCGAAGTATGCGGCGGACCAAAGCTGCAAGGAGTGCCACGCTGCGGCCTGCGGGATTCCGCCAACCGCCAGCCTGCCAGCGGATCTTCAGAAGCAATGGGCCGGATTGGTTTGTGAAAAGTGTCATGGGCCCGCCCTGGCTCACGTGAACTTCAACAAACAATTTCTGGCGAGCGTCGCCTATAGCCCCAAGCTCGAGTCAGCAGCCCGCGATTCCATTCGCAAGGGCAAGCCGACGTCGTTGTGCATCCAATGCCACACGACCATCGGTCACAAGCCACACGTGGCCTACGACGCCAAGTAGGATGCACGTCGCCGTGGGGATCCATGGCGACCTCATGGTCGTTGCTGCGCCGAAAGAACCCATGTGGACTGCCCGTTTTGGCCTGGCTGCGGCTGGTGAACGGCAAGGGAAGCCCAACTTAAGCCGATCCCCTTCGCGGCCTCACCGCTAAGCGATCGGCAAGCGAAAGGCTGTCGTACAGCCGACCTTTTGCACTCCTAACCGCATGGGGGGCTATCGCTTTGAACGGCGATATCTATTCCCCGTTCGCACTCTAGGGACTACAGTAGACGCAGATCGCTGATCTGTACTAACTATCGTGATGGGTCGCTGTCGCAGCGACTTGCTGGGGAGAAATTGAGAGCGTCAGCGGATGAGCAATTACGATCCTTCCTCGAAGTCAGAGTATCCTGCTACAAGACTACCGGCACTGGCGGAAGCAGATGATGAGCCGCAGTCGCTGGCCAACTATTGGCGCTGGTTACGCGCTACCGGGTTGCGACTGTTCGCGGTATTGTCTGTGCTGTTAATCTTCTTGGCGGTAATGACGGGCGGGGCTGCACAATACACATCACGCTCGCAGTTCTGCATGTCGTGTCACATCATGCAGCCCTACTATGATTCCTGGGCTGCTTCGCCGCATAAGGACGTGACTTGCATCAAGTGTCATTTTCCGCCCGGTGCCGGCGAGAAGATTCGCGGGAAGCTCCAAGGGTTGGTGCAACTCATCAAGTACGTCACGGCGACCGCCGGGCCGCGGTTGACGGCCGAAATTCCCGATGAAAGTTGTCTGCGTTGTCACGATACCCGTTTGCTTTCGGGAAAGGTGAGTTTTCACGGCATCCCGTTTGACCACCAGCCCCATCTCACTCAAATGCGACGGGGCAAGAAGTTGCGCTGCACGAGTTGTCATAATCAAATCGTGCAAGGCGCTCACATGACGGTCACCGCGTCGACCTGTTTCCTCTGCCATTTCAAGGATGGTTTGGTGAACGAGGGGTTGGGCGCTTGCACCCGCTGTCACTCGATTCCTGAGAAATCGTTCGACTTAGGCGGCGGTGTGAAATTCAGTCACGAACTGGCCTACGAGCGAGGTGTGGATTGCGCGAGTTGCCATAGCGACATCATCCGCGGAAACGGCGATGTGCCCAGGGAACGCTGCGCTTCCTGCCATAATCGTGCCGACGATTTGAAGAAGGCGGAAGATCATGTGATGATGCATCAAGTTCATGTGACGGATCACAAAATTGATTGCCTTGATTGTCACTTGGAAATCAAGCATTCACTCGACCCGCAGAAGTACGAGCACGCCGCCTCGAATTGCCAAACGTGCCACCGGAATCAGCATAATGAGCAGGTACAACTGCTGCGAGGTGAAGGTGCGAAGAGCGTGACTTCGCAGCATGGTGGAATGGGGGCGGCGGGCATTTCATGTTCTTCCTGCCACCAGAACAAGGAAACTTCGACCTCGGGAACGGTACTATGGAAGGCCTCGATGGCCGTCTGCACCCAGTGTCATGACGAAGGGGTCAAGGATCGCTTGATTCCGCGTCAAGAACAATTCAAAGGCGCTCTGGCAAAGATCGGCACGGAGTTGAATCGAGCCACGGAAGCGGTGAAAGCGACCAAATTGGATGAGGCCAAAGCCGCGAGTTTGGCCAAGCAACTTTCGGAGTTGAGCAACGATCTGAAATTCCTGCAGGTCGGTAACAGTATCCATAACACGCACTACGCGGATTCGCTGTTGCGCGCCTTGCTGGAAAAACTAACGACCATTTGTCGCGAGCTAAAGATTCCAGAACCTGCGGTTGAGTTACCACAGCAACTGGATTCGAAAAAGTTGACACGCAACTAGCGGTTATTGAGTGGATTTCGATGTTGGGGCAATGCTTGTCGCGGTTGCCCCAAAGGAAACGGCATAGGGCGATTGGGCGACCGGCAAGGTCCGATTGCTTGCCATTCATCCGATTGAATGAGGCTTGCAGGCCAGCTAAAATGTTGGCGCTCGTTCACGTTTCCGTGTTACGGAACAATGTTTACTTAAGGACCTGAACATGTTGAGATCACACAAAGAATGCCTGAAGCTGGGGCTGTCGATCGTGTTGGCAGCCGGTTTTGCGTTGGCGGAACAAGGGAGAATCAATGCCCAGCCAATTGCGAAAGCGGCGGCAGAGCAGGAACCCGCGCCCCCCGCGGATCAAACTTTTACCGGAACGAAAGCGTGCGCTGCTTGTCACTTTGACCAATTCATGAAGTGGAAGTCGACTCCGCATGCGAAGTCGTTTGAATTGCTTCCGGAAAAGTATCAAGCCGATGCGAAGTGCTTGCCCTGCCACACGGTCGGTTTCGGGCAGCCAACCGGCTTCAAGGACATCAAGACGTCGCTCGATTTGAAGGGCACAGGTTGCGAGGCCTGCCATGGTCCTGGCAGCAAGCATGAAGAAGTCGCCAAGAAATACGCCAATCAGAAACTTACTCCCGATCAGGAAAAAGAGGTACGTGATTCAATCTGGAAGATTCAACCGGGCAACGCCTGTGTTGCGTGCCACCAGATGCAAGGGCACCACGATAGCTCGACGCCGCCCGAGTTGCGCACGAAGAAGTAATTGTAAATTGTAAATTGAGAGCGCGGAATGATTTCGCGGAAGCTCTGGTGGCTATTCCGTCGAAGCTCTCGGCTAGGTATCCAAATGCAACGAAAGGCGGCGAGGACGCTGTAACGGCTCCCGCTGCCTTTTTTTTGTTTACCCACCGTTCCGGTGGGGGGCTTCACATCCTGTAGGACTTCTCACCGGAGTGCTAACTTCGCGCCATCACTGTGCATTGAGTCGTCCCGTGGCTATTGTGGGTGAATACGCCGGGAATTAATGCTCGGTCGGCGGACGTTGGGCTAGGCAAGGCAGGCATTTGAATCTAACTTTTACCGTATCAATGTTTGACAAAAAGGTCGGCGGCTAGGACCTGTAACTTACGAACGAATTGATGGGATGGGACCTGTTGTGTCTGTTCGACAACCGATTGCTGCATCAGCGATCATCCAGCCGCTGATAGAATTTGGATCGTGCGAAATTCGATGCGCTAAAGTGAAGTGGCGGCGAAATACCACGAGCGGCTGTGCGCGATGGCTCGTTGTCGCCGGCTGGCTAATGCTTTCCGCCGTTTCAGGCGTACGGGCACAGCAGCAACCACCGGTGGGTCAGGCGCCTCTTAGCCAGCCGCCTGCGGCTCCTCTTGGTCAACAGCCCGCTGGCGCGCCAGCCGCGCAACCACCTGCTGTAACACCTGCCGCGCAGGCACCTGCTGAAACGCCTGTCGGTCCATCGCCAGTCAACCTACAGCCGGCGCCTGTGCCGCTGAAAGGTTCTCATATTCCCCTAGAGGAAAATCGGTGTGCCACTTGCCATACCGAGCCCGCCCTGTGGGATGAATCCAAGCAGCGGTTGCTGGTTTCGATGGAGGACCTGCAGCAAGACGTCCATTTCCAAAAAGGCGTGAACTGCAGCGATTGTCACCGCGGTGACCATACCAAGACGAATTTTGCGGAAGCCCACATCGGCTTAGTTCCGGTCAAAGAAATGCCAGGCCGCTGTGGGGTTTGTCATAGCGGCCAAAAGCTCGACATCGTCAAAGGCGTGCATTCCAAGGTGGGTGATAAAGACGAGCAAGGGCGCGGAACGCCGCTTGGATGCAATCGCTGCCACGGCATGAAGCCCCACCATTTGCTTCCGGTAAAGGACCAACGTTCGCCGGTGTTCTTGAACAATCAGGTCCAGACCTGCGGTTCATGCCACCAGGACGATCTCAAGACTTATAGCCTCACGGTTCATGGCACAGCGTTGAATCAGTCGGGGTTGTTAGTGACCGCTGTGTGTGCCGATTGCCATGGCGCGCACGGGATCTACTACGCCGCCGACCGTCGCTCGACGCTGAACCCGGCAAACGTCGCCACGACCTGTGAGAAATGCCACAAGCTAATTGGCGATAAATTGGCGAGCAGTGTGCATGGCCAAGGGGTGGGCCTGGGAGCGGCGACGCAATCTGCCGCCCCGGGCGGAAAAGTAAAACGACACCCCACCTGCACCGATTGCCACCAAGGTCACCATATCTCGCATACGAGTGATGTCGAGTTTCGGCTGCAATTGGCCAACACATGCGGAAACTGCCACGCGGCAATGTCGTCGCACTATGCCCTCAGCATGCATGGCGAATTAACCCAGCAGGGATACGCTTCGGCCGCCGAATGTGCGGATTGCCACGGTTCCCACAATATCTTGCCGATCGACGATCCTAAGTCACAGGTCGCCGCCGGTGAGCATCGCCTGCAAACGTGTCGCAAGTGCCACACGTACGCGGTAGCCAATTTCACCAAGTACGACCCGCATGCGAATTTCAAAGACGAAGCCCGATATCCCTGGCTGCACGGCATCTATTCATTCATTCAATATGCCGTCAACATTCTATTTGCGTTCTATTTTCTGCATGCAATTGTTTGGTTTGCGCGTGCCGTGATTCAACGCCTGCAATTTGGCGGGCATAAGACGTTGGTCGCCGAAAAGTATGCCTTGCCGCGGATCGGGCCGTTTCATCAGGCATCGTATGCGGCGTTGATCGTGTCGTTCATCGGGTTGATGGCGACCGGCGTAGCGCTTAAGTACAGCCACTTGTCGTGGGGTAAGTGGCTAGCCGAGTTGTTTGGCGGCTTCCGTTCCGCCAGCGTGTGGCATCATTTCTTTGCGGTTGTGGCGACCACCACGTTCTTGATTCACCTGGGGCGCGCGGTCTTCAAGGTAATTGAACTCCGGAAGCGATACTCTTGGAAAGAAGTGTTCTTTGGTCCCGATTCGCTGATTCCCGTCCCGCGCGACCTACGCGATTTCGGCCGCATGTGCCTCTGGTTCATCGGCTACTCCCGCAAACCAGGCTTCGAGCGTTGGACGTACTGGGAAAAACTTGATTACTGGGCGTTCATCCTGGTAGCCTTGTTGATTGGCCTGAGCGGTATGATGCTCTGGTACCCGAACCTGTTTTGCGTCGTGCTGCCCGGTACGATCTTGAACGTCGCGAAAGTCGTCCATTCGCAGTTCGCCATCTACATGGCCAGCGTGTTGCTCCTAATCCATTTCTTCCACGGACATTTCCGTCCTGAGAAGTTCCCCATGGATTTGTCGGTTATTACGGGTTTGGTCAGCGAACAACACTTGCGAGAGAATCGTCCCGAGTATATCGCGCGGTTGGAGCGCGAAGGCCGGCTGGAAGAAATGCGCACCGTTGCTCCTTCGCGACGCAGTTTGTGGTTCAATGTTCTCGGGGGTGTCGTGGTCTTCACGCTCGGCATCGGCCTGCTGGTAGTGTCCGTACTTGCCAGCCTGGGCGAATAGGAGCGACCGCCGATGTGTAACCACAATCGATTCTCCCAAAGAGCTGGGGCGGAGAATGCTTGGCGGCGGCAAATTCTCGATCGCTCAACATCGATGCACGGGATTCAATTCTCTGTGCATTTGCATGCCGCTGTATTGGTTCTGGGCGTGTTCCTCGTCGTCGCTGCGCACGCTTCCGCCGACGAGTCGGCTGCCGCGTCACCCAGCAGTTCCAATCTACCGCTCGAGCAAAATCGCTGTGCGGCGTGTCACGGTGAAAAAGAGTTGTGGGAAGGCGAAAACGCGCGTTTTTACGTGCCGATCGATCAACTCGCCGACGAACTCCACTTCAAGAACGGGATCAATTGTCACGATTGTCATGGTGGCGATCCAACGACAACAAATTTCAAACAGGCTCATGCCGCGGAAGTGGATAGCACGCAATCGCACGCCACGCCGTTCCGCACCCCACTTATCGAGAAAACGCCCTCGGCTTCACGTCTGCAAATGGTCGTGCAAATTTGCGGTAAGTGCCATGCCGACTCCGTGAAGACCTACACGGCAAGCGTTCATGGCCAAGGCTGGCAGGGTGCGGGTCTCATCGTTTCCGCGACATGCACCGATTGCCACGGCAATCACAGCATGTTCAAGGCGACGGATCCACGTTCGCGGCTGAACGTGGCGAATGTCGGTGCAACTTGTGCAAAATGTCACCGCTTCATTCAAGAGCGATTGCAGAAGAGCGTTCACGGCGCGGCAACTCCGCCGGCCAAAACGAAGACGGCGACAAATGTCGAAGTACCAAAGCGCAAGCCCGGTTGCACCGATTGCCATCAAGGTCACGATTTACCGCAGCCCAAATCGGCGGCATTTCGCGCCGGCTTGGCCAACCGTTGTGGCACTTGCCATGCGGATTTGTCCAATACATTCAATCTTAGTTTGCACGGCGAGTTGACGGATTTGGGCTACGTACCCGCCGCGAAGTGCTCCGACTGCCATGGAGCCCACGACATCTTGCCAGTTGCGGATCCAGGCTCGCGCATGTCGACCGCCAATCGGGCGGCAACCTGCGGCCAGTGTCACGAGAAGGCCACCGGCAATTTCTTGAACTATGATCCTCACGCCAACCCGCGGGACCAGGTTAATGAACCGATCCTTTATTGGATCAACAAAGGTCTGACGTGGATGCTGATCGCCGTGTTTTCAATCTTCGGTTTGCATAGTGTTTTATGGTGTATCCGTAGCTTGCCTCACGTCATGCGGCACGGTCGACCAAGTTACCCGCAGCCCGGTACCCACGCTTACCGCCGGTTCACCCCGGTTCACCGCATGGCGCATGCCGTGCTTATGATCTCCTTCTTGGGGCTGGCACTTACCGGGCTGCCGCTCGAGTTTGGCGATTACGCTTGGGCTCATACCGTGTCGCGTTTGTTGGGGGGCTTTGCCTCCACCGGCCTGTGGCACCGCATCTTCGGCATCTTGAATTTCTGCTGCTTGGTGTTTTACCTTTTTTACTTTGCCTGGCGGATCATCGCTGGTCCCAAGAATGGCACGAGCCGCATTCGCTATGTTTTTGGCCCTGATTCGCCAGTTCCCAATCCGCGTGATTTCGTCGATTTCGCCAAGAACTTGCGCTGGTTCGTGGGTTTGGGGCCACGCCCCACGTTCGAACGTTGGTCGTATTGGGAGAAGTTCGACCTTTGGGCCGCATCCTGCGATATCGTGTTGATCGGCACGACCGGTTTGATCTTATGGTTCCCCAATCTGTTCTGCACGTTCTTGCCCGGTATTGCCGTCAACATCGCCGACTTGATTCACGGCAAATTGGCGTTGCTGGCCACGGGCTTTGTGTTTTCCATTCACTTCTTCAGTTCGAATCTGCGCCCCGAGAAATTCCCCATGGATATCAGCATCCTCACAGGGCTCGTGAGCGAAGAGGAAATGGAAGAGGAACGCCCCGAGCTTGTGAAACGGCTTAAGCAGTCGGGGCAGCTTGACCAGCACCTCGTGGAAACGCCGTCGCGCCTCGTTCTGCTGCTGCATATGCTCGGCGGCGCGGCAGCGCTTTCCATCGGCTTGGCGCTCTTGGTGGCGATTGTCGTCGCTCTGTTTCATTGAGCCAGAGCAGCAAGGATTGTCTTAATGTTGCGGCTCAACGTCGCCAGTCGTTCAAACATAGCCGACGACTCATGCCGTCATGTCTTGTTGCGTTGCTGGCCGCTGGGCAGGAACAAGCAATTACCACGTGCGAGTGGCCCCGGCCAGGAACATGTTCGAGGTGCCGCTGTAGAGGCTACTGGAAATGTCGTTGTAGTCATAGTAGACGTAACGGAAGTACAAGTTGGTGCGCGACATCGGTTGCCAATCGATTCCCACGGTAACTCGTTGCGTTTCCACGATGACATCCGCCAGTGACGACAGGAGCGACCAATCGGCGCCGGCTGTCGAAGGCGGCACGACGAAGGTGTTTGTGCCGCGATCGTATTCGTAACCGCTCATGAGCTGAACATGTTCGCTCCAGGCATAATGACCACTAAAACTAATTAAGTGGTTTTGGCCAGCATAGGCCCACCGCGAGGTTTCCGAGACGACTGGTGGCGGCGCTTCCGACGGCGTGCCGAGTGTGATGTCTTGGTCAATCCAGTTGGAAGAATAAGCGTATCCACCCGTGAACGATAAGCGGCAGGTCGGAGCCCACCAAGCGGTGAAGCTCATGGGGTAGTTATTTTCTGAAAAGTTGGCGTACTGCGAATCGTTCCAGCTATTCACAATGCTCACTTGCGACGTCGTCATGAAGTTGGCGGTGGGCGTCCACGTGCAGCCAACATCGGTGATGTGCATTTGCTCTGGCTGGTTCGTATTGAACCGCCCGCTATATTCACTCACGCCAATGAGCGGATCCTGGACGAACTTGACCCGGTAACGCGCGAACGTTTCCAAACTGCGCGACCAACGCGTCGAAGGACCAAACTCAATTTGGTTCGTAACGGTATCTAATTGCGTATACGTGCCCTGCGACGTTTCGTAGGTCGCATAATCGCGCTCGAGCAAGTAGTACTCGTAGCCCGAGGCAATCGTGGTGCCTTCGAATAGGCCATAATTGGTGCAGCGCGGGCCACGGTCGCCGTAAGGCTGCCAGCTACTCTTGACGCCGGCCCTTGTACGCGTGTAATCGATGTCGTGAACGAGCGAGGTTTCATCGTAGGTATCGGGCGACGAATAGGGGGCGCCGCTCAGGAAGGACGAAGGAAACGTCGTGTTTTCTTCGTACCGGCTGGCGTAACCTGTGATTCGGACATCATCAATCGCCGTATTGGTTAGCCGCAGGTCGTAGCCGTTGTAATAACGATCGATCCCGCGGAATTCATTCGATGTATCTCCGTAATAGATGTTGGAATAGAATTGATTCTCGTCCGTCAATTGAGCGCCGATTTTCAAGCGGTCAATATTCGTCGTGCTTTCCGGAACGAGCGCGTACGTGTAGTCCGGACCTAACTGAGCGCTGGCGGCTGGAAGATTGAAATTGAAACGGCTATATTGCCGGTCGATCATTTCATCGTCCTGGCCGAACGTCCGCAGCGTATGGGTGTATTCGAAGGTCACCGCGCCTAGTTTCGCTTCGAGGCCGGGTTGCACTTCGACGGTGGTCCAATCAATGGCCTGTCGCTGGCTCAACACGTGACACGTATTGCCGGTTGCGCCTGGTGGGGCCGGGGCATTGACATTGAAACAGTGTGCCGTCGCATTCTCTTGTCGTTCACCGAATTTGCGCAAGCTCCAAACGTTCATCTTCCAATTGATGTCGCTGGTTAGCTTGCCTTGAAACTTCGAATCCAACTCTTGGACGCGAATCGCGTAGTTATCTCCCACGTTCAGGTCGTCGGCAATCACATTTCCATCGGAAGTCGCTGGCGGAACCTGCCCGGGCGCCAAGTCGTAGCCTTGAATCGGGTCGTGGTCTAAGCGGTGGATAAAACGCTGGAAGTCGATCTTCGCCTTGCCCTCGGGCCCGTAGTAATGAATTCGGGCATCGTTGGCTTCCTCATCGAGACCGGAAATGGCGATGTCCCAGGTGCGGCAACCGTCGCTCATAACGGTGTCGACGTCCCAGAACGGCGCAGAATGCAGATCTTGGTATTCGCCTGTCTTCTGCAGCGAACCGCTATTGCCAATGGCCCAGTAGCCGAATCGTAGCGCACCGTTCGCCTGGTAAACGGGAGGGCCCCAAACGTCGCAGCACGCGTCATTGCACATCCATTGTCCGTCTTCAGTCAGCCGGCACACGCCGTGAGCACATTCGCAAGGCGGCTCGGTGCACCAGCAACTGTTGCAGGAGATGACATCCCAAGTGCACCACTTATCTAAGCTCGGCACTTTGCAGTTGCAGCCGCATACAGGACGAAACGGCCGCTCGCCGCAATCACACGTCGGAGGGGCCGGCACGGCACTGTCTGCCGTAGCGTCCGCCGTGCTTGGGGCCGCCGCAGTCGTCGGTGGTGGTAGCGGTTCGTTCGATTCATACGCCGCATAGCTGGCATTACCAGCCGGCGTACTATTCGCGTTCTCCGCGCGTGAACCGCTGGCGTCACCGGCCGGCGAACTAATGGGCGCCAAAACTTGTGGCGCGAATTGAATATTGGGAACCATCGAAGGCGCTGGCGCGGCGCTGCTTGAATTCAAAACAGCCCCCGCATCGTCGGCAACCGCGGCGGAAGAGACAATCAGGCCGAAGGCCACTAACGTCAATTTGTAGCGTAGCATCTGACTGGGTCCCCATGGAGTTCCGAACTGGGCGCCTGCGGGGGAAATTGCGCCAGTCGGTTCTCCCAGGTCGTGTTGCGATCAAAAAATGAGAGTGTAAAATTGGTCCGTTTTCGTACCGTCGCTTATCTCATGAAGGCACGAGGCAAGTGCGGCGTCGGCAGGTCGCTGCCATGAATCTGGCTGTGGCACTGAGTGCAATCGGTATAAAACGCGGCTTGTAGGGCCGGGCTGGTTCCAATATCACCAAGCAGCGGTAGGTGGTTCGGGCCGCTGACGGCGGTGCGGTGACCGGTGTGGCAGCGCAAGCACAGGAACGTCGTCGGTTGTTGCAGCAGGTTATTGGCCACGGTGCCGTGTGGCTCATGGCAAATCGAGCAGTTTTCACTGACCGGCGGATGTTCGTACGCGAACGGTCCCTGTTTGTCGGCGTGGCACTTATAGCACACCATGTTCACCGTCGGTTCCTTGAGGTTGTCCTCGGTCTGGCCATGTGGATCATGACAGTCCGAGCACACCATCTTGCCTTCCTTGATCGGATGGTGCGACGGCATGGCGTTCTTCGCGTAGATCTCTGGATGACACTTGTAGCACGCCTGGGGCTCGTCGACCGACATCGGCATCCGTGGTTTGCGATCGACGTTCGTGTGCTGAATATCTAGCACAGGTTGCACATGTGAATTGGGATGGGGATTGTGGCAATCGGTGCAGGCCACGCCGTAGCGCGAGTGCGTCGAGGAATGCCAGGCTAAGGTCGGCGTCGACATATCGTGACACTTTAGGCACAGGTCACTGCGTGTTTCGGGACGAATCTTCCCATGCGGATCGTGGCACGTCGTGCAATCCAAGTTCGTGCCACCACAAATTTGATGGGGGTGCGCAATTTCCGCCTGCCGAGCCATGTTGGCATGGCAACGGTAACAGATATGCGGAGTGAGCGCGCCCATCTTATGAGAATTGGCGCGGATCATGGCGTCGTCGAGTTCGGCCGGTTCGGTGCCGGCCGCACTCACGGAAGATGCGAGTGTGACTTGATTAGCCGCTTTGTCCGCTGCAGCAGCTGCCGATTCCTTTTCGCTGCCAACCGCCGGCAGCCGCACGAGTTTGATTTCACTCTCGTAGCGATCGGCTTTGGTGAGGTCGGTGACTTTGACGCCCGGCGGCACCGAGTAGTGCCCAGTGTGGCAATCATTGCAAGCCACGCCGGCGTTCGCATGCGCGCTCGAACGCCAGGCCTTGCCCGGCTGACAGTTGTTTTCCTCGTGGCATTTCAAGCAAGCTTCGCTCCGTTCGGCCGGGCTCATCTTCTTAAAGCTGAGAATCAGGCCGGGCTCTTTGCCCCGTGTACGCATATGCTCGCTGCCCGGTCCGTGACACGACTCGCACAATTGATTGTGATGGATGTTGGTCTTATGAAACTTGACGTACGATTCGTGGCACGATGCGCAGAGCTGGTTGTCGTTAACCATCTCCGCCTTCGGGACCACGGGAATCGTCGCGCTGACTTGCGCCAATTCACGTTCGCGCCAGCGTGGCCGCTGCTCGACTCCGTACGGGGTGGGGTCTGCCTCACCGCGTTGCGCCGAGGTTGAATGCGGCGAACGGCAGGAAACCGCGGTTGAAATGAAAAGTCCTACTAGTCCCGCCGCTAAGAACCAGCGAACGTTCGTTCCACGCAACCTGAGCGCAAGTGCCGGCACGATACCATCCATGGCAGAAGGGCGACCGGCGCGAGAGCCGGCTGCGACGTGCGCCGAAATCCGACATCCATGTCGAAGTTCTGCCGCACAAAAAAAGTAGTTGTATTACCTATGTCGAACGGCTTTCGGGTAATACTTGTGCTGGCGGCCAAAGAAATTTCAGTTTAGCTAAGCTAGTGTGCGGTAGCGGCACTGTGCATACTTATCAGCGCTCGGCATTCTTTCCAAATTAACAACTTCACCGTGCAAGGATAGCAATGCAACCGACTCGGAAAGCTAAATAGCACCCCACCCGCTTCGAGGAGGAAAGAACTTGCTTGCACCGTTTTGGTCGCGCTAGTAATATTTAGTAGCAGTGTCTTCAGTTGATCTCGTGCATGTTGGCTGGGCCAGCATGCGCGAACTGCCCATTACTTTCGCTACGCACAATTGCTGTGGCCGTGTAAGCCACTTGCAAGAAAACCGCCATGCAAACGAGAACATGGCCGCTGCTAGCGAAGCCATACGAGTGCCATCCCGTACGGAATATGACATTAATGCCGTACCATGTCACGATAATGAGCAAAAAGCAAAGCGTGCTCGCAGCGGCGAATCCGCGTTCCGTCAGCCGGCCGCCTTGCCAGGCGCGAAAAACGGCAATGTAGCAAAGCACGGTAATCAGTGTCCAAGCTTCTTTGGGATCCCACGCCCAGAACCGTCCCCAAGCAGAATCTGCCCATAAGCAGCCAAAGAACGTTCCACTTGATAGTAGGACGATTCCCACCTGAATAAAGTGGGACGTGAGTTGCGAGAGCGATCGGGTCAACTCACTTCGTTGGACGCGCATCGCATGGTACCCCAATGTGATATTCGCCATGCCCATCGCCACGGCAAACGCGGCGTAACTCAGTGTGGCCGCAAGCGCATGGGCAACTAGCCAGGCTGGGCTGCAAAGAACCGGCGCAAGTGGGTGAATCTGGCAATCCAATATAGTCGAGCAATGATTCGCTGCCAGCAAAGCTAACAGCGAAACTGCTGCCGTCGTTACAAGTACGTTTCCATTGCGGAACCAAACCCCCGAGGCAATCCCCAGCAGCACGACGCCGGTCGCCACCGTGACGACCGATTCATACATGCTCGCGATGGGCGCCTGTCCTGAAATCACTGCGCGCAGGATCAGGCCAGCGAGCAACATGGTCGCGCCAAGCGCACACGCGGCGAACGCGGTCCAGTACGGCGTCGGCCTGTTCGTACGCATTGCCAGCAAACACGCCAGCACCGACAACATCATGAAAAACTCGGCAAGCCGAAACGGTTGCCAGTGGTTATACACAACTTCAGCATGCAATCGTGCTTTGTTCGGTGGGGAAGGAGCGGTCGCGCAAATTGCGTCTACGCTTTGGTGAAACTCGCGGCTCGATTGATTGAACGCACGTACATCACCCTTGAGAAATGCCGAGCGAGCCTGCCACAAGTTCTGTTGAGCTTGCCGGTAATTGCCTTGCGGGTCGGTGACATCATCAAACTTCGTGAGCAAGACTGCAGCCAACGAAAGCCAGGTATTTTCCTCGCGTTTCGTGTCAGGCAATACGCCAATATTCAGTCCCATTCGTTCCGCCTGATAAGCACGCAATCTCTGAGCGAGTTCCAGCCCTTGCGCTTCGACATGGGAAAGTGTTTCATTCGCGTCCTTCCGCTCTTGTAGTCTTCGCCCCCAAGTGGCAAATGGCATGCTCTTCTGCGTGCGTGGATCGATCAGCGATAATGTAGTCAACGTCGCGGGGGCCACAAACTCGACATGCTCGGGTAATCCGAGCATCTGCTTCAGCCCGGAGTATTCAAGGCACAAAAGCGGTGTTTTGTCCCAGCGGTCGGCTTGGTGATAGAAAGAGTATTCTGTCGCAACATCGCTAGAGTGGAGCAGTTGTTCTTTGCGAGGGTGATCCCAGCCTGACCACTCAAAGAGCAGCGTAAGATATAGCGCGGTGGGGATTAGCGACTGGTTCGATGCCGAATCAATAATCGCCGACTGACGGCTCGTGATCAGCAATTCTTCGGCGGCATAAGTTTCCAACGGCTTCACGCGCCCAGCATCTAGCAGGGGCAGAGTCGCCCACGAATACCAATCGATATTTTCTGCACCGCTTGTGCCGTCACCCGCTGCTGCAGTGCCACAGCCGACAACGATCGATATCGCCAGAAGATAGGGCCTTATCATGTTCGACTCGTGGAAGGTAGGCGAGAACCGGTGGCGTAAAAATGGTCGCTTGAACAAGGTGCAATTGCCGTCGTCAGGCCGCATTGGGCAACGAACAATCTTGTCTTCCGGCGCTTTCTAACGCAGACGGTCCTTTGCCGCGATGTCCTAAACATGAGAGTGCAACGCCCAGGCAAAGCAATCCGCCCCCAAAAACTTTGAGTGATCTGCCAGGATCATAGTCGAGCGTTAGAAGCGACGCTTGTTTCCCGTGGCCAACATCGCGAATGCCCGTTTGTAAGATGCGGTAACCGTTGTGGGAAAGCGGCTGACGAACGGTCACCAACTTGTCGTCGGCCGATTCCTGTTGCTTGTCGACGACACGCACTAAGCTCGAAATGGCGGCTTCGCCGACATCGCCCGGATTGGTGATACATTGCAGGTCGACCAATTCCAGCTTGAAACCAAGCGGCCTACGCGCTGTGGAGAATTGCACGCGGATCGGGCCGTCCGGCGTATCCACCGTGCCAACATCGTAGCCCGTCTCATTTCGTTGCAGCCATAACGATCGCTTCACACCGGCGATATCGATCTCCACTTGAGCGGCAGGCTTGTCGGGTGAGCGGTCTTGAACGGCCTGCTCAGCTCTTTGAAATGAGACTTCGCGTCGTGCGTGAGGCATATATTCCGTGACCGTGAACACGACCCCGTTTCCGATATCAACCTTCTTGATAGCGGTTACTTCACCAAGGGATCGATATTTGCCGTCGGAGATTAAGCGTCCGTAGAGCTTACCGTTGCGCCCCTGCAGAAGTTCAATCGCGCGACCGGACGTCAACTGTGGGTGCTGATAATTGAACTTGATGGGGCAATCGCGGCCGTACACACCATCGAAGTTCAGCAGCGGGCTCTTGGCAAACGCAACTTGCCGGAAGGGTTTTTCGTCACCCGGAACGCTTACTTTCAACTCGACGAGCGGGTTCTTGGGATCACTGCCGATGGACTGGAACCGGCCGCCGGCATCTAACTTCGCGTTCGCCAAGTATTGGACCAGTTCCACTACGGCGCCGCTTTTGCCGATCGGAACCGTCTTGCCAACATGGTCATCGACGGCAACATGTTCGACGGCTTCTTCGTAGTAAGCCGTGAGCACGCCCTTCGCGCCTAACGGGCTTACCGTGGGGCGTAGAAAATCAGTCAGCATTGCCTCGCTAGTGGCCCGCTGCAACCTTATGGCGACTGGGCCGACGAGTAGTTCGGCACCGTAATCCTGATCGGCCAATGTACCTGTCACCGGATGGCCGACGGTCGTGCCGCCATGCGCGGAGTCGGTGTTTGCCGCCCCGCTCACTTCGAATTGAACGAGTGGTCCGCCGCGGCCACTCGAGTCGGCAACCATTTTTTCGATCACCTGCGCTGTGTGATAGTAATTCAACACTTGCGCTCCCAGCCCGTCGACTTGCCCGAGGTCTAACTGTTTGCCATGCCGCCAATCGACAGGTCCGCTCTCGAAAGTGAAAACATACGGACGTTCTTCCGGCCGATTCACCCAAGAGACAGTGATTTGGTCTAACCCTTCGATTACTAGTTGCTCGGTCGAATTCCCCTTAAGCAGCGACACCCGTCCTTCGATTCCCTGACGCCACGTCAGTGCCGAGCCGATTAGCAAAACAACCAAACCGGAATACGTCAGCACCTGGAAGCGTTCCCGCCGCCAAGACAATCGCACAACCAGCACCCCCAAAGCGTGACACGCCACCAGCCCCAGCAGGCATGCAAACCAAGTGCTGTGATAGACAAACCACAAAGCATACTGGCGACCGCACACTGCCTCGATCGACGTTCCCAACGCGATCGCTACGATGACGGAACAGAACAATCCACACGCCATGCGTTTGGAAGTAAGTCCTGAAACAAACAATCGCAAGCGGTCGGCCGCCGACCATAGATTTTCAACCACGTCGATTCGTCCCTGACGGAGTGGAGAAACAGACAGTCGATTCGCTGCCTTGGCCTGAACATGGGCCGCAAGACGATACTGATTCGCTCATTCAATCGCAATGTCGTCCGGTTATCAAAACGAGCGGCCCAGCGGCGAGCGTGTTCAGCGGAGGAGATATAGTCGGCCGGCCAGTTCTCATCGTGCTATCATTGCCGTCCCTAATTTTGCAGCTCGCTTCCCCGAGGGATTTCGTGTCGCGACTCACGATGACATGCGTAGTTGTGGTCATGTCCCTTAGCCGAGGCTGCCAGCAAAAGCAGTCGCCGAGTCCCGGCCCCGCGTCACGCATTGCTGCTGGGGCAACATCGGCGGACGCGTCATCACCACCGGTTCAAGGAAAGGCTGCTCCAAACGACACCCCGCAACCGGGCACCGATTCACCGAACGTTGTCGCAGCTGGGGCTTTCCAACTTGCCGCGCCAACAACTAGCTATGGTGCCTTTGCTGCCCCCTAAACCTTGGGGGGTTATCCTGGTGCATTTGCGGGTATCGCTTTGACATCTTCGTACCGTCTAGCGCGCAGGAGAGCGCGCAGTGTAACCATTCAGCACAAATTTCCAAACGACGAGCGCGCCAAACGGAGCATTTCGCGAGATTCCTCCAAAGAAAATGACATTTTTCTCGTGCTGAGCGTGACGTTCATCAGCGGTTTTCCACTCTTATTGATGGGATCAGTATGTCGTTGTTCCGGTGCTGGATCTTCAGCCCTGGATGAACTGGCAGTGATCTTGCGATTCGCTTGGAGCGAATTCTTGGAAGCGGGCCTCCATCGTTTTGTTCATGTCGCGCTGACTGTCCATTCCTCTAACTTGTGAGGCCACGAATGAACGTTACTGTTTCTAGGTTACCCGCTTACTTATTGGTCGCGGCGGCCGCTTGTGTCGCCCAAAACAAGGCCGCAGCACACACGAGCCAGGGCAATGGTTGCTTGTCTTGTCACTCGTCGTCGGGAGCCGGCCAGTTTTCCGTTTCGCCCAACCCCCTGAGTGTCCAAGTCAGCCATGATGGCCTGCTCACGTTTCAAATCACCAGTCTCGGCTCTTCGTCTCAGACGGCCCTGTCCGTGCAAGGGCTCGAAACCGCCGCATTAAATGCCAGCGTTGGCCCTGCAGGTGGGACGTGGACTCACGTTACCGGCCCGAAAGGCACCTCCTGGATTTCAAATTACATTTTTGGTACGGGCTCTTACACCATGGACGTCGCTATTGGCGCGGCCGGAACCGTTGGCACCTATCCTATTACAGTGATGTATTGCGGTGACGGACCAGTTGGAAAAAGCAGTTCGTTCAACTTGGCGATCACTCCCGCTGGCGTTCCTGGAGACTATAACGGCAATGGCGTCGTCGACGCGGCCGACTACGTGTTGTGGCGAAACGGCGGGCCGCTACAGAATGAAGTCGACGCCGTTGGCACTGTGAATGCCGCCGACTATGCCGCGTGGCGCGCCCGTTTCGGCAACACGGCAGGCAGCGGTGTATCGTACTCGATAACCGCTGTGCCCGAGCCAAGCTCCGTGTTGCTTATCTTATTCGGCGTGATGGGTGCCTTGATAAATTTGAGGCGGCGTTAGGCAGCGTCTCTTGAACGCTGCGAATGACCTTCAAATGGCGTGCTGGGGTCGTGGTCACGCGCGACTCCAGTGCCCGCCGTTTGCGCAGTTGTGAAATACCGACCGTCGTCGCGATCAATAAGGCAAGTGTGCTGACGGCGCCCCAGCGCGCATATTTCCCCCAGGGAATGGGTGGATCACCAATCTGTAATTCGATCACAAATTTCGCCGCAAGCTGTTTATCTTGTGGTATGAAGACCGTTTCATCGTTCGCCTGCTTGGCGGTGACCAAATTGCAATGGAGTTTCTTTCCACCTGCGCTAAGAACGCGAACCGTTAAGTCTTCCGTCGGTAGGTCGAGCATCCGGTGCAACAGGCCACCGCTTTCTTCCAGCGGGATTTTGTACATGAATGTCAGCTCGCGCTCGCCCGGTGGCCAGGGAATATCGGTTACCGGTTGGTGCTCTACCACGCGAAATCGTCGGCCGAAGAATTCGCTACCGAACGTCACGCGATCGAAGTTGGGGGGAATTGTCAACCGTAAAGTCGCGAGTGGCGCGTCGCCGACCGTTTCGCCCACGTAGGTGAAATTCGAGCGATTGGCAATTTGCAGGGCCTCTTTTACGATGACGACGTCGTTCTGAACCGTCATCTCGATCTGGTGATGCAATGCTTGCAACGGCGAAGGCGTCGTGATCGAATCGAACGCTCGGATGCGAACATCGGCGCTCGTGCGCGTTGTATTCAGTTGAAAGCGACCAGCCGGATAATGGATGCCATCGCGCTCGGCACCGGCTGAAAATGTCACCGACGGATCGATCGGAACGTCTTCAAATCGGAACTTGCCTTCGCGGTCGGTCGTTGTTTCTCCCACCGATTCCAACATGCCGTTGGTGCCAGCTTGAAGGACGACTTTCGCGTTCGCAAGCGGCTTGTCGCCTTGGCTCCCGTTGACCACCACGCCACGAATGACGCCCGTCGGAACCCCGTAGTAATCCGCGGTCGTGAACGCCAGGACGAGAATCAATACGGGAGTCGTGATCATTCCCAATTTCCCGCCATTGAGGGAACAAATAAATAACTGCTAGGCAACCCTGCGTGAAGGATTGACTTTTGATTTGGTTGCACGTTGTGCTTGCAGCACGCGCAAACGCCGTGAAGTTCGTCGCGTGGCAACGGCCAAACAACTTCCATAGGCCATCACCGCGGCCGCGGCAAAAACGTATGTAGCGATAAGAGTTTCCATCGGATCCTCCGTCACCGCGGCTCTCATCCAAGTCCGCGGCGTTCTGTTAATGCCCGTCAGGCGATTGCCTCGAGTTCCACAACTTGGTCGGCAATTTCGAGTTGCCGGCGACGCATTGTGGCTAAGTAGGCAAACACGGCCGTGAAGCTGACCAACGACGTCAGCAGAACCACACGCATCGTCGGGTCCATTTCGGGCGATACCGGATGAACACCGCGAAACCAACGTGTTGCCATCAGCACGAGGGGAACATCGCCAACGCCGATGATCGCCAACACCGCACCCACGCGGGCGCGACGTTGCGGTTCTTCAATGCTCGATCGAATCAACAACATGCCACAGTACATAATCCACATCACCAGCGACGATGTAAGCCGCGGCTCCCAAGTCCACCACGTGCCCCAGGCCTCATGGGCCCAAGCGGAGCCAGTCACGAGCGTTAAGAACGTGCCAAGGCACCCCACTTCGCACAGGGCCTGCGACCAGAAATCCCAGCTAAGCCGGCGGCTGACGAGATATGCACCGCCGCACAGGCCGAGCGCAATCATGGCGGCAAGGCCGCACCAAGCAACGGCAACGTGCAAGTAGATGATGCGCTGTACATCGCCCATGGTGGCTTCCGTGGGTGCGACAAAAAAGATCGACCACGACGCTACAGCTACGAGTGCCAATACGCCAGTAGGGATGGCGAACCTCGTTGCGGAAAGGTGATGATCGTTGGCAGCGAACATGCGTCTATTCCTCCATGACAAATTCGAAGAGCACGGCGCCCGCCATTGTGAATACGCCGGCAAACACGGCGAGCAAATTCACCCACTGCCACAGCGCAGGGCCGACCTCGTCGACGAGAATTAATCGCGTGGCCTCGGCAGACGCGAGCAAGACAGGCGTCAAAAGTGGCAGCAGCAACAGTGCGAGCATACCGCCGCGAGCCCGCAGACCCGCCGTCATTGCGCTCAAGAGGGTGCCAATCGAGGCAAAACACAGCGTTCCTAGTACGACGACAAGCAGCAGCGGCAGGGGACGCGAAAGCAACGGCACGTCTGTCAAAACCACAAACGCGGGAATGAGCACGCATTCCAATAGCAAGGTCGATATCGTATTAGTGGCCATCTTGGCCAGGAAGATGACGCTCGGCGGCGCCGGGTAAAGACACAGCGTTTGCCAACAACCGGAGTCTCGTTCACTCGCGAAGGATCGTTCGAGCGCGACGGTGCCCGCGAAGAAAATCGAAATCCATAGCAGGCCACCGGCTAGCGACGTTTTCTGTTCCACCGACATGTTCAACTGCGTCGCCAGCAAGAACACCGTCGCCAGGCCGAGCAGCAGCATTCCCGGCCAAACGCCGAACGTGCGCAACTCGCGCAACGAGTCTTTGTACACTAGCCACCACATTGCCTTCGCCGTATCGCCCATTCGCATCATGCACTCCGCCGGGCAAGAGGGGGCCGTTGGTGCATCTCTTCGACGTCGACGATTCGGCCGCAATCCAGTGTGACCAGCCGATCAGCGTGCGCACGACTATGTGCCGCGTCGTGGCTTACGAAGCACACCGTCCGCCCCGACCGCCGCCATGATTCAAAAAGTGATTCGAGCCAGGCACGGCCGTGGCTGTCGAGGCTGGCGAAAGGCTCATCCAACAGAATGAGGGGCGGTGCGTGGACCGTGCTTCGAACTATTGTCGCACGCTGACGAAGCCCTTGCGAAAGCAGGGCGACGCGTTTATCGCATAGATGGGCAAGAGATGCTGCCGCCAGCAAGCCTTCCACGTGTTTTTCCGGATTCCCGATACCGTACATTCGGGCAGCAAAAAGCAAGTTCTCCGCCAGGGTCAGCTCTCCATAGAGCCCGGGTTCGTGCCCAGCCAACCCAATCTTGCGGCGAACTCCCGAAGAGCAGATCGACGAGTCGCCGAACCAACACAACTCTCCACGATCGGGGCGTATGGCACCCGCGAAACACTTTAGCAGCGTGGATTTGCCGGCGCCGTTCGGGCCGAGAATCGCGACCGTTTCCCCTGCCCGGACCTTCAAGGTAATGTCACTCAAGATTGACACGCGATTTCGGACGACGCGCAGTCCTGCAGCTGAAATCGCTTCGTCCGCGCGGCAACGCGGTTCATTGCCTTCGCGCAGTCGCGTGTGTGTGATCAAATTTGCATCGACCATGGTGCTGAATGCGAACGGCTGATTCTGTAGTTTGAATTAGGCGGCAGGACGGTGCCGCAACTCGCCCGACTGCTGGATTCTCGATCTCGAATTGACGACCCAGGCTGCGTGTTGCCGACTCACGCGACGTGACGGCCACGCGGCCACCACGGCACTTGCCGCTGCGATATAACCACCGAGCCAAATCCATCGCATCAGCGGATTTAAAACAAACGTAATTGCAATCCGTCCGTCTCCAAGTCCCGCGTTGAGGATCGTGTAAAAGTCGTGGCTCCAAGTCGAGTGAATAGCGACTTCCGACGTCCACTCGTTTTGCAAAAGGTGAAGGTGCCGGGCGGGACGCAATTCACACGCGGGTCCGCCAGCTTGCACAACTTCGAGCACGGCTTCCGCAACGAGCTTGTCCGGCAGTTGTCGCTGGTCGAGACGCACGTAATGAATGTCATGTCCCTGCCATTGGAGTCTCTCGCCTTCGGCCAGCGTAAACTCTTGTCGCTGCGTGCCGAGCGAGGAGCCGGCAATGCCAATTGCCACACAGGCGACGCCCGAGTGAATAGCATAGGCCGCGTACTTGCGGCGCCCACTGGTCAACGTGCTCCCAAGGGCCAGCCACGGCTGTCCGGTTTGGCGTCGCCATGCGCTCTGCCAAACGGCAGCAACGAATGTGCAAATTGTTAAAGCAGCCAAGCCGATCACTCCGAAAGCGGTGATGTCGTGTACGCCGGCAACGAAGGATGCGCCAGCCGTTGCCACGGCGATGATTACGCAAATCACTAAGAGTCTCTTTCCGCTGGCCGTGATCGGCGCGCCCCAGCGCAGCAGCGGTACAACCGCGGTCATCGTCAGCAGACCAAGCCCCACCGGTGGCAGGACGTTGTTGTAAAAACCTGGACCCACTTGGATCATGCGGCCCGTCGCAAGTTTTGAAATCGGTGCGACGAGCGTGCCCATCAGGACGACGATCGTGAGCGCAGAGAGAAGAAATGTCGCGACGAGGACACAACTCTCGCGGGCAAATAGATAGGAGGGCAGGGGGGGCGAGTGGAGGGTGTGGCGGCGGTGTACTAAGAGCGCGCCGCCACCAAGAATCACTCCCCCCATGAACGCTAGAAACATCCAGCCGATTGGCGATTCACTGAACGCGTGGACGCTGCTAAAAATCCCGCTGCGAGTGAGGAATGTGGCAAAGTTGCATAGCGCGCAAGTCGCGAGCGCGAGGGCAAACGTGGTTTTCTTGAAGCGGCCGCGATATTTCCACCCCATCGCGCAGTGAATGAACGCGGTTCCCGTGAGCCACGGTAATAATGAGCCGTTTTCGACGGGGTCCCAGCCCCAATAGCCACCCCAGCCCAACTCTTGATACGCCCAGTTCGCCCCCAGAAGTAACCCTGCTCCCAGCACTGTCCACGCACACAGGGCCCATGGCCGTGCCATCTGCGTCCAAATCGCGTCCGTGCGTCCGAGCCACAGAGCGGCGAGCGCAAACGCACCCGGCACGGTCCACAAGGCATACGCAAAAAACACCACGGGCGGGTGAATGAGCATCGAGGGATGTTGCAGCAGCGGACTCAAACCGCCACCCTCCACGGAGGCGATCGGGTTAGCGGCCATCGGATCGGCGGCAAACACCATCACGACGACCAGAAAACACACGTTCGCCATGACCAATCCGAAGCTGGTGTCACGCAACCCGACATCGCGGGTCGGAACGATGCGTAGCACAACCGCCAGTAGCCCTGTCATCCACGCCCATAACAACAGCGAACCTGCCTGACCAACCCACAACGCCGAAAAACAATATTGCCACGGCAGCAGTCGGCTGGCGTACTGAGCCACGTATTCGAAATGAAAGTTGCGTGTTACTAGGGCCCAACACAACACTGTGATCGTAATCGTGAGCGACGTAAATCCAATGACCGTTGCTCCCGCTGTCAATCGTTGAACCGCCCGCGACGAACTGCCGCGCCACAGCGACAGCACCGCGGCATAGCCGGTTGCCACCAGGCTGATCAGCAGGCAGGTTTCGCCAAGCGGCCTCATGGTTCGTCCTTCAATTCGTCGTCGCCATAAGCACACTCCCCGGACCAATTGAGGGGTGCGTTAGCCTCGTTTGCTCGGCGGCCCAAGTTGAGCGGTGCTCGTTGCCTTCGCTTGATACTTGCTCGCGCATCGCGTGATGACTTTATTTCCATCGATTCCGCTGGATTGCAGCGTCCCCTCGACAACCACCTCAATATTGTCGGCCAGATTATCGGGCACCAGGCAGCGACAGGTGGCAAGAATCGAGTGTTGTTCACCTTGCAATTCGAATGTCGCATCACGTCGGTCGCTGCCGATCTTCAAAGACCCCGCCGCAACACGCCCGCTCAACCGCACGTGCTCGCCGATAAGTCGCGAAGTGTCGTTGGCCGCCTCATCGACCGAAAGATAATATTGCCAACTATTCGCCGCCCCAGCGTAAGCCAGGTAGCCGATTGCTCCGCCAGCCAAGGCCGCGCCAATGAGTAGTTTGATTCCTGAAGACATGTTGTTTCACCGCGAAACGCGTGGCCCACAAAAGGAAAGTCGGAACAGCGATCGACGTGTGCTAGCAATCAACGGCACGGGAGCCAAGTGGCGAAGGCTAACAAGGAGTGACGGTACTGTCAAAGCCGAAACCGCCGACCGCCAACGACAGACATAATGGCAAACAAGTGCTCTGTAGAAAACCACTTGTAGGAGGCCTCTCCGAGGCCGATGACGCTCTCAATCCCGAGCGAATTCGGCGTCGGAGACGCCCCTCCCACACTAGGAAGACGTGGTTTTCTACAGCGCCGCAAACAAGCCTCTTGCAGCCGCAGCCTGCGATGAGCAGCTAGCTTTCAGAGGCGATCCGAAAAGTGTCGGGGACTGTCCCTATTTCGCCGGCGGCTGGGGGCAGTCATCATTGTCCCAGGCGAAACTCGGGACAGATCCAGCGAAATGGGGACTGTCCCCCCTCTCCCAGACACTTTTCGGACAGCCGCTCAGATCAAGGCGCACTGCCGTTTGGCGCCGCGACCGGCTGTTCGACGCCGACGATCTCGATCCGCCAACCATCGCGAGGCAGACTCGCCGGAACCTGGTAGAACTTCGCCTTGTCGAATGGAAATTTCTGTGGCGAAACAAAGCCGTCCATGAAAATGCTCCAGCGCGCGTAGCTAGCAGCGGCCGCCGGCCCCGCATACTCAAAGAGACACAGGGTTTGGTCCTTATCGAGCATCTGGTCGTAGAACAAATCGCGGCAGACCAGGCGGCTGTTGTTCGGCGAATAGTCGGTTACCTTAAAAATAGTTACCTTCGACTCTTCCACAACAAGCCGTTCCAAGGTGAGGCAGCCGCCACGAACGACATCCGCCACAACGCAGCCCTGGGAAACGCCCACTCCGTTCACCGCGCAATCGCGAAACACCCAGTTCAACGACTGCTGATTTTCCGAGCGGAACAGCGTACCGACGTTGAATGTCTCACAACCTTCGACGACGGAATTGTCGGCGTGACTCTCATTTCCAATGAACTTGTCATCCTTGTAGTAACCGGCCAGGCACTTGAACGCACAGGCCCAATCGCGAAATATCAAATTGCGAAAACGATGGCGACCGGTCGCGGGAGCCGCCCGGCCTTCAATTTCGATCGCCGCCGACTCGCCATCACCCACAAATTCAATTGGCTCGGTCGCAATAAACCCAACGCCGCTGAGCCGCAGGATCGGCCCCTTCCCCAACTGGACAATTCGCGACTGAAAGCCACTGAGCGTGGGATGCGGGTCCATCGAATACCCACCGGAGCCTTCCGACTCCAATCGACCGCAGCCGACGACCGGCTTGGTCGTCGCCGTGCCATTGACGTACAGCGTGCCCACGGGGATCTTGACCGGCCGACCTTCCGCCAGCGACTTCGTGAGCCATTCTGTATTCATCGTGGCGGCAATTTTCACATTCATTACCTGCGCTTCCGCGGCGCACGAACCGGCCACCCAAACCACCAAGAAGAGATAGTGCCTCATGAACCTACCCTGCCCATCGACTCGACACGCCGCCTTCCGAAGTGCGAACATCGAAAACTCGTGCGGAAATTGCCCTCCGCGCATGTTTGCCCTGCGCGGCCAATCGTTCGCCATCGCTATTCTACCTGGCGTCGGCAATCAAATTAAGATCGGGGCATTGCCCACGGCCAACGTGCCAAGGAATTCGGCGCACGTGTGGTATGCACAACGCTCGGCTCGGGGTAGCGATGATAAACCGCGGCTTTCCCAGCCTCCGAGGGGCGGTGGCCGCGGCGGACGAGGTAGCCGCCGGCACAACGACGTTCGTGGCCCGTCGATTCGATCGCCGAACGCGGGACCCCGTCGCCGGCGGCCCAGTTGCTGGAGAATCGTCGGCTTCAGAAATCGTTGCGCGGGCCTCACCCCCAGCGGGCGACGCGAGGCTTTGTGGAAGTTGGTGAAGTCGGCAACCTGATTCAGGGAAAGAAAAGGGGGGAAGAAAAGGGGACATTCTGGTTTATTGAAAAAAGCAGAATGTCCCCCTTTTGTGTCCCTTCAAATTGCTCGTAGCGCAGTTTCCTCCGATACTGCATAGTACGGCAACCACGAGATGGTTGTCTTCGATATCCGAGCTTGATGAGAAACGTACTCCAAGATGTGAGAATGCTGCGCATATACATCCCTCCACGTAAGTCGGTGAAAAAGACGTAACCATGCCACGAGTCAATTCACTTTGATTGTCGCGTCGCGAGAGTAATCAACATGGCGAGAACGACCAACGCAGGCGTCGAAGGTTCTGGCACAATCGTCCCTTTCACGACAAATCTAAGGTCCGTAACAAATGTTGCGAGATCAATCCACGATACGCCCGAACCGGGATGAACGGCGATGTAGGTTGGCTCACCAATATCCGGATTGTTCGCAGGAGCACCTCCGCTTCCAACGGCTCCGTAAAGCCCACTTCCGAAGACTAATGCATACCACCCAGTATCGAGTGACAAACTCAGTACGCCGAATACTTCGGCGGAGGAGGACGTGAAGTTCAACAGCGCATGGCCAAGTACGTCCGGAGTCGACAAATCACTTGAGTCAGGGAAATCGTTCGAATCATCTAACGCAACGACAGCGCCAAAAAACGTTCCAGCGGCCGGAGCCGCGAAATGACCACCCACTTGCGTCGCGATTGCCGGTTGATCCAAATGGAAGCGAACTCCCGTAAAGACAAACGGACTAATGGTCGAAGCAGGTACTGCGCCACTTGTAAAGTCAGACCATGCTATTCCCACTGGCCCCAGAGTGCCGCTTTCAAAAATCGTGGCAGCGCAAACGTTCGTTGCCGTGTTCGCTATCGTAAGCACCACGACAATGATCAGCATAGGAAACGACCCTACGATACGATTCAAGACGTGGCTCATAATGTACGCTCCTTTCCACCAATGGCTTGCCGCGGAAGAACGGCAAGCACCATCAAGATCGCAATAAGGGGGCCTGGCTCGGGAATTACGTCTCCTTTTACGACAAAGCAATAATCGACGAACTTGAAAACATCAGCGAGTATCGATAGATTAAACCAACCTGTCAGAGGCTGAAAACCTATATAACTTGGATTTCCAATATCCGGTTATTAAGCGGCATCGCCCCATCGCCTATTGCACCGAAATGTCCACTACCAAATACCAGCGCGTACCACCCCGGATTAAGAGTCAAACTGAGATTGCCAAAGACCTCCGCTGACGGTTCAGGAAGGGCTAACTTGGTTGCCCCAAGGACATCAGGCGTCGAGAGATCGCCCGAGTCGGGAAAGTCGTTCTCGTCCACTAATTTGACGATTGCTCCGAAGAGTGTGTCGGTAGTGCCGACCGATCCGACAAAATGCCCACCGACTTGAGTTGTGATAACCGGAACCGACAATTCAAATCGAACTCCGTTAAATACCGAGGCGCTCACGTTGGCTCCTCGGACGACTCCTCTTGGTATCCCCGTCGGCCCGAGCGTGCCACTTTCAAAGATCGTAGCCGCTTTCAACGGTTCCGCCGCCAGAAATGCGACCAACATCACTACAAATAGAATTCGTTTCATGAGCCACCCTCCGCACCCGGTGAGAAAATGGGAATCCCTTGAAGAAAAGACGGCGCCAGGATGATTCGCCCTGGACCCATTCATTT
Organism: Planctomycetota bacterium; assembly: GCA_029781135.1. Classification (GTDB taxonomy): domain Bacteria; phylum Planctomycetota; class Planctomycetia; order Pirellulales; family Lacipirellulaceae; genus JABDGM01. The sequence continues at coordinate 126,095 of JAKOXH010000042.1, forward strand.
TACTACCCCATCGCGGGACGAGCACAAACTCAGCCGTGGCGACACCTTCACTTGGCCGAACTAATTGCCCAGCTCTGGATGGCCGTCATTGCCTAATGTGAACTCACGGTATGTACTTTGGAGGTGCGTTCTTCAAATCGGCGTCATAGGACTGCCCGTTATGCAGATACCGTACCCACCACACGACCAATTCTGGCCCCAACCCGTGGAATGACGAACGAAAACGCTTCCACCGCAATCACTTCGGACAATTGCCGCAGACCACTCCCATAAGCGTACGGCGAACCAATATCCCCCAAGCGATGTACGGCACTTCACTGCTCGCTGTGCGGATCCGTTGCGCGCACTGTGCGACACTGCTCGTCACGGTACCGCTGAAGGCGAAGTAACTCTTCACCGGCACGCAGGCGCAGCGATGGATCGCCGCATTGAGATTGGACGATCCAACGTTTCTCTTCCGTGCGGACAGGGCCTTCCGCCTGTGCGCGAATCGTTTTCAATAGCTCGCACGCACAACAATGGGCGTAGCTAAGTCGGCCGCGATGCGGACCGTATCATTTTGCGCGTCGAAGGCCGTGTGTGAGCGGCCGTTCACGGTGACGCCGCCCAGTTTCTTGCCTTCCGGATGTCGCAAACGAACCACGATTGCCTTGGGCACCGAACGTTTTGGTGGTTCAATCTTCGCTTCGATAACACCGCTGTGTGCCGCTAGGCCGTAACTGACCGGTCCAAAGCGCGTCGGCGCATTCGTCACGACAAGGCTCATTCCCTCCTTTAGCCAATTATTGGTGATGAGCGGCGCGAGCCAAAGTTCGTCACCTCGCTCTTGCACCAGCATCATGCGGGTCTGATGGAGGAAGTAGCCGGTTTCGTGGGTCTTATCCCAGGCGCCGCTGTGATTGAAATGCTCCCAAATCGTGAGCACTTCCGGGTTGAGCATGGCGGCGAGCGTGTTGAAGTACGATCGCATGAACGGTTTAACGTCGCCGCGCAGCGCGTAAATCTCCGCATTTCGCGTGTAATATGGCTGCACTTTGGAGAAGCCGCCGAGGTTGAACCAATCGCTTGCGTTGAGCGCGTGGGGATAATCAAACCAGCCGTCGGCCAGAAATTGCACGTCCTCCATGTGGTTCAGCATGTTTTCGACGTCGCGGCTCTTGGCGTCCAAGACGCCTGTGGGAACGAGTTGATGAGCGCCAATCTCCACGTCGTAGCACCAACTGCGGCCGGCGTCCTGACCAGGAAAATAGTCTCCCAGCGGCCCTGGGCTATGAACTTGCGAGGGGTAATGCGGCACCCACGCCCCGTTGCGGAGCGGAACAACAGGCGACTGGGCCTGTGTCCAGCGATACGCGCGCAATGTGTTCTCTCGTAGTTTGTCGGCACGCGATGTAAACTTTTCGGCACGCGGATCGTGACTTGCAGCAAGGATGGTTCCCAGCTCGCGCAACGCGGCATAGTAGTAAGCGTTGTTCGCAAAGTGATAGGCGAACGCGTTCCAGTCGGCCATAACACCCGGCGGCATCAGGCCGAACTCCGGTCGTCCTTCGGCAGTTGCCTGCGAAGTCTTATCGATTTGTCGAACAATCCATTCACCGACGCGTGCAATTTCCGGCGTGATCCCGCGTAGCCAGTCGTCGTCGTGATACAGCTCGTATTGCTCGCCGACGGTCCACAAATGCCAGGCCGTGCCGAACGTCGTGTAGCCGGTGGTGAGAAAACCGCTTTGGTTATAGCGGTGGACGAAGTAGTCAAGGCTGCGGCGGGCAAACGCTTCGTGCCCAAAATAGGCCATGCCGCGAATGACCGAATGCGATTCACTTTCCAACGGGCCGTAACTCATGGCGGCGACCCACGCGGCAATTCGTTTTCCCTCCTCTTCATTGCGGGCGGCGATCAGGCAGCGCACTTGCGACGAGCGGATGACATCATTCAGTAGCGGATCGGGCGTCTCGACCTGCATGGCCGAGGCCAGCGCTGCTTTCCAATACGAATCAAACGCCGTTTGCAATTGCGCAATCGTCGGCAGTTTCTGCAGGTCTTCGTCTCGCGCCCGTAAAAATACCTCATAGCCGGTCTTGCTATGCGGCGGCATTTTGCCGGCGAATGAGAGGGTACCATCCTTCACCGTGGCGGAAAGGCCCTTGTCTTTGCCCGCGGCGACTAACGCGATGGGACCGTTGTCGTCGGAAACGAGCCAACCGCGTGGACATTCATGGATACTTGCTGCCCGCTTACTCTGGCTGTTCGCAATAAAATTGAGCGACAGCCGGGCGTCGGCCGCTACCGACTGATCATTGGTAACGGTAAATTCCGCGACGCAAACCGCCGGCCGATTTACAGCCAGCGTCGTCGTTGTCGTTTCCTCCGTCGGCGCCACGAACGCCCGTTCGACATACATTACGCCGCCTTCGCGGCAGGTCATCACGGGCGATGGCAACCAATTACCATCCAACTTGCGATTGACGAATTCAGCGTGGCCGCTGCCGAACCGCGGCTGCATTTCGCCGGCAGCCTCGGCCCATTTGGTATCGGTCACGTTCGAGCGGTTGAAGCGTACGCGGCCATCGCGCTCCACCACGAACTTCGCATTGTCGCAGGCCAGCGAGAGCATCACCGGCCCATCGTCTTGAGCGGCATGGTGCGTCTGCGCCATCGCCTGGCCAAACGTCTGATCGGGCAGTTGCCGAACGTCTTCGAGGATAGAGCGGGTTGAGTGCACCTTCTTCTCGACATCGGCCAATGTGGCGTGCGCCGCAGTCGATGTCACCAATAGTCGCTGTTCGGGCACGTACACGTAACCTTGCTTCAACACATCATCGACGGCGATTCCGAATGCGCCATCGCGGAAACGGAATTGCAGGACCGTCGCATCCGCATTAAACGGCGAGTACTTTGCGTAACGCACCGCTAGTCGAGCTGGCGAACCTGATTTCAACTGAAACGCATCACGTGAAGAAGTCGCGATGAGCTCACCATTGGAAATTGCGATATCAGCCGCATTTTGTTCGTTCCTGCTGGCCATTTGAATCTCTAGCTCAGTCTCAGCCCATCGAGACCGCGTGAAGGCTTGAGGCCGGCTTACGAGCGGTGTTCCACGGGAGGCAGGAAAGACCCAACGCATTTTGCGGGTTTGCAGTAGTCCGCCGTCATCGCCACGTGGTGCGATGTGGAACACGAGTGCATCACCAGTTTTTTCGAGATTGCCCTTCAGCGGTTTGAACTGGCCCTGCCAGGCAGATTCGCCAAACCAACCTTCCACCCGGACTGAACTCAATGGCGGAATTTGAGCGGCGTCCGCAAATGGCAATCGAACGTCCCGCAGCGCGCGCCGGTTGAGCCACTGCAGGCCGATACAAGCAAGTTGTTTTTGCGTTGTCGGTACCGCGAATCGTCCGTTGGAATCCGCGGTCAGGTCGCGTTCGAGAAACAGATCTTCGGCGTGAAACTCTTGGATGCGATCGGCTCGCGCGCCGTCGTTGCGGCTAGGATCCCAAGTAACTACGCGCGCGAACTTGCCGATATCTACGCTTGAAGGGGCCACGGCAGCTGCCTTGTGAGGCCCGCGCGTTAGACGCGCGTTCACCCAGTTCGCCATGTCGCAACTGATGCCGTCGCCGGCATCGGCCGCTTCGAGCCGCAGTTCGCTGGCACCCTCAATCGGCACCTGCACGGCCACGGGTGCATCGCCCGAATGCAGAATCTTGCTTTCGTAGCGTGCTTCGCCATCGACGATTACGCGGAAAACAACTGAGCCGACCGCGGCACATGGCTGTAGGCCAACCTCGGCCTTGAACTCGGTCATCCCATCATCAAGCAAGATGGTGATCGCGCCGTTGGCATGATGACCGAGGCCTTTATCATATTTGTGCTCGCCAATGCGAAGTGGTTCGCCAGTCTTGCTGGCGTCGTGGGCCGCTACGTTCCAGCCCAATTCGCCCCAGCTTTGACTGCTTCCGACGACGAGCTCAGGATGGTCACCAATGAATAGCGATTCTGAATGGTTGGCTGCTGCCTGGCCGCTAACTCCATCGTTCGGAAACAATACCAAAATACTATCCACAAAAATGCGCATGCCCTGCGCATTCGGGTGGTTAATCGAATTGAGCATCAGCGTGGAGTGCGGAATGCCTTGCCGCCACAGCCGCCCGTAGCGCAGCGAGGCATCGGCGAGCGCAACGTGATGCTTGGCCGCGAATTGGCGCAGGCCGGCAACGTAGGGGCGAGGATCGTTGTCAATGTCGCGCTCCTGTTTGAGGTCCATCCAATCGGGCCGAACGTAATGCGGCGTGAAAATAATCCACTCCGCGCCAATCGACTGGAAGTCTTTCAGCAGCTTGCCATACCGCTCCTCGACGGCCGCCTCGTTCAGCCCCGCATCATTGACGAATTCGGAAATGATCAGATCGGGTTTGCGGGCAAGCACTTTTTCGGCATAGTTATGCTCGCTGCCCGGCGGCTCACCCAAATAGCTGCTCGTGCTGCGTCCGCCCCAGGCCTCGGTGGTGAGTTCAATTTGGGCCTTGGGATACCGCTTCCTAAGTTGGGCCACGAGTTGTTCCTGCCAACGCTCTTGATTGCCGCCCGGCAAGTAGCGACCATCGGTAACGCTATCGCCCCATGCCAAAATGCGCAGCGGCTTGCCCTCGCGCAGTTTGGCCAGGGTGTGTGGCAACCATTTCTCGGCAGGCGTTGGTGATTGGACCGGTGGCTCGGGGTATGCCGCTTCCATAGTCGGGAAAAGATTGAGCGGTTTAAGCCGCTCAACAACGCCGGGCAACCACACATTCGCAAGTCGTCGCTCGCCCTTCTGCAGAACAGGTGCAGTGGGCGCGGCAGATTTTCCTTCACCGACACGCAATTCAATCCGCCGATCGGCTGTGAGCACGATCGAGTCAAGCCGCAACAGACCATGCCGGTAGCTCGCGAACACAGGCTGCCCCTCCTTCAAACTCCCGCCCTCGCGACGTCCGAACGTTCCCCAATTCAGGTCGACGTCGTAATCTCGTCCTGCCACCAGGGCCTTTGAATCTGCTGCCGCGCCAGTTCGTAACACGAAGCTCGCGGGATCGATCAGAAACGGCGTTGCGCACTCTTGCGCCAACACAGCTTGCAGCCGGTCTCCTTTCGCCCATCCACCGGCATGCGGATTAAACACTGGCAGCGACTCATGACGCTCGGCCGCAACGGTGTGCCACGTCGATGGCGGCACGTCGACTTTCGCAGATACCTTCGTGCCGTCGTCGAGCGTGGCCGTAACTTCGATCTGCCAATTACCCGTGATCGACAATTCAGCCTGCGGCGTGGCGAGGGAGACTCTTGCAAATGCCAATGGAATGAGAAACGTCGCCGCGCGGATGGACGAGCGAATAACAATCAAGGCAGTGAATGGCTTCATATATTGTGTGGCAAAGTAGAAGTGACCAGGAAGGGACCAGTGCGATCTTCGTCATTTTGGACGGGCAGCGCCACGGCGTTGATCGAGCCATAGGTCATTAACCTGCGCCGCTATCAATTGCTGGCAGGCCGCATATCGATATGCTGCAAGAAGATACTTCGGCAGTCGCCGCCTGCGAGTTGCTTCACGTGAAGCCGGCCTGCACACTTGAAGGGTAGCTAATTACCCCCAAGGGGATTCGAACCCCTGTCGCCGCCGTGAGAGGGCGGTGTCCTGGGCCTCTAGACGATGGGGGCCCAATTCAATGCGGAAGGCGGAATGGGGAAGGGGGAATGCCTGCCACACTCGTGATTTCCTTCTCCCAAGTATCCGAAATCTCCCCCAGGCTGGCAAGGTCCCAGCGCCCGCTCGTTCGCCACTTGCGCTGCCGCACAACGAACACGCCATCCTACGAAGTTATGCCCTTGGTGAGCGCCATGAACGCCGTTTCCAAGTTGAGCTCTTCTTCGCGGAACAGCGTCAGCCGGTGCCCCGAATTGATGAGCGTCGTCGCCAGGTCGCTGTACTCCTTCTGGCCGTCCGCGAGCGTCACCCGCAGTTGCTCGTCCTTCACATCGACCTGGCTTACGGTCGCATGCTTTCGCAGGACTTGAGCCGCGTTTTCGCGATCGCCCGCCACACCGATATCCAGCACGGTGTGTGGCCGTACGCGTTTCAGGAGTTCCGCGACCGTGTCGTTGAACAGCAGCTCGCCTCGTTCGATAATCCCGACTTTATTGCAGATATCCGCCAGCTCCGGCAAGATGTGGCTCGAAACCATGATCGTTTTGCCCATCGCGCCAAGCCGTTTCAGCAACGTGCGGATTTCGATGCGTGCCCGCGGGTCGAGGCCGCTCGCGGGCTCATCGAGCAGCAGCACTTGTGGATCGTGCAGCAAGACCCGCGCTAAACCCAACCGTTGAGTCATGCCGCGGGAAAGGCTCGTGACCAGCGCTTCGCGCTTATAGCCTAGCTCGACCAGTTCCAGTACCTCCTCGCACACGGCCCGCCGCTGCGGTCCGCGAATGCGATAAGCGGCCGCAAAGAACTCCAGATACTCGATCACCTTCATATCGTCGTAGACGCCAAAAAAATCGGGCATGTAGCCAATCATGCGGCGGATCTCTTTCGGCTGCGTGTAGATCGAGTGCCCGCCGACGTATGCCTCGCCCCATGTCGGGTTGAGCAGGGTGGCTAGAATGCGCATCGTCGTCGTCTTGCCGGCGCCATTCGGGCCAATAAAGCCAAACAGGTCGCCCCGGTTCAAACTCAAGTCGATCGACTTGATGGCGTACAGTTCGCCGTACTTTTTCGTCAGGTCACGAGTTTCAATCATCGTCTAAATACAATCATGATTCGCAATTACATATGCCCGATTCTCCAACCCACCTTCTCCCTCGGGGGAGACCGCCCGGATGAGCGTATCCCAGGAAAAGGCCCGATCGAGCCGATTAAGGCGTCTTCGATTTCTCCACCGGCAACAAATACCGATAAATCACCGTCTTAACATTACCTTCGTTACTAGCCAGCGATTGATCATTTCCTTCGTTGATCTGTGTGCCGCTTGTTACCGCCTCCGCAATGAATACAGCGCTTCCCAGGACAAGTTGCCGGCTCAAGTCGCAATACGCTTGCACCTGATTCGGCAAGTGCGCGAAATCGATCCCGCCCGCGGCACCGTAGAACAGCATCAAATGCACGATTTGCTGGGCCGATGCATCTTCCGCCGCGAAGGTCCTCCCTTCAACCCCGCTCGGCGCCGCACCACTTTCGCCGAACGCATCGCGCGTGACAATCGTTTTCGTGCTGCGTGGACTTAGTTCCGCACTAACGTCGATCGTATCGTTCGGCTTGAGGTCGCCCAGTCGATAGGCCCAAGAGCCATAGAGCAGTCGCGCGTTCTTCAGCAAAATCCCTGTGTGGTTCGTCACTTTTCCACTGGCCAGACCTTCCTCATCGGTTAATTGGGCCGCCACGAGTCCGCCACCATTTGTGTTCCAACGTGCAATGATCGATTTCGTTGCGGACACCAGGAGCGGAACGTCTTCCAGCCTATCGCGCGTCGTGCCGTAGCGATAACCGGTGCGGATGATCCCCAAATCGCTACCCGTCGCTTGCATGCCGCCGATGCCGATTCCCGGCAGCCCCCACCACGAGAAAAGCGTTTCGACTCCATGAGCGGAAGTACCCTGAACCAGTGCGGGGTTGACTTGGAGATCGAACAACCGCGCGTCCGGGCTGTAAAGTGTGCCCCAGACCGTCCCGCGCACGTGGCCGCCAATCGTGTCGAAGTCCACCAATTCCAGTCGATTCAATTGTGCCGTCGCGGATCCCTTCGACCATCGCCCCATCGCCAACGCGACCGCCGCAAACACCAAGACGATCAGCGGCAGGGTGAACCATGCCAACATCGTTCGTCGCAGCCAGCGTTGCGTGATGAAGTAATCGAGCGGGCCAAGTACCGCGAGATACGCAATTGCCAGAGCGGCAATCGTCGGAAAGCCCAGCGTTGTCACGTTTGAAAAATGGCGGCCAAGCTGCTGCCGCAGCGCCCCTGAGAGATCGTCCACGCCCCTGTTCACTAACTTCTGATTCGACTCACCAACGACCGACTCTCGCACATAAGGCCGCAAAAGAGCACGCAGAAATTGCGTCCGTCCCGACCAAGTTGACAGCGGCGGCGTGCTTAACTCCACGCCCACGAAGGTGATTTCACCAAATCCGCGGGCTGTTCGCACGATTAGGGGCGGATCGGTTTGCTGCCGACCCGAGATAAGTTCGATAATGCCCGTTACGCCCGTCAGCCGGGGAATACGAATGGGCGGTTGTTGAGCGATGGCGGCCGCCGCGTTCTGAGAAACCGCCGCAAAATGCTCGAGCACCCCTGTTTCTGGAATTCGCCCCGTTTCGACAAACTTCCCTGGCACGAATGACGCCAAAGGTCCGTCAGCTCCCAACATTTCGCCGGCGTTCGTCCCATCGCACATCACGACCAGCCGGCCACCTAACTCGACCCAGCGCTCTAACGCAACCATGCGTGGGTGATCGGCCGCCAGCTTACGGCAGAAATCTCTGTCTCCTGCCGACAGCAGCAACACATCGACGCCGTCGTATCCAAACCATTGGTCGGGCAGTTCGCGCACATCCGCCAATTCAATCACTTTGCGGCCGCTTTGACTGCCATTAGCGGCTCGATCAAAAAATGCCTCACTCAATCCAAAGCGGGCCGTTCCTAACGACACGATCAGCTCACTCGTCGCGCCAAGCGGAACGATCGCATTTTCGGTCCCTGGGCGCTGCGGCGATAGGGTGCGCGTGCCCAACACGCGGCCCCGGCTAAGTAACGATATTTCGAGTGGGCTGCCAATCCTCCCAACTTGCGTGTAGACCACGACCTGGCTTGCATGATCTGCTGAAAGCCCACCAACTGCGGCGGAAGCAATTGTTGGCACGCCGTCACTATCGGAAACCGTCACTTCCACGCGCAGATCTTTGTCTGCGGCGGCATCCGGTCCGCCACCGATTTCCACCGCCACGGGTGTCCAGCACCCGAGCTTGAAGTGGTTCTTTAATCCCACCCGAGCATTGACGATCCACGCTTCCCGTTGCGGCTCATCATTCGCGCGCACGTTCGTCGCCCCGAGCCACGCTGTCAGAAGACATAGCAACACAAATCGCTGGCTGTTGAGCTTCAAATTTCCAAACGCGGATGCCGCTGCTGGCTTGTCCAGCAGTGTCGCGCTGGTACCAGGTTGCCACTGCTGGCCCGTCCAGCAGTGGCACACTTTATCCACCCGAACTCCAATAAACGGTAATTGTTGGAAGGCAGCTCGCATAACCCGGCCAAATCTCAACTGGCGCGCCTAAGGCTTTCCCGCATCATCACACCGGCAGACGAGCTGACCGCAACCGGGGCAGCCTGTGCCATACTTCTCACGAACGGCCACCGAAAGATCGACGCCGACGACGTTCGCGATCGTCGTCAGCCACGCCAGGACGTCGGCAAACTCCGCGGCCTGTTCGGCGTGCGTACCTTCGCGCAGGGCTGCCGCCAACTCGCCGACCTCTTCCATCAACCACATGAACGTGCCGTCCACGCCCCGCGCACGGTCTTTTTCCAGGTACATCCGCGCAATCAGCGCTTGAAAATCGGAAAGCGATAGCGGCACGTTTTCGTTCGTCACATCAAACCGGGGGGCAAGAGAAGAATCATCAAAGCAACACCGAACCCTTCAATTGTCGCTGTCGGCTGCGATAATCTATTCTAACCCTAAGCAAGGACACTGCCCACGGTTCAAATCACTTGCCGGGAACATCCAATTAGCCGTTTAGCTTCCTTTCCGATGCCCGATTCCACTGACCCAGAATTCGTTACCGTCGCCAAAGTAGGTGCCGTTCCAGAAGGGGAGGGCCGCTCGTTCCAAGTCGGCAAGCGGCTCATCGCTGTGTTCCTCCGCAATGGCCAATACTTTGCGATCGACGACCTGTGCCCTCACATGGGCGCCTCGCTGAGTGCCGGAGACCTAGATCAGGAAGGCACGGTCACCTGCCCCTGGCACGCCTGGCGATTCCGCATCACCGACGGCAAATGGGCCGATAACCCACGCCTCGGCGTTGACACCTTCGCCGTCCGTATCGTCGGCGACGATATCCAAGTGCAGGTCACGAGTTAAAGGGCCGACCTTTGCCTGTTAGATGATGCCCGAGTATGGACAACTTACGTGGTGGAAGCGTAGTCCACGCTACGAACCGTTTTGCATTGCCTCATTTCTTCTTGTCGTCTTTTTCTTTGTTCTCTTCTTTCGCCGCCGGCTTTTCCGCAGCCTCCTCGCTCTTTTTCTCTCCCGCCGGTGTGACGTTCACTTCGATCTTCTGATCGATTATCTGCTTTACGGTCTGGTTTCCCACGCCAGCGTCAATGGTCACCTTCTGCGCCAAAGTCGTCTTATAAAGACGCCCCTTCGCCACGTTGAACAGAATCTTGCCATCCGAACTTTGGTCCGCAATCTTCATCGAAAGCTGGGGAGTCGCTGCTTTCGGCTGGCCTTCCGCCGCCTGAGCATTTTCAAATTCCATCTTCAACTGCGGCTTGATAACCGCGTACGTCGTGCCCTCGATATCTTCGGTACCATCATAGGTATATGTGGTTTCAACAGTTTGCTTGCCCACTGCTGGGTTCTTCATTTCCACCTTCGACGACCATTTGTCGCCTTTCTTCGGGGCCGCTTCGGGCAGAACTAACGCGCCCTGCGAAATCATCTTCTTGAAACCTTCTGCCGATGCAATGTCGCCCATCGCGGCTGCTCCCGGCGACGCCTTCAACGCGGCCACCACTTCCTCCGGAATCTTGACATCCTTGACCTCGCCGCGCGCCGTCATCGTGATCTCGAATTCATTACTCGTCATCGCCTTGTACATGGGCGCGATCATCGCTCCTAAACCAGTTGGAGCTGCATCCGACTTGGAGTCATAGTCGAATTCGCCAACCGGGGTTTTCATGTGCATCTTCACACGCTCAAATTTCTGCTTAATAACGGCTTCACCGTTCTCCTTATTCACGCCCTGCACGTCCCAAGTCATGTCCATGTCTTGCGTCATGGAGGTGTTCATTTGCCCAACAGGCCCGCCCATGGCCGTCATATTCATGTTCTGTTTCATGCTGTAATCGAGCTTCTGCCCAACCTCGAACTTCCAGCGTAGCGGCTCCTCGGCCTTCAGGCGCGGCGAAGCAACCGTCAACCAAGCCGCGCAAACACACAGCGACAAACCAAGCGATGAACGCAAGCTAGAACGCATAGGTAATTTCCTTAGTTCTCATTGATCGTTAACGTATCCACCTATTATGACGGCCCGCCGCACGATACGGTAGCTTCCCCTCACCGAGAAACCGCGGAAAACGGCCTCGAAAAACACGTGGCCACGAAGGCCTATTCGCTTTATTCCGCCAATTCTTGGCGGTACGCCCCACGCATTCGGGTTACAACGTAATCCCGTCGCCCGGCTCGAGCATCACCGGTTCAGCCGTTGTCTGCGAACGAACCTGTGCTGCCCAAGCGTTGGCATCCTGCGCAATCGGCGGCCAAGTATTATAGTGGCACGGCGCCACTCGTTTCAGACTCAGCAATTTGATGGCCTCGACCGAATCACTCGGTCCCATCGTGAACAAATCACCGATCGGCAGCACCGCCAAGTCCAGCCCTCCGATGCCAATCAGTTTCATATCAAGAAACAGGGCCGTGTCGCACGCAAAATAAATCCGCGTCTTATCCAGCGTTACGACAAATCCGCCCGGTACGCCACCATAGGTGCCATCCGGCATGCTCGAACTATGGTGCGCGATCGTGAACTTCACGTGGCCGAACGGCTGTTTCACGCCGCCGCCCGGGTTCATTCCCACGAGCTTATCACCCGCCACACCTTTCTTTCCCAGCCACTGCGTCACCTCAAAATTACCCAGCACGGTCGCGCCTGTACGCTTCGCAATCGCCACTGTGTCTCCCACATGATCGCTATGGCCGTGCGACAGCAAGATATAGTCCGCCTTCACCGCCTCCGCTTTCACGGGCGCGGTCGGCGAGTCATTCAAAAACGGATCAACAAGTATCGTTGTGTTGCCTGTTTCAATCGACCACGCATTATGCCCCAGCCATGTGACTTTCGTGGACATCGTTCTTTAGCGCCGACCGCAAGGCCGGACTCCTCCCTTCGACTGTTTACTGCCATCCTTTCTCAAGGAAATTCGGCGTTGTCGCCGACGCTACCCTCCTTTACCGTATCCGCCTCTCCACCCGCAAACAACTCCCGACATTTTCGCCCCTTGCGAACCAAGCAAATTTCGTGACGATTAACTTCCGATTCCCTGACCCCTGTCCCCCGCCCCCTGTCCCCTCACCCGCCCCCTCTCATGGACCTCCACCGACTCACCCGCGAATTGCACGTCAAGAACAACTCGAAGATCGTCATGTATGTGGCCGATGGCCTCGGTGGCCTGCCGCAACAACCGGGCGGCAAGACCGAACTCGAAACGGCCAACACGCCCAATTTAGACGCCCTCGCCAAAATCGGCGTCCTTGGCAGCAGTATTCCCGTGCTTCCTGGCATCAGCCCCGGCAGCGGGCCCGGTCACCTCGGCCTGTTCGGCTACGACCCGCTGCAGTACATGATCGGCCGCGGCGCCCTCGAAGCGACGGGTATTGGCTTTGAGCTCAAAGAGGGCGACGTCGCGATCCGCGCCAACTTCTGCACGCTCGATGCCAAGGGCAACATCAGCGACCGCCGCGCCGGTCGTATCCCCACGGAAGAAAGCGCCCCGCTTGCGGTGAAACTTCGTAACGTAAAGATCGCGGGCATCGAAGTCTTTGTGGAGCCGGTGAAAGAGCACCGCTTCGTCGTCGTCCTGCGCGGCGAGGGCTTGCAGGGCAACGTGCACGATACCGATCCGCAAGTCACCGGCGTGCCGCCCCTCGATCCGCATCCTGCCGACGACCAGAGTAAGAAGACCGCCGACGTCGCCAAGGAATTCATCCGTCAAGCCTGTCAACTACTCGCCGGCGAAAAGAAAGCCAACGGCCTCACACTGCGCGGCTTCTCAGGCAAACCGGCGCTCCCGAGTTACGAGGAAGTTTACGGCCTGAAGGCCGCCGCGATCGCCGTGTACCCCATGTACAAGGGTCTCGCTCGCCTCGTGGGGATGGATATCGTCGGCAAAGCCCAAACGCTCGGTGAGCAAATGACCGTCCTCGAAGAGAACTGGTCAAAGTACGACTTCTTTTTCATCCACTTCAAATACACTGATAGTACCGGCGAAGACGGCAACTTCGCAGCCAAGGTGAAGCGCACCGAGGAGTTCGATGCCGCCCTCCCGCGCATCAATGCCCTCAAGCCTGATGTGCTCATCGTCACCGGCGATCACAGTACCCCGAGCATGTTGGCCAGCCACAGTTGGCACCCAGTGCCCACGCTCTTGGTAGCCAACAATTGCCGGACCGATAGCTGCCAAAGCTTTGGCGAAACCGAATGCCTCCGCGGCGGCCTCGGCCAATTCGAAGCCAAGTACCTCATGACGCTGGCCCTCGCCAACGCCAAACGACTCGGCAAATTCGGCGCGTGATCTCTTCACTCCCCCTCCCTTTTAGGGAGGGGCCAGGGGCGTCCCTTACGGGTCGTTTAACCCGGAGCCAACGGCGACGAAGCGCGACACTTTGCCTCGCCGCTGGCTCGGCGCTAAACGAGCCGTAACTCAAAAAACAGCGCAGCCTCAATGAATTGAGACCGTCACTTCACCAGCCGCGCATCCAGCCAATCGGCATAATCGAGTTCATCGCCGCGATCCGCGTAATCGACCGTGAGCGTGAGCCCTGTCGCGCCGCGCAAATCGACCGACACCGGTTGCGGCCGTTCACCGCCGCGCACCACTTCACTCGTGAAGGCCTCGACCCATTTGCCGTCACGCAGCACGTGCGCTCCAAACACGACGCTCCCCCCGCCTTTGGCCGCATCATCAATCGCCACCGCAGCGTCGAATCGCTGGTAATCACGCTCGAACTGACACGTCACCCGCGCGGCTGAGTGCATGCCCAATCCTTTGAGACACCGCTGCACACCGACTTCGAGCGGCCCGCCCAAAACATTCCGGTCGCGCGCCAGCGGCCATTCGCTTGTGAGGTACGGCACAAATCGATAATCCAACTTTTCCACGCCCGACAAATACTCGAATCTCCCACCGAGCGATTGTAACAGCACGATGTCGGCAACACTTCCGCCCTTAACCCGTGTGCCGTCAGCAAGCTCGATGGCAACTTCCTTCTCCGTTGCCGCTAGCGACTTGGCCAGCACGAGCGAACCGTCACGCATACCGACCAGGAACTTTTTCACTGGCGGCACCTTGAGTGCCCCGCCGTTTTCACTCCATGCAATTGCCTCCACGCGCGACAACGGCAGCGTCGTTTCTCCCTCCGACGCCCGCACTGTCAGCGATCCTTTCTCCAGCTTCAAAATGGCGCCACTTACGCGGTTACCGTTTGTCAGCCAGACCTCTGCGCTCCCCGCGCCATCGACATTGTCAGCAGCCCGACTTGCGGTTCCGCCCGTTTTGTGAAACCCCCGCACTCGTTCTATGAGCTGTTCGCGTGCTGCCGCTTGACTCCGCTGCGCAAACACGATGCCGCTAACCATGCGTCGCGGCAAGCGAATCTCGTTCCATGTGTCGCTTAAGATCACGATGTTGTCGCCATCGAGGCGCACCGCCGACCCGCCCGACCAATCGGCCGCCGTCACAATCCGCCCGCCGTCCGCCAGCACAACCACTGTCTGCGGCTTGAGCGATGCCAGGTTTCCCCACCGCACCAAATCAGCGAGTTTGATCGTGACGGCGTTCCCCTTTTCGGCAGCCTGAAACGTCGCCACACCAGCGGCATTCACGAAAACCAATTTGCCTGCAAACGCGGCCCCATCCACCGGCACCACCTGCGGAGCCACCGCCGCGACTTCACTTTCACCACCAAAGGCAATTCGGCAAGGCAAAACCCAAAGAGAAGTTGCAAAATGCAAAATGCAAAATGTAAATTGCAGAATGAAGACTCTGCAATTTGCAATTTGCAATCTCCACCGACTCCTCTGTGTTCTCTGTGACCTCTGTGGCAAGAACATCCCTCACCTCTGAAAGATCGGCACGCTATTGTCCGGCATCTGCAAGATAATCGTCGCCATCGCGGTGCCGTATTCCACCCCCACGGGGTCGAGCCACGAGCCATCCGCCTGCTGCTGTTTCACGAGCACGTCACGAATCGCCGGGTACCAGCGATTCCAACGCTCGCCGCCGGCCTGCCACATCGCCTGCACCGCGTAGTACTGCCCGTAAAAGAAATGGCCATCCTGGGACAAAAGCCCTCGTCGTTCACTTTGCGGTAAGAACTGATCGATGTACGCCAGCCCGCGCTCGATTTCCTTGCCCTCGTACACGCCTGCACTGTGCAGAGCGACAACCCCAGCCGCCGAACGCGGAAACGCGCTTTCGCCGCCCTGCAGCATGTAGCGAAATCCACCGTCCGCATTTTGACTCTTCTTCACGTACTCGATACATTTGTCCACGGTCTCATTCGGCACGCCGATGCCTGCGTTCCGCGCCGCCCGCAGCGCCATGATCTGGCAAATCGTCACCGAAATATCGGCATCCGCCCGCCGCGGCTGATACCGCCAACCGCCCTCGTTGTTCTGCGTCCGCACGATGAGATCAATCGCCTTCACTAACTTCTCGCGCACGTTATCGCGCGGGCTCATGCCATACACTTCGGCCAAAAATAGCGTCGCGAAGCCGTGCTCATACATGGGACCGCGGCTCATCGCCCCTTCGACGCTGATGAACCCGCTCTCGTCGCAATGTTCGAGCAGATAATCGGCCACCCGGCCCACTTGTTCGCCATACGGCCCACGCCCGGGTGTGCTGCCACTGGCCAACCATGCCATGCCCGAAAGTGCGACCACCGCCGCATTCCGCCCATAACCGCGCCCTGAAAAAGTCCCATCCTCCTGCTGATTCAACGCGAGATACTTGAGACCTTTTTCGATTGCCGGCTTCGCCGGCGCAATCAACTCCGCCGTCGCTGCCTTACTTTCCACCGCCGGCTTCCTATCCGCACCGTTAGCCTTCGGTGTCGCAACATCTTGAGCCAAGCAATTCCCCGCCTCGACGAGCAAGATCAACAAAGCAATGAGCCACGCAATCTCTCGCGGTGCAGGACCGTTGGATCTGAAAGAACTACTTGCCAATAGCCGCGATGCTACGCATCGCCGGCTCGCCACCCCGCAGGAGCGCAGGAAATCCACGTATTCCATAGCGACATTCCCTCCCCCGGCACGAATGTCAAAGCCCTATCTAATCTGCTTTGTCCTTCAATTTCGCGATGAGAAACTTTTCCATCGACCCGTACTTCGTATCTTTGTGTCCTGGATAAGCCAACACCGCTTCGACCCCCACCTTATTGAGCGCTTCCACAAGTGCCACGCCATACATGGCGGAATGGGTCGGGTCTTGTTCCTCCTGACCTTTGGCCGGGGCTTTCTTTTGACTGGGGTAGTCCAAATAAACCGGCGGATCATCCTTGCTGACTAGTTCAATCGGTGAGTACTCTTTAATCCACGGCAGCACACGCTCGCGGTCCTTCAGCAGCAGCTCAAATTCCTCCTTCCGGCTGCGACCATCTGCGGCAAACCCAAACGCATGTCCCGCATAAATGGCATTCGGAATCCACTCCCGCAGTTGCTTTGGGTCGAGCGACGTTTGCGCCCCCAACACCGCCGCACATGTCAGTCGCGTGGATTGCCGCTCCACGGGATCGCTACTATCGGGCTTGGCCAAGTCGTCATGCATCGCCAACCACAGCGACGTGCATGCCCCGGCTGATCCGCCCGTCGCCCCGAACCGTTTCGGGTCGACATTCCATTCCTTCGCCTTCGCTCGAACCGTCTGAATCGCCCGGGCCGCGTCGTACAAACACGCCTTCACCGGCGGTTCCACCTTCTGCTCCATCGCCTGCTTGATAAACCGGTAGTTGATTCGGGCGACCGAAATTCCCGCATCTAAGAACGGGCGTATCGCACCCTCGCCATAGCCGCTCTTGTCGCCATTGACCCACCCGCCACCGTGGATCATCACCACGACCGGCGTCGGCGTATCGGACTTCGCCTCCCAGAAGTCGAGCACTTGCCGCAGCGAGTCGTGCCCGTACGCATAGTCCGCCACGGTGGGAGCCGCCTTCGGCGCAGCCTTCTTCGGCTTCTCTTTAGTCGTTGCCTGGCCAAATGCAATCCCGGGAACTATCGCGCTGACCACACAAACCAAAAACAGTATTCGCCTGGGCATGAGATCACCTTTCAAGTGCAAGAATGAAACGCCACAACGGCGTTCATCGTCCCCCAGCGTGCCGCCCCAGTCAAGCAGCCCTAGGATGCCACTGCTGGCTCGTCCAGCAGTGGTATATCGTTGCCGTTAGCTTGTAGCCGAATCCAGCAGCGGTCGCTAACTGGTACAATCCACAAGCTGCACGCAGAACAAGACACTGCTAACAAGTTAGCAGTGGCACCCATGCGCTGCCCCAGTGTCTATTCATGGGGAGTGCAACTAGCTTCACCCCCACCGAAACACAAACCGTTTATCAAACACGGGCGAACACCTCCCGCACGCAATCCGCGTCCGACGATGCCGATAGATCACGCGTTTGCAGCCCGGGCACGTCCCCTGGTACTTCGGCTGCGGCCGCACCACTTCGTCGCCGTAGCAGCGCTTCGCGTTGCACCCAATCGACCGGGCCACCGCCCGCCATGCCGAGTTGTGCCCGGCCCCGCGCGGCGCCAAGGCGTGGGCGATCTCATGCAGAATCGTCTCGCGGACTTCCTCTTCGTCGTTCAGCTCCACGAGATGCCGCGACAGCGAAATCTCCTTCGCCGAATAGCTGCACCGACCAAATCGCATTTTCGAGCGATCAAACCGAAACGACCACTCCGGCCACAAATTATGCTGCTTCATCAATTGAATTGCAATCTGCCGTGCCCGTCCTAGCGTCATTGCGTCATCATCCTGATTCAAACGAACAACATCGACACAATCAATATGAGCGGCCGCGGCCACGCGGTGCTCCCGTCGAGAACCACGGTCCCTTCATACGACAACTTCCCAACCCCGCATCCTCGACACGCTTGCCTCGCTATCCGAAAACCGCTAATTTTGCACCACGGAATTGAAGTATCGCAAGACTAGTGCAAAACTTAAACTCGTCAATGACGTTGTATCGCTTGCCGCTTAGCCAAACCGCCCACGCCGCCCCTACCCCCGCGCTGCCGTGAACTCGCTCTACGACATCGACGTAACCACTATCGATGGCCAGCCGCAGCGGCTGGATGCGTACCGCGGCCAAGTGTTACTCCTTGTCAACGTCGCCAGTCGTTGCGGCTTCACCCCGCAATACGCCGGCCTTGAAGAACTTTATCGGAAGCACAGAGCAGACGGCTTCACCGTCCTTGGGTTCCCCTGCGACCAGTTCGCCCACCAAGAACCCGGCAACGAGGCCGAGATCAAGAGTTTTTGTCAGCGCACGTATGATGTGACGTTCCCCCTGTTCGCTAAAATCAACGTCAACGGCTCCAATACCCATCCGCTGTACCAACATCTCAAATCCGCCCGCCGCGGCTTTTTGGGGAGCAAAGCCATCAAATGGAACTTCACGAAATTCCTTGTCGATCGCCACGGCACTGTCGTTCGACGTTATGCACCCTCCGCCTCACCCGAAAATATTGAAAGCGACGTTGAGTCGCTCCTGACCTAAACAAAGTGGCAAAATGATGTTTAAACTAAAGTCCGCAATAGTATTGGTCTGGCTACTTCCCTCGCTCGTAATGGCCAAGGAAGTACCCACTTCTCCACTTGCTGTCGGTAGCACATTTGAAGCGACAGACACGCTCGCCTGCGGCGATGAGGCCAACGCCGACGCCCAGGATTGCATTACCAGCTTGGGTTGGAAGCCGACCAAATTCACGGTCAAGCTGGAGGCGGCCGAACCCGGATGCGGCGATTTTCTCGTCCGTTTCCCCTCGGCGAAGCCAATCGGAAATGAACAGAATGACTTGGTCGCCATGGAATGGTTTGCACCGCATGATGATGACAACCGAATCCGCACGGCTCGCGCCATGGTGGTCATTCACGAATCGGGCAATAACATGACGGTGGGCCGCGTCATCGCCCGTGGCCTGAGTGGCCAGGGATTACACGCGTTCCTCGTCAATCTTCCCGGCTATGGTCCGCGGCGAGTTCCCGACGTCGCCAAACCCGAAAACATCCTGGCGGCGATGCAGCAGGGAATCGCCGATGCCCGTCGCGCCCGCGATGCGGTTGGCGCGCTGCCGCTGATCGATCATTCCCTCATTGGCATTCAAGGCACGAGCCTCGGCGGTTTCGTGACCGCCACCGTCGCCGGCCTCGATCATGGTTATGACCGCGTGTTCATCCTGCTGGCCGGCGGCAACATTGAAGATGTCATCATGAACGGCACGAAGGATGCCGCCAAAGCACGCCAGAAACTCGCCGCCGCCGGCATCACCGATGAGCACATCAAGCAGCTCGCTCATGGTATCGAACCCCTGCGGTTGGCCCACCGCATCCGACCCGAGGACACTTGGCTTTACAGCGGCAAATATGATGAAGTCGTTCCGCCGCGCTGTTCGAAAGCGTTGGCCGTTGCGGCGCGCTTGCCGGCGTCGCATCACATCGAAATGTCGTGCAATCATTACTCGGGCGCAATCTATTTGCCACAAGTTGTCGAACAGATGCGGCAGCGCATGTCGGAAACGCAGCCAGCCGCCGCTCCCGCAAGCATGCCCCACAGCGCAGCGGCACAGTGACTTGCGAGATTCAAATCGGAAGATTCGACAATTACTGGTGAACGTACGTCGAACTCAGACCATATTTGTCGAGGAGGCGATAAAGCGTACGCCGACTGACGCCCAGCGCTCGCGCCGTCTCCGCTTTGTTGCGATCGTGCATGCGATACATGTCCGAGACATGTCGCCGGGTGTGCGTGAATAAGTCGACTTCCCCGTCCGCCCCATCGTGTGGCACCAGGCATTCGCCAGCCGCAATTTCGGGCGGCAGATTCTCGACGCGAATCCGATTGTCATCGGCCAAAATTTTAGCTCGGTCAATCGCGTTCTGCAATTGCCGCACGTTGCCAGGCCAACTATATTTTTCCAGAATGCGAATCACTTCCGGGTCGCATTCCCATCTCGGCCCCGTGAAATGATCGAGCAGCGGCTTCAGGTCGCCGATACGCTCGCGCAGGGGCGGCAGATAGATCGTCAGAAGATTGATGCGGTACAGCAAATCCTCGCGAAAATGCTTCTCCTTGACTTCCTCAAGCAGATCACGGTTCGTGGCGGCGAGCAAACGAACATGTACGCGCCGTTCTTTCACCGAGCCCACACGCCGCAGTGTGCCGTCTTCCAGAACGCGCAGCAACTTAGCCTGCAGTCCTAACGCGAGTTCGCCAATTTCGTCGATGAATAGCGTGCCGCCGTCCGCCACTTCAAACAGGCCTGGTTTCATGCCAGTCGCGCCCGTGAATGCTCCCCGCTCGTAACCGAAAAGTTCGCTTTCAAGCAGCGTTTCCGGCAACGCCGCGCAATTGATCACTACCAGCGGCTTGTCGGCCAGGGCACTGGCCTCGTGCAACGCTCGAGCAACAAGTTCCTTGCCCGTTCCACTCTCGCCCTGTATGAGAATCGGCTTGTCGGTAGGTCCGACACGATCGATGAGCCGAAACACTCCCTGCATTTGCGGCGAATCACCGATGATCTGTGGCGGCGGCTGGTGCCGCCGCAGCACCGCCTTGAGCTGTAGATTCTCTTTCCGCAATTGGCGTGCGGCATACGCCTTCCGCACGAGGCGGTCGAGTTCATGGAGACTAACTGGTTTTGTCACGAACTCCGCGGCCCCGAGCTTCATGGCCTCGACGGCGATTTCAATCGTGGCTCCGCCGCTGAGTACGACGATCTCGCACTCCGCCCCGCCCGCGTGGATTTGTTTGAGAACATCGAGCCCCGCCTTGCCAGGCCTGGGTAAATCGAGAACCAGGACGTCAAACGTTTTCTGTTCCAACAGTTCGCTGGCCTGGCGGACGTTGTGGCACTGTGCGACCTCGTGCCCATGTCGCACGAAGTAGTGGGCCATTCCGTTGCGCACGTCTTCGTCGCCGTCGACAAGCAGTAGCTGGAGAACGTGTTTCTTTGCGCCGTGCGTCATATAACTTCTTGGGGGCCAACGCCTCCGCAATTCTGGTGGTTTATTGCAAGCACACAGAAGTGCGTCGGAATAGTTGGCAAAGCATGTGCCGCAGCGGGTAGGAGGACAGCGGCAATCGCATGCAGATTGCGTGTGTGCGTAAACGGCACGCTGCATTCCGAGCGAAAAAGTCGGGAATTTGTGCCGTGGCGACCGTGCCCTATCGATACGCCGCGCGCTAAAGAGACACAGCCTGCGCGCTACTGTGCAGTTGCGGCTCAGTCGAGCCGCGTCACCGTTTTCGATTCGAAGTTACGTCTGGTGAGACCGACTCGACTGGGAGCGAATGTCGTTGAGTATGGGGCTGTCACTAGGCTGGAATGCGTGCCGCGAGTTCCGCATGTATCGATATTCACTGGAAAGGCCTCAAATTTGCACATATAAGCCTTCCGTTACGTGAATCCGATCGTTGGTTGCCGCCGCCGCAATGTTCGAACGCCATTGTCGAGGGAGGCTATTATGAGCGTGGGAAGAATATGTGTACGCGAAGTCGATACGGCTCAGTTGGAAGAGCCAGTGGCTGTAGTCGCACAACGGATGCATCAGCATGCGGTGGGCACGCTGGTTGTAGTGAATGAACTCCGAGAAGTTGTGGGGATCGTCACGGACCGCGACCTGGTCGCCCGCGTGCTGGCTAAAGGGCGTGACCCTTCGCAGACGGCGCTGCGCGAGGTAATGACAATCGCACCCAAAACGGTGTCACCGGAAACATCGATTGAGACGGCCCTATTGATTATGCGAACTGGCCGGTTCCGTCGCGTGCCGGTGGTAGATGCAGAGAACCGTTTGGTGGGGTTGGTTACCTTGGACGATGTGCTCATGCTATTGGGTGAGGAACTTGCCCAAATCGGGCGATTGATCAAGCGCGAAACACCGCGAGCAATCATTGACGACCAGGACAGTTGCGGATCGGGCAGGCGACAAATTGATGCACCGGTTTGCGTTGGTGATTGAACGATTCGCGCAGCCGTTGTAGGCGTGCCAAAACCGCACGCTAAAATCACTAAGTTGTGAACCGCCACAGCCAAAGATGAGAAGTAATCTGCGTGAATCAGTTGGCAACGAGCATGTTTTCGATTGTTGAGGCGTGGTTCTTAGCGCCGGACATAAAGTTGCTGAAGATCCAAGCGCCGCTGATTGCGCGTAAGCGGAAGGCGGGGCAGTTCGTTATCGTACGAGTGCATGAACATGGCGAACGTATTCCGCTGACCATTGCCGATGCGGACCCGGGGCTGGGTACGATTACGATCATCGTCCAGGGAATTGGCAAGACGACCAGGCAGGTCAATCTACTGAATGCCGGCGACGCGCTGCTCGATGTCGTAGGACCTCTTGGTAACCCTTCGGACATTCGCCTTTTTGGTTCGGTTGCGGTGATCGGCGGCGGCGTGGGCACGGCGATCGCCTATCCGACTGCCGTGGCGCTTAAAGAAGTCGGCAACTTCGTGATCAGCATTGTCGGTGCACGGTCGAAAGAGCTGGTAATCATGGAAGAGGAGATGCGGGCGACCAGCGATGAACTCTTCGTGGTGACCGATGACGGCAGCTACGGTCGGCAAGGATTGGTGACGGACATGCTGCGCGAGCTTATTGAAGCAGGGCGCTCTATCGACCACGTGCTGGCGATTGGGCCGATCCCGATGATGCAAGCCGTCGCCGAGGTGACGCGGCCCCACAAAATCGCCACGACTGTTAGCCTGAACCCGATCATGGTTGATGGAACGGGAATGTGCGGCGGCTGCCGCGTGCTGGTTGGCAATGAAAGCCGGTTCGCGTGCGTCGAGGGCCCCGAGTTCAACGCGCACGCGGTGGATTTTCGGATGCTCGCCCAACGGAATCGGCTATACCGTTCGCAAGAACAGGCGGCGCTGAAGAAGTTCGAGAATTGGTTGCAGTACGCCCTCGACCCAACTCCTTGTTGCCAGTTGGAAAAAGAGCATCCCGAGATTGGGCCGCGAAGTCACACCTGAGAATCGAACGATCGCATGGCGGAACGACTGCCACCCAAGGAACGCACGAAAATCCCGCGGCAAGCGATGCCCGAGCGCGATGCGCTGGAGCGGGCGCACAATTTTTGCGAAGTGAATTCCGGCTTCGACTTGGCGTTGGCGGAGAAAGAGGCCCAGCGTTGTCTGGCGTGTGCCGATCCGAAGTGCGTCCACGGTTGCCCGGTGGGCGTTAAGGTTCGCGAAGTCGTCGACTTGGTCATTGAAGGCGAGTATTTGAAGGCGGCCGCGAAACTGCGCGAAGATAATGTGTTGCCCGCCGTGACCGGGCGAGTCTGTCCGCAGGAGACGCAATGCGAGGGTGCCTGCATTCTCGGCAAACGGTTCGCACCGCTGGCGATCGGGCATATCGAACGATTCGTGGCCGATTACGAACGCCAAACGGGCGAAGCGGGACTGCCCACGCCGGCACCGCCGACGGGCAAGAAAGTGGCGATCGTCGGCAGCGGCCCCGCCGGGCTGAGCTGTGCGGGCGACCTCATTTTGAAAGGTCACCACGTTACGGTCTTCGAAGCGCTCCACGAGATTGGCGGCGTTCTACTGTACGGCATCCCTGAATTCCGTTTGCCGAAGGATATCGTACAGACCGAGGTCGCTAATTTGGGCCGAATGGGCGTCGAGTTTCAAACGAACGTGGTGATCGGCAAGACAATCACGGTCGACGAACTTCTTAATGAAATGGGTTACGATGCCGTGTTCGTGGCCACCGGTGCCGGGCTCCCCAAGTTCATGAACATTCCGGGCGAGCACTTGGGCGGCGTGTACTCGGCCAATGAATTTTTGACGCGCGTGAATCTGATGAAGGCGTATGACGCCGATCATTACGATTCGCCAGTGTACAGTTGTGCGAATCGAAATGTGGCGATCATTGGCGGCGGCAACACCGCGATGGACGGCGTTCGCAGCGCACTGCGGCTAGGTGCGAAAAATGCGTATATCATCTACCGCCGCAGCGAGGCCGAGATGCCGGCGCGAGTTGAAGAAGTGCATCACGCGAAGGACGAAGGCGTGCAGTTCATGACGCTGCACAACCCGGTCGAGTTTATCGGCAATGATGAGGGATTTTTGACGGGCATGCGATTACAGAAAATGGAACTCGGCGCGCCGGATGATTCTGGCCGACGCCGACCGGTACCGATGCCCGGATCGGAGTTTCTGCTGCCGATCGATGTCGCGGTGATCGCGATCGGCACGGGCGCCAATCCGCTCGTCCAATCGACAACGCCCGACATGCAGACGAACAAATGGGGCTACATCGTGGCCGACGAGGCGACGTTGCGGACGACCAAACGTGGCGTGTTTGCCGGCGGTGATATCGTGAGCGGTTCGGCGACCGTGATTCTGGCGATGGGTGCAGGCCGCACGGCCGCCAGGTCGATCCACGAATTCCTTAACACTGGGGTTTGGTAGGGCATCTAATTTGTGGCGTGTTGTTCGGTGGATGGCGGCGCAGCTAAAGGCCTAGCGCTCGTTTAACCCCGAGCCAACGGCGAGGCGAAACGTCGCGCTGTAACCGAATTCGCAAGAATTTGGGGCTTCATCCGAATTCTTGCGAATTCGGCTACGAGTGAAAGCGACGAAGTGGTAATTAAGGAAACAGCCATGCGAGCCATGGTATTGTTACGAATCGTGGACATGAAGGAGTGCGCCGCGCCGCTCGAATTGCGGGAGTTGCCCGATCCGCAACCGAATGAAAATGAAGTGCGGATTCGCGTGGCAGTCTGCGGTGTGTGCCACACCGAGCTGGACGAAATTGAAGGTCGCACACCGCCGCCGAATTTGCCCATTGTGTTGGGACACGAATTGGTTGGATATGTCGACCGCATCGGCCGTCGAGTTACCAAGCTTCGCGAGGGCGACCGTGTCGGTGTTGGTTGGATTCATTCCTCATCCGGCGGCCGCGACGAAAACGTAAGCCCGCGATTTCGCGCCACCGGGCGCGACGTAAACGGTGGTTACGCAGAATACATCACGGTCGGCGAGCAGTACGCCTATCCGATTCCAAACGTATTCTCCGATGTGGAGGCGGCGCCACTGTTATGTGCCGGGGCAGTGGGGTACCGCGCGCTCAAGCTGACCGGTCTTAAAAATGGCGAACCGCTCGGGCTCACGGGCTTCGGCGGCTCGGCCCACATTGTGCTGCAGTTGGTACGCCACCAGTTTCCTGACTCCCAAGTGTACGTATTCGCGCGAGATGCGGCGGTGCGCGAGTTTGCCCTGCAACTAGGTGCCGTTTGGGCCGGCGACACGGAAGACCGTGCGCCGCAACAATTGCATGCGATTATCGACACGACGCCGGCGTGGAAACCGGTCGTCAAGGCGATGGAAAACTTGCGGCCGGGGGGCCGGCTCGTGATCAACGCCATTCGCAAAGAAGATGTCGATCGAGAGTGGCTGCTCAAGCTGAGCTACCACGATCACTTGTGGATGGAGCGCGAGATCAAAACGGTGGCGAACGTCACGCATTTCGATATCGCCGAATTCCTGCCGCTGGCAGCCGCGATACCGATTCGACCGCAAGTGACGGCATATCGCCTGGAGGATGCGAACGAAGCACTGCTTGCTTTGAAACGCGGCGCGGTTCGCGGGGCGAAAGTACTACGCATTTGACCGGCGTTGTGATGTGGACGCGAGCAACCCCCGGCAGAGCCGGGGGCTGACGATGCAATGGTCGGTTCTTGGCCAATTACTTGTCGTTACGAATCTTGCTGGCCCAATCGTCGAGGGCTTGGCCTTCGCTCGCGTTGGAAATGCCCGCTTGGTGGGCGATCTTCAAGTAACGATCGAGTAAAGCAAGGCGTTCGTCGCCGGTGACGCGCTTCGAAGCGATCTGCACGTGCCAGATTCCGAGCCGCGCGGTTTGGACGCGGAAACGAACATCATCGTTCTCGGCACTCTTTTCCGCTTCGTCGAACAGCTTTTCGGCTGCCTTCAGGAAGTCGTCGGTGAGATACTTGGCGTCCGGATGGTCGAAAATATGGGCGTGAACGCCCGGCTTCTGAATTTGGCTGTTCACGAGCGCCATGTATTCCCGCATCTTGTCGGCCGCCTTGCCGTAGTACGCGTTCAGGAATTCATCCGTGAGCTTGTGGACATCGACATTCGGATTCCACAACAGCTTCGCCAGCAAATAGCCGCGGAGCGGTTCCATTTCGCCGTGGCCGCCGCCCGAGTAATTGCCTTGCTCGAATAATCCTTTGACGCCGTGCTTCACGAAGAACTGTACGTTCGGCTGCAAGACGCCGAAGTTGGGGAACGGCTGGTGGTATTGGCCAAAATTGGTGGTGTAGTCCCACACGTAGAGTAGCGGCGCGACCGGCTCCCACGCCTGGATGTCATCCACGAATCGGCCATTTTCCTTGGCCGAACAATTATCGAAAGGATGGGCGAAGCAACACTCGATCGAGCACAGCCGCACGATGACGTTCTTGTGGGGCCGAATCGTTTTGGGCGGCTTGCGCGTGTATTGGTAGGCCAGCGTATCGATCCGCACGTTGGGATGCTCTTTCTCGATCGCCTCGGCGATCGCGTTCACGAACTTGAAGAGCGAGCCGGCCGGGCTGCCTTCCGCATCGTCGATCGCTTTGCAGTTGGGGCACTGGCAATTATTGAATGTATCGTTTTGCGAAACGCTGATGATATTTGCCTCGGGATGTTCCTTGATCCACTTTAGCACGTTCTCCGTGGCAATGCGCAGCACATCGGCGTTGGTGAGGCACCGCTGTACGTAGCCGTTCTTGCGTTTGCCATCGATTAGCGGGAAGTACTCTGGATGCTTGTCATAGAGTTCCGGTGGCACGAGCATGTCGAGGCTGTGGACGAAGGGGAAATAAATCGCCATGCGGCCGCCGTGCTTTTCCGTCAGCGGGTAGCTGTTGCCATTGAGGCGATGGCGGGCGGCGAAGTCGGCGTTTTGAAATTCCGACCAATACACCTCGCGATATTCGAGCGCCGGCGTTTCCGAAACGTTCAACTTGCCCAGGTTGATGCGATCGAGCTTGGGCACCCGCTCGAAATCGGGCGTGTACCAGCGGACGCCGAGCTTGTCTTCCAGCAGCGCGTACACACCGTAGAGCGCAGCCCGCGGGCCGTTGCCGGAAACGAGGAGCCGCTTACCGGCCGTTTGGAGCGTGAAACCATCCAGGCCGGGCGTAGTCGTTTCTTGCGGCTTGGCGGCACCCTCGGGAAGCGTAGCGCTACCGATCACAATCTCCTCGTCCTTACGTGGCTCGCGATCGGCCACGATCGGCAGCTTCGCACCAGTCATCTTTTCGAAATAATGCTGCAGTTCCTCGGCGGCGTATTTTTCCGCTGCCGAAGGTTTCGCCGCGGTGACGATCTGGTACGGGCTCTTGCCGTTTTCGAACAAGGTGATGTCGGCAAAAAGGCGCGTCGCAGTCGACAGAACCAACGCTAACCAGAACGCCGTTTGTCGGAGAGGATTCATAGTCGTTCCCTTTCGAGTATTTCCCAACGTCAGATTCAAGACGGGTGCGTGAGCGCTTACACGACGGCTCCAAATACTTCACCCCAGGCCGGCGCCATTTCTTTCCCGCGCGCAAGCAGTTTGGTCATTTCCACTTCATCGAGCGGCTTATAATTGAGAGCCCAATCGATCGTTTGTTCCATCTCAACCTCATCGTGCATTCCCACCACGACGGTCGCTACGCCGGGCAGCCCCTGCGCGTAGCGGAACGCATCGTGCAGATACTCACTCGGCATACGCGCGCCCTTGGGGGCCTTCTGCCCGTGCAATAGGCCGCCGTAAATCTTCATCCCGACCAAAGCCACTCCTTTTTTATGTGCCTCGGGCCACACCTTAGTCTCGAAGCCATAGGTATCGCGCACGACGAAATTCGTGGTCGTCATCATCACCTGGATTTCGCATTCGCGCAAGACTCGCAAAAAACGATCTGCGCGATTGTGACCACTCACGCCGATGAAGCGCGCCAAGCCGTCGCGCTGCGCCTTAGCGAGGGCCTTCATCACGCCGTTAGGCCCGAGGACAATGTCGGGCGGCATGTTGTCGGCGCCGATGGCGTGCGCGTAAACGACATCCGCGTAGTCGGTCTTCAACTCCTTGAGATTCTTCTTCAGCAAAGCGAGGGCTTTTTCACCATCCGGATCCCAGCACTTCGTGACGACGAAGGCTTCCTTGCGATGGGGTTTCAATACATCACCCAGAGCAACCTGCGCTTGGCCGTAGCCGGCAAATTCGGGCGCCGTATCGAAGTAGCGGAGGCCTCGTTCCCAGCACTTCTCGAACACCGCGGCGGCCTCGCGATAGCCACGAAACCCGGCCGGCGCCGTTCCAACACCAATGATCGGCACCTTTTCGCCGGTCTTGCCGAATTCACGTAGCGGAATGGCAGCCGGCGATGTGGCCTCCGCCAACAGGGCCGGCGCGACGGAAGCCAGAGCCGTTCCGGCGCCGGCGGTAGCCAAGAAATTTCGACGGCTTAAGCGAGATTCGTCCTTATGGTTCATGGTGATTCGCTCCCACGAGGTGGTTCTTGTGGCCGAGGTGACCAGCAACGCTGGCCAGTGCGGCTCTTACTTCACCCCAGGTGGCTGAGGTGCAAATTCAACATCAGGATACGCGAACGATTTCGCCGTCGCGACCCATTTCGCGTCGCCGTACACGCCGGCTTTCGAGTAATCGAACGGTTTGAACCCGAGTTTCAACGCCGGCGAGTCGGGCTGCAAATGAAAGTCTAGATGTTCCGCGTCGACGAACTTCGGATCGGCAATGATCGAGCCGACATCCAGCGACTTCTGCTGCCGCTCGGCGAGCGACATGCCTTGGAAATCGATGGGTTTGCCCGATGTCATCCAGTACACATTGTTGCGCAGCACGACCTTCGGGTCTTTCAGAGAACCGGCCGCTGCGATTGGGCCATCTTTCCAGTACACAATGTTGTTCTCGAAGATGAATGAAATATGATCTTCGACGCGCGACCTTTGTATTTGGCCGTCCATGCTGAAAGCCAAAATATTGTTGTGAAAATGATTCTCGCGACCGTAATGCTGGTGATACGAGCCGGTCTTGGTGTGATAGACCAGGTTATTCTCCAGCTCGATGCCGGTACTACCCTCGTCGTTGTAGAGGCCCCAGCCGCCGCGACCGTAATAGTCGTAGGAGTAAATGTCGTGGACGACATTGTTGCTGACGGTCGTTCCGGGCGACGGGCCAAGCGTGTAAACGCCGCCCATGTCGCTCAGAACGCCCTGGCCGATATGGTGGATGTGGTTGAAATCGATCGTGTTGTGGTGGGCGAGGCTCTCATCGTATCCCCACCGCCAGCCGACCGAAATGCCGGTGTAAAACAGGTCGGAAATATCGTTGTGGGTGACCTGGTTGTAGCCGCTGTGGCCGATCCACACGCCGATCGCACTGGGAAAGTAGCGGCCGCACTCATGAATGATGTTGTTGTCCACCACAATGTGATGTGTGCGGTTTGACTCCTCGCGTTGGATCTCCCCTTCGCCAATGCGCACACCGCCGGCGCCCAAATCGTGGAGATATGTTTGCGTGAGGCGGCAGTTCTGGCAGCCGCGGCGGAACCAGATGCCGTAAATGCCAACATGGGCAATTTCGCACTGATCAATCGTGATATTGCGCGCACCATCCGCCATGATGACGGCTGGTACCGTGAAGGCGGCCTGCGAATCGCCATGACCAGCTTCAGGCAACAGATACTGACCATGCTGAAACGACAGTCCGCTTAGTGAAATGTGCTCCACCAACCCGCTGGCCTGCGGCTCGCCCTCAAACCGAATAAACTGCTCGACGACGGGAGCCACGACCGTGGCTGTTTTCATGTCGTCGCCAGGCAGCGGTCGATAATAGAGCGTGCCGTCGCGGTCCAAAAACCATTCGCCGGGTGCATCGAGCGCTTGCTTGAAGTTCTCGATGTGATAGCGCTGCGTCGGGCTCCATTGGTTGAACGGCCAGGGCGCAGTGCCAGTAAAGTGCAGCAGTCCTGTCTTGTCATCGAGCTTATCGGGACGTAATCGCGTCGTTTCCCAAGATTGGTAAGCGATGACGTTGACGTCACGCAACTGGGCCGGACTCAGTTCGGCGAGCGGCCGAACGTCCTCGGGCTTTGCTCGAAATTCCTGATTGCTCGATTTATCGGGCACACCGGCGACGTAGTAATAGAATTTATTTGGTGACTTCGCGCGGGTTGCGCGCTGGCCGTTGACCCAAAGCTGCTCAAAATACCATTTGCCGGCGGCGACATCGGGAACATGGGCCGTCCAAGTGCCATTGTCTGTCGCCTGAAAACCGCTAATCTTGCGGCCGCCCGTGAAAACTGGGTGCGCCCCTTTCGCCGCAACATAGCGAATTTCAACGTCGGCCGTTCCGCTATCTTGCGGCGTGAATACGAGCGGCTGGCTGAGTTGGTACTCACCGTCCGCAACTTCGACCGTAACCGCTTCTTTCAACGGACCGGCCGCCTTCAGCTTGCGAACGGCATCGCGAGCAGCGTGCAGCGATGCCAGCGGCCCATCGGTCTTGCTGGCATTCGGTTGGGCGAGTTGGCCGGTCCACTGGTCGTTGCCGTTGGGCGCCACGTATAAGATCCTGGCCGAGGCAGCGGTTGACATCGAAAGAACCGTGGCGCCGACGACGGTTGCGAATAGCCATTTCATGCGGTTTGTCCTCGCGTGGTGTATTTGTTGATCGATCGGGACCAACTGTGATGGGGTGGAGAGGCAAAATCAGAGCCACCGCTTTCCGGGACTATAACCTAAAACTCGCTCGTTTGCTGGGTGGCAATTGAGGCAGTGGCAACCAGCGCGTTCGGGGGGATGGCTGGACGAGTTATGCCGTACACGGGCGCGACTAAATCGTTTAACCCGGAGCCAACGGCGACGGCGCTGTACGCAAAATGCTCCCGTCGCCGTTGGCTCCGGGTTAAACGAAAACTCTCACCGCGAGAGGCATCGTCTGCTCGTGGCGGCTTCGGCGCGGAAATCACGCCGATTGAACAGCTTCTGTGAAAGGCCATCATAGCGGCAATTCGTGGGCACACTTCGACGGAAATATGATCCGCAGGCGGCCGTGATGGACCTGCTGCGCACTCCGCAAAATGTCAATGTAAGTTGCTCTTTGCCGCTGATCAGCGAGCGGCGCCTGGTCGTGAAGCAAAATGATGGTTTCACCATCCGGCAGCCACGACAAATCGCGCAGGCATTCTTCGAGTGCATCCCAATTGTACCCAAAGTATTCCGGGAACTTCAGGCTAGCAGCAAGCGCGCGCAGAAGATCCCGCTTCCGCCGCAATGGTCCGCCGAGGCGTGCCACAAAAGCATCCGGCGCGCGGAATCCGGTAACGTCACTGATGTATTCAAATTGGAGGGCTGCGTTCGCAGACATCGTCATTTAATCCGGCGAAAGGATTTGTAGTGATCGGGAGTGTAATACACTTCGCTTTCGCTTCCCGTGATGATACGTTGCGGGCCGGGGCCATCGTCGCCGCGAGTCGGCAACACATACTCGTGGTAATATCCGCTGGGTTTCGCCGGCAAGCGGCGTTCGCGATTTTCGAATACGACGCCGTCGTTGGGAAACCGAAGCCGCTTGCCGCGTGCGATGCGATCAAGTGTCGGCCGAAGATCGACATCGCCGCTATAGACCACGCGGCCATCTTGATCGCGGATACGCATGTTCCGGATGACCGGGCCGTCATCGCCATCATTGGTTGCTGGTGGTGTTTCGTTTCGCGAGGTTGATTTGGCTATAATCGGCCGCTCGTCTTTGTTGCTGCTTCGATTGCTGGTCGTGCCGGACGATCTTGCACCCTGGGGACTCTCATTGGTATCCGCGCCAGGTTGATTGCTCGGACCGGCGGATATCGAGCTGTTGCGGTCAGCCGTCGCTGATGCCTTGGCAGCGGCTTCTGGTTTCTGACGCGTCTCATTGCGCGCAGTCCAATAGTTCAGGCCCACGATGAGAATAACGAGGCCTAAGTAGAGCAAAACCTTCTTCCAGCTTGGCGTGGCGCCCAGCCGGCTCCTGTCCGGAGGAGTATTTTGAACCTGCATGCGAAGACTTTTTGCGAGCAACAGACGACACTTTTGGGGGGCGTACCACGGCGTAGCCTTTACTATAGCGGCTGGTGGTGGCGTTAGCAGCCGTTAAAAAGGGGCTGGCCCTGACATCGCCAGTTGGTGAATAGCGGTTTGCCCCCCACTACAGTAAAATCAGTTGGGGGAGATCATCCGTTTCCCGGGAGCGAATATGTTTCGGCGCCACAAGGCAATTGCCGGGGTAGTTATTCTCGTTGCGGTCGCCGCCGGGCGAACATCGGCTCAAGTCCCCGATCTTCCTGGCTGGCAACTGAAATGGCATGACGAGTTCGATGCCCCGACGATCAATGCCCAGAATTGGAATTTGATCAATTTGCAGAATAGCTACAACAACGAAAAGCAATACTACTTGCCGGCACAGGCGTCGATCTTCGACGGCAAATTGCGGATCACGGCAACGAACCAACCCTACGGCGGCAAGCAATATCGTTCCGCACGGTTAGAGAGCGTGCAGAAGTTTGCTCCGGGGCGGTTCGAGGCGCGCATCGATCTCCCGACCACGCAGGGCATGTGGCCGGCATTCTGGCTCCTGCCAAACGGCGTGCAGTGGCCCACCGGCGGTGAAATCGACATCATGGAAAATCGCGGCAGCGAGCCACTCGTGGTAAGCAGTGCGTATCACTGGCAAACGAATCCTGGGCCGTGCTGTGCCCAGCATCAATACGTTTCGCACGAGTACTCAACGAGCCAGAACGGCACGCCGGTGAATTTTCACACGGGCTTTCATTTGTATGCCGTGGAATGGGAGGCGACGCAACTGCGGTTCTATGTGGACGGCGCGCTTCACTTCACGGTAAATGAAGCGGCCGATCGGCCGATCTTTGAAAATCCGATGAATATCATTCTTAACTTGGCGATTGGCGGAGATTTTGGCGGCGACCCGAACGGTTCCACCGTCTTTCCGCAACAAATGGATATCGACTACGTGCGCGTCTGGCAAAAGCAAGTTGGGCTTTCGGGCGACTACAACCACGACGGCCAAGTGAATGCGGCCGATTACATCGCGTGGCGCAACTCCAACGGGCAAACCGGCATCGATCTACCGGCCGATGGCTCTGGCAACGGCACCGTGGATGAGGCGGATTATCTGGTTTGGCGGAATGCCTTTGCCGCAACCGCGGCGGCGAGCGGAGCGGTAAATGTCCCGGAAACGGGCACATTTGCGCTATCTGCGATTGCGCTAATGCGTGTGCTCGCGCTCCGCACGATTCGACCTTAGCCTAAGTATTTCTCACAAAGAACGGGGCAACTATGAAACTTAGCAATGCGTTGAAAAAGGGGACTGGCTCGCGGTCCGCCGAAAAAAACGCCGGAAATCTGATGCCTCGCGAGCGTGACTGTCTTCGTTTGCATAGGCACCTTAGAACATTGATTCGGCAATTGCCCGTTGCCGCATTTCTTATCCTGTTGACTTCGGGGGTATGGGCGGCGGACAAGCCGAGCGTCGACTTGAAGTCGTACGACCCACCGGCCAAAGCGCTGCTATCCAGGATGTCACTTGACGAAAAAATCGGCCAGATGACGCAGGCTGAGCTGACGTACCTCGGCGATTTGACGGATATCGCCAAGTACAGCGTCGGCTCGGTGCTGAGCGGCGGCGATGCCGACCCGAAAGATGGCAATAGCCCGGAAGCGTGGACCGCTGCTGTCGAACGCTGTCAGGAACAGGCCCACAAGACACGCCTGGCAATCCCGTTGCTCTACGGCATCGATGCGGTCCACGGCCACAACAACGTGCTCGGCGCGACGATCTTCCCGCACGACATTGGTTTGGGCTGCGCGAACGATCCCGCACTCGTGGAAGAGATCGGACGCATCACGGCCGAGGAAATGCGGGCCACGGGCGTCAATTGGGCGTTCGCGCCGTGTGTTACGGTACCGCAAGATATCCGCTGGGGCCGCACCTACGAAGGCTATTCCGAAAACCCAGATATCTCCGGAAAATTGGGGGCCGCCGCCGTACGCGGCTTGCAGGGCCAGAGTCTACATGATCCGTTCTCGGTGTTGGCCTGTGCCAAACACTACGCCGGTGATGGCGGCACTACGTTTGGCACCGGCGGCATGGAGAAAAAAGGGCTCGATCAGGGCGACGTCCGCGTCGACGACGCCACAATGCGCAGGTTGCATTTGAAGCCCTATCCGCCGGCAATTGCCGCTGGCGTCGGCAGCATTATGCCGTCGTACAATAGTTGGAACGGCCTCAAATGCTCGGCCAACAAATACTTGCTCACCGACGTTCTCAAAGGCGAGTTCGGCTTCGATGGTTTTCTAATCTCCGATTACAACGCCATCGACCAGGTTGCACCCGACTATAAGGAAGCCGTCGGCATTTGCATCAATGCCGGCATCGATATGGGCATGGTCCCCAACGCCCATGCGAAGTTTATCAAATGCCTGCGTGAATTGGTGGAAGAAGGCAAAGTGCCGGTGTCACGAATCGACGATGCGGTGACGCGCATTTTACGCGTGAAGTCTGCGATGGGACTCATCGGCAAGGGTGCACCCATTGCCGCCAATGCGAAAGCGCAAGAGTCGTTTGGCAGCGACGAACATCGCGCCGTCGCTCGCGAAGCGGTGAGAAAATCACTGGTGCTTCTTAAGAACGAGCACAAGACTTTGCCGCTCGCGAAGGATCTGAAACACATTCACGTGGCTGGGCCGAATGCCGACGATATGGGCAAGCAATGCGGTGGCTGGACAATTACTTGGCAGGGGGCCGCTGGCAACGTCGTGAAAGGCACCACCATTCTGGCCGGCATCCGCGCCGCCGTCGGCAAGGACACGAAGGTCACTTATTCCGCCGATGGCGCCGGTGGCGAAGGTGCCGACGTCGTGATTCTGGTCGTCGGCGAATCTCCGTATGCCGAGATGCATGGCGATAGTCGCGACCTGGCGCTGACTGCCGAAAACAGCAAGGCGGCCGAAACGGTGAAAGCCTTGAAGGTGCCGACGGTGCTCGTAGTCGTCTCCGGCCGACCCGTGCTGATCAACAACTTGATCGAACAAGCCGATGCCTGCGTTGCCGCTTGGCTGCCAGGCAGCGAAGGGCAGGGCGTCGCCGATGTGCTCTTCGGCGACTATCGACCGACCGGCCACTTGGCGTTTACCTGGCCGAAATCGCTCGAACAACTGCCGCTAAGGAACGATAAGAACAGCGGCAAGCCACTATATGAATTCGGCTGCGGCCTGACCTACGGAGAATAAGTTCGTGGGATTGCCGAATCGCGATAACTTACGACTTTGCAAGTACCACAAAATAGCTAGCTACGGCTTTCGGAACCCGGTTTCCGGCGATGACTTCTTCGCTCCATAAATGCGAATGCTATCGAGTTCTACCGGCGACCCCCAGCAGCTTTCGAACGCCACCCGGCCAGCGGTCGGCGGCGCCATCGTAGTTGCCGCTGAAATTGACTTCTGAACTTGCAGGTCGGTTGCATCGAACATGGTCAGCATCGCGGACTTTCCATCGTCAACCACCTTGAACAAATAAGAACGGGTCTGCGGCGAAATCTCAAATCCCGTGGCCCCCAGCAAAGTAATTTGCTCGATGGAAGGTTTTTCGTGGATTTCGAGACTGTGGTCAAAACCGAATGCCGCCGGCCAGAAATTGCAGCGAACTCCCCGGCGCAAAATCGAACTGGTCCATCCGCGGGCGCCGCCGCGATTTTGATCGGCGCGGGTCATGACCGAAAAGGTTCCACCATAGCCGTGCAAAAAGTTCGGCGAGAACTCAATGCTGCCAAGAACTACGAGTGGACCTGGACGAGGGTCGAAGTCTTGTCGGGTAACCAGATAGGGATGTTCGCGCCAGGTATCGATGTGCTGCTCGTCGTTGAAAAGCCCAAGCTGGGCACGCCCATTCTTTACCACAATGTCTCCCAAAGCAGTCCATTTCGCGGGATTGAGCGCTTCGCCGGCAAAATCATCGGCCAGTAGTAGTTCGGCGTTCGCGGGTGCGAGTTCATCCAGTGCTTGACTCAGCACCTCATTCTTGACACCAATTATGTCCGAAGCCTGACGATCGTCCGCCGCCATTGAGTTCGGCGTCGCGGGTGACGAACTCTCTTGCGAGATGGTCACCCGTTCGAGAACCACAACGTTACGGTCTGATCCTTCGAAGGCGACAAAATTCTCGTTGCTCCGGAACAGCGAACGGCACGTGATCGTCTTGCGTACCTGCGGGTTTTCGGCCAGTGCCACGGTGAACGAAACGTTCAGCCCATCGTCGCGCATTTCCAGACGGTAGAGCTTGCCTGGTCGCGGACGGGAAAAGCCACCCCACGACAAACTCGATGGGGCACAATCGGGTTCCAGCTTGGTTCCGGCCTCCAGCAATCCTTCCGCATTGGACGACCCGGCTCCCAGCCGACAGCGCATGGCTCGCGCCAGCATATCGTGCCACGCAGTGCCCGACTTGCTCAAGCTGCTGGAACTGCGGGTCAGGATCGCAAATGAGGGCTGTTCCGCATCGCCAACTTGCGCGAATCGCACATCGCATGTGATCGTAACGGCGCCTTGCGAGGGATTAAATTCACGGGTGGACAGCAAGTACGGCCGCTGCGCCGTCGATTTCATACTCCCCAGTTGCAGGCCGTCGCCCGCGATCACACTGCCGATTGTCTTCCAGGTCGAAGCCCCCGGTGATTTGCCGTTGCGATAATCGTCATCGACAAGTGCGGCCGCCGGGCGAGTTCCACCGGGTAGCAGTCGATTCAATTTTTGGAGTTCGTAATGACTCGCCTGGAAATCGACGGGCACGATCGCATTATCCGTCCATTGAATCGCATTGCCCGACGTAAGTTCGATCGACCTGCGCGTGCCCCGCGCGGCGCCCGCGGCCAAAGTCTCCACCTTGCCCTCGAACACGCTAATTTGTGAGACGCCAAAATCGTCGACCATCACACCGAATTCAGTTCCGAGATCGATGACCTTGCCTTGAGGCGTCTCAATCGTGAAACCATGCCCGGCCACGGTAACCCGGGCCACGACCTCTCCCTTCCGCAGTACGCCGCCTTTTGCATGTACTTGAAATTCTGTCGGCCCGGTCAACAGCAACTTCGTGCCCGTTTCATACGTTAGTTCAATCTGACCATGTTCAAGAGCGAGCGTTTGACCAGGACGAACATGAGATCCCAAGGCGTATGAGCCATTCGGATTGTTCCACGCCGCCGTGTCGGAAACAAACGAAACTTCTACCACAGGCAGACGAGGCGTTGCTACTCCCGCATGGTCGTCTGCCAATTGCGGCTCCGCCGTTGGCGACGGTAGATGGGCAACGTCGCGCGGCCACAACCAGTACGCACATGCGACGAACACCATTACGGCGGCGAGTGCAGCGATCCAACGGCTGGCTCGGCCGAGCGCCCGCCAACGGGCCGGCCGGTTCGGGCGAGCGCTGCACTGCACTACGGAACGAGATAGTTTGCCGCTGCTGATTTGTGCCATGGCCGCGCGCTCAACCGCCAATTGAGCATCGACTGCGGAATACCCCATGGCACCGCCGGCGCCCAATGCGAGGGCGGCATGAATTGCCTGATACTTTAGATAGAGTTGACGAGCAGCCGGCGATTCCTGGAGTATTTGCTGTAGCCGCTGGAACTCGACGTCCGAAATCGTCTCGTCGCACAGGCGAGCTAACAGGCCGTACAGATCTCCCTCATGGCCGAACCCAACCGCGGAGTCAAAATTGTCATCCGGACCGGAAATCATCGCGCGGCTCTCCGCTGACAAACCCGACTAGGGTCGCTGCCGACATTCGCCGCGCCGCGAGTTCTTCGATTCCTATCAAGCAACAATGACCGAATTTCACAGCGGAGAATTTGCATTATCCATGAGCCTCTTGCGCTAGCGAACGATCGATGCACTCAAGTAACAACCGTCGTATCCGCCCCAGGGATTTCGAAAGCGAGTTCGCACTGCGACCAATATCCGACGATAACGCTTGCACGGTAGCGCCGGGTTGGTAACGGCGCCGGATCAAAAGACGGTCTTTTTCGCCGAGCTTGTTCAGACAGTTTTCCAGCGTCTGTAGAGTAACGCCATGAATGAGCGTTTCATCACTCGCTTCGTCGGCCAATTTCTCGAGTAGATTTGTTTCGAAGACTCGCGCGAGCCGGGCGCGTTGCTCGCGGTATTTCATGACTTGGAATCGCGCAATCTTGCATGCCCAGGCATAGAAATTCGTGCCTATTTCAAAACTGTCGAATTTACGCCAAAGGACCATGCTCGTTTCCTGCAATACGTCCGCGGCATCGTTCACGGTCGGAAGCAGCGCCGTAATAAAGAACTGCAACCGCGGGTAATGCGTCGAGTATAGTTCGAGGAACTCAGCCATCCGGTCGCTATGCTCGCCGGGCGACGACTGGTTATTCGCCTGCTTGTGAATCATGGTCCAACCAAGTCGGGTTTAAGTCGGGGGGCCCGCCAGGAAGCCCAATCGTAAACTGATTCGCCAATATATATACCCCCTCAAAGCTACTTTTCGGAGCATCGGAAGTTCCGTTTTGACAAACTTCTGCACTGCGTCGAGCTGGCTAGCCCCCTGCCTAGTGGGTCCGGCGAGGCGACCAAGAACGTATGCCGACCGTTTGTGGCAAGCCGCAGGCAATTTTCTTGAATAAGCGCTTTTTTTCGGTTCACATTTCTTCCGCACGGTGGATTGATAAGACAGTGGGTGAGGTTTAGAGCGATGGCGTCGCTGGGTAGGTGCGTCGCTTAGTGCAGAAAACCTCAGTTGCGCGGTGGATCGTCTGTATTGGGCTGCTGGCACCGTAGTCTCTGTCGCATTGACAAGGAGCCTTGTGCCGAGGTGGTATTGGCTGCGCAGATTCGTTGCCGCGATGGGGGTGCCATTGATTTTGCACAAGCTTGGTTGTCAAAAACAAGGCCTTTCGTCTATTTAGGTGGAATGGGGCATTTTTCGTTTTCGGATGTTAGACTAGCAGTCCATGCGAACTGGGAGATGAGGCCGGCCTGCATTGACCGAGAAGCAGTCGGGATTTGTGTGGGACGCTGCGAGGAACACATTAGAGGTTGGCATTGGTTCGCATGTGAGCGTGGGGCTGCGTGCAGTTGATCGTGAAGGGCCGATTGGCTGCAAGTTATATCTTGTCCTCAATTGAGCAAACTTATGAGAAGACTTAAGAATCTGGGTTGGTGCGCGGCTTTGTTAACGTGCGCGATCGCAACTAGTGTGCAAGCCGCGAGTTCGCTGTCGAATTCGTTGACCGGTTTCACCGGCGATACGCTCAATGCTGGAACGCAAGCGGCACTGGCAACTGCTGGCTTCGAAATTACCGATGTAACACCGCCGTTTCTCAATGACAATGGAACTCCCGCGGATCCCAGCGACGACTTCACGCAAGATTCTCGCATTACGTTTGGCGCCAATGGCGCTACGTTTGGAGGTGTCACCCCATCGGATCCAGGTCGAAACTACCTGCGCACGATCGATAGCTACGCATTCAATAGCTATACGGCGGAAGTGACGGTTACCGTCGACAAATTGGGAACCGATCAGGCCTTCTTCGGGATGGGGTCCGGTGTGATGGTTGCTTGGGGCGTGCCCGACACATGGAGCGTTCCCACCGTGATGGTGACCCCCGAAACTCACAGCCTTTCGAGTAATGCCAACGATGGTGTTAGCGGCGACTGGTATAATCCGCCCGCTTGCACAACCGCTTGGTGCTCGACGAAAGACGCGCCTGGCGATTATGCATCCAATGGAACGGTGGACGCTGCTGCATATGCAATCTGGCGGAAAACCCTTGGTAACTTCGACGATGGCGTCGATCCATTTGATCCTGCTACCGAAGACATGACTGCCAATGGCGATAATACCGGTGCCAGCCAGAATCGAATTGACGCCGCCGATTACAACATCTGGAAGGCAAATTACGGCAAAGACACGTTGGGCGCCAATTCCGCGACGACGTATCGCCTGCGGATGACCCTCGATGCAACCACCAAGACCTGGGTGGGCTCGGTTGACTTGAACTACGCCGGCGGCCCGTTTGTCGCCGACATCACGACCCCGGCCTATGACTTATCGGCTAGTTACGAGGGTGGCGCCGGCGGGTTCGCGGTCAATGGTTGGCCCGTCAGCCCGTCGAAGATTTATTTTGGCGGCGATGATGGCGTGGTGTTCAAGGATCTTTCGATCACGGTCAGCGGGCCTGCGGTTGGTGCTGGGGCGGCCATTCCGGAACCATCGATTTTGGCACTGCTCGCCTGCGCGGTTAGTGGGGTACTGGCTGGGCGGCGGCAACGCTGAATTCATTCGGACGTGGTTGTATTTTTTGTTTTTGGTTTGAAAGCGCGAAGAGTTGCCGGGGCTGGTTGATGGCTTCGAAGCATCGATCATCCCAGGGGTAGTGCAACTCTTCGCGCCCTTTTCATACCATTCGGAAGTTGATTCGCAATCAATTGAAGGAGTTTCAGTCATGCAATTGAGGCGACAACCATCGGCCAGCGGCTTCAGCTTTGTAGGGGCCGCGAGCCGAGCGGCCCAACGAAATCGTCCGCCGCGGCTCGGCGGACCTACCTCCCTTCATGGTTTCACGCTTGTTGAGCTATTGGTCGTCATTGCCATCATCGGGATTCTGGTGGCCTTGCTGCTGCCCGCCATTCAAGCTGCTCGCGAGGCGGCCCGCCGCGCGCAGTGCCAAAGTAATATCAAGAATGTGGCCCTCGCCGTTCTGAATTACGAAAACCAGAAGAAGCGGCTGCCGGAGGGTATGACGTTCGACATCAAGCTCTACCGCGATCATGTCCACGACCGTCTCGCCGCGTACGGTCCGAATTGGATTATTAAGATTCTTCCTCAACTCGAAGAGCAGGGAACTTACGACTATTTCGATTTCAAACTGCCCATCAATGCGACCGGTAGCACGCCGGGCGATCTGCGGAACCGGGAAGCTCGTGGAAAGATCATTCCCGTTCTGCTATGCCCGTCGGACTCGTTCAATAAGATTCCTTACACGGGAAAGCTGCCGCTGCATGGGGACAACTGGGCACGCGGCAACTACGCCGCGAATTCCGGAAACCTTTTCATCGGCGGTGGTGGTTGCAGTGCTCGGTCGGGCGAAGACCCCAAGATTTATGCCTGCACGGCGGGTCCAGATGAGAACGGCACCTTACCCGCGGAAGATGGCTGGAATAGCAAGCTGCGCCGCGGCGTCATGGGGCCTAATATTTCCGTGAAGCTAAGTCAAATTACCGACGGAACGTCGAAGACGATCATGGTCGGCGAAATTCGCGCGGGAATGACGGAAAAAGACGCGCGCGGTGTCTGGGCGATGGGCCATGCGGGACCAAGTCTATTGGCAATGTATGGCTCCGGTGGTGATGACAACGGACCGAATGCCTGCGGGCCGACGACGGATGATGTCTACAGCGATATCTGCACCACAACATCAGCACCCCCGCCGCAAGCTCAGGCCGAATGCATGACGTGTTATTCAGGCGGCCTTGCCGATCAAAACACCGTTCGTAGCGCGCACGAGGGCGGCGCCATGATCGCCATGTGCGATGGCAGCGTCACGTTCCTTATCGATGATGTGGAAACACGCGGGATTTTCGGTTGCGTTTGGGACTACATGATCGGTAGCGAGGACGCCGAACAAAGGCTACAGTAGTGGAGTACGTTGGCCGGCTAGTGTCATTCATTCATGGTGCGAGTGCGACTGCCGAAAATCAGTGGCCGTGCTTACGAAGCCGCCGGTGCTTGATTAGTACGTAGCTGGGTTACATCGATAGGATGCGAAACAGGCACGGTATTGCTTCGATGAAGTTCCAGTCACGAGCGTGGCATTGGTTGACGTTTGCGATCTTGGTTTGTGTCGTCGGCTGCAACCGGCGCGATACCGTGCAGGTTTCGGGCAAGGTTTTGTTCAAAGATGGCAGCGTCCCCAATGGTGGAGTACGGGAAGTTCAGTTTCTTCCGGCAGACGATAGCACCGCCAAAGTTCGCAAGGGTGCGGCGGGCAATATCGGCGACGACGGCGCGTTCGTGGCCTTTACCCGGAAGCCGGGTGACGGTGTATTTCGCGGCAAATATGACGTGGTGTTCAATATTTGGAAAAGTGCGATGCAACCACAATCGTTGATCGATCCGAAATACACCAGGCCAACTTCTACGCCTTACCACATTACGATCGACCACAATGTTGACGATCTCAAGTTCGAGATCGAGCCGCTCAAGACTCAAAAGTAGCCGGCGATGAAAGCGGCCCGGTGAAGTTCGGTCGAGGGACCGCTAGTGCGCGTAATCTAGTTGAGTGGGAACGACCCGGTTTGGTTGTCGTGCGGTCGTCTCTCCCCACGTTTGCTGCCTCGGGCGATTTCCGCGATTTAATTCGTTGGTTTCTGCGCCGGGCATTTATAATGAGGGGATGCCACGCGGCCCTACGAGCAGAGACCGGCGGGAATTCGCATACGTTTTGTCGTCGTTCGGCAGCATTGATTTTGTACGCCAATTTGGATTGCATTGGTAGGGTGAAAATGGAACTCATGAGTTTGGCTTTCTTACGATTAGGTGTATCGTGTTCGAGGCAAGTGTGTTTGATTTGAAGCGTTGGTCGTGTTTTGTCGCCTTTGTTTTTTGGGGAATGCTTGGCCGTACCGATCCTGCCTGGTCGGCAACAACGACCGCCCGACTTTGGAACGAACAACTTCTTTACTCGATTAGCATCGATACGGCCCGCCCAACGGTACACGCGCGCAACCTGTTCTATCTTTCTGCGGCGATGTACGACGCCTGGGCCGCGTATGATGCCACGGCATCGCAATACGTGTATCAGGAAAAAGTGCTCGCTGGAGGCGACGCCACTGCGGCTCGCAACGAAGCGATCAGTTATGCCGCGTATGGCGTGCTGAT
This sequence comes from Planctomycetota bacterium, assembly GCA_029781135.1. Lineage (GTDB taxonomy): Bacteria > Planctomycetota > Planctomycetia > Pirellulales > Lacipirellulaceae > JABDGM01. The sequence continues at coordinate 169,336 of JAKOXH010000042.1, forward strand.
GCATCGCTTCGTGACGGGGCCTGCCGGCATTGGCCCCGGTCGAAACGAAAGTGAGCTGGCCTTCCGCACCCAAATGCAAGATCTCGGCTACAATCCCGATTTCACTTCAACCATCGGAAACTCTCCGGCAGCGCTAGGCAACCGCATTGCCCAGGCGCTCATTGCGCATGGAATGTCGGACGGCGCCAACGAAGCCGGTAACTATGCAAAACCGGTTGGGCAGTATCTGCCGGTGAACGATCCGCTGACGTTCGATAACCCCGGCACGACGATGAACGACCCCAATCGGTGGCAGCCGCTGCACTTTTTGGGCGGCCGCATCGATCAATTCGGTCGGCCGATCAACGAAGCCACGCAATCGAATCTGACGCCCTTCTGGGGCAACGTAACGCCGTTCGCCATGACGGCGGCCGATCGCAGTGCCAATGGCGTGTATTTCGACCAGGGGCCGGCTCCGCAACTCGGCGGCGTGGGCGATGCGGCTTTCAAGGATGGCGCCGTGGCAATGATCCGCTATTCGTCGCAACTCGACCCGAACGACGGCGTGATGATCGATATTTCGCCCGCCTCTCGCGGCAAAAGCCCCTTCGGCACTTATACCCAAGTCGGCTACACCGTGAATCCGGCGACGGGTCAGCCGTACACTCCACAAATCGTAAAGCAGGCGGACTTTGCCCGCGTCATGGCCGAGTTCTGGGCCGATGGGCCGCATTCCAACGCCCCGCCCGGTCACTGGAATGAATTGCGCAATTATGTGACGGACCGCATGGAAACTCTGGGGATCCCCAAGCGGATTGGCGGCACCGGCCCGGTAGTCAGCGACCTCGAATGGGATGTCAAAGGCATGTTTGCCCTGAACGGTGGTCTGCACGATGCCGCCATTGCGGCCTGGAACCACAAAGGCGTGTACGATACCTCGCGCCCCATTTCATTTATCCGGTACATGGGGCAACTCGGCCAGTCTTCCGATCCGAGCGGACCATCGTACAACCCCAACGGTTTGCCACTCGTGCCGGGCTTGATCGAAGTCATTACGCCCGAAACGACTGCCCCCGGCCAGCGGCATGCGAACCTCGCCGGCAATGAAGGTAAGATCGCCGTGCTATCGTGGAAAGGAGCGGTAAGCGGTGTTGCACCATTTGATGACCCCTCCGAGATTGGCGGCGTCGGTTGGATCTTGGCTGAGAAGTGGATGCCCTATCAACTTAGCAGTTTCGTAACGCCGCCGTTTCCGGGTCTTGTCTCTGGGCATTCGACTTTTAGCCGCACCGCCGCTGAAATCCTTACGCAGTTGACCGGCTCGCCTTACTTTCCAGGTGGCATGGGTGAGTATTCGATCCCTATGGCAAGTGGCCTCAACTTCGAGTATGGACCAACGACACCAATCGACTTGCAGTGGGCAACGTACTTCGACGCCGCCGATCAGGCGGCCGTCTCGCGTATTTGGGGTGGCATCCATCCGCCGCAAGATGATATTCCCGGTCGAATGATCGGGCACGTGATTGGTCCCGAGGCCTGGAACCTGGCGCTGAGTTACTTTGCCGGGCAAGTTGTTCCGGAACCTGCCTGCCTTTCGTACGTTCTGCTCATGTTGATATTCCTCAGCCGGCGACGCATTCGATAAGTGCATCCTTTCAAACATCACCACACGAGAACTCCGCCACGCCGTTACCTGCTTAGCACGGGCTACCAGCGGAATCATGACCTTGCGTCCATCGCGTCGTTACTTGTGGCCGCTGCGCTCGTGTTGTGGGCCTCGCAAGTCGCGTTCGCCCTGCCGACGTTTACAAACGTCGCTCCGGCGCTCGGAATTAACCATGTGCAGTCAACGTCCGGGCTGACGGAAAATATGTCGGCCGGTGTGGCTGCCGCCGACTTCGACGGCGATGGGTTGATCGACTTGTTCTTCACGCGCATCGACGGTGCCGATGTTCTATATCACAACACCGGGAACGGATTCGTCGATGTTTCGGCCGCATCCGGCTTTACGCAAGTTCTTCCCACGACTGGCGTGGCCGCTGGTGATATCGATAACGACGGCGACGAAGACTTATATGTAACCGCCACCGGCCACAATCGATTTTACCTTTACATTAACGATGGCACCGGCCACTTTACGGAACAAGCTGCGACGCGCGGCGCCGATGTGCAGGCTAGTGGCACCGCCACTTGGAAGGGCATGGGCGTCGCCTTCGGCGACTACGATCGCGATGGCTACATTGATATTTTGACATCCGATCACAGCCGGCCAACCGGAAACAACGGCTCGCGGCTGTTGCACAACCTGGGCGCTGCGAATCCCGGTCATTTCGAGGATGTGACTCACGCGGCCGGAATCGATGTTTACCGGCCGCCGCTTCATGGGGGCGATTTTGTTTACCGCTTCCAGCCGCAATTTACCGATATCGACCATGACGGCAAAACCGACATCGTCTTTTCCGCCGATGACCACACCAGCCAGTTGTTTTGGAACAATGGCGACGGCACGTTCACCGACGGCACGCAAGCGGCTGGCGTTGGCACCGATACGAGCGGCATGGGCAATACCATTGCCGATTACGACGGCGATGGCGATCTCGATTGGTTCCTCACCGCGATCTATTCGGGTTATTCATTTACGGGCAATCGCTTCTATCGCAATAACGGCGATCGCACGTTTACCGATGTCACCACGGCAGCGGGTGTGCGCAACTCCGGTTCCGGCCAAGAACTTGCTTGGGGATGGGGAACCTCGTTTTTCGATTACGATAACGATGGTCGGCCAGATTTAATGATGACCAACGGCTCCACAACGACCGGTTACACGGGTGACCACACGACGCTCCGACGAAACAATGGCGATGGTACATTCACCGACGTTTCGACCTCGGCGGGAATCCTGGATAACGGCCAAGGCCGCGGATTGATCCATGTCGACTTCGACAACGACGGCGACCTCGATGTGGTCATCGCCAAATATGGCTCCGCGCCGATTGTCTACCGCAACGAGGGCGGCAACGGCAATAATTGGCTGAATGTCAAGACTCGCGGCACGATCTCGAACCGCGATGGCCTGGGCGCGTGGATCACGCTTGTCGCCGATGCCGAGCATCCCGAGCAAAAGCAAATGGCCGAAATTCGCAGTGGCGAAAGTTATCTCTCGCAAAGCGAGTTGACGGCACACTTCGGCTTGGGCACGTTTACGGGTGCTGTAGATCTTGTTGAAATCGTATGGCCGTCTGGTTTGGTGCAGCGTTATGTTGACTTGCCGGTGAATAGCACGTTGATGGCCGTGGAGCGACTTCTGGGCGATTATGACGGCAACTCCATCGTCGATTCCCGCGACTACGTGATCTGGAGACATTTCCTTGGCGCGACCGGAAATGGATTGGCTGCCGATGCCGCTGGCCCCCACGGCGCGCCCGATGGCGTTGTCGACAATTGGGATTACCTTTATTGGCAGGCGAATTTTGGGTTGTCGTTCGGCGTCGCGACCGGGAGCGTTGCCGCGGCAACGGTTCCCGAACCAACATCGCTCGGCTTGATATTCTTATTGAGCCTGGCCGTATTTGGCTGCCGTCCCCGCGACCGTCGTTCGGAGTGGCAAAGGAACTAGGTTGGAGGCACAGTGTGAGCGGGTCATCTCTGCGTATTGCGTTGTTGGTTTTGGTCGGTGCCAGCGTCGGCGCGTTGCCCGCCCGCGCCGTCAACGTATGGATTACCTTCGGCGACAAAACTCAATTGCTCAAACAGCAAAGTGACGTGCTCTTCCAATCGGGTACAGGTTCGGGCGGCACGTACATCGGCGTGGTTCCCACCACAACTTATCAGTCGATCGATGGCTTTGGCGCCGCGATGACCGATTCGTCCGCCTGGCTGCTGCAAAACAAAATGTCGGCGGCCCAGCGCGATAAGTTGATGCGTCAACTATTTTCGCCGACTTCGGGCATCGGGCTGGATTACCTCCGCGTGCCGGCGGGGGCTTCCGACTTTACCGCGTCCGGGTTTTATAGCTACAACGACAATCCTCCGGGCGGCACCGATGAATTGCAGCAACAGTTTTCTATCGCTCACGATCAAGCGTACATTATCCCACGGTTGCAGCAGGCACTTGCGCTCAACCCGCAACTGAAACTGATGGGTTCGCCTTGGAGCGCGCCAGGCTGGATGAAAACCAGTGGTTCCATGTTTGGAACGCGCGCGTCGTTGGCGACCTCATTGGAAGCTTCCTACGCGCTCTATTTGAAAAAGTTCGTCCTGGCCTACGCCGCCGCGGGCCTGCCGATCGACACCCTCTCTCTGCAAAACGAACCGTTAAACCCGGAAAACGTCGGCGATTCTCGCGATTACCCCACGATGTATATGACGGCGGCCCAGCAGACGAACATCATCAAAAACAACCTGGGCCCAATGTTCGCCGCCGAAGGGATCACCACCAAAATCGTGGCCTACGATCACAATTGGGACCATCCCGAGTACCCGCTCGAAGTGCTCAACGACCCGATCGCTCGCCAGTATGTTGCCGGCTCGGCGTTTCATGCGTACGGCGGAACAGTGAGCGCGCAGACGACTGTCCACAATGCGTATCCCGACAAGGGCATTTACTTTACCGAGATTAGCGGCGGCGGATGGGCCACCAACTTCTCGGATAATCTCGTGTGGTACATGGAGAATATCTTCATCGGCAACACGCGGAACTGGGGCAAGAACGCCTTGCTCTGGAATTTGGCGCTCGACCAAAATAATGGCCCCCACCAGGGCGGCTGCACGAATTGCCGCGGTGTCGTGACGATCAACAACACGACGGGGGCCGTCACATTCAACGAGGAGTTTTACGCACTCGGTCAGTTCACGAAAGCCGTTCAACCGGGCGCCGTCCGCATCGACTCCACGTCGACGAGCCCACTCGAAAACGTCGCCTTTCGTAATCCCGACGGCTCGCGCGTGCTAGTCGTGCTAAATCCGAACTCCACCGCCTCCGATGCCCGAGTGTTTGAAGCGGGGCAGTATTTTACCTACTCCATTCCCGGCAAGTCGGTGGCCACTTTTCAGTGGGCCGCCAACCGCGCCGACTTCAACAACGGCGGCTTTGACGACGGCGGCTTTCAGCAAAGTGGCGGCTCGCTCGATGCGTGGACACCGTTCGGCGACACGACCGGCAACGTCACCGCTGCCAGCGAGGCCGTACTGGCGGGCGACAAATCGCTAAAACTATTCGGCCGATTTACCGGCAGTTCCAACGTCTCCGGGGCGTATCAAGGAATCACCGTTGCCCCTGGCGACCACGTCTCCGCGAGTCTCAGCGCATACATTCGCGCGCTGGATAGCATCGCCGGCACAACCAACAGCGCGCAAATGAAAATCGAATATTACAACCAATACGGCGGCACGTTTGGCTCCGCCAACTTTTTGGGGGAAGATCAACTCCTGATTGCCGATGGTTCAACTCCCAATAACGTGTGGAATGCTCGATCGCTGAGCAGCATTGCCCCGGCGGGCGCCGTGGAAGCCCGTCTCGTGCTGCAGTTCCTGCAACCGAAAAATCAAGCGGGAGCCGTGCATATCGATAGCGTCAGTTTTGGGATCGTGCCACCGGTCGCTGGCGATTTCGACGGCAACGGCACGGTGGATGTTAACGACTACGCCGTTTGGAAGTCGAGTTTTGGTTCCACGAGTCAGCTCCAGGCCGATGCCAACAACAATGGCGTCGTCGATACCGCCGACTACATCATTTGGCGGGCGAACCTCGGCGCGAGCCCGGCCGCTACCGCTGCAATGGCGGCTTTCGTGCCCGAACCAAGCGCATTCCTCCTCGCCATGAGTGGCATTCTCAGCATGATCGGACGGGCCGCTCTTCAATAAGCATGACTCGCAGTGCTTGCTGTCGAGTATGTACCGCGGATACCCTACTCCACAATCAGTTCCCCGTTCATCGCCATCCAATGCCCAGGGAAGGAACAGAGGAACGGATAACGCCCCTTTTCTTTCGGTGCGTAGAAGAAGATTTTGAAGATCTGCTGTGGTGGCGTGATGTCGGTGTAGGCCAGCACATCATCCGTTTTCGGAACATACTGGTGCAGCACGGCCTCGGGATCGGCCACCAGTTTATTGGCCAGGTCGCCGACGCGCGAAAGAGCGCCCGGCTTCACGAGCACCCAATTGTGCGGCACGGAATCGGGGTTTTCCATCGTCAGGCAAATCGGTTCACCGGCCTTGGCCCGCAGCGTGCGGGTGGAATAGGAGAGGTTCTTCCCCGCCGAAATGTTGAGCTTTACCGCATTCTCAATCTTGGGAAGCCACGGGTTCGGCAGCATCTTACCCAGGAGCGTAAGATCGATCGACGTGGGGTGAGCGGCAATTATTTTCTGAGATGGCCGATAACCAGGAAACTGCGTAAACGGCTTGTCGAGCTTGTGGACCGTGACGATTAACTCCTGCGGCCGTCCCGTATCCACCTGCAGCACGAGGTGCAACTGGTTGACTGGCTGCAAATCGGGTAGCTCGACGAAAACCGTCGTCGGATCAATCGCGTGAATACCGGCGATGTCGAGCGTTTCGTGCCCGACAACGCCGGAATGGCTCGGCGCGTATTCTTGCGAGCCGTAGCCCATGCTGTAGCGATAATTCCACACCTGGGCGAACTGCTTACCGCTATCCGCGAGCTGAGCCGGGTCCACCGGCCGCGTGAAGCGGAGCAGCACGCCATTTTCGTGAATATGAAACGACCGCGGCAGTTGCACCGGATCGCCCGTATAGCGAACGCGCTGAAAACAACCATCGTCCGGCGTATAAGTTCCCCAGCCACTGAGTCCGGAAACATATAACTGGCCGTCTCGCGGATTGAACTTGCCGCGATGCACGCCGGCGCGAAAGTCGCCAACGAGCGGCACAACGGCCCCTTGTTGCTGGCCCTCCACTTCATCGCGCAGCACGAGAAAGTGGGTGCCGGCGCCGAAGGAGAGCAAAATGAGTTGACCGCGCATCGGCCCCCAGCGGTCGTCGGGCACGACAGCCTGGCCAGCGCTGTTGTTATCAAGACCACGCGGAAGGTAAGCGAGCGGCAAAGACGGCGGTTCGCCATTCAGCGGCCCGCCATAGCCAAAATGGAGCGGCTTTGTTCCATTTTGCGGCGGCACGCGGCAAACCATCGACGCCGGCGTCCATTCGCCTTCGCTGCACGGGGCCGTGATCGAACCATCGGGCAGTAATGTGACGCCATCGGGGTTGCGCAGGCCTGTGGCCAGCACGTCCACTCGTGCTCCATCTTTTGAAATGCGCAGCAGGCCCTGCTTGCCCGATGCCGTGTAGAATCGCCCTTCTTGGTCGCGGGTCAGGCCGCAAATGAAATCATGGCCGCCTGGTGATGTGACGTATTTGTTTGTGTAGCACTCGTAAAAATCGGCCTCGCCATCGTGGTTCAGGTCGTGCAGTCGAGTGATTTGATCGCGACCCAGCACATAGATTTGGCCATCGCTCACGACGAGTCCTAACGACTGGTGTAAACCCGAGGCAAACCGCCGCCAACTGACGTTTTCCAGCTTGTCGTCGATTCCGGTGACGCGCCACACATCTCCTTGCATCGTGCAGACCAGTGCGGAGCCATCGGGCAGGAAATCGTGATCGCCGACGAACACGAGCGCGTTCCACGGGTTTTCAAACGGCAGCTTGATCGTATCGACGGCGTACGGGCGGCCAGTGCCCAGCTCTCCGCCGGTCTTCAGCACTTGCGGCCATTGTGCCGGCCCGCCGCGCACCGCATCGCGCAGCGGATGCTCGTCGAGCGGTGCGATGACTCGTTCGAACTTGCCAGCGCGAACCCACGGTGCATCGAGCATCTCCACGTCGCCTACGCGATAGGCGAACACAACGCGCGAACCGTAGCGGTAGAACCCATGATAGACGAACGCTTGTTGCGGCGGCTTTGCTTTCGGTTTCGGCAGCATTTCGCCGATGGGTGTGAGCCCATCCAAGAAGCCGTGCCGAATTTCCGAGAATTTCACGAAACCGCCGCGCCATAGTGCGACGTACGACAACGTCTCGGGATCAAAGCACGTTGCCAGCTCACCCTGTTCACCAAGCCGCAGGCAGACGCCTTTGGGAACGGTGAGGTCGCCCGTGCGAAATACACCGGCCAGCACGGTTCCTAATTGGGTGTCGTTCCAGCGGTTGTCCTTCCAGGCATCTTCATTCTGATTGCCCCAGTGGCCGTACTTGCCGCCGTCCAATCCAGGGTAAGCGGGCAACAGGTGCGGCCGATTCAGTTGGTCGCGAAAAAACAACGCCTCCTTTAGGTAGAAATCGTAGACGCGGTCACGATTTACCCGATGCTGCCAGTACGGCCAATCTTCGGGATGCAGCGGCGCGCGATCGTACTTGAACTCCGCGACAACTTCTTCGGCACGAACCTCGTTCTCTAGCCCCGCGGTATTTCCTAACTCGGAGAGAAAGCGAATGAGGTCGCGGCGTTCGACCGATGACATGGCAGTTGCCATGCCCTCCGGCATCACCGTGCCTATTTCTTGTATGGCGTCGACGTCGACCTTTAGAATATTGAGCGTCGTTTCCTGCGTCGGGTCAAAAAGCTGGATGGATTCATTCGTCTCCGCCCGTTTGTAGCCCTGCAAAGTTCTGCCGTCGGCAAGCACGACTTGCCAAGTCGAAAATTCGGGCGCGACCAGCCGTTTGGGCCACAGCACTGCTTCGGCGATTTGATCCGCCTTCAGCCGCTTGCCGACGTCGGAAAGCACGGGGCCAATCGAACCACCCACGCTGCCCACGTGATGGCAATTCAAACAACCGAAGCGTGCGGAAGTGAATACGGCTATGCCGTGACGCGCGTTGCCGTGGCTTGCTGCGTCGGCCACCAAATCCGCCGCCAGCTTCGGGTCGTACTCGAGTGGCGGCAGATTCGTTGTGCAGATGGGAGCAGCGAGTGTGGCGACAGGCACTCCCACGGACGCTGCTACCTCTCGTTTGCCAACGACTTCTTTCGGAATTTCGTTCGCGGAAGTCTTGGGCGGCACGAATGTCCGCGGCTTCGGCCGCTCGCCTGCTGGCTGCCCATGGAGTTGCTTCACGAGCCACGCCAGCCCGTCGAGATTGTCCCGCAACCGCTCCTCGGCATCATCTTGCGTATGGCCAAGAATGCCGATTGGCCCGCTGTAACCGCTGTCGCGAATTGTTCGCAGCAGCGATAGATCTAAATCGCCTTGGCCGAGTGGCATGATCTGCAGGCCGCGCTGCTCGCCGTCACGCGTCATGCCATTCAAATTGAGCGCATACAAATAGGGCAGCATTTGCTTCAGCAATGCTGGAAACCGATCCAATTGGGTATGACCGTGGTGCAAGTTGTAAACGATCCCTACGTTGGGCAACTTGAGCTCCTGAATGATCGCAATCTGGTTCTCCGGCTCGCCGAACCAACCGCCGTGATTGTACAGGCCGACGCGACAGCCAATTTTAGCGGCCTCCTCGGCAATGGGCCGAATACGCGCTGCCTCGGCCTTTACCCGCTCGCGACGTTCCGCCTCGGTTTTCGTGGGCTCGCCACCGCCCATCACCCAAAGTTGCGTTTTGATGCCGTGCTTCTTCAAAATCGCGAGGATGCCGCGCGCTTCGTCATTGAGTTGCTCCGGAAACCACCAGGCCGTGAGTTCGATGTGATGCCGGGCGAGTGCCGCAACTTCCGCCTCGAACGTTGGCACATGTTCGGCCCGATAATCGTAGGCGAACTTCGTAAAGCCGAGGCGGGCGAGCATCGTGGCACGTTCCTCGGGCCCGCGTTTCTTGCTATCGAACGGCACGATGCACCATGCCACCAGATTCTCGCGGGCATAGATGTCGCTATTCTGTTTTTTGACCTCACTCTCCGACTCGGCACACACGCGCGCAGCCGTGCCCAGCGAAATGAGTATCGCCAATACATACGTCGAACAGATGGCGGTTTCGAACCCGCGGTGTGATTTCACGAAGCAAAACTCGAGCATTTTAGCAAGCCGCACGGAACGACCCCGGCAGAAAACTGGTGCATCTTCGGTGCAAGGTGAGAATTAGAACTTCCCGCCCTGCCTATTCTGACCCGATAACGAAGCAAACGCAAATCAGGAATTGTGCGGTTCGCAGCGCCCTCAAGAACCAATGGTTCTTGAATCACACGTGGCCATCAATCTTCGCTTATTGAGGTTCAGATTGCCAAGTACGGGTGCCACGGCTGGCTTGCCCAGCAGTGCAGCATTGGAGCCAGGGCGCCATTGCTGGACGAGCCAGCAGTGGCACACTCCAAACAATCGGAACTTCAATACGCTTTGCCATTTCAATCGCTTCGCGCGCGTTGACCCCCTTCGTCATCAGTCCGATAATTGAGGCGCTCGACGACGTTTCGTTTGTACCCGGCGAGGTAAAAATGTTCAAGCGATCGATGGCCACAAGAGGTCTTGCGCTAAGTTGTGCTCTATTCTCGTCGGCGACGATTGCTGCTGAGCCTCCGCAGGTGCTCGACGACTGCAGCCACGCCAGCCGCTGGCAAGTCATCGCTTCCGACGGCGTCAAACTGGAATGCCATGAAGCGCCGGCGACGCAACCCAACGACGAACATGGTACCGCTCTGAAGCTCGACTTCAATTTTGTTACTGGCGGCGGTTACGCCGGCATTCGCCTGCCGCGCAAGCTCGACCTACCGCCAAACTTCGAGTTGGCGTTCACGCTCCGCGGCGAGCTACCGCGCAACAATCTCGAATTCAAACTCGTCGATGACACGGGCAACAACGTGTGGTGGGTAAATCGCCGGGCGTTTGAGTTCCCTAAATCTTGGACTCGCCTGGCTTCGCGGCGTCGGCACCTGCAGTTCGCCTGGGGGCCGTCGAACACGCCGATCCAGCAGGTTAGCGCAATTGAAATCGTCGTCAGTTCCGTCGAGGGTGGTCGCGGATCGCTGTATCTCGACGATCTCACTTTTCGACCGCTGCCCGAAACGAAGCCGTATGCTGGAACGCTAACCGCATCGGCAAGCAGTTCCGCGCGCGGGAGCGAACCGCGCTGCGCAGTCGATGGCAAGAAGGACACTGAGTGGCTATCCACACGCGACGACAAACGTCCGCAACTCACCGTCGATTTCGGCGGCGTCCGCGAATTTGGCGGCTTGGTCGTCGATTGGGATCCTGTTGCGCCCGTCGACCGCTGCAACATTCAAACATCGGACGACGGCAAGACCTGGACGACGATACGATCCGTCGATACTTATTCTGGATTCACGCAGTACATCTCCCTACCCGACAGCGAGGCACGATACGTACGATTTGCCTGCGAACCCGTGGCGAATTTCGGAATTGGAATTCGCGAGCTTGAAGTCTTACCGCTCGAGGCGTCGCGAGATTCCAATACATTTGCAGCGATGATCGCCGCGCGTGCGCCACGCGGCCACTACCCGCGCGCATTCCACGACGAAGGCGTCTTCTGGACGATCGTGGGTTCCGCCGACGATTCTCGCGAAGCGCTTGTTTCGGAAGACGGTGCCGTGGAAGTCGACAAGCAAGCGTTCTCCATCGAACCATTTCTATTTGTTGACCATGGCCTGCAAACGTGGGCGGAGGCGAAAACGACGCAGTCCTTAGTGGAAGGATTCGTGCCAGTGCCGACCGTCGTGCGCGAGCAAGACGGTATTCAGCTATCCGTAACAGCGGCCGCGGATGGCAAGCACGACGACTCTTCGCTGCTGCTACAGTATCAAGTGATGAACACGAATGCCAAGCCGGCACGCGGTAAGTTGCTGTTGGCGATTCGCCCCTTCCAAGTGAATCCGCCGTATCAGTGGCTCAATGCGGCCGGTGGCACGGCCAAGGTCGGCCATATCGCGTTCGATCCATCTCAACGCTCGATTCAAGTCGACGATCGACTCGTCGCTCTCGGCGTGAAGCCGAACGACTTTGGTTGTGCCGCGTTCGATGCGGGTGACATTACTGAGTTCATCGATCTGGGTTCGATGCCACCTTGGCACGACGTGAACGATCCGCAGCATGCGGCATCTGCCGCGGCCGCCTATGACTTCGACCTTCCGCCCGGTAAGAGCCGCACTTGGGTCGTGTGCGTGCCGTTTTCCAATGTCGCCGCCAAACAGGCGGCAGTCGCGAAGCCACTTTTGACTGCTGCCGACCCAGTGGCGTTCGTCGAAGAGCGCCGCCAAGTCATTGTGAATGAGTGGAAGGCCGCCGTATCCACGTTCGATTTGCTCGTGCCGCCCGCAGCCAATGATATCGTCAATACAATTCATTCCACATTGGCGTACATTCTCATCAATCGAGATAACGTTTCAATCCAACCCGGTTCCCGCTCCTACGAACGTTCCTGGATTCGCGACGGCTCGCTCACCGCCACCGCGCTCATGCGGTTTGGCCTTGCGCGCGAGGCTCGCGATTTCGTCAATTGGTACGCGCCGTACCAATTCGAGAGCGGAAAGATACCGTGCGTCGTTGATCGTCGCGGACCGGACCCGGTCCCGGAGAATGATAGCCATGGCCAGTTCATCATGGCCGTGATGAACGAGTATCGCTTCACCGGCGATAAAGAGTTTTTGAAGAAGCACTGGCCGCGCGTGCAAAAAGCCGTCGGCTACATCGAAGAATTGCGCTCTCAGCGCATGACGGCAAAATATGCGGATCCGCAAACAAAGGAGACGTCGCAAGAGCCGAACAAACCGGCTGTGAGCCTGCACGCTTCTTATGGCCTGATGCCTGAGTCGATCAGTCACGAAGGCTACTCCGCCAAGCCCATGCATTCGTATTGGGATGATTTCTTCACGCTTCGGGGGCTGAAGGACGCGACTGAAATCGCTCGCGTTGTCGGCGATGATTCAACAGCTAAGCGATATCAATCGTTGGCCGAGGATTTCGCCAAGACGCTTTACGCATCGATCCACATGGCAATGCAGACGCACAAGATCGATTACATTCCCGGCTGCGTGGAACTTGGCGATTTCGATGCGACTTCCACGACCGTAGCCCTGTGGCCCGGCGGTGAAATCGGCCGCCTGCCGCGCCCCGCACTAGACCATACGTTCGACCGCTATTGGAAAAACTTCGTTCGGCGGCGCGATGATCCAACTTTTCAGTGGGCCGATTACACACCGTATGAGTGGCGTTGCGTCGGTACCTTGATTCAGCTGGGCCATCCCGATCGGGGACTCGAAGCCATTGAATTCTTTATGCACGACCGCCGCCCAGTTGCCTGGAACCAGTGGCCCGAAATCGTTTACAGGAAGCCACGCACGGCTAAATTCTTGGGCGATCTGCCGCACACCTGGTGCGGTTCCGACTTCTTGAATTCGGTGCGGATGATGTTCCTGTTCGAGCGCGAGGTGGACGACGGCACCGTATTATTGGCCGGTATACCGCAGGCCTGGATAAGTACGCGACCGGTCGGCTTCCGCAACATGCCGACGTACGGCGGCCGGCTGACGTGCACGATCGCCTGCGACGCGGCGGCGAAGAATCACTATGCCGCGCACCTCGAAGGCAAATGCCCGGTGCCGACAGGTGGTTTTCGCCTCACCGTGCCGAATAGCACCAAGGCCTTCCAAGCGAACGTCAATGGCCAAGCAGGTGAACTAGACGCCGACAAGCGTGTCATCATTCGCCAACTGCCGGCGGACATTGCGATCGAGTCAAACACTGCCGCTAACTGACTAGGATTCTTTGACGAGATTACGGCGAGCGATCCTGTGGGAGGCGTCTCTGACGCCGAAGATGTTATCGTGTGCCATGCCCACGGCCGGGCGTGGGCATGCGGTTGCTGCCGAACGCAGCATGGCCACTCCGCGCCGTGGCCATGGCACCCAGTGTCATCTTCGAAACAGGATTCAATCTGCCATTTTCATGCGGCAAGCGGTTTGCGCTCAGGTTGTGCACACTTCGATAGGTCCTCAGTCTCGCGCGTATCACGCGGCAAGAACCGATCTTTGTATTTCAAGAACCAGTCCTCGAAATATCTCTTCGATAGCGCCGCGAGTAACAGCGTGGCGGCGAAGATGCCAACGTGCAACAAGATGGTCGTCGCGGCGAACGGTGCCAGCGGCACCTTTCGGACCTTCGGCACCAAGATTAGCGAGATCGCCAATCCATGGTACATGTAGATGCCGTAGGAAATGTCGCCCAGGTAGTTGAGGATACGCGAATCGAGCCGCAGGATGTTTCGTTCGTTCACCGCCACGTTGACAATCAGCCAGGCAAAAAGCACCATCATCATAAGCGGTGAAATGACTGGCTGCGCAAACACGGTCGCATACGGTGCCCAGTTGGCCACCAACGATTCGTTCGCAAAGATCCTGGCCAATAGCACGGCAATTAGCATCGCCTGTACCGGCTTTGAGAAAAGTACGCTCGTGCCCATGGGCTGCTCGCGATAGAACACGAAAGACGCCGCCAGACCGCCGATCGCCATCGCTTCGAACTGCAGCATCCGCAATGCTTCTTCTGCCAGTGCATTATGCACATAGTAGTGCATCCATGCGGCCAAGGCAGCCTTTACCACCACGGTGCCCACCATGATCGCGAGCAGGTGCCGGCGGAAGAACTTTACAATCGGCGCCCAGCCGAAGTAGTACATTTCCTCGACGCCGATCGACCATAGCGGCGTGAGAAAATGGTTGCCGTACTTCAGATTGACCACCCACGGCAGAAACACGAGGAAGTACGCCACGACCTCATGGGATTCATAGGGCGCCGCATACTTCACTTTCCCCAGCTTAATGCCCGCCGGAATCAGCACCAATCCAATGAAAACAATTAGGTAATACAGTGGCCAAATCCGTAGCACGCGGCGAAAGTAGAACCGCCCCACGGCCACGTGCCCGGTCGAGTCATGCTCGCGCAGCAGTAAGTACGTGATCAGGAACCCACTGAGCACGAAAAAGAACGTAACCGCGAGCGGCCCCTGCGTGAACAGCGAGTACTCGGTGAGGTTCCGCAAGTGGAACATCTTGCGGGTTTCTTCGATGTGGAAGAGCACGACCAAATACGCCGCGACGAACCGCAACGCCGTGATGTTGGGAAAACTCTTGATGTTGCGATACATGCGATGCGTGCCGCCCCTAAAAGTGGACGGGAGTCAAATGCCGCTGAACGCTGTGCCCACGCCCGCGTATCGTCGGCAATTGACTCCCGTCCACTCTTATCGTGCTACCACTGCGCGCAGCGAACCCGCGCGCATCATCGGGTGCAACTGTTGATTTGTTTGGATTGGTCCAACTGGCTTGGCCGATACCGTCTTTATCGGTTACAGGGGCGTGGTCAGGTTTAACATGGCCGCGTAGAAACCAGCGCGGTTCCAAGTATTGTGAGTGCGACTCTGATAATAGCAGTGTTATTGGCAGCCATCGCTTTATTGTGGAGTACGCTGCTTACGATGCAGGCGCACGAACACCGGCGGTACGCGCGGGCTGCGCTTAAGAAGCCTCCGCGCCCGTGGATTCGACCACCCAAAACGCTCGTGTGCGTACCCTGCAAAGGCATCGATCTCGAACTCGCCGAAAACCTGCGCTGCGTGCTTGCGCAGGCATATCCGAACTACCAAGTCCGCTTCGTCGTTGAAAGTGCTTCGGACCCGGCATGCGCCGTAATTCAAGCATTAGTGGCTGTGGCTACGATACCCTGCGAGTTGATTGTCGCCGGCGCCTGCATCGATAGCGGCCAAAAGGTGCACAATCTGCTTGCGGCGACGGCCAATCTGCCAGATGACGTCGAAGTGCTAGCCTTCTTCGATTCCGATGCCCGGCCCGCTCCACATGCCCTCGATCACCTTGTCAACCGCGTTTACCGCAGTCCTCGATTGCAGGTGGCCACAGGCTACCGTTGGTTCGTCCCGCGACGTACGAATTGGGCCAGCCTCGCGCTAGCTAGCGCGAACGCGTCACTGGCCGGTCTGATGAGCCAACGCGGCTTGAACTTGGTTTGGGGCGGCACTTGGGCCGTTTCGCGCAACGTCTTCGACAAGACCGCCCTCAGCGAAGCGTGGCGCGGAACCTTGAGCGACGACCTGGTCGCCAGCCGCGTGATGCGTTGGGCGGGCGTGAAACTGGCCTTCGAACCCGGTTGCATGGTGGCGTCCCCGGTCGATGTCAACTGGCGCGAGGCGATTGCATTCCTTCGTCGCCAGTTCCTTATCGGCCGTTGTTACTCGCCGGTTTGGTGGTGGTTTGCGACCCCTTTGCTGCTTCTGCAATTTGCTGTATTGTTCGGCGGCTTGATACTGGCTGGCTACATGGCCGCGCAGCACGCCGAGAATTGGTACGTGCCGCTGGCGGTGAGCGGAATGCTCTACGCGTTGGCGAGTTTGCGTGCCCATTGGCGACAGAAAATTTGGAGTGCGAAGTTGGGCCTGGAGGGTTCGTCGAAGCAAATGAAAGCGGCCGCACGGTTCGATCGCTGGGCGTCGCCGGTGACCTCGCTGCTTTCCGTGACCGCGATGATCGCCTCCGCGGTCGGCAACAAGATCGTGTGGCGTGGAATCCACTACCACATTGGCGCCGCCGGTCGAGTCACGCTGCTCGGTCGTGTGCCGAACCGCGAAGAGTACGGCAGTATGCTGTGGCGGCAACGCCGCAGAACGAAAAAGGACAAGGCACAGTACATCGCGCTGTACGGCTCGCTCGCCGAACGCAAACGCGCGGCAACCGAGAAATTTGGCAAGCATCGGCGATCCAAGTCGCCGCATGAGCCCAAACGGGCCGCCTAACGAACAGGACGGCCGTCCGCCTCCCCCTGCATACGAATCCAACCTGTTGGCCGAAGGATCGACCCGAATGAACATCTGCTTCTGGGATACCCGCGCTCGTAGCGTGTCGAAAGATTTCGCCGGTGGTTTCGGCGTTGGCATGTTCTCTGGCCGCAGAACGCTCAGCCAAAGGCTGGTGAGTTGGGGATATCACCGCGACCGCCGACCGGTTGCGTTGAACTTCGCCTACCTCGCCGCGATCTTCCGTGAGTTCGGGCACCAGGTCGAATACTGTGCCGACCAAACGCCACCCGCGGCCGATGTCTACGTCTTCAACCCCGCACTCGGCACGATCGACATCGAACAGCAGATGATTCGGCAGTTGGCCAAGAGCGCACCGAAGGCTCGTGTGTTGGTTGTGGGCTCCACTGCCTACGCATTGCCACAAGAGTTTCAAAGCCCGAACGTCACGGTCGTCCGCGGCGAACCGGAACAGCTGCGTACGAAGCTCGACGAAGTGCTCGAAACCCGCCCGGCGGTCGTTGATGTCGGCAGCGTCAAGAACCTCGACGAGCTGCCGTGGCCCGATTGGTCGCTCTTCGAGCCGCGCCGGTTCGCTATCCGCTACGACTTCACCCGGTTCCCCACCGGCCTCGTCCAGCAAAGCCGCGGCTGCACGTTTACGTGCAATTATTGCCCGTACATCATGATCGAAAACAAGACTCGGTTCCGCGATCCGGAACGCGTCGTCGCGGAAATCGAACATGGCATGCGGACGTACGGGTTCCGCTCATATAAGTTTCGCGACCCACTCTTCGGCCTCGACCGACAGCGTGTGCTGCGGCTCGCCGAACTGATTGGCAAGCTGCCGCGCAAACTCGAATTCTCGATCGAAAGCCGCATCGACCTATTGCGGCCGGAAACGCTGCAAGCGTTGCGCGAAGTTGGCCTCACGTCCATCACGGTGGGCATTGAAACGCCGCACGAGGATACGCTGCGCACCTACAAACGGGCCCCGATCAAGGATGATCGCCAACGCGAGTTCGTTGGAATCTGCCGCAAAATGGGCATTCGCACGGTCGCCGGTTTCATGATCGGCTTCCCCGAGGACACCGAGGAATCGATCAAGCACGTGCTCCATTACGCTCGCGAGGTGAATCCGACCTATGCGAACTTCAACATCGTCACGCCGTATCCCGGCACCGAGTTTAGCGCGAACATCAAGAACCTCATTGCCGACCGCGACTATCGCAAGCTCGATGTGTACCATGCCGTGCTCAAATACGAGCACTTGACGCCTCAGCAGGTCCTCGACCTCCACGCGTGGTGCTTCGAAAAGTTCTACTTCCGCATGAGCTACTTGCGCGACAACGCCCACCTGCTGTGGCCGGTCCTGCAACGCTTCGGCATCGGGGTGGGCAAAGTCACCGTCACGCCAAGACCCAGGCGGATGAAGACCTCGGCTGCTGAATCCCAATCCGAAGCGGCGTAGCGTAAGGCCATCTTCATTATTTGAGTCCGTAGGTGATGAAGGCGTCGTGTCCGTCGTGCCGTCGTGGTGAATAAACTACGGTCGTACGCCAGCTAGCCGCTGCCCACCATGCGCGCAAACTCTTCCGCCGATACCGTGGTTGCCTGGGCGAACCCAGCGACCAGCCGGGCTGAGGTCACTTCGATCAAGAAGAGGTGGAAGTCGCCGAAGTCGAACATTGGTGCTGAACTGGGAAACCGCTTTAGGTACGCCGCCCGCCACTCAGCGTATGCCGCCTCATCGGCCGCCGCCACGCGGGCGATGCCTTGAATTGTCACCCGGGCGAGCGCCTGTGCAGGCTTGCTCGGCCCTTCGTGCTCCATCACGAGCACGCTCACGCGCTCGTTCTGCAGCATGTTCTGCGTGTGTGCCGCTAAGCGGCTCACGTGCACGATCAAGCACCGGCCATCGGCGGAGATGGCAAAGGGGACCATCGACACGAAAGGTTCGTTGCCGGCTAGGGTTCCCAGCGCGGCCACGGAGCAATCCTGGAGCAGTGCCCGCAGGACGTGGGCGGAATCGGAGTTCATGGTATTGAGGGGTCAGGGGGCAGGGTTCAGAGGTCAGGGGTCAGGGGCGGCGTTGTTAGTCGTTGGTGGTTGGTCATTCTGGCTAACAGCTAATGGCTAACAACTAACAGCTTTCAAAAAAAATGGTGGGCCCACTGAGGGCGTCGGTTGGGAAGGAGCTGGCGCGCATGATCCACCTGGCGGCGGATGGCAACGACGCTCGACCGAACCTCACCCGTTGGGGCGACGTGCTGCACCGCGGAACCGGAACTGTGGGACGGCAAGGCTGGCTGACGCAAGAGGAAGGCGCGCTTGCGGCCTTTCAAGGCAGACAGCTTGGCGGCACGTTTTCCGGCGAGACGTCTTCGTTGCAGTTCGTTCGCCCGAACGGTCATTTCACGAGCGACTATAGCACAACTGGTGGCCAAAACCAAGAAAAATGTGAACAGATTTACAGTTAACGGAAATCGGCGGGAAGGGAGGCGGAAGTTGGTCGAATGCGGGGTCGCAGAAGGGCATGCTCTCGCGCAGCGTGAGCCGAGAATCGCTCGATTATACGTCGCACGGTAAGGATCGAGACAAGTTTGGGTTCCATGGCCACGCAGGCCGCCGACGTAGCCATGCGCGTGCGGCAATTCACATGCCCACGCCGAGCCGTGGGCATGGCACCGCAAAAAAGAATCATTCTTCACCGAACGCAGCATAACATGGCCACGTCGGAGTACCTCCGAGGCCATGCCACCTTGTCGAAGACAGAGTCTCGGGGCAGCACATTTCCTGCAACTCGACTTGCCGCTCACAGGCCGATCAAATCTACTGACACTTTACCGAGTTCTCAAAACAAATTTCCGATTGAGGCCTGCGCAGCCGAAGGGCTGTGGGAGGCCTCTCCGAGGCCGATTGCGTGCTGCCATGGATAGCGTCATCGGCGTCGGGAGACGCCTCCCACAGGTTTATTCACAGCACAGTCTCCCCACAGGCTCACAGCGCCGTCTTCAATAGAAAGAAGCTGGCCATGCGGTGGCATTGTCTTCAACACGTACCGTTCGAGCGGCCTGGCCAACTGGCAATTTGGGCTGCCGATCGCGGCCATATTCTTTCCGTAACCGACCTTTGGGACGACCGTTCGCCGCTTCCCGGTGCCACTGAGTACGATGGCCTGTTTATCCTGGGCGGGCCGATGAACGTTTACGAGGATTCTCGCTACGCCTGGCTCGCCAATGAAAAGAAATTCATCGCCGAAGCCGTCGCCACCAACAAACCCATCCTGGGTATTTGCCTTGGAGCCCAACTCCTTTCGGTGGTTCTCGGCGGCGAGGTGACGAAGGCCGAGCAGAAAGAAATCGGCTGGTTTCCCATTCAATTGACAACCGCCAGCGCGAGATCGCCCCTTTTCCGCGATTTTGCCAGCCCACTCGTGGCTTTTCATTGGCATGGCGACCGCTTTTCCATTCCCCCAGGCGCGACGCACATCGCAACCTCGGCTGCTTGTGCCGAGCAAGCTTTTGTGTCCAACGACCGCGTCGTCGGCTTGCAGTTTCATCTGGAAGTTGAAGCCAGCAGCATCGCGGCCCTGATCGAAAACTGCCGCGAGGAACTGGTCGATGGCCGTTACATCCAAGCAGCGTCCGCCATGCTAAATTGCGCGCAGTGGCTGCCCGCGGCCCACGAACAACTCTTCAAACTCCTCGATCGGCTCGCGAGCTCGACGTAGCCGAATTCCTAAGAATTCGTTCGCCATAGTTTAGCAATTTGAACGGTTGTCCCAGTCGCTTACATGTTGCCTCGAATAGTGCGCGCGATTCCAAATTCAACTCGCGCTCACCATCGTCGCAAAGGACGAGGAGTTGAGCTCCAATCGCATGAGCCAATCGAGCCATCTCTTCACCATTTCGGCTCGCTGCACGATCTGGCGGGTGACCACCGTCATCGGTCAGCAGAGCGACATCAATTGCTAGTGGTAGTAGTTGCGCGACCAACGCATGATTCAACCGCGCGGCGCCGCCGTAGTATAACTTCAAGTCGCCGAACCAAACGATGTAACCGAAGGTATTGCACTGCCCAGTGGAATCGATATCGAATCCCTCACGACCGGTCGCCACTGCTAGAACTGTCAGCTCACCAAACGAGACGGATTCGCCATCGTTAAGCCCCCACGGCCACGACGGATCACACCCCAGGCAATCGGCAATATTGTTGCGATTCGCTTCGGGGACCACGACCGCCGCCTTTGGATTCGCGTCGAAAACTCGTCTTAACTCAATAGCATTCCAACCGTCGGCATTGATCTGACTCAAGGCAACGACATCAATCGATTTCAGCGAGCCCGGCAGCATCCCTTGCCGAGTTACATCCGTACCAGCCGCTTCAATACACGGATCGAATAACACGCGGCCGACCGCGCTTTGCGCAAGAAACCCGCTCTGCCCCAGCCACCACAGCGCAAGGCCGCGGCCTAGGTCGGCCGCCTCGATATCGGCCAGCAGGGCATCATTCGCAAGAACTGGGTCGTCGGACATAGATATTCAGACACATTCTAGCGAGGCAAATGCATCGAACTTCTACGCAGTTGCGACGACTGCGCGAAATTCCACGGAAGGACGCGTCAGGATACGCGTATTATGCGGTTCCCTCAGTTGACCGCAAACCCAGCGCATAGCGGCAACGATGATCGGCGTAACTTCGCCGAAGTTTTTTCGTCGTCCACGTTGCGCGAAATGGCGGCCAAATCGGCCGCTGGTTGCTTGGCGCGGCCGCCGCGCGTATCAAATAATTACTCGTATCGGTCGGGCAGGGCTCAGCAGCGAAAACTGCTCACGCAACTTTTCTTCGGGAGTTCAATATGGATTCGGGCGGACTAAATCGGCGAGCATTTTTGGGAAGTACCGTCGCAACCGGGGCGGCCCTGACAATTGGTGGGCTCACGAAAGCGGCCGAAACGCCGAAGAGGAACAGCGGGCCAGGCGGCACGAAGAAGACTCGCGTCGGCATCATTGGTTGCGGGAGCGTGTCGCATCGGTATTTGCCTCACTTGGCCGAGTGCCCGTTCGTCGAACTGGTGAGCACGTGCGACATCATTCCCGAGCGGGCGATTGATCAGGCCAAGAACCACAACATCCCGAATCATTATCCGCACATTTCGCAGATGCTCGCCGGCGCGCCGTTCGATCTGTTGGTGAACACGACCGACATGCAGGAGCACGAGCACCTCAATCGCGAGGCAATTGCCGCCGGCAAGCACATTTGGAGTGAAAAGCCGATTGCCAATTCGCTGGCCGCTGGGCAGGAGATTTTGGAGCAAGCAAGGAAGAAAGGTGTTCGCGTTTGGGGCGCACCGGTGGTGGTGACGAGCCCGCAGTTTGCGTTCATGGCGAAGACGCTGAACGCGGGCACGCTGGGGCGTGTGGCGGCGGCTCATGCCGACTATGGCCATACCGGTCCTGGCTGGTCATCGTTCTTCTATGAAAAGGGCGGCGGCAGCATGCCCGACTTGGGCGTGTACAACCTGACCAGCCTCACCGGGCTTTTGGGCCCGGCGAAATCGGTTACCGCGATGGTGAGCATTGTGACGCCGACGCGGATCATCGACCGCAAAGGTGAAATCAAAGTGACCGAAGAGGACAACGCGATGGTCCTGTTGGATCATGGCAAGGGAATTATTTCGCACACGCAGTGCGGTTTCAATTTCTTCAATCCGCACGGTCATGAAGGCAAAGCGGAGACGCGCCACACGATTTCGATTGTCGGTTCCAAGGGAAACATGGGCCTCGTGGGTTACGATTGGGAGCCGCTAGGCGTCGACTTGGCGACCGAGAAAGCACCGAATTTCGAACGGCACGAAACCGATGCCAAGGGTTATGTTTGGCAACAAGGGGCCTCGATGATAGCTGAGTGCCTCGCGACGGGCAAAGAGCCGCTAATGACGCCGGAGCACTGCCTGCACGTGGTGGAGATCATCTGCGCGGCGCGTGAATCGCAGGCCACGGGGAGGCGAATCAATTTGACGTCGACGTTCAAGTGGCCGGTGGTGGCGTGAGGGGCGAGTTGCGAGGAGCAAGGAGCGAGGAGCAAGGAGGTAGCGGGGGAGGCGGGCGCTTGATTGTGCGGTGGCAGCCTTGCTTTGGCGGTGTGTGGGGCGGCACAATAAGGTGCGCAAGATAAGCGTTCAACTCGCGGCTCCTTAAGGATCGAAGTATGCATCGGATTTCCATGCTCGGCACCGGGCTGATCGGGATGTTCTACACGATGGCGCTTCACGGCCAGCGGGGCCGCGATCGCGTGAGTGTCGTTTACAGTCGTTCGTCCGACCGAGTGAAAGCCTTTGCCGAGAAGTGGGAGATTCCGCGCCCTACGACGAGCTTGAAAGAAGCCATTGACGGTACCGACTCGGATGTGGTTGTCGTGGCATTGCCGAACTATCAGCATGAGGAAGCGGTGTTGGCGGCCGCGGCGGCCGGGAAATCGGTGCTGTGCACCAAGCCGCTGGGGCGGAATGCGGCCGAATCGCTGCGGATGCTGGAGGCCTGCGAGCAGGCGGGCGTTTTCCACGGTTACTTGGAAGACTTGATCTATCCCCCAAAAACATTGAAAGCATTGGAGTCGGTGAAGAACGGCTCACTGGGCAAGGTACTGTGGGTGCGGTCGCGCGAAACGCATTCCGGGCCCCACAGCGATTGGTTCTGGAACAAAGAGTTTTCTGGCGGTGGCGCGATTATTGATCTTGGGTGCCATTGCGTGGAGATTGGCCGCAGTTTTATTGGCAAGGATATCCGCCCGGTCGAAGTCATGTGCTGGGGCGATACGCAGGTGCATCCGATCGAAGCCGAGGATCATGCCATTGGTTTGGTAAAGTACGAAAATGGGGCGATCGGTCAATTCGAAGTGAGTTGGTCGTTTCGCGGCGGCATGGACCTGCGCGACGAAGTCGCCGGCACGGAGGGCACAATCTGGCTTAATCATTGGCTGCGGACCGGCATGGAGATGTTCACGGCCGCTGGAGAAAAAGGCTACGTGGCGGAAAAGGCGGAGGGCAACACGGGTTGGTTATTTCCAGTGGGCGATGAAGTCGTCGAACTCGGCTATCGCGATATGTTCACCGATATGTTCAACGCGATCGACGACAAGTCGACGCCGCGAGAAACGTTTTACGATGGCTATGTCGTGAACGCGGTCATCGACGCGGCGTACAAATCGATTCAGTCGAGACGGTGGGAGCCGGTAGATTTGCCGATTTGGCGTGGTAAAGACGGCGCTGCGAGCGTTTCGGCGGTGCGCGATTTCGATGCGGAGCACACGATTATCAAGGAAGAACGTATGTCGGACGGGACGATGAAAGTCATCTTACGAAATAAACGCACGAACAAGATCGTGCAGCGGGTGATTTAACGTGCAGCGAGTTGCTTAATTGGTTGGCCATTCATCGGCATCGGCTTCACTTATTCCCAACGATCCATTATGCCGCGTTGGCTCTTCTGGACACTTCTGACGCTTGTTTCCTGGGGGATCTGGGCGGTGTTGTTTCGCCGGATTGAAGGGCAGCTTTCGGAAGCGCAATGCCAAATCATCTCCACGCTCGGTGTGTTGCCGGTCCTGGCGGCACTGGCGCGGACGAAAGACGGCGAGGCCACGAATCGTGCGTTGGTTGGTATCGCGTTGGCGTTCGGCGCGGGAATTCTGTCTTGCCTGGGGAATATCGCGTGCTACCAAGCGTTGCATCATGCGAAGGCCTCCACGGTGGTGCCCATGACGGCCATGTCGCCGGTCATCACGATTCTGCTTGCCATTCCCATTTTGAAAGAGCGCGTGCATCCCATTCAATGGCTAGGCATCGCTCTTTCGCTGGTCGCGATTTGGCTGTTCAACGTGCAGAACGAAAACGCCGCGGCCGCCGACTGGATTTCGCCCTGGATGTTGCTCGCGCTGGCGGCGGTCGTGCTGTGGGGCGTTACGGGACTGCTGCAAAAAGTTTCGACGAATCATGTATCGGCGCGGAGATCGGCCCGATGGTTCCTTGCCGCGTTCATTCCTTTTGCAATCGTGCTCCTCTTACGCAACCCACTTCCACACGAACTACCTGCTGCAACCTGGCTGTTCGCCATCGCGCTTGGCTTTACACTTGCGTTAGGGAATTGGACCATCTTGCTGGCCTTCGCCAGCGAGGGGAAAGCTTCGATCATCACGCCGCTGGCCGGGCTGTACCCAATCGTGAGTATTCCGCTGGCAATCGTGTGGCTGGGGGAACGAGTGAATACCCGAGAGACGATGGGTATCGTTCTTGCCCTGACAGCAGTGGTGCTTCTGTCCTATCAATCGCCAGCCATTGCAGAAACAGAGCCAAGGACAACAACGGAAATCTCGACATGAAGACCATCCAGCAGTTGATTCAAGGCGGCCCGGCCATCGGCGATGGCGGGTATTTGATCGAGCTCGAACGCCGCGGCTACGTGGATAGCGGCTCCGGACGCGAACGCGTGGGCACGGGCCGGGGTAGCGGACAATTCACGCCAGAAGTGGCGATCGAACACCCGGACGCGCTGCGCGAGCTGCATCGCGAATTCTTGAATGCCGGATCGCAAGTGCTGCAAGCGCTAACGTTCTTTGGCACGCGCGAAAAGCTCAACCGTGCGGGATATGGTTCGCAGGTCGAAGAAATCAACGCAGCAGCGGTCAAACTCGCGAAAGACGTGGCCAGTGATCGCGCCTTGGTGGCTGGTAGCGTTTCTCGCACGCAACTGGTGGAACGTGAAGGGATGGAAGCGCTGCCGAAAGCGGCCGATCACATTGCCGAGCAAATTCGGCTACTCAAGGACGCCGGCGTGGACTTTTTGATTTTGGAGACATTTTTTCACTTAGCCGAGATGATGGTTGCACTCAAGGCGGCGGCGACGAGTGGCCTGCCGGTCGTGGCGACGATGAGTTTCCGGCCGCTCGTGGCACAGTGCAGCGATGGCCACACACCGGCCGAGTGCGCGAAGGTGATGGCCGATTTGGGCGCAATTGCCGTGGGGGCGAATTGCGAGCAGGACCCGGCCCGAATGTTGCCGCTGCTCCGGGAAATGCGCCGTGCTACTAACGTGCCGCTCGCCGCGCAACCGGCCGCGTTTCGAACGACCGATGCCTGTCATTCCTTCACACGGCTGCCAGAGTTTCCTGATAGCCTGGAGAGCATTCAGATTTCGCGGCAAGCCTTTTCCGATTTTGGCCGTCTGGCGAAAAGCGAGGGTATCGGCTTTGTCGGCGGTTGCTGCGGTTGTAACGCTGCGTACATTCGCGTGTTGGCCGGGGCTGTAAACGAGTAATGGTCAGCGACAGCGATTTACACATTGAGCATGTGATTGGGATCGACGTCGGCGGTACCAAGTGCGCGGCCGGCCTGGTGCGAATCTCCGACGGTTGTGTTCTGGCCAGGAGGTTGCAACCAACCCACGCGGAGCGCGGAGGCGCAGCGGTATTGGCGGATGTGATCGGGCTAGCTCAATCGCTCCAGAAAGAGGCGACTCAACAGCGCGTCACGCCGGCGGCCATTGGCATCGGCGTGGCCGAACTCATTGGCAATGATGGCACAGTGCTGAGCGACGCCACGATCAAATGGTTGGGTGTTCCGATTGATGTCGAACTGCGGTCGGCAACTGGTTTACCGGTTACATTGGAAGCCGACGTGCGTGCGGCCGCCCGCTGCGAGGCATGGCGAGGGGCAGGGCGGCCGTTCCAGTCGTTCCTGTTCGTCACGGTGGGGACTGGAATTAGCGCCAGCCTAGTGATTCATCGAGAGCCGTATGTCGGTGCGCGCGGCCTCACCGGTACGTTCGCCAGTGGCAACGGTCTCATTCCGGCGAATGGCGGGCAATTGTCAATGGGTCCGCCGCTGGAACAGTTTGCGGCGGGCCCGGCAATCGCGGCACGCCTTGCTCAAGTAAACTCGGACTTTCGTGGCAGCGCACGTGAAGTGCTCGCTTTGGCAAACGGCGGTGACGCAACCGCGCGCGGAATTGTGATGACCGCTGGCCAAGCCCTCGGTGCCGCGATCGGCCAACTGGTGAACATACTCGATCCTGAGGCGATTATTATTGGCGGCGGGTTGGGCTTGGCCGGCGGTGTTTATCGCACAGTGCTCGAAGCAAGCATGCGCGAACACATTTGGTCCGATTTGCATCGCAGTTTGCCGCTGCTCTCGGCGGAAGGTGGTGTGGATGCGGGTTTCATTGGCGCTGCCTTAGCTGCTGCAAAACGGTGACGAATATTGCCATGCTTCAACTTCGCGTCGTTCCCGATTACGAGGCTCTTAGTGGCATCGTCGCTGACCGGCTCGTCGAATTCCTGCGACGACAACCTAACGCGCTGGTGTGTCTTGCTTCAGGCGCAACGCCTACGCGAACCTACGAATTGCTGGTCGAACACGGCCTGCGGGAGCCGACATTATTTAGACAATGTCGGATGCTGAAGCTGGACGAGTGGGGCGGCCTGCCGGCGAACGACCTGGCAACCTGTGAACACCATTTGCGGACGACGATTATTGACCCACTTCGAATTGGCGAACGTTACACGGCGTTCACAACGCAAGCCGATATTCCTGAGTCCGAATGTACGCATGTTTCCAGCTGGCTGCGCGAGAACGGTCCAATCGACATGTGCATCCTAGGCTTGGGCGTCAATGGCCATTTGGGATTCAACGAGCCGGCGGACGCACTTCAGCCGTTTGCCCATATCGCGAGGCTGTCCGAAGCATCGCTGAGGCACGCGATGTTGAACCCGGCGACTGGTCGGCCGACCTACGGACTCACGCTGGGTATGGCCGAGATTTTGCAGTCGCGTGAAATACTTCTGCTTGTCAATGGCAGGAGCAAACAGCAGCCGCTGAAAGAACTGATATCGCAGCGTATTTCGACGAGCTTTCCGGCGAGTTTCCTGTGGCTGCACCCGAACGTCACGGTATACGCCGATGCCGCGGCAGCCGCCGAGTTGGATGATCAGCCGTCGTAGTGAATAGCGAGCCAGACGGTCGGCTCGTCGGGGGTCGTCCATTCCAGTCGATGGCGGCGATGGGCTGGGATATTTAGAAAGTCGCCCGGGAAAAGTTCGACGACTTCGTCATCGATTTCAAGACGCAGTTTGGCGTGCCCTTTCAATACCAACACCCATTCTGCCTCAGGCATGTCGTACCAGAAGCCACTTGGCGAACTGTGTCCGGTCGAGATGATGCGTTCGATACGGATGTTGCCCGCCCTCAAAAGGACGGTCACCAACTCGTCGGGAAGATGGCCCGGAACATTGGCCAGCAGATTGCCTGGAGCGCTCATGGACGGGGTAAGGATGTTGAGTGAGGATACCTGCCAATCATCACCAAGAGCTGGTGATCTCACGGCGTGGGACTGAATTTCAGGCCTGGCACTGGCTTGCCGAGTTCATCGGTGATGCGAAACACAAAACCCCAGTCATTTTTGGCATTAGTCACCTTTAGTAGGATAGGCGTCGTACCCTTTGGCAAGGTGACGGCGACGATGTCGCGGTCAAGCATTGCCGAGCCGTCGTGAGGGTTGTCGTAAACGAGCTTTCCGGCGACCCACATTTTGCCAAAATCATTAGTACCGAGTCGAATCTGCGCCTTGCTTTCTTCCGGCGCGGTAACAAAACACAGTGCATAGGCGCAGACGTTTTCTGTGGGTGTGAAAAGTGGTTTGAAATCGACCGTCATCTTGGCGCCGTTTGACGAGAGGCGCTGCCAGCGCAGTTTCTTGCCTTCGTAGCCGACGTATTCCGCATCGACATTTTGTGATGCTTCCGGTGGATAAGCGGTCCGGTGGCAAGCCGCGGCATCGTGTTTATCGCCAAACGGGCCGATGACCATCCAGTTGGTAATCGTGTTGAACTCCTGCTTAAGTGGCACCTCTTCGCCGCGAAAGAGTTTCAGCCCTAGCTCCCACACTCGTTCGTAATCGGCGTTGTGGGCATTCGGCATTGCCGGTGAAATGGGCATGAGTTGGATTCGCACGCTATCGGTCGGACCGACGATCGTCGGTAACGGGACAAGACCGAGATCGGCCGAGTAATCGCGAAGCGCGCCGCGTCGCAGTTCCTTCGCCAGGTCAACCCATTTAGGGTCGGTTACCATTTTCCGGTCGGCGAGAGCCCGCAAATGGGCTTGAATATTCTCGGGGCCAGTATACTTATCGAGGTCGCGGCCAATCAGTTGGCGCTGCGTGTACGAGCCATAAACCCAATTGTAGCGTGGGGAGACCATCAGCGTGGCCGCCAAGTTCTGTTCGAGTTGCGCGAACGGCATGCCTGGGCCATACAACCGGTAATCGTCGGAGCTGAACGGCCAGATGCCGGCTACCACCGTGCACTTGTCCTGCCAATATTTCCAAGCCTTGTCGCTGAGCATGCGGTGGAACAACTCGTGGCAGCCCCACACGTGGGCGAAAACGTAGTGGATATTCGTCGTGCGGTAGGTAAACTCGGTGCAGTAGTGAAAGCCGCCCGATGCGTTGCGGCGGGCTGCCTCTTCAACCCACGCGCGATGGATCACGCTGCCGAGCCCCAATCCCTGTTCGGGAAACGTGAGAAAGACCATGTTGGGAAATTCGTCGTAGAGAACCTGCGCAACGGCGGTCATCCGTTGGTCAATTTTCTTGACGAGATCCTGGCGCGTGTAGCCTTTATAGTCGTAGCCCTTCCAATTAAAGTGATATTGCTCGCCGATGTACTCGATATCGAGCGCGATGCCATCGAAGCCGGCGTCGCGGGCGAAAATGGCGAACTGGCGAAAATTGTTGTTGATCTTCTGCCAGGCGATGTCGTCGAACCAATCGAACGTGTGATCGAATGAGATTTTGAGAAACGTTTCGGCGCCAATCTTCCGACATTTGGCCGTGGCACGCCGGGCCTTTTGAAATGTCTCATCGGCGGCACCGATCGTCCAAGGCATGCCATCGACTGCCCAAATATCGGTGGACCATTCGCGCGCGACATAATCGACGAAGTAGGCGTTCACGCCATGGCGCGACCATTCCTCGCCATCGGCGAGAATATCATCGAGGCCGGCGCCGAAGAAGATCGTCTTCGGCACGGGAAGTTCATCCACCTTGCCGTAGTGAAGTCCTGGTTCGACGGTTGTCGATGGTTTTCGCTCATCGGTAATCGCCTTGTCGCCTTGTGCTCCAGAAAATGCAGTGAGCGCGACAGTCAAGAATAGGATGCTGCGTAGCATATTGAAGCGGCTGGATAACGTCATATTATACCTCACACCAGAAATACATTTGTCCGCGATACGAAACTCCATCGACGGACGTTATACTCCCGGGGAAGAGGCGTTGCCATCACCCGAATTCAGGGCCACACGCCGTGCAGCCGCGCCGCGACGGCGGCAACTCTTCAAAACGCAGTGCCTTTCGCATGGACTTCGTCGAAACTGCGGCCCATATCTAGCAATACAATCGTTTGGTGGTAATCTAATAGGCGTCGGCCAGTACTTGAAATCAACGCCTGCTTAACCGTGAAGAAGGGAGCAAACCCATGTCAGACGTAGTAAGCCGAAAAAGTCGTCGCCACTTTCTTCAGGGTTCCGCGTTGGCCGCCGCCGGTTGGACATTGGGTTTGTCTTCCGTTTCCCGCGCGCGAGCGATTGGGGCGAACGAGAAGCTGACGATTGGCATCATCGGCGGCGGTGGACGTGGCTGGGATAACGTGCAGGGTGTGGCGTCGGAACACATTGTCGCCATCGCCGACGTGGATGATGAGCGATGTGCCGAGGCGCGCAAAGCCTACCCGAAGGCCGCCCACTATCGCGACTTTCGCGAGATGCTGGACAAGGAGAAATCGCTCGATGCGGTCGTGGTCAGCGCTCCCGATCACATTCACGCGATCGCGGCCATTTCGGCCATGAATCGTGGCCTCCATGTTTATTGTGAGAAGCCGCTCGCGCACACCATCTACGAAGCTCGCCAAATGAGCGACGTGGCGCAAAAGAAAGGCGTCGTCACGCAAATGGGCACGCAGGGCCATGCCATGGAAGGAACGCGGCGAGCGGTGGAAGTCGTGCGGAGCGGCGCGATCGGCGAGGTGCGCGAAGTGCATGTATGGACCGATCGGCCGGCCGGCTGGTGGCCGCAAGGAGAAGATCGCCCCAAGGAATCGCCACCGATTCCCAAAACGCTCGACTGGGATCTTTGGTTAGGCCCGGCGCCGGTTCGGCCATACAACCCGATTTACGTGCCGTTCAAGTGGCGTGGTCGCTGGGATTTCGGCACCGGCGCGATCGGCGATATGGGCGTTCACAACCTTGACACTGCGTACTGGGCGCTCGAGCTGGGTGTCCCCACATCCGCCCGCGTTGTTGCGGCTGCCCTGAAGACCGACGACTGCCCGCCGCTCGCCGCTATCATGGAGTTGATCTATCCCGCGCGAGATAAAGCGCCGCCAGTAAAGGTTTTGTTTTACGATGGCAAGCTGCTGCCGCCGCCCGAGTTGTTTCTTGGTGAGGAGATTTCCGACAACGGCTCGCTTCTCATCGGATCAAAAGGAACGCTTTACACGCGCACCTGGCATGGCGGCGAAACCGCCCAGGATATGTTCCTGCTATTGCCACGAAAGCAGTTCGTCGGGTATCAACCGCCCGCGCCAACCTTGCCGCGGACCGAGGAACATCACATCGAGTGGATCAAAGCCTGCAAAGGCGGGCCACCCGCGCAGTCGAATTTCAAATACGCCGCACGACTGACCGAAGGCTTGCTCGTCGGGCAGTTGGCCGTACGCATGGGCCAGCCGATTGAATGGGATGAAGCCAACATGCGGGCCAAGGGATGCCCGGCGGCCGACGCGTTTATTCGTCCCCAATTCCGCTCGGGGTGGGAAATCTGATTCGCTCGTTCTTACTAAAGTTAGCAGAGTCGTTTAGGAACAAAGTGATGATTACTTGCAGTCACATTGGAAAGCTCGCGGCCATTTTGGGGTTGTTTTTCGTAGCCTTGTTTGGATCAACATGTGCCACAGTTGCCGAAGAAGAAACAGGTTTCCAGCGGCTTACCGATAAAAACTACCGCGAGCATTGGCTGGGCTATGGCCTGCAAAACGAGCGCGATACCTGGCCGGCGAACTGGGAGTATGCCGACGGTGCGCTGCATGCCAAAGGGGGTGGCCCCGACCTGAGGACGCGCGAGAAGTTCGCGGATTTCGATTTGCGGTTCGAGTGGAAGATCGAGCCCAAGGGCAACAGCGGTGTGATGTATCGCGTGAGCCAAGAAACCGATCCCGCTTATTATACGGGGCCGGAATACCAGGTGATCGACGATGTCGAGAACGAGGACGCGGCGAACCCAAAAACGTCGGCGGCATCGGTGTATGAACTGTATGCGCCCGAAAAGCGCGTGGCCAAGCCGGCGGGCGAGTGGAACGTGGCCCGCATTGTCGTCAAGGGAAATCACGTCGCGCACTATCTCAACGGCGTGAAAGTGCTCGAATGTGAGCTGGGCAGCGCCGATTGGAATGAGCGCGTGCAGGCGAGCAAATTCGGCGCTTGGCCGAAATTCGGCAAGAATAAGAGCGGGTTCATCGATCTGCAGGACCACGGCAACAATGTGTGGTACCGCAACGTGCGCATCAAATCGCTCAATGCCGAGGCTAGCAAGAAATAGCCGTCGCTGCATGAATCGCGTTGCAGGGGGACGGGGGTCAATTACGACTATCGCTTGGTCGCGAAAAGGACCTCGCTGCCCGTAATTGACTTCCGTCCCCGTTGTGAATTCCGGCGGTACGGAAAATGCTCAGCGCCCAGCGCTGGTATACTGAACACCGCGGGCGAAGTTCCGGGCCAGGAATAGGTCAGCGGTTACCACCCGAATGGTTGATTGTGGTTCTTTCCGCGCGCGGTAGGTTGATTCTTATTACTCTTCTCGAGGGCGGTCTCATGAAACGCACTGCTTGGTGTTTCGCGGCGGTCGGTATCTGGCTGGTAAGCGGTGCGAGCTTGGTGCGCGGCGACGTGTTTGGCTCCGGGGCCAATTCTTTCGAGATTGAGTTCGTGACGATTGGCAGTCCGGGGAATCCTGCTGACTTGTCTGGTGGCGGACTCGGGGCCGTGCTGTATGAGTATCGCATCGGCAAGTATGAAATTTCGGAGCAAATGATCGAGAAGGCAAACGCCCTGGGCGGGCTGGGAATTTCGAAAAGCAGCCGTGGCCCCGATAAGCCGGTGACGAACATCACTTGGTTCGATGCCGCCCGGTTCGTGAACTGGCTCAATGCGACCAGCGGCAGTGTGCCAGCCTACAAGTTCAATGCGAGCGGCAACTTCCAGTTGTGGCAACCGATCGATCCCGGTTACGACCCCAATAATCTGTTTCGCAACCGGCAGGCCAAGTATTTTCTGCCGAGCGCGGACGAATGGTACAAGGCGGCGTACTACGATCCGGCTGCGGGGCACTATTGGGATTATCCCACAGGCAGCAATTCGCCGCCCGTCGCCGTCGCCAGCGGCACGGCGGCTGGGACAGCGGTTTATAACCAAGGCGACTCTGGCGGACCCGCAGATATCTCTGTTGCCGGTGGGTTAGGTCGATATGGCACGTCGGCGCAAGGTGGGAATGTGGATGAGTGGGAGGAAACAGAACTCGATCTGCTAAATGACAGTATTTCCAATTATCGAGGCAGGCGCGGCGGCTCATGGAACGGGGACTTTTTTCCATTGGAGGCGCCCGTTCGGCCCGGACAATTTCCATGGCTGTCATCTAGCGCGACCGGTTTCCGTGTTGGATCAGTTGTTCCGGAACCATCGTCTCCAGTGCTTTGCATTGGATTCGTTGTGATTCTCGCATTTACAAAATGGCGTCGGTCTCAAAGGAGGTGTGCGGGAATCAAAGGGGTCAGGACTCATTGATTTGTTTGGCCGCATCGATTAGACTCGCGACATGCCAAGACCTCCTCGAGCCGACGAAGCGGGCGGGCTGTATCATGCCCTCAACCGCGGGAATGGTCGGACCGCGATTTTCCACAAACCAGAAGATTTCGCCGCCTTCGAACGGATCCTCGCCGAGGGTCTCGAGCGCTACGGGGTCCAACTGTTCGCGTACCAGTTGATGCCCAACCACTGGCACCTGGTGCTGCGGCCGGAGCGGGACGGCCAGATGAGCCAGTTTCTCCGCTGGGTGACCGCCACGCACACGATGCGCTACCATGCCCACTACTACACCTCTGGCGAAGGACACGTCTACCAGGGGCGATTCAAAAGCTTTCCGATTCAAGAGGACGGACATTTCTTCACCGTCTGTCGGTACGTGGAGCGCAATGCGCTGCGGGCCGGGTTGGTGGCACGCGCGGAACGCTGGCGGTGGGGGTCGCTGTGGAGGTGGCTGCAACCTGCCGAACCCCCACCGCCATTGCTCTCCCCCTGGCCAATTCCCCGGCTGCCGCGCTGGGTCGAGCGGGTCAACGAACCCCTGTCGGAGCAGGAACTCAAGAGCCTTCGGCACAGTGTGCAGCGCGGCCGGCCATTTGGGGAACAGGACTGGCTAGAAACGTGCGCGAAGCGACTGCAACTGGAATCGACCCTCCGCCCCAGGGGCCGCCCGCAAGTGCGACGCCCCAATCCACAACCGCATCAATGAGTCCTGACCCCTTTTGTTTCCTTAGCCCCCGGTCATTGACCGGGGGCTAAATGTGGGGGATGCGCGGGTGCTAGCCGCGGCGGGGGCGTTGCAGGCCGATCGTTGCGGTGCCGAGTAGCAAGAGCAGCGCGGCGGTTGGTTCCGGCGTGTTGTTTGGTCCGACGGGCGGGTCGAGCATGCAGCCTTGCTTCAAGGCGATGCGGATGATCGAGGGGTCATTGTTCGTGGTGCCGTTGTCCCAGTTGGTGCCGAACAAGGCGGAGCCGTGGCCGCCGTTGTTGAAGAACTGCGTCACGTAAAACGCGCAGTCGGGACCAGGGGTGGCGATATCGCCGTAGGAACCACCCGAGGCGATGATCTGCACGTTGGTGGGCGCGACGGAGAAGCCGGAGCCGAAATCATAACGGGTGATCGTGCCGCGATTGTCGTTGCTGTAGAGTGCCGGCGGCGAGGCCATGGTGGCAAAGGCGAGGCCATCTGGGTAATTGGCCGTGCTGAACCGCTGGATGAAGCTGCCCGAGCTGTTGAGGAGGATAATTTCATTGTTCCCTTGGCCAGCCAGCGCGATCAGGCCGGTGGTGCTGGTTTCGATGTCGTCGATGAGGCCGGGCGAAGTGTACACCAGTGAATCGGCGTTCGTGCTTGGGTTGTAGATGTGGATGTCGGTGCTGGTGCCGTTACCGGCGTAGACGATGTTCCCATTCGGTAGCGAGTTGACGCTCCAACCTGGGCTGCCGAAGGTGGTCACGGTGACGGCTGGCGTGGCCCAGTTGTTGGGGTCGACGCGCTGCAGGCCGGCGGACGTCGGCAAGTAGAGGAAGCCGTTCGTGGCCATGGTGAGATTCACGCCGCTGGCGAGGTTGGCAATCGTGTGGATGGTGCCGGTGCCGGAGGGATCGTGCACGTTCGTGCCTTGGTAGACGTTGTTTTGGGTGGCGCTGTACTCGAGGATATCGGGGACGAAGGCCTTGCGGGCCAGCAGTTGGTTGGTGGCCGTCCAAGCGCCTGGAGCGCCGATGTTTGGGCCGGCATAGATTTGTTGCGTGTAGGCGGGGTCGAGGAAGCTGAATTGAACGGCGGGTGCCGGCCTGGTCGGTATGAAACCGGTGAGAGCGGCAAGGGCACCCAAGAGAATTCGGTACGTGTTGTTCATTATGTAATTCATGAGCGTAAACTCCGTAGAGGATGTCGTCGAAAGGAAATGGTCCGAAAGGGAAGGCTGGCCATCGAGCGATGGGGCCTAGGCTTGGTTTCGCGAAGGGAAGGCGTTTATTGAGGGAAAACGCTGCTCACTTAGAGTGAGCAAAATCGCGAAAAGAGGTCTAAATCACGCGGAAAAACCAAGCCGACCGAGAACGATTGTTGAGCAACTGGAACCGACGAAGTCCCCGCCACCAAGTGGGCGGCTCACAATTCACTCTGGCACTTTAACATGGGAAGTGGCGGGTTGCAAGAGTTTTCGTGAAAAAATTTGGTGATGCCCAGCGCGGCGAGGCCACAATGAGGTGAGCCAACGGTGGTTCACGAGGAATGACATGCGGGGTGCCGGGTGGCATTCTACGCCGTTAACCATGTTTTTCACGTAGCTGAATTCGCAAGAATTCGGCCCCACACTGTCCGAATTCTTGCGAATTCGGCTACGTTCGCGTCCGGGGTTAACGACGTAGGGTGGCACTGCTGGCTTGTCGAGCATTGTGAATGGTGAAGAACGGCTTGCGGCGGAATCCTGCAATCAACTGCTAACTGGTGCAAACCACAAGCTGAAAGCCGAACAAGGCACTGCTAACGAGTTAGCAGTGGCGCCCGGCGAAAGTCGGTAACGATCGCATTTGTAAACAGAGCCTTGGTGGGCGGACGTATGTCGCAGCGAATTTGGATGTTGTTGCTAGGGGTCTGCGTAGCGGCGGCGGTGTTTCTTGGGATGGACCATGCCGCTGCCACGCGTCCGCAGTGTTGGACGGCGGCGGTGACGGCGCTATGCGCATGCTGGTGGGTATTTGAGGCGCTGCCGTTGTCGGCAACGTCGCTGGTGCCGCTCGTGGTGTTTCCACTGACCGGCGTACTCACGGAGCGGAAAGCGGCCGAGGCCTACGGCGACCCAATCGTGCTGCTGTTCATGGGCGGGTTCATGCTCTCGAAGGCGACGGAGTACTGGGGAGCACACCGCCAGATTGCCCAGGCGACGATTGCCTGCGTGGGCGGCGGCAGTGGGCGACGAATCGTGTTGGCCATCATGATGGCGACGACGTTCGCGAGCATGTGGATGTCGAACACGGCGACGGCGCTCATGATGCTGCCCGTGGCGATGGCGATTATCGACCGCGACCGTTCGGGGAAACTCGCCGTGCCGCTGCTACTGGGGGTCGCGTATTCGGCGAGTATTGGTGGAATCGCGACGCCGATCGGAACGGCGCCGAACGGGGTGTGCATCGCGGTTTACCAGAATGTGACGGGGCGGCCGATTCTGTTTTATCAATGGATGTTGTTCGGCGTGCCGTTGTCGCTGGTCATGATGGTTCTTGCTTGGCTGCTATTGACATTGCGAATCGGCAAGACCGAGGAATTGCACGGGGCCGCCCGCGAACCTTGGACGTCGCCCCAGAAGAGGACGCTAACGATTTTTGGGCTGGCGTGCTTGGCGTGGATTACTCGCGATGTGCCGAACGGTGGTTGGGCTGCGTTGCTTCATATTCCCAAAAGCGGCGGCGGAGATATGACGGTGGCGATTGCGGCCACGCTCGCGTTGTTTCTCACGCCCAGTGGCACGGGCGAAAAGGGGAAACATCTACTCGATTGGCCAACGGCGGCGAGTATTCCGTGGGGCATCCTCATTTTGTTTGGCGGCGGCATTGCCATTGCCAACGCGTTTGAGGAATCGAAACTGTCGACGTTGGTTGGCGAGCAAATGCACGGTTTGCGAGATTGGCCGATCTTGGCGACGACGGCCGTGATCTGTTTTACCGTGACGTTTCTATCAGAAGTCACGAGCAACACGGCCACTTCGAACATCTTGATGCCGATATTTGCCGCGATGGCCAAGGCAAATGGCCTGGAGCCGGCGCTCTTGATGATTCCGGCGACGTTTGCCAATAATCTGGCGTTCATGATGCCGGTGGGGACGCCGCCGAATGCGATTGCTTATGGAACTGGCCACGTGAAAATGCGCGATATGGTGCGGGCCGGGTTTGTTCTCAACATCGTGAGCGCGACGGTTGTCACGCTGTTTTGTTGGAAGTTTTTGCCGTTGGTGTTTGGTGGAATAATGTAGGCCGACTTCTGGGGGCTCGCCTGCGGCTCGACCGCAGCCACCCGTCGTTAGCAATGGGCCGGGGACTCGCCTGCGGCTTGGAGCCGGGCATCGCAACTGAGTATGCGAGACCAATCGAAGCCTGTCAGGCTGAAGCCTGACCTACACGCTTTGGCCGGCGAGGTAACCGGTGGAGAAGGCCGCTTGGAAGTTGTAGCCGCCGATGAAGCCATCGAGGTCGAGAATTTCGCCGGCAAGGTAGAGGCCGGGCACCCGCTTGCTTTGCATGGTGCGCGAGTCGACTTCATCGAGCGCGACGCCGCCGGCCGTGACTTCGGCTTTGTCGAAACCGCGTGTGCCGGTGATGCGGAGCGCGCAGCTCTTTAGCTGTTCGGCGAGCTTTGCACGTTCGGTAGCTGATAATTCGGCGGCGCGTCGTTCGAGCGGAATGCCGGCAAGCCGCAACAGAGCATCGGCGAGGCGACGCGGCAATCGTTCGGCGATAATCGTGGCAATGAGACGTTTGCCGTCGGTCGCCGCGGTGGCGCACAATTGTCGTTCGACCTGCGCCTTGCCAATGCCAGGAAGAAAATCGATGTTGAGCAGAATGTCGCGCGGGCTGGCTGCGGCGGTGACCGCACGGCTGACATCGAGAGCAGCGGGGCCGGAGAGACCGAAGTGCGTGAACAGCAGCGAGCCACGGCGTTCGATCAGCACGCCGCGCGCTAGAGTTGAGGGGCGGTGCGGACGGTTCTGCGGCAATGGGAGCGAGGCGGCCGACGCCACATTGATGACGCGCACCCCGACATCGGCAATCGTGACGCCAGCGAGATCGCGAATCCAAGGTTCGTCGCTGGTGAGAGGCACGAGGGCCGGACGGGGTCGGTGGATGGTATGGCCAATATCGGCCATCCAGCGATAGCCATCGCCGGTAGTGCCGCAGCCGGGGTAGCTTTTGCCGCCCGTGGTGACAATGAGTTTGTCGCAGTGCAAGGCGCGGCGGGAAGTTTCGACTTTGAATGCTGTTGCGGCGCGGCGCTCGTTTACGGCGTCAATTTCGCCTGGCAGTTCCCCCTCACCCCGGCCCTCTCCCAAAGGGAGAGGGGGATTTCGAGAAATCGATTTCACAGGTTCGGCGAGCGAAAGTTGGGCACCGCTGCGATGCAGGCA
Organism: Planctomycetota bacterium; assembly: GCA_029781135.1. Classification (GTDB taxonomy): domain Bacteria; phylum Planctomycetota; class Planctomycetia; order Pirellulales; family Lacipirellulaceae; genus JABDGM01. The sequence goes on from JAKOXH010000042.1 coordinate 208,069, forward strand.
GCGGCGGAGTGCGTCGAGGACATCGGCCGCTCGATCGCTTTGGGGAAAGACCTTGCCGCCGGGCTCGATCTTGGTGGGGATGCCTTCCGCGTGAAGCATGTCGAGCAGATCATGTGGGCCAAAGGCGGCGAGAGCCGAATGCAGAAATGTACCCGCCGAGCCGAACGCCGCGATGATCCCGGCGGCGTCGCAATCGTGGGTAACGTTGCAGCGGGTACCGCCGGAAATCAGGATTTTGACACCGGCTTTACGATTTTTCTCTATAAGCAGTGTTTTGCGACCGCGTTCGGCGCTACAGCTAGCGGCAAGCAGGCCAGCCGCCCCCGCACCAATTACGATGACATCATAGCGGTCGATGTTTGGCATCGCACTCGTTTTTCGACGTACTTGACCAGCACGAAAACTTGGGGGATATGGCCGCCAAATTCCCTGAGAGACTATCCGAAAAGTGTCTGGGAGAGGGGGAGGGGGGAATGTCGCACTTGTTTCGACGGGCTGCGTTGTCAATTATGGTTGGGTAAACTCTACGGGTGAAGGGATTGAAGCGGCCGGCCGAGATATAACGCTATTTCCGTGAATCCGTTGGCCGAAAAGCACATTGACCTCGCGCGCCACGCCCCCCACTGGATACCAGTACGCTTTCCCCCGAGTAGTGCCAACGATGGAACAATATGCCGAAATACGCCCCGACTACGCTGCCTGGCGGCGCTCCGAGGCCGAGGAGTTTGTCAACACGGTTACGCACGGGCTCGGCTTTTTGTTGGCCGCTGCTGGGTCGCTCGTGATGATGGACGGCGTGCTGGCGGTCAACAACTTTCAGTTGGCGGTGGGCTGTTGCGTATATCTCGTCAGCTTGATGTCGGTATATGCGATGAGCACGCTTTCGCACAGCGCGACGAGCGTGCGGTGGAAGTCACTGTTTCGGCAGCTCGATCAAGCGTTCATTTACCTGTTGATTGTGGGAACTTACACACCGTTTTCGTTGGCATACTTACGCGGCCCACAGTGGGATGTGCTGCTCGTCGTCATGTGGCTGGTCGCTAGCGTGGGGTTTATTTCTAAGACGTTTTTTGGGCATCAAGTGGAGGCCGTGTCCGTTGCGTCCTATGTGATGCTTGGCTGGCTACCTATCGTGACGATTCCAACGCTGCTACAGGTGGCGCCAAGCGGCGTGCTCGATGCGATCTTGGCCGGCGGTTTGTGTTACACGGTCGGCACGGTCTTTCTGATCTATGACGAGCGCGTAAAGCACTTCCATGCCGCGTGGCACGTATGTGTGATGTCGGGTAGCGCATGCCATTTTATCGGCATGCTGGTGTTCGTCGTGCGCGGGGGGCAATAATAGCCACCAACTATTTCGCGAGCAATTCAAGTTCTTCCCAGCGCTGGTAGGCGCTATTTAATTGGTCGTGGAGTCCTTTGGCCTGCGCTTGGACGCGAGCAATTTCCGCGGCGGGCTGCTTGTAGAATGACGGGTCGGCCATGCGGTCGTGAAGCAGGGCGACTTCGGCATCGAGTGATTCGATTTTCGCGGGTAAGGATTCCAGTTCTCGCTGTTCGTTGTAAGAGAGGCGTCGCTTCTTTTGCGGAACCGGTTCCGCGACCTGCGCGGGCTGGCCGCTGGATGGCCGTTTACTCTTAGTTTCCCGTGGAATTTGGCTGGGTCGTTGGCGGAGCCAGTCATCATATCCGCCCACGTATTCGCGAGCGCCATTGGGCTCGAAGGCGATGGTTGACGTCACCACGTTGTTGAGGAACTCGCGGTCGTGACTGACGAGCAACACGGTGCCGGGAAAATCGACCAACCGATTTTCGAGGAGTTCGAGCGTTTCGGAATCGAGATCATTCGTGGGCTCATCGAGCACGATTACGTTCGCTGGTTTCAGGAACAGGCGGGCGAGCAGCAAGCGGTTTCGCTCGCCACCGGAGAGAAAGCGGACGAGCGTGCGTGCCCGTTCGGGCGTAAACAGGAAGTCTTGCAGGTAGCCGAGGATGTGGCGCGAGCGGTCGTTGATGCGAACCATATCGCCGCCGGCGCCAAGATTGTCTTGGACGGATTTCTCGGGATCGAGTTGTTCGCGAAGCTGGTCGAAATAAGCGACTTGCAGATTTGTTCCCAATCTCACGGAACCGGTTTGGGGTGTAAGGTCGCCGAGGAACAACTTCAGCAGCGTCGTCTTGCCGGCGCCGTTGGGGCCGATGAGGCCGATCTTGTCGCCGCGCATGAGCTCGGTGGAGAAATCGTGCACGATCGTGCGGTCGCCATAGGCAAATGAGATGTCGTTGACTTTAGCGACGAGTGCGCCGCTGCGTTCGGCCGCTTGAATTTCGAGCTTGGCGTTCCCGAGCCTTTCGCGTCGATGAGCGCGTTCGAGACGCATTTGCTTGAGGGCGCGCACGCGCCCTTCATTGCGGGTACGGCGGGCCTTGATGCCCTGACGAATCCAGGCTTCTTCCTGGGCGAGTTTTTTGTCGAAGAGTGCATTTTGTTTCTCCTCGGCCGCCAAAGCTTGCTCTTTACGTTCCACGAATGTGTCGTAGTCGCAGGACCAATCGAACAAGTGGCCACGGTCGATTTCCCAAATGCGCGTGGCGAGCGCGCGGAGGAACGCGCGGTCGTGCGTCACAAAAATGAGCGAGGCGGGCCACCGCAGCAGAAAATCTTCGAGCCAAGTGATCGTATCGAGGTCGAGGTGGTTCGTGGGCTCGTCGAGGAGGAGAACGTCCGGGTTGTTGATCAGCGACTTGGCCAGCAAGACGCGCCGCTTCATTCCGGCAGATAAACTGTTGGCATTCAAGGAGCCGTCCAGCGTCATCTGCGTTAGCAGCTGATTAGCACGCTGCTGCGATTGCCACAAATGTGCATCGTCGAGGTCTTCGGGGGGCAGGCCGGACAAGACAGTGTCGCACACCGTGCCGGGCAAGTTCTGGGGAACTTCTTGCGGAAGCAACGCGACTTTCACCGCGGGCGAAACCAGACACTCGCCATGATCGGGCGTGGCTTCGCCACTAAGCAAACGCATGAACGTGGTTTTGCCAGAGCCATTGCGGCCTAGTAGACCGATGCGCTGGCCTGTTTCGACCTGGCAAGAAACTTCATCCAGCAGCGGGGGGCCGGCGAAGGCGATCGTAACTTCATTGAGTCGAATTAAAGGCGGCATAAGGACAAATATTGAACTACCAACGACGTAAATCGACGGTTGCGGTTCCGTGCGAGACTCGCTCTGCTGCGCATCGCGGCTAAACGATGGACTTAGGGCGTCGGAGTTGCCGTCACCGCATAGATCGTGGCGCTACGCAATGTGAATCGAAGGCGAATCGTCTTGCCGGCGAGTTCGCGCGCGGATTTATCGCCCCATCTTAGTGGAATGTCGCGGCGATCGATATTGCTCAGGACGCACTTGTCGGCTTCGAAACCGGGTATGACGGCGCCATTTTCGTCGAGCAGGGCCACGGTGACGTACGCTTGCGCGCTCGCAAAAAGCCGATCGGGCGAGGGAACCGCGGCATTCAATCGTAGCTCGGCTGGCGGCATTTTGAACGAGTGCGTGGAGAATTCGCCGTTGGCCCGGGCGCTAATGCCGCTAATGCGATCTTCGGGCAGCCCCAGCAACAGCTTGCCGCGGGGAAAGAGAATCATGCCGTTGGCGATCAGTGGTGAAGATTCGAGGCGAATCACTTCGGGGAAGACGTCGAGCGCGTTAATACCACGCGCCGGGCGTTCCCAACGGAGGCCGTCGGCACTGGTCCACCATTCGTTATCCAAATGCGGCGCGTGTTTACCGGCGGTGAGCGCGCTGGCGGCGTAGTTGAGCACCATCATGTAGGCGCGATCATGGTACCAGAACGCATTTCCGCTGTAGAATTCCAAGTCGGGCGGATCCTGGGCATCGGGAACGGTCAGGAACCCGGACGGAAGTGAATCTTTCTGGCCGTGCCGGTCCCACACGTCGGGCAATGTGACGGATGGTTCCCAATGACGGCCATCGGGACTGGAACGCATCATCAGCACGCGCCGATCGCGCAGCGCCTCGTCGTGGAGCGTTTGCGTCGTTCCGCCGTGATCGCGAATATGCTTGCGGTAGGGCTGAAGACTTTTGTTCACGCACACGAATCGCTTGAGCACTGGGCTCCAAAAGAGGCTGATGGCATCGCCGTCATAGAAGAGGGGGTTTTTCTCATAGGGCTGCCAGTGCTTGCCATCAGAACTGAAGAAAGCGGTGTAGGCAAATCCATAAGAATCGGCCTTCAACTTCAGCAGCAGATATTCCTTGGCAAGGGGGCTGTAGGCAATTGCCATGTGTTGCGTCCAAGCGGCGGCGGGCTGATCGATGACCGTTTCGACGTTTTCGAACTTTTCGCCGTCGCGCGTGATGGCGCGGATCAGTTTCCACGAGTTGATTTCATCGTAGGGATTTTTCCCGCGGCTCACGGGCGTAAGTTGCTGGCCGAAGACTTCCCAGGTGCCGTTCTCTTTAGGAATACAGGCGGCAACGGTGAAATCCAGTGGCTCACACTGGCGAAACAAGCGTACGGGTGTGACACTGATGTGCAGTTGGCCCCAGGGATCAAGAGCTTCCTGCAAATTCGAAAAAATGAGTTTGAGCGGTGGCGAAGCAGGCGGCGGCGCTGGTGCCACAGACGATGACGCCTCCCCGGCAAGCGATGGCAGCCCGAAAACAATCGTCAGCACTAATGCAGAGTATGAACGGCAAGTTAACATTGAAGTTCTGGGCGATAACAATTTGTTTCTTCACGCGAACTATGGCGACACCAATTTGCTGGCGACCGGTATTCGCGTGTGTATCCGATAACTGGTGGTATTTCAATGGTTGATGGAACACTTGGAACGCGGTTTTTCGTTCGTATTATCGCGCTTGCGATATTGTCTCGCGTTGGATTTCCGGCGTTGGGCGCCGAATCGTTTCCTGAGATGCGAGCGAAATGGGATCAAGTGCCAGCCGGCGAAGAGTCGCGCAAACTGCGGGCGGCCGGGCCGCCATTTGCTGAAGCCGAGCGAAATTCGCGACTGGCGGCCGAGAGTCTCTACCGGTGTCACCGTTACGTCGAGGGCTGGTTGGCGCAGGCCGACCCCGAAACAGGGCTCATTCCAGAAAATCTGCGCCAAGGCCGCGACCATTGGAACGGGCGTAATTGCGGTGCCGACAATTACCCGTTCATGGTTCTCACTTGCGCGCTCACTGATGAACCGCTATTTCGCGGACGAATGCGCGAGATATTGTCGACCGAAGCGAAAATTACCAAGCGGGTCGACCGGCTTGGCGATGTATATCAGTTTTCCAAGCACGGCTTCGAATTCAACGAAATCAATCTGGACCGAATCGTTTTCGATAACGCGGAATATGTAAAGGACGGGCTCATTCCGTTGACCGAGTGGTTGGGGCCAAGCCCTTGGTCGGAGCGGATGGTGGGCATCATCGATGATATTTGGAAGAACGCGGCCATCGAAACGCCATTTGGCAAAATCCCGACGCTCAACTTCGAAGTGAACGGAGATTTGCTCCAGGCAAACTCACGACTTTATTGGTTCACGGGCGATCGTAAGTATCTCGATTGGGCCATACGATTGGGCGACTATTATTTGTTGGGCGATCATCACCCGACGCGAAATCTGACGGAGTTGCGACTGCAAGATCATGGCGGTGAAGTGGTGAACGGCTTGGCCGAATTGTACGTGGCCGTCGGCCGGGAAGGTCGCGATAAACAGCGTGCGTATCAGCAGCCGCTGCGCGAGATATTCGATAACATCCTCGCGAAAGGCCGCAATGCCGATGGCATGCTCTATTCTTCGTATCATCCGCGGACGGGCGCGAATAGCGGTAAGCCCTGCGACACGTGGGGATACATATATGATGGCTTCTACACAATGTCGCTTGCCGATGACGTCCCCGCATATCGAGAGGCGATTTCGCACTGCCTCAACAACTTGCTCGATAAGTATGAAGGCGTCCCTTGGGCCGATCAGAGCACGATGGATGCGACTGCTGATTCCACCGAGAGTGCGCTCAACCTCATCAATCGTTTGCCGGTGAATTCGGCCGCGACGTGGTGCGATCGGCAGATTCGCTTGATGTGGAGCGTGCAGCGACCGGATGGGATCATTGAGGGTTGGCACGGCGACGGGAACTTCGCGCGGACTTCGATCATGTACGCTTTGTGGAAGACGTTGGGGGTACACGTTTCGCCGTGGCGCGCCGATGTGCGGTTGGGAGCCGCGCGCGATGGCGAGAACATTTGCGTCTTTCTAACGGCCGACGAACCTTGGAAGGGTCGGATCCTTTTCGATCGCCCGCGCCATCGCGAGTACCTGCGTTTACCGTTGGATTATCCGCGAATCAATCAATTTCCAGAGTGGTTCACGGTCGAGGCACTTGCGCATTATTCGTTGACCGACCTGGCAACCGGAGCGAAGGTCAATCGCTCGGGATCGGAACTCGAGGAAGGAGTACCAGTTTCCTTATCGTCGAGGCAGATGCTGCTCTGGCGAATCGAACGGCTCCCCACCGACTCACAGCGGCAATAGTTGGACGATTGCGAACTGAGTGTCGCAGATCCTACCGCAATAGATGTCAGCGTCTTCATGGCCAAGCTCACCCTTGAGCGTCAAAGCCTGGTTTCACAAGGTACCCTGGGGCAAATCGTGGTTCTCTGGTTCGAGATCGAGATGAATTTCGAGCAGATTTCTCGGCGGCAGCCCCCAACTTGCTACCGGCGAAATAGACGCTGGAACAATGCACGATCCATGCTTGGCAGAAGGCCAGCGAAACTGGCGAAACTGCCGGCAAAACTGGCTGGTAGGGCGTAAAGTGGGTACAAATGGATAGAGGGAAGCGCTGATTCGACGGGAACCAATAAAAAAGCCCCTGAATCCAGGGGCTTAACCAGTGGACAGGGCCGGGATCGAACCGGCGACACCAGGATTTTCAGTCCAGATCGCCAGCGAGATGGCTTCTCAACGGAATGGGCGAGATCAGAGTTGTCGAATCTCGACCTTCTCTTTTTCAGGAGCGGCGGCGATCAGGCGGTTGGCTTCTTTCAATCCTGCAACGCGAATGAATTCGCTTTTCCAGCCGACGCTGCCCTTTTCAGTTATGATGGCCAGCTCGAAGCCGCAAGATTCAATGCGACGCGTATCGCCAGCCTTCGCTAGGATGGCGGGCTTGAGCGCCTCCTCGATTTCCCGCTGACGCTTGGCTATGTCACGGGCCTCTCCGCTGAGCAGCAGGCGACGTTCTTCAGCTGCTGCCCATTCGTCAAGAAGGGCCTTGGTGATGCGAATCGGCTTGGGATCTTCGGGAGCACTGAGTTTCTTCATGATGGAACTTGTAAACGACGAAGCGCCGACTTTTGCAAAGAAAACACGGGCATGACGGCGCACTGCGACAGGAAAATTTTCACGGGTCCTTCCTAGCGAGAAGATGCTTTGGGGCTTCGCAGAAGAGCCAGTTTCCGCAACAGAGTTTGTTTCGCGCGCTGCCCCCCCACAACGACGGACTCCAAAACGCTCGGGTGTCTCCAGTGCCGCGGAAATAATCGAGCGATATGCGGCGCCGACTGGTCCCTTTGGCTAGAATCCCCGATGTCAAAAAGGCGTTCGATACAAAAAACAACTACATACGCCGCGGGGAGGTGGACGGTGGCAATTCGCGTAACGTGCCGTGCGTGCCAGAGGTCGTTTCAGACTGCCGATAAATGGGCGGGACTTCAACCCACTGCCCAGATTGCAACGCGGCAGTGGTCATTCCCTGCCTAGCAATAGCTCACGGCGCCGCTTAATTCCGCAGCCACCGCCCTGCGCGCTGCTGGTTGGCGTTGGTCTCGCGTGTCCATCGATTGGCTATTTTCTGGGCGCGAACATGTCAAATAGAGGGCCAAGAGCGCCATCACCAAGTTACAGCAGACCTTTCAGCCTGGTCGTTAATCGCCTTGCTCAATCCGCTGGTAGTTCAGCATCGGCCCCTGAGCACCAGTCGTGCTGGTGGCCGTGACCGCGCAGCTAAGCACGTCGCCCACAGCGTAGGCTTGCGCGGCAGCCGAGGCAAACGTGCCCGCCACCTGCACGCGGTCCCCGCTGCCGTGCACGACATTGATGGCCGCAGTCAGCACCGTCGCGCCGTTTTTCTTGACGTCAAACGACACCGACGTACTGGTTCCTGAGTCGTTAAGCGCTGCCGAAATATCTGGGCCGAGCTGACCGGCCTTGTCGGCCTGAAAAAGAATCACCTCTTGCGTCGTCGGCATGGCGCCAATCGCCAGGCCGAAGCGCTCCGTATATTTGGTTAGATGGTAAACTTTATCTTGCGTGATCTGGTTGCCATCGGCATTCGACACTTCGCGGTTGCCAATGCTGCCGCTGGGTAAACGAAAATCGGACATTGGGTTTGCTCCTTGTTAATAGGCCAACTGGCCGGAAATAGCACATTTGCATTCGCACGATGGGACGCAATCGAAACTCATGCCGCCGATCTGGCGGCCGTAGAACGCCCGGTGCGACTGTGGTGTCGCGCCGTCGTACTTCGCGTCGAGCGTTTCGTTGGTCGCGTAGAAGTTCATTTGGTAATTGCCCGTGACTCGATCCAGGCTCCGATGGATCACGCACGTGGGCGGGTTACCCTCGCGGCTGAGCGTAATCGCGCACTCGACATAGCCGTCGGCGTGCGGCGACCAGTCGCGGGCATCGAGGTGCGCCGTGCTGGCAGCGTCAATTAGAGTCGGGTCCGTGCTGGTAATCTTAATGAGCGAAACATTCTTCACCTGGACGCACTCATTGTTCCCGCTGAGAAATGGCTGCTCATTCGCGCCGCCGCCGGGGTCGCCCTCACTGTATTGCGGGGCCACCCACAACCACCGCTGCGTCCCATTGGCGTTCACATATTTCACGCCGAGCGGGCTGGCCAACACGACATCGCCATTCTCAAATGCATAGATATTATTGTAGCCCTTTGCCGGAAGCCACACCTTGCGACGGCCGTCGAAATACACGTTGTCTTGATAGCCGAACTCGTCTTGCGGCCGAATGATCAAGTAGTCATAACCGCCGCGGCGAGTATAGGCGATGGCTGTCCAATCCAGCCAGGCGGGCGACCAGCCAGTTTTGTTATCGTGGCGGTTGAGCTGCTCGGCCGGTGTCAGCACGGCAGGCAGTGCAGCAATCGGGCCAGCAAACGGATCGGGTTCGTTGTGATTGTGGAAGCCCAACAGGTTCGTCCAGCGGCCCGTAAAGAGTTTCTTCGTGTTGTATTCCTTCGCCACGACCCAGGCGCCGCCATCGCCACTCATTTGGGCGGGCATGCAGATGTATGCGCCGTCGGTGGTTGTCGCCGATTCGCCGAATCCCACGGACCAGGCCCCGTCGCTGAAGCGAAACCGCATCACGTTGCCAATGCCATCGGCGACGCGATAGTTCTCGGCGATCACGACACCGTCACGCGAGAATCCAACACAGGCCGGGTGCCACACATAGCCGCCGCCGGCAATCGCATCCAGCCCGTAAGGGATCAGTCCTTCCCAGTCCACGCCAGCATCTTGCGGCAGACCGAAGCGGGCCTTGGGCGGCAAATAGTAGGTATCCGCCTCGCCCGTTCTGAGATTGATGCAGACGAACGCACAGGGCTTGCTCATCAGACCATCGCCCCAGTCGAGCACACCGCTGCCCACGTCCTGTTTCTTCCCGAGGACGTAAACCACTCGGGGCGTGCCGTCGTCATCGTAAACCACCCGCGCGCCGTGAACCTCGCTGAGCGCCGACTCAATTGCGCCGACATCGAATCCGCTCAGCACATCCACGATGGGCAATCCAACCGAAAAGCTGCCGTCTGGTTTAGGGGTTCCGCCCATAGGCACGCCACCCCGTTCCACGACATAGGGGGCGTTCACGGCGGGCATGATGACCGCGCTCGCATCGTACAGAAACGACGTATAGATCGGGTCGCCGAGGTCGTCGACGAGCGGTTTGGGGCGCGCGGACCAGCCGAAGACGCGATTGGCGTCGCAGAGACAGCGCTTTAGTCCGCGAACTCCAGGCATGTTATTCATCCCACTCCTTGCAATAGATCGACAGCACGACGGGTATCCGCGCGCCGTACACCTGGAGCGCTTCGCCGGCGTAGACGTGGCCGACGGAGAGCTGCGGTAACGTGATGCCGTCCCGATATTGCACGACCGTGGTTTGGCCGGTTGGTTGCAAGTGGTGCGTTACCGCATCTTCTTCGCAAATCTCGACGGTGATTTCAGTCGGCAGAATCGTGGGCCCGCCGCCGACTTTCGCGGCCGCGTTGATCGCCCCGAGCGTGGCGGAGTGAAAAATGAAACTGATTAACTTCGTGGCCGTGACCCACTTCCAATTCCCTTGGTCGCTGATGCACTGCTGCGGCAAACTGGTGTCGTAATCGTCGGTGGTTTGGAATTGAAACACGCCGTGGCGGTGCCACCACATCTGATCTTTGTTCGACAGATAATTGCTGACCGTCCGCCATTTCGGATCGGTCCGCGCGGCCGCTCCCGCGAAGTGCAGAAAGATTTGCATCTGGCCGCCGGCAAAGTCGGTCCACTCCGCGGGGTTGTTGTGAATCGTCTTTATGAGCGTACCGGTGATGTCGATCGCGTAGCCCTCAGCCACGATATCACCGCCGCTACCGCCGCCGCCGCTACCGCCGCCCGTGGTGACGACATCCTCGACGTCCGCCCATTCGAGGCCCCTGCTGCCGTCCTGGTGGATCAGCACCTGGTAGTTCGCAGTCACGAACGTGCTCAGGCCCCGCAAGTAATCGCCGACGTTGACCACGTCGCAAAATAGATTGCGATACGCGCTCGCATTCGAATCGCCGGGGACGACGGGAGCCCCGTCCTCCGCCCAGACGCGCACCACGTCGCCAATCTGCGGAGCGCCCTCGCGTCGAACATCCAGCGCGAACGCCGTCGTTGCGCTGAGCACCTTCTGGCCGATATCGATGTCGGTAAATCCATGCGCGACGAGCAGATACAGTTCCACGACCGGAAATTCATGAATGCCGTACGTGCTATCTACCGTCGAGCCGTAGCCGGTCGTAGAACCCGCCTCGGTGATGGCCTTCACGACCGCCAGTTGCTCCCGCACCGGACCCAATTCGAGGCCGACGATGGCCCATTTCTCACCGGTGCCACCTTCCTTCCACACGATCGGGTTGCCGTCGATCGGCGAGCTCTCCATGAGCGTGCCGCTCGTGGGGCGAATGCAGCGCTGATGGGCGAAGTCGGTGACGTTGACTTTCGCCCAATAGCAGTTGGGCACGAGGGCGGTGGCCATTTGATAGGTGCTACCGCCGCCCGCGGCAGCGCACGGTTCGAGCACGATCGCAAAGGCGCCCCAGCGTCCCGTCGGGGCGAACTCGTCCGCGAGTAAGACCAGCCCTTCATGGGGCGAGTAGTCGGCGGTATGCTCGTCGAACAACACGTCGGTGAGCATGACGGCTCGGCCGGGCGCGAGCGGAGCGCTGCCGGTCCAAGCGATCCGGACGAGGCAGGGCGACTTCTGCTTGGCGTGCCGCGGATCGACGCTGGCGGCCAACTGCTGTTCGGCGGCGGCGACGAAATCGGTGTGCGCGTTAATCGTCTCGACGGGGACGCCTTCGAGGAGATCACCCACCCGGAATTTCCGCATGCGACCCATCAGGGCACCGCCTTCTTCACGACCAGGAGCGTGCCCACGGCGGGTAAGGCATCGACGGTACCAGAATTGAAATCGACGGTGAGCGTGGTGGTGCTACCGATCGTGGCTTGGGCGTAGCCGCCGTTCCAAAAGAGATCGACCTTCGCCCCGCCGCCTCCCACGATCGAATGTTCGTAGGGCGTGGTCACGACCCCCGCATGGTCGCCGCTGCGGGTCGTCAGATTGCCAGTCTGCGGCAAGTAGCTGAAGTCGTCGGTGGGCCAGGCGTCGCCGACGACGGCCTTCTGCACCTTCGGCTGGATCGAGCCGGCGAGGTAGGTATCCTTCGTCACCAGCCAATAGTGCTGGTTGCCGTAGAGCGTCGGGATCTTGACATCATCTCCGACCTCGACGTCGGTCTGTTTCGCTTGGAAGGCGAACCCGAACGAGGCTTCCCACTCGTTTTGGCTCCGCTCATTGGCGGCGAAGCGCACCGCCTGGAACGTCTTCTCCGGATGACCGAAGAGGCCGGCCGCGTTGAACGCGCCGCGGCTGAAGATCGATTCCATCTTGTCCATGAATTTGTCGGTGATGAAATCCTTCGTCACCAACAGGTCGATCGAACGCGTCTCGCTGTGGGGACTGATTTCGAGCGGCTTGCCGGCATTGAACTCTTCCTGCGACCGCTGCTGATCGACCTTCCACTTGAGCGCCCCATGATCGTCGGTGAGATCGATGCCGCTCGCGCCGTAGACCTTGCCGGCCGCGAGGAAGTGATACAGCTTCTTCGCCTGGGCGGCCACATCCCCTTTGCGCAGGAAGGCATTGGTGCCCTTGAGTTTGTAGGTCACGGCGAACGCGATCGCATTTCCACTCCGCTCCGTGAGCGTGTCGACGCCGACGTAGCCGCAGCCCAGAATCGTGGCGGGCGCGTTCGCTTCCACAATCGCCAGCGCTGCATCGCGATCCAAGAGGCCGCCCGTCGTCTCCCAGACCGTGACGGGCAGGATCGGCTGGTCGCGATTGCCGGTGATGAGTCCGAAGCGATAACGAATGCTCATAATGCCGCCGCCTTCACGCCCCCTTTGTTGAGCCGGGCCAGGTCGTAGAGCCCCTGCGTCGCGCCGAGGATGCCGCGCAAGTACTCCAGCGCGGAATCATTGAACGCATTCGCGACGCGGGCGGCCGCGGCCGACGTATCGGGCGAGACGACGGCCGCCGGCGACATGCCGGCCTGGACGCCCTGCAGTCGCAGCTGCAGGGCCGCGGCCTGCTGGTGGATGGCCGACGTTTGCAGGTTCGTCGGTTGCTGGATGCCATCGAGCTTCTTTTGGAATTCTTTCGCGCCGTCCGTCGCCAGGCCGAAGTAGGTGGCGATCCCGACGACGGCCCCCGCGATGAGCGCGAGCGCGGCGACGATCGGATGGAGCGTGATGATCGTCATGATCGTGCCGAACGTGATGAGCGCGGTCGAGGCGATGGCCACGGCGCCCGCGACGGCCGCGATCGTCTGCACCAGGCGCGGGTTCTCATGGACCCATTCGATCGCCCGGGCGACAATCTCTTGGGACCACAGCAGAAATTCCGTCAGCGGTCCGGCGATCGCCGCGCCGATCTGGGCCATGAGGGCCACCATCTGGTCTTTCGAGGCGAGGAACGCGTCGCCCAGCCGATCGGCGGCCGCCACATCCTCGGCGCTCATGACGAGGCCCAGCCGGCGGGCTCGTTCGCGACCTTCCTGTAGATCTTCCAACATCGGCAGGAGGGCTACCCCGGCCTTTGCGCCGAACACGTCGATTGCCCGTTGGGCCCGGGCCGTGTGATCGGGGATGGCCGCGATGTCGGCGGCGATCTCGTCGAACTTGAGCGGGTCGATGCCGTTCTTCTGCAGCTCCTTGATCCCCTTCTCGACGACGCCCATGTCGGTGCCGCTCTGCTTCGCGACGAACGACAGTTCGCTGAGCGATTCGACCGAGAGGCCCGTCCGGCGATGGAGGTCATCGAGCTCGCCGCCCACGCTCGCGAACGTGGCCACCGCCGCCGTGAAGCCGGCGACGATCGGGCCGCTCGCAGCGAGACCCCACTTGCCGAAGTTGGTGAGCTTGTTGCCGACTTTCGCCAGGCCCGAATCGAGCTGGTCGTCCTTGATCAGAAATTCCACGAAGGCCTGGCCGGCCCGGATGCCTGCGATACTCATGCCGTCCTCCCGGCCAGCGCGTCGAGCGCGACCTCCAGCCCATCATCCGACAGTCCGCTCGGCCGGCCGACCTGGCGGTGGTAGGGATTCACCTGGTGCATCCGCACGGGCGGCCGGCGTCGTTTGCCAAAATGGGGCATCCGGTTCACGATCCACACGAGGCCCCACCCCAGTCTTTCCCAATCCTCTCGCCGCCGGGCCTCGAGCGCCGTCAAGGCCTCGCGGAGGGTCCAGCGGTAGTCGAAGTAGCCAAGGATTCCGCCAATTTGGGCGGCAGCTTCCCATGCTGTAAGGCGCGGGCCAGGCGCTCGTCGAGCACCGTCTGGATGTTCTGTTCCGCCTCGGCCATCGCTTCCCGATGGGCCCTCGTGACCGCCAGGAGACTCTGCTGGATCGTGCCCCGTCTCAGGGGCGGGGTAAAATTTACGATGGCCACTCCCAGGGCCTCGCGGGCCGCATCAAGGGCCTCGCCATTCATCGCGGCGAGCCAGTCGGCGAACGTCAGCCTTTCGCCATTCAGCTTGACCGCGGCGGCCGGTTGGCCGTCGACCAGCCCCGCGATCGCGATCCAAATCACATCCAGCGATTTGAGATCGTCGACGAGGAGCCGGGCCCAAGTCTTGCCGAATTGCTCGACGTGCCCCAGGTCGACGCCCGCCTGGCGGATCGCCAACAGCCGGGCATAGTCGAGCGCCGGGAAGTATTCGCGGCCTTGCGTGTCGTGAAAACTGGGTTGGGACATGGGGAGGGGACAGGGTTCAGGGATGTAGGATTTAAGATGTAAGATTTAAGATCTAAGATCTGAGATTTCCGGCTCCTGACTCTTGTCTCTCGACTCTTGAGTCTCGCCCGTCTCGCTCCTCGCTCCTTCCCGCTCACTCTGGCCCAATGCCTCCAACAAATGTTCGCGCTGGACGATCATCTTGCTCCGTTCGCCAGCCGCGGAGACACCGGCGAATAACTCGGCTGCCCGAGTATTGCTGGCCTTCCGCGGTTCGAGCGCCGCCAAGAGATCCTCGCGAAGGCACTCGACGTGCGCGATGCGGGGCGGATCGGCCTCTTCGTCGCTCGGAGCGCGGGCCGTGGTGAGGGCGATGATTTGGTCGACGGTTTTCATGGGGACGGTTTAGGGTTGAGAGTTTAGGGTTCAGGGTTTCGTCGCTCGCCGCTCGCGCCGCGCAACTCGCCGCTCGTCACGCCGCCGTCGTCCGCGTCAGGTTGAAATCGCTATTCGCGTGGCGCTTAACCTCGACGTCGTATTCCGCGACGTTGCCGCGGGCGGCCGTGAGTTTCGTCCCCACCAGGAGCCCTTCGAGCCGCCAGATTTTGGTGCCGGTGGTGGCGATCGGACCCCGGCTGACCGCGACCTCGCGCATCACCTTCGAGAGTGACGCCGCAATCAGCGTCTCGACGTTGGTGTCTCCCTTATCCTCGTACAAAGTGAACGAGATCGACGGGTCGTTCTCACCGCCCAAATGGCCCGTGTCCATGCCGCGTTCGGGGACGTCGATGTCGGCGGGGTTCGACGCCAGGTCGATGTCGCCGCAGGCCTTGATCTCGACCCAGGTCGGCGAGGCCTGCGTGCCGGTGTTCATGTAGAGCTTGTAGTCCGCGCCGCGGACAAAATCTTTCGCCATGTTAGCGGCCCCTTATGTTGCGACCGAGGAGCGGATTCTTTTCGATGATCTCTCTGATCTTGTTCGACCCGAGCGTGGCATCCAGACTGGGTTTCACAAAAGGCCGCGGGCCGAACGTCGCCAACACCTTTTGGCCGCCGAACGAACGGATGTAGGCCTGACCGCCCTGGTCCAACAGGCGCGGGACCGACTTGCCGCCCAGTGGCAGCGTCGGCGATGTGATCAGCTGCGGTCCGCAGACGAGCGAGCGCGTCGTCCGATCGTAACCAAATTCGATAAGGGCTTTCAGCGCGCTCTGCCCGCCCTTCGAGGCCTGGTGCACGGAGGGGGGTTTTCCCTCAGCGGATTTTCGCTTGCGATACCTCAGCAGGTTCCGCATGACCTTGCGCAAGCAATAGCCGAGGCTCATCATGTCGCGGCGATATTTGTTTTCGAGCGCTTCCTGGATCGTGGGCCGATCGAGGAACGTCTGGTTGCGCACCGTGAAAATGGGATTCCGGCCGCCCGAGCCGCCATGCGAAGCCGTGTAGACGCGCTTGTTGAATCCCATGTTGAAGGTTGAGGGTTGAGGGTTCAGTGGCGAATGGGGAGTGCGGAATTCGGAATGTGGAATTGGGAATTCAGAATTCCCCACTCCCCATTCCCAATTAGGAAAACTCGTAGTAAGTCGCTTCGAACAGACTCAAAAAACGTTTGCGCGTGCGGACCGCCTCGGCGTCCCAGAGGACGATCGTTTCGTTGCCGTCCCACAGGTACCGGCCGAACTCCGTTCCTTCGAGGAGCGTCCGGAGCTGCTCGGCCAACTGCAGGTATTTTCCTAGTGTGCGTTCGTCGTCGAGCCGGCCGTTGACGGCGACGCTTACGACGCGGACGCGCTTGCAGGTGTAGCCGCGGTCGCCGACCGGCTCCTCCCGTTCGTCCTTGGCGACGCAGAAGACCTGGCAGGTTTCGTGTTCGCCGTCGACGACGCCGACGTCCGCGGGCTTTTCGACGTCGAACGCGACGAGCGGCTCGGCCGTTTCGGCGTAGAACTCGGCGAGGGCCTGGGCCAGTTCGTCGGCGGTCATCGTCAGCTCTCGAGGCCTTGGCGGGCGAAAATCTTGGTGTGGATCCGCAGTTTCTGGCGATGCGCATCGCACCACCGCCAGCAGGGCTGGCCCGTCTCGCCGCTCACGCGGTAGGTGATGCGTTCGGCGGCCGTGACCTCGACGATGAGGTCGCCGTCCCGCGGCTCGACCGGCTCGGCCGCCAGGAGGAGATCCTCGGGCGACGCGAGAAAGTCGTAGCGATCGATCATTTCCACGACGCCGTCGTCGCCGACGACCTCGTGTTGGCCCCGGGCCCGCGTTAGCGGCACGTCCCACGAACCGACGCCCGGCCGCTCGTACCGCAGCACCTCCGAGGCATGCGCGCGGCTCTGCCGCGCCCGCCATTCGGCTGCGCTGTGAAACAAGTCGGTCATGGCGGCTGGCGGTGTTTCCTTCGCGTCGCGGGCGTTAGACCAACAGGCCGGTCACGGCCTGCGGCGCGTGGATGACTTCAATCAGCGTGTCGCCGTTCGTCGACCCGGCCGGGGCCGAGTAGCCGAAGTGGGCGTTGCTCGTCGCCGTTTCGGTGAATTTGTTGTTCGTGTCGTCCCACCAGATCGGCTTGCCGCCCTGGATGGCCGCGTCGGGCGTGCCCTCGTAAATTCCGCCGCCGCACGAGACGCTGCCGAGCTTGTTGGCGGCGATGTCGCTATCGGCGACGTAGGGCACCTTGTTGATGACGACGACGTCGCCGGCCGCGACCGCGGAGCCCGGCGTGTAATTCGCCTTGAGGCAATTGCCCCGGCGATATTTGACTTGTGCTGCCATGTGCTCTCCGTTGTTGAGGGTTGAGGGTTGAGGGTTTAGGGTTCAGTCTCTGGCCATCAACACTCGACCCTCGACCATCGACCTTGTACTCGTTCAGGATTTGGTTTCTCGCCCCTCGCCACTCGCCGCTCATCAAACTACGCCGCGCCTTTGCTCCAGACGGCGCCCTTGGGATCGCCGTAGGCGACGCCGAAGTGGAACGTGCCGCGCCACTTCATGCCCAGCGTGTCGAAGTCGGACTGGCTGAATTCGATCGAGGGCGTTTCCATGCCGTCGAGGTAGGCGATGCAAATGGCGGCCACGTCGTTCGGATCCGCGAAGATGCCCCAGCCCGTGGCGGTGCCGCCCAGGGTCGTGTTGGAAAGTTGCGGCGCGACGTGGGGCTTGAACCGGCCCTTGAACGGATTCGAGCTCGGGAGCGGCTTGTCGGCCGTGGTGCTCGCCACGACGAAGGCATCCGTGAAGAGCTGATTCGCGTCGACTTCGAGGGCCGTGCCGACGGCCAGCGTCGTCGGCTCGATCGAGACGGGCTTGCCGTCCGCGTCGACCTGGTCGCGGAACTTTTGGAGGGCCGTCTTGAGCGAGCTGATCTGCAGGTTGGTGGCGGCGCCCGAGAAGTAGTTCTTATTGCCCGCGCTAAAGAAATTGGCCGTCACGCCGTTATTGATCAGCGTGTAGGTGGCCTCGAGGAGCGCCAGCGCGGCCCCGCGGCCCATGATTCGGAAGATGTCCATGAACGCGGACAGATCATCATTCTTGATCTTCTGGTAACTCAGCGCGAGGATCCGGCCGTAGCTGTCGACCTGATTCGTATACTTGTCCTCGCCGAGCTCCATCGAATCGATCTGGCCGTCCTCGCCCACCTTCTTGAAGATGCCGAGGCCGGTCATCCGGTAGCCGTCCACCGGTTTGAAATCCTTGTGGTTCGCCCGCGAGGCGAGGTCGTGGACCTGCTGCGGCACGGCCTGGTAGGCGGCCAGCATCCGTTTGTAGGCGGTGTTCGAGAGGATCCCGGAGAGGGAGATCGTCGAGTTGCCGGCGGCCCGCAGCTGGGCATCCGCCCGCAGGGCGGTGCGAATGAACTCATCGTCGTTCTGGCCCGGCCGATAATAGCCGCCCGCTGCCCGAATTGTTTCGTGCATGAGCGCGTGGAGGCCGAGGGCGCGCAGCCGGCGGCCGGTGGCCAGGTTCATCGCCTGCTCGGGGATGCCGTCCGCGGCGATCGCTGGCGGGATGCTGTGGGATAGGCAGATCGAGGCTTCGAGCGCCTGGGCCATGAGCTCGCGGCCGACCTGGCCGTCGTGGACGGCGGGGCCCGTTTGCGGGCGGGCGGCCCGCATCGCTTCGAGTTCCGTGCGATTGCGGTCCCAACGCTGGGCGATGGCATGGGCTTCGAGCTGCACGCGCTGGTTGCCGATGTGGGCCTCGGTGACGCCGTACTGCGCGCATACCTGGCGAATCTCGGCCTGGCGGCTGAGTTCCGCGGCGGAGGCCTGCGCGAGGGCGGCCTTCAGGGCCTCGGGCGTGGAGTACTGCGGAGTGGGTGGCGAGGATCGAGTTGCGAGGAGCGAGTCAGCATCGGAGGGAGTGGTTGCCGTCGTGGCGCCCGTCGCAGAGTTGGCGTCGCCGCTGGCGGCGAGTTGAGCGGGCGTGCCGTCGCCGTCGTCGCCGGCTTGCTGCTCGGCGTCGAACATGGCGCGCAAAGCCTGCCGTTGTTGGTCGGAGAGATCGGCCTCAGAAAAACCCTTCGCGGCAAGCCACTGGGCAAAGTTCATGGTGGACCCTTTGAGTTCTTGATTGCCGGCCCGGCCGGCCAGAATCCGCGCCTCGGAAGTGTCGTCGCCCGCGAGCGGAACGAAGCTGCACTCGACGATCGTCATCTGGCGGATCACGAACAGCGGGCCCGTAAAGGTCTGCCCGTTCGCCTGGGCGGTTTCCCCATCCTCGACGTAAACGAGCTTCTCGATCGGGCCGCCGATACTCGCCCGCCAGGGGAAGCCGTTGTCCGCCGTGCGGACGACTTCCTGAGCAGCCTCGCCCACGCCGCTGATGACGCCGGCGCAGGTGATCGAACGGTCGATCGCGATTTTCTGGATGTGGCCGACGATTTTGGTGGTGTCGTGCAGCAAAAAACTGGGCCGGTCGCCGGCCGCCACGCCCACGCCCGCAAGATCGACGACGACGGGGAGCGAAAAACCAGCGGGCCGCATCCGGCCGCCGCGATAGGCCTCCATCGTGAAGCTGCGGAGCCGCGTCGCGCCGTCGGTCGCGGCGGCCGCGGCGATGGTCGCGGTGCCGACAGGTGGGGCGCTGGCGGCGATCGCCGCCGGCTGCTCCTCGAACCAAATGTAACGGGGACAACTGAGTTGGCTACGATCGCGGGCGCGGAGTTGGCGGCGGCGCTGGCGGGTGCGGGATTTGGCCATGAGAGCGATGAGGGGTCAGGGGTCGGGGTTCAGGGGTCAGGGGGGCCTTCTGGCTAACGGCTAACAGCTAACAGCTAACGCCTAACGACTCTCTTAGGCGCGGCTGCCGCATCCGATGCCGGCAGCGGTTCGGCCGGCGTCGGCGCGGCGAAGTTCTGGCCGCCGGGGAGGGGCAGTTCGAGCCGCCGGCGGCGGTCGAGTTGCCGCGCGAGCTTGTCTTCCTGCTCGGTGGGATGGAGGCCCTCTTCCAGCCAGATGTCCTCGTCCGCGATGATCCCCATTTCCCAGAGCACCTGCTTGGCGCGCGCGTTCTTCTCCGGATCGACGTGTTCGCGGGGCGGCCAATACCAGCGCCACGAGTAGAGCGAGAGATCGATGTCGGTGGGCGCGATCCCGCTCTTCGCGGAAAGAAACTCGCGGAGCCAGGCCTCGAAGATCTTTTGCAGGATGATCGTCTCGACGTCATCCCGCTCGATGTCGATCGCCAGGTCCCAGACCTGGTGGTCGAGCCGGCCGGAGGCGTAGTTGTAGCTCGAACTGTTGCCAGTGGCGATATTGTGCGGGGCGAGGACGCACCGCGCCGCTTCGTTCCACATCGCGTCGCGGAACATGTCGAAGGTCGTCGCCGGGTGCTCGGCCCGCATCTGGCCCAGCTTCCAGCCGGTCGGCAGCGTGAGCATTGCCCGATATTCGAGCTCG
The DNA here is from genome assembly GCA_029781135.1 of Planctomycetota bacterium. Lineage (GTDB taxonomy): Bacteria > Planctomycetota > Planctomycetia > Pirellulales > Lacipirellulaceae > JABDGM01. The sequence goes on from JAKOXH010000042.1 coordinate 228,531, forward strand.
ATGGCATCCAGCGGGTCGACGTCCTTGTCGACGTCGGCTGCCGGCGAGTCGGTATACATGACGGCCGCGAAATCGGCGGCGGTCTCGGACGATGCTGACCGGACTGGCCAATTACATAGGGGGTAATATAGAACGCCAACCGCGTCCCTTGCCGAGTCTTGCGAGTAGCCCAGCATCGACAGCTTTCGCAAGATGCCGCGACATTGCGCCGCACGTCGAATCAAAATGCGTACATAGCTCCGAGATAGTCATGGCCCGGCCACATTTGGCAAGGAAGTCAGCAACCAGATAATAAGTTCGTGACGTAACGGGTGCAAGCTCCCGATCAGTTAATGGAATTGGCCGTCCCTGAAAGATAGACTTGCGGAACTCGACAAAGCCATAGGCTTCTTCCCGTCGCGAAGCATCTTGGCCCACAATGCGCTTGCCAACTACTACGCGGTCAATCGTCGCGGCCAACGCCCGATAGAGTTTGTGACGGTCGCCCGTTTCCAGGCGTTCCAAGTGTTCGCTCAGTTCGCGCACCATCTCCCGCGCGTGTTTTTCTTCGGTTAGGAATTGTTCTTCCCGCGCCAATTCGCGTTCTAGCTGCTGCCTTTGCTCAGTCCATTTGGCCATCATCCGCGACACCGATCTAAAATCATCCTCGTTTTCTGCCAGTGCGAGATTGGATTCGGCCCGGGCAATTTTTTCATCAATCGCCGCAAGATGCTGATTCGTCGCGCTTGGCAAGTAATCGAGGGGCGTGCCGGCTTCGCGCATGCAGCGGAGAATGCGCGCCAAATTTTGGGGCGTCAGCAGATACTGCCGCACGACCCGCATCACGGCACGTTCCAGCAAATCCGCGCTGAAGGCCGGCCGCGGGCAAAGATGTTCATCGTGTTGGGCGACGGTCGCGCCGTAGAATCGCCCCTTCGGCTCTTTGCGGCCATACATTCGCCCGCCGCAATGGTCGCAGCGCACCAGCGCGCCGAGCAAGTAGCGCCCGGGTTTGCAATGGCGATGTTCGATATATCTGGCCTTGAGTTCCTCCTGTACGGCATCAAAAAGAGCCTTGCTGACAATCGGTGGATGCGCGTCGTCGTGCCAAATAATGCCGTCTTCATCCAATCGACGAAATTTGCCCTTCGACCAGCGGCCAGCGACCAGCGCGCCGTGATAGACGGGATTGGTGAGAATGTCTTTCACGGCTTCATGGCTAAATTCATTGCCAAGAATCGTGCGTAGACCGCGGGCGTTGAAATCATCCGCGATGTGCTGAATCAATTCACCATTCATCACGCGGGAGAATGCGCCGCGCACCGCCGCCACCGCTTCCAAGTCGGCCGATACGACCAGCCGCTGCCGCCAGCCCGGTGGTTTGGTGAAGCGTTCCCGAAAATGAACGCGCTTGATGACCGTGCCGGTTTCGTCGATCATTTCCCGGTCATAGCCAAAAAGTGAGTTTCCGGCGGCGCGCTCCTTGCGTTCGTACTTCGCGCGTTTGCCGCTCACAGTGCGGGCGGCGATTTTCTGCGATTCGTCCCGCGCGCCGTGGGCGTCGATCATCGACATTAAAAGGCCGGCCACGTTGTTGTAATCCACGACGCCGCGCAGGCTCGTAATCAACGTGACGCCCGCGCGGCGGAAGGCGTTGAGGTGCTCCATGAAGTCGAGCGCATGCTCACGCGACAAGCGGCTTTGTTCGTGAATCAGCACGACGCGGAACTTGCGTTTCTCCGCGTCGCGCATCAGCTTTTGAAAGCCTTCGCGCTTGGCCGATTCGGTCCCCGTCATGCCCAAGTCTTCGTACCAGTTGACGACTTCGTAGCCCTCCCGTTCCGCCAGCTTGTGAATCTCCATCCGCTGGCGCTCGGGGCTATCCTCTTGCCTGTCGCTACTCATGCGGATGTAACCGACCGCGGGCTTCTTTTTCGCGCTCATGCGGCACCTTCCAATTCTCGTTGGCGGGCAGCGACCGCCTGCGTCACCAGTTGCAGTTCCTCAATCGTTTCGAGCGCTGCCACAGCGCTGGCGATGTCGGCCGCGGTCCACTGGGTGGCCACGTCGCCCGCAGCATCGCTCACCAGCCGGGGCCGAATCGGAATCGTATCGAGGGGCTGGCCGTTCCGCGCCGCAGCCGCGCCGCGGACGACGCGCGCCGGCTTGAGTTCGGCGACGGCCGGACTCTCGGAATCGCTCGCCAGTTGGGCGGCGTTCCGCTCGAAATCTTCCCGCGTGCGCCAGGCCCACGGGTTTTTCACCATATCCGCCTCGATTCGGGCCAAGATGGCCGGCTTGCGCGCGTAGGGCAAAAGCGCCCGCGCTTGCGATTCGCTCAGTTCGCCAGTCACAATCCGCTGCTGCCAAACTTCGGGCAGTGTCAGCAAGCGAATGAGATTCGTTGCCCAGGCTCGTTCGCGGCCGAACATTTCGCCCGCTTCCGCGTGGGTTTTTCCCGCGCCGCCGTTTTCGGTGGGTTCGCATAGCTGCTTGATGCCTTGCGCCTTCTCAATCGCGTTGAGGTCGCGGCGCTGGAGGTTCTCGACCAGTTGCAGGACGAGCGCGTCGGCGTCGGTGAGTTCGCGGACGATGGCCGGGATTTTTTCCCAGCCGGCCAGCGCGGCCGCCCGCAACCGGCGCTCGCCGGCGACCAATTGGAACGTGCGGCCGGTCGATTTTCGGACCACGATGGGTTCAATGAGGCCGTGTTCCGCTAGGGAGTTGGCCAGTTGCCGCAGTTCGGTTTCGTCGAAGTCCCGCCGCGGGTTGGCCGGATGGGGCGTCACGAACTTGATGGAGACTTCCAAGGAACGGGGAGGCGTCTTGACAGGTGCGATCATCGGTTGGTTTTCCTAGGCTAGGGTGCCATCCGTGAGGGAAGGGAGAATCGCCGTCGCATCATGCCCGGGCAAGAGACTGGTATCGATGTAGCGTTCGGTCACATAGCGTTCGGAGTGGCCCAGTAAATCGCAGACGACGGCCAGGCCGGAACGGATGGCCGCGTGCGTGGCGGCCGTGCGGCGCAGCTTGTGAAACAGGTTGAGGTTGCGGCGCCGCGACGGGGCCACGCCGGCCGCGGCCAAGAGCGAGCGAAACTCACTGTCAAGGCGCTTGGGGTTGTGTCGCCATTCAAACACCCGCCGCCGCGGCGGCCCGCTAATCGCGCCGAGTGCATCGAGCGCATCGCGGCCGACGCGGACCCGTTTGGCCACGCCGTTCTTGAGGGCGCTCGGCGGCAAGTCGATCCAGCCGGCCGCGTAATCCACGTCGGCCGGTTCGATTTCAAAGAGCGACCGCCGCCGCAAGAGCGTCCACCAACCAACGAGCAACAGCGCCCGCCACCAGGGCGAAGCAGCGGCGACGATGCGGGCCGTTTCGTCGAGCGTCCAGGCGTCGGGCCGACTGCGGCCCGTCTTAATGCGCTTGATGCTAGGGAGCGCCGCCACGTGGCCGCCCGCCTTGGCGTGTCGCCAGACCGCAAACCAATATTTCCGCACGTTGTTGACGGCCCACGGCGTCTTGCCCTGATCGCGCATCCATTGGAAGTGCGCGGCGGCCAGCGCATCGTCCAGTTGTTCGAGCCGGAGCGCCGGATAGTGGCGTTCGACGCTCCGCAGGGCGGCCCGGTATTCGCTCACCGTCGAGGCCGCCAGCCCGCACAACTCTTGCGGGGCAAACGTCGCTTCAAAATAATTGGCCAGCGTGCCGGCCAGCGGCCGGCCGGCCGAAATCGAAAAAACCCGTGGGGGCGTTTTGGGCACGACCGCGGAGGGCAGGTTGAGGTTTAGCGTCTCAACCGGCTTCGCCCGCTCACAACGGGCGGCCAGACCCAACCGATGGGCGTAGCGCCACACGGTGCGCAATCGGGTTTGCAACGTCCGAATGCGTGTGGTGCCGTAGCCCGCATGCCGCAAGTAGCAGCCGAAATGCTGCACGCGGTCATCGGTTAGATCATCGGTGGTGGCCGCCCGGCCCAAAACCGCACCCCACAGGCGCAGCGCGCCGCGAACGGTAGACGCATAATCGCGCGAACATCCCGCGCAGCAGTGGGGCAGGATTTGGCGGTCGAAGAGGTCCAAGAGCGCGACGTTCATATCGCTTCGCGCGGCGGCCGGCGAAAAGAGACCGGGCGCGCCGCGCGCAATAAAGAACCCAAACGGCTGTCGGCGCTGTCCGGCCCCAAAGGTGCCGTCCGGTCCTTACGGCGTGCCAAGGCACGGTCCCCAGCTTTTGACCGGGAACCCCAGAGCACCGCCAACCGTCTGGGTTCTTTTTTCTTTGGTATTTGACGGATGAATCTTACGATTCGACAGCGACCGGGCACAAGACGCCACGGCCGCCGCCTTTGGGTTTGACGCCTTCAATGTACTACCAGTGCTAGCATTGTCAACTGGCTTGTGATAAGAATGCGGGCATGGCAAAAAAACGGCCCCTAACGCCCGCACAATATCAGCGGAAGTTCGTGAAAGAGCGGCGCGCGGAAAATCGCGAGTACGTCCGCGAAATCGCCGACATGAACCGGTTTCTGATGAAGATGGCGCGGGAGGATGGCGACGATCTACGCTACGTCGAGCGGCAAGTCATCGTGGTGAACGTTGGGAAGAATTGTCCCCATGCGCAGCAGTACCACGGTTCGCAGGTGACGGTCGAAGATGCCTTAAAGTTCCCGGAACGGCTGCCGCCCTACGAAGGGTGCAGTTACTACACGTGCGACTGCGATATCGACAGCGCGTACGTGAAGCCGGAAAAACCAAAACCAGCAAAGTCAAAACCCCAAGGCTGTGCGGGAGTTGCGGCGCTCGGGGTACTCTGTTTTTGGGCGGCGTGGAACTGGCTCTAACGCCACTCTATCGGGTGGTTGATGTTTCCCAGGAAACATCAACCATACCAGAGAGGGGTGTTTTCAGGTGCCCGCGGCGCGGCGTTTCTTGTCCCGGCGAACCCGTTGCTTCGTGCTTCCTGGCCGGGGAAAATCCGCGGCCGGCGCATCGGCCACG
>JAKOXH010000061.1 GCA_029781135.1 Planctomycetota bacterium
ATGGCCTGTTGGACGCGGAAGCGGAGCAGTTCTGCCGAGCCGCACGCTACGAACGCACCGCGGACCGGGTGGACACGCGGGCCGGCTCGTATGAGCGGAAGCTCATCACGAAGGCCGGCGAGGTGAAGCTCAAGGTGCCGCGGCTGCGGAGCCTGCCGTTTGAGACGCAGGACCAACGCTACGCGTCGGTGCCCTTGAGCGTTACCGGCGTCGGGAATCGAGCGTCGAGGAAGCTTTGATGGAGATGTACCTGGCCGGCGTCAGTGTGCGTCGGGTGGAAGACATCACCGAGGCGTTGTGGGGCACGCGGGTGTCGCCGAGCACGTTGAGCGAACTCAATCAGCAGCTTTACGAGCGGATCGAGGCCTGGCGGAATCAGCCGATTACGGGCCGCTTCGCCTACATCTACCTGGATGGCATCTGGCTGAAGCGCTCGTGGGGTGGCGAGGTCAAGAAAGTGGCCGTGTTGGTGGCGATCGGCGTGGACCAGGATGGCTACTGCCAGATTCTGGGCGTGGTCGAAGGGGCGAAGGAAGATGCCGAGAGCTGGCGGCAGTTCCTGCGGCACCTCAAAGAGCGCGGGTTAACCGGTGTGGAGCTCGTCGTGAGTGACAAGTGCCTGGGGTTGGTCGAAGCGCTCGGCGAGTTTTATCCCGCGGCCGCGTGGCAGCGCTGCATGGTCCACTGGTTCCGCAACGTGCTCGCCGTGATCCCTACCAGCAAGGCCCGGGAAGTGGTCGCGATGCTCAAGGCGATCCATGCCCAGGAAGACCGCGCGGCAGCCGAGAAGAAGGCGGTTGACGTGGTGACGAAGCTCCACGAGATGCGACTGGCAAAGGCCGCCAAGGTCGTGGAAGAAAGCGTGGGTGAGACGCTCAGTTACATGGCCTTCCCACGCGAGCACTGGACGCGCATCCGCACGAACAACCCCCTGGAACGAATCATGCGAGAGATTCGCGGCTGGACGCGGGTCGTGGGCGCTTTCCCCGACGGCAACAGTGCGTTGATGCTGGTAGCCGCCAGGCTACGTCACGTGGCCGGTACCCGTTGGGGCACGCGGAAGTATCTCGACATGACTCGGCTCGGCGAGCACGACCGCGAAAAAACGTTGGAAAATCGCGCGCAACAAAATGGAGAGTTTACTCTAACCCAATGACTGAACTAACGGATAGCGGCCGCGCAAGACCTTGGAGGGGTCTTGCGGGCCGCTCCCCTACCAGACAAGGGAACAGCCCATAACAATTGTGCGCAACTTGACAGACACTACCGCTGGCCCTCCTTTCTTTGCCGAGAGTGGCGACTGAGGATTGGTGTTCTTTGCGGACCACGTGTTTCAATCTTTCATTAGACAACTCCTGTACTAAATTGATTCTGCGAAATGCAAGCTGGCCGTCTTTCCGATTACCACCCCACTGGCAGCTCAATTGCTGACTTTGGGAAGCTATTTCCGAACAACTGGTAGCATAAACCACATGGGGAAAAAGGTCCATAGATGTCAAATGGACCAAAAGATCAAATAGTCTACTGAGCATGTTGAGGCAAAACACGCTAGTGCCCCAAGTGGTTTCGAGGTATAATTGGGCTATGGAAATGACACTCCTTACAGGGACAATTGCCATGGCGGAACAACCCAAAGCCAAAAGACGGCGGTCAACTCAGGAATCTGAGGCGAAAGTCGTGCGGGACCGCGTTCTGAAGGTGTTTTTGACGTCGGAGGAACTGAGAAAGCTACGAATGGCCGCAGGATTTACAGACGAATCGCAGACGGATTTCCTAAGAAAGGCGGCGATCGAAAGGGCTACCGAGGTATTGGCCAGTCCGGAGCTCAAAGAATCACTTAAGAAGTAGGCTGGAGAGGCTGAAAGATGGGGTTGGCTCGCTGGTCCCGAGTGGGGCGTCGAGGCGGGAGGCCTGATTGCCGGTTGCAATTTTGCACAAGCGGGTATTGCCTTGTTTTTCAGGGTCTTTGTGCCAAGTTGAAGGTGCTTGGGATAAGATTGCGGCATGTTTAATCAAGAAGAAGTCTGGTGGAGTCAAGGGTGTCCCATCCGCCACCACTTTGCACAAACCCGCTAGACAGATTGGCGGTAGCGGCTTGAAGTGCAATGCCACGTGAGCGGGATTAACCGGAATATACAAATCGCCTCACGGATACACTATTGGCCGCGGTTATTTGCAAGAGTAGTAGAGTCTGATTTGGGTGATGACGATCCGGCAACAAAACTGTGAGAAAGAGCACATAGACAAGACTTTTGGTTGGGTGGCCGAGTGGTTTAAGGCACCGGTCTTGAAAACCGGCGTACCGCAAGGTACCGGGGGTTCGAATCCCTCCCCAACCGCTTTGACCAGCAAGCCCCGATAGCCCATCGGGGCTTGTTTCGTTTCAATCGCTGCTTTTACAGCTTAATTCCAGCCTAGTTTAGTTTATGGTGGATTCGCTAAAAGTATCGGCTGACACCCAAACGCACCCGATAATGCACCGCTTTGTGCACCGCTTTGGTGACTCACCTTAACAATTGCACCGCCTGGCACTGTGCTGCGTATCAGTGGCTTTCATTGGAGGACGCCTTGCTGCAACGAATTCGCATAGTGAACACTTGACACCTATAGGGCATATCTGTACATTTCCGGTATGGAACGGTTTTTTGCGAATGGGCAGCCGATTGTCGAAACGAGCGACGGCAGGAACACGACCGCGAACGTGGGCATTATTTCGACCACGTTCAATGGACAGCCTAACGTCCTAATTCTCGACGACAACGAAGCCAGCCAGCCGCAATTACCAATCGAAGAACTTATCGTAAAAGCGGAACGTCGCGTTCGTGCTCGGAACCGGATGCACGCACGACGCACCCGCGAATTGCGAATTGACAATTAAACGGCAGTCGCCACTGCCAAGAGCGCGAAAGCACATCGGACCACTGTGAAACTTTCACAGTGCCACCCCAGGGTACGGGGAATGTTTCCGATGCTGCGCGCGCTTACTCCACCTGAAACCCTCAGGCAGCCGCATTCGTCGGAATGTGTTTGCCTGAGGGTTTTTTGTTGGAGTAATTCCAGTGGTTTACAAGTCTAAGAAAGCCGCCAAGGCTGACGACCTTTCGCCGGAACACCTTGCAAAGCTTCGCTGGCTGACGCCAAGGCAAACCGCCGTTTATTTGCAGGTATCTCGAAATACGCTGCAAGAAATGCAAGAAACGCTGCCGCACTCTCGCCTGAGTGCCCGCGTTATCCGTTTTGACCGCGAGCAGCTTGATAAGTGCGTGGCCGAAAAATCGGCTGCCGTCTAATACCCCAAAACAAAAAGCCCGCCGGCTGCATTGTTTGGCGACTCGCAGCGCGACGGGCGGAAAGGAAAAAGCGATGAGTAAGAAGCTTACAGACATTCTAGCAAACGGTTCGGCCGACGCACTACGCAAACAATGGGGTGAAACGGAAGCCGCGGGCGAATTCACGTCGTTACCAGCCGGCGAGTACGTCGCACGTATTATTGACGGTGAACTAGAGACCAGCCGCAAGAATAGCACGCCGGGTTACAAGCTGACGTTTCGCGTTCTCGAAGGTGACTTCGAGGGGCGGCAATTCTGGCACGATATTTGGCTCACGCCGGCGGCGTTGCCAATGGCCAAACGCGATTTAGGCAAGTTGGGCGTAACCGAACTAGACCAGTTGAGCCAACCGCTACCCGCCGGCATTCGCTGCCGGGTGAAACTTGCCTTGCGTCGTGAGGATGATGGCGCCGAACATAATAAAGTTCGACGGTTCGACGTGGAAGGCATCGACGAATTGGAAGCCGACGCATTCGCACCCGCCGACGCCAACAGCGAAGGGGGCGGCAATGGCTGAATTTGGCTATGGCTTCCGAATTGTTGGCGACTGTCGCAACGAACGCCGGCTTGTCGATTGGCAAGCGGCGTTCGCTGGCTACGCTGATTGCGACGAACGAGCCGAAGTAAAAAGCGAAGCGTATTTATCGGCGTTCACATTTGCCGGAGAGTTCCGCCGGCACTTGGCGTTGCGTGGCACTACGAAAGGCTACGGCGGCGAATGCTTCGCGTTGTGGCTGTGGTTCGACATTGACCGCGACGGCGACCTGGAAGCGGCCACACGCGATGCAAGGCGATTGAGTGCGGCGACAGTGGACCGCTACCGAATCGACGGCGACGAACTGCTGCTGTTCTTTAGCGGCAGCAAGGGTTATCACGTGGGACTGCCGGCTTCGCTCTTCGCTGCCGAGCCGTCACACGACTTCCACCGCATTGCACGGCAGTTTGCCGAACGCTTGGCGGCTGTTGTCGGCGTGACGGTGGATAGTGGCGTCTATGACCGCGTGCGAGCGTTTCGAGCACCCAACAGCCGGCACCCGAAAACGGGACTGCACAAGCGGCGATTCGAGTTCAATGAACTGCTGCACCTGACGACGGCGGCGATATTGGAACGAGCCACAACGCCGGAAGCGTTCGAGCTGCCGGACGGTAACGCTACAAGTGAAGTTGCGGCGGACGATTGGCGGCGGGCAATCGAGGCGGTTCGCACGCAAGCGACAGCAGCACAACAGCGGCAAGCCAATGCGGCGGCAACGCTGAACCGGCAAACGCTCGAATTTATCCGCGACGGTGCAAGCCAAGGCGACCGGCACCGGCTGTTGTTTTCAGCGGCGGCGAACCTTGCGGAGTTCGGCTGTCCGTCGGCACTGGCTCACGCACTGCTAACGGAAGGGGCGTTAGACAGTGGCCTACCGCCAAGCGACGTGCGGCGGCAAATTGATTGCGGCCTGGCACACCACACCACAACGCCGGAAGCGGCAAGGGGCGTGGCGTGACGAAAGCGATCTACCAAACCGCGGCCGACGTGTTCGATAGTTGGCGTGACGACTTGCTGACAGGCGAGCCGCCAATCCTTTACCACATTGGCGACGGCGAACTAGGCCGAATTGAAATCGGGCCAAAGCTTGTGACGCTATTCGGCGGACCACCGGGCGGCGGCAAAACGGCGTTTACGATGCAGGCGGCTGTCGATGCGTTGCGACTCAACGACGAACTGCGGGCGGTTGTCTGCAATATCGAAATGCCCGCGGCTGTGCTACTCGACCGCCAGCTATCCCGGCTGTCGGGAATTCCAGCCGAGACAATTCGCTATCGGCGGTTCGACGAATCGCACGGCGAACGCCTGGACCGCGGCATGGCAACGCTGGAAACGATAGCCGATAGGCTTTGCTTTGTCCGTCCGCCGTTCGACTTGGCAAACGTGGCGGCGACTGCGGACGAGTTCGGCGGCAAGCTGCTGCTGCTTGATTACATTCAACGCATTCCGCCACCCGGCCAGCATGGCGACCGACGCGGAAGCGTTGACGCCACCATGAACTACCTGCGGCAGTTTGCCGATAACGGCGTGGCTGTCGTCGTCGTGGCGGCTGTTGCGAGGCAAAAGGACCGGCAGGGGCGTTCGAGCTACGGCGGCGACTCACTAACACTGGCAAGCTTCCGCGAATCGTCGGAACTAGAGTTCGGGGCGGACGACGCATTCATTCTGGCACCCGACGACGACGACGCCGGCATGATTACGTTGAAACACCTAAAGGCGCGCCACACTGAACCGCGTGATATTCGGCTACGGTTCGACCGCAAGCTGCAAAGCTTTGGCGTTGACGAACCGCGACCGGCAGCCAAGCAGAACGGCAAGCTTTCGGCTTCGTTGGCGGCGTTGTGGAAGCAAACCAAAGCGGCTGACGAAGGTGCGGACGAATGACGACAGCGGCACCCGTATTGCCGGGCTGTAGCGTACTACCGCCGATGGAAACGGTAGCCAAAATGAACGGCAAACCGAAAGGCAAACGGCAAACGGCGGAGCGGTTCGCCGTGCTGAATGCGTTTGTTGACGTGACTGCCGGCGAGTTATCCCGTAGCGAAATCATGGTGTGGCTTGTGTTATATCGAGATACGAAAAACGGAACGGCGAGAACGTCACAAGCCGACATTGCACGGCGAGGCGGGTTGAGTGTTCGTTCTGTGGCGGCGGCAATCGGAAAGTTGCGAGGGCGGGGGCTGCTGTCTGTCGTCCGCCGTGGCGGTTTGCAGTGCGGACCGTCAACGTATCGAGTTCACCCGCTAGGAGAAAGTTACAAGATGAAGCTGGCTTCATGTTGTTAGATGAAGCTGGCTTCATGTTGCTACATGCAGTTTTGCGTCCTTTACTAATGAAGCGTACTTCATACATCCCATAAAGGGACCATAAGTGCGTCCGCTTTTGTCCGCTTGATGCGGACAGCGGACGCTAAGAAAGAAAACATGACGACTACCGCCACGAGCACACCCGCCGACGTATTAGCTAGGCTTCAAGCCGCCTGGCACAACGCCGCGGACGTGACGACGAACAGCGAAGCGGAAGCCGAGCCGGCAACAATCCCTTACTGCGGACCACACAACGACCCAAGTGAATGGGAATTGAAGCCGGATAAGTACAACCGTCCCGGCTGGCATGCTGCATACTGCCAACGCTGCGGCCGTTTTATCGGTTATCAGCCGCCACCCCAAGGCGGCAACTTAGCAAAAGGAACGGAACAGGAATGAACGCAACGCGAGCCGACGAACGAAGGAAACGACAACCGCACCCGCAAGGCGGACAGCACAGAAGCCCCCCCGGCGTGACGACGTTCGACAGCCTATCAGACAAAGAATGGGCGGAGGATATGAAACGGCGTTTGGATGACTTCATAGCCGAACAAGAGCGAGGCCGTTACGGACAAACGGCGGGAAGGGAATGGTAGTGCAATGAACCGCGCCAAAACAATTTGCACCTACCCCGGCTGCCGCACGATCTGCGACGGCGGACGTTGTGCCAAGCACAAGCGGGTTACTCAGCAGCGGACGCCAGACACCCGGCCAAGTGCCGCAGCACGTGGCTATGGCGCACGTTGGGCAGCAGCCAGCAAGGCGTACCGCCTGGCCAACCCGCTATGTGCTGAGTGTGCTAAGCGTGGGATTGTGAAGCCAGCGGAAGCCGTGGACCACGTTGTCGCGCACAACGGCGACACTGGCCTAATGTGGGATCAAAGCAATTGGCAAGCACTGTGCTGGTCGTGCCATAGCCGAAAGACGCAGCGCGAAAAGGCAACAGGGCCGGGGGTGGGTTAGTACTAGAAACGAGGGTCGCTAAGACCGTGTGGGCAGTCGCGTAAATAAAAATCGTCCCCCGTTCAATCAGGAATTGAGAAAATGAAACCACCAAAGCACTTGAAACCCGCGACGCAAGAATGGTTTGCGTCGGTCATGCGTGATTACGAACTTCAGGAACACCACATTCGCTTGCTGACACTGGCCGGCGAAGCGTGGGACCGCGGCCAAGCGGCACGTGAGGCGGTTGAGGAACATGGCCTGACGTTCCTCGACCGCTTTAAGGCACCGCACGCACGGCCGGAAATAGCGATTGAGCGGGACGCCAGAATCGGCTTTGCACGGCTGCTGCGTGAATTGTGCCTCGACATCGACCCGCCTGCCGAGAATCGACCGCCAGCGTTAGGGGGGCGGTAACATGCCTCGATTCAGTCGCAAATCGAAACGTCGCAGCGGTGGCGAGAATGAGCACCTCGTAGAGCACTTGCTTGAGGGTAATTGCCTCGATTGTTTGATCGACCCTGCTACGCATGATCGGCAAGACTTACGCCAAGAGTGGAATCGGCTGCGAGATACGCTACTGCCGGCGTTCGTGCGGGAGCATCCTGGCGAGCGGCCGTGGGCTTGGTGGGAATTCGATTCGCCGGGCCGACGTGAACGGCTGCGAGGCGGATTGCACCCGTTCGACAACAAAGAACGGACCTTGGCCGTTGCGAAATCGGATAACCCGAACTTTTGGAAATCCGCGTATCGACTTTGGTTTGGCCTGCCGAGTTGCTTCATTCCGCCGTTCGATCACGGCACGAAAGCGGATCAATTCGAGGCGACGTGGGAATACCTTGTCCGCCACAATCTCTTGCTGCCGGAGGATTCGCCGTGAAGCGTGAACAATGTCCCGCGTGCGGAATTGGCCGGCTTCGTCGTCGGACATCATCGGCAAAAGGTGACCTCGAGCGCGTCTACCGCGAATGCAGTCGCAGGTGCGGATTCCGCCAGATACTTCTGATTCGGCCGGCTCAAATTATTAGTTCTGAAGATTTGTACTGTACAAAAACAGAATCCCCACAACACACTTAGGTTCGATAGGATGAAACCATGAGCACAACCTGCACCGTCAGCGAAACACTTGCCCCCTATGAAGGGATAAAGCTCAGCTATTACCCCGCAAGGTTAAGCGATCAGCAGATTGAAATGCTGAGCGTGTGGGCGACTTGTTGCCGGCTATCTGAACCGCGGGCCGTTCTTTTGTCCTCCTATATTTCCAGCCTGCAATCGCTCGAACGTCAACGGCGTGAGGCTATCGCAAGCGGTGCGGAAGTGCTCGAAGTGTATCTGCCACCCGTGCCAACTCATTGTTGGAGCGGGCCGGAATTGGCGGCCGCACTTCAAAAGACAACGTGCATCATGCTCAGCACCGAAGGCGAAGTTTCGGTGTTATTCCAAAAGCTTAATGCCGCTTGTCTTGCGGAAGCTCAATGGCGATTAGGACTTCGCGATTAACGCCGAAAGGCAAAAGGAACAAGGGGCAACCTAAAATGAAGAAAAGCGACATCACCAAACAGGAAATCGCGGCGATCATCGACCAAGCCGAGGCCGTCGTCAACACGGCCGAAGCCGCCGGGCGAGAGCTGACACCCGCGGAACAAAAAACATTCAACGCTGCGATGGCCAAGGTTGAGCCGCTACAGGAGCGACTGAAAGACGAACTGCAAACCGAGGCAAACATCAACGCCATGCGAGCGGCGAAGCAATCCGTCAATACGCCAACGCTGGTATACGGGAGCACGAGCCAGCCGCGGGTTGTCGAGCCAAAATTGGGCGCGTTCAAGAATAGCCGGGATGCCCATGATTGCGGGCTATGGTTGTCTGCGGTTCTGTTGCGTAACCCCGAGGCCCGTGACAAGCTGGAAGCCCGACGCGGGTCGAGCTGGCTTGCTACGCAAAATGAAAGCAGCGTTGTCGATGGCGGGTATCTTGTTCCGCAGCCGCTGTCCGATGCGATCATCGTCAGTCGCGAGCAAATTGGGGCGACCCGTAAGCTCGTGCAAATGTACCCCACGAACGCCGAAACGCTGTCGATTCCCAAGCGTTCAACGGGCCTGACTGTTTATTACCCCGGTGAAGAAGGTGCGATTACCGATTCCTCAGCGACGTTTGGGGCTGTCAATTTGGTGACGAAAAAGCGCGCGGTTCTCACCTACGTGAGCAACGAACTTCGCGATGACTCGATTGTGCCGATTATGGACGTGCTGGCTCAGGAAATGGGCCATGCGTTGGCACTGAAAGAAGATGGCGAGTACATCAACGGCGATGGCACGTCAACCTACGGCGGCGTGGCGGGCATTAAGACCTTGATTGCCGCAGCGACGGCTTCCATCAGCCAATTCGCCACCGGCCACGATTTGTGGGCGGAAACCGACATTAGCGACTTGACCAAAGCCATGTCGAAGCTGGCCGACCAATACCGCGTACCTGGCCAACTTTCCTGGTTGTGCTCGGCCGCGTTCAAGTGGCAAGTATTCGACCGGCTGGCCGTCAACAGCAATGGTGCGTTGTCGCAAGTCATGGTGGACGGCATCCCGCAAGATATGTTCTTGGGATTCCCCATCGTGCTCAGCGACAGGTGCCCAACGACCGAAGCGGCGGCAACTGTGGCCTGCTACTTTGGCAACTTCAAGCGGGCCACCGCAATGGCCGAACGCTCCGGCGTGCGGGTCGCACTTTCCGAACATGTTGCGTTCACCACCGACCGCGTGGCGTTGAGGGCAACCACCCGTTACGACATCAGTTGCCACGAAATGGGCGACACATCGACGGCCGGTGCGGTCATTGGCTTGAAAACCGCGGCCTAGTTGTAAATCACTTCCCTCGATCGTTTCGAGGCCTCGCACGGCCGCTGTCAACAATGGCGGCGGCCGTTTTTATTGCCGAGTGGGGGCAGGGGCGGTGGGGCAAGGCAGTCGCCGTTAGTTCCACCGCTCTTTTAACCGCCGATCAATAAGAAAACGCCGAAAACGCAAATAATTGATGTATCACGGGATGGTGTGATACATCAATATACGAAGGCCGGCATAGCCGACCAAATTACCAAAATGTACACCTGTACCTCACAGCTTCTAGGAGGCCCGTAGACGCGATATAACAAATTCCGACTGGTAACCCGTCCAACCCCTTCGGAGTGCGTTAGCGTGGCTCGTGAAGGCTCAACCAAAATACCCGACCCAACCCCGCGACAGATTCGCCGGCTGTGCCTGAAGATTCAATCGACCTGGACGCCAGCGGTTCGGCGGCAAAGGCGTGTGGGGGAAGTGCCGCGGGTGGAAGTGCAATTTGTGAAAGTGCTGGAAATGAAGCCGAAAACAGAGTGCTAGCGTTGCTAGCACCGAAGCGTATAATCAGCGATGTCAAAGCCTTGCGGGGCACCTAGCAACGAAAACTCGAAACTACGGCAACGCCTTGGCGTATGCCGGCGTGGGGTATCGGTAACGACCCCAAGGCGTTCTAGGACGCCTGACAACGCCGGCTCACGGCAGGGCGTTTTCGTTTGGAGACGTTGAAAATGTCAAGTATCAGCACTTACAAAGCGAAGAACGGCGAGCCCTTGCGGGCTATTCAGTTTGTCGGCAGCGACCGCAAACGCCGAAGCATCCGGCTAGGAACATTGCCGGCGAAGGATGCGACAGCGGTTAAGGAACGTATCGACTTACTCGAAGCGTACCGCAAGGGAGGTAGGGCACCTGACCCTGACACCGTTGCTTGGCTGGGGCGTTTGGAAGATTCAGTTTACGATATCCTAGCAGCCGGCGGACTTGT
Organism: Planctomycetota bacterium; assembly: GCA_029781135.1. Classification (GTDB taxonomy): domain Bacteria; phylum Planctomycetota; class Planctomycetia; order Pirellulales; family Lacipirellulaceae; genus JABDGM01. The sequence continues at coordinate 10,926 of JAKOXH010000061.1, forward strand.
CGAACCACGAACCGAAGTGGCAAAACCCAAAGGCATAACGCTTGGGGCGTATCTCGAACATTACTTGGGGCAGCGGCAAGCACTTGTAACAGCCAGCAAGTTAAATGCTGACACGCTTCGCAATGAACATGCCACCCGAAATTGTTTGTTGGATAAGTTCGGAGCGGACAAACCGTTACACGAAATTAGTTGTGGCGACGCAGAGGACTTCCGCAATTATCTACTGACGAAAGGCAGTCATTCCGTCAAGCGGTGTGGCAGTGAAACAGTTATCTTCGCACGCCGACCGCTTGCGGAATCCACCACCCGCAAACGCTGTTCAATGGCGAACAAGTTTTTTCGGGCGGCAATGCGACGTGAGTTGATAACCCGCAATCCATTCGATACTGACGCCGTACCAAAGGCGAACATTGCCACAAGTAAGCACGCTTACATCAAGGCAGTGGACGCCAAGGCTGTGATTGATAAACTGCCGGGCACGCAATGGAAACTTTTGTTTGGGCTGTGCCGGTGGGGCGGGTTGCGAATTGGCGAAACCCGCCTGCTTACTTGGGGTGACGTGCTATGGGATGAAAATAGGCTGCTTGTTCACTCGCCTAAGACAAAGCGATATGAGGGGCACGCCACGAGACTTATTCCGCTGTTCCCTGAACTGGCTGAACTACTTGGAAACCGTTACCACGAGGCAGCGGAAGGCGAACAGTACGTTTTGCCAATGCTTCAAGGGCGTTCCAATGCTTCACTGCGAAAGGTTGTGCAACGAGCCATCGCGGCGGCTGGCGTGATGCCGTGGCCCCGGCTTTTCCATAATTTGCGAGGTACCCGCCAAAACGAATTGCTCGAAGCCGGCTTCAAGCGGAAGGCGGTTTGTGCTTGGCTAGGGAATTCCAGCGACACCGCCGACGAGCACTATGAGAAGTGCACCGAAGCGGACTGGCAGCGGGCAACTGCACCGCTTAATGCACCGCCGGCTGAAAATCTTGCTGAAACCCGGTAAAAACTCATTGGTTGTGGTCCCTCCCCAACCGCTTTTCGTTGTCTTCGCACGGCAAGCCGGTCGTGTAGCGTTACGACAGGGCCGATCCGTTTTTCGTTTCGGATGGACCATGTGTAAGAGGCGTCCCTGACGCCGATTTCGCGCGAACTACCAGAGCGCCGCGAAGTGCGACGTCTCACGGCGGCTCCAGCCATACAGATTGGCTAGATTGAAGAATTATCGGCCGTGTGTCGGCCGGGTGAACCCTCGCTCGGCGCGGGGCGTCTTGGTAGGATCGGCACTTCGAGCGTGGCCGACTCTTTCTCTTGCCGCACGATTGGATCGTCGCTTTGGCCGCTTCGCGTTGGGAGCCACTCGTGTCGTCGCGCAATGTCCATACCGCAGCAGGTCTCAACTGGTGGACGAAACCCAGCGGCGGGCGGGAGGTGCTGCGCGTGGCGGCGCCGCTCGTCGTTTCGAGCTTGTCCTGGACGATCATGACGTTTGTCGACCGCATGATGCTCAATTGGGTATCTGGCGCGGCGATGGCGGCAGCCTTTTCGGCCTCGATCGCCTGGTTCGCCATTTGGTGCTTTCCGCTTGGCGTGTGTGCGTTCGCGAACACGTTCGTGGCTCAGTACGATGGTGCGCACCAACAGCAGAAGGTGGGCCTGGTGGTTTGGCAGGCCGTGTGGATCGCCATTGGTTTCGGCGTCGTTCTGTTGATTACGATTCCGCTGGCCCGGCCGCTATTTGCGCTCGCCAATCACAGCCCCAATGTATTTGCCTATGAGGTGCAGTTCTTTCAGATTCTGTGCCTTGGTGCACCTGGTTTGCTGCTGGCCCAAGCGGCTTGCGCTTTTTACAGTGGCCGCAGCCAAACTTGGGTCGTGATGATCGTCGACTCGGCCGCCTCGCTGCTAAACATTGTGCTGGATTACTGTTGGATTTTCGGGCACGGCGGTTTTCCGCGATGGGGCGTGGCGGGGGCTGCATCGGCGACCGTAGTCAGCATGTGGGTGAAGGCGATCATTTATCTGCTGCTGTTGCTGCAAAGGCGGCATCGCGAGCGATTCGGAACGCTTGCGGGCTTGCGGTGGGACGGCCCGCTGGTCCGCCGGATTCTCTCCTATGGCGGTCCCAGCGGTTTCCAGATGCTGCTGGACGTGACTGGCTTCACGGCCTTTGTGCTGCTCGTTGGCCGGCTCGGCGCCACCGAAGCCGAAGCCACGAGCATTGCGTTCAGCGTCAGTTCGCTAGCGTTCATGCCGATCTACGGCTTGCACATCGCCGTCAGTGTGCTCGTGGGTGAACATCTCGGCGAAGATCGTGACGACCTAGCCGCCACGGCAAGCATCACTACACTGCAAATTGCCCTGGCGTATATTGCGGCGATCTCGTTGCTCTACCTAGTTGTACCAGACCTGTTCCTGCGAGGGTTCTTTATTGACGATTCAACAGCCGCTGAGAGCCACGCGCAGGTTCGCCAGATGGCCGCGATGCTGCTGCAATTCGTGGCCGCCTACAATTTGCTCGACGCCACGCAAATGGTTTTTGTCGGTACTCTCAAAGGAGCCGGCGACACGCGGTTCCTGCTGAATGTCAGCATCGTGCTGACGATCTTATTGGCCGGTTTCAGTTGGCTGAGCGTGCAAGTGTGGCATCTCAGCGTGTTCGGCTGCTGGACGCTGATCGTGTTCTGGTGTTGGATCGCGGCTGCCACTTACTTAATTCGCTTTTGGCGTGGCCGATGGCGGAAGATGCGCGTGATCGAGAGTTCGCCCACTAGTTTGGGCGACGATGTAATTTGCAGCCTGAATTCGTAACGGCGCGCTGATTTCTCAAGTTGGGGAACTCGGCATGAGCCACACAATGAATGCGGGGGCGATTGAAAATCCGCTGGAAAAAGTGTACCACTGCTAACTGGTTAGCAGTGCGTCGGCCTGGGGATGGCTTGTGGTTTGTAGCTGTTAGCACGTTGACTGACGGGTTTTGCCGCAAGCCCTCCGTCGGCATTCGCACTGCTGGGCAAGCCAGCAGTGGCACACTTCACCGCTGCAGCCAGCAATGGCACCCTAAAATTGGCGGAGAATCAAACTCCGTTCCACCAGTTGTTGTCGTCGCTCATTACGGCCGCCAGCGCCAGGTCGCTCGCATTTTCGACTTCGCTGTGGCTGTCTTCCTGAATCGACATATCGGCTGAGTTCCACGTCGCGTCGTTCATGTCGCCAATCGCCAAATCGACAAGCAGCAAATTGGCGTTTGCCGTGGACTGATTTGCCGTGCTAGCCAACACCGGAGTTCCCGTTGATACGGACGAGGACGAACTGGACGCACCGTCATCCAAAACAAACGCATCAAACGCCAAACTCGCGGCGGAGATGCTGTCGGATGCGACGACGGCCGCAACGGCCGGCGAAACTACGATGCTATTCGTCGTAGCGGATGGCTGGTACGCCCGGAGGCCATACGCCGCGGCTGGAACGCTCGACGACAAACCAACCGCGGCACCAAACACCGTTTCGTTCGAGGCAAATGCCGCGGCACCGGCCAAGCTGCCCGAGTTTGCATTGGCTCCGTCGGCGACCAGCGCAGCGCCCGCTCCGGTTGCCGCGGTCTCGCCAAAATGTGCCCGCCAAATCTCGAAATCCGCCGGGCCGACAACGCCGTCGCCATTGCCATCCGCGCCGCTAAAGGGCGTCACGGTTTGGCCGTTCGACTTTCGCCAAACGCTGTAATCGGCTTGGTTGACGATGCCATCTTGGTTGTAGTCGCCGAGCAACGACACCAAGGTGAACATGTAATCTTCGACTTCGCCAACGGCCGCCGGGCCGAGGAACGACAAGCCTTGCTCACCCCACCGGAAACGCGAGGCAATTTTGTTGCCGACCGCGTTGCTGGGAACCGTGATGGTAAAGTCGTACGTGCCGGGATTGATGTCGGCTTCGCCGCCCAAGTTCGCGCCATTCAGCCGCCAGGTGAGCCGCTCGGTTTCGTCGAAGTGGCCGTCGGCATTGAAATCCATCCAGCCGGTGAGCAAGCCACCGATACCAGAAACAGTGATGCGCAGCGTGTTGTCGCCTTTGACGAGCGAGCCGCCGTTACTGACGATCAAGACGCCGTTGTCGTCGTCGCCGGCGAGGGCTTCGCCCGTGGCATCGGCCGTCGGTTTGCCGTCGACTTCGCCATCGACGCTAGGGCCGAGTTGGAACCCGGGCGTGATGTGGTGGCGCGGGCCGTTGGTGGCGGCGGTGGTGCCGTACGAATCGGGCAAATCGCCCCAATCGCTATCGGCTCGACTATTGAGGCCAAATTCGAGACCATTGACATTGCCTCCCGCGCCGATCGTCACGTCAAAATAGCCCAGGCTGGGCGTCGTGACATTCCAGAACGCGGCCGGCGTGCCTTTATCCGCGATATCGACATTGATGCGCACGGTGCCTGGATTGACGATCGAAAATGCAAACGATCCATTATCGCTGGTCAGTTGCGAATCCTCGGTGCCGCTATCCCAAACACCGTTTTGATTCGAATCCACGTAGACGCGAATGTTCGGTACGCCAACTTCCGCCAGCCCGCGCGCGCCGTTGTTATCTAAATCGTTAAAGACGACGCCGCGAATGTTGCCAGGGCCGCTGCCACCACCGGGATTCGGATCGTTGGGCGGGAACAGGAAGAAATTGGCCACCTGGTCGGCCGCCCCGGGCCCCGCGTAAATCTCTTGAATTCCGTCGTTACCAGGGTCCGTAAATAGCCACTCATTGGTCGGTCGAATGACGCCGATGGCAAACGTATCCGGATGGGAAGTCTGAATCGTGATTGAGTAATGACCGTAGGCATCGGTTTGAAAACGCGGCTCAGATGGTTCCGGCACGCCATCGCGGTTGCCGTCCAAGTACACGTAGATATTCGCCGCCGGCGAATCGTTCCCGTCGAACACGCCATTGGCGTTCAAATCGGCGTAGACCGTGCCGTTCACGTTGAACTGGTCGGGTGGGGCATCTTGCTTGAGCAAGAAGTTGATATTCTGGACCGCCATGGGGACTCGCGGAAGAGCTCCATCGTTGGTCCAGGCCACGGGGGCTTTCGTCGTCGGATCGTAGAAGATCTCGCCGGGATTATTGCCGAGTGGCTGGCCCGCAGGGTTATCGTGATCGGGCGCGTAGAACCAATCGGGCGTAATCCGCCAGCTCTGTTTATAGTGCGCCAAATAAGTGTAGTTGGGATCGGAAGTCGTCAACGCCGGCGTATCGACGTCCTCGAGCAGTGCCCGATGCTCCGGATCAACCACGCTGATCTCATACTCGAGCGTAGCGCCTATGCTCGCCGCGTAGGCTTTATCCCCCTGTACGTTCAGGTCAAAATAATAGTTGCCGTCAGCGCCCGTCAGAAATTGGGCGATGGGGGTCGCTTCGGCCACGCCATTAAACACGCGGCGAGCCTGCACTACGATATTCGCGGCAAACGGTTCTTGAGTGATCGTCTCCAGCGGCCCGAACTTGCCGTTCGCATCGAGCCCGTAGTCCAAAATACCATTGTGGTTCGCGTCGACAAAATCGAGTTGACGCTGAATATCTGAAGCGCGAATCGTGCTGACGTCGGTATGCGTACCAGATATGGTTTGAACGTAGCGGCTGTAGTTAAACTGTTCGTCGCCGTTGGTATCGATTCCAACGAAGCCTTGAATTCTCTGCGCACTAGCGGCGCCTTGCTGTCCATAGTTGGGATCGAATGTGCCGCCACTAATCGGCTTGCCATGCCAAACCACTTCCAGATTTGACAGGTAAAATGGGCTACCAGACCAGTTCTCGACGTGCAACTCCCAATTGCGGAAGATTGGTTGACCATTTGCGTCCAGCACGGGCTCGCCCGTCGCCGCATGGATGATCGCCGAGCTATTCGAGCTTTCGCCCCAGCTGCGGTTCGTGCTCCACGTCCAGAGCAACGAGTCACCAGTATACAAGTCGCCGGCCGGGTCGACGCTCCACGTCGGTGTCGTACGGCTCTGCACGCTAGCCGGCAATAATGAAGGGGAGACGTAGAAGTTATTGAACTCGCTTTGCGTGCCCTCTGGCGAAGTGAGGAAAATCCGCAGCCCATCCATGGCGGTGCCGGGCCCGTTTAATGCCATGCGTACTTCGACCCATTCCACATCAATTCCCTGCGCGGGCGGAACGGCAAAGTCGACATACGAATCGCCCCGTGCGCCAGGACCAGGCCCCGTGTAGTCCTGAAATGGATTGTCCACGAAGAACTGGTTGTAGTATTCGATGAAGTTCGTGCTGGTCGAATCAAGGCCGCCCGGCACCAACCAATAGCCAGATTCTTGCGAGCCCTTTTCGGCCGCCGGAATATTGCCGATCGGACTACCCGTGACCACGGATCCCGTCGTGTATGTCCGCTCCGTACCGGGTGCGATATTCTGGTTGAGCGAACTCCACTGTTGGGCCATCTTGACGGCCAGATCGGCATCGACTTCGCCGTGCCCATAACCGATCGCCTCGCTGTAAATGCCATACCCCTGGCTCACCGTATAACCGGCCCCATTGGTATATAACGGTGGCTGCGGTTCGTAAGTGCTACCAAATTGGCGTGCACCGTCGTTGGAATCCGGAGCATATAGATCGAAGCCAAAGGGAAATCCTTGCGCCGGATCGGCAATCGGATCGTTGAAACCACGATAATTGTACTGAGGGCTATATGGATCGACTTCGTTGAACGGCTGAAGTTGGTTCGTGATCCAAGTGTTCTTCGAGGTCAAGAAATTGGTTGACTGAACCCCAGACGACGGCGATTCAAATTGCGCGTTCTGCTTGGCGCTGCGTACGAGAATCTCTTGCACGTCACGATACGTGAGATTCGGATTGGCCTCGAGCATGAGCGCAATGACGCCCGATACCATTGGCGCCGCTGCGCTCGTACCGTTGAATCGCGACGTATAATTCGGATCGGACAAGGGATCATTATCCGGATCGAAGCCGCTGGGCAACGGCGCTGAATTCGCCCCCTGATCGCCCGTTAAATCGGTGGTCCAAATGCCGCTGCCGTAGCCATTGTCGTTGCCAACCACAATGCTGTTGGAACCGGTGGGGGCGGCCACCAAGACATTGGGCCCTGCCTCGGGGTAGGACGTATACGTACCATCGGCATTTAAATACAGGCCGTCGTGATCGACGCCCGTTACCGTAATGACGTATCGCGAATTTGCATACGGATCATAGCTCGAGCTATCGTAATACCCGCCCGATCCAAAAGGAAATGTAGAACTTGCGGCGCCGCCATTGCCGGAAGCCCACACATTGATCATTCCCAATCCATCGCGGCCATTAATCACGGTGGACCGCAAAATATCGTACATATTCGGATCGATCGTCGCGATCTGCCGAGTATCCGGTGGCCCCCAACTGTTGTTCGTAATATCGACGCCATTGTTCATGGCCCAGGCGAAGGCATTGAGCGTTGCTTGGTCCGTTTGTCCGTTGGCGATCAACTTAATGGGTACGATGGTTGCACCGGGCGCCACGCCGCTGCCGCCAATGCCGTTATTCGCGGTCGCCCCGATAATCCCCGCGACTGCCGTGCCGTGAAAACCTTCTGGATCGAACCCATCGGGGCCGACATTCGAAGTTGTACCGGTGATTGCGTTATATTCCAGCGCTGGATTGATGTTGTGGATCAAATCGGGGTGCGAAGTTTGAACGCCTGAATCGATGACGGCTACCAATACGCCGTTGCCCGTGATGCCCGTGTTCCAAACGGGTACGACATTGATGTCTTGCCCGGCCACACCGAATAGGTTCTGCAAATCCGGGTTACCGACCTCCTGCGCTGTATTGAGTAGATGCCACTGGTCTGCGAACAACGGATCGTTCGGAAGCGATCGCGTTACGTCGGAAAACGATGAGGCACTCGAGTAGGCCGCTTGCAGCTGTGCCCACTGCGACTCGCGATAGACGGTCGTTAGCGCGCCTTGGAGTGTATCGGTCGAATATGAAATCGATTGGGCGAGTTGAGCGCCCGTCGGATCAGCCGAGAACACGAGGCGATCTTCCAAACGCTCGATAGTCAGGCCTTTGCGGAGGCGCTTGCGCTGCTTGAATACAGCCAAGGGATTGCGACCGGGGACACCAAAACGCTGGCAACTCTTCCGCTTGCGGCTCTTCACAGTTAGATCCTCTTCTCACTTGAACTTCGGGTTGCTCCGCGCAGCAATCGCACACCGCTGGTTCCGTTCGGCCGGCGTGCCCAAAATCACCGAAGTGCCACTGTTCTTCGCGGCGGAGTAGCATGTCCGCCACAATTTCGATTCGATTCGGCCCGCGCCTCGCCCCCTGCTCCTGCCCGGTCGTTGCGCGCAATCAAACAGACTAATTGCCCATCATATCCCGCCTATCCGACTTGCATGATGCTATCGTTGCGGCCGTTCCTATCTGTCCATCGTAAACGGGCCAAGAAAACGGGTCAAATTAATTGAATGCGTAAGATTGAAACCTCCGGCAGACCCGGACGGTTCCGCGGATTCTGACTTCTCGTGCCGAGATGGTTTCGTGCCGTCAAAAACTGTCAAAGACCTTAGCGTTACGGCCGTTAGGATCACAAGTCGATTACCGACAACCAGTTGCGACTTAGGACGTGGTTTACACGGCACGCGGGCATCCACAAACACCCAACCTTTTCTAGCTACAAACTGGGAGATTTGGGCAGAAGTTTCGGCATTTGCCGAAAGGTCTGGTTTTTCCGCCAATAGCGGTCCGATAGTTTGTTTCGTGGAACAGTACCGGCACGCGGCCGAACGCCCAGCGTTCACGTCGCGTGCCACTGCACCACGCTATCAAGCCGGCCTGATTGCGGATTTCGGCTTGCGGAGTGCGGATTCAATTGGCCCGACTCGATGCGCCAAATCCGCAATCCGAAATCGGCAATCCGAAATTGTCGTAGGGGGGATGACGATGCTATCCGGTTTCTTTGCCCGCACTCGAAACGAGTTCATACGAATCGCTAGTACGGCAGCGGCGATGGTGGCGCTGCCTTTCGCCGCGCATGCCCAAGCCCCGTACGGCGATTACGGCCAAGCCGCACGGCAGTCGTATCAACCTGCGGGGCGCGCATCGCAAGCCATATACGCGGCTCCCAACCAGGCCGCGATGCGCGGACGGCAAGCAGTCTACGCCGATAACGGCCAGCCGACCATCGTGCAGACCCAGTACGGCGACCCGATGGGCTGCAACGGCTGCGGCAACTGCGGCTGCAACAACGGCGGTTATGGTGGCTGCGATACCGGTTGCGATGGTGGTTGTGACGGCGGCTGCGATGGAGGTTGTTATGGACCGTCGAACGGCTATGGAGGTTTCAATGGCCCCATGCCAATGGGCGCCGGCGGGACCGATCCGCCAATCGGCTACGACCTCGCCAATGACGTCGGCGTGCAAGGTGATCTTGTCGATCAGCGTGGCCCCCATTTCTTCGATGTCCGTGCCGAGGCCGTTTATCTCCATCGCGACGTGACCTTCGAACGCGACATCGACTTTACCGCCTTGAACGTCGGTAATACGGTCGTGCTTTCGTCGCGGGAGCTCGATCTCAACGAGCAAACCGGCTTCCGCGTTATCGGCCGCTACGATATCGCCCCCATGACCGTGGTGGAATTCGGCTATACCGGCATCTTCAATTGGAGCGACACGGCGAGGGTAGTGGATCCGACGAATAACTTGTTCTCGCTGTTTTCGCGGACGGCGCCGGGTACCGGCCTGTTTGGTGTTGATCCGGCCGGCGTGAACGTGGCGCACGGGCCAAATCCAGAGAGCGAACGCGCTTCGCAGCAATCGATTCGCATGGATTCCGACCTGCAATCGGCGGAAATTAGTTACCGCCGCTACTGGCTGGGATACCTGCCTAGGGTTTCCGGCACCTTGCTTGCAGGCTTTCGCTATACCCGGCTGGATGATGACTTCACATTCAGCACGCTCGGTTCGGAGCCCGCCACAGCCCAGCAGCAAGGCCCTTTGGCGGCACTCAAATACACCGATCGCTGCGACAATAACCTTGCCGGTTGCCAAATTGGCGCCGATGCTTGGGTCAGCCTGTGGCAAGGCTTCCGCATCGGTTCCGAGGCCAAGGCCGGCCTGTACAACAACCATTGGGTGGTCGAAAACAAAATCACGACCACACCGTACGGCACGATTCCACCGAGCCTGTTTGAACGTTTCCGCGGCGACCATGCCGCCTTGCTGGCCGAAGCCAGCGTCGATGCGGTGGCCGACATTTTGCCCAGCCTGTCGTTGCGTGCCGGCTACGAAATCCTATTCATGAACTCACTGGCCTTGGCCGGTCGTAATTTCAACGAAGTTTCGCCCTACGGCAATCAAGGCATTCGCGTACCGTTCTTCGATAACCAAGGCGACCTGTTCTATCACGGTGCCCACGCCGGTTTCGAATACGTGTGGTAATACTCGAAAGAAAGTCAGCTACTTTCGTTCCTCACGCTCGGCGTGGGAACGCCCAGGGGGGAATCAAAGGACGGACATTCTTGTCCGTCCTTTGCCATTTCCCACCGGCGCGAACCTAATTTGCCGTTCGCGTCACTTGACAAAGAGGTATAATGAAGTAGGCGCAGCGGGCAACGCCGAGTTTAACGACGGCGGCGACGCCGTCCGACCGCCAACCCGCTTACCTCTTGTTTTTCACGGACCGGTACTATTCACCACGGAGTCACAATCGATAGTGGAAGAACTCGATCGCAAGCAGGGCGTTCAAAGCGAGTCGGCCATTCTGGTCGGCGTCGAGCTGCCCGATAGCCCCATCGCCCACGACAACCTTGACGAATTGGCGGGGCTCGTGGAAACCGCGGGGGCCGAAGTTGTCGGCCGTCTGACCCAACGCCGCCAGGTCCCCGATCAGACCACTTTTCTCGGCAAAGGCAAAGTCGAACAGCTTGAGTTGATGATCCGCGCGACCGATGCCGACGCGGTAGTCTTTGATAACAATCTCTCGCCGGCTCAAGTTCGCAACCTCGAGCGCACGCTCAACGTAAAGGTGCTCGACCGCACCGAAGTCATTCTCGACATCTTCTCGACGCGTGCCCGCACGCACGAGGCCCGGCTGGCCGTCGAACTGGCCCAGCTCGAATACTCGCTGCCGCGGCTCAAGCGGATGTGGACGCACTTGTCGCGTATCAAAGCGGGAGTCGGCATGCGTGGCCCTGGTGAAAAACAGCTCGAAACCGACCGCCGGCTCGTCGAGCGCCGCATTTCGGATCTCCGCGATGAATTGAGCCAGGTGCAGCGCCGCAAGGAACGCGAGGTTGCCGCCCGCAGCGACCGGATGAGCGTCTCGCTCGTCGGTTACACCAACGCCGGCAAGAGCACGCTTCTCAATAAGCTCACCGGTTCCGATGTTCTTGCCGAAGACAAGCTCTTCGCCACGCTCGATACCCGCACCCGCCGCTGGCAACTGCCCGGCTGGGGCCCGGTGCTGCTGAGCGACACCGTCGGTTTCATCCGCAACCTGCCCCACGGCCTCATCGCGAGTTTCAAAGCGACGCTCGAAGAAGCCCGCCAAGCGGACTTGCTGCTCCACGTCGCCGACGCCAGCAACCCGAACGCCCTGGACCAAATCGCGGCCGTGTACGATGTGCTCGAAGAGATCGCCATCAATCAAAAGGACACGATCTTGGTGCTCAACCAAATCGATGCCCTTCCTGCGGAAGAGCATAGCACGCTCGAACGCCTGAAAGAACGTTACCCATCCGCGATCGCAGTTAGCGCGAAAACGGGCGAAGGCCTCACGCGATTGGCCGCCGGCGTCAGCGAGGCCCTCACGCACCATTTCCTCGATGTCGATATCGAAACCGATGTCGCCAACGGCCGGCTGCTTGCCGCCCTCGCGAAGCATGGCGAAATCCTCAGCCGCACGTACGCCGAGGATCGCGTTTCCGTCCATTGCCGGATGCCCCGCAAGTTCCTCGGCCAGCTCCCACCCGTCGAAGCACGCATCAAGCTGCGAAGCACGGGCGAAGACTGGATTCGCAACGGCGAGGAACACGACGATTGGCCGCCGCTTAACGGCCACGCCAGCACCAATGGCCATGCGTCAACGAATGGCGCCGCGCAGCGTAGCGCCTAGATAGCCCGGCCGTCCGTCGACCGGTTAATTGCGTCTGCCAACTCGGCGGACGCCCGGTAACACCGTAGCCACCGTCGCCAGACGGTGGAAGCGGTCGAGCCGAAGCATCCACGCTTTGGCGAGCGTGGCTATCGTGCCGACCCCAGAGGGGTCGGCTATATTGGCCTCATGGCCAAACGTAAACTCAAAGACCGGCGCGCGCTGGTCACCGGCGCATCCAGCGGTATCGGTCGCGAGTTGGCGATTGAGCTCGCTCGCAAGGGCGCCGACTTAGTTCTCGTCGCCCGACGCGCTGAGCGGCTCGCGGAAGTTGCGGCGGCCATCTCGAAACTCAACAGGCGTGCGGTCATCGTCGCCGGCGACATCACCGACGCCGCTGTCCGCAGCCAAGCCCTCGCCGCCGCTCAGCAAGAATTCGGCGGCCTCGATATTCTCATCAACAACGCCGGCGTCGCCGCCCACGGCCGATTCGCGGAGGCAGATCCCGCGCGGCTCCGCCCGATCATGGAGCTCAATTTCTTCGTACCGGTTGAACTCATTCGTGAAGCGATTCCCGTCCTTCGCACCGGCCGCGACCCGCTCATCGCCAACGTGGGTTCGATTCTTGGTGAGCGGGGTGTCCCCCACAAGAGCGAATATTCGGCAAGTAAGTTCGCCCTGCACGGCTTCAGTGAAGCCGTGCGGCCCGAGTTGAAGCGGCTGGGAATCGACGTATTGCTGGTCGCCCCGGGGCCGACGGAAAGCGAGCACTTCGAGGTCCTTCTGGAAGAGAAAGGCGAACTTCCTTGGGCCGAGCCGGCGCGTATGCCAGCCTGCGAAGTTGCCCGCCAAATCGTGTCGGCGATCCAATCTGGCCGCCATTTCCTCGTCACCGGCCGAAAAAGCCGGCTTTGGCTGCTATTAAACCGCGTCGCCCCGCGGCTCGTCGACAGAATTCTGAACCGGTACGGCTAACATTGAAACTGGCGGGTTACGCCCCTACAATAGGGGCCATGCCGCCACTTACTGGCGGTGGATGGTAGGCCGCGCGTCGTACACACCTCTTGTAGGAGTCCCATTATGAAGTCGCGTTGGATGATCGTTCCGCTCGGTTTGGCATTATTGGTTTCTGCCAAGGTTTTCTCCGCCGACAAGGATGAGACTGAAAAGGCCGAAAAGAAATTCGAATGCACGTGTCCGATCTCCGGGAAGCCGGCCAAGGAATCGGCGTGTGTTGAAATGAAGGACGGCAGCAAGGTGTATTTCTGCTGCGAGAATTGCCCAGAAGCCTACAAGGCGGACCCGAAGAAGTACGCTACGAAGGTGAATCACCAGTTGCTGGAAACCGGCCAGGTTGTTCAGGTAGCCTGCCCCATGTCGGGTAAGCCAATCAACAAAGACGCCACCGCTGAAATGGGTAAGCAGAAAATCGGTTTCTGCTGCGAACATTGCCTCGCCGATTTCAAGGAAGCGGATGATGCCAAGAAGCTCGAAATGGTCTTCGGCCCCGAGGCCATGAAGAAGGCGTTCACCCACCAGACCAAGTGCCCGGTCAGCGGCAAGCCGATCAATCCGACTGCGTTTGTCGAATACAAGGGCGAGAAAGTCTACTTCTGCTGCCCCGGCTGCCCCAAGGCGTTCGAGGAAAACCCGGAAAAGTACGTCGCGAAACTCCCGCAGTTCAAGAAGGACGCCGCCGAAGCGGAAAAGAACTAGGCTTCTCGATTTCAAGCCAGTTCTCGTTTCTCATCGATCATTGCGTCATAAGGGGCAGCACGTGCTGCCCCTTTTTCTTTTCTGCCAAAATGGCACGCGGCTTTTTCGGTGAGGCCGGTTCAGCGGCCGGGGATTCCTGCGTAACTCGTTGACATTTTTCAATTTACGCCCCTGGCTACTCCCGCTGGCACACCGCTTGCTTTATATTGCGGAACTTCGCGGTGCGCTGCCATTTCTGGTCGCCACTGCCAACCCGCACAATCGGCGGGCACTGGGTTGCCCGCCTTCTTTCGACTAGCCAATCTGTTCCAACCACGAATGATCGGAGGACTGTCGCGTGGCAGCAAAGCAAATACTGTTCGAGGACGATGCCCGGGCCCCCTTGGCCGCCGGCGTCGAAAAATTGGCCCGTGCCGTCCGCAGCACGCTCGGCCCCCGCGGCCGCAACGCCGTGCTGGATAAAGGCTGGGGCTCTCCCAAAATCACCAAGGACGGCGTCACCGTCGCCCAAGATATCGAACTTGACGACCCGTTCGAAAACCTTGGTGCCCAGCTCGTAAGAGAAGCTGCCAGCAAGACGGGTGATGTCGCCGGCGATGGCACCACGACGGCCACCGTTTTGGCCGAAGGCATCTTCCGCGAAGGTCTCAAGATGATCGCCGCCGGTGCCGACCCGATGGCCCTCAGCCGCGGTATCCACAAAGCGGTCGCCGCCGTCGATGAAGCAATTGCCAAGCAGGCCGAGAAGGTCGATATCAAGGATAAGAAAAGCCTGCAGCAAATCGCCTCGATCGCCGGCAACAACGACACCAGCATCGGCAACGTGCTTGCCGACGCCTTTACGAAGGTCGGCAAGGATGGCGTCATTACGGTCGATGAAGGCCGCGGTGCCGATACGACCGTCGAAGTGGTCGAAGGCATGCAGTTCGATCGTGGCTTCCTGTCGCCCCATTTCGTCACGAACCAGGATGAGCAGGAAGTCGAACTCGAAAACTGCTATATCCTCGTTTACGAAGAGAAGATTTCGAGCGCCAAGAACTTGGTTCCGATCTTGGAAGCCGTTTCGAAGGCGGCCAAGCCGCTGCTCATCATCGCCGAAGATGTCGAAGGCGAAGCCCTCGCCACGCTGGTGGTCAATAAGCTCCGCGGCATCCTGCAAGTTTGTGCGGTAAAGGCCCCGGGCTATGGCGATCGTCGCAAGGCCATGCTCGGCGACATCGCGACCCTCACCGGCGCAACCGCGATTTTCAAAGACCTCGGCATCAAGCTCGATGGTATCAAGCTTTCCGACCTGGGCCGCGCGAAGAAGATCACGGTCAGCACCGATAACACCACGATTATCAGTGGTGCCGGCGACAAGTCGGCCATCCAAGGCCGTGCCGAGCAAATCCGCAAGGAAATCGAAACGACCGATAGCGATTACGATCGCGAGAAACTGCAAGAGCGGCTTGCCAAGCTGGCCGGCGGCGTGGCCCAGATCAAAGTGGGCGCCGCGACCGAATCGGAAATGAAGGAAAAGAAGGCTTTATTCGATGACGCCAAGTCGGCCGTCGCGGCCGCACTGGCCGAAGGCGTAGTCGTGGGCGGCGGCGTGGCCCTGCTCCGCTGCGAAAAGGTCGCCGGCAAGCTCGCTCTGGAAGGCGACGAAAAGCACGGCGCCGAAATCATCGCCAACGTGCTCCACTACCCGCTGCGTTACATCGCTGAAAACGCCGGTGTCGATGGCGATGTTGTTGTCAATCGCGTTCGCCAACTCAAGGGCAAGAACGAAGGCTACAACGCGGATAAGGACGAATACGGCGACCTGGTTGCCGCTGGCGTCGTCGATCCGGCGAAAGTCGTTCGCACGGCATTGAAGAACGGTGCGAGCGTCGCGGCCCTGCTACTCACCACCGATTCGCTTGTTACCGAAATCCCCAAGGAAGCCGAAGAGCCCGCTGGCGGTCACCACGACCATGGTGGTGGCATGGGCGGAATGGGCATGGGAGGTATGGGTGGCATGGGCGGAATGATGTAGGAGGGTTGAGGGTTGAGGGTCGAGAGTTGAGGGTTGAGGGTTGAATGACCAAATCAAAACCCATCTGTCTATCCTGTCAATCGCTTGCGGTTTAGCTGAACAAATTCATCAACCATACAAAAGATATTCATAAGGAAACGAAAGCATGGCCAAAATTAACTTGCGTCCGCTGGATGATCGCGTCGTTGTCGAACCCCTGGAGGCCGAGGAGATGACGGCCGGTGGCATCGTGCTGCCGGATGCGGCCAAAGAGAAGCCGCAACGCGGCAAAGTCGTTGCCTGCGGCCCGGGCAAGCTTCTTGATTCAGGCAGCCGCGGTGAACTCAGCGTCAAGGTCGGCGACGAAGTCATCTACGGCAAGTACGGCGGCTCCGAAGTCGAAGTCAACGGCGAAGAATTCAAAATCCTCCGCGAGAGTGACATCCTCGCGAAAGTTGTCAGCTAAATGAATTAGGCTCACGCAAAGACGCAAAGACGCAAAGAAAAGACAAAAGGAATTAACCACGGAGACACCGAGAACACGGAGAGACGAATACTAGATTTTGAAATTTGCATTTCTCCGTGTCCTCCGTGTCTCCGTGGTCTTATTAAATTCTTTGCGACTTAGCGCCTTTGCGTGAGATACACGAATAACTAACTGTATAGGAACCATAACCGTGGCAAAGCAATTAATGTTCGACGACGCCGCCCGGGCCAAAATGCTCGCCGGCGTGGATAAACTGGCCGACGCCGTGGCCGTCACGCTCGGCCCCCGCGGCCGCAACGTGATCATCAACAAATCGTTCGGCGGCCCCACCGTCACCAAGGACGGCGTCACCGTCAGCAAGGAAATCGAACTCGAAGACCCGTTCGAAAACATGGGCGCGAAGCTCGTGCATGAAGTGGCCGATAAGACCTCGTCGCTCGCCGGCGACGGCACGACCACCGCGACCGTGCTTGCCCGCGCGATCCTCCGCGAAGGTACGCGCAACATTGTCGCCGGCAGCAACCCGATGGCCGTCCGCCGCGGCATCGACAAGGCCGTCGCCACCGCCACCGAGCAGCTCGACAAAATGTCAAAAAAGGTTTCCAGCAAGCAGGAAATCGCTCACGTCGGCGCGATCAGTGCCAACAACGATCATGCGATCGGCGAACTGCTCGCCGACGCCATGGAAAAGGTTGGCAAAGATGGCGTGATCACGGTCGAAGAAGGCAAAACGACCGAAACCACGCTCGAACTCGTCGAAGGCATGCAGTTCGATAAGGGCTACCTCTCGCCGTATTTCATCAACCAACCGGCCACGATGGAGTGCGTGCTGGAAGACGCTTACTTGTTGATCCACGAGAAGAAGATCAGCAACCTGCGCGAAGTGTTGCCCATCTTGGAGCAGGTCAGCCAGAAGGCCAAGCCGCTGATCATCATTGCGGAAGATGTGGAGGGCGAAGCGCTTGCCGCGCTCGTCGTCAACAAGCTCCGCGGTATCCTCAATGTGTGTGCCGTCAAGGCTCCCGGCTTCGGTGATCGCCGCAAGGCCATGCTGGCCGATATCGGCGTCCTCACCGGCGGCACCGTGATGAGCGAAGACCTGGGCAAGAAGCTCGAGAACATTACGCTCGAAGAACTCGGCCGGGCGAAGAAGATCACGGTCACCAAGGACAATTGCACGATCGTCCAAGGCGCCGGCCGCCGCGAGGATGTGCAGAAGCGGATCGAGCAGATTCGCAAGGGCATCGAGGCCACGACCAGCGATTATGATCGCGAAAAGCTGCAAGAGCGGCTGGCCAAGCTGACCGGCGGCGTCGCGATCATCTCGGTCGGCGCTTCGAGCGAAGCCGATATGAAGCAGAAGAAGGCCCGCGTCGAGGACGCCCTCCACGCCACACGTGCGGCGGTGGAAGAAGGTATTCTGCCCGGCGGCGGTGTCGCTTTGCTCCGTTGCCAGGAAGCGGTCGAGAAGGCCCGTTCTGGTGCCAAGGGCGATGAACGCATCGGTGTCGATATCGTCCTGGGCGTGTTGCAAGCGCCGCTCAAGCAAATTGCCGACAACTGCGGCCTTAGCGGCAGCGTGGTCGCCGACGAGGTTGCCCAGAAGGGCACCAATATTGGCTACGATGCCAACGCCGGCGAATACACCGACATGATGAAGGCCGGCATCCTGGACCCCACCAAGGTCGTGAAGGCCGCCCTCACCAACGCCGCCAGCATCGCCAGTCTGATGCTGACGACCGAGGCTCTCGTCACCAACTTCGATAAGAAGGACGAAAACAAGAAGGCCGTCATCGGCAGCGTTCGATAAGGCGATGAATTGAATCCACTGACCCGATAGCCGCGATGCTACGCATCGCCGGTGAGTCTATTAACGAATCGGTTGACAGCCGCACGCGGGCCACTTCGTCCTCGGACAAGTGGCCCCGTTGCTTAGAATGAGTAAGAATTGAATATGGTGTGACGTGACGGGACTCGGCTGATTTGAACGGCCCCGAAGGGGCCAAGTCGTGTAACCGGGGCCGTGAGGCCCCGGAAACAGGCAGCCAAAAAGCAAGGAAGCCCCGAAGGGGCGACATATATTCACTCGCGTCGTCACCACCAGGCCAATCACTGATGTCGCCCCTTCGGGGCTTCGGAATCAATTGTTGATACGATCCCAGGGGCTCGGGCCCCTGGCTACATGCCGTCGCCCCTCCGGGGCTTTATCCCATGACCCAGCGCGATTATTACGAAGTCCTCGGCGTCGCCCGCTCCGCCTCCGGCGGCGAGATCGCGTCGGCCTATCGCAAGCTGGCCGTAAAGTACCATCCCGATCGCAATCCCAACGACACGGAAGCAATCGATCGCTTCAAGGAAGCCGCCGAGGCGTTTGAAGTTCTCAACGACCCCCACAAACGCGCTCGCTACGATCGCTTCGGCCATGCCGGCTTGAACGGTGCCCAAGGCCCGCACCACTTCACCGATGTCGAAGACATCTTCTCCGCGTTCGGCGACATCTTCGGCGACCTGTTCGGCGGGGGCCGCCAACGCAACCGCGTGCAAAAAGGGCGTGACGTCCGTTGCGACGTCACGCTCACGCTCAAGGAAGCGGCGGGCGGTGTTACGAAAACCGTCGAGTTCCAACGTCACGACCGCTGCGAAAAGTGCGGCGGCAGCGGTGCCGCCGAAGGCAGCCGTCGCGAAGTGTGCGGCTATTGCCGGGGCCAAGGCCGCGTGATTCAAGCGGCCGGCATCGTCCGCATCCAAACCACGTGCCCCGCCTGTCACGGCGAAGGGTCGACCATCAAGCATCCTTGCTCAGCTTGCCGGGGCAGCGGCCAGGTGCTAAAGAAAGTCACGACCGAGGTTCAAATCCCGCCCGGCGTGGATGATGAGATGCGGGTTCGCATCACCGGCGAGGGCGAACCAAGCCCCAACGGCGGGCCGCCCGGCGATTGCTACTGCTTCATCTCCGTCCTGCCGCATCCCCTCTTCGAGCGCGATGGCCAGAACCTCGTCTGCCGCATACCAATCACGTATGCTCAGGCTGCCCTCGGTACCACGCTCGAAGTGCCCACGCTCGAAGGTCGCGGTTCCGTCGATATTCCGGCCGGCACGCAATCGGGCACCGTTTTCAAACTCGGCGGCAAAGGCATGCCCGATCCGCGACGCCGCGGCCTCGGCGATCTGCTCGTCCAAGTTGTCATTGAGGTGCCGAAAAAGCTCAGCAAAGAGGAACAGGCTTTGCTCCGCGAATTAGCGGAAATGGAGCATAAGAACGTCGCACCGGAGCGCAAGAGCTTTTTCGCTAAACTGAGAGATTATTTCACCGTTGATGAAGAAGAATCCGCGCCAAACAAGTAAACGACCGAAATCGAAACTGAAGGACTCACGCAAAGTCGCAAAGACGCAAAGAGAGAATTATTGAACCACGAAGGACACGAAGAGCACAAAGGAGAAGAAACGTGAACTTGATTCGTACTTCTCTTTGTTCGTCTTTGTGTTCTTTGTGGTTCAAGAAAACGGAATCGCGCCTTTGCGTGAGACAAACTACCATTGAAGGAGAATTCCGATGGCCGGTGAAGAGTCACCTACGACGGATGCCGGGGAGGATGATTTCCTGGAGGACGGCAAACTTCCATCGTCTATCGAGGCTGCATCGACCGAAGTCGCGGACTTGAATGACCGCTTGCTGCGACTGCACGCCGAAATGCAGAACCTGCGCAACCGCACCTCGCGGGAAATCGCCGACGAGCGGAAGTATGCGTCGCTGCCGGTGGTTCGCGACCTGCTGCCGGTGGTCGACAACATCGATCGCGCGATCGAGGCCGCCGAAAAAGCGGGCGAAGCCGAAAACCTCCTTTCCGGCTTCCGACTCGTCAAACAGCAACTCCACGGAATCCTGACGCAGCACAAATGCGAGCCAATCGATGCCGATGGCCAGGAATTTAACCCCCATTTTCACCAGGCCATCCTGCAGCAACCGTCGGCCGAAGTGCCGGCGGGGCACGTGATGCTCGTCGCTCAAACTGGCTACAAGATTCACGACCGCGTCGTCCGCCCGGCGCAAGTGATTGTGTCGAGCGGGCCACCTGCCTAGTGCGCCCGAATTAGCGCACGTTCATTGGCGTCCGCCGCGAGGCGGAATTTACCGCCAATACCGTTGACAACGTCACGACCAGCACAGCTAAATTCGGCGTTGCCGCCGACGCTAATACGCCCTAATAATATCCCTGTCCCCCGTCCCCCGTATCCTGTCCCCTTTCTCCCATGCCCACTTACGATTACGAATGCGACGCCTGCGGACACACGTTCGAGCTCTTCCAATCGATCTCGGAGCCCGTCGAGAAGAAGTGCCCCGACTGCAAGAAGCCCAAGCTCCGCCGCCTCTTCGGTACCGGTGCCGCCGTCGTCTTCAAAGGCTCGGGCTTCTACCAAACCGATTATCGCAGCGAATCCTACAAG
Organism: Planctomycetota bacterium; assembly: GCA_029781135.1. Lineage (GTDB taxonomy): Bacteria > Planctomycetota > Planctomycetia > Pirellulales > Lacipirellulaceae > JABDGM01. Next base: position 31,647 of record JAKOXH010000061.1, read on the forward strand.
AAGGCCGCGGAAAAAGATAAGCCCGCGAGCGAATCGAAGAGCGATTCGAAATCGGAGAGCAAAAGCGAGAGCAAATCCGCCTCCGATGCGAAGTCGTCGAGCAGTGGCAAGACCGAGAAGAAGAAATCGACGAAGAAGGATTGAACGAATCAGTTAATTGGCAGTTGTCCGCCGAGCAGTTCTCGCCACGCCGTGGCAGCCGGCGCGACAACGTCCACGGCCTCGCCCGTCATCGGATGATTGAAACCCAACTGGCGGGCGTGGAGCGCGATTGCCCGCAGCCGCTCATCCGCAAACTGTTCGCCAAACGGCACGGTGGAACCATACTGCAAATCGCCAATCACCGCGTGTCCGCGCGACGCTGCTTGCACACGAATCTGGTGCGTTCGTCCCGTTTCCAACTCGATTTCTAGCCACGTGCCCACACCTTCAATCCGTCCCAACACCCGATAGTGTAGCACCGCAATCTTACCGCGTGGGTCGTCCGCCGGCACCACGATCGACTGCGACATTCCATGCCGCTTGTGCAGGCAATCGGTCCACGTGCCTTCGTCTCCCTCGACCTGCCCTTCGACGACCGCCCAATACACCTTGGTCACCGTGCGATTCTCGAACTGCGTGCTGAGCCGCTGGGCCGCCCGCACGTGCCGAGCAAACACAATCGCCCCGGAAACGGGCCGATCGAGCCGGTGCGGCAAGCCCAGGTAAATGTTGCCCTCTTTTTGCTCCCGCTCGCGGTAAAACGCCTTTACCTGCACTTCCAAGCTATCGATGCCGGCGGGGGCCTGCGTAAGAATGCCGGCCGGCTTGTTGATTACCAAGCAGGGCCCGTTATCGTAGAGAATTTCCAGCATCGAATGTGCGTACGTCAGGCTTCAGCCTGACAGAATATCCGGCCAAACGACCGGTCAGGGCTAAAGCCTGACCTACGGGTTGCGAACCCCATCAGACCGCGATTTGTCCCTCTCCGCAAGGCGTTCGTGGCATAGCGGTTTGGCATGCCGGCCGCTACAATGCGAGGCTCGCCAGTTACACATTTGTAGGGTGGGCACCGCCCACCACATTGGTCGCGTTCGTTTTGGTGGGCAGTGCCCACCTTACCACCATGATTCGCGTTGGAATTCTCGGTGCATCCGGATATTCGGCCCTCGAGCTGATGAAGATCCTGCTGCGCCATCCCGAAGTGCGGATCACGGCCCTCACCACTCGACAGACCGACGCCCGCCCCGTTGGTGAGGTGCATCCCTCGCTGGCCGATCGGCTCGATCTCGCGCTCGAAAACCTGCCGCTCGCCGAGGTCGCCGAACGCACCGATTGCGTCTTTTGCTGCTTGCCTCACGGGGCTAGTGCGGCCGCCGTGGCCGAACTGTTGCCGCGCGGCAAGAAGGTCATCGACCTTAGTGCCGACTACCGCCTCAACGACGCCGCCGAATACCAAAAATGGTACGCGGTCGAGCATCCCGATCCTGCCCGTCTTCCCACGACGGTCTACGGCCTGCCCGAAATCTACCGTGAGCGAATCCAATCCGCTGACCTAATCGCCAATCCCGGCTGCTATCCGACGTCGGCAATCCTGGCGCTCGCCCCCTTGCTGCGGGCCGGCGCGATTCTGCCCCGCGGAATCATCGTCGATAGCAAGAGCGGCGTCAGCGGTGCAGGTCGCGAACCCAAGGCGCACCTGCATTTCCCCGAATGCAACGAGAGCGTCTCGGCTTACGGTGTGGGCACCCACCGCCACATGCCCGAGATCGATCAAATCCTCACCGATGTGGCGGACGCCGAAGTGCGGGTTGTCTTCACGCCGCACCTCATCCCGATGGACCGCGGCATCCTCTCGACGAGCTACGCCGAGCCCACGGGCGAATTCGACGACGCCTCGCTCCTCGGCATTCTGAAAGAGTTTTACGCCGGCGAGCCGTTTGTGCGTGTTTCCAAGAACCTGCCGACAACCAAACACGTCAGCAATACGAATTTCTGCGACATCACGGTCCGCAGCGTCCGCGGCCGTGTGGTTGTCGTGAGCGCGATTGATAACTTGATCAAGGGCGCTAGCGGCGCCGCCGTTCAAAATTTCAACCTGATGTACGGCTTCAAAGAAACAACCGCCTTGCTCTGACAAAATCTGAATTTATGATTTGAGATTTCAGATTTACGATTTGCGGATATTTGAATCAAATCGTAAATCATAAATCTTCAATCATAAATTGCCCCCAGAAGCGAACGTTCCCTCGACATGAATCTCCGCCTCCCTCAAGGTTTTCGCGCCGCCGGCGTCTATTCCGGCGTTAAACGCAGCGAGTCCAAACTCGATCTTTCGCTCGTTGTTAGCGATCGGCCGGCTGTTGCCGCGGGCGTCTATACCAAGAATTTGGTGTGTGCCGCGCCGGTGAAGCTCGATCGCGAGCGCACGCCAAGTGATTCGATTCGCGTCGTGGCGATCAATTCCGGTTGCGCCAATGCCTGCACCGGCGACCAAGGCGACGCCGACGCCCGCCAAATGGCCGCCTGGGCGGCCGACGCTGTGGGTGCTCAGGCCGAACAGGCCCTCATCATGTCGACCGGTGTTATCGGCGCCATGATGCCAATGGAGAAAATCCGCGCCGGCATCCAAGCCGCCGCCAAACAACTCGGCGACGATGAGCAATCGCTCGACAACGCCGCTCGCGGCATCATGACGACCGACACCGTCCCCAAACTTCGCGGTCGCGAGGTCACCATCGGCGGCATTCCCACACGTATCACTGGTATGGCGAAAGGTGCCGCGATGATCGGCCCCAACATGGCCACGATGCTTTCACTCGTCATGACCGATGCCTGCCTGCGAAAGCAAGACGCCCAAGCGGCCCTGGTCGATGCGGTCGACGAATCGTTCCATTGCATCAGCGTCGACGGCCACATGAGCACCAACGACACGGTGATCCTCATCGCCAACGGCGCGGCCTCCGCCTATGTGGACGAGTCTCTCCGAGACTCGCATTCGCGTCTCGGAGAGACGCGACCATTGGAAGGCAAGGGCCTCGAAGACTTCCGCACCACGCTGTTCGAAGTCTGCGAAGACCTTGCCCAATCCATTCCGGCCGATGGGGAAGGCGCCACGCACCTCATCACGGTCGAGGTGCACGGCTGCCGCTCCCGGCAAGATGCGCTCAAAATCGGCAAAACCATCGCCGATAGTCCCTTGGTAAAAACAGCCATCGCCGGGGCCGACCCCAACTGGGGCCGCGTCGTCTCGGCCGCCGGCTACGCGGGCGTTCAGTTCAATCCGTCCAAAGTCACCCTGTACCTCAACGGCCTGCTGCTTTACGAACGCGGCGCGCCCGTTGATTTCGATGCTGAGGCCGTCTCAAAATCGATCGCCGCCGATCGCGACACCAGCATCGTCCTCATTCTCGAAGAAGGCAAAGCGGCGGCGCGCTTCTGGACCACCGACCTCACGGCCGAGTACGTCCGCCTCAACGCGGACTATCACACGTAATATGAAACGGCGGCCAGAGGCCGCCGCTATATAGCCGCGGCCTCTGGCCGCGGAGTGCTTCCTGCTGCGAACCCTTCACCCCGCGATCCCCAGCGAGCTTCGCAAGAACGCGTGCATCGCTTCGCCGGTTTCACCCGGCCGCTCCACGTGCGGCAAATGCCCCGCCTGCGGGATGATCTCGACGCGCGAATTCGGCAAGCACTTCGCCGCCGCCATCGCATGATTGACGGGAACCGCTCGGTCACGCTCGCCCCACACGATCATCGCTGGGCAATTCACATGATGCAGCCGATCGAGCACCACAATGCGTTGCTGGCCGATGACAGTTTGCTGCCGTGCGGCCGCCAGTTCAGCCTCCAAATATCCCGGCATTTGTGCCATTCGCTCTTGCTCACTCAGCCACACGTGCGGAATTTGCGAGGTTCGTGCGAAATGCAAGTCGCCGCGAGCCCAGGCCCGATGCTTCGCTCCAAGCCACGTCGAGGCCCACGCCGTCGAAAGCTCACCCGCCACCGGCAGCGACGCCATCGCCAACATCGGATGGATATCTTTCCCCAGACCGGTACTATCGATGAGCGTCAGCGCCGCGACTCGTTCCGGTTGCCGCAGCGCGATCATCAGCGCGATCAGCCCGCCGAGCGAATGCCCCACGAGCGCCGGGCGTTCGATGACCAAGGCATCGAGAAAGCGCGTGACGAAATCGGCCAAGCCCTCGGCCGAATAATCGAACGTCGGTTTATCGCTGTCCCCCGCGCCGGGAAGATCGATCGCATACACGCGCAGCCCGCTCGCCGGATGGGGCAACGTTCGCGACCAGTCGGCGACACTCTCGCCATTGCCGTGCAGCAACACAAGCGGCCGGCCATCACCCACCACCAGATAGTGCGTGCGGATCCCGTCGATCTCGACGAAACGCCGCTGCAATTCTCCGCGTGAAGCGAACATAACTCACTCGACGATGTTTACATTCTTGTAGGAGGCGTCTCCGACGCGATCATGTGGGAGGCGTCTCCGATGCCGATAACGCTATCCAATAGAACACGTCGTCGGCCTCAGAGAGGCCTCCCACAGTCAGTGCGAGCGGACCTCCTCCCTAATATTATACCCACAGCCCCCATTCGGTGCGTTCGCCGAACGGGTGGCTTAGTCGCGCCACGACGGAGTCATGACGGCAAGCCTCTGATGCCATGAATTGACACCGCCCGCTTCATTTCGGAACCGCCACGAGGCACACATCGGGGTTCCCGAATTTGTTCGAAGTGAACTCGACGTAGCGTCCCTTCGTATCCCAGCCGACGTGCGGATGCTGGCCGCTGCCATACGTTCGATGTCCCGTCGTCAGAATCTTCTGCTCCGTGGTCTTCGCATTGAAGAGCGCGACGATGCCGTGCCAATTGTCGGCCGCCACCCACCGCCCATCCGGGCTCCCTGAGGCGTGCCACCAATTGTACTTGGCAAGTTCCTTGCCAGACATTCCCTCCACCCAAGCCCCTTGGCCAATAACGCGGATATCGCCCGTCTTGAAGTCCAGGATCTTCACGGCACCATCTACCTGGCCATTCTTGTGAGGAAAGCCGCCGATGAACGTCATCTGGTCATTGACCCACCAACATTCGTGCGTGGCGAGCTCGCCCGGCACCTGGTAAAACGCTGGCACCGGCTGCCGCGTCCCCACGTTCATCGTCCAAATCCGCGCGTGTCGCGGCTCTTGCGGGTCGAGCGGCGCCAAATCGGTGCCGTAACTGCGGCAGAACGACACGACATCTGGCCGCTGTCGATGAAATTGCAAATGCCCCAGTTTGAAAGCGACGCGTGCCGGAGGCAATAATTGGCCCCCTACCAGGTCGAAGAAGCCCAAATAAGTCTCTTTGTCGAGGCTATACCCAAACGCCAGCATCGTGCCATCGCAATTCTCGTCCAAACTCGACTGTGGCTCAGCGCCCTCCGGCAAATCCATTAGCTTCCGCTCGGTCACGCTCACCGCCGTGTGCGGATCAGTACGCAGGTCGATCATCCACTCGTAAATGCTGCTGCCCCTAAACACATACAGGCGATCGCCCTTGATCGACGCCATCCGCAAGCCCACTCCCTTGTCTGCCGCGGGCGTCAGCCGCACCAGCTCGCCGGTTTCGGTCAGGTAGCCCATGAGGTCGGCACGACCGAACCGCTGCGAGTTGAACAGCATCAGCCGATCGTCGTGCAGAAAGCAGCGCTCGTAGATGTAGAAATTAGTGTCGGCCGCCGGGTTCGTCGTCACGAAGATGACCCGCGCGCCACTTTGCGGATCGATCTCTTCCTTCTGTTCCTTCGGCAGGATTTCGCAATCCCACGTCTCCGCCCACGCCGAGGTGGCCACGAACAATTGAAGAACCACGCCAACCAAGAACGCCGCCCGAACTTGCATGCTCTCATCCCTCGCTATAATAGGTGTACCGCCAACAATTGATCTGTGATTTCCTTATCTTCGCATCAATCCCTCGGGAGGAGCAACGACCCTATTGAGGCCTGCGAGCCAATGGACTGTGGGAAGGCCTCTCCGAGGCCGAGACTGTGGGAGGCCTCTCTGAGGCCGATTTCACGCCGTAATGGATCGCGTCATCGGCGTCGGGAGACGCCTCCCACACGGTCATTCAGAGCGCAGCTTTCAATAATTCCAGTTCCCGTTTGCCTTTCGCTTCCCGAAACATCGTATTTGTGATCGTCCCACGCGGCGGGTAGAATCATAAGCGAGGATTTGAAAATGACTTATCAAGGTACGGTCCAAAACGGTGTCGTGGTCTTCCCCAGCGGCGTGCATTTGCCGGAAGGGGCGACGGTGCGCGTGGAGTTCGTGCAGCCAGCATCTACGAACGACGCTCGTTCACCCAACGACGATATCCTTCTTAAGATGGGTGATTACGCAATCGAGACCGGAATTCCTGATCTGGCCGTGAATATCAATCATTATCTGTACGTTCATCCCAAGGTAACCGATGACAAGTAGCGTCTTTTGGACACCAGCGGTTAGTTGGGGTTTTCACCAACTCTCGTGCGGATGCACTACTTCTGAGAACGAGCAAACGCGATCGCGTGCGCGCTGAGAGCCGCGGCGAATTTCCTAAAGCTCAATTCCTCGCAGGGGCAATGAAAACCACCATTCCTGCCTTCAGCTTTGGCCGTGAGCAAAAGACTCGCCCCATCGTAAAGGCGTTCCCGTAGTAACTTGGTCAACAAAATCTCATATCGCTTCGCGTAGGACGCATCGCGAAATTCTGGAAAGACGCGAAAGTGAGGTTCGTTCACTTTCACGGGCTGTTGCGACTTCGGGCAGTCCTCGAGGATGAAGACATAACCGAGCCAGGGCCTGGCCGATGGCTTGAACGCCCCTTCGCGATAGGCAGCCCACAAGTCCGTCGCATTGCCAATTGCCTCTTCCGAACGATTGTTGAAATTGTTGCCAAACGAAGGGCCGACTTGGGCCTTGAATTCGATGACTGCCAAGAGCGTGCCGTCGGCAACGACGATCAAGTCCCAATTCTTCTCGGCGCGAAAGAAACCGGGAAGTTCGCGTCTGGATTGCCAAAAGACATGTGCATCCTCGACACCAGCCCCTGCGAACAACTTCCGACAGATGTCGCTGAATCCATCGAGGTGTTTGCCACCGGTCACGGCAGCGCGTAATCCTGCGTCCTTTTGACCCGTCGCGCTTCCTTGTCGCTTGCGCTGCCGCTCGCGAACTCGCCAGAAGAGTTTGATCGCGTCTCGAACGCTCTGTTCAATGTCGTCAGACGTCAAGGGAGACCTCGGCATCCGTGAAGAAGTCTTTAGCGGCTTCGATTCGTTTGCGCGCCTTTCGCAAATAGCCGGCATCGACTTCATACCCAATGCTATTGCGCCCACATTGCATCGCCGCAACCGACGTGGTGCCACTGCCAAGAAACGGGTCGAGCACGATGTCGCCCACAAAGCTGAACATGCGGATCAATCGCTCGGCCAACTCCACCGGATATGGGGCGGGATGATTGCGTGTCGACGCACCGGTCAAGCCGGTCCAAATCTGTTGGAACCAAGCGCGATGATCGGCTTCCCCAATCAAACTCAACACGCGAGTCGCGACCGACGGGCTGCGATATCCACCCGGCTTGCGTTCCATGAGAATGAATTCGATATCGTTCTTGATAACCGCGTTGGGCTCGAACGGCTTCCCCAAAAACCCGCCGCCGTTGCCACTCGCTTCATAAACAGCGTTAGCGATCTTGTGCCAAATGATCGGAGCGAGATTATCGAAACCGATGCCGCGGCAGTGTTCTTGAATCGACGCGTGGAGCGGAACGACCGTATGGCGGCCTTGGTTCTTCCGGCGGGACAAGCAGACGTCGCCCACCACGCAAATCAGCCGGCCTCCCGGAACCAGCGCGTCATAGCAATGGTGCCAAACGCGATCCAATTCGGCAAGGAATTCTTCGTAATCGTCAAGGTGCCCCAACTGACCATCCGCGTCCGCGTAGCGCTTCAAATTCCAGTACGGCGGGGAAGTCAACACAAGTTGAACAGAACCCGCGGGCAGGCTCAATTCCCGAGAGTCCCCCTGAATAAGCCGATGGTGCGTGGGCAGCTTCTTCACTGCCTCGGCTATTGCCGACATCGATACCCGATCCTTCGATAGAGCTGGCAGGGCGGTTTGCGGATCGTCGATATCCGCAAATTCCGCCGGAAGATAGGCGTCGATCGAGGTCGTCGGAAATGCCAGGCTCATGTAACCAGTTTAGGGACTGACGCCTGAGCATCAAGGTGGATGGTGGACATTTGGTTATGTGAGACCACCACGGCCAATACGTGACTGCCGGAATGCAGCGGCCGACGAGAGCCCACCGTTAATCTCCCATCAAGAAGGTCGGGCCAGCGTCGGCCAACACAGTCGTGAACTTGACGCGTCACTCGTTCGTTGGCGACATTTCCCCAGCCACCTCCCCGTCGCGAGACATACGGCGCCCGCACCCAACAGCAGCGCACTCGTCGGTTCAGGAACGGAACTGCCGATGATCATACCTGCTGCCGCCGTCTGATTGAAATGGGTTCGCCACTGATTGAATTGAGCTGAACCGATTGTACCACCGATCGGGTCGTTTGGTAGCGGCGTTGAAGTTCCGAGTTTGTCTCGCCAGATAGCATAGTCGGCCGCATCGACATTTCCGTTGTTGTTGTAATCACCAGGAATCGTTCCGGCCGCGAGAAATTCCACTGCAGCGTTATCCAGGCCGATGTACGCCCCGCCTTGCGTACTCTGCCCGCTCAGTGAAATTGTGGTAAGTGCAGCGGACGCCGTGAAGTCCATCGTGAAGCGTTGCCATTGGTTGCCAGCACCGGTAAGAGTGTTCGTAAATGTCTGGCTCGTCGCACCAGCCGCCGCAATGACCGACGCCGGGCCGATGCCGTTGCCAAGGCTGTTTTGCACACCGATCCAGAAGCTCAAACGATACTGGCTACCAGCTTGCGTCGAAATCGTTTGCTGCACGCCGCCGTAGGGATACGTTTCATAATAACCTTGCATGTCGAGCAAAATAGTCCCATCTTGCGGAAGGATCGAATACGAATTGGTGTTTAGGATCGGTGCAATGCTTTTGGTAATGACGCTCCAGCCCGCGATCGTGCTTTCCCCCGGGGCAACATTCTGAGCGCCATCCCCGCCAAACGAATACGTGCCGTTTTCAAAACTGCCGTTAACAAGCAAGTTGGTGGCATTCGCCGTGGTAGCGCACAACACGACGTTAAGCACAACGTTGAATAGGTGCGACATCCTCAAGCGAACAAGAATCGACATTTCTTTCTCCTGCGTATGAGTACTGTAGTTGACGGCCCAGCCAGGATTATGAGTACGGCACCTTTGTTGATGACGGCGTAGAGAATGAAGCGTCCTGGGTTGTTGAACCCGGAGCCAACGGCGACGGAGTGCGACGCATCGCGTCGCCGCTGGCTCGGGGTTAAACAAGCCATGGGTCGTTTGCGGCGATGCCTTCAATAAAATCTAACTACGCCTCAAATCCAAAGTCAACAAAATTCCATTCGTCGAGGCAATTTCCGACTTGCCCAACAGTGTAATTTGTGACGGCTAGCCTGCGAGCGAACAGCAAATTCGGATATTTGGGCGGCAGCCCACTTTGCGTGGCCAAAAGCGAGGAAGAAATGGGAGAAGAAATGGGAGTCGCAAGTGGCGAGAAACGAGGGGGGAAGAAATGTTCCATAGAACCGCGACCACAGGTGGCGGCTTGATCGGGACGGCTGTCTTACGGCTTCGTAACGGCCAGCAGGAAGCTTGGCTTAAGCGGTTCGAACGAGAGGCGATCCAACTGATCGGTGCCGCGGGCCAGATTGATCATCCAGACGCGGACGTCTGGGGTGGGGGCTGGGGGCTGGGGGCCGGGGGCTGGGGGCTGGGCATGCTCACGCCGACCCTCACCCACAGGCAGAGCGTGATGAGCGGAGGAAAGAGGGAGGCTGGCGGAACGGAGCGTGTCGCGGAGTTCCATGAGGTGGTCGACGCTCGTGGTATTGACGACCAGTCGGCCACGCGAACGCAGGCGTTTGTAGGCAGCCTGGCTGATCCGCGTCACCTCGCGGCCAGCACCGGCGACGAACACGGCATCGGGATCGGGCAGTTCCTCGAACACTTCCGGCGCCCGGCCAAGAATCGCGTTCACGTTTGCCACGTTGAAATGCTCGGCATTTTGCTGGATGAGACCGTGGTCCTCGGCATCCATTTCGATGGCGAACACCTGGCCGTCGGACGCCATTTGCGCAGCCTCGATGCTCACCGAGCCGCTGCCGGCGCCGATATCCCACACAATGCTGCTGGGGGCGATGTCCATTTGGGCGAGCGCGATGGCCCGCACTTCAGCCGGCGTGAGCAAACCGAGTTTCGGCTTCGATTGCAGAAACGCTTCGTCCGGGTTGCCGAACAGCCGGCGGCCGACGGCCTCGCGTGGCCGATCGGGCGCGTTCGGGTCGCGTACCAGGATCATCACGTTGAGCGGGGCGAACGACTTCTTAGCGATGTCGGCCAGCGTGCCGCGGGTGACCCGCTCGTCGCGCGCACCGAGGTTCTCGCACACGTAGGCGGTGAAGTAGTCGATGTGGCGATCGATGAGGGCCTTCGCTACATCGGCCGGGCCGCAGTGGTCGGTCGTGAACAGGCCGACCTTTTGGGCTGTGCGGATTTTTTCGAGCACGGCATCGAGCGGATGCTTGCCGAGGTCGGTGAGGTAGGCCTCTTCCCACGTTTCCATTACGCGGGCGAACGCGAGTTGCATGCTCGAAACGTGCGGCACGACGACGAAGCGGTCTTTGCCGAGTTTATCGCAGACGTAACGGGCGAGACCGTAGAACATCGGGTCGCCGTAGACGAGGAGCGCGACCCGCCGGCCGGCCGCCTCTTCGATCGTCGTGACGAGCTGGTTGAGGTCGCTCGAAATCGTGTGCTGCTCGGCGCTCGACTTCAGCACGAACGACAGCGTCCGCTCGGTGCCGAGGAGCACCTCGGCATCGTTAATGATTTGGCGCACATTGTTCGGCAGGGCATCGAGGCCGTCGTCGCCGATACCGATGACGTGAATGGGGCTTGGCAAGGATGCAGGATGGGGGATGCGGGGGACAGGGATGGGAACTTCGTGCAATATAGCAGACAACGCCGTGTTCGCAGAGTCCTTTTGGCGTCGGCGGCGACGCCGAATCAAATGGCGAGAAACGAAACGCCCCGCGAGTTTGGTGGTAATGCCGCTGCCAAACTCGCGGGGTTGTCATTTTTCGTGGTAGATTCGGCCTGGCGGCCGACGCTAAATGGGGCTACACCTATTCCGCCACGTAGCAGCGGAGGGTGCAGGCGTCGAGGATTACCGGGTCGCGGCCGAGCGGCGGGCCGTCGGCTTCAGGATAAATGTCGTCCGGCACATCGGCGGCGGTGTCGATGAACAACCGCCACTTGATGCTAGCCACCGCCGCGGGGGCGATGAACTCTTGCGGCTGACGGCCGGAGTGGAGCATTACCAAGAGCGCTCGGGCGGCGGGGTCGGTCAGGCCACTCGTGCCGAAGACGCTCGTGAGGCTCGAGCCGACGACGCTCCAGTTCACGGGTGTGCCATCGGGGTTGTACCAACTCACATCGGGCAACTGGCCCGGCTTCGTCGCCTTGCCCGTGAGGAACGCGCCCCGGCGGACGTTGGGCTGGCGACGGCGGAACATGTTGAGCGCTTGCACGAAACGGAGCGTTTCGGAATTGCGCTCGACGAGCCGCCAATCGAACCAACTGATGGCGTTGTCCTGGCAGTAGGCGTTGTTGTTGCCGCGCTGCGTGCGGAGGACTTCGTCGCCCGAAAGGATCATCGGCACGCCTTGGCTCAAGAGCAGCGAGGCCAAAAAGTTCTTGGCCTGCCGTTGACGCATATCCACGACGCTCTTGCGTCGCGTCGGCCCTTCGACGCCGTAGTTGCAACTGTGGTTGTTGTTATCGCCGTCGCGGTTCTCCTCGCCGTTGTCGAGGTTGTGTTTCCGTTCGTAGCTCACGAGGTCGTTGAGCGGGAAGCCGTCGTGCGACGTGATGAAGTTGATGCTGTGGTACGGCCGCCGACCGCTGGGTTGGTAGAGGTCGCTCGAGCCCGAGAGGCGCGTGGCCATCGGGCCAGTCATGCCCCAATCGCCGCGCCAATAACGGCGGACATCGTCGCGATAATGGCCATTCCACTCAGCCCAGCGCCGGTTGGCGAACGAACCGACCTGGTAAGCGCCGGCGGCGTCCCACGCTTCCGCAATGATCTTCGTATCGGCGAGCATGGGATCTTCGGCGATCAGCTCGACCATCGGCGGGTTCGGCACGAGCTCGCCCTTCCGATTGCGGCTGAGGATGGACGCCAGGTCGAAGCGGAAGCCATCGATGTGATAGTTGTGGACCCAGTAGCGCAGGCAATGGAAGATCATCTCGCGGACGATCGGATGATTGCCGTTGACCGTGTTGCCGCAGCCGCTGAAGTTCTTGTACGTGCCGTCGTCGTTCAGCATGTAGTACACGCGGTTTTCGAGGCCCTTGAAGCCGAACGTGGGGCCGGTTTCGTTGCCCTCGGACGTGTGATTGAAGACGACGTCGAGAATCACCTCGATGCCGGCGGCGTGCAGCTCGCGGACCATCTCCTTGAACTGCCGCACCTGGTCGCCGGGCTTGTGGCCACTCATGTAGCCACGATGGGGCGAGAAGAAGCACATCGGGTCGTAGCCCCAATAATAGGTGCGGCGGGGCTTCGAGCCGTCGGCCTCTTCGATGGGAAACTCATTGATGGGCATCAATTCGACGGCCGTCACGCCGAGCGATTTGAGGTACGGAATTTTCTCGATGATGCCGGTGTACGTGCCGGGCTCTTTCACACCGCTCGTCGAGCTGCGGGTGAAACCGCGGACGTGCATCTCGTAAATGATCGATTCGGAAAGCGGCCGCCGCAGGTGGCGGTCACCCTTCCAATCGAACGCATCGTCGACGACGACGCACTTGGGCGGGCGAACGATACCGTCATCGGAGGCCATGAACCGGCCGGCGAGCGCGCGGGCGTAGGGGTCGATCAGGCGGGCCTGCGGATTGAACCGGTGGCCCTGGCTGGGTTCGAAGGGGCCATCGGCCTGGAAGTGATAAAGTTGACCGACCTTGAGGCCTGGAACGAAGACGCTCCAGATATCGCCCCAGCGATCGGTTTGAGGGTTCAATTCAATCAGTCGATAGGGCTCGCGATCGATGACGCGTTGGTACAGCAGCACCCGCATGGCGGTGGCAGATTTGCTATAGACGACAAACTGCACGCCGCTATCGCGCAGCACGGCCCCGTAGGGCAGCGGATAGCTGAACTGCATCGGCGGCGGCGATGGTCGGCGAGAACCTTTGGGCATAACCACAAATGCGTGGCGCGTGAGAAAATTCGTAGCAGTCGTAAACATGGTGCTCCGGCGATCGGGTCGACAAGCTTGGGACGTTTATACGGGGCGCGACGGAAAAGAGTAACCGGTCGTACCGATTACACTGGCAACTCGTGGCTGCAAACGTCCCAGTTCGCGGCGACCGTGAGCGCGGATTGCTAAGCAAGCCTACCTCACGGGCCAACGAGCGGCGAGGATCGCGCTCTTGTGCGTCCATTACTTCGACACGCGGCCGGAGCACAAATTAATGCGAAATCATCGTACCGCAGAGCTTCGCCGGGCAGAATCCTTGATTTGCGAGGCAGGATTGGAATGACCCACACCACCGAGACGCGGCATTTGGATTGACGCATGCATTGAGGCGAGCTATTTCGTCGTCAACCAGGCAAGGGCTTGCGAGAGAACTGCCGCAGGTGTATTGAAATGGCTCTCGTCGTGCTGAGGCTCACGGCCTGGAGCCGACCAATAGCTTCCGTAAAAGGTAGACCCGACGATTTTCAGTGATTTTCCGCTGCCAAGCATGGGCGAGGCCAGTGCCGCAGGAACGATATTGTCTGCCAGCGAAAAACAGTTGCGAATTTCTAGTGTTGCCACATCCCGATCCATATACACTCCGCCCCAGCCAAGATGTAAGAACATTCGGAGAGGGCCTAATACAACATAGTATTGGATCGCGTAGGAATTCACCCCATGGCCGGAATGGCTTAGCACGACGTAATCCTCTACATCATTCTGATCCACTCCACGAACGTAGACGTCCAGCAAATAGGGCGATGTCTGCTTGCCGTGCCGAGATGAAAAATACCATTCGCCCCGCTCTTTTATTTGCGATGCAAGTACGTCTGGAATTGCCGGAAATGTCAGTCCCGCATCTTGAAAAAGTTGCCGCGCTTTCGCCAAATCGGGGTTGGGAATGTTGCGATTCATTTCGATACGCATGACTTTCGTTCGAGGTCGTTGCGAACGCAAAGCTAGTGACGGTGCGGCTTAGTACGACGCAGAAATGTCGAAAGCAGTTATCTGCCGCATGATTTGTGCTAATACACTCGACGTCCATTAACAGTGGTCTGCCTTAATGGTACGAATCAGGCCACTCCCCACGGTCGTTGATAGGAACTTGGGTACGCTTAAGCTTCTTAAACATCTTTTGGACGGCGAGTCCATTAGCATGTGAATCGTGTCTGTATAGGTGGCGAAACAGCCCCTCCAACTCAACGATCTCTTCGTCGCGTATGTTGTCCCAGACTTCGAACGCTGAGAAGTGCGTCCAATCAGCCTTCCTTTTCGCATGCGACTCTAATCGGCCGCGCATGCCCCGCGTCGCCATGCCAACGTAAACTACGTCGTAAAATATTTTTTTCTCGCCGGCTACTTCGCGATAGAGGACGTAAAGTCCGCGACGCCCCTTTGGAACGGCCTTGACTCGTTCCCTGAGTTGAAACTCAACACAACACTTAATAAGTCGAAGTGGACTTTCTGCCATATTAATCGCTTTCTCAGATTCAATTCGTTGGCTCAAAGGCGAGGGGGCAGCCCCAGCGTCGCTCTTATGTCGGCGGAGGACATGCCTCCTTCTGCTTCCAGCCGTTTCTGGGAGCGTTCCAGAATGGCTTGAAACTGCGGATGGATGCTGAGCAACAGGCTTTCAACGTCGTCGTCGGCTGGCACTACCGCGGCAACGGCATGGCCGTCTCGCGTGAGCAAAAGCGGTTCTTGAGCGTGGGATTGCAGGTGCAATGCCAATTCGGGCACGGCGGTTACATCGAGGGTTTTCATTGCTTGAATCGCGATCAGAAGAACGCGGCCGGCGAGACGTGGAATCGTTGCGCGAGCGCTCGCACCTGTTCGATAGTAAGACTTTCCTTCCCAGCGAGAAAACGCTCGACCGTGGCTGGTTTGCCGACCTCGGGCAGGCCAGCGGCGGAAAGTCCGTGTTCTTCCATCAGGTATTGGAGTACGCCTGGCCCGCCAGCGATTGGTATGGATTGGTGTTCAACTTCATACGTGTGGATGAGTGTGCCCAGCGTATCGAGAAGGCTGTACAGGGGATGCTGTTGATTGGTGCCGATTTCGTCGAGCAAGGTGTTCAATCGCGAGACTGCCGCATCGTAGTCATCCTCGTTGCGCAGGGCAAACAGCGGCGCGATTGGTGGCCAGTGCGTTTGGAGATCGGTTATCTGTGTGGTCATCGCTTCCAATCTCCCAGATCATATTCGGCGTGCGTCAAAACGTGACGGACGTACACTTTGCGGCGGTTGTAATGGATCGAGGCAATCAGTCGAAACTTGTTGCCACCAATGTTGAAAACGGTTAGGTCATTTACCGCATCGGCCGAGGGAAACGTCTCGCCTATAGCAGCAAGGTTCACGAATTCGGTCGATTGCATAATCGTGTGCCAGCGGCGCAGCGGAGATTCGCTTTCCGGATGGGTGTCCCAAAACGTGCGCAGAGCTTTGCGGGAAATGACGTGCATTTCCCCATCAATTATACGTTCGCGGTGACGCGGCCCGCAATTGATTTTGACGATAGGAATTTGGCTTCAGCATCTTCTACATGACGGCCAATCAAGAGCCGGCCCTACCACGAGCTTGTTATGGGCTTTAGAATCGCCAGAACCATGGCCAAAGCGACTTACAAAGAATCGGGTGTTGATCTGGATGTGTATCGCGAGTCGATGTCGCGGTTGCCGCGGCTGCTCAGGCGGACGCATTCGCCGCGGGTGCTGGCGAATGAGGGCGGCTTCGCGGGGTTGTTCCAACTCGATTTTGCCGATGGGATTTTTGCGCGGAAGTATAAAGACCCGGTGCTGGTTTCGGGCACCGATGGCGTCGGCACGAAGTTGAAGGTCGCGCAGAAGGCCGGCGTACACAACACCGTGGGGATCGACCTGGTGGGGATGTGCGTGAACGACGTGCTGTGCTGCGGGGCGGAGCCGCTGTTCTTTTTGGATTACGTGGCGATGGGACGCGACGATCCGGCACTGTTGGAGGCGATCGTCGAAGGGATCAGCAATGGCTGTGTCGAGAGCGATATGGCGCTCATCGGCGGCGAGACGGCGATCATGCCCGATTTATATCAGGCGGAAGATTACGATTTGGCGGGCTTTTGTGTCGGCGTCGTGGAACGGGCGAAGGTGCTCGATGGCAGTACGATTTCACCGGGGGACGTGGTGATCGGCGTGGCTTCGAGCGGGCTGCACTCGAACGGGTTCAGCTTGGTGCGGAAGATTGTGTTTGAAATTGGGAAGGTGAATGCGAGCGATCTCGCGCCGACCGAGCTTGTGGGAGCGGTCTCTGACCGCGATTCGGCGTCGGAGACGCCTCCCACAAACGATCAAGGGAAATCTGCTACGACGGTTGGCGACGTGCTGCTGCGGCCGACGACGATTTACGCTCGGGCGGTGCGCGGCGTGCTGGCGCATTACAAAGTAAAGAGCGTAGTGCATGGGATTGCGCACATAACGGGCGGCGGAATCTTTGAGAACCTCGACCGCATTCTGCCGCCGGGCGTGGGCGTGACAATCGATCGCGGCAGTTGGCCGGTGCCGCCGGTGTTTGCGTGGCTGCAAAAAATGGGTGACGTGGAAGAGGAGGAGATGTACCGCGTGTTCAATATGGGCGTGGGGCTGACGCTCGTCGTAAGCCCGTATTACGCAGAAAGTATTCAACAGCAGCTCGCGAAGACGGGACTCGCTAGTTGGGTGATTGGGCGCGCGGTGGTGGGGGAGCAGAACGTGGCCTGGGCGTAACCTCCAATCGTTTAGCCGCGACGCGGAGCGGAGCGCGTTCCGGAGTTCAACCAAGTGCACTGGCGCGCTCCGCTGCGCCGACTCCGCGTCGCGGTTAAACGGGGTCATCGAACGACGGCAGGGATGAATTCGCGGGGTTGCGAATCGCTGACGACTTGCGTTCCGGTGCGGCGTGTTTTGGCTTCGGCCAGCGCGGTGATGAGATTTTGCTGCGTGTAGCCGCCACGGAAGACGATGGGGTTATGCGGCGAGCCGCCGGGGAAGATGGCGATCACGGGCACGCCGTTAGCGCCAAGCGCTTTGATCGTGCGGTCGATTTCAGGCGGGTATTCCGTGAAGTCGGCGTACATGGTGACGGCGCCGCTCTGGGCAATCGCCTGTTCGACCGGCTTGGTGTGCAGGACGGACTTCTCGAACAACTTGCAGTTGAAGCACCACTCGGCCGAGAAATCGACGAGCACCGTTTTGCCTTCATCGACGGCAACTTGCTGAAGTCGTTCGAGCGAAAAGGGCTGCCAGGCCTTGTCGACGGGAGCGGTGGCGAGGCGATACATACCGCCGAAGGCGACTGCGACGAACAGCCCAATTACCACCGCGGCCGAGGCCCAGGCACGCAAGCGAGCACCCAGTTCGGCGGTGAGCGGCGTGCGGGCGACGAGCCAACAGGCGACCGCGATGCCGAGCAGCAGCAAGATCGTCGGCACGACGGCAGCCGGTTCGATGAACGAAAGAATGAAAACAACGGTGCCCATCAGAACGAAGCCGCTGACTTGTTTGAAGGTGTCCATCCATTGCCCCGGCTTTGGCAGAAAGCGGAGGAGTTCGGGGTAGACGCCGACGAGCAGGTAGGGGCTTGCCATGCCGAGGCCGACGACGGCAAACACGGTCAGATTCGTCGCAATGGGTTGCGTAACGGCCCAGGCAATGGCCGCGGCCATTAGCGGGGCGGTGCAGGGCGTGGCGAGGACGGTGGTGACGACGCCTTTCAAGAACGCGCCGAGCGGACCTTCTTTCGCCGCGGCCGATTGAACCGAGCCGCTGCCGAAGAAGCCGGGGATAGGAACTTCCCACACGCCAAGGAGGCTAAGGGCCATTGCAAATACGACGGCCGCGATCGTGACGTTGAACGATGTCTTGCCGAACTGGCCGCCCCAGGAAAGGCCGATTGTCGCGGCGAGCAGACCGAGTAGCAGGAATACGGCGATGATGCCGGCGGCGAACCAGATATTGAGCACCAGCGCGTGCGAACGGCTCTTGCCCGATTGTTCGACGAAGCTCATTACCTTGAGGCCGATTACGGGCAGCACGCAAGGCATGAGGTTGAGAATGAGGCCGCCGACGAACGCGATAGCGATATAGTAAGACAGCGAACCGGCGGAGGCGGAGGTTTCCAGCGTGATACGCGAGAGGTCGTAAGCGCCGGCGGCGGCACGGGGAGCGGGCGCCGGTGCAGTAGCGATGCTATTCTGAGAATTCTGAGCAACAGGCTGGGCGGTTGGCGGCGTTTGTGGCGGAGCAGTGGTGGTTGGTGTCTGAGGCGATTGGCGCGTGTAGAAGTCGGCCAGTACTGAGGATGCAGCGGCGACTTTGCTGTAACCGTCGCCCGGGGCAAACGTGAGTGGTGCTTCCGATTGGCTGCGTTCAGGGCCGACGGTGAGTTTGGTGGCGAAGCGCACGGCCTGGGGAAGTTCGCACACGCCTTGGCCGCCGCTGTAATCGCACATCTGGTAGCCGAAGAGGCCAACAAGCGGGTATTCGCCAGCGGGTGCGTCCTTGGGAACATCAATGCGCTGTGTCCAAGTAACATCACCTTCATGGTATTTCAGTGGGCCGAACGACGGTTCAGAATTGTCAACTTTGGGCTGTGCATCGGTCGTCGGGCGTTCGGGTAGCAGGCCACCCGTGGATTGCAGCGCGATCAGCACCGGCTTGGTGCCTTTCAGCGGGTCGCGTTCGTTAAACGCATAGATGTGTCCGCCGGGTGGCGTGGTGGCCGTGATGTGCAGTTCGGCCGATTCGCCAGGGCGAACCGCTGCCGGCACGAGTCGGCCGCTCAGCTTCACGGCCGAGCCTTTCATCTGAAAGCTTGCGACCGATGACTGAACATGGCCAATGGCTGAGGCGGGCGGCCAATCGACGATGCGGACGTTGTCGGCTCCAGGGGCAACGCGGGCCGTGAAATCTTTTTCAACCGGTTCGCATGAGCCGCCGTCCTGGCAGACTTCCAGGCGGATACTGCCTTTGACTTCCAGCTTCTTCGGATCGACGCCGGCGGTGATTTCAATGGGCGCGTACCAAGTGACGGTGCCTTTGTGCTCTTCGATTTTAAGGCCAGTCCACACAGGACCTTTTTCAATACGTGAATCGGGAGCAGGCTGTGAGCGGAAGGCAGTGAGCAGGCGGTAATCGCTCGAATGCACGAGTTCAATTTGCGTGGGTCGCGGACCCCCCTTGGGTTGCGTGAGCGAGTATGTGTGTTTGCCCGGCGCGATCTTGGCGGTGATCAGCAGAACGGCTGGCTGATCGGCCGATGCGGGTGCGACGCGCGTCGTGATCGTCGCTGCTTCGCCATTCGCGGCAGGGTCGAATTGGCCCACGATGCCGAGCGGGCTTTGGGGATCGAAGCCGATGGAGTTCTGCCCTTGCGCTTGTGCGGAGTTGACCGCAAAGAGAATCGTCGGGATGGCCAAGAGGCCAAATGCAAGTTGACGCACTGGAAAGGCTCCAAAGTAGGTGGCGAAACTACACAACGCGAACGGAGACCGCGTTGGCGAAAGAACGGCCGACGAGTTTCGCAAATGAAAGATCCGCGTTTCACGTAATTTTACCGGTGGGATTGGGAACGTCCTACCCGGGTTTACGCACTAAATGGCATGCTGGCAGGGAGCCCGGCAGGCGAACTGACGGGCGGTACGGCGGAAGATACGACGATGCGGTGCAGGAGTGCGGCGAAATCAGCGGAATCGCTCTCTAATGTCATTTAGTTTATGAACATAGCAGACATTACTTCATACCCCCGCAAGGGATTGTGGACGGCGTCTGGGGCGCGGGATAGATTGGGGGCGCAGAGGGAAAGAAGTCCGCAGAGGTCGCGGCAAATGGGCCCATCGATTCGATATGACTGGTTCGCTATTTGTGCAAACCAAGTTCGACTCACGCAAAGGCGCAAAGCCGCAAAGGGGCGGACAGATAGTGAATTACCTTTGCGGTCTTTGCGCCTTTACGTGAGACTCTTAATCAAGAATTCTTGAACTTCTATGCAACAGAAAATCACACTTACGGTTAATGGCAAGGAGCGCACGGTTACGACCGATCCGAACCGGCCGCTCTTGGATGTATTGCGGGAAGACCTCGGTTTAATGGGGCCCAAGTTCGGCTGCGGTGAGCGGCAGTGCGGGGCCTGCACTGTGCTGCTCAACGGCCGGGCGACGTACTCGTGTGCCACGAAGATTAGTTCCGCCAAAGGTCGCAAGATCGAGACGATTGAAAGCCTGATGGAAGGCGACAAGTTGCACCCGCTGCAGGAAGCGTTCTTGGCCGAGAACGCGTTCCAGTGTGGCTACTGCACTTCTGGCATGATTATGAACGCAGTCGCGCTGCTGCGTGAGAAGCCGAATGCCGACACGGAAGAAATTCGTGAGGCGATGGACCGCAACACGTGCCGTTGTGGAACTTACACGCGGATTATGAAGGCGGTCGAGAGTGTGGCGAAAGCGGGCGTGATGGGAGGGAAGAAGTGATGGAATCAAGACACAGAGACAAGGAAAGAAGAAGAGGGGGAGACAGGAACTTAGCGAGAGGGGGAGACAAGGAGAGGGGGAGAGGGGGAGACAAGGAGACAAGGAGACAAGGAGATGCAGCTTCAAACCTTGGCCCGAACGTCATGTTGCTGAGTGAATCGATCCGCGATCCGCAATCCGCAATCGGCAATTCGATAGACGTTGATTACGACGAGTTGATCGAGCCCGTGCGGTTTAACTTTGCGCTCGATCGGCGTGGGTTCGTGCAGATGTTGGGTGCCGGCGTGCTGGTCACGGCGATTGGCGTGCCGGCGTTTGGGCAGCGTCGCAGGAACGGTGGCGGAGGGCGGGGAGGCGCGCCGGTACCACTGTCGGCTAGAATTCACTTTGCGGACGACGGCACAATTACCGTCCTTTCCGGAAAAGTCGATGCCGGGCAGGGAGCACGGTGTGAACTTGCACTCGCGGCGGCGGAAGAACTGCGTGTGCCGTATGAACGCGTGAAGATGATGCTGGGCGATACGAGCGTCTGCCCCGACGACGGGCTGACCGCGGGCAGCCTCACCACGCCGCGCACGGTGCCCGTCATTCGGCAGGCGGCGGCCGCGATTCGGCAACTGCTCACCGACCAAGCGGCCAAGAAATGGTCGGTCGATGCTGCTTCGATCGAATCGAAAGAGGGGAAACTAGTACACAAGGCCTCCGGAAAAGAGGCTGCGTACGTCGAGCTTGCGAAAGATGAGGAGTTGGCCAAGCGGCTCGCCGAACCAGCTGGGGCCCACGTGGTGCTAACGCCCGTGGCCGAGTGGAAAACACTCGGCAAGCCACACGTTTCGCCGACCGCGCGCGACAAAGTGACCGGTAAGCACGAATATCCTTCGGATCTGAGGCGGCCCGGCATGATGTACGGTCGCGTGCTGCGGTCGCCCAAGTATCAGGCCAAGCTGCTAGAGGTCGACCTGGCGGCCGTGAAGGCGATGAAGGATGTCATCCCGGTGCGCGATGGCGAGTTCGTCGGCGTCGTTGCGCCGACTGCCTACGGCGCGAAATTGGCGATCGAGGCGATCGCCAAGACGGCGAAGTGGGCCGATGTCGACATGCCTTCCAGCGATGAGCTGCCGGAGTATTTGCGCAAAAATGCCGAGGGCGGCGTGCCGAAGAACCCGTTCGCGGATGATGCGGCGAAGGCGGCCAAAGCACTGAAAGCAACGTATTTCATCCCGTATGTCCAGCATGTGCCGCTCGAACCGCGCACGGCACTGGCCGAGTGGGCGGATGGCAAGCTCACGGTGTGGACGGGCACGCAGAATCCGTTTGGCAACCGCGGCGAGTTGATGCAGGCGTTCCGCTTGAAAGGAGATGCGGTGCACGTGATCGCGCACGACTTCGGCGGCGGCTACGGCGGCAAGCACACGGGTGAGGCGGCCGTGGAAGCGGCGCGACTGGCTCAGACCGCGAAGAAGCCGGTGATGTTGCGCTGGACGCGCGAGGAAGAGTGCGTGAACGCGTACTTCCGCCCGGCGGCCGTGATGGATTTGGAGGCGTCGCTCGACGATCAGGGCCGCATCACATCCTGGTGGCATGTGAACATCAACGCCGGCGGCAATTCGATCGAATCGCCGTACGACATCGCCAACAAAAAATCGGCCACGGTCAGTTCGCGGCCGCCGTTGCGGCATGGGTCGTATCGCGCGTTGGCATCGACGGGCAATGCGTTTGGTCGCGAGTCGTTCATGGATGAGTTGGCCGCGGCGGCTAAGATGGACCCGCTGGCGTTTCGGCTCGCCAACTTGAAGGAACCGCGGTTGCGGGCGGTGCTCGAGGATGCGGCCAAGCGATTCGACTGGGAAAAGCGGGCGAAGGAAAAGAAGCCGAACCACGGTGTGGGGCTGGCGTGCAGCACCGACAAAGGTGGGTTCGTCGCCTGTTGTGCCGAGGTTGAAATTGATCGGGAGCGCGGACTCGTTCGCGTGCTGCACGTGACCGAGTCGTTCGACTGCGGGCCGGTGCTGAATCCCGAGAATTTGCGCAACCAAATGGAAGGCGCGATCATCATGGGGCTTGGACCGGTGCTGCGCGAGGAAGTGGTTTTTTCCAAAGGCGAAATCACGAATGGCAATTTGCGCGAGTA
Source organism: Planctomycetota bacterium (assembly GCA_029781135.1). Lineage (GTDB taxonomy): Bacteria > Planctomycetota > Planctomycetia > Pirellulales > Lacipirellulaceae > JABDGM01. The sequence goes on from JAKOXH010000061.1 coordinate 54,668, forward strand.
CCGTGTGCCGAAACTCAAAGATGTGCCTACGATCGAAACGTACGCGATGAACCGAACGGATCTGGAGCCAGCCGGGGCGGGCGAGACGCCGATCATTGCGATCGCCCCGGCGGTGGCCAATGCGGTATTTGCCGCGACGGGTGAGCGGTTACGAAGCTTGCCGCTGAAAATTGCGAAGGCGTAGGTCAGGCTTTAGCCTGACCGTTAGTAATGACGCGCTGGCAAAAAGGTCAGACTGAAGTCTGACCTACGTGTGCGACAATACTGCCGAAGCGCTCGATGACTTGGGCGTGGTTTTCGAACTCGCGGCCATCGATGTAGATCCAGCGCAGCCAGTTGCAGCCGGCGAGGATGGGGGCGCTCGTGCTGAGCGCGTGGGCGGCGCGGGTCTCGTTTTCTGACAGCGGGCGGATGGTGTTGTAAGCGGAGAGAGCGTGTTGCCAGAGTTCGGCATGATTCGGGGCGGAGCGGGACAGTCTCCTTTTCGCGATGGTTTGGTCTGTGTCGCTTGTTGAGGTTGTGTCGTTGGTATTCGGTTCGCGCGAAAAGGGGACAGTCCCCGGGCTCTCCGAACCCTCCCCTGGCCCCTCCCTAAAAGCGAGGGGAGTTACATCGGCGAAGCTGCTGACTAAGCGGGCGATGTCGGTGGCGGGGGTATCGATGGCGACGGCGCCGAAATCCACGAGGCCAGTGACTTCGTCGCCGGTGAAAAGGACGTGTTCGTGCCAGATGTCGCGCAGGCAAGGTTGTAGGGGCAGAGCGACGTTCGCGAGCGGTTCGAGTCGGGCGATTGCACGTGGAATCGCGTTAGGCAGCGCGGCGAGAAATTGGCGGGCGAGCGGTGCGAGGTCGGGCCAGGTGGTGTCGCGGATTGAGTTCGCGAGTTCGGCGAGATGATGTGGTGTTAGGTTGCGGAGGCGGGTGAGGTGGCGGTGGATCGCGGATGGATAGTCGGTCGGTGTAGATTCGGCCTGGCGGCCGACGCTAAACGATGTGGTGGCATTGTGAAACGTGGCGAGGGCGCGCATCGCCGAGGCGAGTTTTTCCGGTGATGGCCGGGCCGCGTAATCGGCCGTGCCGGGTAACCACGGGGCGAGTTCCCAGAGATAGCCAGCATGTTTGACGAACGATTCACCCGTACGCGTCGTAAGGGGTAATGGCAGGAAGTTGCAGCCGTGTGCCGCTGCGTGTTGTAACACCGCATGGATAAATCGCAATTGCGGTGGTGAAGGATGCTCTTGAGGCCAGCGACGGAGAATCAACGTCGTCGTTGGCAAGACAAGCCGCCAGAATTGCGCACCGCTCATACCGCCCGCCGAACCGAGCGGAGAGCATTCCGCCGGTGGCGTGGAAAACGGGTACTGCTCAAGGACTTTGTCAACGGCGAGCATGGGGACTGTTTTGGACGTCATTGCCGATAGTGGGCGGTGCCCACCCTACAAAATCTAGCGGGACTTTACGGATCGAGAAAAGTACGAAAAATGGGCTATATACACCTGGGACACTCCATGCACCCCTGCTTCCCCACCACTCAAGGGGCGCGCCATTGGCGTGCCGCAAGTCTAGACATACAAGGTACTTAAGATGCGTTTGCTGAGCCGCTTTGGGAACACTTCCGTCGCATTATTCGTTGCCGTCGCCTGGTTGAACGGAAGCCCTCCGGCGACGTCGCGAGCCGCGGATTTGGATCAATTGCTACGCACGGCGGCCGAAAGTGCGGAATCGCACGCCGCTGCCGATAAATCGGATAAATCGGACAAGCCCACCGACGCGGCCACCAGCAAGACGAAAGAAGAAGGCGGCGGCGCCAAGAAGGATGAGGATACAGCGGCGAAGTCGGCCGCGAAACCCGCCGAGCCGCCTGCCGACAAACCGAAGCCCAAGTATCCGCCCTTCGCCGAACTATTGAAGGACGCCACGAAAAAGGAAGGCCTGGTCACGCTGTATCGCAAGGACGACACGATCTATGCGGAGATTGGGCCGCGGCAATTCGATCGCGATTACATCGTGCTGATCACAATTGCCCGCGGCATCGGCAAGATTCCGATCCTGGGTGGTTTTAGCTGGGGCTTTGGCGACGATGCCGTGTGGCAGTTCCGCAAAGCGGGTGAGAACATCCAGCTCGTGCGTCGCAACGTGCGTTTCACGGCCGATAAAGGCAGTCCGACCGAGCGGGCCGTAAAGGTGGCCTACACCGATAGTGTGCTATTCAGCCTGCCGATTCGCACGATGAGCCCACAGGGTGCGTTCGTCGTTGATTTGACGCCGGTGTTCATGAGTGATTTGCCGCAGATTGGTTTCGTATTGCCGGGCTTTTCGTTTGCACCGAGTCGGTCGACATGGGCCGATTGGGATGTGTTGCCAAAGAACGTCGAACTCGACGTAGCGGCGACCTACGCCTCGAGCGGCATGGAAAATATCGAATCGGTGCCCGATACGCGCGGCGTGACGGTCGACATCCATTATTCGATCAGTGAACTGCCGCAAACATCGTATCGGCCGCGCGTCGCGGATGACCGCGTCGGCTACTTCGTGACGGCGCTGAAGGACTTTTCCAAGAAGGAAGGTGACGATGACCGGTTCATTCGGTACATCAATCGTTGGAATTTGGAAAAGGCGGATCCGAGCGCGGAGAAGAGCACGCCGAAGGAACCGATCGTGTTTTGGCTCGAGAAGTCGATTCCCTTCAAGTATCGCAAGCCGATTCACGACGGCATCGCGGAATGGAACAAGGCGTTCGAGAAGGCGGGATTTTACGACGCGATCGACGTGCGGCAGCAGCCGGACGATGCGCCGTGGGATCCGGGCGATATCCGTTATAACACATTTCGCTGGATGACAGCCGAGGCCGGCTTCGCGATGGGCCCGACGCGCGTGAATCCGACGACCGGGCAAATATTGGATGCCGACATTATTTTTGACTCCGATTTCCTGCAAGTATGGAAGCAGGAGTACGAAACATTCACGCCCGCAAGCGTGGCGCTGCTTACGGGCGGGGCCATCAACTTGGAAGAACATCGCGCCGAAATGAAGCGGATGCCGGCCTACATGCACGAGATGCACGGCGCGAACTGCGCGTGCAACATGCTGGGCGGGATGTCGCGTCAGCTCGCGTTGGGGGCGTCCATCATGTCGTCGCGCAAGCGTAGCGATGCCGACATGGAAAAGCTAATCATGGAAGGGCTCAAGGAAGTGACCATGCATGAGGTGGGCCACACGTTGGGCCTGGCGCACAACTTCAAGGGCAGCACGCTCTATTCGCTGCAAGATATGAACAACGTGGAGAAGACGCGCGAGACCGGTCTAGGTGCATCGGTGATGGATTACAACGCGGTGAACATCATGCCTGAGGGCGCGACACAGGGCGATTATTTCTCCACCACGATCGGGCCGTACGACATGTGGGCGATCGCCTACGGCTATACGCCTGCGAAGGGCGGGTCGCCGGATGCCGAGTTGGCGGAACTCAAGAAGATTGCAGCGCGCAGCGGCGAACCTGGTTTGGCTTATGGTTCCGATGAAGATACACGCGGCATCGACCCCGATCCGCACAGCATGCGGTTCGATATGACGAGTGATCTGGTCGAATACGCCAAGTCGCAGGCGAAATTGGTGGCTGAGAGTCTGGCGCATGTCATTGATGATGCGACGAAAGAGGGCGACGGCTATCAACGAGCCAGGCGGATGTTCGGCATTCTCTTGGCGCGCCATGGCGAAGTGATGTTCGACGCGTCGCGGTACATCGGCGGCATGTATGTGAGCCGCAGCCACCGCGGCGACGCCAAGGCACCGAAGCCGCTGGAAGTAGTGCCGGCCGAACGGCAGCGGGCGGCACTCGGACTTTTGGAAGAGCAGGTGTTCAGCGACAAGCCGTTTAACTTCCCGCCCGATCTGTATAACCAATTGGCGGCTTCTCATTGGGACCACTGGGGTACGCAGGTTCCAGAGCGTGGCGATTACCCGGCGCACGAGGTAATTTTGCTGTGGCAGGATCGCATCCTCAGCAAGGTCATGTCGTCCCTGACATTGACGCGTTTGCACGATAGTGAATTGAAGGTCGCCGCCGATGCCGACGCGCTGACGACCGCCGAACTGCTTGCGCGGCTGACCAAAGCCGTGTTTTCTGAGGTCGACAGCGTGAAAGATGGCGAATTCACAAATCGCAAGCCGGCCATTTCGAGCTTGCGGCGTAACTTGCAGCGATCGTACCTGCGGCGGTTGTCGCAGATTGCTTTGGGCGAGACGTCAGCTCCGGAAGACTGCGCGACGATTGCCTATGCCGAGTTGAGCGGGCTGAAGTCGCGCATCGATTCACTGGTGAACGGCCAGGCGAAACTGGACGCCTACTCGAAGGCACACTTGCAGGAGACCTCGGCGCGAATCGCCAAGGTGCTCGACGCCAAGATGCTGGTTTCACCGTAGTCGCTTGGTGACTATCCTAGAGGGTGGGGCTCGCGAGCGCGCTCCGCTGGCGCGTCGCGGCAAATCAGCAAATGCGACGCGGTGAACGAGCCTGTGGGAGGCGTCTCCGACGCCGATGACGCGATCCAGTGCAACGCAACTTCGGCCTCAGTGAGGCCTCCCACAATTATTTGCTGCGACGAGTCTTTTCACGACGCGAACATCGAATATGTCGGCAGGCGATGCTTCATCTCGTTCGGATGCGACGCCGCCGGCGACGGCGACGGAACCACAACAAGGTGACATCACCGTCGTTTCTAGTGCGCCGCCGCATGAAGTTGGAATCGTTTCTGCGCTGTTGGATGCGCGTCAGCTCGGCCAGGCGCTCGAAGGTCAGCAACTCGACCACGTACTGCTGGAGAAGTTTGTCGGCGGCGGCGGAATGGGAGCCGTTTTCCGGGCGTGGGATACCGACTTGCATCGCACGGTCGCCGTGAAGGTGCTGTCGGTGCGGCAGGCCGGCGACAGCGAGAGTGAACGGCGATTTCAAACCGAGGCTCGCTCGGCCGCACGGCTTGACCATCCGAATATCGCCCGCGCCCACTATGTAGGTGAAGACCGCGGACTGCCGTACATCGTTTTTGAATACATCGAGGGCACGAATCTGCGCGACCTCGTGTATAGCGGCGGTCCGATGCAACTGGGGGACGCGTTAAATATCACGTTGCAGATTGCCGGGGCAATCACGCACGCCTGGGAACGCGAGGTGGTGCATCGCGACATCAAACCCTCGAACATCATTCTTACACCCGATGGGTTGGCGAAACTTGTCGATATGGGGCTAGCGCGGCTGGAGCACATCGACCACACGGAAGATGAAAAAACAGCCACGGGCGTGACACTCGGCACATTCGACTACATCAGTCCTGAGCAGGCACGGAATCCGCGTGATGCGGACATCCGCAGTGACATTTATTCGTTGGGCTGTACGTTGTTTTTCATGCTGGCGGGGCGGCCGCCGTTCCCAGAGGGCACGGTCGTCGAAAAAATTCTGGCCCATCAAAGCGTGCTGCCGCCGGATGTACGGGAGCTACGGCCCGACGTGCCGGAAGTGGTGGCGGGCGTATTATCCGCGATGCTGGCGAAGCGGCCAGAAGACCGGTTTCAGTCACCCGTGGAATTGTCGGCGGCATTGACAAATGGCATTGAGCAGTTGGGGCTGTTGCCACCCGCCGCGGCGTTGCCGGCGTACGTCGGCGCGTGGTCGCCACCGACGCAGTGGCGTCGCCATTTGCCGTGGATTATTCCATATACCTTGCTGGGCGTGATCGTGCTCATACTGGCGATCATTTGGCGGCAACAAGTCGTGGAGCCTGAGTTTGTCGAGCCTTTCGCACCTTCGCGAAGCGGCCAGGTCGACGTCATAGAACAATCTGGTGCGGCCGGGACAATGGCTCCGCTGGTCAATGGGCCGAATATCGGCGATAAAAAGTGACTATTCACGCAGCTATGCAAGCCGCGATGTCCGCTTTTTCTTGGCACTTCCTTGGTTGAAATCCGCACCATGGCCAAGCCGTACCGCACGAGCCCCACGTTAACGCGGGAGATGCCGCCCGGCATTCCATACATTATTGGAAATGAGGCAGCCGAGCGGTTCAGCTTTTACGGCATGAAGGCGATTCTAGCGATCTTTATGACGAAGTATCTGTTGGATCGCGGTGGGGCGGCAAACTTCATGTCGGATACCGTCGCGAAGGAGTGGGTTCACTATTTCACTTGCGCCGTGTACGCGACGCCGGTACTTGGTGCGATTCTTTCGGATTGGCTGTTCGGGAAGTATCGAACAATCATCTGGCTATCGCTCTTCTATTGTGCGGGGCACGGCGTGCTCGCGCTCATCGACTCATCGGTGGCCCGTCAGATTGCGCCCCGGGTCTTGCTGGCGACGGGGTTGGCATTGATTTCGCTCGGTGCCGGGGGCATCAAGCCATGCGTATCGGCGCATGTGGGTGACCAATTTGGCGCGATGAACCAAGATTTACTCACGAAGATCTATGGTTGGTTTTATTTCTCCGTCAACCTTGGATCGACGTTTTCCACCTTGCTGGTACCCGTGCTGCTTGATCGAGTTGGTCCCGGCTGGGCATTTGGGGTCCCCGGAATTTTGATGGCGATTGCCACGTTTGTATTTTGGCTCGGCCGCCACAAGTTTGTTCATATACCTCCCTCGGGAACCGAGTTCTTTCGCGAGACGTTCAGTGCCGAAGGGGTTCGCGCCCTCGCCAACCTCGTGCCCCTTTACTTGTGCGTGATTATGTTTTGGTCGCTCTTCGATCAAACTTCCTCAGCGTGGGTGCTGCAGGCGGAACATATGAATCGAGTCGTTTGCGATTTTACGGTGGCGGGATACCAGTTGAAATGGGAAGCGCTGTCGTCGCAACTGCAGGCCGTGAACCCGATTCTCGTGATGGTCTTCATTCCGTTGTTTGCCTACGGCGTGTATCCGCTGCTGGGTCGATTCATCGACTTGACGCCGCTGCGCAAGATTTCGATTGGTCTGTTCATCACCGTCATTTCATTTGCGATTCCGGCGTGGGTAGAGCAGCGAATTTCGGCCGGGGCGACGCCGCACGTTATTTGGCAGATTCTCGCCTACGTATTTATCACGATCGCCGAAGTGATGGTCTCGATCACGGCATTGGAATTCTCGTATACCCAGGCACCCCGGCAGATGAAGTCATTCATCATGTCGGTCTACCTGCTTTCCATTTCGTTAGGAAACTTGTTTACCGCATTGGTGAACAGTTGGATTGAGCTGCCGAACGGAAAGTCTCGATTAGAGGGGGCATCGTATTACTGGTTCTTCACGACCCTGATGTTCGTCACCGCTTGCACATTCCTTGTGTTTATGCGGTTTTACCGGGGGCAAACGTACATTCAAGGCACGGAATCGGCCCACTCATAACGAGCGGTAGAACCGGTATCGCCGACCGGAGTCTCAAGCCAACAGCGCGATAGCTCGCAACAGGCATGGATCGGCGGCAATGGCGGAACACCGGCCCTTTGGGGGCCTTGCTTGACAAGTGGACGATGGCTTGGTTATTAGTTATCGAATGGAGCGTTGTTGCCAACGCTATGCACCCTATTGCCCGTCGCCGCTGGAAAGTCGCGGCGCGGGCCCAGAAACATCCCACCCTGGACTTTCCGCTCGCACCCACACATTGAGGTCTAGCAATGCGCTATCGTTATTTGGTAATCGCCGCGGCGATGCTTGTTGTTGCCGGAATTTCTCAACCGGCGATGGCAATCAAGAATTTCTGTGACGTATTCAAGAAGGAGTGCTTGGATAACAATTCGAACAAGGAGTTCGTCGCCGAGGTGACGAAGGAAAAGAACAACGCTTGTTTAATTTGTCATCAGGGAAAGAAGCGTAAAAACAAGAACGCATTCGGCGCGCAACTAAGCAAACTCCTCGACAAGAAGAAGGATGCCAAGGATACGGAGAAAATCTCCGCCGCGATCAAGAAGGTGTTGGCCATGCACGTCGACCCGAAAGACGACAAGAGCGAAACCTACGCGGATCGTTTGAAGGCTGGCAAATGGCCTGTTGGCACGCTGGAAGAACTTAAGAAGGAACCCAAGGGTTCGAAGGATTCCGGAGACACGGAAAAGAAAGAGAAGGAAGAATAGACCGAGCGACTTAATCGTTGCGATACGCGTGAGGCCGGCAGGTGTCGTTTAACAGCGATTCCGTGCCGGCCTTGTCGTTTTGACAATTAAGAGACTTCGAGTCGGATCTTGGTTTCAAACGACTCGCCCGGTTGCAGCAATTGTAGGCCGGTTTCATGACCTTCGGCAGCCAGCCGGATCGCATCGGGTACGCACGTGTAGGGCTCCATGCAAATCGCCTCGCGATGGCCTGGGGTATAGACGACGCATTGGGTGAACGACGTGTCAAAGACTTGTGAAAAGGTCCGATCCGTCGTTGGATCGAGCAATTGCGTATGAATGGTGCCGTCTGTTGATGGCAGCAGTTTGGTGAACACTGTATCGAATTGACTGTCCTTCAACGCTTGTCCGCGCTTTAGCTGTTGCAGATGGGCGGGGACCGGCAATACTCGACCCGTCGGAATCATGTTTTCTAGCTCCCAATAAGCCTCCGCCGGCACTGTTACAATGGTATCTGCCACATTGCTACCATTCGATAGCGGCAGACGAAAATAGGTATGCGTTGCGAAACCGCATGGCAATATGCTGTCGCCCGGATTGTCATAGCGAATTTCGCTAATTAGTTTTGCACCCTTCACTTCATACGATACGCGAATGCGAAAGTCGGCCGGCCAGACCTTCCAAATCGTCGGATCATCGACGGACGCGTGAAACTCGCCCACGACTCGCGCTGGTTGTTGTTCGACCAATCGCCACGGCCGATTGATGACGAAACCGTGGATGGCGTTGCCGAGGCCATCACCCGGTTCCAGTTCGTACTCGCGCCCGTTAAATTCATACTTCGCGCCGCCAATGCGGCCGCCGAACGGAAATAGCAGCGGAATTCCGCTCGCCGATGGCCGCCCGCCGACGGCTGCGAAATCGGCGGCGGCCCACAACATCTCCCGAAGTCCTTCCGCCAGCATCGGCCGCCAACTGAAACAGTTAAATCCCAAACTGACCATCACGCGGGCGCTTGCTCCGCTCGCTTTATCCTTGATTTCAATGATCTGGTTGCTCATAGCACGATTCGTCCTGATGTCCGTTGTCGGTAGTCTGCTCGTCGTTGTAGAATAACGTGTGGTATCTGACAACCGGTCATATGTGACCGTGAAACCACAATTGTCGGGCGATTAGCTCAGTTGGTTAGAGCGTCTGGTTTACACCCAGAAGGTCGCAGGTTCGAGTCCTGCATCGCCCACTCCGGGCCCCATCCGTAATTACTGAAGGGAGTGTTTTTTTGTACATTCGGGCATTTCGCACTTAAACCCGAGCATACGCGGGTGCGAGGAGAGAGTGTGGGAGCATATCCAAGTCCGTAAGAACGGGTAAGCGTCGATTCCCAGTTAGACCGTGAGGCTGCATTCGGCGCTGAGACCGCCAAGCCCCGACAAAGCGACTCGGATCACCCCCTCCTGCTGGAGGAGCACGTTTGCCGAGCATGCAACTGCCTTTGGCGATTGTTAAGGACCTTAGATCTCCGATTCGAAATTTCGGAAAACTGGATCGGGAAGTATTTTTGTCTCTTGTAATGTTCGAGAGCGCGCGCCTAGACTAAGCGGAAATTGCGATTCTGAAATTGAATCGGTTCCTTAGTTCTTGAGCAGGATGCAGTAGGCGGAAGTGGGCCCAGCGGATACAACGGGATCACCGGACCGACGTGAGTTCTTGGCGGGAAGCACGGTGGCCGCAACAGCGATGGCGGGCGGATTAGTCGCCGGTTACGGAATGTTCTTGCGCTGTGCGGGTCAGTATCTATACCCCAAGGACGAGGGGTCGGCGTGGATGTTCCTGGCCGGCGCCGCTGAATTGGCACCGGGACAGGCACGGACGTTTCAATCGCCCACCGGTATCGCCGTGGTTCTCACCCGCAAGGCGCACGCGCCGGGGGACGTGCCGAAGGCAGAAGATTTCATCGCCTTGTCGAGCGTGTGCCCACATCTGGGCTGTCGCGTTCATTGGGAGTCGCAGAATAATCGGTTTTTCTGTCCCTGCCACTTGGGCGCGTTTGATCCGGAGGGCAAGCCGACGGGTGGGCCGCCGCTCGCCGCGAATCAGTCGCTGCCCGAATATCCGCTCAAGATCGAAGGCGGACTACTCTATATCTACATGCCGGCGCAGAAGATCGATCAGGCGACGTATCGAGTGGCCGCGGCCGATGGTGGGCAACCATCATCGCCAAGCGTAGGAGTACCGTCGGGTGACGCAGGAGGGGAGGTGGCATGAGCGCGCTGGCGAAATGGTTTGGCGAGCGCGTGCCGATCGACGGGGACACGCTCCGCGAACTCACGAACGAGCCGGTACCGTACCACATGAAACGGTGGTGGTTCTGCCTGGGGGGAACGCCGGCGTATCTCTTTCTCGTGCAAATTTTCACGGGTATTCTGCTGGCGATTTACTACCAGCCCTCGGCGACGACCGCATACGAGTCGGTCGATCATATCACGAATCATGTGGCGCTGGGCTGGTATTTCCGCAGTTTGCACAAGTGGGCGGCCACGCTCATGATCGCCGCCGTCATTTTGCACCAGATGCGGGTGTATTTCACAGGGGCGTATCGTCGGCCGCGCGAGCTGAACTGGGTGCTCGGCATGGGCCTCTTGCTGACGACGCTTGGCATTGGCTTTACGGGGTACAGCCTGGTGTTCGAACAGTTGAGTTATTGGGGCGCGACGGTCGGGGCGGGAATTGCCAATCGCGTGCCGATAATCGGCACTTGGGGCAAGCACCTGCTACTGGCGGGCGACCAATACAACGCCGATACGTTGCCGCGGTTCTTCATTTTGCACGTGGCGATCTTGCCGGGTACCGTGATGATCCTGTTGGCGATGCACATCACGCTCATTCGCTTACACGGCGTGTCGGAACTTGAACCAGTTAGCGACAATTCGGAAGAGAAGCGGCACTTCGATTTCTTTCCCGATCATTTTTACACCGAGATCATCATGGGCCTGTTGCTCATGATCGTGCTCAGCGTGTTGGCGACATTGTTGCCGGCGACAATGGGGGCGAAGGCCGATCCACTCACCACGCCGGAGGTCATCAAGCCCGAATGGTTCTTCTATGTCACGTTCCGTTGGCTCAAATTATTTGGGCCGACGTTCGCGATCTTGAGCATGGGCTTCATCGTGTTCACGATGATCGTTTGGCCGTGGGTGGATCGGGCGTTGCGGCGCTGGACGGGCTGGGAAGAGATCAGCGTGTATGTCGGCATCGTCGCCACGCTGATGCTCGTTGGCCTGACCGTGTGGGAAGGGGCCGTGGCCCATTAACGACCAAGGAGAAGCGCAGTCCATGAACGGGGCACAAACACTTATGAGGCACGAGTTGCTAAGTGCGAGTAGCGAGACTCTAGCGCCTCGCAATTCGCGCCTGATGCCGTTGTCACTAACACTATTTCATATTCCATCCGCACATTTTGACTTCCTGAAACGGCGATGACACTTCGTACTAAACAATGGTTGATTTTCGTATTGGGGTTGGCGTTCCTGGGCTCGTTGTTCTTCGTGCAGTGGAAGGAGATCGTCCGCAAGGAAGAAGAGTTGCGGTTACGGCCGCCGCACGTGATCGTGCCGGCCATGTCGCAGGACTGTTTTAACTGCCACGCGCAGCACACGCCGGGCATCATCGACCATTGGAAAGGGAGCACGCACGCGGAAAAGGGCGTGGGTTGCCTCGACTGCCATCAGGCCAATAGCGACGATGCCGACGCGTTCATTCATTATGGTCAGACGATTGCGACGATCGTCACGCCGCTGGATTGCAGCCGGTGCCATCCGAAGGAGGCGGACGAGTTTGGGCACAGTCATCATGCCAAGGCGGGCAACATTCTCGCGTCGCTTGATAACTTTCTCGCGGAAACGGTCGAGGGTGCGCGATTGCCATTTGACCCGCACTCGCCGACACCCGGAATGGCGGTGGGAAAAGTCAATGGTATGGCCAGTGTGAACAGTGGCTGCAAACAGTGCCACGGCAGCAAGGTGGCGCTGAAGGCGGAAGACGGCAGCCAGATTACGGTGGACGATCTCAAGCCGGATGACAAGGGCCGCCCCACCAACAAGGAAATCCTCAAGCGGGTGCTGCACAACACCGACAACCAGCCGATTCTGCATGAGGCTAGTTGGCCGAACACGGGCATTGGTCGGTTGAATTTGGATGGTTCGCGTGGTTCGTGCTCGGCTTGTCATTCGCGGCACGATTTTTCGCCGCGGCGGGCGCGGCAGCCGGAGAATTGCGGCAAGTGCCACTTGGGCCCGGATCATCCGCAGAAGGAGATCTACGAAGAATCGAAACATGGCGTGGCCTATCGCGACTTGTTGCAACACATGAACCTCGACGCCAAGAAGTGGGTGCTGGGCGAGGACTACACGCAGGCCCCCACGTGCGCTTCATGCCACATGTCGGCCAACCTGCGTGATCGGAAGGTGACGCACGACCCGGGCGAGCGAATCTCCTGGACGAATCGGCCGCCGATCAGCATGGTCATGGATACCGATGCCGATCACAAAGTCGTCACCGAAACCGATCCCGCCAAGCGCGACGCGCAGATCGTCGACACTTGGCAGCTAAAGCGCACGCGGATGAAGAATGTGTGCGCGAACTGTCACACAACGAACTACGTCAACGCGTTCTATAAGCAGTACGATGATTTCATCGTGAACTACAACGAGAAATTCGCGAAGCCGGGCACGGCGATCATGAAGCTGTTGCTCGATAAAGGGCTGCGGACGAAGCCCGACTTCGATGAAGAGATCGAATGGACGTGGTTCTATTTGTGGCATCATGAGGGCCGCCGAGCACGTCACGGGGCATCGATGATGGCCCCCGATTACGCGCATTGGCATGGCATGTATGAGGTGGCCGATCGGTTCTATTCCAAGTTCATCCCGCAGGCCCGCGAAATCGCGAAGCATGCCGGCGAGAACGGCAAGACCGAGGAAGCCAAAGCGGTCAATGCGTTGATCGACTCGATTTTGGCACGGCCCGAGCATCAGTGGTATGAAGCCGAGACCAAGAAGAAAGTAGCGGAAGCAAAGTAGAGGGGCGGGCAAGCCGCCGGGCCGACGTGAAGTCGTCGCTAAGGCGGATGTGGCCCGGCTCAATGCCTAGGCATTCGACTCCGAACAGCAAGAGATGCTCAATGTTTGACACCGGAAGAGCCACGATCGACCGATAAAGCGGCAACAACGCCGGCCACCACGCCGAAGGATTCCGTCACGGCACGGATGAACCCCTAAAGGTCGGAGATGCGTCCGTACTGCCACATTCCATCAATCCAACCTTTTGGAGAATCCATTCGGCAAGCGCGTCGACATCGGACCGTGGCAGGATTGGAATTTGCAGGGGCAGCGGTAACACATCGTCGGTCACCACGCCGATAATCGAATGGTCATCGTTTGCCAACGGCGGTGGGCCAACAGCTTCTCTCCAGATTTCGATCTTGGGAGCTTTGGCTTGCGAATCACCCTCGACGAGCACGAATTCGCAGTGCGCGAACAGCGGTGTGAAGGCTGCATAGCGGTCGACGTTAGCAATGCTGTCCAAGTCGGCAGGTACGAACATCGCGGATAGCGACGGCGAGAGAATTCCAACGGCGCTCGCACCGGCTTCGCGATGCCGGAACGAGTCTTTGCCCGGCACATCGAGTTCGTGCCGATGGTGCGTGTGCTTGATTGTGCCGACGCGAATTCCGCGGGCCACGAACGCCCGCACCAAATCGATCACCAGCGTTGTTTTGCCGTGATTCTTGCCGCCGATGATATGGAGGCGTCTCATGATTCGTGGTGACTGCAGCCGCCCGCGCCGCCCGCCGCGCTGACGACCTTGGCGACGCCCAACCGTTCCACCAATCGATTGGCAACACCGACGTACTTGTCGTGCGTGTCACTGCCAATTTTCTCACGTTCCACACGATCGAACGCTTGCTCCAGCGCCTGTTGCTCGTCGGGCGTGAATGCCTGGTCGGCCATGGCAAACAAGCAGTGGTCTTCCTTTTGGATGTGCTGACGAAGCAAGGCCACATAGGCGCGAGCGGCGGTCGGGAATTCACGAGCGGCGTGGGCAGCACCGCCCGAATACTTCGTCACCGCATCGGACATTGCGCGAACCAATTGGCGACCCTGTTCATGCTCATACAGCATCACACCAGTCGGTCCTTGCGCGCGCGAAAAGCCCTTCTGTTCCATCAGCGGAAACAGCAGATCCTCCTCTTTCGCATGGTGGCAATGGTCGGCAAACGTGCGAATGAAATCGATAGCCTGGTGGGCGGCTTCCACATCCAGGGACTGCCCCTGTTCGGTAAGCTCCGCCATTCGCTCCAGACAATTGAGCACCTGCTCAATAATGCGATGCTCGTCCCTCAAGATCGCCGTGGGACGCATACTCTGTTTCCTTCCAACTGAATGTGATGTGCAAGAGGCGTAACCGCCATGAATAGCACGGCGGCTACGCCTCTGCAACCCTTACGGATCAGTTGGCTACGACAATTTGTTGTCGGCGGAAGCGCGATCCGATCGTCGTTCGCGGTTGTGGCACATGGGGTTAGAAATTAACTTCCCATTGCGTGTACACGAAATCCGCGTCTTCCGGCGCGAGAATCTTGTTGCCGCGCCAGAAGTGTGAATAGCCGAGGACCAGGTTCGACCGTGCGCTGAGCGTGCGCTTGGCGAGAATATCGATTTCATCGCCAAAGTGCGTTCGCGTCAGACTTTGATTGGGCGTGCCGCCAATGCTGGGCACGATGTCGCTCGCCGAGTCGGCGATAAACCGCCAGTACCAGAAGAGCAAGTCCCAGTTCTCCTCGGGTTTCATCGTCAACAGCACATTCGGCGCCTCAATGTTGGAACGCTGCACCGCATCGATAAAGCCGAAGTACTTGTGGGAGAGCGGAAACAATTGGTTGAAACGGTTGAAATCATCTCCCGGAAAGTTACCGGAGGCATAATCGTAGTAGAACCAAATCGTCGGCTTCCACGGATATTGGGGCAATTTGCGACCAATGCCGCCCGTGGCGAAACCAGCTTCTTGGTCCAGTCCCAGCCCGCTTTGGCGGCCAACCTGCACGCCGCCTTCCGCGTCGTACAACCAATCGCCGCGATCGCCATAAAGTCGCGAACCGAGCGTATGCAACGAAAAATCGCTCGTGATGGTGCCGGGGTTCTTGTTATCGTATCCGATGTAGTACAAATCGAGTTTGTCGTGTTCACAGCCGCCGTAGGTTGCATACACGCCGTAAAACGGTTGATCCCAATCGGCTTCGTCCAGTTCGTTGGGTACGACGGGGACGTAATACGTGTAAAAGCCATCGACCTTCCATTCATCGTTCGAGAGCATCACCTTGACGCCATCGAACGTACGCCGGGTGTTCGCCCAATCCAACGGTGAGATCAAACGCTCAGCGCCGTAAATCAACTCTTGCCGGCCGACGCGCAGCGTGGTTCCCGCTTCGGGCGTGTAATCGACGAAGCAGTTCAGGAAGTCGCCCCAATTGCGATCGATGATGCGTGGCATGTAGGTGCCACCATCATCGGTCACGTCGGCAAAGATACCTTCCACGTAGAACCGGGTTGTTTCGTCTACGCGCCAGTTCGTGTAGAGCCGCACGCGTGAAAGCAGGAAGTCATGTTCCGTGTCCTGAAAGCGTTGCGTGCCTGGCCCGGCAATGTCTTGGCCCATTCCTTTTTCATAGTGATATCGTAGCCGCACCTGGCCGCCGACATCCATCGTGCCGCAGTCGCCGCATTCCCCGACTGGCATCTGCTTTAGTTCTTCGCCGAGGTGGTAATCGCTGTAATTCGGATCGCGCAAGTACTTGAAATCGTTATCGTAAAAGACTGGCTTATAGGCGGTTGTCCAAGGCTTCGGGGCAGGTGGCTTTTTCGGCTTTTCCGGACATTTTGCTTCTGAAGCTTCATCTTTCAGCGTTTGCTGCTCAACGGCTGCAGGAGCCGCTGTGGCATCCGCAGAAGCCTCGGCCGGCGCGGCTGCCGCGGTTGGATCCTTTGGCGGGGGCATGTCGTCGGTGACTGCATATGCCGGGGTGTGGAGCCAAGCCGCAATGGCGACCCACCCAATTGAGCAAAAATTGAATCGAGCAACCGACCGTATTATCATTTCAAGCCCTCCTGGCAATTGAAGCCATTCCGACGCCCAATAATCGGACACATTTGTCTTATTCGTCTTGCCGGGCTTGCTAGCACAATAAAATGTGGCGCGATGTTAAGGTTTGTCCGACGGCGCGGCGTCTCGGAGCTACGGACCGAGCGCACACTCGTTAATCAGTGTCCAACCTTCCCGCTCACAGGCCCGGCCGATTGCAGGTGCGGCGGCCGCAAATGGAAAGAAATAGTGTCTATCACGATTACTCCGACGGAAACGTCGCGGCGCTCTGCACGGCAATTACGATGACATTGTGCCGTGAGAGTCCATCAGGAGGCATGCTGCTCGGATCAGAGACGGTCAAAGGAAGAACCGTCTGATCGGTACCTTGGTTGTCGCCGGCGCCTTGGCTATGAATGTTCGACGGGCGATCTTGATGATCGTTCAATTTCCCGAACGACTACCGCTTGTTCTTCGGCTTCTTTGTGGGCAGGGCGAGTGCTACGAGCGCCGTCCCTTCCCGGGGGCACAAAGGTGGTCGGCCATTTGCCGCGGTCAACAGCTCCGCGAGAGTCGTGTTTCGCAGGCTCTGTTCGACCATGGCTAATGCCTCATCGAGGCGACGGTGCAACGGGCAGAGATTGGCGCCGTGGGAATCGATTTTGAGCGGACACTCTCGTATTCGTGGAAGCGGATCAACCGCGTCGACGATGTCCCAAATCGTCAGATCTTTTGCCGGCCTAGCTATGCTGAAACCACCATGCCGGCCACGCCGCGAACGGACAATCTTACAGCGCACTAAACGTTGCATCAGCTTGGCTAGATAGGGAGCGGGAACTTCCGTAAGTGCGGCCAACTGCGGCACGGTGCAAGGATCATCGCCACGATGTGCCAGGGCAAGAACTGCCCGCAATGAGTACTCGACGGTTTGCGAAATCACGGCAACCCAACTTCCAACTTAAATGAACTCTTCGATTCCCTACTTTAGCCTACGAAGAGGTTCTTGAAAACAAGCGTGCCTCGGTCCTGCTGCCAAAGCAATTGTGTTCAACGACCATTCGGCCCGCGGACTAGCACGGCGGGGTGCAAAGTTATCTGCGAACGCAAATAACGCGTTGTCGTGGTCCTGGTGCTGCCTGCACCGTACCTTCGTCGGTGAATTCCACAACTGGCCGAGCGACGGCTACAACTAGCAACGTGGTGCGCGATTCTCGCATGGTGAGTTCGCGTATATGATATAATGGAGTGTACCCCAACTTCTTACAGTGAGTTGCCTGAATTGCTCGGAACGATACGATGAGTTCTTTTTCTTGCCCCCACTACGATGTCAACCGCGACTGGTGTGAGCGCATTGGAGATTTGTGCGTGCCGGGCAGGCCGGGGTGCGTTCTGTATCAGAACTCCGTTTTTGCCGTGCCCTGGCAGGAACGCCTGGAGGAAAAGCGGCGGCAGGCGGAAGCGATGTCGAAAGACGACCTGCTAGATCAGAATCATCGGTGCGTCGATTAGTCTTCCGGCAATTTAACTTGCACTATTGTGCGATACATCATCGAGCAACTTGCTCCTAATCATGCCGGCGTTGTTCAGATTCGCTAGAGAAGGGTGACTGCGCAGTGACTGCGTCCCCCACAAAGCCAATGCAAAATCCATCGCACTTACTGGCGAGGACGTTTCGCGCGGCGTGTGCGTCGACCTGGTTTCGGCTTTGCCGTAGTGGCAGATTGGACGCGTGAATCGCTCTCGGCGGGCAGCGTAAACAGCCGCTGGTCTTGGCAGAGCGGGCTGGCGCCCGACGGGTCGGTCAGAACATCGGCGACGGTGGTACCGCGAAACTGCTCCTCGACGCCAGCCATGGCCGCGTCGAGTCGCCGATGGAGCGGACAGAGTGTCAAGGCGTGAGACTGGATGCCGAGCGGACAACTGCGAATTCTTTGGAAGGGTTCGACGGCGTCGACGACATCCCACAGTGTCAATTCGGCGGCCGCCTTGGCGAGCACAAAGCCGCCGTGGATCCCGCGTTGCGAGCGAACGAGTTTCCCGCGTACTAGTCCGCGCATAAGTTTGGAAAGATACGGGGCCGGTATCCGCGCGATTTGCGCGATTTGTTGCACGGTGCAGGGATGGCCGTTGTATTGCGCGATGGTGACGACCGCGCGCAGCGCATACTCGACCGATTGGGAGATCATACGTTACCCCGCGGAGCCCCGAGAAAAATTCGGATATTTGGACCTTGACATCCTTTATAGGCGGGGGTAGCCTTGGATGCAAGACAGGACTTAAGGATCATTTTGTCCTATTTTGTCTTACCAGGCCTCTTTTTCCCCGCTGGGGAGCAAGCAACATGTCGGCTCTTGCTTCAATTCGTTGCCGGCGACGGAGCGTCGTCAGGACTGCCGGTCGGTACTCGCCGCGGCAGGTCGGATCGCTGATGAAAGGGTCCGCGACGAGTCGCGGCGTCCGCCGTGCCTGTCAGCGAATCATCGGGCTAGCTGGAGTCGGTGGCTGCCTCGCGTTGTGCATGGCCGCGATCCCGGCATTTGGCCAGGATACGCCGGATTACTTCCGCCAGAACTGCACGAGCTGCCACACGATCGGGGGCGGCCGCTTGACGGGACCCGATCTCAAGGACGTTACGAAACGGCAAACTCGCGAGTGGCTGGCCAAATACCTGTTGAATCCCCGCGCAGTGATCGATAGCGGCGACCCGTACGCCAAGAAACTGTACGAAGAAGCGCGGAACGTCCCAATGCCGACGCCGCCGGCGATCAATGCGGAGCGCGCCCAGAAGCTGCTCGACTTGATTGAGGCCGAGTCGCTTCTTGAAAAGTCGCAGTTCAAGGGTCTGCAGATTTCGACGGCGCCATTCACCGATGAAGACCGCGCTCGTGGGCACGAGATCTACCTGGGCATGCGACGCTTGGAGAAAGGTGGCACCGCCTGCATCTCGTGCCACAGCGTATCGAAATCGGCGGCGTTGGGCGGCGGGCGGCTGGGGCCCGACCTGACGAACGTCTTCGAGCGGCTGAAAGGTCGTGTGGCGTTGAGTGCGTGGCTCGTCGCGCCTGGCACCGAGACGATGCAGCCGATTTTCAGGAATCACCCCTTGTCGCCGGACGAGATTCAATGGCTGGTTGCCTTCTTCGAATCGACTGCCGCAGAATCGCCCCCAGATCCATCGCGTAATCAAGTATCGTTTCTCTTGGCCGGGTTAGCGGGGGCCATCACCGGCGTGTTCTTTCTCGACTCGTTATGGAAGAACCGGTTTCATTCAGTGCGGCGCTCGCTCGTCGACGCGAACACAGCACGAGGTAAGTCATGAGTGTGCTCGATGCGATTGCCTGGATCCGCGATGAAGTGAATCCCAAGGGCCGAACTTGGGAGGAGTTCTATCGCAATCGGTGGCAGCACGACAAAATCATTCGCAGCACGCACGGCGTGAATTGCACGGGCGGCTGCACGTGGCAAATTCACGTGAAGGACGGCATCGTCACGTGGGAAATGCAGGGGCTCGATTACCCCGCGTTGGAAGCCGGCATCCCGCCGTATGAACCGCGTGGCTGTCAACGCGGCATTTCGTATAGCTGGTATCTCTACAGCCCGCTGCGCGTGAAGTATCCGTACATCCGCGGCGCGCTACTGGATTTGTGGCGGAAGGCGCGAGCCGATCACCAAGACCCGGCCGCCGCGTGGAAGAGCCTGGTCGAGAATCCCGACGCCCGCCGCCGTTGGCAACGGGCCCGCGGCAAGGGCGGCCTGCGCCGCACCGATTGGGACACGGTGCTCGAAATCATCGCGGCGTCGCTCGTACATACGATCAAGTCGCATGGCCCCGATCGCATTGCCGGTTTTTCCCCCATTCCGGCCATGTCGATGATCAGTTACGCGGCCGGCTCGCGGCTCCTGCAACTTCTCGGCGGCATTTCACTGTCGTTCTACGACTGGTACTGCGACTTGCCGAGTGCGTCGCCGGAAACGTGGGGCGAACAGACCGACGTTGCCGAAAGCGCCGACTGGTACCATGCCAAGTTGCTGGCGGTCATGGGCGCCAACCTCAACATGACGCGCACGCCCGATTGCCACTTCGCCGCCGAGGCTCGGCACAATGGCACGAAGATGTGGGTCTTCGCACCCGATTTTAGCCAAGTGTCGAAGTACGCCGATGAGTGGATCGATATCAACGCCGGGCAAGATGGCGCGTGGTGGATGGCCGTCAATCACGTGCTGCTGACCGAGTTCCATCACCAGCGCACGGTACCTTACTTCGACAAATACACGCGCAAGTTCACCGATGCGCCCTACCTCGTCGAACTCAAGCAGGATACCGACGGCGTGGTGCGGCCGGGCCAGTTGTTGCGTGCCGGCCGGCTGAAACAGTACGCCGACGAGCAGCATGGCGACTGGAAGTTCCTCATGTGGGACGAGCAGAGCAACGCGCCCAAAATGCCAATGGGAAGCGTCGGCCACCGCTGGGGCGACGTGAAGGGCAAGTGGAATTTGTTGCTCAAGGATGGCAAGGACGGCAGCGAGATTCAGCCGGAGCTCACGTTCCTCTCGCAAAACAACGGGGTCGTCCAAGTTGAGTTCGACGATTTTGGCATGGGCACGGTCTATCGACGCGGTGTGCCAGTGCGCACGATCAAGACCGCCGATGGCGCGCAAGTACAGGTGGCGACCATCTACGACCTGCTGATGGCCCAGTACGGCATCAACCGTGGCTTGGCGGGCGACTACC
This sequence comes from Planctomycetota bacterium, assembly GCA_029781135.1. Taxonomy (GTDB): domain Bacteria; phylum Planctomycetota; class Planctomycetia; order Pirellulales; family Lacipirellulaceae; genus JABDGM01. The sequence goes on from JAKOXH010000061.1 coordinate 75,606, forward strand.
CAGCCAGCTACGACGATGCGGATGCGCCCTTCACGCCCGCCTGGTCGGAAAAGTACACGGGGCGTGGCCGCGATGATGTGATTCGCTTTGCCCGCGAGTGGGGCCGCACGGCCGAACTGACCGAGGGCAAATGCACGATCATCATCGGCGCGGGCATTAACCATTGGTACCACGCGAATTTGATGTACCGGGCCGGCATTCACGCGCTCATGTTCTGCGGCTGCGTCGGCAAGAATGGCGGCGGGTTGGCCCACTACGTCGGCCAAGAGAAGCTGGCGCCGGCCGAGTCGTGGGCATCGATCATGTCGGCTCGCGATTGGCATTCGACGCCGCGGTTGCAGAACGCGCCGAGTTGGCATTACGTTCACTCCGACCAGTGGCGCTACGAAAAGGATTTCACCGACTATCACACGGTTCCCAAGCAGCGCGACCCGGACAACCTGGCGCACGGCCATGCAATGGACATGCAGGTCCGCGCGGTGCGCAACGGTTGGCTGCCATTCTATCCGCAGTTCCCCGAGAACCCGATCAAGGTGGCGGCAGCCGCCCGACAGACTGGTGCCAAGACGCATGATGAGATCGTGGCGCGTGTCGTGGAGCGGCTCAAGAACCGCGACCTCAAGTTTTCGGTGGAAGACCCGGATGCCGAAGCGAATTGGCCGCGGGTGTGGTTCATTTGGCGCGGCAACGCGCTCATGTCGAGCGCCAAGGGCCATGAATATTTTCTGAGGCACTACCTCGGCACACATGACAACAGCGTTAACGAAGATATGGCCGCCGACTCGGTGAAAGAGATCGTGTGGCACAAGAACGCGCCGCAAGGCAAGATGGACCTCGTGGTCGATCTGAACTTCCGGATGGATACCTCGGCGTTGTATTCGGACATCGTGCTGCCGGCCGCCACGTGGTACGAAAAGGCCGACCTCAATTCGACCGACATGCACAGCTTTATCCACCCGCTCTCCAAGGCGGTGCCGCCGTGCTGGGAGTCGAAGAGCGACTGGCAAATCTTCCAGGCCGTGGCGCAGAAGTTTTCGGAATTGGCGGCCAAGCATTTCCCCGAACCGGTGGAAGACCTGGTGGCGGCGCCGCTCGCACACGATTCGCCAGCCGAAATCGCCCAGCCGACGATGAAGCAGTGGATCAATGGCGGCGTGCCGGCAGTCCCGGGCAAGACGATGCCCAACTTGAAAGTCGTCACGCGCGACTACAAGAATATTTTCAATCAGTTCATTTCTTACGGTCCGAATGTTCGAGAAACCGGTCTGGGAGCCCACGGCACGAATTACTCCATCAAGGACGAGTACGATGAGTACCGAAAAACGCAGCCCAGCGTGACTTGGAACGGCAACACGTATCCATCGTTGCGGCGCGACACGGAAGTCTGCAACGTCGTTCTCCACTTCGCCACCGTCACCAATGGCGAGTTGGCGTATCGCTCGTACAAAAACATGGAAGAGAAGACCGGCGTGCCACTCGTCCATTTGGCAGAGAAGAATCGCGGTGTGCGGGCCACTTATGAAGACCTGCAGTGCCAGCCGCAGCGGTTCATCAACAGCCCGATGTGGTCGGGGCTGATCGAGAACGGGCGGACCTACTCGGCATTCACTTATAACGTCGATGCCGATGTGCCCTGGCGAACGCTTACTGGCCGGCAGCACTTTTATCTCGATCACCCCGTTTACATCCAGTTCGGCGAACACGTGCCGACCTACAAGCCGAAGCCGCTGCCGACGCAGTATGCCGACCTCACGTTCAGCGAGGGCGAGGTGCCGCGCGATTCGAAGGTGCTCACGCTCAATTACCTCACGCCGCACGGCAAATGGCACATTCATTCGACCTACGGCGACAACCAACGAATGACAACCCTTTCGCGTGGCGTCGATCCGCTGTGGATCAGCGTGCAGGATGCCGAGCACATTGGCATCGATGACAACGATTGGGTCGAAGTGTTCAACGACAATGGCGTCGTGGTCACGCGGGCGGCGGTGAGTGCGCGGATTCCGCCTGGCATCTGCATTCAATATCACTCACCGGAACGCACCTACAGCGTGCCGCTATCGCCGTTGCGGAAAAACCGCCGTGCCGGCGGTCACAATAGCCTCACACGCACGCGGCTAAAACCGAATTTCATGATCGGCGGCTACGGGCAGTTCACGTATCACTTCAACTACTGGGGCCCGATCGGTTGCAATCGCGACACCCACATCATCATCCGCAAGTGCCCCACGGTGAAATTCTAAGGGGACAAGGAACCGCACGATGAATATCCGCTCCCAAGTTTCGATGGTGTTTCACCTCGATAAGTGCATCGGGTGCCACACTTGCAGCATCGCCTGCAAGAACGTGTGGACCGACCGCAAGGGCGCGGAATACATGTGGTGGAACAACGTGGAAACGAAGCCGGGCACGGGCTACCCGACGAAGTGGGAGGATCAAGACCAGTACCACGGCGGTTGGGAGAAGCAAAATGGCCAACCCATTCGCATCAAGTCGACGGGCAAGGCCCGGGTGATCCCGAATATCTTCCACAACCCGTACATGCCCAGCTTGGACGACTACTACGAGCCGTGGACGTACGATTACCAAAACCTGTTCAATGCTCCGGAAGGGGCCGATCAGCCGATCGCCAAGCCGATTTCGATGATCACGGGCGAGGACATCAAGGTCGAAGCAGGGCCCAACTGGGACGATGACTTGGGCGGCTCGCCGATCTACGCGGCCAACGATCCCAATTTGCAGGGTCTCACCGAGCAACAACGGTTGCAACTCAGTTCCGTCGAGCGGCTCGTGTTCTTCTACTTGCCGCGGATTTGCAACCACTGCCTGAATCCGTGCTGCGTCGCATCTTGTCCGTCGGGCGCGCTGTACAAGCGCGGTGAAGACGGCATCGTGCTCATCGACCAGAAACGGTGCCGAGCCTGGCGGAGCTGCGTGGCGGCTTGTCCCTATAAGAAGACGTATTTCAATTGGTTCACCGGCAAGAGTGAGAAGTGCATTTTGTGCTTCCCGCGGCTGGAAACGGGCCAAGCGCCGGCGTGCTTCCATTCGTGCGTCGGCCGGATTCGTTATCTCGGCGTGCTGCTGTATGATGCCGACCGCTTGGAAGAAGTCGCCAATCTGCCGGATGAACAGTTGGTGGAGGGTCAGCGGTCGCTCATTCTCAATCCGCACGACCGGGACGTGATTCGCAAGGCCCAGTCGGCCGGCATTCCGGACGGCGTGATTGAATCGGCCCAGCGGTCGCCCGTGTACAAGTTCGTGATGGAGTGGAAGCTCGCGCTGCCGCCGCACATCGAGTATCGCACGTTGCCGATGCTGTTCTACGTGCCGCCGATGTCGCCCGTAATGGCGAACACTGATAACGGGCTCACGAATCACGCGATGGACAGCCTATTCCACGGTATCGACGCGTCCCGCGTGCCCATGAAATACCTGGCAAATTTGTTCGGGGCAGGGCACGAGGGGGTCGTGCGCTACGCCCTGGGCAAACAACTGGCGGTGCGCTGGCATCGCCGCGCTGAAACGGTGGGCGATGTCGATCGAGCCACCGCCGATCGGTTCCTACGCGAAGCCGACTGCACGATCGAGGAAGCCGACGAGATTTACAAACTCACATCGCTGTGTACGTTCGAGGATCGGTTCGTGATTCCGCCCATGTATCGCGAGCAGGCCATTGAAATGATCAAGGAACCGCACGAGCAACGGGCGGAGACCGGCTTTGGATTCGTGGGCGGTCCACGAAGGGGGCTGTAATGCACGATTTGCCGATCCTACAAGCAATCGACTCGGTGCAGCCGGAACCGGAAAAAGTGCGCATACTGGGCACGATCAGCCGGTTGCTGAGTTACCCGGACAAACACTACGTGCCGTTGGTCGAGTTGCTGTACTTGCTCGTACAGAGCGAACATGCCGACGTGGCCCGTGGCATTGGCGAGTTCGGCCAGTATGTGGAGCAATGCACCGAATACGAATTGGAGGAAGCCTACACGCGCACGTTCGATGTGAATCCATCGTGTGCGCTCGAAATTGGCTGGCACCTGTTTGGTGAAGATTACATGCGTGGCCAGTTTCTCGTGCGCATGCGAGGTGAACTGGCCAAGTACGAGATTCCGGAATCGAGCGAACTGCCCGACCATCTTACGCATGTGCTGGCAGTGATCGCGGCCATGCCCGAGGATGATGCCCGCATGTTTTCGCAGGCCTGCGTATTCCCCGCTCTGCACAAGATGCAGACGGCCCTCGACAAAACAGAATCGCCTTATCGCCACGTGATCCGTTGCTTGATCGCGGTGCTCGAACAGTATTACGGGCCGAGTGAACCGTGGGGCGAAAACGACGAGCGGCAGCTACGGAACGCCGACGCCTTTCCCGGCCAGAACGGGCCGCGTCCGCGTGGCCTGGCCGACCCTCTGCGTTCCTATCCGCTGCCACACTCAGGCGCTTGCGGCACGTCGGTGATCGTGCCGTTCCAAATGCAATACACAGCATCGACCGACGGCCCAGCCGATGATAGTGGTCTTCGCCCGGGGAACGAATCATGAGCCAGCACTTTCTCGATCAATTCCTATTCGTGGCGCTGCCCTACGTGTGCCTGTTCACGTTTTTTCTGATGACGGTGTACCGGTATCGCGTGCAGTCGTTTTCGTATTCGAGCCTGTCGAGCCAGTTTCTCGAAAACAAGAATCACTTTTGGACCGTGGTGCCGTTTCACTATGGCATCCTCGTGATTACGGCCGGCCACTTGATCGCGTTCCTGATGCCGCGTTCGCTGCTGGCGTGGAACAGTGTACCCTGGCGGCTGTATGTGCTGGAAATCGCGGCGCTGGCGTTCGGTATTCTCACGCTGATCGGCCTCGTGGGCGTCATTGTGCGGCGGGCCACGAGCGTCAAAATTCGCAAGGTGACCACGCCGACCGACTGGATCTTGTTCGGCATGTTGCTTGTGCAAACCGTCAGTGGCGTCAGCCAGGCGCTGATATATCCGTGGGGTTCGGCCTGGTTCGCCACGAGTCTCTCGCCGTACCTATGGTCGATCGTGAAACTCACACCCGATGTGAGCTACGTGGTCGCAATGCCGTGGCTCGTCAAGCTGCACATCGTCTTGGCGTTCCTGACGATCGGCTTCTTCCCATTTACCCGTTTGGTCCACGTGCTCGTGATCCCCAATCCTTATTTGTGGCGCAAACCGCAGGTGGTGCGCTGGTACAGCCGTCATACCAAATGACCATTGATCGTATTGTAGTCTCGCAATTTGCCCCTCACCATGAACCACGACTTAACGCCCGCAGAACAACGCACTGGTTGGTGGATTCTGGCCATCAACACGCTGGCGTTCACTGTTTGTTTTGCCGCCTGGATGATGAATGGCGTGCTGATGACATTCTTGGTGGATAACGGCCTACAGACGTGGGGTCCGACGGAGATGGGCTGGCTCATCGGCATGCCGGTGCTTTCGGGTTCGATCTTTCGGTTGCCGCTGGGCGTGGCGACCGATAAATGGGGCGGTCGAATCGTCTTCGGCCTGTTGCTGTTGTTCGCGGCGATTCCCATGTATCTGGTCAGCTACTGCAATACGTACTGGCAGTTTTTGCTGGCCAGCTTTGGGTTCGGTTTCTGCGGTACGAGCTTCGCCGTCGGCATTGCGTACACTTCGGTGTGGTTTCCCAAGCATCGCCAGGGCACGGCCTTGGGGATCTTCGGCGCCGGCAATGCCGGGGCGGCGCTTACCAGTTTTGGGGCACCTCACATTCTCGCGTGGCTCACGGCGAACGGCGAGCAGTTAGAAGGGTGGCGGAACCTGCCGAAACTCTACTCGGCCGTGCTGGTGGCGATGGGCGTGATCTTCCTGCTCGTCACCAAACGGCGGCTCGCCCCGGGCAGCGCCGCGAAAACATTGATCCAGCGGCTCGAGCCGTTACGGCACATGCGCGTGTGGCGATTCGGGTTGTACTATTTCTTCGTGTTCGGCGGATTCGTGGCGCTCGCGCAGTGGCTCGTGCCGTATTACGTCAATGCCTACGCCACGAGTGTGGCCTTGGCCGGGGCACTGGCGGCCTGCAACAGCCTGCCGTCGGGCGTGATTCGCGCGATGGGCGGCTGGATGTCGGACCGCTGGGGTGCCCGCACGGTAATGTATTGGGTGCTCGGCTCTTCGCTCGTCTGCTGCCTACTGCTCATTGTGCCGCAAATGGATATCCATGCTCCAGGCAGCGGCATCACGGCCAATGCCACGGGAACCGTCACGGAAGTGACCGAGAGCAAGATCGTTCTCAAGTCGGCCAAAACCGGCCGCGAAACGACGTTTGCGCTGAAGCCGAGGGCGGGCGAGCTTGTTTCTGAAGAGGAACGAGCAAAAAACGTTCTCGTACTGCCCCGCTCGATGATGTGGCAGGAGCCGGTCGTCAAGACTGGACAGAAAGTGGTGAAGAAAGAGCTACTGGCTCGCGGCATCACCGAGATCTTCTTCCAGGCCAATATTTGGGTCTTCACCGGGCTGAGCTTGATTGCGGGGGCGGTGATGGGCATTGGCAAGGCGGCGGTCTACAAACACATTCCGGACTATTTTCCCGACGACGTGGGCGTCGTGGGCGGCATCGTCGGCGTCATCGGCGGGTTGGGCGGTTTCGTTTGCCCAGTGATTTTCGGCTATCTTCTCAAGGCCACCGGCCTATGGACCTCGTGTTGGATGTTCTTCGTTGTCATCATCGCCATTTGCCTCATTTGGATGCACATCGTCATCCAACGCATGATGCGCAAACAAGCCCCGGTAATCTCCACCCGTATCGAGTGAATCTCCGATGGCAAGTACACCAGAAAAATGGGATGTCGAGGACGCCGTCTTTTGGGATTCGACCGGAAAGTCGACCGCCTATCGCAATCTGTGGGTGTCGATTCCCAACTTGCTGTGCGGGTTCTCGGTGTGGATGTATTGGGGCATGATCGTGGCCTCGATGCAGCGGCTCCATTTCGCCAACCCGGAGCTATTTAACTTCACCGACAGCGCCGGCAAGCCCTACAATGAGTCGGGTTATCGGGCACTATTGTTCACGCTGCCGGCGGTGGCGGGCTTGGCCGGGGCCACGCTCCGCATTCCCAACTCGTTCATGATCGCGATCTGCGGCGGGCGCAACGTCAAATACATGACGACCGTGCTGCTCATCGTCCCGGCGCTGCTGACCGGTATTGCTCTCCAGAACCCCCACACGCCGTTTTACGTATATACGATCCTGGCCGCACTCTCCGGCGTCGGTGGTGGGGCGTTCGCTTCGAGTATGTCGAATATCTCGTTCTTCTTTCCCAAACGGATGCAAGGTCTTGCCCTGGGCCTCAACGCGGGCCTCGGCAATGCCGGCGTCAGCGTCATGCAGCTGCTGATTCCCTGGGCGATCACATTCGGCTTGTTCGGTTCTCTCGGCGGCGATCCGCAACAGTTCACGGTGGCCGGCAAGCCCCAACAAATGTGGCTGCAGAATGCAACGCTGATTTGGGTGCCGATCATGATGGTGCTGGCGATCATGGTATGGCTTTTCATGAACAACCTGCCGCAGCATCGCTGCGGTTCCACGCCCTCGGCGATTTGCAAATACTTGTGGCTACAAACGATTGGTTTCGTGGGCACCGCGGCGGGCGTCATTTTCCTGCTCTTTATTCCGCTGCCGATTCCCGAGTTGCTCCGCATCATCTTGGTCCTGCTGGCGTCGGTGATCGTGACGCTGCTCGGCATGCGATTCGCCACGCCGCAGGCAATTCAGCAACCGCTCCACAACCAATTCGCGATCTTTCGCAACAAACACAATTGGATCATGACCTGGCTCTATGTAATGACGTTCGGTTCGTTCATCGGTTATTCGAATGCTTTTCCGAAACTGATTGAAGACGTGTTCGTCACGAAGACCAACGGACTGGTGCCCTCGACGTACATTTGGATTGGCGCGGCGGTTGGGGCCTTGATTCGCCCCGTCGGCGGCTGGCTGGCCGACAAGCTAGGCGGCGCACGCGTTACGCAATGGGATACGTGGATTATGGTGGTTTCGACGCTCCTGGCCGGCTACATCGTGTCGTTGGCCGGCAAGAGCACGACCCCGGAAAAATACTTCATCCCATTTCTTGTGACGTTCATTGTATTGTTTGCGACGACCGGCATCGGCAACGGTTCCACGTTTCGGATGATTCCGATCATCTTTTCGAAAGAGCAAGCGGGGCCGGTCTTGGGGTGGACATCCGCCATTGCCGCGTACGGCGCGTATTTGATTCCTAAGGTGTTCGCGACGCAAATTGAGGCCCACACGCCCGAATATGCGCTATATGGATTTGCCGTCTATTACGCGAGTTGTCTGGCGGTGAACTGGTGGTATTACGCCCGCAAAGGTGCGGAAATCGAGTGCTGAGTCGGAGCCGATTCGGATTAGCGTGCTATGCAGCAACGAGTGTTAACGATTGCCCTGATCATCGGCCTCGGCTTCAGCATCGCGCTGTTGGCTTCGGCGATGAGCGCGTGGCGGTTGCCCGATAATCAACAAGGTTATGCGCCGCAGCAACCGATCGCCTATTCACACCGGCTGCACGCGGGCGAATTGCAGATCAACTGCGTGTTTTGCCACTCGGCCGCCGAATCGAGCCGCTACGCCGGCATTCCTTCGTCGGATGTGTGCATGAAATGCCATCGCCTTGTGACGGCCCCGTACAACGTGATGCAACAGGAGTTGCAGCTTGCCGACAAGGAAAAACGCCCGCCGAAGACGATCGTTTCGGCGGAACTCAAGAAGCTCTACGACTCGCTGGCCCTCGACGACAAACTGCAGCCGATTCCCGGACGCACACCCCAGTCGATCGCCTGGGTGCGCGTTCACAACCTGCCCGACTACGCCTGTTTCTCCCATCAGGCACACGTCGCGGCAGGTGTCACCTGTCAGTACTGTCATGGGCCAGTCGAGTCGATGGAGCGCATGCAGCAGTTCAGCACGTTGGCGATGGGCTGGTGCGTCAACTGCCACCGCGATGCGACCCGCAACGGCGTGAATGGCCGCCAAGTTCATGCCGCCACCGATTGCTCCGTTTGTCACCACTAGAGATGTATTCCTTGCCGCGATGACCAAGCAACGAAGTGAATTTCGACCGAGCGAGACGAAGCCACATAGCCTGGTGCGGCGTGGTGGGAACCAGGTCGCGCCGGCCGAAGCCGCGGCATTGAGCCGGCGCCAGTTTCTCGAGGCGGCGGGGTTCACGATTTCGTTGGCGGCATTCGGCGGTTGCGGACGTGCGCCGGTCGATCACGCCTTTCCCGCGCCGGCAATGCCCGCCGGTACGATACCCGGTCAACTACGCTCGTACGCTTCGACTTGTACCGGTTGCTCGGCCGCGTGCGGATTGTTGGTCGGAACCCGCGACGGTCGGCCATTGAAGATGGAAGGCCTGCCCGAGCATCCACTGTCGCAAGGCGGATTGTGCGCGGTCGGGCAAGCCCTGCCAATTGGCCTGTACGATCGTCAACGATTCGCCGAGCCGCTGCAAAATGGCAAGCCGGCCGAGTGGACGACCATTGACCACGAAATTGTGCAAGGACTGGATCGAATCAAGTCTCAACAAAAGGCCGTTCGAGTGGTGACCTCCACCGTCACCAGTCCGACGCTGCGGGCGCGAATCGCGGCATTCGTCAAACAGTTTCCAGATGGTCGCCATGTGGTGTTCGACCCCAACAGCAGCAGCGCGATCTTGGATGCGCATCAACAAACACATGGTGCCCGGGTACTGCCGCACTACCACTTCGATCGTGCGACGACGGTTGTTTCCTTCGGTGCCGACTTCTTGGGTACCTGGATTTCGCCCGTCGAATTCACAGCCGGTTGGAGTTCACGGCGTGCACCGCAGGCCAACAAGCCAGAAATGTCGCATCATGTGCAGTTCGAGAGCCGGATGTCGCTCACGGGCAGCAATGCCGACCGGCGTTATGCGATTCACCCGTCGCAGCAAGGGCCGCTCGTCGGCCGTTTGGCGGAAATCGTGGCCACCTTGGCCGGCAAACCGCTGCCCGAGAAGCCAGTCGCCAACATGGATGGCAAATTCGATCAGCAACTTGCCGAACTCGCGGAGCGATTGTGGCACGAGCGAGGAAGAGGTCTCGTCGTTTGCGATAGCCAGGAGGTTGGCGTCCAGCGCTACGTCAACTACATCAACCATCTGCTCGGTAACTACGGAACAACACTCGATCTGGAGCGACCAAGCCGGCAGCGGCAAGGGAACGACCGCGACATTGAATCACTTGTGGAAGAGCTTTCTGCCGGTCAGATTGGTGCGTTGTTCGTGGCCGATGTCGATTTGCTGCACGCTCTCGCCAATCGACCTGGCCTGGCGGACGCCGTCGACCGCGTGCCGCTAAGCATCAGCTTCGCACCGCGCGGCGACGAATTCACCACACACGCCAAGTATGTGTGTCCCGATCATCATCCGCTCGAATCGTGGTCCGATGCGGAACCGATTTCCGGTCTCATGAGCCTGGGTCAACCCACGCTCCAGCCGCTGGGCAACACGCGGGCCATGATGGAAAGCCTGGCCACATGGATGGGCCAACCGACGACAACCCTCGCGGCTTTGCAAGCATACTGGAAGGACTCAGTATTTCCGCGTCGGCCATCGTCGGCTTCCGCGTCGTTCGCCGATTTCTGGGATGTTGCGCTGCGGAGCGGTTTTGTTGAGGTAACTCCCGAACCGGTGAAAATCAACGAATTCAATGCCACCTCACTCAAGCCGCTGATGCCGACCACTGCGGCGGATGGCTTTACGATCGTGCTTTACAACAAAATTGGCATGCCCGACGCACGTCACGCCCACAACCCGTGGTTGCAGGAGCTACCCGACCCGGTGACCAAAGTGACGTGGGGTAACTACGTGTGCGTTTCGCCGGCCGACGCCGACAGACTGCAAATCAACGATGGCGATGTCATCGCGGTTTCCGTCGGCAAGGATGCGCCGCAACTTGAATTGCCCGCGCTGGTTCAAGTGGGGCAGCACGAAGGCACATTGGCCATCGCGCGCGGTTACGGCGTCAAAGGCACCGATCGCTTTGCCAAGGTTGGTCCGCAATGGATCGGCGCGAACCCCACCGTGGTCGACGGCGAACTCGTGGGCGTGAACGCCGCGGTCTTTCAGGAGTTTCGTAGTGGCATGCTGCGTTACGAGCGATCCGGCGCCACGGTTGCCAAAACGGGCAAACATCGCGCACTCGCGGCCACGCAGAAATACAACTCGCTGGAACTTCCCAGCAACGTCGCACCGCACGGGGCCGAGCACCGCGATGTCATCCAGCGCACGACACTCGCCGCCTTTGCCAAAGACCCGCATGCCGGTGCGGCCGAACATCACGCGACCGATACACAGTTGTGGCCCGAAGATCATCCCAAAACGGGGCATGCCTGGGGCATGGTGATCGACCTGAATAAATGCACGGGCTGCTCAGCCTGCGTCATCGCCTGTCAGGCCGAGAACAATATACCCGTTGTCGGCTACGACGAAGTCCGTCGGCAGCGCGAAATGCACTGGCTGCGAATCGACCGTTACTACGACCAGGTAAGCGAGAATGTCGATGTCGCCCATCAACCCATGATGTGCCAACATTGCGACAACGCTCCCTGCGAAACCGTGTGCCCGGCCCTTGCGACCGTGCATAGCAGCGAAGGCCTCAACGAGCAGGTTTACAACCGCTGTGTCGGCACGCGTTACTGTGCGAACAACTGTCCGTATAAGGTGCGGCGGTTTAACTGGTTCGCGTATCCGCACCCCGACCTACGGCAGAACCTGGTGCTCAATCCCGAGGTCACCGTCCGCTCGCGGGGCGTCATGGAGAAATGTTCGATGTGCGTGCAACGGATCGAGGCCGGTAGGATCGCCGCACGCACGCAGGGTGTGCCCATGGCCGATGGCATGGTCCAAACCGCTTGCCAGCAATCATGCCCGGCCGACGCGATTCTATTTGGCGATATGAACGACCCCAGGAGCGCCATATCGGCCGCCTTGAAGAACCCGCGCCGCTATCGCGTGCTTGAGGAGTTGAACGTGCGGCCATCGGTTTCCTACCTGCGTGTCGTGCGGAACCGCGACGAGGAGGCTCGCCGTGGCTAATACCATGACTCAGCGCGTGCCAACATCATCGTCGGTGCCCAATCCGGATGCCTTGGCAACCCTGCGGCCGCCGCTGATTGCGGGCGACAAACAGCCGGCCGACGTTACGCACGACATCTGCGCGCCCTTCGAACGCGGCCCGACGGCGCTGTGGTGGGTCGCATTTGCAGTCTCGTTTACAACTCTCGTAATCGGCGCCATCGCGGTCACGTACCAGATTGCCACGGGCATCGGCACGTGGGGACTCAATCGCACCGTGGGTTGGGCATTTGACATCACCAATTTCGTGTTTTGGGTCGGCATCGGCCACGCCGGCACGCTCATTTCGGCCGTGCTCTTCTTGTTCCGGCAAAAGTGGCGCACATCGGTAAATCGATCGGCCGAAGCCATGACGCTGTTTGCCGTCATGTGCGCTGGTTTGTTTCCCATCATTCACATGGGCCGCCCGTGGCTGGCATTTTGGATGATGCCGTACCCCAACACGCGCGGTCCGCTCTGGGTGAACTTCAAGTCGCCGCTCTTGTGGGATGTGTTTGCCATCTCCACCTACCTGCTGATTTCGGCGGTGTTCTGGTACGTGGGCTTGGTTCCCGACCTGGCCACCATTCGCGACCGCTCGCCGGCTGGCTGGCGACGCCGCTTGGCGAGCATCTTCAGCCTGGGTTGGAACGGTTCGGCCCGCACGTGGCATCGCTACGAAACGGTTTACATGCTGCTCGCTGGCCTCGCCACGCCGCTGGTGTTTTCGGTCCACACGATCGTCAGCATGGATTTTGCCACGGCCGTCATCCCTGGTTGGCACACGACGATTTTCCCACCTTACTTTGTGGCCGGGGCGATTTTCAGCGGCCTCGCGATGGTGCTCACGCTGATGCTCATTGCCCGCAAGGTGATGCAGTTGGAAGACTACATCACGCTCCGCCATGTGGAAGCCATGTGCAAGTTGATGCTCTCGATGGGCTGCATCGTCGGCCTGGCCTACGGCACCGAGTTTTTTGTTGCCGCCTATAGCGGTAATCCCTACGAGCAATTCGTGTTCCTCAATCGCGCGGGCGGCCCTTTCCGCTGGGCATATTGGACGATGGTAACCTGCAACGTCATCATTCCCCAATTGCTCTGGCTTCGCGGGGTTCGTCGCAACATCGCCCTCGTGTTCGCCATCAGCATCGTGGTGAACATCGGCATGTGGTTCGAACGGTTCGTGATCATCGTCACGAGCTTGCACCGTGACTTTCTGCCTTCAAGTTGGGCCGATTATTCGCCCACCATCATCGAAGTGGCCACGCTCCTAGGGAGTTTTGGCCTGTTCTTCTCCTGCTTCCTGCTGTTCTGCCGGTTCATTCCGGTGATTGCCATGGCCGAAGTAAAGGGCGTGCTCAAATCGCCGCACCATGCCCATGAGCATGAATCAGTGAAAGGAGACGCGGCATGAGCGAGCGGCTGCTCTTGGCGAAATTCGGGCATGAAGACGACCTGTTGGCGTCGTGCAAGGAGTTGCGCCGCCACGACTACAAGATCGTCGACGCCTTCACTCCCTATGCGGTCCATGGCCTCGATCGTGCGATGGGCCTCGAGCCTTCGCGGCTCACCTGGGTGTGTTTCCTTTGCGGTATGATTGGCGCCATTGGCATGTTGATTTTCGAGTATTGGGTGGGCGCAATCTCGTGGCCGGTCGATGTCGGCGGCAAGCCGTGGAACTCGTTGCCGTCGAACGTTCCCGTGGCGTTCGAAACGGCCGTGCTGCTCGCCGGCTTCGGCAGCGTGTTCGCGTTGTTTGGCGTCTCACGACTCTATCCCGGCAAGGCCGTTCGTCCCGAGTTCGATCGCGTTACCGATGATCGATTCATCCTCGTGCTCGCCGAGACAGACGCCCGTTTCGATCCGGCCGAAGTAAAACATTTGCTCAGACCATTCAACCTCTTGGAATTGGAGGAGCGCGTCGTTTCCGCAGGAGGCGTTCCGTCATGATAAGTGGCCTCAATCGACTGCTGTTGACGGCACTAATAGTCGTCCTCGCAATCCTGGCGCTAGTGCGCGTGGATCATTCGCGGCCCAACTTCCAAATTATCTTGGGCAACGACATGACCTATTCACCGGCTTACGGCGCCTACGCCGCCAATGCGAATTTCGCGAACGGCAGGACGATTCAAGAGCCTGTCGTCGGCACGCTGGCCCGCGGCGAACAGCGATTCAACTTTCAAGCCACGCCGGAAGATGCCGTTCGTGCCGGCGAGCGATTGACCAGCCCATACTCAAAGTCGGCGGAAGAACAGAATGCGGCGGCTGACCGCGGCGCCATCGTCTTCCAGAAATTCTGCACGTCTTGCCACGGCGGCGACGGCACGGGCAACGGCCCCGTGGCTCAGCGCGGCTTCCCCCCGCCGCCTTCTCTACTGACGGGCAAATCACGCGAGATGAAGGACGGCCAGTTGTTCCATATCCTGACACGCGGCCAGAACAACATCATGCCGATGTTCGACGTCCAATTGCCGCCGAGCCGGCGGTGGGACGTTGTCGCTTACATCCGCCGCCTGCAACAGTCCGCACCGCCTGCCGCGCCAACAACGGCTGCCCCTGCGGCACCGCCAGCCACCGCATCCGCACCAGCCGCGGAGCCCAAGGGCGCGGCTGGCGAAAAGCCCAAGAATGAACCAGCCGGGGAACCAAAAAAATGAAGTCTCGCGATCATGCTCTCGCGCTGGTCAGCTCCCGACTGGGCTGGCTGGCGATTGCCTCGGCTATCGTGCTCGCCGTCGGGGGCACGATGGCGCCGGACCGCATCTGGAGCAATTTGTTGATCGTCGGCGTTTACGCGGTTACGCTCGCGCTCGGCGGAGCGCTATTCATCGCGCTCACCTATGTGGCCAACGCCTCTTGGAATGTCGCGTTCCGACGCGTTCCGGAAGCCATGGCGGTTGTGCTCGCGCCGGCGGGTGTGGGCCTGTTGGCGGTGCTCGCGGCCCGCTGCCAGCAGTATGCCTGGCATCCGCAGAACGGTGAAGCCGATGCCGGCACTTTCTGGTTCAAGGAGCTCTGGACGAACCCCACATTCTGGATGATCCGCGCCGTCGCATATATCGCGATATGGCTGCTGTTATCACGCATGCTGGTTGCCGCATCGCGCCGACAAGATCATTCGCAGGGGCTGGGCTTCACCCTATTCAACCGGCGGCTGTCCGCTATCTTCCTGCTGGTGTACGCACCCACGTTCGCACTCGCCAGTTGCGACTGGCTGATGCTGCTTGACCCCATGTGGTTCAGCACGATTTTCGGGGTCTACAACTTCGCCGGCATGGTCGAGGCTACGCTCGCAATCATGATCATCTTGTCCATCATTCTGCGCCGCCGCGGCCCACTGCGCGGCATCTTTACCGACGACCACTTACACGACCTGGGCAAACTGCTGCTGGGCTTCAGTTGCTTCTGGATGTACATCTGGTTCAGCCAATACATGCTGATTTGGTACACCAACATGCCGGAGGAAACCGCTTATTATTTGCTCCGCACGGGCGGTCCCTGGGGGCCGCTGATGATCGCCAATGTCGCCCTCAACTGGATCATCCCATTCTTCACGTTGCTTCCTCGACCGTGGAAGCGCAATGAAAGCATCATGTTGAAGATTGCAGTCATTGTACTGCTCGGCCGCTGGCTTGACCTCTACATCATGGTCTTCCCGGCCACGGTTGGCACGACGCCTATGGTGGGAATCTGGGAAGCGGCCGGTGGCGGACTGGCGGTTGGTCTATTCGGCTGGTTATTCTTCCGCGCGTTCACGAAAGTGCCCGCCGTACCAAGCGGCGATCCCTTGCTTGCCGAGAGCTTGCACTATCATTGCTAATTCACTTGTAGTGCTCGCAGTCTTTTGGCCAAACTGGTGCGAGAGCGCCAGGGCGCCTATGCGGCGTTCCTGGGGCGTTTAATGAGCGGAGCCAGCCTTTCAGCGGCAGCGGTGGCTTGTGGCATTCGCCGGGAAAGCGTCCGGGATTGGCTTACGCAGGGGCTGACTGACCAGCAGGCAGACATCGACTCGTATTATGCCCGGTTCGCCAGCGACGTTCATGCGGCCATCGCCCATTGTGTCAGTGAGTGCGAAATCCAGGTGGCTACCCGCAAACCACTTGAATACTTGCGCACGGGGCCGGGAAGGGCTTTCTACACCAGAGAACAATACTGGCAGCAATTGGACCCGCTTATGCCCTTTCCCGAAGATGACATAAATCCAATTCAGGTATTCGATGCGGACACAAATTCTCAGTCACTCACCGCTGAGCGGTTGACTGAAGCATTGGCAGTTTTACGCAATCAGCGCCTTTTAACCGATCCGACATTCGAGCAACATGCACGCGAGCAGTATGGACTCGGGTAACGAGGCATTATCGTCGCTGCCGTGAGAAGGTCACTACGGACAAGCACCAGTGGTCTTGCCCGACGCTAAGCCCCAATGCAAGTGCTGCTTGCGGCTTAGATAACTGCATACGATCAAACGACATCGGCAGATTCTTTTACCACAACTTGGCGAATGTATTGCCGGCTTTCTCGCACATCGGACGAAAACGCCCACGCCATGCCTGCAACCCAGCCGATGAGTAGCCACCCGAATACGGCATTGATTATAAAAATTGGTACGGCGTTTTGATGTTCACGGATGTAGGCGATAAGCGATGGTGCAAAGTACAGGATGAACCCTGCGAGGATGCTGGGCGGCATAAAAATGAAAATGCCGATTGCGTCTCCAGCACCCGGGCTTTTTGAACTTGGCCCCGACATCGTCAGCATTGCCACCGCCAACAATCCAAATAAGACGTACAATGCCGCTAGGGCAATACCGCAACCTAGTGTAACGACTTGCATTCGCGTTCTAACAGTGCGCTTTGGTTGCAAAGTGCGGCGTGGTGCAATCAAACTCGCAGGTAATTCGTCACCTGTAAAAGACGATGTTGAATGAGGTGGTGTTTTTGGCAAACTGCCTGCCTGCGAACGTCGAGTCGCCTCAAAATCGGCAAATCCTGAAATGGTATTAACGTCTTCGTCGTCGGCTTTCACGATTGGCACTTCAACAGTTTGCCCGCACGATGGACAACGCGCTTTTTTGCCGCCAGCAGAATCGGGCGCTTGAACGCGCTTGTTGCAATGGTGGCAACGGAATTGAATCGACATCGCAGTACCCCATATACCTAACTGGTCGATTGCCTTATCAGACGCAGAGAATTGGCTCCACAGTGAATGCTGACTACCCTGATAGGCACTGCACGCCTTCCTTCAGTGCGCCGCTATCTTGATTGACTAATCCGAAAACCATGCAGCGGTGGGTATTCCGGGCTCAGCTATGGACGATTGTTGTTACTCGACCGCGAACGCTTTCCCTTTGCCCCTCTCATATTGGACAAAAAACCTATGGCTTCATCTTGCTCTGCGTCGCTTGAATGGATGCCAACAGCCTTGCTTTCAAACCTAATTATTTCAGTTGGCACAAACCCAGTCACCGTTCCTAATTCTGTCAGAAAGAAAACTCGATCGTGTTGGGTAGAGCGGCCGAAACCTTCGTCAACAGTGTATTCGACGCGCACTCCCAATTTGCAGCTATAGTCGCAATACCCCTCCCCCGATCCTGCCGGGCCAAATGCCGCGCTAGACAGTCTTCCTCTCGCGTCGAACCACACGTTTTCAATCTTGATAACCGCGCCAACCAATGACTCGGGGTTGTAAAACTGGTCAATCGATATTAGACGCCCCTGCTTCTTGATGTATTCACCGACCACCGCCTTCCAATTGGTGCTGGCAGTGGCCTTTTTCGCTTCTCTTGCTTGCACACTTGAAGATGGAGCAATATGGTTGTCGATCAGCAATTTCAGGATGCTAAGTTCGCGCGAAACAAAGCGATCCTTCTCTTGGCGCAATGCCTCAGCGTCAGCAGCTGCGCCCTTATTTTCGGCTGCGGCGATGGCAGCGTTGTAAGCGTCATACAACTTCTTGTCAGCTTCTTTCCGAGCGCGGTTATATTCAAGCTTGGCCGTAGACAGTTCATCGCCACATGCACTATTTACGACTAGTGTGAGAAGCACGACGGTCACGAACACTCGCATCGCAGACCTTCCTTTTTTTGCGCTAAGCCTAGCTGCAAATCAAAGCGTACTAACGTATTCGCATCATACCCTGAATCTCAGGGTATGCGAGAGTCGCCGCAGCAATACCTTGGGAAGAATATCCGCCAACTTAGGGAACGCCCAGAGTTGTCCCAAGAAGACCTGACTGCTGCAAGCCAGTTACATCGTACCTACATCGGTAGCGTAGAACGCGGCGAACGTAACATCAGTCTGCTCAATATCATACGGCTATCGCGGGCCCTGCGGACGACGCCCAGCAGACTTCTCCAGGGGCTTGAATAAGCCCTAACAGGCTACAATGGCCTTAACAACGGGTATGCCGGCTGATCCCCGGCGAGCGGCTCGGGCGTGGGGCGTGTTCTACCTACCTTTTCACGGTCCCGCCCGAACCGGCCCCCAAAAAGGTGGGTTTCGATGGAACAGCCTGAGTCAGCATGATTTTCCCAAGGTCGGTTTCCAGATCGACGACCCCCGCGTGAAATCGTACTTGGCGAAGGCACGCGAAATCGACGCGGAGTACCTGCGACGTTTGAAGGCTGGCGAAGAAACCGGACTGTGTTATAGCGAGCAGCTTGCTACGATATTGCGGTGGCCGAAGCTACCCAACCTGCTTTGGTCGGACGTTGATTTCGATGATAAGTCGGTCACGAGTCGCGCCAGCGTCGCCAAGGGCAAACGGTCTCGCCGGGTGCTACTGGACGATCCAATGCTCGCCATGTTCCGCATTTTACGTGAAGAAACCGACCGCCGACCGGAAGGCTGGGACCATAAGCATGTATTCATCAATCAAATGGGCCGACCTCATCGCCAAAACTTGCTGCGGAAGTTCTACGGCACATGCAAGCGGGCGGGCATTATGGATGGAAAGCGTAATGGAGCCGTGGATATCCATTCGCTTCGCGTGACGTTCGCTACTTTATCACTAGTGCTTTGTCACAGCAGGATTTTGGGATCGACGGGATCGGCGATTTCCGGGTAAGACATGGGAGATTTGTCTCCGAACCAAGGAGGGTTCCCATGCGCAAGCTGTACGTGGTCCGGCTGACCGAGGAAGAACGTCATCGGTGCGAAGATGTCGTCGACAAGCTCAGCGGCACGAGCCAGAAGGTGAAGCGAGCGAA
>JAKOXH010000071.1 GCA_029781135.1 Planctomycetota bacterium
AATCCCAGATGAGGTTCGTGCCGGCCGGCTTATCGAAGCGTTCGCTCTGGAAGACGGCCATCGGGGTGTTGGCCGGGATCGAAGGATCGGAGAGATCCACCGTGGCGGTGGTGCTGCCGGTGGCCGAGTTGCCGGTGGCGACGTTGCTGTAGGTCGAGGGGGCCACGGTCGTATCGGCCGACCACACCGGTGTACCGGCCAACTGTGCCCCGCCCGCGTTGATGCGGTAGAGAACGGCGAGGAGGCGCCGGTCTTCCAGCGGTTCCAGCTGTAAGTGCCGGCGATAATTTCGGAGAGTGGTATTTCGACGGTGACATGTCGATTGAGACGTACGCTTCTTCATCTGTGCAACCTGGCATTGGCGATACAAAAGTATTTATTGCCTATGACCCTTGAGTGATGATGATTGTTGATCGTTACGCCAGCGACGACTTCGTGTTCCGCCGCTCGCGCTGGCTTTCATACGTTCGAGTTTTCTCAACTAGGCCACAGGCCATCAATGCGTCTCTAAGTCCGGTGACGGGATCGGCGTTCCGCATCCATTCACGAAGTACCTCCGGCGATTGTTGCCGGCCCCTAGCGACCCAATCAGCCGCGGTACAACGCCGCAGTGCGTCAATTAACTGGGTGAGATTACCGCGGGCGAAGTGCCGGCCATTGCGGTCATTTTGTACTAGTTCCGGCGCAGCCCCAACGACATCGGATGCGACGATGGCCATACCGGCTGCCGCCGCTTCGGCAACGACGACACCCCAGGGTTCATAGTCGCTGGGTAAGAGTAACACATCGCCCAATCCATAAATTGCGGCCATGTCGTCCATGGAATGAAGAAAGCCTGTCCACTTTACGCGGGTTTGCATGTTTGTAGGAACTTGGGCTTCGACTTTCGCGCGCAGTTCCCCGTCGCCGACCATGACCAGATCCCAGTCGGGCCGTTCCTCGGCAATTGCCTGGAATGCTTCAACCGCGAGGTCGGGGCGTTTGGCGGGCATCATGCGAGCTGAAAAGATGATGCGACGCCGGGCGGGATCAAGGTCAAACCGCTTCTGCAACTGTTCCAAATGGTCGCGCTTTGGGTGGGCGAACTTCTGCACGTCCGGAAGGAATGGAAAGGCGAAGTGGGGCTTCGATTCGCCGCCGTATTTGGCAAACAACTCCGCGCC
The DNA here is from genome assembly GCA_029781135.1 of Planctomycetota bacterium. Taxonomy (GTDB): domain Bacteria; phylum Planctomycetota; class Planctomycetia; order Pirellulales; family Lacipirellulaceae; genus JABDGM01. Next base: position 1,164 of record JAKOXH010000071.1, read on the forward strand.
GCGAACGCCGCAGGGCATCAAACCGGTCGACCATTTGACTGCTTGGCCATACACCAGCCGCTTCAACCAGCGTTTGGGAAGCACGTGTCGGTCGTTACGGCTGTTGAAGTCGCCGTAGAGAAATACGGGAAGGTCGTGGCGATGGCAGTAGCGCAAGATTCGGAGGCGGCCGACATCGCCGCAACCTTGGCAGAGTACCGCGGCAACATCATTCTTCTTCAACCAGGCGATGATGCGGCCGCCTTTGCGCCACTCGCGCAGCCCATGCCGAACATGAACTTGCTCATTCGTGGGCTCGCCACTGCCGAATTCCAGCGGGTTAATGGATTGGGGAAGCTCGGCACCTGTCCAGCGATGGTACGCGTTGGCATGTGTCGCCAGCGACCAGAGTTCGACTTCGGGAAGCTCGTTTACAATGCGTTCGTGCAGATGCACGCGGTATGGCGTCAACGAGTTACAAACGATTGCCAGTCGCGGGCGTTTGCGTGCCGGCTTCGCGCCGACGAATCGCGTGGCCGCGGTGTGGCTCGCGGGAGGAGCTGTCTCGGGTGAGCCCAGCCGAATGTGATTCGTGTCGCCCTGAGATTTTTCAACCGTCGCCGCTGCAATTTCCGCGTCCGACCTGCGCACGTGGATTTTGGATGCGCCGACTTCGGCGGCAAGGCTAGGTGACTCGGCACCGAATTGATGTAAGAAATAGCGTGGCTTTCCATTATCGCCAACTTCCCATCGCAAACGTTGCCATGGGTGCCACGCCCAGGGTTCTTTACGAATTGCCAACTCGAGTACCCGAATGGCCTCCGCCACTATGTTTTTGGCGGTTTCCATTGATCTATCGGCGCATTGCATGTGACTAAACATCCATGATTCGCGGTTTCGCTGGTCCACCTGAACATCAAACAATAACACCACGTCCGACAAAGTCGCGGCTGCCAAGCGCGCCCAGCCAATGGGGACTCGTAGCGAGCCATCAAGGAAAGGAACATCAACGAAATCGTCGGCCGACATGCCGTCGGCCGCGATCGTCAATGTGCCGCCGCCGCGCAATAAGCGGTACAGCCGCCGGAGTGACGTGTTTTGGTCGAAATAGAAGATCGGCGCGCCGGAACGCCGATCGGCCATGATCGCCTGGTACATGACAAGCCGGGCCACCGGCGACAACGCATGTTCGGCACAACGGGTGATTCGATGACGCAATTGAACCGGGTTGCAGCCGGGTATCATTTGCGATAGCGCCGCCGCGCACAATTGGTAATACCCGAAATGGTAACCCACGAAGATCAGTCCACGCTCGTGGGCCTCGATGTCCGCTTTCGCCGAAAGACACTGCGGTGCGACACGCCAGTGCACCCCCGTTGGTCGTCGCGCACCGTGCAAGCCGTACACGCGCACCCAGGCAAAGCACTCGTGCTTCATTTGTAGATGGCGTCGAAGCAGTTGAGAGACCGCCAGATTCGTGCCTAATTGCGGATACACTTGTTCGAGTGCGCGGCGAGTAGGGCGCTGCGCGCCGACAAAGGTCAGCAACCAGTGAATCGTGGCGGCGACACGCACCCAAACGAATCCCCATCGCGGACCAAGCAGCCACAGCACGCTATGGTGTGGAACGTAGAGAGTCCAAATGGCCATACTGGCCGCAAGCCGATGCAACGAGCTCGACCGCCGACGACGGAGTGGATCGACAAGGTCAAATACCGCGTCGCTCGCGATCAGTTCGTCGGCTTCAACGGGAGCCGTGCTTTCGTCTTTCGGGATCACTACCGACATATCGCCTCACTGCAGATAATAGTCGGAGGCCAGTTCGCCGGCTTCTTCCTCGTCGAGGCGAACTTGGGCTGGGCGACTATTGCGATCGCGCACCAACAGGGCCGTGCCGTAATCTTCATATGCCACGTCCATATGCTCGCGAAGATATTGTGAGACGTTGTCTTCATTGATTTTGGAATGCCCAAACCGCATGGTGCAGTACCAGACGCGGTCGTACTCGTCGAACATCTTCTTGACTTGTTCGACTTCGTAGAGCATTTTTGCTCCGCTCCGCCGGTCGAGTGGGATTTGGCGCGTGTCGCCCAACGTGGCTTGCACGATTAACTTGCTTTCCAGCCAATAGTCGACCTTGTGCGCGGCCTCATCGCGCCCTTGCTGGGCCGCCATCACGAAGTTCTGCTCATGCGGGAAGATCGCCACGAGCGCATCGTTCTTGCCCATGTGCGCGAGCAAGTATTCGGTGATCCCTTCCCAATCGGGATTGCGCAATTGCCGAATGTCGTACGCCGAAGTGACGTAACTCGGTATTTCGGCGGTGCGGATAGTCCAGCCGCTGGCCAGGAGCATCCCCACGGCTAACGCGAAGCTCGCCGTTACCGCGGTGTACCAGCGATACGGCGACGGCACGCGTACTGAGCGCACGGCCTCGATCAGGAAATCAGCCCCGGCGACTGCCGTGGCGGCGCAGATCAGCACGAGGATTTCCACCAGATGGTAGGAATAACGGTTCGTGCGCAACGGCAGGAGCAACGACATCAACTCGGCGTTCACGATCAGGCAAATAATGGAGAACCGCAAGGGAAATCGCCAGCGATGCCGCACGGCCAGCCAGCATGCCGCGCCCAGGCCGATCATGGGGAGCAGGGCGTCGCGAATCCAGGTTGTATTGATTAGGAAGAAGACCGGATCAAAGAACGGAAATTTCCACATCGGTTGCACGGTTAGCGAATTGATACCTTCGCCGTACCAAAGTCGTTCGGTTTGCTGCATGATGCGGTGGGCGTTTTGCCCAACGACAACGAGCAACACGACGGCACAAGCGTAATAGAACGACGGCATGGCAAAGATCGGCCGCAGATGCCGGCGGCGTTGCAGCAGCACGGCCAGCGCGAGGCCGATGCCGAAGAAACCAGTCCCCTCCCAACTCAAATACATTGCCACGAAGCTGATGGCAGCACCCCATAGCAGCCCGAGCGACGGCCGGCCCGTGCCGCGCACGGCTTCATAGGTCAGGAACATTGTAAGCAACGTGAAGAATTGCACCTGGGCCAGGTAGCGCCCGAAATCGGCCATGCCAATTGCCTGCGGCGAGATTCCATACAACACGGCGGCGACGAAGCCAACGTAAGGATTGAACCACCGCCAACCCATCCAACCGAGCAGCGCCATGGTGCCCATCGAAAAAACGAGTGCCGGAATGCGCAAGACGAGGCGCGGGTCATCGACAAAGAACGAGCAGAGTGCGGTGGGATAAAATGTGAGTTCGCTGGTGGCGCACCAGCCGAAGGGGATGTCCGGGTCGACCTGACCGCCAGGAAATCCATATTCTCGTACCGCTTGGGTAAATGCGTAGCAGGTGACTTCATCGTGGTGAATTGGCTCGGCAATAATATCTCGCCAGCGCAGCCAGAAGGCGCCCGCGAATACGATGCCCCAACAGAGCATGGCCGCACCAAAATACAGTGGGCGCAGCCGCGAAGCGCGGCGCGGTTGTTCGGCTTCGACGGTCGACTTCGGAAAACAAGCGGCAATGATCAGCAGGAGGAGCCATTGCAACGGAACAAGCGCAACCAGCAAGATCGCCCATTGGGGTTGGTAGAAATCGTGGACGGTCCAATGAATATCCCAAATGGCGAAGGCTGCCGCCGCCGCCAGAACCGTACTGGGCAGCAAGGCAATATATGGCAAAAGCCGCAATTCCGTTTTCAACGCATTCCCCGCAATCAGCCGATTGACCAGCCAACTGCCGACCCAAGCCGCAGCACCCAAGGCCACAATGAAGCCTAAGTCAATGGCGGCTCGCTTGAGCCAAAAGACGACCGGCGGATGAATTTCGGCTAGTTCACGTTCGACGCTGCGCGGTGCGATCCCCACATAGCCGACCTCTTCAATGCACGGTCGCCACTGGGCATCGCTCAAGTCGGGATGCAGCCAGGCCGTCGCGGTCGCAGTAATACTTTTCCAGTTGCCGTTGGTGCCTGTATAAACCCGCTGTCCGTCGGTCGACGTTGTTTCCAAATCGGCGCGTAACCGAGGGGATTCACCCGGCGTCGCCACGGAAATCGCGACATTGTTTGTTCCCGATTTCAGAAATGCGCTGACGTCGAACGTGCGTTCCTTCGGCTTAATGGGGGGCTCCGCCGCGAGATCGGCCTGGTCGTCGGCGACAAGCCAGCCGTTGACGGCCACTCGATACGGACCCGTGGCCATGACGCGCAGCCAGCCGTCGCGCGGCGTGCTCGTTACTTCGAATGTCGTCGCCAATGCCGCCGTGCCGTCGTCGGCCTGGGCCGGATGGATCCACTTGGATGGACGTGTGGATGTGACCGCACGTGGCGGCAGATTGACTTGCGTCCGCCATTCCACCGCCTCCGCGACGAGGGGTTTCGCCCATTTGGAGTCATCGAATTCGGTTTCATACCAAAAATCGCCGTGATGATCGTAGATATCGGAAGCCCGCCAATCCCCTGGTTCCGCCAGCGAAGTCAAACGACCGTCGGCAAACTCGAACTGTCCATCGACTGCGGCCGCGGGCGGACGGTCGATGGTCATTTGCAGGGCGTGAATCGCAATCGCGTTACGGCCCGTGTGCAAATAAGGCGTGATATCGGTCAGCAAGCCGGCGACACGACCGTAGCCCACGCGCAACGACCGTCCCACGTTTTGGCCATTCACCCAGACTTCCAGCGCACCGTGCCCGATTACCTGCAACCAAGCGCGGTCTGGCGCCTCCGTGAGATACCACGAGCGTCGCAAGTACAAATGCTTCTTTGTTTCATTGCTGGCAGGCGAAACAAATGGGCGGACAACGCCGCCGATCGAGTATTCGGGTGTGGTCGAGGGATGCCACGCGCGAAACGCGAAGTCGCCCACCAACACGGCGAACGCGACGAGCAAGAAGAACGCTGCGAACTTGAATCTCATCGTGGCTACATCCCCAACATGCCTTTTTGGGCATGCAAATTGACGTATTTTGGCAAATCAAATGTCGACATGGCGCGTGCGTAGAAATCACGAGCCCGCTCCAAGTCGCCGGTTACAAAGTAGGCGTCTGCAATCAGGGAGGAGAAATCGCTTTTCACCATGCGATCGCCCACTTGCGGCAGCCGTTGAACCAGGCGGTCTTCGAGCTCACGCGCCTTTTTCGGCGAGGCCGCGAGAATCGCCGAGGTTTCGGCAATCCAGTACGCAGGTTCCCAAGGAACTACCTCGGCAGCCTGGCCCCAGGCGACTTCGCCGGCACTTTGTTGCCCGCTTTCGATGTACCGGACGGCCAGTCGGCCAATCACCTCGCCAAGCAGATCGCGCTCGGGTGCCGTACCGCCGGTGAGCCTGATTTGCGGCTCAAGCTCCGCCCGGGCCAAATCCGGGTTGTCCTGCTCGATGTGTTGAGAGGCCTTGAAGAAAGCCACATAGCTGTTGTTAAGATGCTGCCGGTAATCGAGTCGCCCGCGGGCGTTCCAATACCGGCGCGTCGCCTGAAACTCCGGCATCGCCAAGCGGGCTGCTTCGAGCGATTGCGCGGCGTCTGCAAATCGGCTCGCGTTTTCCTGCGATTCCAACCTGGCCCAATGATATTCGGCGACCCAACGTGGCCACGTGACGGCTACCGCAAAGCCGACTCCCACGGCCGTCCACGCAGCCACGTACCGACAGCGCTTCCACCAGCCGCCCGCTTGGGCAACGAGAGCCCCCATGAGCGCGAGTTCGATCAGCCAAATGCCATAGACGGAATAGCGAAACGGATACCAGAGCGGGTGAGCATCTTCTAATTCCGTAATGTTCGTGTTGTGGCCGCCAAGAACTGAAAGGCGGTCGGGCGCGCCCCCGGAGAGCATGTCATCGGCATGTTGGCGAATGACGGCGCGAATCATGGTCCGTTGGCGTATTTCACCCTCCAAGAATTCAACCAAAGCCGGGTGGTTCCAGAATGCGGCGGCAATCGCCGGAATACTGAGGGCCACCAACAGTCCAAACACATGTCGCGTCCAAGCGGGTCGCACCAAAACCACAATCATGCCCACGGCAACCACAACCAGAACCGGCGTAGCGACGCTGTCCCACCGCCACGGTCGTGGTACTTCGGCCACATGCTCGGGTAAGAACTTGGCGGAAGTCGCACTCGACCACGGGATGTGGATGCCGCGGAAGTCGGGACTGATGGCTGGGCGCAACCAAGGACCGATCGCCAGAAGACCGCAGGCGAGTAGCGTCCCTGCAGCCAGGCAACGGTTCGAAAAGATCGCCCCGGCAACGCGGCTGGCCAGCCAAGTCGCAAAATTGAATATTGCCAAATAGATCGACACTATCTTGCTTAACATGCGCGAACTCGCCGTTCGATGATCTTGAAGTATCTAAAGCCTCGCAGGTTGCGCTAGTGCTGTGGCGCCAAGTCGCTGCGATGCGTCCACTGTGCCCAGTCGACGTTGACCACATCGTCCTCGCGCACGTCCTTTTGGCCATACACGACGACTTCTTCGCCCGGCTTGACACCATCCAGAATCTCGATCTCGCCTTCGTGGATGACGGCGCCTGTACGAACTTCGCGCATCTTCGCGCGGCTATTCTCTACGCACACGACCATCGACTTCTGGTCTTTCTTGATGACGGCAACGGTAGGGACTGCCGTGGCTCCCGATTTCGCGCTCTTGATCCGCACGAATCCGGCGATGCCTGCTTTGATGCGATTCGCCGGATTGGGAATCTCCAGCGTGACCGGCAATACGCGAGACTTCGTGGAAACAACGGGCGCGATGCGGGTCACCTTTCCGGTGAACGTGTCTTGGGGAAATGCATCGAGCACGATTTCCGCGGTTTGCCCGAGCTTGAGGCTATCGAGGCGCTCCATGGGGTAATCCATCTGCACGTAAATCGGATCGAGTTGTGTGACCACCGCGAGAGTCGAATTGCCGCCGACTTGGCCTTGCGGCACGACGTTGACTTCTTCGACGACGCCGTCCACGGGGCTATGGATCACCGTTAGATCGAGGTCCCGCTTGGCCAGATCAAGCTTGAGCTTGGCCGTTTCAACGTCGACCTTGGCCGTTTCGAGCTGCAAGCCGGAAGCGGCTTTCTGCGCGAATAGCTTCTGCATGGCGTCCAGCTCTTTGTTCGCTTGCGATAAGGTGGCGTCGCGCTCGCGCACCACTTGTTGGAATAGCGCGGGTTCAAATTCGATGATGGTTTGGCCTTGTTTGACCAGTGAGCCTGGCCAGCTAGTGACTGTCTTGACGGTTCGCTCGGCCACTTCCGATGAGCTCATGGGTATGGTGATGGTCGCGATGCGCGCCGGCATGGTAACGGCCGTGCCGCCAATGGTTTCTTCGCGGTCTTTCTTATCGACCTTTACCGTGCGGACGGGAATGGGTTGATTTGCGTTCCGCGCTTCCACGGGATCCCACTGCACCATGGCACGCTGAGCGCGCACTTGCCACAACGCGACGCCCACCATCGCTAAAACCAATACACCGATGCCGATTACACGCTGAATGGTCAGACTCATAACTACAAACCCTTAGATGAGGAACGTAACAGAAGACCAATCTCCAGCCTTTGATCTGGAGACTTGTGTCACAGAATGTGAAACGAACTCACGCCCGCAGTACTAGTTCATCGCGGCTTCGGCAACTTCCGGTGCCGGAGCCAACGGGATAGTGGCGGAGCTCCGCTCCGGACGACGAAGTGCGTGCCATACGCGCAACAAATCTGCCTTGCGCCAGGCACCGCACAATAAACACACCGCCGCGAAGACAATGGTCGATCCAGCGGCTGCGACACCCAAAATGAGCAATTGTTCGATGGGATGACCGCCTTGTAGCTCGAGCTGAGCGACCGGCCAGAGCAAAAGAGCCATCGCAATTGCCCCTGGAATTGCCCGGAAAACCTGGGAATGACTGGGCGAATGGATTCCCATGTCGTGGAGCATTTTGAGCGCCCACACGCAGAGGATGGCTTCCCCAATGAGGTTTCCCAAGCACGCCCCGTAAACGCCAAAGGCCGCGATCAACCCGATTTCGAGGAGCACTTTGATACCGAGCGACCAAATGATCAGCCGCCAGTACTTGCGTTCCGAGTCGAGTGCCGTCAGCACGAAGCGGTGCTGCGCGTTGACGAACATGAGGCCGGTGGCCCAGATCAGAAGTGTCAGCGGCCCGGCGGCGCCGGCGAAATCGGGACCCGCCGTGGCGATGATCAGCGGCTTCGCAAAAGCCGTGATAATGATCGAAATCGGCAGCGACGCGATCCATAACAGGTTCGTCGTTTGAGCGAACGTGCGGCTAAAGGCCTCTCGATCACCATGCGCGGCGCGACTCATCATCGGAAACGTCACCGATACGATAATCCGCGGCAGCAACTGCAACGGCTGCAGCGGCCGGGCCGCGACACCAAATAACCCCACCACCGCTTGCGGTCGAAAGGCCGACAAGAGGAGTGTATCGATCTGCATCTGCAGCTGGCGGATTACGTCGCCAAAGCCTAACGGCATCGATTCGCGCCACCAATGGCGAATGATCCGCCAGCGAAAACAAAAGCCGATACAGCGCCAGCCGACGAACAGGATCGTCCACAGCAATAGGGCAGCGAACACATTGCTTGCCGCAAAGGCGACGAACGCCGCGAAGGTACCCCCTGTTTCCGGGTATACGCCAAACCATACAAACGCCAGGAACAAACCGGTTTGCACGACCCGCGCGACGTTCTCGAACTCAAATCGCTCCAAGCCCCGAAACAAGTTGCAGCCAAATTCGAGCGCGTGCCGTGCGGCCATGGCGGCGGCCGCCACCAATAGTGTGGAAAAGGAAAGTCGCTGATCGGTCGCGAAATGCATCCACGGCACCGCCACCGCGAGAAACAACACAATCGAAATGACACATACCACCAGCAGCACGCCGATCGCCTCGGCCACGATCGTGGGCAATTCGTGCGGGAACCGCGCGATGCGGCGTGTCATCACCGTCGTCGTCCCCGCGTCGGCAATCCAATGAATCACGGCGCAAATGGCGAAGATCGTGAAAAAGCTCCCCAACGGCTCGGCCCCCAGCCGGCGGGCGAGCAAATACATCGCCACGAAATTGAACGGCACGATGAGTATCGTGCCCAGCACGTTAAAACCACTGTTGCGGACGATTTTATTGAGCGAAATCTCCGTCGGCGCAACGGGAGCGACGTCCGCATCGAGAGCGATGTGGCTGGCAATGGGCTCGGAGTTCGATACAAACGGTCGCTTATTCATCAAGGTGTTGCTATCGAGGGCTGTTACTCGATGTATCCCAGGGCACGTAATCGCTCCGCGATGACAACGGAATCCTCGTCGGTGTATGCACTGTCTTGACTATCCTCCACGGCTACATTTTGCAATTCGCTTTCGGTAGTGATCGGTGCAGCGATTTCCGCATCTAACATGTCTTCCAAGACCTGGCCATCCATGTCGCTCGGCACGGTCACTCCCAGTAAGTGCAGAATCGTGGGCGCGACATCAATGATCTGTGCGCCCCGCAGCGTTACGCCCGCTCGGATGCCCGGTCCTTCCGCCAAGAAAATGCCGTGGTCGCGGTGACTGCCCGACTTCCCAGTGAAGAACGCCATATTCTCCGGTTGTTCGGGATCGATTTGTTCAAGCCAACTCAGGCGTTTTGATTTCGAACTCAGCCGAAATGCATAGGTGTAATTTTCGTGCGTATTCCAATGGGTGATGATATCCGGCGCTTCCTCTAAGCACGGGCCGGCGTATACGTCTTCACGGCGATAGGCGCGAATCACGATTCGCTCGCCCGTCTCGGGGTGCCGCCAATCTTCGAGCATTTCAATCAGTTTCGTTCGCAGGTCTTCGTACTCGGGGCCAGGCTCGACAATGCCTTTTGGCTGGCGGCCCTTGAGATTGATGCGCAGCGACGGATAGTAGGGATTCTCTTCAAAGAACGCCTGCGTGTGTTGCCAGTCGATGATGCCGTAGCGAACTTTCGCCTCGATGCCGCCGATTTGTGTGCGGGCATAACGCGACAGCAGTTGTTGGATCTTGTTGGGCAAATTGGCGACCGCGCGGTGCTTGGTTGCATCCAACAACCGCGAGAGCCAGCGCGAAGCGCCGCCGCGGAATTGCAACAGGCCTTGTTCACGCAGCCAGCAATTCGGATATAACACGGTGTTGCTCACCCCACCAAAGCCGTGATCCGACATCATCAGCAGCGTCGTATCGAGCGGCAGGAGTTGTCGAAGTTCGCCTAGTTCGCGATCCAATTCCTGATAGACCCGCAGAATCGCGTCTTCCATTCCCGCCGGCTTGCTCGTGAACAGCGGCGATGCCGGATCGCAGTACTTCCAAAAGTGATGTCCCGAACCATCGGATTCGCCGAACAGGATCATCGCGCAATCCCAGTCGTACTTCTGGATCAAATACTTGGCGGTCGCAGCTTTGCGGCCGATGACATCCAGAATTTTTCGCAGCGCAAGGTCGGGCCGGCCCTGATTGATTTCGGCAATCGGGAAAGAACCGATCGGATGGCCGCCGACCGCGGAATCCAGCTCATCGTACAGCTTCGGCGGATACATCCCGCGGGCATCGAGCTTGGCACTGCTGCCACCGAGGCCAGCTGCATCGAAGCCGCTCAGCATGATGCCGCGGATTGGCTCGGGCGGATACGTGCAGGGGACGGAAATGGAGATGACTCGCTTGCCGGCGTCACTGAGCAGCTTCCAGAACGACGGCGCTTTTCGCTCACCGCCGTTCACGAATTCCAGGTCGTAGGTTCCGGGCCGCTGCCGCGTGAAATCGTAAATCCCATGCTTGGCGGGGTTTTTGCCCGTCATGAAGCTGGACCAAGCGGGAAACGTCATCGGCGGAAGCGTCGAGCGCAATTCGCCGTGAGCGCCGTCGCGGAGCACCGCCGCAATGTTTGGCAATTTTCCCGCGGCGACCCAGGGTTTGATCAGGTCAAACGTCGCGCCGTCCCAGCCGATGATGAATACTCGTGACATAACGAATTACTCCGAAGTTGCTCGCACGCCCGCGGTTGCCTTTACTGGATATAACCCAGTGCCTGAAGCCGCCGTGCGATCATTTCGGATTCCTCATCCGTAAAACCATGTCGATTGTCGCATGCACTGTCATCCTCCAACTCATCATCGAGCCGTTCGATGGCGATCGGATTGTCTGCCACAAATTCGTCGTCCATCGCTTCCGTAAGAACACGGCCATCCATATCCTCCGGCACCGGCAAGCCGAGAAGATACAAAACCGTGGGTGCGACATCGACGATCTTGGCGTCGGAGAACGTGAGGCCCGAGCGCACCGGGCCGCCGTGCATGATCAGCACGCCATCGAGCCTGTGTGACGCGGCAAACTCGACGCCACCTTCGAGCGGCGAAGTCGATCGTTCGACGCTGGGAGACGCGTTTTTGCCCGGTCGACTTTGTTCGAGCAAAAAGCCATCTTCCCACCACGACGGCAAAATTTCCGGTGCTTTCTTCGTGTGGGGGCCGTGATAGATTTCTGCCGGCCGATAACAGTTGCTGATCAACCGCTTGCCAGTTGCTGGATCCATGAGCGCGAGCAGGGCATCTTCAACCTGTTCACGCAGTTCCATTCGCTCGCCGTTGAAACTTCCGTTTCTCTGCGTCAGCCAAACGGCCGGGCTCGAACGGTACGCTTCATTCACGTGGGCGTGCGTTGTTGACCACTCGATCGGCGCTTCATCGAGGCCTTCGAACCAGACCCGCAACCGTGGAAAAAGCCCTGCGATGGTTCGCTTCATATCCGAGGATAGTGTCGAACGAAGCAGCCGATCGGCCGTTGATGCAAACGCCTGCTTCCATTTGCCGCGAGCCGTCGGTTCCACGAACTTGAGCAGACCTGCGTCACGCAGCACCTGGTTGAGTCGCACGCGCACGTTCGACATCGGGCCAAAGCCGTGGTCCGACATGACAATCACCACGGTGTTTTCGTCGCACTCGTCGAGTAGCTGGCCGAGTTGCACATCGACGTGCTGGTACGTGTCTCGAATGGCGTGTTGAAATTCGCGAGCCCCGGCGGCATCGTATTTGTCATGGTTCTCGTCCATGAAGTGCCAGAAATGATGCTGCACCTGATCGGTCGCACCGTAAACAATCATGCGGAAGTCACAATGGCGCAGGGCACTCAAGTGACGAAACGCTGCCGTCCGGGCTGTTTCGCCGTCGAAAATATCTTGCAGCTGTCGCCGCCGCCGCTCGTTCGTCCGCATGTTGCCCAAGTGTTGCTGGTCGATTCGATACCGAATTCCCGCATCTTTGAGGAGCTGCCGGACCTCCACCGGGTGCATGAACGGGCTATGTTCATGTGGCGTATCGAGGCCGGAAATCAAGAAGCCGTTGACGGGCTCGGGCGGGTACGTCATCGGCACGTTGACAACACCCACGCGCCGCCCGTGGCGGCTCAGGCAGGCCCACAGCGATTCGCCATCGCGGAACGAAGCGTTGGTGAAACGAAAACCGTGGCCGTCCTGGCTGGGCTCGATGAAATCAAACAAACCATGCTTGCCGGGATTCTTGCCCGTAATTAAACTCGACCACGCACAGGGCGTAATTGGTGGAATCGTGGATTCGAGACAGCTGCGCGCCCCGTCGCCGATCAACCGCTTCAAGTTTGGCAAATAGCCCTGATCGGCCCAAGGCAAAATGAGATCGAAGGTCGCACCGTCGAGACCGACGATGAGCACCGAGAGCTTACGCGCTGGCATGAATTCTGGCCTCCAATTCATCTTCCTGGGCTGATCCGCCAAGTTCATCCCGCTGCCCGTTTGGTGTCAGTGCCCGCGGCGACGGCCGCATGGAGACTTCCGCCCAGCGACGCGTCGGCTCTAACAGCCGTACATACGCGCGACACAAGTCGGCCGCGATTTGTCGCCGATCGTGACGTTCGCGCACAAAGCGATAGCCACCATTGGAAATCCGCGCGCGGAGCGCCCGATCTTTGAGTACCCGCAGAATGGCGGCGGCCAGGGACTCGGGCGTGTCGTCGCCGGCCATCCACACGTGTTCGCCATGCGTTAGCCCGCTGGTAGAACTGGCGTACACGACGCACGGCAGCCGGGCGATCATGTAGTTGAGCAACTTAATCGGAAACCCGGGCGTACAGGGCCGTGGCACAACGGCAACGTCGCCAATCGGTAACAATCGCAGGCCGCGCTCCATGTCCGTCGGCACTTTGAGAATGACCTGGCGTGCGATTCCTAACCGCTCCGCCGCGGCGCGCAATTCGTGCTCATGCTTTGCATTGGGTACCGTGGAAAGCAGCAACAACTTAGCCCGGGGCAGGCGGCGCAGCACATGGACCATCGCCGCTAACAACAAATCGACGCGCTGAAACTGATCGATCACGCCGGAATAAAGCACGATGGGTTCATCGCCGATGCCGCAATGGCGACGCAACTGCTCGCGATCGCCATGCTGCTGCCGCTCCACGTCGACGCCGAAATTGAGCACTGGCTCCGACCGCCCTGCCAGGCCGCGTGCCAAGAGAAATTGCTGCAAGTTGACACTGTGGGGAATGCAGCGATTGCCGATTCGGGGAACGGTTCGATCAAGCACCCAGGCCAACGCGTTGGCAACTCGCTTCGATCGAAAGAAATCGTAACTGGCGAGTTCATCGCCCATGCGGTTGTGGGCGCTGTAGAGCACGGGCCGACGAACAATTGGCCGGCAGCAACCCGCCACCAGCGCCGATTCGTATCCATGCGCGTGAATCAGGTCGAGATCAAATCGTCGAATCACTTCGATGGCTTTGAACACCATCTGCAGGTCGTACAGCGGCCGCAGCTTCGTGGGGCCGACGATTACCTGCCGCTCGCCCGTTAGATCGGAAATACGATGAAGGCGCGCGCCCTTCAGCGGTAAATCCTCGCCGATATGGTAGGTGACTACGTGAACCTCGTGCCCACGTTCAGCGGTTGCCTCGACCAACTCGCGAATGGAACCCGGAGTGCCGTGGTTGGCCGGAAACGGGCAGGCCGCTAAAACGCAAACTTTCAAGTGCGGCTCCCGCCCGACCTTTGATATTTGCCTGAAGTGATTCCGCGCAGAGGGCAGCTTCTTCCGGCGTCGAGTTAATGTTGCAATGCGCATAATGACTGTCTCACGGTTCCATGTTGACGTGCGCACATTCAGCCGCAAACGGAACTTCGGCTCCGTTGGTGCCAGCAAGACGTTCAAGGTTCTTCCCGCCGCGCAAAGAAGCCGAATTGCAAGCAATCTTCCAGGGCTGCATCCGGCGATATTGCCACACAATCGGCAATTCGCGAAATGCCTTGGCCACGACCTTGAAGTTACCACCCGTTGCTTTGCCGGCGGCCCGCGGAAAGTGGTTTACCGGTACTTCGCTTACCGTGACCCCACCGCGAAAACACTGAGCCAGTATTTCCGCACTGATGCAAGCGCCGTCGGCCGTTAACTGGAGTTGCTCAACAACCCAGCGCGGGAAGAGCTTGAAGGCGCAGTCCAGATCGCGCACGCGCAAACCAATCAGCGCGCGCATGAGCCACTTCCAACTTCGAGCGTTGAACCGGCGAATGCCGTTGTCGGCCCGCTGGTGACGGTAGCCGATCACAACGTCCGAGTCCTGTGCTTCGACCAGTAGCTGGGGGAGATCAAGGAGATTGAATTGGCCATCGCCATCCGTAAAGCAAACAAGTTCTCCGTGGGCCGCCCGTAGACCGCTGCTCACCGCCGCGCCATAGCCGCGGTTCATGGTGTGGCGCACTAAACGTACGCAATCATTCCGCTCCGCAAATCGCTCGGCGACACTCGCTGTGTTATCGCTGGAACCATCGTCAACCACGATAATTTCAAATTCGCTGACGAATTCCGGCAGTACGGCGACCGCCCCCCGCAAAACCTCTGCGAGCACTTCCGCCTCATTGAAGCAGGGCATACAGAGCGAAAAGGTCGTGGCAATGGGGAAGCGGGCGGGAGCAATATCATGGCTATGCATCCGCGCTGCCCATTGCGCCTGGCGACGCAAAATTTCGGAGACTTCGTCTGCCGCGATCAAACCAGCCGAAGTCAACAAGCGACCGATCCGCTGGCCGGTCTGGCGCTGCGCAGCCAAGCAATTCGCAAGATCAACCGAACGCACGCCCGCAATCTGCCGGGCGAACTCGCCGAATCTTGGGACTTCTAAGCGAATGTGAGAAACTCGATCTCGCAAGCCGCAATTCCTAACTTCTCTTGATTACCTGTTGAACCACATCCACCACGCTGCTCTTCTCTGCTCACGCTGGACTCTTCTCAGAGAGGTGGCTCGTTCGTATGTGATTGGCCTCGGCTCGTCGGCGCATTGCGTGAGCGGCCGCCCCCAAGAAATTCGTGGTTACCCACGCGAGCCGTTCCGCACATCTCACTACGCCCCGAATCCCGTTCCTAATGTGCCCAATGCTAGCCATCTTCTTTGGGGGTATGGTATTACTAACCCTAGGTGGATATGGTACATTGCGTAAGATAAAATGTCTATAAAGACTGTAAAAATTGTGATGAATAGGATATGCTCATATTGCCGTTGTTTTCCGTAACAGACTACGCAGGGGGCCCAGATTAAGCTTGACGTTGTTACCCGCCACACAGGTGTGATGCGGGGCAGCAGCAAAGGGGGTGCCGATGCTGCTCAACGTGGCAGCCATTCGGGCTTATCGGGGCGCTGCAAGCGGCTGCCAATTCTCTGATTTTACTTGCGATTCCTAAGAATTTTCCGCCATTTCACAGACATTGAATTCCCCACGAGGAGGCATCTGGCGCGGCTGGCGACATCTGGGTCGCAAACGGCCATTGTGCCACAAAAACAATCACTAGCTACCTAGATTCTGTGCATGCATGTGCCAAAGTGAATTTGAAAACAGCTCGTTTGGTGCCTTTAGGATGGCAAACTCGGGTACCTTGAAAGGTGGCGCAGGCTTTGCTGACCAGCGGCCAATACCTTGTTCGATTCCCTAGCGTTCACTGACTTCTATATTTCTACTGCCATGAGTTCTGCGACAGCGACAAGTCAATTTCTGACAATCGTTTCTGGGCTTCCGCGTTCCGGCACGTCGATGATGATGCGGATGCTGGAGGCCGGCGGCCTGCCGGTGCTGATCGACCATATCCGCACGGCCGATGATGACAACCCCCGCGGCTATTACGAATTCGAAGCGGTCAAGCGTACGAAGCAAGATCCCAGTTGGCTTGAGGGCAGCGGTGGTCAAGCGGTCAAGATGGTGTATCGCCTGCTCTACGATCTACCGGCCGACCGCGACTACCGCGTGTTGTTCATGCGCCGCAGACTGGAAGAGGTTCTGGCATCGCAGCGAACCATGTTGCAGCGAAAAGGAGTTGCCAGCGACGCCGCGGCCGATCAGCAGATGGAATCGCTATTTCGTCGGGAACTCCAAGCCTTTTATGACTGGGTGCCTCAGCAACGCCATATTTCAATGATTGATGTCGACTATAACCGCGTTCAGGAAGACCCGCTAACGGAATTAGCCCGCGTTCGCGATTTTTTGGGCAACAACCTCGACCTCGCGGCGATGACGAACATTGTCGACGCCACGCTTTACCGCAACCGAGCGAAGTAGGAACCGCAGCGGAAGGAATCGGTCGATTTAGCCGTAAATTCCGCTGCCGAATCGTGGCCTATCTGAGGAATGTGGCATCCCAAGAAGTACGAGTTGCTTCAAGTTGGCGTGAAGGCAACATCGACGATGGCATCTGCAGCCCCTGATGAATGCGATCTATCGGCTGCGCCGCATTTTGTTGAGATTGTACCGACTCTGGTTGTTCGATAGCAACTGAGCCTTGGTTGTTGGGCTGCAGCGGGAATACGCTCGGGGGAACCTGGATTCTAGCGGGCGGGGCTGGAGTGGTCACATAATTCGGTGACACATCCTGAATTGTGGGTTGTCGCAACTCGCGGCTCGGCGCGCTCACCGCAGGGGGCATGGAGGAAACAAACTCGGGCATACACATTGGATTGCCGGCATCCGAGACGCCATAAACCGGCGGCGACATGGCTTCCAGTCGCGAAGGCTCACTCGCCGGTACGAGCACGCCGGAAGGCTGGGCTAACGGCTGTCGATTTGACCGGAGATTGTTGGCGGCACGATCGCGAGCCGGCTCAACTGGCGAAGGAGTTGCAACGTACTTTTGTGGTGGAATCGCGACGATCGCCTCCGACGTTGGCAGATCCGACGCTTGCAAACTTTCCGGCTGATCAAGCGGTCTCGCGACGGCCGGACGCTGTTTCGGTTGGCCTTCCGGCAATTGCACGACCTCGTCGCGTGGCAAGACATTCGCGTCCTGTTCACGTACCGCATTACTTGGTACCGCAACGATCTCAACCGGAATAGTCTGAATCGAGTCGCTTGGCTGGTTTGCCTGCGCCTGCTCTTGCTTCATGGGTAGATTCGACGCCTGCAAACTTTCCGGCTGGTCAAGCAACTTGGTGGCAACAGAATGCTGAACGGGCTGCTGGCCGGCGGGCAATTGCACGATCTCATCACTCGGCGAAACACGTGTGCTTTCGTTGGTAATCGTGCTGTTTGGCGCCGCATTTGGCGCACCAACGATCTCGCCAGGTGCGATTTGAACCGACGCAGGTAGTTGAATTGACGGTGCCGTTTCTTGCTTCAGCGAACGACGACCGAACCGCATGCCTTGCCACGCCTTGTTCGCAAACTGCCGCGCTGCGGACAATTTCGAAACCGGCGGAATTGCGTGGTTTTGCGTTATGTCGTTCGGCTGACCCAAGGGCGTTTCAGGCGGATGGGATGTGTTCGGCGTCGGCACGATCGCCGGACTGTTGAGGGTTTCTGGCTGAGGTGCATCGACCGCTGGTTGATTTGCGGCCTGCGGCTGGGGCTCTGCCGATGTTACGGCTGGATCGGTCTCTGCAGTTGGCAACGATTGGTACGCATGGTTCTGTGTGGAGTCGCTCGATTGCGAGTTCGGCGCAGTTGCGGGGGCAGTTTGGGGCTGAACCGGAGCGGCTTGTTGTGGCTTGGCGCCTTGTTTTGGTTCAGGCAACATCGAGTCGGGCGTCGGCAAGCTCGGCACGGGCAAGCCTGGCGGCAATTGATTGGTGCCGTCGCCGTCGACCTCGACCATTTCTCGCTCCAAGAGCGTTCCCTTCACTTCTTCCAATCGTGAAAGGGCGCTGTTGAAATCGGATAGGATCGAGTTCGATTGAGCGCTCGCATCCATCATTTCCCGCAAGTTCTGCAAGTAAAGCTGCAGCGCATTGGTGGTCGTCATTCCCGGCGGCGGGTTCTCGAACTGAGCTTTTGCCCCCACCCGCCACTGCCGCAACGCCACGACCCGCGCATCGGCAACTTGTTGCTGTTGACTCAACCAAATTGCACGTCGATAGGCATCGGCAACTTCATAGGAAGTTTGATGCGCCGCTTGGTCGAGCAACGCACGTTCTTTTTGCACGGTGAGTTGGGCTGCGCGCAGTTCGCCGCGTGCCTGGCGTCGCCCCAATGGCATCTGGAACGCGAAGCCCATTTGCCAATCGTTGTAGCGATTGTCGTCCATCTGCTCGATCGACGAACCAAGATCCTGGCCGAGTCCGTTGATTCGCCAAAACGCGCCAAAATCGAGTCGTGGCCGCATCTTATCGCCCGCCACAACCGTGGACTGCTGGGCAACGTAGACGGCAAGGCGCTGGCGCAGAATATCGGGCCGGCGGTTGATGGCAACATCGACGGCTTCACCCAACGTTTCCAGCGGCGGGGTTTTGGCTGGCGCTGCCACCAAGACCATATACCGACTGTCGTTGAGCGATAACCCCATCAGGTTGCGCAACACGAGTTGTTGTTCGGCGATCAACGATAACGTCTCAAGTCGCCGCTGCTCATACAGCAGCATATCGGATCGAGCCTGGGCAACTTCCGCTTCCGTTCCCGCACTGGCTTGCGATTGCTGTTCGCGAATCCGCACGATTTCGTGGAACATCGGCAAGACCTCATCAATCACCTTGAGGTTTTGCTGCTGGGCGTACAAAGACCAGTACGATGTTTGCACGCTGCGCACCAGCGCGAGCACCTCTTGTTTGAAGCGCCAGTCGGTTTGTTCGGCTTTCGCGGCGGCAATGCGGATCGCGGCCATCGTTACGTCGGGTCCTTGCCCTTGCATCAATGGCTGAGAGAATCCAAATTGCGAGTACGTGAAGTATTGGGGATTGGGATTCAAGTTGACTGGGTGGTCCGGATTCAGTAGATAATCCGTCACATAGTCGGCGCGAAATTGACCACCAGAGGGCAACAGCTGCGAAATCGACGCATCGAACTCAGCCGTGTCTAAGCGCGGCGGACGCGCGCCGATGCCCGCGAACGAAGTTCCGGGCGGAATATCTTGCTTGTACCACTGCATGCTGGTCGTCAGCACGGGATCGAAAATACCCCACTCCGCATCGGCCGCTGCCGCTGCCGCCAGAGGGTCGTAGCGCGTAATGACGGCCCGGATCTTGTCGATATCCGACGACTGCGCTTGCTGTAAACCGAGGTTCCGAATCGCTTCGGAATTGGCAAGTGCAATTTGAACCGCGTCGTGAATCGTCAGCGTCCAGCGCTCCGCCGATGTCGGGTCGGCCACCAATTGAACGTTGGCGTCCGGCGCGATGTGGATCGGCACGCACCGCGCCGCCACTTCCCCGGGGCAGACGCCGCAGCGGGCCTCGCAGCTGGGACCATAGGGAACGCCCAAAAATGTCGGGCGGTCATAGGCCAGCACCGTACAGTTGCCAAACGTCGACGCGACACTCAGCCACAGAATGAGAAACGCGCGGGCTGGCTTCCGCCAATGCCGCAGCACCCGTATCGCAGCACGATAAATTGAGCGCTTACGGGGCGTCATGCCACGCTACCTGTTTGTGCCAGAATCCATTCCTTGCGCAATGGCCAACCATGGCCGCGCACATCCAGTAAGCTATTTCGGCGAATGCGGATTGACCTTCACCCTACGGGGGAGGCCGGCCGCTCGCCAGCATACTTATCGACGGCTCAGGAACCCAGCATCGCTCCGAACGATGCGGCCGGCACGGGTTTTTCCCTAAACGGGCAATTTGTGGCGGTGGAAACGGTCATTTCATATTTTCGCTGGGAATCGCCCGCATCGAGAGTATCATTTAGCTAAAATGTAACGCCGGCACGTTGCTTGAAAATAACGCGGCGGCGGAAGCCGCTCAATTGGGTATCGTTCGCTGATCGGCTCGTTGCCGACTCTCAGATGCCCCTTCAAGTTTCTGGGGCAAATTACGCTCGTCCCCCTGGTAAACCTTCAGCCACTTCGCAGAAGCTTTCCGGGCCGTACTGAGCGCTTGCGAAAACTCTCCGCCAAATCGTCGTACCGCGCCCTTCTCTCCGTTCGCACCGCCAACCGACGGGCCGATCATTTCAAAGCCGATTCTACCTCCCCGCGCCGCGATATCGACGACGAGTTTATGGTGCAAGGCATCCTCCGGGGTATTGGCCTTAAGTGCGCAATGAGAGAAGTTCGCTCGTTCAGGGTATTTGGCAAACAGATAATCGAAGACCGCCTGAGTGATCGATGCTTTGCCCGCCCCCGGCGCGACTCCGCCATCAGAGATCAATGCGCACTCTGGAAATGCCGTGGCGTACTGGTCGATACACTGCTTCCACGCCTCGATCATCGCACGTTCGCTGTACCCGCTTTGGTAGGTCAGCCCCGTGGCCAGATGCATTTCGAGCGACCCGCTCGGCCCCCGCGTCGGGCCGCCGATTTCCACACCCACTAAATCCGCATCGTGGGCATAACGCTCGCCGAGTTTCTGTACCATCTTGCCATGCTCGGTGAGCATTTTTGCGTCCCACGGCAATGGTGCGCTACGGTATAAGGGCACGCCAAGCCACACCGGATCGTTATCGCCCGTGTAAACGGCCAGAATGTATTTCTTGCCAGCCTTCTTGGCCCGCGCGATCTGGGCGTCCGTAAAATCCCAGTTAAACACATTTGGCTGGGGTTCGAGCATCGCCCACCGCGCGCGAATGACGATGCCCGTCCATCGCGGAGACTTCAATTTCGCATCGGACACATTCTGGCCGTCGACTTGTTGCATGACGAAGAAGCCCGTCGGCTGCCGGATATGTGCTGACACCGTCCCGGCGGCCACCGCGCCCTCGCACCACGGAATGAAATACACCAGAGCGCCGACGATGAATTGAATTGGCAAGCACTTCATATCGCGCCTCGTCCGCCTTGTCGTAGTTACTCTTGGGGGATGTCACCATGACGTGCATCATGGGGTTTTCCACGTGGCCATTATTGGTTGTGAAGAAATAGAATAGCGGTGGTTTCACATAGCGTTGCCAATCGTTGGCCGGAACAGAGAATGAAGTCGAATCGCTTTCACCCGGCGTTCATCGCCGTGGTGCTCGGTATTTTAGTATCCAGTGCGTTGGCTGGAACAATTCAGCAGCCGTCTGGATTTTACGTGATGCAGGCGGTACATCAAGCGAACGTCGCGGATGGCGTGCTGGGAATGCCGCAGCTTGCTGGAATTCATCTGCGCGACGCCTGGTCGCTCGTGGAGCCGACGCCCTCCACGAACTCGTATGCTTGGTTGGACGACCAAATTGCGCGAGCCAAGTCGCTTAACAAGAGCGTCACGCTCGGAATCTATGCGGGCACGCAATCGCCAACGTGGCTTACCGCGCCGCTGATTAGCAGTGTGCCGTTGCCGTGGGATACTCGCGTGACGACGGCTTTTTCGGCAATGGTCGCCGAACTGGGTGCCCATTACCGTAGCGAAGCGGCCATTTCCGCGGTTCACATTACCTCGCCAGCCACGAACGACTCGATGGAAATGTACTTGCCAGACGGCCTGACGTCCACGGCCGGCTACACGGATCAAAAGATCATCGACGTATGGAAATCGGCAATCGATTCCTACGCCAATGCCTTTGCCGATAAAGCGTTGGTGCTGGATATCGCCATGGTTCCCGACGTGAGCGGCGCCATTACCGATGCCGTGGCCGCATATGCCTTGCAGACGTTGGGGCAACGAATCAACTTCATTCATTGCAGCCTCAAAGCGTCGACAAATCCGCTGGCACCGCACCATGAGACGGTCGTGCAACTCCACGAAGGCGGCGCTCGCATTGGGTTTGAGATGGCCTGCCCCTCGACCGATACAACCCGGTTCGGCGGCACATTCGCCGCCGCGCTGGCAATCGGCCAAGCGGCTGGTGCGTCGTGGTACCAAATCTACCAAGCAGACGTACCGGCCATACCGAACAACTTCTTCGGCACCCCAGGCGACTACAATCGCGACGGCCAGGTGAATGCGAGCGATTATTTGGTCTGGCGTCGAATCCTGGGCACAAACAGTTTGACCGCCGACGGCGACCAGAATGGGACTATCGATTCGAACGACTACAACATTTGGCGTGCCAGTTTTGGAATGACCAACAGCTTCAATACATTGGCATTGGAAGTCCCTGAGCCATCGCTGGAAAAATTGATTTCCATAGTGGTCGTGCTGTGTCTGTTCGGGTGGAAAACGCCGATTAATGAACGCTCACGTCCTACATGGCCGTAATGAATTTGGTGGGCAAATCTCGCTGGGTATTTTTGCTGATGCGAACTGACCGGCTCCCGAGTATGGAGCTGGCGATTCGGTGGGGTACGTGTTGATAACTTGCCAGCGTGCTTTTGTTGATCAGGTTGCCCGTAATCGCAAAACAATTGGCCAAGGCTTTGTCACCTATCTCTTACTTTATGTGATTGCCAGCCCCACGACAGGCTCGGATTTCGCATGTCGTTCCCCGGTCTGAGAGTTTATGATAACGGGCGGACGAATAGGTGTGCATGCAGTTGGCGTAAGCACGGCAAACTGCAATCGCTGCCTGTTTTCGTGAAAAAGCCCTCGTAGCTCAGGGGATAGAGCAGCGGTTTCCTAAACCGTTGGTCGCATGTTCGAATCATGCCGGGGGCGCTTGCGGGCAAGCTATGGGCGAGCAGCACGGCGTATGAAGCAAGTCGCGCACAATTAGTTGATAATAAGCTTCAGCCGTCCTGCGCCTCCCCGTTTCCAGCCACCGCACTTGCCCTAATTATTGCCGTGAATTTCGCTGGATCACCTCGTGAGTGCTAGCACAAAAACTCATCTTGACCCCTGCAGCCGCTTTATCTGATTATAGAGGTAGCTTGCTTTAGCAGCACCGCGCGTGATGAGATAGGCATCTGTAGGCCAAACTCGCTAGCCAATCCTTCGCGCGCGATTAACGATGAAAACTATATAGTTTCACACGGCACAGGATTCTATTCGCCACGGAGGCACACATGAAACGCGACGTCGATCTCATTCGTCAAATGCTCTTCGATCTGGAACGCCATGGCGCCGAATGCACGCTCGACGCGCTTCGCAATGGTTCGACTCACGAGATGGATGAGCGTACGCGATACCATTTGCGACTATGTATCGACGCCGGCCTGGCAAAGGAAATCGACCGCACGGCGGCCGGCACACCCTGCGTGCGGCTGACGAACGCCGGACATGAATTCCTAGATATTTGCCGCGGCGACGACCGCTGGCAAGCGGCCAAGTCAGTGGTCCATCAACAAACAGGTGGCCTTTCGTTGGCCGTGCTGCGGGCCGTACTCACCAAATGGGCCGTGCAGGGGATTACGCGGAGCGAGCGTCAACGCCGCTGGCGTCGCTCCTATCGGCCTTACTATGTGGATGAATTCGTACCCGGCGAGGTCACGGCAACTCAACCGTATCGCGTCGACGCCTATCGATACGGCCGTGAGTATTATTACGACGACGAGCCCATGCACTTGGTTCGTCCGCGGCGCGAGTACCGCGAAGCGCTCGCGGAGCCATGGCAACAGGAACATCGCCCAACCGAGGAAGCCCTCGTCGACGAGCCGCTCGGCGTTTCGCTGCCGATCAACATCATTTGACGCAGTGCTGCAATGCTGCGGCAGAGATGGCGTTCTGCTTTGTTAGCCTAATCGCATAGTTTGGAGCCCGTAGGGCTAGCAGGAGTTTGTCCTTGCTCCTGTCTCGCCCTGCGGGCTTTAATCATTGCTGCCCGGACTCAAACAAAGTTATACTCAAACGGTTGGTCACACGAACCACGTTTCTAAATCTCTGTCCCCCGACCCCCGACCCCTGTTCCCTGCAACTCATGCCCCGTTACGTCGTTCGCCATGGTGTCATGCGTAACCTCGGTGTGTTTACACCGCGGGGGCAGGATCGGTTCATCCGCGGCGATCGTGTCGTGGCCCGTACGAACCGGGGACTCGAGGCGGGCGAGGTATTGTGCGAAGCGAACGACGAAGCGGTCGCCCAGCTCAACGACCCAAAACAGGGTCAGATTCTTCGCCGGCTTACCAACGACGACATCCGCGACGTCCGCAAGTTGTTCGAACAGGAACGCCGCGAGTTTGAAGTCTGTCAGCGCGAGATCGCGAAGCTCAATCTTGACATGCAGCTGGTCGATGTCGAACACCTGTACGGCGGCGAACGAGTGGTCATTTACTATCTGGCAGAGGATCGGGTCGATTTCCGCGAGCTGGTAAAAGTTCTCGCGGCCGAATTTCAAACCCGCATTGAAATGCGCCAGATTGGCGTTCGTGATGAGGCGAAGCTCTTGGCCGATTACGGCGATTGCGGCAAGCCCGTGTGCTGCAATACGCATTTGAGCGAGATGCCGCCCGTTTCGATGAAGATGGCCAAACTTCAGCGGGCGACGCTCGACCCTACGAAGATTTCCGGCCGTTGCGGCCGGCTCAAGTGCTGCTTGCGATACGAATACGACGTCTACCAAGACTTGCAGCGGGAACTTCCCCCGGTTGGGTCCGATATTATCACCAACTCGGGCCGCGCGCACGTTCTAGCCCAAGAAATCCTTGCCGGTCAAGTTCTGGTGGAAACCGAAGACGGCCGCCGTGTGGTGATCGATGCCGCCGATGTTCTCACGGTACTAAAACGCGAACGTCGGCCCCGACCGGAGCAACCGGCGGCAGCAGCGGTGGAGCCAAGCGAAGTAACCGCGGGCGAGGATTTACCGCCCGACTTGGCCGCCCTTGAGGACACGGCATTTGGCGATGCCGTCCCACCGCCCGACGAACCAGATTCCCAGCTTTCGGCATGAGGCCGGTTTCATCGCCAAATTGCCGAGTCGTCTGCCGATCGAGTTCGAGCCGTCGCGGAATGGCGTTTTACCGGTAGGTATTGAGGCCCGCAAGAAAGTCCATCTTTCAGACGCGGAATATCAGCGCAGCTCTGCGTGATTTTTTCGGTTGCTTGTTGCCTTAGATGCCATCTCCACCGACAATAGAGTCATGCTAGATCCACGACATCCATTAGCCGAACTTCTGCGCCGTGATCGCCGTTATCACCGCGATGCATATTTCTTTGTGTTTGAAGCCCTCCGCTTTGCTCAGGAACAGATGGGCTTAGGCGGAATGACGATCCCGGGCGAAACCGAAATTGAGGAAGAGCGCCACGTCACGGGCCAGCAACTCTGCGAAGCGATTCGCCAGTACGCCGTCCAGCAATATGGCATGTTGGCGAAGAATGTCCTCAACGAATGGGGCGTTCGCAACACCTGCGACTTTGGCGAAATCGTGTTCAATCTGATCGACATCGGCCAGATGAAAAAAACCGAGTCGGATCGTCGGGAAGATTTTGAGAACGTATTCGATTTTGATGAAGGCCTGCGCGATGCGTTCCTGCCGATCACGTCCGATTCTTAATCAGCTCTTCTCTGCGGGGTGCTGCGGGAAATTGAGGCGGGGCGGTCTGATTCGCCAGGACGCCGAGTGCAAGCGGATATCGTGATGGTGTTCTGGTCGGGCGGTTCTATGCCTAGTCAATCGAAATCGACACCGGCACGTGGGAAGACGGCGAAATCTTCGACACCGGCTGCCATTTCGTTGACACCTCTCAAACGCCACCGCTGGCAGCTTGTCGCCGCGAGTATTATGCTCGCGCAGTGGATCATGTTCCTAATCGCAATGGCGATTTACAGTTAATTGGTTGCCCGCGTTTTCGAGGCGGGCGGAGCAAAGCTCTAGCGGCGCGTACTGCAGCATCTTTGAGATTTGATTCTCGGCTGTCCGCTCCAATAATTGACTAGCGCTTTGCCATAGTTTACATTTCGGGTGCTACTGCAGGCTTGTCCAGCAGTACGAAGGATTTATAACGACAATACCATCATTAAGTTATGACGCGGCAGTGGCAGCGGGTATCCAGGCGACGCTCGTATATGGGAAAAGGAGAGGTCAAATCATGACACCCCAGTTGCTTTTCAAGAGGGTCATCTCACGGCATAAATCGGATGCCATCGTGCTGTTGTTGTGCTGCGGCGTGGTGACGCGAACTCAGGCAGCCCCTCCCACGGCAACTACCGTTCCGAGCGCCGCCGCCATTAGCGAAGCGATAAACCGTGGCGCCGACTTCCTCAAGCAAGCGCAAGCGGAAGATGGCTCGTTCAGTGCCGCTTCGGGAACAGGCGTCACCTCGATCGTTGCGTCCAGCTTGCTGCGTGCGGGTCGCACGGTGAATGACCCCGTCGTCGCCCGCGCGCTCAAATACCTGGAGAGCTTTCGCCACGACGACGGTGGAATCTATCTCAAAGGCAGCAACCACAAGAACTACGAGACTTGCCTGGCCATTATTGCTTTCCAGGAAGCCAACCGCGACCACCGTTATGACAAGCTCCTGGCCAATGCCGAAAAGTTCGCCAAGAAAGAACAATGGGACGAAGACGAGGGCAAGAGCGTCGATGACGCGAACTATGGCGGTGCCGGTTATGGCTCGCAAAGTCGTCCCGACCTTTCCAACACCAGTTTCTTGATCGAAGCACTGCATGCCGTCGGCCGTGGGCCGGATGATCCGGCGATGCAGAAAGCGCTGACGTTTGTGTCACGCTGCCAGAATCTGGAATCGCCATACAACACAACACCGCTGGCCGCCAAGGTCAACGACGGCGGGTTCTACTACACCGTGGCCGCGGGCGGGCAAAGCATGGCCGGCCAAACTCCCGAAGGCGGGCTGCGCAGCTACGGCTCGATGACCTACGCCGGTTTCAAGAGCATGATTTACGCCGGTGTCAAACGAGACGACCCGCGTATAAAGGCCGCTTACGACTGGATTCAAAAGCACTACACGCTCGACGAGAACCCCGGCATGGGGCCGCAGGGGCTTTACTATTACTATCACACATTCGCCAAAGCGCTGGCGGCAATCGGCGATGAGAAGATCGTCGATGCCCAGGGGAATTCACACGATTGGCGAGCCGAACTCGCCGCTAAGTATCTCGCAGCCCAAAACGCGGATGGCAGTTGGGTCAACAAGACCCCGCGCTGGCTCGAAGGCGACCCCAACCTGGTTACCGCCTATGCGCTGTTGTGCCTATCGTACTGCAAAACCGCCGACCAACAAACACATTAGCGTCGGTCGCCAGACCGAATCTACTTCCTAAAAGCGTTCCATTTCGTATTCGTAAATGGTCAAGGCGCAGATGCCTCGCGAGGTGCCTCGATGCACCAGCCTTTCGCCTACTTCTTTTCCAGCAGCTTTTGCCCTTCACGCTTAAGCCGCCCGGCGATCTTCTCCGCAATTGCCGCTAGGATTTCAGGCAAGTCGAGTTGTATTTCGACGGCGTCCGCACGCACATCGAGCCGACCAGTCATTTTCTGGCCGAGCCCGCCGCCCTCGAAATGCAGCCGGTCGCCTTCCCAACGCTCGTTGAATGAGAGCATCGCCCCGAGGCCGCCAGTCATCTGCTGCCGCATCCGGCCGAACCCTTCCTCAATCCGTCGCCGTGCTTCGTCTTTCCCGAGCCCATGTGGTATCGTAACGCTTACCGGCCTGGCCATATCACTCGCCCCCCATGCTGAAGAGTAAGCCATCAACTCAATCAACATTGTACGCACAAGCGGCCGTGACGAGGAATCAGCGGTGAACGAGCAGTTGCAAACAGCGGAAAGTGATTGCTAGGACGTACGCGGTCAGTCCGCTCCACTTACGACTTACACCTTATGCCTGCTGTTTCACAGACCGGCGAAATAATTCTGCACCGCCAAATCAAAGCCGTCGGCAGTCAGCCGTTTCGGCTCGCCATGAACTTCGCAGAAGTTCTTGATTTGCCGCAACAGATCGCGAGGATGGCAAAAGCGAAACGGGCGATGCGCGCGGCGATAATGTTGGTCAATCAGGTGATCGATCGCGCCTGGCTCGACATCGAAGGCCAGCGATTCCGCTTGCGTCTTCAGCAACTCGCGAAATTGAACTTCGGTTGGGTCTCCCACTTCAATTTTGTAGGGAATCCGACGTAGAAATGCTTCGTCCAGTAGGTCGCGAGGTTCAAGGTTCGTCGAGAGTACCAGCAACTCATCGAACGGCACTTGAATTTGCCGACCACTTGCCAGGTAGAGAAAATCGTAATGCTTTTCGAGCGGCACAATCAGGCGGTTGAGAATATCAGTGCTGCTTACGCGTTGCCGACCGAAGTCGTCGATCACGAGCGTGCCGCAATTTGCCTTCAACTGCACCGGCGCTTCGGCAATTCCCGCGGACGTATTGAAACGCGTTTCCAAGTACTCGAGTGTCAACTCGCCGCCGACGATGATGGTCGGCCGACGAATCAAGACCCAACGTCGATCGTACTTAAGCGCATCGACCTGTGGCGACTTTACGATCTCATGACAACTGGGGTCATAAATCCGCATTAGTTCGCCGTGAATGGTCACGATTTGCGGAATCCAGACACACTGGCCGAATGCGCTGCAGACGCGCTCCGCGATACTGGTCTTGCCATTGCCTGGAGAGCCATAGAGAAACAGCCCACGCCCATCGTTAAGTGCCTGGCCAATCTGGCTGACGAGGCTCGGCTGCAATGACATGCTGGCCAGGGCCCGTCGCAACTGATTCAGCGTAAACGGCGCTCGCTGCAGAGACTGCCGGTAAATCGAAGCAACGTAGTCGTCGAACACGACCGGTGCTGGTCCCACGAAGTTACACCGCCCTGCATATTGTTGTGCCCGTTTGAAGCCCGCTTCGGTCAATTGATAGACGTAGTCATTGACACCGGAAGAAGACTTGATCGTCACCAATAACTCAGTGCGAATGCGGTCGAGCGCCTCGGCCATGATTCCCCGGGGCATGCAGGCTACATCGCTAAAAACAGAGCCTGTACACGTGCCGCGCTGCAGCAAGATCTTGAGTACCAGCGATTCCAATTCAGCACGCGGCAGACCACTATCGAGCAGCGAAGCTGGCTCTGGCGGAAGCGACAGCGGCGCATTTTCATTGGTCCGAGTTGGAATTGACTCAGGGGTCGTCGCAGGAGCCGGCGCTGGCATGACGGAGGTTGGTGCCGTATCCGCGGCGAGCATGCCGGGAGTCATGCCATTGGCGTTCAATACGTCCATGGTCCAAGTCTCATTTGCGAGGCTAATGGTGACAGCTGGCACAGTTTGCGCCACTATCTCATACGCTGCGAATGCCGCGTTGTCCAAAGGTGAGGCGACTTAACGATTGCAACAATTGCAACAAGCGTACCGCTCACAATGAACGTAGGAATTCCACGGCGTTTTCAATCTCAGCAATTGAGTTTGCCGAATCACGACGCTCAATCGTCACCCAGCCGCGATAATCGAATTCCGTCAAATGGCCAAGCAAATTAGGGAAATCGGCCGCTCCCCGGCCCAGTTCCACCTCAACGGCGGACCGCGTCGCGATATCGCGGACGGCGTCACAAGCGTGAACGTGCAGCACGTGGGGGCCCAAAATCTCCACCGCCTCCTGCGGCGTGTGACCCGCAATGATGAGGCCAGTCGGATGCAGGTCGATTCCGGTCGATTCTGACGGCAACGCGTGGATCAGTCGCAGCAGTTCGGGCGGGCTGGCGTCCGCCGTTTGGATCGCGAGCCGCACGCCGAGGCGCTCTCCGAAAACCCCTAATGCTGTCAGGGCTTCGACTTGCCGATTGAAGGCCGGCATGTCCGACTCGGGTGGCACCCGGCCCACTCGAATAATGACCACTTCGCACCTGAAATTAGCGGCAAAACGCAAGGCTTCCCGCGTTCCCGCCACGCGTCGATCGAGATCGTCCGCCACATCGAAACCGCGGCGCGTGGGGTACGCGATGGCCGATACTCGCAGATTTCGGTCGTCCAACAGCTTTTGCAGCTCGCGCAGGCCAGTTTGCGAGATCTCGCCGGGGCGGAGCTCGTTCCGGGCATCGAACTCAACCCCCGCTGCGCCCAGTCTTGCGGCGGTTGTAAGGGCCTGCCGCACGGGTTGTCGCAAGCTTCGTGTTTGAATTCCGATGGTGACGCCTGGCACGATTGTAGCGAGGGCTTGTACGAGGGGCACCGAACGAGAGTGAGTTGTTTCGGTTCGACCCCGGTTGCCGGCCCCGCACTCCTTATTTTGCGGTAGATTTTTCCATGAACGTGCCAACGCGACAATCCGCTTTTCGCGCGCTGCGACCCTTGCTGCGCAGCGGCCTGGTCAGCCTCTCGATTCTACTGGTTACCGGGCTGGTCAGTGAAGGCGGTAACGATTCTACCGCGGTGTTCGAGTGTTCGTTCGGACCGCCGGAAAAGTGGGATGTGGATTACGACCTCTGGCCAGACCATTGGGAACGCGAAACGGGTCCGGATTATCCGCACTACGTCAATATCGCGATTCAAGATGATAGCACGGTCGAGGGCAATAAGTGTTTGCGGATCGATTTAGATGGGGCCGCCGCCGCGATTACCAGTCCGCCGATCCACGTGATGTCGCGCTTTAGCTATGTATTCGTGGCACAGCTTAAGGCTGAAAACCTTAAGAATAGTTCCGTGGTCATGAAGCTGTCGTTTCGCGATGCTACGGGACGCGAGCTCCAGATTGCCAAGTCGGAGGCGATCACGACAACCACAGGCTGGCAGACCATCAGCATCGGCCGCGTTGAACCGCAGGATTCAACGGTCGATCATGCGACGATTAGCTTGCAGGTATTCCGCGGCAACAAAGGCGATTTGCAGGGACGAGTCTCCCTGGCGAATGTCCGCCTAGAGCGCTTGCCGCGGATTGTCGTCACGACGAACAATCCGTGTAACGTGTACACCGAGCGCGACGGCGTTGAAATCAACTGCGCGTTGTCGGGCATTCGAGAACAAAACCCGGAAATCGATTTTCAACTGCTCGACGGTGCGAACAAGGAACTGCAGCACGAACATTTTCCCCTGGATGCGCGGCGGATCGTCAATAAGCAACGCACCGCAGAGGGTAAAGGCTCGGAAGATGCCACGGAGGGCTATGAAGGCGTGCGCACCTGGAAGCCAACCATCCCAGATTATGGTTTCTATCGCATTGTCGTGCAAATGATGAATGCCAAGGCAAAGGACAGCATCAAGGAGGGTGAGCCTTTTGAAAAGAAAACAGTCGATCTTGTGGTGGTCCCGCCGCTGGGCGAGAAGCCACAACATGGCGAGTTCGGCTGGTCGCTTCCCAGCGACGAACAGCAACTTTCCTTCCAAGAGCTAAGCCGACTATTGCCGCAAGTTGGCGTTAGTTGGGTCAAGGTCCCGGTCTGGTTCGATGCAACGGATCAGCGCCGCGGCGACGAGTTGATTCGGTTCGTGGAGTTGCTTAGCGCATCCTATATCGACGTGGTGGGGATCGTCGACCGCCCTCCGCAAAAGCCAAAACCCGGCGCCCACCTACCACGTGAGCTTTCCATTGCCGATGTGTTGCTGCAAGACACGGGAACGTGGGCGCCTTCGCTGGAGCCCGTAATGTCGCGGTTGGCGCTCCGCGTTCGCTGGTGGCAGCTCGGCCGCGACTACGACAACAGTCTGATTAGTTTGCCGAAGCTCAACAAGAAGATCGACGACCTGCGGACGACACTGTTTCGTTTCGGGCAAGACGTGCGGATGGGCCTGTGTGCCGACTGGGAGGGGACCGAACTGCCGACAGGAAAAGTGTCGTGGGACTTTACGCAATTGACGCTGCAATCGTCCGTAGCCGATGCCAGGTTCAACGAGTTGCTCAGCAAACCCAAACAGGAATCTGCCCAACGCTGGATTTCGATCGATCCTCCACCGCCGACAAGTTATCCGCCAAAACCCGACGCATGGGATTTTGCCGTTGTTACGCCGATCAACCCATTGGCGTTGAGCGCGACGCCACTCATTCCGGCACTCGCGCGGACCGCCTTGGACACTCCGAAGAAATGCAAGGAAGCGCGCGATGCACGCACGCGAGCCTTCGTGCACCGCATGATCGAGGCGAAGTTGCGTGGCGCCGATGCCATTTTCGTTACCAAGCCTTTTGACGACGAGAGTGGTCTAATGCGAGCGAATGGAATGCCGGCCGAATTACTGCTCCCGTGGCGAACGACGGCGACGATGTTGGGCGGAGCACGGTACTTAGGCGAGTTGCCGTTGCCCAACGAAAGTCCGAATCGCGTCTTTGTGCGGCCGGACGGGCAAGTGGTCATGGTGGTATGGAATACAAAACCAACGCATGAAAAGCTCTACCTTGGTCAGAACGTGCGGCAATACGATGTATTGGGCCGTTCGGTGGCGGTGCCAAAGCAGGGTCACGATCAAGAGATCATCGTGGACGAGACGCCGTCCTTTGTGCTGGGTTTGCACGAAGCGATCGCTCGGTGGCGCATGAACCTGCACTTCGAAACGCAGTATGTGCCGAGCATCTTCTCACGGCCCCATCACAACTCACTTTCCTTTAAGAACTTCTTTCCGCAGGGCGTCGGTGGGACCGTCAAGATCGTGGTGCTTCAAGATGAAGATCTGACCGAGGGCGCCGAGCGTAAAGATGCGGCCGCCACCCTGGCACAGGACCGCTGGATCATCGAGCCGCCGCACGCGAATTTCCAACTTGCGGCGGGGGCGGAGACAAAATTCCCGTTTGATATCAAACTCAAAACGGCGCTCTATGGCAAGCAGCCCGTGCGAATCGATTTTGTCGTCGATGCGGACGAGCGGATCGAATTCAGCGTCTATGACGAAATGGAAGTTGGCACAAAGGAACTGAAGCTCGAAGTGCGTTCGCGGATCGATAAGGATGGATCGTTGGTCGTCGAACAGCGGATGACAAATCGGACGGATAATTTGGCCGACTTCAAGTGCCATCTGCGTCTGCCGGGCGAAAAACCACAGCGCACGCAGGTGTACCGTTTAGGGCACGACGTCGACCGCAAAATCTATCGATTTCCAAATGGTCAAAAACTAATGGGAAAGGAGATGCTCCTGGAAATCGAAGAACTCAACGGCCCGCGCCAATTGAAGTACAAGTTCGTCGCCGGCGAGAATCCGTCAAGCCTCGATCAAGAGGAGACGCAAAAATCTGCGCCAGCCAAACCAACGAATAAATCGGCGCCGGCCGACACCTCTCGGCCGCTGGCCCAGCTACGTTCGTAGCGGTTAGGCAAAGGGCGCTAGTCCAGTACGGGCAAGTTGGCAACCCATTCAAGCCGCGCGGTTGACCCGTGCCGCGCGGCATCTAAAATGGGTGGAACGACATGGAGTCAATCTGCCGCTCGCGAAGGGAATTGCTAGCTAAGTTTCTGGATTCCCTAGTCTATAGAGCAGCACGATGAACTACCCTCCTCGCGTTTTGACGGCGTTGCCGGTGTACAACGAAGCGGCGCACGTGAACCCCGTGCTCAACGAAGTCATGCGGTATGCTGATGATGTGCTGGTTGTTGACGATGGGGCGACCGATGGCACTTCCGATTTGTTGGCCGCACGGACCGATATCCGCATCGTCCGCCACGATAAAAATCGCGGCTACGGCGCGGCGCTGAAGACCGCGTTCGATTTCGCGATCGCCAGCGGCTACGATGTGCTGGTCACCATCGATTGCGACGGACAACACGAACCGCAACGGATCGGCCAGCTAATTGCCGCGTGCCGCGACGCGGATATGGTGTCTGGCAGCCGGTACTTGCGAAACCAAGAGCAAGCGCAACGGGCACCCGCGGAACGTCGGCAAATCAATATTCAGATAACGCGTGAAATCAATGAACGGCTCGGGCTTTCGTTGACCGATGCCTTTTGTGGCTTCAAGGCATATCGCGTGCCGGCGCTTGCCAAGTTCACGATCACGGAACCTGGTTACGGCATGCCCATTGAAGTGTGGGTGCAGGCCGTCCACCACGGGCTACGAATCGTGGAACTTCCCGTGCCCCTCATCTATTTGGAGGAGGAACGCAGTTTCGGCGGCAGCCTCGATGACGGACGAAAGAGGCTCGATTACTATCACCGCGTTCTCGATACCGCGATGGCGGCGATCGAAAACTCGAATGCGGCTCCAGATTCGCAACAAGCCGCGGACGCGCTCGACGACGGCCGCTCGAAAGACGCGGGAGATGAGTCAGACGATTCCGTATCGGAAAAACTACCCGGCACCGGTTGTACGTGTGGTTAAGTGCTGCGCATTTGTATATTGCTGTTGAACGAAAAATGCTGATGGATTGCGCCAAAGAGTTTCGCAGCTTACGAGCACCGCAAGGCGATGGTGAGACGCTCATCGACCCCGCCTATGACGCGCTGGCCGGCGTCGTGTCCGGTAATACCGCACGCTTGGCGGCGATTGAGTACGATCTTCAAGGACGTTCGCTCGCCGACGTGAGCTGTTCCGCCCGGCAAAACCTGCTCCAGGCGGCCGTCGCGTACACCAGTGCTTATCGTGACATTCCCGATGGCTGGAAGGTCTTTGGCACGGTGCAAGACACGCCGTTCATTCTCTCCGGGCACCAACCCGAGATGTTCCATCCCGGTGTTTGGTATAAGAACTTTGTCCTCGGTGGATTAGCCCGTCGGCTTGGTGGTGTGGGCATTCATTTATTGATCGATAGTGATTTGTGCCGTACGGCAACCGTGCGTGTCCCCAGCGGCACGCTCGATCAACCTCGTATGGAGATGGTCGCGATCGACTCGCCGGCAGCCGAGGTTCCATACGAAGAACGCACGATTCAAAACGCCGCCTCGTTCAGCACTTTTGCCGAGCGCGCGACCGCCCTGCTCCGCCCGTTCGTGACGAATCCCATGGTCGCCGAGCTGTGGCCGATCATGCTGGAGCGCGCCGCCGGAGTGAAGAATTTAGGATTGCGACTCGCTCAGGGACGTCATGCATTCGAACAAACCTGGAACAACGACACGTTGGAGTTGCCGCAAAGCGTTGTCTGCCAGCTGCCGGAATTCGCTTGGTTTCTGGCGTATATCGTGTCGCAGCACACCCGCTTTCGCACCGCTTACAATGAGGCCCTGGCGGATTATCGCTGTGCCCACCACTTGCGCAATCGCGCGCAGCCGGTTCCCGATCTGGTAGTCGCTGAAGACTGGACGGAAGTTCCATTTTGGCTGTGGACGAGTGATGATCCCCAGCGGCGGCCCTTATTCGCAAAGCGAAATGGCGAGCGGATATTGATTAGCGACCGGCACGCGCACGCCATCGAGCTTGCCATTTCGGACAATGGCGATCTCTCGACGGCCGCCGAACAAATATTGGAGTTGGCGTCTCAAGGAATCAAGCTGCGGACCCGTGCGCTCTCCACGACATTGTTCGCCCGCCTCGTGCTGAGCGACTTATTCCTGCATGGCATTGGCGGGGCCAAGTACGATCAAGTCACCGATCAAATCGTGCGACAGTTCTTTGGCTTTGAGCCTCCGGAGTTGGCTGCCGTTTCAGCCACGTTGCGACTGCCGCTGGATGCAACTTCGCCGTCGGCGGCGATGCCCGGGCAATGGGAACAGCGCCTGCGCGATCTTGATTATCATCCAGAACAATACATCGATTCGAACGGCAATGGGCACGATAGTGATGTGGCCGCGATCGTCGCCACGAAGCAGCGCTGGCTCGGGAAGCCCAAGACCTTAGAGAATGCACGGGAGCGGCATCTGGCGATCACGGCGGCAAATCGGCAGCTGCAGCCGTTCGTCGCGCCACTTCGCCGGCAAATTGAGAGCGAAATCGCGGCGACTCGGCAGCGAAAACGTGCGGAAACGATTCTGCGCTCGCGGGAGTATTCGTTCTGCCTGTATCCGCGCGAGCATTTCGATAGGCTGTTGGCGAACCCCGTGCTGTAATTAAGAGTCTCTAACAAAACCCCCTCTCCCTCTGGGAGAGGGCCGGGGTGAGGGTGCCCTGGCGGAGTTCTTATCAGAGTCCTAAGTGCTTTCGGGCTGATCGCTTCCGCGACCAGTCGCGCGCTTCACATCACCGCTTTCGCAAGTGCCCCACGCTCGACTGAAAATATTTCTGCCGACGCCGTACCGTTTCGACTTCAGCGCTTGACTGCTGAGCTTTCAAATCGGCAATGCTTGCCGCACAATAGCGGCATTCAATCTTCTCGATATGGAAGGTGATGTAATCGGCTTCGTCATGGGGCAACACGCCGAGCAAATAGCTGCCCAAGCGTTCGCGTGATGGGCAACTCAGCCGATGACGCCGCCAGATTTCGCCGAGCGAGTGCACGCCGGCATCGCGCCGGCCGCGCACGGCCGACACTTGTTTCTGCAGCTTGGCATCGTGGCGCAGCGCATCTTCAATGGCGGCCATCCGCTCGACCGGCAGCGCTTCGTCGAGAAACGCTTCGAGTTCCGAATTCGAAAAGTTATTTGCCATCAAATATATGTCTCACGCAAAGACGCAAAAAAGCTGTTGTGGAATTGAACCACAAAGGGCACGAAGAACACAAAAAGAACCAGACTTGCCTGACCAAATTTGAATGATGCTGAAACTTTCAATCCAACATTGAAAGCGTTTTCTCACCCTTAATGTCTTCTTCGTGAACTTCGTGTCCTTAGTGGTTATTTTCTTTCTGTTTCGTTGCGACATAACTTTGCGCCTTAGCGCCTTTGCGTGAGACTCTTCTGAAAGCCCCACTCAGTTGTCGTTCGCGTACAACTCCGGAAACACGTCTTCGTTGAGCCGTTGGTTCTTCACCAGTTTACGCAAGCGATCGAGGAAATCGAATTTGAAGTTCGCCACTTGCTGTTCGGTGATGCCTAGCGCCGTGGCCACATCCTTATTGGCCGCACCACGGACGAACAGCAGTTCCATGCACTTCACTTTTTCCCAATCGCCTTTGGTGCGCCAATGGTCGATTTGTGCGGCGATGCCGCGTGCCAATGCTTCTTCCTCGAGTTCCTTGCGTTCACCGCTGCGGGCGATACTGCTGGCGGGCCGCGCGCCGCCAGGAAGGTCCATCGCTCCACCCTCACTATTTGCGGTGGAAGACAACGGCAGCGCCGGCCGCCGGCCCTCGCGCCGCAAGTAATCGGTCAGCTTGTGGGCGGCAATGGAAAACAAATAGCTTTCGAGCGGCCGCCGCGTATCGTAATTCGGCAAGCTCGTGAGGAAACCGATGAACGTTTCCTGCACGACATCTTCGCTGGAAGCACGCCGACGCAGCCGGCTATCGACGAACGACAGCAGGCGCCCCTCGTACTGTTCGATGAGCGCATTCCAAGCCTCGGCTTGACCAGAGCGAATCTGCTCGACGAGCAATAAGTCGGGGTGCGGCGTAGCCATCGAACCAATGTTACTACTTGATGAGAGCGACAATCGATTTGCTGAAAACCAGCACGAGACCGGTTCCAATTATCGCCGCTGGCACGCCCAGGAACAACCGCTTCGTGTAATAACCTTTGGTAGCCGTGTCGATTTTCAAGAGTCCCCACACCATCGTCAGCAGCGTCAGTACCGAACCGGCGCCAAACCCGACCGCGGCGAACCGTTCTTGCCGCGAATAAGCTTCCGCGAACTGCATCATCTCGCGATCAATGGCCGGCGTGAACTCGATCTGCATGTAGAGCTTTTTCATCGGCCCGACGGACGATGTCACCGTTTCCAAATACTCGCGAGATTCGTTGCTCTCGGGATCCTTGGCCACAAGTTCGCGCCGCAGGAACTCGGGCGTCATGCCCATCGCGTACATGCGGGCCAAGTGGGCGCCGTCTTGCGATGCGACGGGCAGAGGGGAACCATCCAAACCCAAGGCAGTTTGGCCGGTGAGCTGTTCGAGTCGATCGTAGGCCTTGAGCATCAGCGATACATCACCCGCGTGATAACATTCATCATCGGTGGCGAAGGGGTCGGTGGCGATGACTTCGCGACGCACGTCACCCGTGCGTTTGGGCGGATCGTTGATCCAAGTGGGCGGCGTGGTGCCCGATTTCACGACCCGTGGCTCCCGCTCCACCGCCAGCGGCTTTTCGGGCTTGATGGTCGCCGAACGCTTTGCCGCCAGATTTGGAGGAACTGGCGCGATCGGGGGCACAGGCGCCGCAGGCGGCTTCGGTGTTTCGGCCTCAACGGAGATGGTCATCGTGCCGGGCTTGCCATCCGGAGACGATTCCATTTTCAATTCGACTGCGGCAGGGTGTTTGGCATCGCCAGCAGAGCTTTTCAATGTCATCGTCTTCGTCTTCGCTTCTTTCTTCGTATCCTTCTTCGCCGTCATGTCGCGATCGGCGGGCGCTTCGGCGGCCTCTTTGGCAGCGGATGCCGCGGCGGCCATGATGAGCGCGGCCGGGGCCGCCGTCGGAACCAAGGGGGCCTGCAACACGATTCGCGGCCCGTCGAACTCATCCATCAACTGGTGGATATCCGCCTGATCGATGCGGTGGGAAATCGTCGCGTTTTTAACGGCTTCTTCTACATTGGCGGCCATTTGCTTGGCTTGTTCTGTTACCTGCTTCTGATAGGCTTTCGCCTGCTCGACTTGTGCTGCTGCCCAACGTCGTTGTTGTTCGGCAGCTTGTTGATGCTGGGCATGTTGCTGAGCCGCATTGAATTCGCTAGCACTCTGGTAACTCTTGTACCGGATGCCGCCCAACATCAAGAACGCAATGATTGGCACGACGAGAAATGCGGGCCAAATGTGGCCGTGGCCGCCGGCGAACGCGTGCCCCAAGCCGCGATGGGCCACAACGGCGAGTAGAACGACAAAGGCAACAATTACGATTAGCATTGGTCCAAGGGCAATGGCCCATACGGGTGGAACTTGTTGGCTGTGTATTTCAGCTGCACCGTCTGGCACTATTGCCCGAAATGCTGCTGCGTTCCAAGCCAAAGTCGCCATGCTGACACATGCAAGTAATACCAGCAATCCAACGCCGGCCCACACAAGTGTGGTGCCGCGAACTTTGCCGCGTCGTACCAGCCACACGATTATGCCAATGACCAATATTTCCTGGAGTCCGATTCCGAACATCGTAGTCACCCATATAACCTACGCTTCAGACTTAGCTGGTGTTTCGCTCAGTACCCGTCGCTGGCTGGGCGGCATCCACGGGCTCGAAAGCTGCGTTGCGAGGGCGGTGACGCCGGCCACCATCATGCCCAGTGGTTGCGGGAACCACCAGAAAATATGGAGTAGCCAGGCCCAGCCCACGCAGCAAACGATGCTCCAGATACTCATCCGTGCTGTGCGTGTGAATTCCGCCTGCCGCCACC
Organism: Planctomycetota bacterium; assembly: GCA_029781135.1. GTDB lineage: Bacteria > Planctomycetota > Planctomycetia > Pirellulales > Lacipirellulaceae > JABDGM01. The sequence continues at coordinate 40,603 of JAKOXH010000071.1, forward strand.
AGCGTGGCACCAGGAACAGGAACGCAAAGTAGGCCACGTACATCGCCACGGGCGGATTGCCCGATGCCATGGTTCTTGGCCAGCCGAGCATTCCATGCGTCACCAGACCGCTGCCGACATCGATCGGCTCGCGCCAACTGGGCGATTTGAGCATTAGCAAATTGCCCAAGCCCCATGCGGCCACGCCGACCAAGGTTCCGAGCAGCAAGAGCGAGATACGATGCGGCGCTTGATCCTCGACTTTCCCTTCTGTGAATTTGGAAGGTATCAACACGGCCCAGCTCGCAAGTGTGCCGACAAGGGCAAGCCAAATGTACGACGCCATCTGCTCCGACGATGGCTGTCCTTGCAGCAGGAGCGGTGCGATGCACGCGGCCAATGTGGCGAACAGGCTGGCAAACAGCATCGAGCCGAGTAGTTCCGAGAGCTTCTCGCGCAACGGCTTGGCGGCGATTTGCCGATTCGCCTGCTCACGCCAAGTGGATCGCACGCGCCGCAGCGGCGATTTCACGCCCCGCGGGTTCGGAGCCGCAGCCGATTCGCCAGCGACCGGCCAAGCAACGGTCCGTTTCTCACTGTCGTCAAGCGAAGTTGGCGACGGCCGCAAATCGGCCGCTGTTGGCACGACTTGCTTTGGCGCATTCCGTTTATTGATGTTTGTCCAAATAATGTAGTAAATGAGGTAAACCATCCCCAGCGAAGTCGCGATGGACGCCGCTTTATCGCCGAAGTTGACACACACGAGGACGATCGCAAAAATCAGCATCGCCTTCTTGAGCGGCGAGAGCTTTTGCGCGTTGAATCCAGAATAGGCCTCGCGCACCGCTTTCCAAATTGGCTCCTCGATTTTTTCATTCGCGCGGTTCGTCCCCTGCGCAGCCTCTTTTGCAGAACCAAGATCGGCAGCAGCTTGTATTCGTGCGGCGGCACGCTGCACTTCGGCAGACGCAGACTGCATGGCCGCACGTACATTACCAGGGGCCGGTGACGCCGGCGCTTGGGGCGGCGGTGCCACGCCACTGCCACCGGGCAGCAACGACACCAACTCGCAAACGTCCGTGAGTCGTAAACTTGGATCTTTCGCCAGCGCCCGTTCGACGATACTGCGATATGGCTCGACAAGCGCAGTCAAATTCGGTTCCGCGGTAAGATGCTTCATCAGCACTTCACCGACGCTCTCGCCTTCGAACGGCACGTGGCCCGTCAACATTTCGAACAGGATGATGCCGAGCGCGTAGGTATCGATTTCGCGACCATAGCGGCCGTTGGCGATTTCCGGCGCCATGTAGTGTACCGTGCCAACGCTTTCCGTCTGGCCACTACGGCGGCTGCACGAAATGAACTTCGCCAGGCCGTAGTCGCCGATTTTGACCGTGCCTTCATCCGAGAAGATGTTGCCCGGCTTGAGGTCGCGATGGACGATGCCGTGGTCGTGCAGGTAGGCGACGCCCGCACAAATCCCGCGCATCCACCACAAGATTTCCTCGGCCGGCATGCCGTTCGGATGGCGCTCGATTACTTCCTCGAGCGATTCGCCGGATACGTATTCCATGACGACCCACTGGTCGCCCATGCTATCGGTGCGGATGTCGTACAGCGAAATGAGGTTCGGGTGCTTCAGGTTGAGGCACTGCGTGACGCCGCGCAGCTCGACATCGAGATTGCGGCGAATGAGTTTGAGGGCGACTTCCTTTCCGGCGTCGCTCGTGGCGAAGTACACTTCGCCAAAACCGCCCCGCCCTACCCCGCGTTTAATCGTGTAGCCTTCCAGCGGCCGTGAGCCGCTGGGATAGGTGAATTTCATTACCGCGGGTCGCGGTCGATCCACCTCGTCAAGTTGCGGCCCTGGCGCATTCATGGCAGAAAGACTTTCTCGTTCTAGCGTAGCTGTCGGATTGCCCATCTGTCTAGTTCGTGTAGGTCAGGCTTCAGCCTGACGAATCGTCCCCGTAGGGTGGGCACTGCCCACCATAGTTCATTGAACTGTGCAGTGGTGGGCGGTGCCCACCCTACAATGCCGAATTCTTGCGAATTCAGCTACGTCAGGCTAAAGCCGGACCTACACCGTCTCCCAAGCGAAAGAAAAATCGTCCCCTTCTACGCGTGCTCCGGATTGAATCTCGCTCTTGCTCGTGGCCGGCACTCCATCAATCGAGAGTGGTTCGTCGGCCCGGCAAAAAACTTGGTTGTTTTGTCGATAAATAATCACATCGCGTTGCCAATCACGACACCGCACATGGCAATGCCGGTTCGGCCCCAGCACGCAACTATCGGCCATGAGCAACACGCCGTCAGCCGTGGGCTGCGTTTTGTGATGGCTCTCGAATGTTAACTTAGCGGTCGCACTGAGCGCGTGCGGCCGGTTGAAGCGAATGCGGACATTGTCGCCGAGTTGAATCAGTTGTCCGTCGCTCAGCACGAACGGGCTCGTGATCTCGCGGCCATCGACCCGCGTGCGTTGCAGCGGTTCAAGGATATACGCACCGGCATCACGATGGATGATGGCATGTCGCCGCGACAAATCGGCCAGCACCGGTAAGGCGATGGCGTCGCCCGGCGATGGTTGCCCCAACGTGATCGAGTCGTCCAAGCACACCAGGAAGCCGCCCACTGCATCGACCCACAGCAGTGCTCGTTGTGGCTGTTCTTTGCCTGCCACGGTATCCACCTCACTGGAGCGCGATATGGGACGAGTGGAGGGCCGGCCCCGGCGGCCAACGGAATTGTTCACGGCTAACGACACGGGCCGGCCGGCGACCCGCCCGGCGTGCAGTTGCGTTACGTCCATGCCGACGGCCTTCCACGCCCGCCGTCGGGCCTGACCAGCGGCCATGTGCTGCGGAGCGACGGCCAGCAGGGCATCGGCCGCTGACAAAACAGCGCCCCAGTTCTGGGCCGTCAGGGCGGCGTGCATCTCGGCACTTAACCGCTGGCATTCGCTGGAGGATGATTGCAGTCGCTCTCGTTCCGATGTCAACTTTGCCGCAATGCTGTCCATTATACCCGGTTCCTTGGCTAGAATCCCGGTCACCGCCTGGGCCCGGTCGATGGCGGTAATCGCTTCGGAAAAATGCCCACGGGCGGCATTCTGTTCGGCTTCCTGCATGAGTGAGGCAATTTGGTGAAGGTTGCGGACGGCCTCGTCGGCCAACCCGTGCTGACGCAATTTATTAAGCTGCGTGAGAGCGGGCTGTGTTTGGCCAGCAGCGAGGTAGCGGCGTACGTCGCCCAGCATTTGTCCTTCGTAACGGTGACGCAGCAGATCGGCTGCCGCGCTATTGCCGCCCAAGCGATCGGCCGTGTTCAGGTCTTGCCAGCCAGCGGCCGTGTCGCCAAGGGCAAACCGACTGCCGGCTCGCTCCAACAATTTCCCCGCGACCTGTTGAGCCAACTGCTTGGCCGGCAGGAATTCTCGCAGCTTCTCATCGGCGAGCATGGCGCTGGCTTCGTCGTAGCGGCCGTTCTGGCACGCCACGCGGGCTTCTCGAAGTCGCAATCGCCAAGTAGGGAACATGGGGGTTGAGGATTGAGGGTCGAGGGTCGAGAGTTGAGGGTCGAGGGCCAAAACCAATTCGCAATTGGGGGTGCCACTGCTGGCTTGTCCAGCAGTGTGCACTTCGACAAATACCTTGCTGCAATTACCTGCCACAACTATTTGTGGATTCAACCGCAAGCCGATCGCCGGTCGGAGCACTGCTAACAAGTTAGCAGTGGCACCCGTCGAATCCGACGAGTGTTTAAGAGAGGGAGAGTCGAGGGCGGAGCGCTCCGGCTCGTGGCACTCGACTCTCCGCTCATGGGGCTTACTCATCATGGGCCAGGGAAGCGGTCGTTGCTTCGACTTCCTTGGCCGGCTCGGCCTTCGGGGCCAGCTTGAAGTACTGGGTCACCTGGTCGGTGATGTCGGCCGGGGCCGCGTCGTTGAGCGGAATCTCGGTTTGAACGTTCACATCAGCATTGGCCAACTTGGCGGCCACATCGAGCCGCGTGCGGATATCGGTGATCAGCTCCTTGGCTCGGGCCAATTGGCTGTCGTCGAAGATGTACTCGCTCGAAGCTTGAGCAACCTCGACCAGCTTCTTCTTGGCTTCGAGGTTCTGCACGTCGACTTCCAGTTTGCGACGGGCGTTGATCATGGCCGCGAGCTTTTGTTGGGCGGCATCCAGGTTCTTCTGGCGGGCGTCGCGCATCTGCTTCATGCTGCTCAGCGTGTCGTCGGCCACTTTGAAGCGGCTGAAGCGGCGGGCTAAATCTTGCTTCACTTCGTCGCAAGAGTAAGTGCGGCTGGCGTATTGATAGACCTTCTTGTTCTGGCCGAGGTCGGATTGCAGGTGGAGGATGTCGGTCTTGTCCTTGTCGGCCTTTTCCTGATTCGCGCCGATTTGCTTGTTGAGTTCCTCGATCGCCACTTCTTCCTTGGCGATCACGTGCATCGAACGGCGGATTTCCGGATCGAGATCGCGAACCATTTGTTTGGCGCGGTCGATTTGGAAATCGACCGGCACGCTCTCTTGCACCGAACTGGTGAGCCGGTGGTACGTCGTGGAAACGTAGCTGGCCGCATCGCGGCCGAACAACACAATCGTGGTCAGGCCGAGGCCCGTCGCCACCAAAATCGCACGCTTGAACATGGAACACGCTCCTCACACTGCAGGGACGCCGCGACGGCTGCCGAAATAGGCACGGAAAAGACCGGGCAATTGTCCCTAGATGCCAACAGAAACCGGGTAAAGAACCGCAGCGGGCAGCCTAAACATTGGCCGTCCATGAGGAATTTCGCCCCGCCGAGAGCAATCTTGGGCGGCGGGGAGAAAATTTCGGAAAAACGTGATTTGCGGGCGAAGGCTAGCAAATGCAAACACGAGAAAAACAGGGAAAAACGCTGGCCAGCTGAAGCTTAAGCTTGGTTTCCGGGATCTCGGGAATACTTTGCCATACTGCGAGAAAGACATCCTGCCGAAACTACCTACTGTTTGACGGTTCGTCGAGCGGTTCAAGATCAGTGAATCTAATGCCTTGTTCCGTCATCAAACCGCCGAAAGAAAGTTTTCTAATGTTCGTACTAATGCACTCCAAGCGACCGTCAATGCCAAATGTCAGGCTGATATACTGCTCTGATGCCAAATTCTCACTTTCTTCTTGCTTCTTCATAAAATATGTCGTAAACGTACCCCGCACTTCGTCGTTTAACCCTTTTCCACTGATCTGCTCCACTTCATAGGGTGGCCCAAGCAGTTTAGCGACATCATAGATATTGTCGCCAGCTTTAAGTGTTTTCACACGATTCAAGAACTCCTTCTTTTGTGTTTTCGACCACTCAAATGGGACTTTCGGAGTGAGGGTTTGAATAGCGGGCGGTTTTGGCGCAGGCAATTTTGGTGGACGTGGCGGCGATTGCGGCCATCCCCTTGCAATTGCGACAACGACCATGACGAACCTAATCGTGGTCATGTCCCTAGTCTCCACCATTTCAATGAAGGATATGTTTCCCAAGCAGCAAATTCAATTTGAGGATTCTATCCCCCTATTTCATTTCCGGGCTCAGATCCTCTGCCGTAGATCGGGATAAGGCATCATTGCTCAATATCCCACTGCCCCAACGCGCGGAGCCGTTCGATTTCCGCGGCCGCCATTTGTTTGAGCCGGTGGTAGTCGGATTTGCCCGTGCGGTTGAGCGGCAGCCCGCCCGCTTCCAGCATCACATAATGTGCCGGCCGCATGTACGAGGCAATTCCTTGGGCGTGGGCTTGCAGGTGCGCGCACGAAACGTCGTGACCAGGCGGCGGCGCGACGAACAGCACGATCGCCTCGCCGATCATGTCATGGGGCTGCCCGACGGCCGCGCACATGCCCACCTCATCGTCCAATTGGGCAAAGTGCTGCTCGATTTGGGCCGGATGCACCTGAAAGCCTTTCGGCTTGATGACCAGCTTCGACCGGCCGGCCAGCACCAAACCACGGTCATTGAGGTAGCCTAAATCGCCCGTGTAGCAGTAGCCATCGCTCGAAACCGTGTTGCGATACGCCTCGGCGTTGCCGACGTAATCGATGAACACCTGCGGCCCACGAAAGCAGATTTCGCCGGTTTCGCCCTTGGGCAGTTCGTCGCCGGCGGTGCCGTCGGTGTTCATCGGCTGGCGGATCGAGAGGGGCGTAATCGGCATCGGGATGCCGACGCCGTTCACCATGTAATCGACGTCACACGTGAGGCCGGTGTACGTGACGAACCCGGCCATTTCCGTCATGCCGAGCCCCGTGGCCACGTGGGGAATCATGTCGCACAGTTGCTGCACGAACGGCCGCGTTACCTGCTGGCCGCCGAACATCGCCCAACGGAGCGAGCGGAGATCGTACTCCGAGTAATTCGGCAAGTGCCACTGCATTTGGAACATCGAGGGAATCTGCCCCATCGATTCGACTTGGTACCGCTCGATCGCCTGCAGCGACTTCTCCGGATCGAAGCGATGCAAGATGACCGCCGTGCCACCGGTGAAGAGCGTGGTCATCAATTCCTCACCCTGACAGCCCACATGCGACGGCGGCAGGTTCACGAGCATCCGCCGAATATCGAACCAACCGCACCCGCCCGCCAGGCAAAGATTCTGCACCGTGATATTGCGATGCGACAGCAGCGCGGGCTTGGGCAACCCGGTCGAACCAGTCGTGTAGATGACTTGCGCCCCGTCGGTCGGCTGCACTGCCTTCGTGAGTGATTCGTAAGTGCTGACCAGCGCCCGGTTCGTGCGAGTGGCCGGGCCGACCTCAAAGAACTCGTGGCCATTCATGACGTCTGGCAATCGGCACTCGATATCGCCGCATACGACGAGGTGCTCGATGTAGTCGCACGATTCGCGCACCATTTCCGCAATGTGCGTGAAATCGCCGACCGCAGTCGAGCCGAGTGTCACGAAGCCCTTGGCTTGGATCAGGCCCAACGACCGCACCACCTCATCGGCCTTGAGCCGCGTATCGAGCGGGGCGTGGATCACGCCGATCTTGAAACAGGCGTACTCCAAGCAAATATGCTCGATCGTGAGCGGCAACAACGTCGCCAGAAAATCGCCACGCCGGTAGCCAAGTTCCACCAGCCGCAGCGCCATCGCCGTCGATTGCTCATCCAACTCGCGATACGTCACCTGGCGGCCGGTATCGAAATCGATGATCGCCGTGTGATTCGGCCGCTCCGCCGCCCACTTCGCCACGACACCGTGCAACAAGTGCCGATCGGCGTAGCCGTTTTCGTAGTCCTTCCAAGTGTATTGCGGGATGTTCACAGCCACTCACCTGAAAACGACCTAGCCATGGATGGAATGCAGTTCGAAACTGCACTCCCCGCCGCCAAGAGCCCAACCGCTGCAACTCAGTTTGCGACGCGGTTTTTTTGTCCGCAGACGACGCAGATATTCGCAGATGCCGATTGATCTCGTCTCAGAAGTCGTATCGTCGCAACTGGTCGGCAGAATTAAGAGTCGGAGAATCTGCGATCATCTGCGCCATCTGCGGACTTCTTCATGATAGATGCGCACACGACAACCCGCGACCCCTGCCCATCGGTCGTAAACCCCAGAATGTTCGGGCAACTCTATTCCTGCCGCATCTGCGTCGAGAGGCCGTACTCCAGTGGGCCAAACGCGTAGTCGGCCTCGGCGAAGAACGCCACGTGGCCCGACTTCGGTTTCTCGACGTGGGCGACAAACGAGCCGTCTTTCCCGGCTTCAAGCGGCTGCGAATCCCAATGATCGGGGCGGAAGTCCTTGTCTTCGGAGTGCGCGACCCACAGCTTCACGCCCTTGGGAGCCGGCGACGAATTCACGACCAGCCGCAGCTTCTCGCCGTCGTCATCGTGTTTCCACGAGAGATTCGGCAGCGGCTCGTTCATGGCAATGTGTTGGGCAAAAACCGAAATCGTCGTGAGTGCCTTGTCTTTGCCGCCATCCAAACCGTGGCCGGCGTTCGGCACGTAGAACACATGCTTATCGCCCACGAGGCCATCCCAGTACAAGTTGAGCGCGTCGATGACCCAGTAGCGATCGTTCGTGCCGTTGATAATCATCTTCGGCAGCGTAAGCTGGCTCCGATACGTGTACGGATCGACCCACCGCCAAACTGGCACGTCGGGCTGTTTCTGCATGACATCGACGAGGCCCTTGAGCGTATAGTCGGCAATCTGTTCGCTATACCGGCCCCAAGTTTCCTTCTGATGCTTCATCTGGCGAGGCAGGTCGAGCGTATCGATCACGATCGGCGCGATGCCGGCCACGCGCTTATCGGCGACCGCGGTCAGCCACGTCGTCCAGCCGCGTTTCGATCCGCCCGTCACGACAAACCGCTCGATCTTCTGATTGTGCTTCTGCTGGGCAATTTCTTGGATCGCATCCATCGCCTTCACGGCGCTCTTCACCATCGGGAACAGCGCCGGCCAACTGGCGTCTTTCGTTTCCAGGTATTTCAAGAACGTCTCGCTGATGAGGTCATCTTCCGACCGGTCTCCCAGCAGCGGCTGATTCGGCACGCGATTCAAGATCGCCACCGGCATTTGGGCTGCCGTGGCAAGCTGCCGACCCATCGCCAAGTCGCCCGCGCCCAAGCGGTCCTCATGGCTGCCGCCCGTGATGAACAGCAGCACCGTATCGCGATGCTGCAGATTGCTAATCGGGACGAAAACCGTGAGCGCATGTTTCCAAGTAATCCCTTCCCACTTCTGCGACGTGAGGTCGATGTCATAGATCAGGAAGTCGCTGGTCTTGTCGTTCTTCAGCAGCTTCCAGCAATAGGCATCGTCCTGGGCAGCGACGTAATCTTGCAGTGCCGTGGGAGCATCATGGGGATCTTTCGCCAGGGCCGAGAGACAACCCGTTCCAACCACCAGCGAGAACAACAAAGAGCAAACGACATTCCGCATACCAAACCTCCCGGGGTAAAAGGACGATCTATCGCCCTGGGCGCACAAGTCAACTTAGTAAGCCTTTCATACTAACACAGGCCGATTGAAGATGCGCCCCATTTTCTGCTGCCAACGCCCAGCACGTGTGAGCGTCTCGATGGTGGGTGGAAAAATGCCCTGATGCGAGTTGAGGCTCGCACGGCCCGCGAATCCCAGCGGGATTCAATCTTTCAGCCCAAGGGTTGGTCGGCTCGGCGACCTACCCTGGGTAAAGATGCGAATCCACGAATCCTACTCTGAAAGAGTTGAATCGAACGCGTTGGCGGATGGAACTCTTTCAGAGTAAGAGTAACCGGGTAGTTCGAACCGCCTTCCCAGGGTAGGCCGCTGCGCGGCCATCCCTGGGCTAAATGATGCAATCCCTGCGAGGCTGTGATTTTTTTGAACTCGAGCAAGCAGTATCTGGGGTGGCATGCTCTCGCGAATCGCAGCATGCCCACACTCGCGGCAAAGCGAGACCGATTCGCGTGAGCATGTTGTCGCGAGTGAGGGCATGCCACCCTGGTCACAATAAAATCACAGCCTCTTCGGGATTGGACAAACCATCCTGCATTGCGACCTAGTCCGCCCACAATCCTGGCGCTCACACGCCCAGCACCCGCGCCATGCGCAGAACAATCGACTGCTAAAACGCGGCGACGTAAGCACCGGCCCATCACTCGCTGAACAAGTCGTTCCCGGCAATCGTCGACCGGGCACGGTAGGCCGCCATGTCGATGCTCTCGCTGAGGAACGTTACCGAACCATCGGCCATGAGAAAATTGCAGCCGCCCCGATGATCGCTGCGGTAATTACTCACCGCGTGCTTTCCGCCGTCGTAACTGGCCAGGCAAATATGCTTGCCATCCGTTGCGATCTGGCCGTAGTCCAGCAACAGCGTTCCCAAATCGAGATACGTGTCGGTCACGGGCGACTTGTTCATGGGCTCGATGGTGCACCCATAAATACTGGGTTTAGGCCCCAGCTGCGCAAGGTAAGCCGTGCTGTTTGGCTCACCGATAATCCACCCGATCGTGGCGATCGATGGCTGTCCCTTGGGGTCCGCCGTCGGCCCAGTGCAACCCGGCAGATGGCAAACTCGCCACCTCGGGTCGCCGCTGGCGTCTCCCAGGGCGATCGTCTTACTCGTGCCGTCCGTAATCTGGCGAATGGATGCTCCCCACGCCAAACTGAACATGCCTTGCGTTTCTCTCTTGATCCGGCCAAATTTTGGCTTCATCAAAACATCGGGCTGAATGCAGAACGCATCGGTGTAACCCATGCAGTAAGCGTACTCGGTAACGCCATAAAGGTTATTGGGTGGCGACCACTTGGGATCCATCAGCGGATCGGACAACGGATTGGGAGCACCAGACGAGGGGCACTTGAAGACCGCGATCGTAGTTTCCGCAACATGCGCTCCTTGATTTTCCCAGGCCTTCTTGGGGTCATAGACATTGTGCAGTGCCGCCTCCTCAAAGTAGGGCAGCAAGGCCGCGTTGGCGTTCGTAAAGACGTCCGTCGTCGATAACATTTCTCCGCCCTGGGGAAACGACTTGCGGGCGGAGTGATAGTTCTGCAGCGCCAGGCCAAACTGCTTGAGATTATTGCTGCATTGCGACCGACGCGCCGCCTCGCGCGCCGCCTGAATCGCCGGCAACAAGAGCGCGACCAAGATCCCGATGATCGCGATCACGACCAGCAGTTCGACCAGCGTAAAACCGTGTAGGTCAGTACGTCCGCCGAGCCGAGGCGGACGATTTCGCTGGGCCGCTCGGCTCGCGGCCCCGACATAGCTAAAACCAGCTTGTATTGTCTGGCGATGCTCGGCGAATAGCCGGCGAGCGAACTTAGAATGGTTGCTCGAGTGCGTGCAAGAGTCGGAGATAGCCATAAAAACATCCAGGCCGCGTGAGTCGGTAATACTCACGCGGCCTGACAATTCCCTTGGACAATCGAAATCAGCGACCTAGCGGCGACGAATTGCCGATAGTCCGACAACGCTCAGCAGCGCCAGGCAGGCCACGGCCGGTTCGGGCACGGCCGCGGAACTCAACCCGGAGCCGGCGCCGGAAGTATTGCCGAAGCGGGCAACCCAGGCCGCGTAATCGGCCGCATTGACCGTGCCTGGCGTATCCACTTCATTCTGCAGCGGTCCGCCGTTGCGCCACAAAACATAGTCGGCCGCATCCACCGTGCCGTTCCCGTTGTAGTCGCCCGGCACACCCAACGAATAGGTGGCCGTAAACGTTCCCGTGAAATTGATTTCCGGCGTGCCTCCACCAAAGAGGAAATCAATCGGAACCGTCAGCGTCGCAAGATTGCCGGCCACGGAATAGCTGCCCATCGCCGTGCAGCGGTTCACCGTGCCTCCCGAATCGGTGCAATTCGGCCGGTGGCGCGTACCCAGGATCGGCTCAGATGCCGTGACGGTATCGGAACCGAAATAGCCCGGATCGCTAAGGTTCGCATCGTACGTGCCGCTAGCACCTTCAATGTTAATTCCAAAGGGGTCGAACTGTCCCCCCGTAATTGTCTTAGCGCCCGCGGTTACGGTATCCATGGTCAGGACCGTGTCGCGACTGGCAAGGTAAAACTTAAGCGGCCCAAAACCGAAATCAGTTGTGTAATAAAATCCGTAGTTCGCGGGCGCCGCGGTGCCCGGGTTGGCATCGCCCCCCACGTTGGGATCACCAACCGTTCCGCCACCAATCTCCGGCAGCCAACTGCCGCTATTCGCCGCTGCCGCGCTGGCCGAAACAAACGCGATGCTGGTCGGGTTCATGACGTTGTCGACATTGACAGTAATCGTGCCGCTGTAAGTCGTGTTCAGACTGGTGCCGCCAGGATCTTGTGCGACCATCGGTGCCGACAACGCATTAATCATGGCGTTCGCATGGAGCGAATTTGGCCCCGTCAATTGAAACACCACCTGCACTGCATCACTGCGACCACCGCCCAATATCAAGCCACTCGCCACCAAGCAACCGATGGCACGAATTCCTTGCGAAGCGAGCCAAGTGTGTACCTTGTCCGCCATAACATTCTCCCTCTCAATAGATCTGGTGAAAATTGTCTGTTCCCGATGTAAATCCCAGCAACCCGATTAAGTCGGGTTCTCACTTCTCCTCGCGGTCCTCTCCTCGTCGACGCTCCACTCTCAATTGTACATAACCACGACTTCGTTCGCCAGCTTTTCGCCTGGCGCAGACAAGCGTCGCTGCCGCGCACCGCACGACAGCGACGTATTGACTCCGCGAAGCCCTTGTGGCATCTCGCCGATGTTGCCTTCCCCCTCGTTTAGCGGGAGCGCCGGCCGAGCCAGCTCAGTCCCGCGCTGCCCAGCAGCAGCAACAATCCGGAGGTTGGTTCCGGCACGTCCCGTGTCTTGAAGTTATCCCAGGTCATGTCGACCGGCAGGGCCAGCGGGCCCTGTGCGGCGCCGACGCCAAGCAAACCCGAGTAACCACTGGTCAGCGTTGCACCGGTCGCCGAGAGGTCCGTCTTCTGCTGATAGGCAACTACCCCGCCACCAACTTCCGTGACCGATCCGTACAACGTATTCCCAATAATATCCAGTGAAAACGTGTAATCCTTGTTGGCCAAGTCCAAGGTAACCGTGCGCTGAGCGGGGCCGTCGTTGCCGATATCCGTCAAGCTGAGGCCCACAATCTGATAGAACACCATTTCGCCAACGCCAGGCGCTTGACCAATGGCCTGCTCGAACATGTAGCCATAACCGTGCAGGCCACCGGGCGTATTTACGCCATTGAGACGCGCCCCGACGCCATAGGCTAAACCGGTGGAGGGCTGAACCAAGTCCGACATGACGTTGACATCGGTAAAGGAAGGCTGAACGTAGCTCCCACCAAACCCATATTGAACGCCATTAATCGTAGCGCCGTTGGCGGGGGCCTTTATATGGTATTCGCCGGTGGACGCATCGAACGTCTGACCGGTGGAGAGCGTCAGACCCGTCAAGTGGGTCCACGCCGGATTCGCCGTGTCGTTCCCGTCCGAGAAATCGTCGGTGATGGTCGTAGCTCGGGCGGTTGAAAAGGCCATCAAACAGGCCATCAGCAAATAAACTGTTCGACTCAAGTTGCACTTCATTAGCTCATCTCCCAATAGAAACTCGAAGAAAAAGGCGTGTAAATTACGGCTGAAATGCAAAACCCCGCTGCGCAAGCAATTTCTGCTGACGTTCGCGATTTTGCGAATCAGACACAATCCTCATTTTAACAGGGTTTCCACGGGACGCCAGCAAAAATGGTCTGTTTTGGTGAATTTTTTGCCGTAATGCCGTGGGGCGCTAGCTATTTACCCCGTTCGCGGAATTGCTTGCCCCTCTGGGGCGTACCGAAAGGCAACCCTCAGCGGCTTAGGTCAGGCTTACCATCCCGGTCCGCATCCAGCGTCTTCAAATCGATTTCGTTGTACTGCCGTTGGTACGCCTCCTTGTCGCCCCCGGCGTACGAGACCCACATCCGGAGGCCGGTGGCATCGTAAACCACGTCGACCACATTCCCACCCTTGATCGGGATGTGGTTGGCCAAATCCACCATCTTGGGTCCGTTCAACTTGCCGTACTCCCGTTTCAGGATGGGGAAGGCCCCCCGCCCCTCGTCGTTGTACACCACGCACGAGAGTACGTTCGGGGCAAACTCGTCCTTGGCGTCGTTGTCGTTCCAAATGATCACCTGGTTCTTTGCATCCTCCGGCGAGTGGGCCCGAATCTTCACGGCCCGGCGATCGGTCTGCCCATCGCCAAAAACGAAGTGGTACCGCTTGGTGAGCGGCTGCGCCTGAAAGATCTCCAGTGCCCGCGTCAACGAGTCCGCATCATACAGCAGCGTCCGGAAGAACACCGTGAAATGGGGCGCGTGGACCTGGTAGGGCATCTCTTTTTCCGGGGCATCGCCCATCTCGGCCAGCGCGATGCCCCGCACGTTCATGCCCGTGTGGGCGCCGATCATCCCCGCGAACGTCGGAATCACGTGCGGCGTGCCGGCATCCGGAATGTAAACGACGATCACCGGAAACTCATGCGCCTTGAGTTCCAGCGACCAATCGAGATTGCGCGTCATGTACAGGTGGCCGTCCTCGGTCGCTTTTCCCCAGGCGGCCACGCTGCTGCACGAGTAGGGCATGAGGAGCGGTGCCGCATGAAACGCCTGTAGCGATGCGAGCGGCACGCCCGAGCCATCGGCCAGCCCGGCCATTTCCTGCTCGACGCGGTCATCGGCGAACGCGGCCGATCGCGCCCACACTTCGCACATGGTCGCCTGCGAAACTTTGAGCTCCTGCGTCACCCCTGCCAGCGCTGCCGGAACGAATTGCGCCATTTCCGGCTGCATGAGCTGGCCAAGTTGCCGGCCCATTTCGTACGGAGTGCCACGGACCACGACCAGCGGCACGGCCGTCGCGCCCTTGCCGACCACTGTGCGTGCACCGTGCAACCCACGATCCGCCGGTCGCGCGAAGACTGTTCCCGCCACGGCATCCTTGTGCGCGGGTTTCGCCCGCCCGCGAATCTGATCGTTCTTTTCACTAGCGCGCAAAACGCCAGAAGACAATGTGAAAGCTAGCATGGCAACGAGCAGTCGTGAGCAGTTTGAGTTTGAAAACATGATTGACCTGTGGGAATGAGGTGAAGCGTTCTGGATTGTGCCGTAGCAGGAACGGGCGGTCCGCGCTCCGCCCGCGCGTCGCGACTAAACGCACTTACTCAAGATTGTAACCGGTCGCGGCCAGTCCTGCCTGGGGCCACGTCCAATTTTCCACATTCTTCCTCGCGCCTCGCCGCTCGCCGCTCGTCGCTTGCCCCTTGACACGCCGCCGCAGCTACCGTACTATTACGGTGGTACAGTTGGCCGACGCGGTTGGCGAGGACTTCCCATGCTCTTTCATATCGACGCCCGCAACGGCCTTGCGGTGTACGACCAGATCGTCCGCCAGGTGAAATTCGCCGTGGCCGATGGCGCGGTCCGCAGCGGCGAACTGGTGCCGAGCGTCCGCGAGTTGGCCCGCGAGCTGGCGATCAACCCCAACACGGTGGCCCGCGCGTATCGTGAGTTGCAGGACGACGGCGTGCTGGAAACCGTCCGTGGTACCGGCCTCGCCGTGGCCGCCAACGCCCGCCGCCAATGCCAGGCCGAACGGGCCAAACTCATCCGCGCTCGATTGAAACTCGTGCTCGAAGAAGCCCAGCACAGCGGACTGGAAGTGAGCGAAATAGAAACGCTGATCGCCGGCGAACTCGAGGCGGTACGAAGGAAGGCCCGCAAATGAGCATTCTTCCTTCAACATCATCGAACCGCCAAGGCGCGGAGAACGCCAACGGCGAAGGAATTGAGCGTGCCATGCCCACGGCTCGGCGTGGGCATGCAGTCGATCTGCCCGCCAGCATGGCCACTCAAGCAGTGGCCATGGCACCCAACCGGCCACCAAAATCATCCACATACAAACGGCGACACTCTCGAGGCTCCCATGACACCTGTCATCCAATTGCACGACGTCACCAAGTTATTTGGCAACAACACCGCGCTGTCACACGTTTCGTTCGATGTGCCGCCGGGCGTCGTGTTTGCCTTGCTCGGCGAAAACGGCGCCGGCAAGACCACGGCCATCCGGCTGATGCTCGGCCTCGACGAACCCACCGCCGGCCGAGTCCAGGTGCTGGGTCTCGATGGCCGCCGCGACGGCCTGGAAATTCGCCGCCGCGTGGGCTATGTTTCGGAACGCCCCACGCTGTACGAATGGATGACGCCGGCGGAAATTGGCTGGTTCACGGCCGGCTTCTACGCCGATGGCTTCGAGCACCGCTTCCGCACGCTGGTGGAAGACTTCCGCGTGCCGCTCGACCGCCGCATTAGCCAACTCTCGAAAGGCATGCGGGCGAAGGTCTCGCTGTCGCTCGCGATGGCCCACTCGCCCGAACTGCTGATTCTCGATGAGCCGACGTCCGGGCTCGATACGCTGGTCCGCCGCGAGTTTCTCGAGAGCATGGTCGATATCGCGGCCGAAGGCCGCACCGTGCTGCTTTCCAGCCACCAGATCGGCGAGGTCGAACGGGTGGCCGACATCGTCGCCATCATGCACGCCGGCAAGCTGGTGGCGATCGAACGGCTCGACGAGCTTAAACGCACCACACGATCACTCGCAATCACGGTGGCCGAGAACACGACGCCCCGGCCGGCACTCGATGGCCGCGTAATCTACGAGCGCCGCCGCGGCCGACAGTGGGACGTGCTGGCCCGCGACATCGACGAAGCCGCCATCGAACGGCTGCGATTCGCGCAGAACGTGGTCGCCGTGGAATCGCGCACGCCGTCGCTCGAAGAGATCTTCGTCGCCTACATCGGCCGCGACGGCGGTGCCCTTACCGATACAACGCATCAGCAGGTAATGATGTGATTCGCGTTAGTGCCTCACGCAAAGGCGCGAAGGCGCAAAGAAATCAACACTACGTTCACAAGAGTCATTGCTTAAACGTTCGTTGACTCGGAAACCAAAAAATGGAACAGGAGAGAACAGAGAAAACAGAGACGGCAAGCAGTTGTTCTGCTCCCTCTGTTTCCTCTTGTTCGAATCCGATGAAAACCAGCTTGGGATTGGCAGTCAACCCTTTGCGTCAGCCACATCTTGTCCGCAGATGTCGCAGATGTACACAGATAGAATTCATCTGCGAATATCTGTGCCATCTGCGGACTCTATTCGGAAATCGAACGTATGGAACAGGAGATAACAGAGAGAACAGAGGCAGGCAGCAGTTGATCTCTGTTCCCTCTGTTATCTCCTGTTCAAAACAAATGAAGACTGTTTTGTGTATTGACGGAACAAGCCTTTGCGCCTTCGCGCCTTGGCGTGAGACTTCTATTTTCTGGCTGCCGGAGTAATCAATGATTACCGCGATTGCTTCCCCGCCGTTGAAGCGTTTCCTGTGGAAAGAGTACCGCATGCTGCGCGGCCTGTGGCTGGCCGTGCTGGTGCTGGGGCTGTTGGTCGATTGGCTGCTCAGCGTGCTGCTGGCCCCGCCGGCCGACTTCCCTGCAGTACGGTTTTGCGTAGCCCTGGCCGCCGCGACGCTGTACGCCGCCGGCGCAGCCGCCGTGCTATTTTCCGTCGAGCACGAAGAGCAAACGTACGACTTCCTCCGTGGCCTGCCCGCCACGTGGCAACCGCTGTTCGCCGGCAAGCTGCTCGTGGCGACAGTCAGCGCCGTCGCCTTGGCCGTCGTCCTGGCGATCCTCGGCTTTCTGCCCGGCCGTTTTCAACTGCCGTCGAACCTCGACGCGCAAAACGCCGCCAGCGTCCTCGGCATGGCGATCTTCGAGGCCGTCGCCTGGGGCACGCTGTGTTCCCTGATCTTCAAACGCCCGCTGGCCGCGGCGCTCACAACCATCATTATCGGCCCACTCGTCGTGAGCTGGGCGGTCAGTGTGATGAGTTCGTCGTCGGTACCGCTCAACGACCCAACCTCGTTTGCCGCCGCGATTCCATTGCGGCTGGCCATTGTAGTTGCTTTATTCGCGCTGAGCATAATCATCGCCCGACGCTGGCTGGACACAAAGGCAACGGTTACGAGCGCCGCCGTCAGTTCGCCCAGCTTTTTGGCCACACTTCAAAGCCGCGTTGAATCGTTGAAATCGCGTGCTGCCCGCCGCATCGGCCGATCCCACGGCCGCGCGATGATCCTACGGCTCGTGTGGCAATCGTGGCGTGAGTCATGGAAGTTCCTCATGGTGCCCGTAGTGCTGGCTGCCATATGTCTGGCAATCGGCCGGTTCGGCGGTTGGCTTTATGACGTCTCCCCTCGCCACACGGTGTTATTTCCATTTCTTGTTTTCTGCCTGTTCTGCAGCTTGTTGGCGTCGCCCGCATTGCTGGGTGCTCTGGCATTCAGCGCCGACCAACGACGTGGCAGCGTGCGGTACCTGGCAGAGCACGCGGCCTCACCACGCCTTGTCTGGCTCAGCCGTCACATTGTGTGGCTCGGTGTGTTGATGGTGGTGATGGGCGTCGTAGTCATAGCAGCCGCCACGTTCCTCACGAATGTCGTGCAAGCTCAGTTGCAGGATTTCCTAAACTTTCGCGATATGGTCACTCCTTTGCCGTACGCCTACGACTCACGTCAACTGCATGAAGATGTCTCTTCGGGATTGTCAATCGGCACGACGGTTATGAAATTTCTGTGGTGTGGAGCGTTGACCGCGTACGCGATCGGCCAATTTTGCTCGATGTTGCTGCGGAGCGAGATTCTCTCGGCGTTCACATCGCTCGTGCTGGCGGTCGTGTTGATTGCCTGGATCGCGGCACTTATCGCCTGGGGGCTCAGTGGTTGGCTGTTTCTGTTGCCTCTAGCGATTGCTTTCCTAGCGGCCACATGGCTACGCGCACCTTTTTGGGTTGCCGGCCGCAACGCCTGGCGCACTTGGGCGTGGCCGGCGGCGGTGATCGGCGGCGTACTCGCCTTCCTCGGCGTCCTGCTGCCGCAAGTTCGATTGAACCAAGTGCGCAGCGTGCCGAGCCCACTCCGTACAAGAACTTCCCCCGTAACGACCTCGACCGAATCCGCCCTGTTCGTCAAACAGCTCGACAAGGAAGCCGCCGCCACCGCGGAAATGTATCTAAGAGCCGCCAACTTGCTGAATGCGCCGATTGCCGACAGCCCCCTCGAACGCTGGGCCAAACCCGAATTTGCCGATGACGGCCCAAACTCAACGGGCACGATCGACGCAAGCAAGATTCCCGCCGACCAATTGAACGATTTCCTCACGGCTAAACAGAAACTTCTAGGTCTCCAGTCCAAACAGCGTGATGCAGCGCTAAAACTCGCGATCGAAGCCAGCCAGCGGCCTACATGCCAGTTTGAATTTCCGTTGAGCCTGTCCCAGGATGATGCTCTTCGCTACGTTCCCGATGTTACGTTACGCTTTGAGACCAGCCAAACTTACCAAGCTGTGAGTGGGCTGGTCCAAAGTTTAACTTCGACGCCAGGGATTGAATCCCCGCTGGAACAGATGTTCGCTGCGCTGCGCATGAATCGCCACATGATGATGAACCAGCCCGCGGCCATTACCGTCCGCCAACTGCGGTTCGAGCGCCAGCTATTGGACGGAATTGCCTCACTCATGAGTGTCAAGGAGCAAGCGGAGGCCGAGCGGCGAAAAGCAATTGAGAAACTGCAAGCGTTCTATCAGCGAAATCCAGTTTTGGACCAGACGTTCATGGCGGAACTTATTGCGATGCGCAACGTCATCAATGGCCAAGAGCCGCCGCTGATCCTGGCATCGAAGCCGATTGGTAATGATTCGTACCTCGCCGTCACCGCGAATGAACTACCATGGGAGCGCGAGCGGGCGCTCCTCGCCCTGGACCTCATCACTGACCAGAACCGGCAGAATGCCCAAGACTTGAAAAACACGCTTGTTCAAACGGCCGAACACAATGGCGGTGCTCAGGTACTGCGGGCGTGGTACCGCCCGACTTGGCAACCCGCGATGTGGCTAACGCAGCAACCGGCGGCGGCGACAAGTTATCTCGTCAGCATGGAATACCAGCTGCGCGTCCCCGTGAATGAACTGTTCCTGGAATACTGCCACACCGTCACGGCCGAACGCGCGACGCTCCTACAAATTGCCCTTGCCATGTACCGCGCCGACCAAAAGGAATATCCGCCCACGCTCGAAGCATTGGTGCCTAAGTAATTGGAGAAGTTGCCGCTCGACCCGTTTTCGATGGCGTACTTCCAATACCGTGCCCAGGGACTAGAAAAACCGCTCCATTGTAGTTCCAACGCTTCTGAAGATGTTCCCCCGCACACGCCGCTCTTGTGGAGCGTCGGCCCCGACAACTTCCAATTGCCAGAACGGACTGCGACGAATGAATACGGCCAAACGATTGCGAAAGAGCCGGCTGGGGCAACGTCTGAACCGCCGGCTGAACCGTCCGCAGCCGCCCCAGTACGAGAATTCGAAACCGTTTACGTATTGGAACCGGCCGAGTGGAACCAGCGTTACTCGTTCACCGGTGCGCGAGAGTTCGTGTTCACGCTGCCAAAATGAACGAGTTCAGCGTTGTTCAGAAATGAATTAGGAGCGACATTCGAATCGCTACGCCGCAGGCGTTTTACACCATCGCCCAGCGCCCGCGCGTGGCGGCGCACGCTGGGTCACGCTTCCCCATCGGCGTCGAGTGATACATTTGGCGTGCCATGCCCACGGCTTGGCGTGGGCATGGGAACACCTCTACGGCATGGCCACGTCGGCGGCCTCCGTGGCCATGGCACCCGAAATCGCCTCAACCCTCATCGTGCGAAGTGTAACGCCTGCGGCGTAACCGAATTCGGTGGCTTGTGACTCGGGGTAATCCGCCACGGCGGACAACCCCGGGTCTTTGATGTTAAACACCTTCGGTGTTTTCTTAGTGAATAGAGCCCGCAGCGCAAGCAAGGGACTCTCAACATATTCCCTTGCTTGCGCTGTGGGCTTCAATCCAAAGCACTCGCTTGATGTCATTTACAAAACTTCTGGGACGGTATCCTGATCGGCAACGTCCTGTTCCGCGGCACTGCGTAAGCGAATGCGGCGACTCACGCGATTTTTCCCGCAGCTCGGTCGAGCACCTGTTGTTTAAGCTCGCTCAGCACCAGGAGCGACCAACTGCGACCGGCGACACTTCGCAAGCCTTGTTCCAAAAGCGCCTCCAGTTGTGGATTTTGGCCGAGCTTGGCTGCTGCCTGCTGCATTTGCTCATCCGCGCTCACCAGCGCGCCCACGTAGTCGCTCACGCTGCCAAATCGCCCCGCCGCGATTTGCGCTGAAGCAAACTCACTTGTTGCATCCGGTAAATTGATTTGCAGATCAGCCATGGTTGACTCGGGGCCTGGTCATCAGAACGAAGTCTATTAATTTGCAACAGTCTAGCCGATTGCAGGGCCGTTCACGGCCCTTTTCGTATCATATGCCCGCCATTCACGGCGGGTCGAGCGACATTTGAGCGACCAAGAGCCCCGTTCACGGGGCTTCTCGCTGAGCGACTTAAGCCATCGCGGCGAGAAGCCCCATGAATGGGGCTAACGGAGTGTCGTTGATCCATTCCGGTACCCGCCGTAAACGGCGGGCCTATTACCGCTAGCGCGGCGAAGGGCCGTGAACGGCCCTCGCTCGGGACGCAATCCGCTGCGGCCGCGAGAGTTACGCCGGGCATTCGTATTCCATCGCCCCCATCCTGCATTCTACGCCGTCAACCTCGTGATTCGCATAGCTGAATTCGCAAGAATTCGGCTACGTCGGCGAACACAGGGTAGCCCTGCACCCGCCCCGCCGCCTCCGCTATCATTGGATTAGTGGATTGCAGGAAGCACAGGGGCAATCAGCTATTGAAGTTAGATAAAGCAGTGGGAGAGGTCTCCGACCTCGATGAGGCGTCGCACTTCGAACCGTTCTCGTCCTTCGCGCGAAATCGGCGTCAGAGACGCCTCCCACACAGATTAACTCGATTGAAGAATTGATCATTTGTGGCATGTAACCCGCTTCCTTTGGGAGTGGATGGAGACGGACTCTCGGGGCGAATCGCTCGCCAGGAAGGCATGAATTCAGCGTTATGACCAAGCACATTTTCGTTACCGGTGGGGTCGTTAGTTCGCTCGGCAAGGGGCTTACGAGTGCGTCGATTGGCATGCTGCTCGAGAAGCGCGGCCTGAGCGTGCGGATGCAGAAGCTCGACCCGTACATCAACGTCGACCCCGGCACGATGAGCCCGTACCAGCATGGCGAAGTGTACGTGCTCGATGACGGCAGCGAAACCGATCTCGACCTCGGCCACTATGAGCGATTCACGCACAGCCCGCTTACCCGCGATTCCAACTACACGACCGGCCAAATCTACCAGTCGGTCATCAACAAGGAGCGGCGCGGCGAGTTCCTCGGCAAGACCGTGCAGGTGATTCCGCACATCACGAACGAAATCAAGAGCGTCATCGCCAAGCTGGCCGACGACCGTGAGGGCAAGGTGGATGTGGTCATCACCGAAATCGGCGGCACGGTGGGCGATATCGAAAGCCTGCCGTTCCTCGAAGCGATTCGCCAGTTTGCCCTAGATGTCGGCAAGGAAAACTGCCTCTACATCCACCTCACGCTCGTGCCGTATTTGAAAGCGGCCAAGGAACTCAAAACGAAGCCGACGCAGCACTCCGTCGGCCAGTTGCGGCAAATCGGTATTCAGCCCGATATCCTCATCTGCCGCACCGAGCACTCGCTCGCGCGCGAGGACCGCGAGAAGATCGCCCTGTTCTGCAATATCTCGATCAAAGCGGTGATCGAGGAGAAGGACAAGGACTTCTCGATCTACGAAGTGCCGCTGAGCCTCGTCGAAAACAAACTGGATAAGCTGATCGTCGACCGGCTCGGTTTGAAGACCATTGAGCCCGATTTGGAGGATTGGCGCGAACTCTTGCGGCGGTTGCGGCACCCCGACTGTGAGATTAGCATCGCGGTTGTCGGCAAATATGCCGAGCACATGGACGCTTACAAATCGATTTACGAATCGCTCGATCATGCCGGCATCGCCCACCGTGCGCAAATTCGCATCGGCCGCATTCAGAGCGAGGAAATCGAAGCCGATGGCCCCGAGCGGCTGCTGAGCGGTTACGACGGCATCCTCGTGCCGGGCGGATTCGGCGAACGGGGCATCGAGGGCAAAATCACGGCGATTCGTTACGCCCGCACTAAGGGCATACCGTTCTTCGGCCTGTGCCTCGGCATGCAATGCGCGGTGATCGAGTTTGGCCGCAATGTCTGCGGCTTGGCGAAAGCCCACTCGACCGAGTTCGACAAAAACACTCCCCACCCGGTCATCTGCCTGCTCGACGCCCAGAAGAATGTCACCGATAAGGGCGGCACCATGCGGCTCGGCGCTCAGCCAACCAAGCTGGAACCCGGCAGCCTCGCCGCCACGTGTTACGGTGCCGCCGAAGTTTCCGAGCGGCATCGCCACCGCTACGAATTCAACAATCGCTATCGCGACCAGTTCGCGGCCCACGGCTTGAAGTTCTCGGGCACCAGCCCCGATGGCTCGTTGGTGGAAGTCGTCGAACTGCCCGGTCACCCCTGGTTCCTCGCCGTGCAATATCACCCCGAGTTCAAATCCAAGCCGACCAAGGCGCAAGCACTGTTTGCCGGTTTCATCGGGGCGGCGGTCGCGCAAAAAAAAAGTCGTACTGAACGCGGGGCAACCGCGAAACCGGAAGCGACCAAGGACGAGATCAAGAAAGAGAAGTCGCCCGTCCCTTCCGCACAAACGAGCTAATTCCTAGCGCAATTCCTTCTTCCCATCGCAGGCATTCGTGGTTATGGCCGACGAAAAGAAGATTATCATCGACGAAGACTGGAAGACCCAAGTCCAGGCGGAAAAAGAGGCCGCCAAACATGCGGGCGATTCTCCAATTGGCGAGCCTGCTTCAGCTGGCGAGCGTGCAGCCCCGGGCACCACCACCGCTCCGCCGCACGACCCGCCGATGCCGCCCGCCTCGTTCGAGATGCTGGTCACCACACTCGCCACCGAGGCGTTGGTCGCCCTCGGCCAGGTGCCTCATCCGGCCACCAATAAGGCCGAGCTGCATCGCAACCACGCCCAGTACATCATCGATACGCTCGACGTGTTGCGGCAAAAAACCAAAGGCAACCTCTCGCCTCAGGAGCAGAACCTGATCGATGAAGTGCTCCACCAAATGCGGATGCTTTTCGTCGCCGTGGCCAGTCAACCGTCGGCCACGCCGTCCGCTTAGAACGCGCGAACGCGGGAAGTGATCCCTGTGGGAGGCGACGAAAGACCGGTGGGAGGCGTCTCCGACGCCGATGACGCCGTCCAAGGCCACACGCCATTGGCCTCAGAGAGGCCTCCCACAAACCACTCGCTGAGTGTGCTCAAAAAAACCACATCCAGCCGGCACGCCGCCGGCAGACTATGCCGACGACGCCGCATTACGTCACTTGCACTCCCCATTCCGTTTGACGACGGCGGGTTAAGGCGGCTTGCATACCTAAGCTGGATGTGGTGCTCTGCGAAAATCTGCCTGACACGTCACAATCGTCAGGCGATTCGTATCATGCCTGTCGTATTCTGCGGCACGCGCGGGAAACCATCAAGCGATTTTCATGCTTTACGCCAAAATTTTAGTGAGTTTTCGTCCTAGCAATGCTAGCATCGTTTGGCCTCACGAATCTCGCCGCAAACGACGATCTAAAGTGGTACGCTTTTCATTTTTTCGGTATAGATACCACGCGAATTTGTCGGTGGGCTGCTAGCGATGCCGCGGTAGCAGTCGTCATTCGCACAAACAACGTCTTCTTTCCTTTCACGGGCTGATTATCGATCTGTGCGGTACCCAACTGCCAACGATCGTCGCGTGGTGATTACAGGCATCGGCGTCATTACGTCGATCGGCCGCACGCGAGAGTCGGTCTGGAAAGCGATCCAACGCGGCGAGAGCGGCGTGCGCCGACTTACTGGTGTTCCCCATATACCCGACGGCCTCATGCTCGGCGCCACCGCCGATGTCGAAGGCGAATACCCCGGCCAACTCAAGAACATTCCGCTCTGTCGGCAGACGGCTGCGGAGGCCCTGGCCGACGCCCGCATCCACTTCGGCCGCGTCGACCGCGACCGCTTCGGTTGCTCGATCGGTGGCCATATGGGCGATGTCGACTTCGTCACCGAACGAGTCGGCCTCGCATCATTGATGCCCGACGGCAAACCACCCTGGTGGCAGCAGTGGTTTCCCAACACGGCCTGCATGACGGTGGCGAACGATTATCGCCTCGGTGGCCCCCGTCTCTGCAACTCCACTGCCTGCGCGACTGGCACGATCGCGGTGCTCAAGGCCGCGCGTGCCATCCAAGACAACCAATGCGACCTGGCCCTGGCCGGAAGTTCCGAAGCCATCCACCCGCTGTTCGCCACCGGCTTTTACAACATGGGCGTGCTTGCCGACCATGTTGACCCCACGCTCGCCTGCCGGCCGTTCGACGCCAACCGCAGCGGCTTCGTCATGGGCGAAGGCGCCGCGATGTTCGTCCTCGAATCGTTGGCACACGCCCGGCAGCGCGGTGCAACCATCTATGCCGAAATCGCTGGCGGCCGCATCCTCAACGACGCCCGCCACGTGACCAGCCTCGATGCCAATAGCGACGCGCTCAGTGAGCTCATTCGCGTGACGCTCAAGTCATCGCATCTCGTGCCGCGCGATATCGCCTACGTGAACGCCCACGGCACCGGCACGAAACAGAACGACTTACTTGAAAGTCGCGGCATCCGCACGGCTTTCGGCCGCGCCGCCGACTCGCTTTGCGTGAGTGCCAACAAGTCGATGCTCGGCCACTTGGTGAACGCTTCGGGCAGCGTCGAACTTGCCATCACCGCACTTGCCTTGCGCGATGGCTTCGCCCCGCCGACGCTTAACCTCACCGATCCCGATCCAGAGTGCGATCTCGATTGCGTGCCGCTCATCGGCCGCGCGCAACCACTCGAGCACGCCCTCAAACTCTCGATCGCCTTCGGCGGCCACCTCGCCGCCATCGCCCTCCGCCGCTGGACGGGCCGCGAAGCCCGGCAACCGCAACTCCTTCTCCGCCAGGCGGCGTAGCACGCGTCTCTGCTGCGTCGCGACAGCCTTTCTTTGGCGTGCTTCGCTTTATCAAATAGCTCGCTTACAATATAACCGTATCCAAGTTGGATCCTGTGCCTCGTGGAGCAAGATAATGGCAACAGTCACAGCAGCCCCGGCAGTCATGCCAACACAATCGGTCGACACCTCACAAGAACATATCGTTCTACAGGGGGTTTCGTATTCCACCTACGATCGATTGGTTACGGAGGTCGGCAACAACCGCCCTCTGAGATTCACGTATCACCTTGGTGAGTTGGAAATCATGTCCCCGTTGTACGATCATGAACGTGCGAAAAATTTATTTGGCCGAATGATTGAAATGCTCACCTTGGAGCTTCGCATTCCGATTAAGGCCTGCGGGTCAACGACATTCAAGAGTGAGCTCAAGGACGCCGGACTGGAACCGGACGAATCCTATTACATTCAAAACGAAGCCGCGTTACGAGGGCGAACACCTAAGCTCGGCAAAGATCCTCCGCCGGACCTCACCGTCGAAATCGACGTCACAACCAGCGTTCTGGATCGTCTCCCCATTTACGCCGTCCTTGGTTTCCCCGAAATCTGGCAATTCATCGACGGCGAAATCGTCATTCATCTCCTGCAGCCAAACGGCCAGTATACAGTTTCCGAAAACAGCGTCGCGTTGCCAATGGTTGCCGTCAAGAAGCTCCTCGAAAATCTCGACCGCTGCCATGATATCGACGAAACAACTTGGATGCACGACTTCCGCAATTGGGTTCACGACGGGATGAAGTAACATTTGCCCATGAGATTCGACTTTGCAGAATGCGGATGGATAACTTTGAATGCGACGTTGTCGTTACTGAAGGTTCTCCGCTAACAACCGATGCGCACAAAAAGCCCCGGGCGATTGGCCCGGGGCTAAATTAATTCCTGAAAAAGCTAATCGCTAACGACTAATAGGTTAACTCACGCCGGCTGCAACTCGGCCTTCCGCTCGGCGATTACTTCCGCCTGGATATTGGCCGGCACGGGCCGATACTTCGCCAGCTCCATCGTGAACGTGCCCTGCCCTTGCGTCATCGAACGCAGGTCGGTCGAGTAGCCGAACGTTTCGGCCAACGGCACTTCGGCGATAATCTTCGTGATGCCGTTCACCATATCGGTCGACATCACGATGCCGCGCCGGGCCGAGATATTGCCCACGACCGAACCCTGGAAGTTCTCCGGCACTTCGAGTTCCATCAGCATGATCGGCTCGAGTAGCGCCGGCTTCATCTTCGGGAACGTTTCGCGGAAGCAGTTCTGGGCACACACCATGAACGCCATGTCCGAGCTATCGACATCGTGATACGAACCGTCATTGAGATCGATCTTGATGCCGACCACCGGGAAGCCCGCCACCGGACCCTTGGCCAGCATGTTGCGGAAACCTTTTTCGATCGCCGGAATGTAATTCTTCGGAATGCGACCGCCGGTCACATTATCATTGAACAGCAGTTCGCCTTCCGTCATCTCGGCTTCCTCGTCGGTCATCGGCGCCATCTGCCCGACCACGTGGGCGTACTGACCAGAACCGCCGGTCTGCTTCTTGTGCTTGAAGTCGAACGCCGCCGGCTTCGTGGCACTTTCGCGGTAGCTCACCTTCGGCGCGCCAACTTCGACCTCGACCTTGTATTCGCGGCGAATCCGCTCGACGTAAATCTCCAGGTGCAACTCGCCCATGCCGGCGATCACCGTCTCGCCCGTCTCTTCATCGGTCATCACTTGGAACGTCGGGTCTTCCTTGCGGAACCGTTGCAGCGCCTTGCTCAGGCGGTCCGAGTTATCGCGCGACGTCGGCGTGATCGACATCTTGATCACCGGCTTGGCGACGAAGATGTTTTCCAGCGTGCAGTACTTCGGTTCGCTCGAGTACGTATCGCCGCTCGCGCAATCGATGCCCATGATGGCCACGATATCACCGGCCTCGGCCGAATCGATTTCCTCACGCTTATCGGCGTGCATCTTGACGATGCGGCTGAACCGGTCCTTCTTGCCCGTGCGCTGGTTGAAGTACGTGCCGCCCTTTTCCACCTTGCCTTGGTAAATGCGCGTGAACGTAAGTTGGCCGAACTCGTCTTCCACGATCTTGAACGCCATGCCGACGAACGGCTTGTTCGGATCGGGTTCCAACTCGATGATCTTCTCTTGATCGGTTGGATCCTTGCCCTTGCTAGGCGAATCGAGCGGCGTCGGCAGATACTTCACGATCGCATCGAGCAGCGGCTGCACGCCCTTGTTGCGATACGCCGTGCCCAAATAGACCGGCGTAAATTCCTGCTCAATCACCGCATGGCGAATGAGGTCGTGAATCAATTCCTCACCGACTTCCTCTTCGCCGAGCAGCATTTCCATGAGCTTGTCGCTGTACATCGACAGCGCTTCGAGCATGTGATGCCGGGCCGCATCGGCCTCTTTCGCCAGGTTCGCTGGGATGGCTTCCTCGCGCACCTTCTCGCCGTTCGAGCCGTCGAAATAGATCGCCTTCATCGTCACCAAATCGACGACGCCCTCGAACTTATCCTCGCGGCCGATCGGAATCTGCATCAGGCACGCATCGCAACCCAACTTCTCCTTGAGTTGCCGCACGACCGATTCCGGATTCGAGCCCGTCCGGTCCATCTTGTTGATGAACGCGAGCCGCGGCACATGGTACCGCTTCATCTGGCGATCCACCGTGATCGACTGCGACTGCACGCCGCCGACCGCGCACAGCACGAGAATCGCGCCATCCAAAACGCGCAAGCTACGCTCCACCTCGACGGTGAAATCCACGTGTCCCGGCGTATCGATGAGGTTGATCGTGTGGTTCTGCCACTTGAGCGTGGTCGCGGCACTGGTGATCGTGATGCCGCGCTCTTTCTCGAGTTCCATGTAGTCCATGGTCGCGCCATCGCCGCCGCCGCGCACATCCTCAATTTTGTGGATGCGGCCCGCGTAATACAGAATCCGCTCGCTCAAGGTCGTTTTGCCCGAGTCGATATGCGCCGAGATGCCGATGTTACGAAGTTTCTTAAGGTCCATGGTACTGTCTCTGATAAAACACGATCCGACCGGTCGTCCGAAGGGTACACGCTCAGCCGGAAGGTGCTGAGCAGGGGCCGGGCGGAAGAATCCATCGCAATCCACGCGCCGAAGCGCACGACAGCCAAACAGGCCGCCGGCCTATGTTATGACGCGCGATTCATTGCCTGGATCTCCACTAAATGATTGTCGCCCGAAGTCGGGGCCAGCTCGTACGTCAGGCTTCAGCCTGACAAGCGTACTTACGACGCGAGCCCGACAAGACTTTCACCGCCTCCCCACCGGCAGGCGGTCCTGAAAACGCTGCGAGAACTATGTATAGTAATTGCTTTCGCCCGATTGACCAGACCAAATTGCCGATTTTCGTGGCTCCCAACCGATTTCGCCACGATTATTTGCCCGAAAACGCCCCATTTTCCACCTTTGCGGCCGCCCTCGGCCGCCCGACCCGCCAGCCCGCCACCGGACATTTCCGCCCTTCCGAGAACCCAATCGTGGATAAATCCGCTTCAAATCAGCCGCCGTCCAACTCAACCAAGCCTTTAGCAGCCGCCTCGTCGAATCCGCAATCCGCAATCCCCAATCCCCAATCACCTCTCACTTCCTCATTCCCCACTCCCCACTCCCCATTCGCCCACCGCCCCTGGCTCACCTTCCTCCTCCCCTTCCTCCTCTACATGGTCCTCGGCTCGTTCGAGCCTGGGCCACCCAAGCCGCCCACTCAACTGCCCGATGGCGGCACCCGCCCCGCCGTCAACAACAACTGGTTCGGTCTCGAGTACCGCCACTACCCGATCGTCTACACCGTGAAGATCGCCCTCACGATCGCCGCGATGCTCTACGTCCTTCCCGGCTATCGCCCATTCCCGTTTCGCATTTCGCTACTGGCCGTTGCGGTCGGCGTCGTCGGCGTCGTGCTCTGGAT
This sequence comes from Planctomycetota bacterium, assembly GCA_029781135.1. Classification (GTDB taxonomy): domain Bacteria; phylum Planctomycetota; class Planctomycetia; order Pirellulales; family Lacipirellulaceae; genus JABDGM01. The sequence goes on from JAKOXH010000071.1 coordinate 70,147, forward strand.
TTGGCTCTGCCACCTGCAACTCGAACGCGCGGCCCTCGTCCCCCTTGGCCTCGATAAACTCCTCGGCCTCGGCGACCGCCCCGCCTTCAACCCGCTCGAAGTCCTCCAGGGTACGCCCGCCTGGGCCTACACGTTTCTCGTGATCCGTTTCATCGGCCTCGCGCTCGTCGTGCCGATCATTGAGGAGTTCTTCCTCCGCGGCTTCATCATGCGCTTCGCTGTCCGCGAGGACTGGTGGGAAGTGCCGTTCGGCCTAGTCACCCCCCTGGCCGCCACGCTCGGCACGGCCGTCCCCATGCTGATGCACCCCGGCGAGCTCGTCGCCGCGTTCGTATGGTTCAGCCTCGTCACCTGGCTGATGGCCCGCACCAAAAACATCTGGGACTGCGTCGCCGCCCACGCCGTCACCAATTTTCTCCTCGGCCTCTACGTCGTCAACTTTCACCAGTGGCAGTTGTGGTAGAAGCGCTAAGGGAAAGCATTAAGGGGACGGGAGTCAATTCCCGATAGACGTAGTAGAAGATGTCCCACTTGGTAATTTTTTTGTCTTGATAATGCTCGCGGAAATGATTCTACTTCGCCTTGAGAAAGGCTTCGATTCGACGCTTGAGGTCCGATTCATCTCTTCGAAGAATCTGACACTCCCACAGATTCAAGACTCGCCAACCAGCGCGATTAAGTGCTCGTCGAGTTCGGGAATCGCGGCGAGCGTTACGTTGCAGTTTATCAATCCAATACTGCCGCCGTGTCTTTGGGATTCGGCACCTCCCACAGCCGTGCATATGCCAGAAGCAACCGCTAACGTTGATGATCTTCTGAAGTCGCGGAAAAACGAGATCGGGGGTGCCAGGTAAAGAGCGAACGTGGAGCCGGTAGCGGTACCCCATCGAATGAACGAGACGGCGGACCAAGAGTTCAGGCGACGTGTCCTTGGACTTCACAGCCGCCATGATGCGGGAACGCTCGGATGCGCTGAAGGTGTCAACCACTGTGTTGCACTACTCGATGCTCCTATTTTGGGAGCGATTTACGTTCTCGGTATAATTCATTGGTGTTCACGTTATCCACCAACTTGCGAAAAGGAGGCGTGGCTGTGCAACAAATTGAAGGCAATCGAATAATCGAGGATTTCTTGTCCTGGAGTGGTGGATTTCCGCCAGATTCGGATCAGCAAGTCTTCATCTACTTGGAATGCTCTTGTCCAAGCGACTTCGACCTCGATGTCGCAAGATCGATTCTATTGAATTGGATGATTACCGCAGAATAGGGCGACGGCAACAGTCTCAATTGATCTCAATTTTGAGGCTCAAATCCGTTTCGACAGCTTCAAGCCGGTCATTATATCTCTGGATAATTGCTCTTAAGACGGTGACGAAGGCCTGCTGATCGCCGCCACTTAATTCGATGATGTTTTGGGCGACAAATTCCTCAATCGCAGCGATCGTCATACGTTCGGCAATTCCTTGCGCCTCGGCTAGATGTCGCGCACGGTCCACCTGATCACGCGGAACCAAGAGAAATGGATGCATGCCGGCTGCAAGATTTGTCTTGCACTTCTCGATTAAGGCAAGTCCCGGTGCGGCCGTGACATGGTACGCCGTCGAAGCTAACACAAAATCACCGGCTCTCCCCGTTTGCACGTCTCCCGCATGCCCAGGATTGTTTGGAATTTCATCGTGGGGATGTCGCTCGGCCAACTTTGCACCGACTAGGTGTTGCTCAACCTTTCCGCCAGAACGCCCTTTCGCCTCTGCCAGAATATTGCTAATCCAGGTTGCAGGGCTGAACTGTCGGTCACAGTTAATCTTAAGGTGCTGCCGAGCGAGCCATTCTTTTGCCCTCAGCACAAGCGACTCAATAGCAACCTCTAGAAACGCGTCACGACTCTTGGGAGGTATGTTCGCAAGAAGGCGACCGTATTGGAATAATTCAAATAGCTTTTGGCCGTCCTGGTGACCTGCGCGGGTTGTTACTTCCTTCAGATAACGTGCAGGAATATCGTATTTTTCCAAGACCGCCGACAACCCCGATCGCGCGGCCTTGATCTCGCCGCGTTTCGATTGAACCTCAGAGGGTTCCACAGGGCATCTGCGTCGCAGATGATCCAAAACAACAATGCCGACAGCCACAGTGTTGCGTGAAACTTCTCCCTTGTTGGAGCACGCCTCAATCCACACGGCCAGTGGGTCGAGAATCGGATTCTTCATTTTGTAATACGCTGGTCAGGCAACCGGAGACGGCAATCGCGACGCGACCGGCGTTAGATAATGTTTGACGATCCACTCAATGGCCGGAACACAAACGGCATCGCCGAATCCGAATAGCGCCTTGTTAAGTGGAACATCGATTCGGTAGTACTCCGGCACCCCCTGCAAACGTGCACACTCGCGAGCGGTGAGAAGCCGGACTTGGTACTTACCGCGCCCGGCTTTGAAAAGGATTTGGCGACCGCTACCTCCTCTTGGCGTGCGAAGGCACCCCGCGATACCGTCAGATCGCAACTCGGCCATACTCCGACCATTTCGAACACGTCGGAATGCCGTGGCATATGAAACCTTCCGATTTTTGATCATACGCTGAGCAACCACGTTGTGCTTGTCACTAAGTTGCTGCATAAAATAATTGGCGCGATCTTCATTCCACCAATGCGGGTCTGAATCAGGCAAGTTCTCAACAATGCCTTGGAGCCTTGCAGTCGGTTTCGGCAATGGTGGCAACTTCCGAAGATTCCATAGAATCTGTGGATTTAGATTGATGAACTGCACCAATGAATTTGGCCGTGCGGTACTTTCTGTTGCCGTCGTTCGGCGATTTTGTCCAACGCAATATGACGCAACGATAAAAAGGCGAGCGCGACTCTGGGGAACCCAATGCACGGCATTTAGGATAAACGCATCGACGCAGTAGTCCAACTCGTTTAGTGCGACTAACGCTTGCTCAAGATCGCGGCCATCATTGCTCATCAAGAACCCGACAACATTCTCCAAGAGCACGAGTGGTGGTTTGCGCGTACCCATCTTGCGAAGAATTTCGATTAGTCCCCAAAATGCAGATGATTCTTTACCGCTCAGGCCTTCCCAGCGACCAGCAATCGAAAGATCGTTGCAGGGAAAGGACGCTGTAAACAAATCGCATGTCGGAATTGAATCTGCATCGAGCTTGTGAATATCACCTACCACCAAGTGATCATCATCGGTCCAGTTGTGGCGATACATTTGCGCTTTGTCGGTATCGATATCATTGGCAAATACTACTTGCCAACCATGCCGTTCAAGGCCGAGGCGTACTAAGCCAATTCCGGCGAAGAACTCAGCCGCGATGAATGAGTGCCCGTTCTCAGAAGCGCGGCGAGCGACCGACAACCTATATCGACGCGGTTGCACAGAATCCAACGCCAGAAGATCGCCTGCGGCGATTTTGTGGCGGTTGAAGAATCGCCGGACCCAATGTCGGCCGCGGAAGAAGCCGCGCGGTTTGCCGTTGGCGGCATTTACACCGATGTCGGTGGCGACCACTTCGTCGAGGCCATCCAGTTCTAGCTCAATATTATGGCAGACCCCGCTGCGCGGCTTACGAGACGGCCCTACGCAGTCGGAAGGGAAGAAATCGTAGTGGTCGCGAACGTAGAGATGGCTATTTCGAATATTGCCCGGCGTTACCCGCAACAATCGCCTACCGTTTCCGTTCGCGCTGTCCACAACCTGCTCCTTCATGCTCACGGATGATCTCCGACCGCGCGCTCAGTAACTGATCGGTCGTCCACTTCAATTTACTAAATTGTAGCCGCGTGGCAATCCGCAGGCGATTCCGCGTGGCAATTTCCAAGATGCGGGGCTCATTTGGCAACTTTGTGCCCGCGTCATTGATCCTAATATCGAACCGCGGTTCGACCGGCTGGTCGTTCTGGTAGAGAACGGCGGTGGCTGTGTCCTCGAAGATCGTGTTCGAGAGGGGGTAGCCGAGGGCGATCTTCTTGCGGATTTCGACGTCGAGCTTGTCGGCGGAGTCCTTGGCTTTCCAGTAGCCGCGGTGGAGGTTGAAGTCGTCGCGGAGGGTGCCGTCGGGGCGGACTTGTTTGCCGCGGACGCGGGTGGTTTGTTCGGGGACGAGGTGCCAGTCGACCTTTTTGCAGGTGGCGGCCAAGAGGTTTTGGAAGGCGGAGCGGATGGCCGTTTCGTGCGAGACTTCGTGGGCGGCGTAGGCCGCGAGTTCTTCGTAGTAGGTTTTGATTTCCTTGTGGGTCGGCTTGAAGTGATGGGTGAAGGGCATGCCGGATTGTAGTGAGTTTTGGTAGGGAATGTCGAGAGGAGGCGCGAGGCAGCGCTACAGGATGGGTTCGCCGCGAAGTGGGAACTCATCGATTCTGCCGATCACGCTTTGTTGGGGTGCCGTGGTGCGGACACCCCATCCTACTGACTCCGCGCCGCGTAGCCACGCTCGCCAGAGCGTGGAATGCTGCTTCGCGGTGCGTCCACCGTCTGGCGACGGTGGCTACAAAGCGGTCAGGCTGAAGTCTGACCTACGTTGTTTGATGCAACGCGATTACAGTTGGGCGACCGGCAGTTCGCGGGCGACGCCGATCGCGATTTGGAGCGTGCGATCTTTCTCCGCATCGCTGGCGGCGGCAGGGGCGCTCGCGGCGGCGTTGTCGGCTGCGCCGTTTGCGTTGCCGGGCGTGCCGCGGAAGCCGACGAGATAATTGTTGGCGGCCGGCAGGTTGCGGATGTCGATATCGGGCGTGATGCCGACGTTGGCAATTGGATGGCCGAGCGGCGAGAAGAACTTGGCCGTGGTCAGCCGGGCGCCGGCGCCGTTCTTGCCGAGCGGGAAGATGCCTTGCACCGAGCCTTTTCCGTACGACCGCACGCCGATGATCTTGCCGCGGCCGGAATCCTTGATCGCCCCGGCAAAGATTTCGCTGGCACTCGCGCTGTCGCCGTCGATCAGCACGACGAGCGGCACCCGCCACGTGCCGGGGCGATGGGCGCGGTAGCTAAAATTCTCTGGTTCGCTGCGGCCGCGGGTGGAAACGATGCCGCCGTCGGCGATGAACTTATCGGCCAGTTCCACGGCAGCAGTGAGCAGTCCGCCCGGGTTGCCGCGGAGGTCGATGATGAGGCTCCGCATGCCTTGCTTGTGGAGATCCCACAGGGCGTTTTCCATGTCGGCCGGCGTGGTCTTTTGGAAGGCGGGAATCTTCACGTAGGCGACGCCGGTGGCCGGGTCGAGAACCTTCACGTTCTCAAGGCTAGGAACATCCACACTTTCGCGGCGAACGGCGAGGTCGTGCTGAGCCTGGCCGGGCGAAACCACCGTGACGCGGCAGGTGCTCCCCTCGGCGCCGGTGAGGAGCGACGCGGCCTCGTCGGTCGAGAGCGATTGGGTCGGCTGGCCGTCGACGGCGATGATGCGATCGCCGTCGTGGATGCCGGCCTTCTCGGCAGGGCTGCGCGGAATCACATGCACGATGAGGAGCGCCCCGTGGTCGGCCTTCAACTCAACGCCCAACCCCACGAAGTTGCCTTCGATCTGCGAGTAGATGTCGCGGAGTTGATCGGGCGTGAGGAAGGCGGAGTAGTGATCGAGACCGCCGGCGGCCGCGGAGGTGAATTCCAGCAGCGTCGCGGTTTCATTCACACCGGCGCGTTGACGGACTAAACGGGCAATTTGGGTGGCGACGGCCGAGGCGTCACGAGCCGAGCGGATCGAGTACTTGCCAGGCAGCTGCGTGACTTCGGTGCGCAGCTGGTCGAGCTGCTCGCCGCGAATCCGCACGCCTTGGTTGCGGAGGAAATTCTCATTGGCCAGCGCGATATCCATCGCCCGGGCACCACGCTGGGTCATATCTTGCCAGGGCGGTTCGGTATAGTAATGGGCATCGATCTTGGCGAGCAGGTCGTTGTATTGATCGAGCGCTTGCTGAGCATTCAGCGTGCGGAGCGAATCGCGGAAGCTGCGGTCGTCGTAGCGTTGGTCGAGGCTGTAGTGCAGGCGGGCGACATCGAACCGGGCTTGTAAGTCCTTGTCTTCCGGGTACTCGTGTAGGGCCTCTTCGTATTGCGTGAGGGCGTCGGCCCAGCGGCCGCTGAGTTCGAGCGTATGGCCATTTTCCAGAACGCGGTGAACCACGTTCTGGATGGCATTGGCCGCACTCGCGACCGGTTGGAACTTCGGGGTGATGGGCTGCTGGGTTGCGGCCGGCTGAACGGGCGGAGCAACCTGGGCGTTGACGAGCGCGGCTTGGGCCGCGATGGCTACCCCTGCGATGAACGATGTTACGAAGCGCAAGTAAGCGAAGTGCCGCATCGAAGTATCCTATTGGTTCACCGCCGGGCTGCCGCCGTGCAGCGCGTCGAACGATCGCGCGTTCGGTGGGTACACAAAACTGGCCTAGTGAATATAGATCACGAACCAGCGGTGGTCAAAAAAGCCGCCAAACTTTTTTGGTGATCGAGGCGCCGCCCGTTCGGTAAACCTGCTACACCTTGCGCCAACCGATGTGGAAAACGCCGATGGCTCGTAGAGCACCACCAAAACCGGCTAGACCAGTTTTGGAGCTCAGCGCTGGTAGCGGGCTTGTGACCGATATTCCAGTTGTGCGGCCGTCCGCCATTACCGGAATAAACGGCACAACCGATCTTGTTGCGCGGCGCGGCGAATGTCAAGCAAATCGTGTGGAAGGCCACGGCGAGCAGTTCCGAACTGCGGACAAAGCGGTGCTCGAGAGCACGGGTTGTCGTAGGACAAAGTGGCGAAGGGCCACCTCGGCATCATGCCGCCAGATGCCGGTCCATCGTCGGAGCCGGCGAACAACTGGATGAGATTCCATCCACGACCTACTACGCAGGAGCGGGGGATTGGTTTGCCGGAAGCGAAAAAGACAAAGTGAGAATCCGTGAACCTGTCGGCGGCGCGTGGGAGAGGCGTCTCCGACGCCGATAACGCTGTCCAATGGAATCGCTAAATCGGCCTCAGAGAGGCCTCCCACAACACATTTCAGAGAGGCCTCCCACAACCCATTACTTAAGCCGGCCTTACAAAGGTAGAATGGCGGAACGAGCGCAAAAAAACGCCGTCCCTTTGCGATTCGGCCCCGGGTTGAGGGGGGGACGGTGGCCCGAGGCGCACGTGGAAAGGGACGGCGAGAGGTGCTAGTTTGGCCGCGGCTGGGTGCATCCGGCGCAAATAGCACTGGGACGACGATGGTTCGTTTGGGCGGGAAACCATCGCCGCCGGTTCGTGTTCGTCTACCAAGGCTTACGCGATGGCTGGGTAGGTGGTTCGGAAGTTCGCTGAAAATTTTTCCGGCGGCGATTTTCGGGCGACTCTGAGGGTTAAGTCCACGGATGATCGCGTTGTCGCCAAATTCGCAAGAATTTGGCCGTCTTGATCCGAATTCTTGCGAATTCGGCTACTTTAGCGGGGCTGACACGGCTGCCCGCACCCCCTACCTTCAAGGGATTGAGACAAACGGTGGGCTTTTCGGGAGGAACCGATGAATTCCCCTAAAATCGAGCGGGCGATTATCAGTGTCAGCGACAAAACGGGCCTGGTCGAATTCGCGCAAGGACTGACGGCGACAGGCGTTGAAATCTACGCGAGCGGCGGTTCGAAGAAGCACTTGGACGAGGCCGGCATCGCGGTGCGCGAGGTGGCCGCGTATACCGGCTTCCCCGAGATGATGGACGGCCGGATCAAAACGCTCCATCCCAAGATTCACGGCGGCATATTGTGCCGGCGCGATAACCCCGACGATATGTCGGCGATTGCGGCCCAGGGGATCGTACCGTTTGAACTGGTGGTTGTGAATTTGTACCCGTTTCAGCAGACCGTGTCGCGGCCGAACGTGTCGGTCGAGGAAGCGATTGAGAATATCGATATCGGCGGGCCGACGCTAATCCGCGGGGCGGCGAAGAACCATGCGTTCGTCACGGTGGCGTGCGATCCACAACAGTACGGCGCAATCCTGGAGCAGTTGCGGTCGGCCGGAGCCACAACGCCTGAATTGCGTCGCGAGTTGGCCGGGGCAGCGTTCAGTCATACGGCCTCGTACGATCGCGCGATCGCGATTTATTTCGCCCAGTTGGAAGGCCGCGTGCCGGGTGGTGAAGCGAGCGCCGTGGCGAGCGGTGAGACAGATGCTGGAGAATATCCAGAGACGGTTCAGATGTCGCTACAGCGCGCGGCATCGCTGAGGTATGGTGAGAATCCGCATCAAACTGCCGCCCTGTACGCGAGTAGCGACGCGGACGCGGGAACGCTGCTGCGTGCCGAGCAGCTTCACGGCAAGGAACTCTCTTACAACAACCTGCTCGACCTCGATAGTGCGCTCGCGATGGTGCGGTCGCTGCCGATCCCAAGCGTGGTCGTCGTGAAGCACAACAACCCCTGCGGTGCGGCCGGTGCGGAAACGGTCGGCGAAGCGGTGCGGCGGGCATGGGATGGCGACCCGGTGAGTGCCTTCGGTTCGGTGCTAGGCTTCAATGAGCCGGTGGATGCGGAGGTGGCCGAATACTTGGCGGGGCCTGAGCGATTTGTGGAGGCGATCATCGCCCCGGATTTTACAACGGAAGCGTTCGAGATTCTGACGACGAAGCCGAAGTGGAAGGCGAACGTACGGCTGCTCAAGCTCGAACAAATGATGGTCCACGAACGCGGCCAGCGCGAGTTTCGCCAAGTGAGCGGCGGCATGTTATGCCAGACGGCCGACAACCTGCGAGACGATGATGCCCAGTGGAAAGTCGTCACCGAGCCGCAGCCCACGCAGGAACAGCAAATCGATTTGCGATTGGCATGGAGTGTATGCCGGCATGTGAAGTCGAACGCCATCGTGTTGGTGAAGGACTTAATGGTGGTGGGCGTGGGTGCGGGGCAGATGAGCCGCGTGGATGCAGTGGAGATTGCCATCAAGAAGGCGGGCGCGCGAGGACGCGGATCGGTGCTGGCTTCCGACGCGTTCTTTCCGTTCGCGGATTCGATCCATCGGGCGGCCGAAGCGGGCGTGGCTGCGATCATTCAGCCCGGCGGTTCGCGGCGCGATGATGAGGTGATTGCCGCGTGCAACCAGCATGGCATTCCGATGATCTTCACTGGCCATCGCCATTTCCGGCATTGATCTCTTGTTCCCACGCAGAGCGTGGGAACGAGGAAGTTTCTTTGCGTCTTCGCGCCTTGGCGTGAGACTTTCCGGCTCATTCTTCGCCAGTTGCGAATCGTGCGTTTCTTGCGCAAAATAGAGGTTAGCGGAACAATGAGGGACGGTTCGCGGCGTCGGCGGTTGCGCTTCGCAATGCTTCGTTCACGATGCTGTTAGCGTCTTCTTGCGCATGAATGCGCAACGCGAGTAAGCGCGCTGGCTTACGTGGTCTGTAGCACTTCCGATGGCTGACGTGACGTTGCGAATTTTGGACGGGGCCGATCGTGGCCGCGTGTTCGACCACTTGCCCACGCCGGTAACGATCGGCCGTGAGGAAGGCAACACCGTGCAGCTGAACGATGAGCGGATCAGCCGGTTCCACATCAAAATTCAGGAAGACCAGGGTAAGCTCGTGCTCACCGATCTGGAAAGCACCAACGGCACGCGCGTGAACGGCGAGGATGTGCAGCTGCGCATCCTGCAGTATGGCGATGTGATCGCGGTGGGCCGCAGCATCTTGCTTTATGGCACGAAGGATCAGATCGTCGGCCGGCTGGACGAGCTGCGCGAAAACGGCTTGAACGTGACGGATCAGTTGAGTTCCGAGAAGATGTCGCAGCCGCTCGACCCAAACGCGATGGATTTCGAGTTGCGGTGGGGCGCGTCGGATAATCTTCACAGCACGCTGCACATTCCGACCGCTCCTGATCTGCCGCCGGGGTTAAGTCCGGGGCAAGCGGCCCAGCTTTCCGAAATTTTCGAGTTCTTGCACATGCAAAGCCGGTCGCTGGTGCAATCGACATCGCTGCCGGAAGGCGCATCGCAAGTAACATTTGATGTTGTGCAGTGGCAGCAACTGCTCGACCTACAGGCCCATATCGCCGAGTACTTGCGCAAGATCGGCGAGCCGGAAGCGCGGTGATCGCAAAATAGCCGCGGCCTTTGGCCGCGGAAGTCTCCCGCAACCTGCCATATCGCGCGTATTGCGCCAAGATCGGGCATTCCGCGGCGAATTACGGGCTGTCTGGCGAATATACGCCACCTGGCACTGCCAGAAACTGGCCTGGAATTGATGGCTGAGGGCCCTAGAATAAAGGCCCCGGACGACGGCTGACGCCGTTTTGCTGCAAACCATTTGGATGCCCTCGAGCTTTGTCATGTCTACGCCATCGCCCAAAGCTGCCGACGAGTCAACGGTCGAAATCGAATTGAAAGACCCCCGGTTGGCGGCGTTCTTGGCGTGGCTGATTCCGGGCGCGGGGCATCTCTATCAAGGTCGAACCGGGAAGGGGATTCTGTTCCTGGTGTGCATTTTGGGCACGTTCTTCTACGGCCTTTACATTGGCAGCGGACGCGTCGTGTATGCGTCGACGGCCGATGTATTTTCGCGGCCATTCCTTGATCGCTGGCAATACATTTGTCAGGTGGGCGTGGGGCTGCCGGCACTGCCGGCGCTGGTACAACGCGAGCGCATTCGCAGTCACAAGCCGCCGATCATCAGCGAGAAGCTAATGCGGCCACCGTACGATTTTAATTACCCGCCGCCGGATGGCGAGCGCGTAACGTACCTCACGTCGAAGGACCAGACCGACCCGAATCATACGGTCGAGCATGCCGACGAATTGGCGAAGTGGAACTACGACTACGGCGAGTACTTCGATATCGGCACGATGTTTACCGTGATCGCTGGGTTATTGAATGTGCTGGTGATTTTTGATGCTTACGGTGGGCCACTGATCATCGTGCCGCCAGAAGATCAGAAGGCGAAGGCGTAACTGCGATGATTGATATGCTGGCAACATTCTCGATCTTGCCGACGCTGCTGTTAGCGGCCGCGAGTGCGATGCGCTTGTGGTACGCGGCACCACTGATTGTAAGTGTGAGCCTGGTGTGCGCGGCAACTCGCCACGAAGACATGCGAGCGATTCTTGTTCACGCCGGCCGGTTCGCGCTCTGGATCATCGTGTTCATGGGCATCGTGCTGTGTGTGATTCAGTTGTTGAGCTGGATGCAGTGAGGCGGAGGGGCGAGGAGCGAGTTGCGAGGAGCGAGAGCGCGTTCCGCCCACGGCCGCGTATTCATTGAGATGTGGGAGGCCTCTCTGAGGCCGATGACGCGTTGCGTTGGATACCGCCATCGGCGTTGGAGACGCCTCCCACATTCCTTTACTTCTTACGTGCCGCTGAATTCCCCCATTCCTTGAGCGGCTGTGGCCTGATCTCGTCGGCGACAGACGCCTTGCAAGAACCGGGCGTGGTGAGAACCGCCAGCGTGAGCGTGCCGGATTCGGGTGCGACGGCTTCGAAGGCGATCATGCGCGTGCCGGGATTTGGCGAATCCCATTCGTGCGGCGGCTTGGCGGTTTCGATTTCACGCCATTGCAGTTTTCGCGGTTCGAGCAGCTTGAGCGTCAGTCGCTTGTCTTGCTGATGCAACTCGAGCGTTTGTCGTCCGAGTTCCGCCGGTTCGCCAGGCGTGAGCATACCCCAGCGCACTCGACTGCCAGGTTTCAGGCCCGTGAGTTCATCTTGAATCAGCACTTCATGCGAGGGTAGCAAAGCAACGCCGCGCTTCACCGAGGCAGCCTGCCCTTTGTAGACCGGCGTCATATCGACGATCGAAAACGGACGGCTCGGGGCGTCGCTGAATTTTTCGACGGTGGCGTTGCCGGCGGCTAGTTGCAGCTGGTCGTCGATCACCAGCGTGTTATGGCTAAAATTGTTGAGCCGGAAGATCTTCCAGCGATCGGAATTCTGGGCGCGATTCCACAAATCCATACCGCGCGTTTCGATGCCGTTGTACGGCTCGGCCCCGAGATCGGCCGCCCAGCGGACGCCGTCGCTATCGAGCACGAACGAGCCGACGTCCATGTGGCCATGATTGCCGGAGGGCGAACCCGCTTTGAGACCGATGAAAACAGCATCGGCGTCGTTCCACGAACTGCGATGGATCGTGACCGGCACGCTGCCTTCACTTTGCCAATTAAGTGGCAGCCGGTTTGGCACGTTGGCGGCCGGCGGCTCCATCCACAATAGGGCCAGCGGAATTTCGCGGCCCATATCGATGTGCGGATTGCGACTCCAGCGGGTGAGCGTGTCGCTCCAATACTCGCGCTCGTCGCGGAGCCAATCGGGCCGATGGTATCGCGCGGCGAACCAAAAACGGGCGGGCTGGATGCCGCGATCGTCGCTGCCATCGGCATAGTTAAAGAACAGGCCCGACGGACCGCAGGCGATTGCCGGATAGGCCCCTGTCTCTTTGAAGCCGGGTGCTTGCGAGAGACCGAAGTCGCTGCCCAAGGCACTTTCGAGTGCGCTAATCAGGAGCACGTTGTAGCTTGTGCCATACGACCAGTAGCCCGGCCCTTCCGGGTAGCTGCCGTGGGGAGCGAAGGCCTTCATCGACGGGACGACGTTGGTGAGCGCGCTGTAAACGGTGCGGGCGGCGAGGTCGGGTTCGTCTTCCATTACCGCGAGGGCACCGACGGTTAGGCCGCCATGGCAAACTTGCCCCCAGTTGTTCGTCGCTCGCACCCAACCGTTAAATTTCGTATCGAACGGCACTCGCACGCCTTTGGAGACAATGGCCGCGCGAATTTCCTGGCGGCTGGCGTCGTCGAGCTCGCCGTAAAGCCAGTCGTAACCCAGGGCGAGCGCGAATGTCATTTCGGCCGTATCGAGGAAATGCTCAGGATGCCAATCGCTAAAGCGGGCCGCGGCAAGCATTTCTTGCTTGCAGCGGTCAACGTGCTTCGCGTCGCCCGTGAGGTAGTAGGCCATCGCCAGTGCGCTCACACGTTCGACACAGGTGCGTGATTTATCGAGGAGGCGGCGGCCAATGAGTTTACGCTCGATGGGCGGCACGGTGCGCAGGTGAGTCGCTTCGCGAATGATGGCGTCGGCGAGTTGGCGGCGGAGCGGGTCGCTATCGAGCGTCTTGGACAGGTTCGTGAGCTGCTCGCGCGTGGCGAGTAGGCGCGGATGGGTCTTGGGTGCCGCGCTAATGCGCTGTTGGATTTCGGCGAGCGTAACGCGCGGCGGGAAGGCAGGAGAATCGGCCAGCAAAATACACGTCGGGCCACCAAACGACAATAGTAGGCCGATGACGATGGCAAGAAAAACAAACCGCGCAGTGGACGATATCATCGGTCCGCTCCAATTGAATCTACCTGCCAACGCATGGGCGCAGGTCCACACACCGTAAACGCCGAAGGCGTTTCACTCCGTAGCCAAGGGTCGCCGCTCTGCGGCGCACCCTGGGGCGATGTTGAAAAGAGTACCCTGAACCCCAACGGGGTTCAACATCACGGCGCCAATAAGCGTCGCAATGGTGAAACCCCGTTGGGGTTTATGTGTTAATCCGCTATTAACACCCAGGGTGCGTGGCTGTGCTGCGACCCTGGCTTTGATGTTGAACGCCTTCGGCGTAATCAACGTCGGCATTACAGCGGCCGCACGACGCTGACGCTGCGCCAATAGTCGAACAACGTTTCGACCGAGTTCACGCCGCCGCCGAGGCCGCTCTTGCCGATGCCGCCGTAGGGCACGCCGTGCGGGAACACGTTGTGGGCGTTGATCCAGGAGTTGCCGGCCCGCATTTGTTCGGCCACGCGGGCACAGCGGCCAAGGTCGGTCGACCACACGCTGTTCGCCAGGCCGTAATCGGTGTTATTCACCATCGCGATGGCCTCTTCCTCGCGTTCGAACTTGGCGAGGAACGCGACGGGGCCGAAGATTTCCTCGCGGGCTGCCACGTTTTCGAGGCTGCCTTCCAGGAGGGCCGGCTTCACGTAATGGCCGTCCTTGCCCGGCACATCGGCGCGGCCGCCTTCCAAAATCATCTTCGCGCCTTCCTTGACGCCGTTCGCCAAATATCGCAGCACGCGCTCTCGCTGCTTCTCGTTGACGACGGGGCCCATTTGGGTCGAGCCTTCGAGCTGGTAACCAACTTTCACCTGCTTGAGCCGCTTGACGCATTCGTCAACGAACTTGTTGTAAATCTTTTTATGGACGAGCCAACGCGTGGCATCGCAGCAGACCTGGCCGGTGTGGAAGGTGATCGCGCCGACCAGCTTGGCAGCCGTCTCGGCGATATCGACATCCTCGAACACCACGGCCGCGCCTTTGCCGCCGAGTTCCAACTTCGCGGGCACGAGGTTGCGGCCGCACGCTTCGGCCACGAGGCGGCCGACTTCCGGCGAGCCGGTGAAGCTCATGCGTCGCAGGCCGGGGTGCTGCGAAACGGCAGCGCCAGCCGTGTCGCCGTAGCCGGTGACCACGTTGATGAGGCCGTCAGGCAGGTCGATCTCCTTGGCCAGATGGCTCAAGTAAATGGCGGAGAGCGGCGTGTCCTCGGCCGGCTTGATGACGACCGTGTTGCCGGCCGCCAGCGCCGGAGCGATGCCCCAACCGATGAGCAGCATGGGGAAGTTCCACGGGAAGATGAAGCCGCAGGGGCCCCAGGGGTGCCGCATCGTCCAGGCTTCGTGGCCTTTGACGGCCAGAATGTTGCGGCGGCTGACGTGCTGGGCAACCTCGGCGAAATAGCGGATCGTGGCAACAAAATTGGCCACATCGCCCTGCGCGTGGGCTTCGATCTTGCCGGCATCGAGCGCTTCGATCTGCGCGATGATGTTGAGCCGGCGTTCGACCTCGTCGGCAAAGCGATGCAGCTTCGCGCCCCGTTCGTTCGGCGGCAGCGTGGCCCAACCAGATTTATCGAACGCTTGCTGAGCGGCTTTCACGGCCGCGTCGATTTCCTTGGCCCCCATGGCGGGCACGGTCGCGAGCACGTCGCCGGAGCCGGGATCGTGGGTTTCGAACGTGCGGCCATCGGCGGCCTCAAGTTCCTTGCCGCCCACCAGCGGCCGCTGCAGCGATTTTTCAAGAAACGCATCTACCTCGGGAAGCAGATTGGACATCACCGTAGCCATGTTGTGCCTCGTATTAAAGTTGCGACGTTGGTTCGTGCGGCGCTGTGGCGAAGCGCGACGCAGCAGTGCAAGAGGACGCATGCACCGGTCGGTCGGTTTGATCGCCTGAAACGCCACGGAAGAGTTGAATGAGTCCTACCATGGTAACGCAGCGACGGACAAATGCGAATGGGCTACAAGGGATTGACAAAAAGGGGCGTTCACGCCCAGTCTTTTAGAGCTGTCAGTGACTGCGGTGACGGGTGGGTAGCGTTGGGAATGCTTATTGGTGAGACTTTCCTGAGGGGTATTTCGTTCTCCGCAGGAGAGGCAGCATGGTTTTTGACAAGGTGTTTGGTCCGTTTATTGAACAAAGCCCAGTGAGTGTGATGTTTCGTGGAACTCTGGAAAACATCTTTACTGCCCGGCGATTAGATGGGTTGTTTGAGCGAACGGCCCAGCGACAGTGTTGTCGCGACTAGGCGTTCTCCACGTGTGCCGACTTGCTGGGACCGGTGGTCACTCAGATTCAGCCGTCGCTTCACGCCGCCTACCGAGAGCGTAGCCAGCGGGTTGGGGTCTCGGTGCAGGCGTTGTACCAGAAGGTGGCGGGCATCGAGCCTGGTGTGTGCGAGGCGTTGGTTCGGGAAATCGCGGCCGATCTGGCGGCCATCATCGACGACATGGAAGCGGCGTTCCCCGGCCCCCTGCCCGGCTATGACGTGCGGATCGTCGACGGAAATCGCTTGCAGGGAACGCACCATCGACTCAAGGAGTTGCGTCGTTGGGGAGACGCGGCGCTGCCGGGGCAGACCCTGGCGGTTCTCAATCCCCACCGCGAATTGATCGAAGAGGTCGTCGTTTGTGCGGATGGCCATGCGAACCAGAAGCCGCTGTTTCGGCACCTGCTTAATAAAGTGCAGCCTCGGCAATGCTGGATTGCCGATCGCGACTTCTCGACGCGCGAGTTTCTGTTCGGTGTGCAGGAGCGTCGCGGCTATTTTCTGGTCCGCCATCACGGCGCGCTGGGCTTCGAGCCGGCGGGACGGCAGCGGCGTCTGGGCCGCACCGACACCGGCGTGGTCAACGAGCAAAAAGTGCGTCTGACCGACGGTGATGGCGGCGAAATGATCGTCCGCCGCATCACGATCCAGCTGGATCAGCTGACTCGCGACAAGGACACGGAAATCCATCTGCTGACGAACCTGCCGCAGAAGGTCACCGGCCAAACCCTAGCTCAGGCTTATCTTTCGCGGTGGAAGATCAAAAACGCCTTTCACAAGTTGACGATGGTACTGCGGTGCGAGCTCAACACGCTGGGCTATCCGCAGGCCGCACTGTTTGGATTCTGTCTGGCGGTGGCCATGTACAACGCTGTCAACACGATCCTGGCGGCCCTGCGTGTCGCCCACCCAGCCGCCACGAAAGAAGCGGCGACCAGCACGCCCAAATTCTCCTTCTATTACTTGGCGGACGAGATTGCCGGCGTGTCGCGTGGCATGGCGATCGTCATCGCGACGAACACTGGACGGCGGCGTTCGCCGGAAAAACATCCCCGCAGATGGCGAAGAAGCTGCTTTGGCTGGCCCGGAAAGTCCACATCGACCGGTTCCTCACCAATCCCGCCAGCGTCAAGAGACGCAAAGCACGGCGGCCGATCCAACATGGCGGACACGTTTCGACTCATCAGATACTACAAAAGCGAAAGAACTCCACTACAACATGACAGCTATAGCAGCTTTAAAAGACTGGCCGTGAACGGCCCTGCAATCCGCTAAACTATTTTCATTTAACGACGATCCACGACTATGCAAGCCTCATTCGTGGCATGGTATAATTTCGCCCGGAAGCATGAGGCCCTGAAAGGCAAAACCCCTGCAATGGCCAGCGGGCTGACGGATCATGTATGGACGATCAAAGAGTTGATCGAGAACGCGGCGACGCTGTAGATCAGGTCCGTTTTTCACTCAAGAAGTTATTCGTGTGCTTCACTCTTGTCGCCGTTGGGCTTGGAGTTGAGATATGGTTTTTCCGTTCGGCCATCCTCGGATTGAACCTGCCTCGATTCATTCCAGTCTCGATTCGCGATGCATGGCCGTTGATGTTCATGGCCAGCGGTCCCATGATCGGCGTAGGTGTCTTTTCGCTTTTCCGTCGCCCCATATTGGGATTCGCCATTGGGTTTGTGATCCAGGGCGGGCTATACGTGGTGTTCCTGGCAATCCTATTCAAGGATGGCTAGGCGACAAAAACAATCGACTCCCACTGCCTATATTACCATCGCCCCCGCCGCCCCCCTACCCTTCCCACGGCCACATTGTTTCCTAACCTCAAGTCGGCTATGATGTTGGGTTCCCCTTGGGCCCCCTCAATGCGGCTGGCGGTGTGCGCTTGCCCGGTACCAAGGAGATGCTCCGTAAACCGGCGAGGCGTTCGTGGTGGTCGCGGCGGTCGCCCTAACCAATTTTTGTTTCCCTTTTTATGGTTAATCGCAACTTAATTCGAGAATTCGACGTTTCTGAAGAGGATTGGAATGTAGCCATCGGCGACTCGCTCCCCGATGAAGCAATTTGGCTCACCAGCGCCGAAGTCGGCCCCAATCAAATCGTCGAAGGACGCGTCCTCCGCGTCGATAACGACTTCATCCTGGTCGACGTAGGCTACAAGAGCGAAGGCATCATCCCCCGCAACGAGTGGGAAGAAGGCGAAGAACTGCCTGCGGTCGGCGAAACGATTCGCGTTCTCGTGGAAGATACCGAAGACGTGCAAGGTCGCCAGGACGATCGTGGTATGATCGTCCTCAGCAAACGCAAGGCCGAAAAGATCGAAAAGTGGATGAAGGTCATGGAGACCGTCCACGAAGGCGATACGGTCAGCGGTATGGTGACCCGCAAGATCAAGGGCGGCTTGCTGGTGGATATCGGCGTCAACGTGTTCCTGCCGGCCAGCCAGGTCGATATCCGCCGGCCGCACGATATCGGCGAATACATCGGCAAGGAGATCAAGTGCCTGGTGCTCAAGATCGACGAAGCCCGCCGCAACATCGTCGTGAGCCGCCGCAGCCTCATCGAGGCCGAGCGGGCGCAAAAGAAGAGCGAGCTCTTGAAGCAGCTCGAAGTCAACCAGCTCCGCAAGGGCGTGGTGAAAAACATTGCCGACTTTGGCGCGTTCGTCGACCTGGGCGGCATCGACGGCCTGTTGCACATCACCGATATGAGCTGGGGCCGCATCAATCATCCCAGCGAAATGGTCAAGATCGACGACCAGGTCGAGGTGATGATTCTCCACATCGATTACGAGAAGGAGAAAATCGCCCTGGGCCTCAAGCAAAAATCGGCCAGCCCGTGGGAACACGTGCCCGAGAAGTACCCCGTTGGCTCGGTCGTGAAGGGCACGGTCGTCAACGTGATGAGCTATGGCGCGTTCGTGAAGCTCGAGGATGGCATCGAAGGCCTGGTGCACATCAGCGAGATGTCGTGGACGAAGCGCATCAGCCACCCGAGCGAACTGGTGCACATCGACCAAGAGGTCGAGGTCATGGTTCTCGACATCAACAAGGAAAAACAAGAGATTTCGCTCGGCATGAAGCAGACGCAATCGAACCCGTGGGACAAGGTCGCCGACCGCTACCCGCCGGGCGCGATGGTCAAGGGCCGCGTGCGCAACCTCACGAACTACGGCGCGTTCATCGAAATCGAGGAAGGGATCGATGGCCTGTTGCACGTGAGCGATATGAGCTGGACCCGCAAGATCGGCCATCCGAGCGAGGTCGTCGAGAAGGGCCAGGAAGTCGAGTGCAAGGTGGTCAGCGTCGATCAAGAACGCCGCCGCATCGCCCTGGGTCTCAAGCAAATGGATGATGACCCGTGGGCCACGGATATTCCGAACCGTTACCAACCCGGCCAACTCGTGAAGGGCAAGGTCACGAAGATCACCAACTTCGGTGTCTTCGTGGGCCTCGAAGATGGCCTCGAAGGTTTGCTCCACATTTCGGAACTTGCCGATCACAAGGTCGAGAATCCGGAAGACGTGGTGAAAGTTGGTGACGAAATCGAGGTGAAAATCCTCCGCGTCGATGCCGATGAGCGGAAGATCGGCCTGTCGCGCAAGCGCGTCGAATGGACCGAGGATGACCTTTCGGTCGATGAGGAAGTGCTCGCTGCCACCGGCGGGAGTTCAAACGTCGAGCTCAAGGGCGGCGTTGGTTCCGGTTCCGGCCCGCTGTTCAAGAGCGCCGCGGAACTGGAAGCCGGCACAGGAACCGAATCAGGCCCGTCCGAAGGTTAAGTTACACGGGGTGAAGCGTGGCTGGGGTCGAGGCGAAGCCGAGCCCCCAGCACGTCAGAGCATACACAAACTCGCTGGGAGTTCGCTGCGTGAGCCTCCAGCCACCCATGCTGTTCTCATTCCAACACATCCAATCGGCACAACGGGTACGCCTAACCCGTTGTGCCGTTCTTATTGATACACGCCGAACGTGGGGTACAACCCGCGTAGCGCGATGTATCTTGCCTAGCGTGCAGATGCTAGCGTCGGCGGTCGATGACAGGGTTAGGGAGCAGGAAGCTCGGAGCGTGGCGGTGGAACTGCCGAGTTAGCACTCCTGGCTCCGAGTTCCCGGCTTGCCGCACACCCATCCTGAGACCCCTCTTGTACGCAGCGAGCCGACGATGGCCACTACCACTTCCAAACGGCGCCGATCGGGCAGCGCCGTGCAGACGCCGCTCGAAACCTATCTCCGCGAGATCAACGAAACGCCGCTGCTCAATGCCAGGGAAGAGCGGGAGTTGGCGGGGCGGATTGGCGAGGGCGACACGCGGGCGCGCGACCAAATGGTGCGCGCGAATCTTCGGTTGGTGGTGAACATCGCGCGCGGCTACTCGGGCAAAGGCTTGGGGCTACAGGATCTCATCGAAGAAGGCAATCTCGGGCTCTTGCGCGCCGTCGAGGGTTTCGACCCGGCGATGGGCACACGGTTCAGCACGTACGCCAGCTATTGGATCAAGCAGTCCATCAAACGTGCCCTCATCAACTCGGGCAAAACGATCCGCATTCCGGCGTACATGGTCGAGCTGTTGAGCAAGTGGCGGCGGGCCACGGCACGGCTGACCGAAGAGCTGGGGCGCGGGCCCACGCCGGAAGAGGTGGCGCGCATTCTGGGTTTGCCGAAGAAGAAGCTGCCCATCATCAAGAAGGCGATCAAAATCTACAACGCGACCCCCCAGACCGACCAGAGCGAAGCGGGTTGGACGCTCGGCGACATGGTGATGGATGAGCGGCAGCTCACACCCGATGATGCACTCGTCGAAGTCGATTGCCTGCATCACGTGATGGATATGCTGACCACGATGGATCAGCGCGAGGCCACGGTCCTACGCATGCGGTTCGGCCTCGATGACCACGAACCGCGCACACTCAAGGAAATCGGCGAGCAACTCGGCCTCACCCGCGAGCGCGTGCGGCAGATCGAAACCGAGGCCCTCAACAAAATGGCCGATAGCCTGGAAGACCCGCGCGACCGCTTGGCGGAGTTGCTGTGAGCTTGCTGTTTTCGACCTGCCAACATACGATAATGGCATGACATCGATACAGTTTGAGACCGAATTGAGCGGGGAATCGGCGCTCGTGCTACCACCCGAAGTGCTGGCGAAACTGCCTAAATCGGGCAAGGCCAAGGTCTTGGTGCTTGTCGAGGGTGACTTGGAAGACGATGAATGGCGACGGGCCTCGTACGAGCAGTTTATGAAAGATGATAGCCCCGAAGATGCGATTTATGATGCTTACCCATGAAATTTGGTGAGGTCTTCATCTGCCGTTTTCCATTCACCTCGGGGCAGGTAAGTAAGCCTCGACCAGCTTTGGCACTTTTCGATGTCGGCTCCGATGTGGTCATCTGCCGGATAACATCGGCCCAGCACACCGATGCATTTGATATCTCATGGGCTGATTGGGCGGCCGCCGGTTTAGCGAAACCATCGATTGTCCGGCTGAGCCGTTTGGTGACGGCTGAAAAGTCACTCTTGCACGTCCGCGTCGGTGAATTGACGGGACGCGATAAAGAGGCGATTCGTCAAATTTGGAATTCCCACATGACACTCTAATTTTGCCGCAAGTCTGGCAAGTCGAATTCACAAAATGGCCGATAGCCTGCAAGACCCGCGCGACCGGTTAGCGGAGTTGCTCTAACGATTTTGGCTGGGTGCCACTGGCTTCGCCAGTGTTTGGTGATCGGACGGCCACGCACGATATTCACTCGAATAGGTCGTGCATCAGCTTGCGCTCAGCTACACGACGCTGGAGAAGTTAAGACTATTCGTTGTGCCGTAAGGGTTTTGCATCCGGAGCACTGGCAGAGCCAGTGGCGCCCGGCGCAAATCCTTCTTCGTAGAAGAACGCCACACCAAGTTAAAGAATGCCATCGCGCTTCAAGTCGGCCACGAACTCACCGTGGGACACGACAGGCTCCTCGCGGCGTTCGGCAATCGCGGCCAAATCTTCCAAATCTTCTAGAAGTTTCTCGTACTGGGGCAGCGGCAGAACGACAGCGGTTCGTGCGCCATGCTCATCAGTTATATAATGCAAAGTGTCGCTCATTGGATGCCTGTGAGAAGACTTTTGACCAGCGTATCGCCCCACCAATTTAGAATACCTGTTACCGCGAGCGGAATCCAGGCAGGACGGTCAGCGTGTAGCTATTTCTTCCATAGCCGTTCATCTATGAACGCAAACGCCTCGGCGTATGCCGCGTCGACGGCCTGGGCATCGGCCCCGGCAAGGCCGTGCTCGGCGTCCTTTACGGTGATCAGTTTGTGTGGAACGCCAGCCTGCCGCAGTCGCTCGGCCATCATGGTGGATTGCTCGTAGGGCACGTCGGTGTCCTTCGTGCCGTGGACCAAAACCGTGGGCGGATAGTCGGCCGTCACATTTTTGATGGGCATGAACGGATTGAACCGCTCGGCTTCTTTCTGCGGATCCCAACCCGATACCGCCTGCGGCCAGGTGCCCGTTTGGCGGCAATATTCGTAAAAAGCGCCGCCATTGCCATGGCGATTCGGCGCCTCGGCAATGGGTGGGCCGCTGACTTGCCGATAGGCCTCCTCTCGCGATAAATGGCTATGGTGATGGCGAGGATAGGGGCTCGGTTTGCTGTACCAGTCGCCGATCAAATCGCCATAGCCGTACAAAGAGAACAGGGCTTGAGGACGGGGCTGAACGCGAAACCCGCTGGTCAGCGTGAGATACCCGCCGGCCGAACCGCCAACGACTGCCAAGCGATCGGGATCAGCATGAAACAGCCGCGGGCCATCGTGTCGTAGCCAGCGGAAGGCGTCTTCCAAATCAGCGATGATTTCGGGAAGCTTCGTTTCTGGGGCAAGCCGGTAATCGATCGAGACCAGAACGTAGCCAGCGGAAAGTGCGTGCTGCTTCACGCGCCGATCAACGCCACGCCGGTCGCCCATGATTAAGGCGCCACCGTGAATCCACACGAGCACGGGACGAATCAGTTCGTCGGCAGGGCGCAATACATCGGCTTTGATCGCCAGGTCGCCAACCGTCTTGTACGTGTGCGCGGTAGATTTCATATCGCCGGTTTGGCCGTGGCACTTGCCCGCCAATAGGATGCCGGAGCCGAAAACAGCGCCGCGTCGGACGAATTCGCGCCGAGTTATATCGGAAGTCATGACTTGCCTTCAAGGGACGAGAAACGAACGTGCCCGTAGTATAGCGAAAGCTGGACGCCGGCATATTTCCATTGGGCCAAGTCGCCGACGGATTTCCGTGATGCAACGCGTTAGCGCTCTGGAAGGTGCTAACCCGGCCAGCTCATTGGACACCGACCCATCGTGCAAGTTATACTTTCATTATATGAGTCACACGATTCCCGTCGTTTATGATTCCGGCGTATTTCGCCCGTTAGAGCCGGTTGATTTGGCTCCGGGTACGCGCGCGGAAGTGATTCCTTTAACCGCGGATCCGCAGTTAGCGGAACTGGCCGCCGAGTCAGCGTGGCCGAATGGTTACTTCGATGAGACAGCGGGCGCGCTCGCGGGCGAGCGAATTGAACGGCCGGCGCAGGGCGATTTGCCGCAGCGAGACACTTGGTGATGGCATATTTGCTCGACACCAATTCTTGGATCGACTATCTGAAGCACGCAAATAGTCCCATTCGCGTGCGACTACAGGCCGAACGGCCGAACAATATTGTCAGCTGTTCCATCGTCAGATCCGAGCTGTTTCATGGAGCGCTGAAATATGGAAACGCGAATCGGCGTGTGGCACTTGTTTTGGCGACTCTTGCACCTTTCCACTCGCATCCGTTCGACGACAGCGCTGCGTTGGAATACGGTCGAATCCGCCATGCGCTCGAAACCGCGGGCAAAATCATCGGACCTTTCGATTTGCAGATCGCCGCAATTTGTCTTGTACATGGTTGCACGCTCGTCACAATGAACACGGGCGAGTTCTCGCGTGTGACTGGATTGTCGTTCGAAAATTGGGTACCGACCAAATGAGCTTTCTTGACAAGCCTCCATTGAGCGGTAGCTTGCGAACGAAGCTGAACCGGTGGACGCGACGCGGCTCATCCGGCGAAGTTATCAGCTTGTAAGACATTCCCTTCACAACAAATCGTAACCACCTGATCCTCCATGGCAGTCCGCCTTTCCAGTTTGCCGATTATCGAGCACTGGAATTGCCACAATTGCGCCGCATGTTGTCGCGAGACAGTGATTCGGCTCGATGCGGAGGATGTGGCGCGGCTGCAATCACAGCAGTGGGAGCAGCAGCCGGAGTTTCAAGGCGTGCGCGTCGTGCGGCGTTCAGTCCTTCTTGGCCGGGCCCCAGTGCTCGCCCACAAAGCGGATGGAAGTTGCGTGTTCCTCACCGCCGCAGGCCTTTGCCGCATTCACGAGGTTTTTGGAGCGGATGCCAAACCGCTCGCGTGCCGGCAGTTCCCTTTGCAGGTCGTGCGTTGGGAACGAAAGACTTTTGCAACGGTATTGCGAAGTTGTCCATCGGCCGCGGCAGAGCGGGGGCGGCCCGTTAGCGAGCATCTAGGATTCTTGAAACGATTGGTGAAGGACGAGGGAGGCCGTGTGGCTGCGCCCGCCGTGGCCGGGCGAGTGCGGCGCGGGTGGAATGATTTTGAATACGTGGCTTCAGCGCTGGAGCGATGCCTTACGGATGAACGCCTGCCGCTGGTGCGGCGCGTCGCAAAGTGCGTGCGGTTCTGCAATCTGATCGAACAATGCCGTTGGAAGCATCTCGCGCCCGAATCGGTGGCTGGAGTTATTCAGGCAGCGGAAGAGCTTTCCGACCACGAGTTGGGAGAACTGTTTCGCGACCGGGTCGTCCCTGGCAAACGTACTTCGAGATTATTTCGCCGGTTGGGGGCACACTTTGTCCGCTGTTTTCCTGGCGGCAAGCCCACGCGGACTTTACGAGATCATTGGTACGCGATGCGCGCCAGCGGGCGACTGGCAAAGGCACACACACTTCCCGCGGATTTGCACCCGCGTTTTGCCGCCGTGGCTTCTGAGCAACTGGAACGGGCGCTTGGGCCGCTAGGCGACGACGTGCTAAAACCGCTAGAACGTTGTTTTGTGGCGCACGCAGTTTCTCGCAGATATGCTCTATCGCACTCGAATTCGTCGCTGCTGGATAGTACGCGCAGACTTACCTTCATGCATCCAATGGCGATGTGGCTGCTCCGCTGGCTGGCCGTCGATCGCGAGCCGACTGCGGAAGACATGATCGAGATCGTCGTCGCACTGGAGCGCGGAATGGCGACGGCGGGCTTGGATCGCGCCGTTCACTGGCTGGCGGAGAGTAGGGAACTCGAGCGGCTTGCGGCCTGGTATGCACGGTAAAACAAATCCAAAAGGCGAATGCAGGCGAATGCCAATCGCTTTGTAATGGCTGTAGGGATTGCATGCTAGGCTAGCAGCGAAACGTGACTGCGTACCTCGCGCAAAGGGCCTATTTTCATAGTGGCTGGCGCGACCACTGCCTAAGATGAAAGCTGGGTGCGAAATTGGCCGACACTTGGGAGATAGAGGCGTGGTACGCGATCGCGCAGAGCTGCTCATCTTTGGTTTCGGAACGATTGGACTGATTCTGATCGCCGCCGTTCTGGCATACGGTCAGCCGCCCCAAGGTGGTCCAGGAGGACCATCAGGGGGAAATAGCGGACCGCAGGGCGGAAGCCAGCAGGGCGACCATGGAGGGCCGCCTCCCGTGTATCAGCGGCATGGATTCGACGGGAAGCGCAACGGAAGTGAGTGGCGAAATGGGTGGAATCGGCGGCAGGCCTGGGTGATGCCGCAGGAATCGAGCGGCTGGTTTCAGCGACCGTACCCGTATCACTTGGACTACTACAAAATGCGCTGGGGCGGTAGCTACGCGCCGTACTTTGGCAATTTATACGGAGTTCCTTTCGGCACGCCACAGGTGGTGAACGGAGGCTGGGGGCTAGGAACTGGTGGCTGGGGCCCGGGCGGCGGTGGGCCGCCGGGATATGAATGGTTGGATGGCCCATCGGCCACAAATGCTGAGGTTGGTAATTCCGCCGGCGGCGTGGTCGTTGAACAAGCAGGCCCCGCGCCGGTTAGTGATTCTCAATCCGCAGGAACTAAAAACAGTGAACCCTTGCCAGCACCGAAGAAATGAATTGTGATGGCTAGCGGCGAACTGGAACGCGTACGTTTTCAGCGAGAACTCGGCTGGCAAGCGTTGCCGAACGTAATTGCAGGGAGGCAAAGGATGAAGTACTCGACATATCGACGTGCGCGATTGGTATCTTTTTGCGCGATAGTCTCGCTTCTGCTGACTTGCGGCGTTTCATTCTGTTTAGGCGCTGAGAATGGCGCGCCCGCCACACCGCCGGCAAATCAAGCGACGGGTCCGCAAAGTGTCCGGTCAGGCGGAATGTTGGAGCAGTCGTACAATTATCATCGTCAACCTGATTCCCAGGCGGCATCGGTGACCACCGGTGCTGGCTCCGCGCGTAGCGGCGGCTGGTACCACTACGGTTTTCCGGTGGAAAGTTACCGCTGGGGCTACTTTGGGGCTGAGCGCAATTATCCGCGCGTCATGTGGCACACGGGCTGGTATGGCGACCAAGTGAAGACGGAAATTTGGCACGGGTATTGATCACGCTGGTGGGCTATGCCCACCCTACGCACTCGCTCCTCGCTCCTCGCCGCTCGCGCCTCGCCACTCGCCGCTGTCTCAACGTTGCAGGCCGATATTGAAGCTGAAGACCTGCGTGTTGTCCGTATCGGCTTTGGCAACGGGGAAAGCAAAGTCGAGGGCGATCGGCGCCGGGCCCATTGCCGGCACCGTAATTCGCAACCCAAGGCCTGGCGCAACGCGGAAGTCTTGCGAGTGGATCGCGACATTCTGTTCGACCGTGCCAAAATCCACGAAAGCCACGCCGTGGATCATGTCGTCGGCGCTGAGCGGGAATAGATACTCGAGCGTGTTGAGCCATTCGAATTGACCACCGACCTGCACATGGGTTGCCGCGTCGACAGGTGACGCGCCGCGGAACTCGAAGCCACGTAACGTGGAGAAGCCGCCGGCAAAGAAGTTCTCAAACACAGGCGTATCGTTGCCCGTGAAGCCGACGCGGGTCGACGCCGTGAGCACATGCCGACCCGAATGGTCGGGCCGTTCGGCAAGCAAAAAGTACTGGCGTGCATCGACGATCGCGCGGGGATACTGGAAACTTCCCACGACCTCTTCCAGTTCGAGTTGCAGGAAGTGACCTTCCGTCGCCAGGAATGCGCTATCGCGCGTATCATTCGCAACGGTCCACTTGAAGCCGTGGATCGTGTTGGAGCCGACGGTTTCGGTGAGTTCTGGCGGCGCGGGATTGGCCGGATTGCTGATCACCACGTTTTCGCCGCGGTAGGCCACGGCGGTCGAAAGGTCGTTCTCGACCCACTGGTAACCAAGTGAAACACGGCCGCCCGCGCGTTCTTCATCCCAGTCGCGATACTTGCGCGTGAAATACGAACCGCTCAAGCCCAGGCTAACTTGCGAGTCCATCAGGTTTGGCTCGGTGAAACTAGCCAAATACCGCTGCACTTGCGTGCCGGGAGCGGCTTCCAAGCGGAAGCGCTGTCCGGCACCGCGCCACGCGCGGCCACTGACAAAATCATCCCAGCTCGTGGGTGGGCGGGTCCAATCGAAGTTCTGTTCGTCGAGCAAGATTTGGCCGACGAGGCCGGCGTCGGAGTTCACGGCCACACCCAACATCAGGCGGCCGGTTTGGGCTTCGCTGAGCACAACGTCCATATCGACGGCCGGGTCATTGAACATCTGCGTGGGTGTAAATGGATCAACCGGCCCCGTAGCAGGGCCTGTGCCGGGCGGCGGCGCAATCGGTGTGATATTCGGATTGGGGGGCAACATTTGTGGCGGTGGTCCGGCTGGCGGAGCACCGTAAGCGGGTGCCGGCGCGTATTGCGGCACCGGCTGCGGAGCGGGAGCATATTGAGGAGCCGGGTAGGACGGCGGCGGTAACGTTTCTGCCGTTGGAACCGGAGGAGCGGCGAAAGGTGGCGTGGCCACTGGGGCAGTAACGGTCGTCGGCTGCGTTGGTGGTAGTTGCGGCTCGGTAATGGCCGTTTGCTGGACCGGGTACTTCGTCGTGCCGGCGGCGACTGTATCGGGGCCGGTGGCTCCCACCGTCTGGCCGCCGTAGGCAGTCGAACCGTATTGATTGTAGGGCGTTACCGCCGCTGGCTGCGCCGTGTATTGACCAGAAGTGTTGTAGACAGCTTGCGTGGCTGTTGCTGGTGGGGCGTAACTTGGAGTCGTTGCTGCTTGGTAGGGACTTTGTGTGCGGACCGTGAACCGTTGATACGTGTTTTGGTTCGAGGGAGCATTTTGTTGTTGAGTGACTTGTTGCGTTGGCTGCTGATAAGCGTATTGCGATTGCGGATACGATGTACCGCTTGACCAGCCTTGGTTCGATTGTGCTACAGCATCAGCAGGTTCATCATAAGGCGGACGACGTACTTCGTACGCCTGTGGTGTGGAAGCACCGGAAGCCGATCGACCACCTGGAGCACTGATTTGTTGATCGGATGATGCCGTAACGTTAACGGATGCAATTTCAGGCTGCGACTCGAGATAGATATGGATGTCCGCGGCATCGTCGCCAGGGACGAAATTAGCTGGCGGTGCAACCTTATAAGTGGGCACCGGCGGAGCTTGTAGCGATGGCTCGGCGGAAGGAGGTGCAATCAGTGCGGGGCCATCGACCGCTGCGGACGGCGTTGTCGCCCATGCGTCGTTGACGCGTTGCGGTGTTTCATCGGGGCTTTGTCCGCGGAAGCCAGAGCCTTTCTTTCGGCTGGCCATTTCCGAATCGTTGGAGCCTGGGAGAGTATAGGTGATCTTTGGTGAAACCCCGCGAACCGGATCGGTAAGGAACAAACCGCTGGCCTGCAAACGCCGCTCGCTCGCGCGCAGTTCACGAACGTCGGCAATTTGGCCCGATTGGAAGGAGAGCCGGTTCAAGGCTGTCTGAATCTTCGTGTGCGGATTATCGCCGTTGATGTGAACGTAAATATTGCCGACGCGCCAACGTTTGCCTTCCTCGATGTGGTACATCAGCTTCAGCTTGCCGGGTTCCTCCAGATAAATCGGCTCGGCCTCGACATCGGCAAAAATATAGCCTTGGCTGCCATAGAGCTCCTTGAGCCAGGCCACGTCGGCATTCATGCGCGCTTGCTCAAAAGGTTGCGGACCCGGCGCCAGCGGCCGGAAGAAATGGTAGACGCGGTCCACGGCCGTGCGGTCGGTCGGATCGGGCTTCATTTCGACGCCCGACGTCAGCGACTTGCTGGAGAACAAGCGGTTACCAATAAAGGCGACACTTTCCACCTGGTAACGTTTGCCTTCGTGGACGACGAACCGCAACGTGACCCATTTGTTTTTGTCGTCGAAGATCAACTCGCGGCCGATCTTCGCGTCGAAATAGCCGAACGAACGGTAATATTCGGTGAGTTTTTTGACGTCGGAATCAATTTGATCGCGATCAACGTAGCCTTTGAAGATCATCAGCGTGGGCGGCTTCGAGTCGATTTTGGTACGCAGCCGGCTTTCGCTGACAAACTCATTGCCAATGAACTCGACCTTCCAAATCTTCTGTGCCTGCCCTTCATGGATCACGAAGACGATACCGTGATCGGTTGGCTTATCGCCTTCGAGAATGCTGACCTGCACGTTGTTGAAGCCGTTGCGATGATAGAGCTCGGTGATCTTACGCTTGGCTTCCTGCACGGCGTACGGATCGACCGGACCGCCGACCTTGAGGTCGGTTTCCTTGGAGATCTTCTTCGTGCGAATCTCGGAGTTGCCGAGGTACTCAACGTAGCGCACGATCGGCCGTTCAATGACTTTGAAGATGAGCACGCGGCCCTTGGGCGATTGTTCGTACGACGGCTGCACATCGACAAACCAGCCCTTGGAGAGCAAGCGGCGTTGATCCTTTTGGACCAGCGCCGGGTCAAACGGTCGGCCGACACGCGATTGAAGTTGATTGAGGATATGCGATGTCGGGATCGTGGTGTTGCCCACGATGCGGATTTCCGCGACTGGTTCGTCGGTCGCCGAGAGCGACGGGCCGGAAACGTCGCGCATATCCTTCTTCTTGCCGAACATCGATTGGGACGAAGTGGGAAAGTTACCCATTCCGCCGCCCGGTTGGGCAACCGCGCGCGACGATGTGTTCGCAACCGCGACAAATGACGCAATGGCGAGAAGATACGCGATGAATTGCGAAGCGCGGTTCAAGTTGCCGGTTCCGAAGTAATAGAGGCCGTTCGTCGCGGCGAGACATTTCGCTATTCGCTGAGGCAGCGGGTGATAAGGTCTGGCTTTCCTGCGGGATCGCGAACCACGCCAATCCCGAGGGAAGATTGGGCCGATTCGCTGAGCGCAAAAGCTGCGTAGAGATACCGAAAACGCCTAATTGCCACAAGGCAGGTTCGGCAAAGGGCTAGGCACCGGCGTTCATGCAGTGCCAGCAGAGAATACGGAAAGCACCATAGTCTTGCGGTTTATCATCGCAGGGCGCGCCATTGTGCTAGCAACCCGGTACGGCACGATTCAAAGCGTGACCCAGCGTGCGCCGCTGCGCGCGGGCGCTCGGCTGTGTTGTGAAACGCCTTCGGCGTAAAAATCCAGACGTTATTCTTGAGGTATTCCTACGGCAGCGAATCGGGGCCGAAATCGGCGAACTCATCGTATTCCGGCTGTTGGAAATTCTCGAAGCGCGTGAAATCGTGCAGCCAGGTGAGTTTGATATCGCCGATCGGGCCGTTGCGCTGCTTGCGGATCAAGAGTTCGGCCTGCCCCTTGAATTGCTGGCGATCCTCCTCGTTTGTCTGATAGAACTCCTCGCGGTGGACGAACGCGACCACATCGGCATCTTGCTCGATGGCGCCCGACTCACGGAGATGGCTGAGTTGAGGACGGTTATCGCGCGTCGCCTCCACCTGACGATTGAGCTGGGCCAGGCACAAAATCGGCACGCTAAGCTCGCGCGCTAGACCTTTCAGGCGGCGCGAAATCCGGGCGACCTGTTCTTGGCGTGGGTCGCGGGGGTTATCGGGTTCGATGAGTTGCAAGTAATCGATGACGACGAGCGCGAGGCCCTTGCCATCGTCGGCACGCTTCAGGCGCCGCGCAGTGGCCGCGATTTCCGTCATGTTGCGGCTGGGAGAGTCGTCGATATACAGCGGTGCACGGCTGATGTCGGCGGCGGTTTGAATCAGCCGGCCACTATCTTCACGTGAGAGCTGGCCATTGCGCAGGCGATGGCTATTAACACGGGCCCGCGAACACAAGAGACGGTCGCCCAGTTCGAGCGCCGACATTTCGAGGCTCACGACCAGTACCGGTTTATTCGTGCCGATCGAAACGTGCTCGGCGATGTTGATCGCGAAGGCCGTTTTCCCCATGCTGGGCCGCGCGGCAAGAATGAACAGTTCCGAGTTATGCAGGCCGCCGGTGAGTTCATCGAGGTCGATGAAGCCGGTCTCCAAACCGCCGTAGGCGTGCTGTTGCTGCAGGCGCGCGTCGATGCGCGCGAGCGACTCATGCAACACCTCGCGAATGGTGCGGACCTGCGTTTCCCCTTTCGAGCTGAGAATGCCGAACACGCGGGCTTCGGCGCGCGAGAGCATATTGCGGGCATCAATTCCCGGTTCATAGGCCTCGTGGATAATATCGGTGCTGGCGTGGATCAGGGAACGGAGCACGGCCTTATCGCGGATGATGCGGGCATAGTGTTCGGCATGGGCGGCGGTGGCCACTTCTTGTGAAAGCTCCAAGAGAAACGCGGCGCCGCCGACATTTTCATATTGGCCGGCGTCTTTCAGCAGTTGGCTGAGCAGCGTAGGATCGATTTGCCGGCCGCTCTCGTGCAGCGCCACCATGTGGGTAAAAATAGTGCGATGGGCCGTATCGTAAAAATCCTCCGGCCGCACGAGTAAGGCGACTTCATCGCACGCCTCGGGCAGCAGCAGCAAACTGCCGATGAGTGCCCGCTCCGCCTCCAGGCTGCGCGGCGGTTGGCGATCGAAGAGCTCCGAGAGCTTGGCGGGTGAATCCGTTCGCAGCTTCTTTTCGACGGTGGCCATGATTCGCTCCTTCAGTGGTTGCCATCCATACCAGTGAACGCAAAAAGCCGACCCGCAAGGGGCCGGCCAAGTGCGTGAATTCTAGCGACTGCCAAGCGCCGCCTAACAGCCCGTTGAAAAAGGGGACTGGCTCCCGGTCCATTGCGGAAAACATCGGGGATTCGCTGTCTCGCGAGCGTGCCAGTCCCCTTTTTCAACGGGCTGCTAATACGGCCGCATTCGCCCGGCCCAGAGGGCCGGGCTATGTGGGCTAGGCTTCGGCCGACACCGTCGGCACGACCCATACCTTGAGTTCGCCTTCGACCTCCGTCGAGTAGCGAACCTTTACGGTGTAGAGGCCAAGTTCCTTCAGCGGACCTTCCAGGCGGATCTGATCGGCAGACAAGTGAATATCGTTATTCTTGAGGGCTGCCACGATTTCATTCGCGCCGACGCTGCCGTAGAGGTGACCATCTTCCGTGGCGTTGGCTTCGATCGTGATGCTCTGCTTGGCAAGTTCGGCAGCCTGTTTGCGAAGCTCGGCTTGGCGGGCCAATTCGATCTGCGCTAATTTGACTTTGTGCTTCTCGACCATCCGCTTGTGATGATCGCTGGCCAATGTGGCGAGACCGTGCGGAATCAGATAGTTGTACGCGTAGCCGGGCTTCACTTCGACCACCTGGCCCTGCTTGCCAACGTGCTCGACAGCGTGAATGAGCAGCAGCTCCACACCACCGCGTTCACCTTTGGGCAGCGGCTTGTAGGGAGTGACTGGCGTGCGGCGGATTTTGCTTTTTGTCTTCATATTGATGCGGTGAGTAGGTGAGTAAGTGAGTGGGTGAGTAAGTCGAGAGTGGCGATCGAATGTAAGGCGCTTCACGCTTACCGGCTCACGTGTGCTAAAACGGGATATCATCGCTCGGCGGGGGGCCGCCAGCGGGCATGTATTGGTCGGCCTCATCATAGCGCGGCTCGCCGCCCGTTGGTTGGCCGGCGCCGCGACTTGCGCGACCGCCTCCGCCACCACCGCCGCCTTCGCGACCGCCAAGCATTTGCAGACGCTCGCCGATGACTTTCAACTTGGAGTGCTTTTGGCCGTCTTTTTCCCAACGATCGAGTTTGAGCCGGCCTTCGATGAGCACGGGTGCGCCTTTACTGAGATATTCGTTGGCAATTTCGGCCGTGCGGCCCCACAACGTGATATCGACAAAGGTAGCCTCATCGACCCATTGGTCGCCGCGTTTTACACGATCGTTCACGGCGAGACCGATATCCGAAACAGCCGTACCACTCGGGATGTAGCGGAGTTCCGGGTCGCGGGTCAGGTTGCCGACCAAGATCACGCGGTTAAAGCTGGCCATGATTATGTTCTCCGTAGCGGAACCGTGCTGGATAGTGAGATCGTCGCGTCAACCGATACTGAACACTTGTTCCAATCTACTGAACGTAACAGATTCCGTTTGGCGATGCAATAAATCTGGGGCTTGCCGCACTTTTTGCCACAAAATGCCGTGATTTCAGTGCGATTCTTACAGGCACTTTGGGGAAATCGTGTCGAGGCCAGGCAACCAATGAGGCACCCTCACCTCGCCACGGCGAGTTCCGAGCACCCCAGCCCTCTCCCGGAGGGAGAGGGAGAAGGAACTTACGCTTCGTACTCCGGCACTTCCAAATCATCGACCTTGCTTGCCGCCGCTGGGGCCGCCGCGGGGGCAGGGGCGGGAGTCTGCGGCCCGGCCTTGGCGTGTTCGAGTACCACATCCACGATGTGCGGATGAATCTTGAGCACGAGGTGCCGCAAGATGCCGTCGTTAATTTCCCATTGACGATTGAGCGCGGTGAGCATCGAGCTGGGGCCGCGGAAGTAAATCAGCCAATAGGCACCCTTGCGTTGGCCAGCAATGGCGTACGCCAGGCGGCGTTCTTCCCACAACCGGCTGACCAGGACTTCGCCTTTTTCGGCTTGGATCATTTTTTCGACTTCCGCCGCCATTCCCGCGCGTTCGCGCGCGAAGCGATTCGAGTCGAAGATGATCATCGCTTCGTATACGTTTGTTCGTTCTGCCAAGTGAAAGCTCCTGTTTGAATAGCTGTTAGCTGTTAGCTGTTAGCTGTTAGCCAAGCGGCCTGGCTGAAAGCTAAAAGCTGACGGCTAAGAGCTGGAATTGTAACGATTCATAGTCACCGCCATGCCATTAGTCACCCAGCACTCGACGGCCTCGGCTGCTTTTTCGATCGCTTCGTCAATCATCGCTCGATCGGATGGGCCGAAACGACCCAACACAAAATCGGCTGCGTCCCAGGCATCGGGCACGGGGCCGATGCCGATTCGCAGACGGCTAAATTCTTCCGAACTGAGCCGCTTGATGATGTCTTCCAATCCTCGTTGCCCGCCGGCCGAGCCTTGGCTGCGTAACCGCAGTTTGCCCAGCGGCAGGTTAAAATCGTCGCAAACCACGAGCAACTCGCTAAGCGGCAATTGGTAAAACGCCATTGCCGGCTGCACGCTTTGCCCACTGCGGTTCATCAACGTGTGCGGCCACAACAACAAGGCACGTTCGCTACCGATCGTGACATCCACTGTGTTGCCGTCGAACTTCAATTTTGGCGAGCTTGCCGCGTTGCGCTTCGCAACGAGGTCGAGCACATTGAAGCCGACGTTATGCCGCGTTTGTTCGTACTTCCCCCCGATATTTCCTAGGCCAACAATGAGTTTCATGACAGCTGGGAGCCGGGAGCAAGGAGCAAGGAGTAACATCTAACTCCACGCTCCCTGCTCCCTGCTCCTTGCTCATTCTTTTTCTTCGCCTTCCTCTTCCTCATCAGCCTTGCCCTTGCTGATGACTTCCGGTTCGGCGGCAGCACCTTCTTCGGCCGCTTCTTCTTCCACCTCGGCCGACGGCATGACGCAGTGAACGATCATGGCGTCTTCATCGGACAGGATCGTCGCACCTGGTGGCAGGTCAATGATGTCTTTCGCGGTGAGGTGCCCATCAATCCCCAAATTCTTGATGCTGAGGTGCAGCTTTTCGGGAATCACGTCGAGCGCGACTTCGATTTCGATCGAGTGAATCAACTGCTCGATGATGCCACCCTCGCGAGCACCAACAGATTCGCCGCGAAGTTCGATGGGCACATCGATCGTCACCTTCTCACCGGCATGCACGCGGAGCAAATCAACGTGCAGCACTTGATGAAAGAACGTGTCCCACTGCACTTCCTGCAGCAGAGCCTTGCCGCTGGCGGCACCATCCAAGTCAACGACCTTCGCCCCGTGCCGCAGCGAAGCTTGGATTTGATCGGAGGCCAACGACAGGCTCACCGGCTCTTCGCCGTGACCATACAAAATGGCGGGCAAACGCCCGGAGCGGCGGAGCCGATTGTTATTCCGTTTACCAAATGACTTGCGTGATTCGACCTTCAAAACGTCGGACATGGCAGTTGCAACCGATTGAATTTGCGCGCCGACAAGCCATCCTGGACAAAAGCGTGGCTGCCGAGGGGAAACCACTTATTGTGACGCTCTTGGGTGCGGTCTTCAAGCCCAAGTAATTGGCGGTGTTATCGTCTTTTCGGGAGGAAGTTCTGCCGCTCGGCACGGGCGGCAAAACCAGCGCAAACTGCCAGCCTGCCTAGTAAATAAGGTGTTCGTACCGCCAAATGATAAGCAGAAGTCCCCCGTTCGGCCGCTCTTTGTGATTTTGGAGCGGCAGAGGAAGATAGAGATATCGACCATCCGCATGGCGGTCGTTGGTCGGGAACCAACCATCGACAGGCAAATTCGCGAGCAAAATAAGGCAGAGGAATCAAACGTGGCAGGCAACGAGGCAATCGAACGGGCGCGGGCACTTCTATCGATCGACGACCAACTGACGGCTGAGGAAATCGAGATCCAGCGGATGGTCCGCCGGTTCGTGGCGAAGGAAGTGCTGCCGGATGCCGCGAAGCATTTCGAGCAAGGCACGTTCCCAGTCGAGGTCGGCCGCCGCGTTGGCAGCGAATTGGGGCTTTTTGGCTGTTACTTGCCGGAAAAGTATGGCGGCTCCGAGGTTTCGCATACGGGCTACGGCCTGGCGAATCTGGAATTGGAGTACGGCGGTAGCGGTTGGCGGAGTTTGCTTTCGGTGCAGAGCGGCTTAGTGATGTATCCGATCTTTGCGTTCGGCAGCGAAGAACAACGGATGAAGTATTTGCCGCGCCTAGCCAGCGGCGAAATCTTTGGCTGCTTCGGACTGACCGAGCCCGACGCCGGTTCGGACCCCGGCGGGATGCGGTCCACGCTCAAGAAGCGGGGCGATCGCTACGTGCTAAACGGGAACAAAATTTGGATCACCAATGGCACGTTGGCCGATGTGGCGGTCGTGTGGGCGCGCAACGACGAAGGACGCGTCCAAGGGGTGCTCGTCGAGCGAGGGCAGGAAGGGTTCACCAGCCATGACGAAAAGCACAAGTTTTCGCTGCGCGCTTCGATCACGTCGCAACTGAGTTTCCGCGATGTGGAAGTCCTGGAAGCCAACCTGCTGCCCAAGGGTGTTGGGCTAAGCGCGGCGCTCGCTTGCCTCAACCATGCACGCTATGGAATCGCCTGGGGCATGGTCGGTTCGGCGCTGTTTACCTTTGAGCAGGCGTTGAGCTACGCGCTGGAGCGCAAGCAGTTCGGTGTTCCGATTGCGAGCTTCCAATTGCAGCAGGAAAAACTCGCCTGGATGTTTACGGAGATTTCCAAAGGCTTGCTGCTGGCGCTCCGCCTGGGCCGCCTCAAGGAGCAGGGCAAAGTCGAGCCGGCCCATATTTCGCTCGCCAAACGGAACAACGTGTGGATGGCCCGCGAGTGTGCGCGGATGGCCCGCGAAATGCTCGGCGCCTATGGCAT
Organism: Planctomycetota bacterium; assembly: GCA_029781135.1. GTDB lineage: Bacteria > Planctomycetota > Planctomycetia > Pirellulales > Lacipirellulaceae > JABDGM01. The sequence continues at coordinate 106,704 of JAKOXH010000071.1, forward strand.
TTCGGGCGAATATCCCGTGTGGCGACACATGGCCGACCTGGAGGCCATTTATACCTACGAAGGAACGCACGACATCCACACGCTGGTCTTGGGCGAGGCGATCACGGGCATCTCCGCGTTTCGCACGCAAGGTCCAAAATGACTCCCTGCACGTTTGTCGATGGTGCGAGCCTGATATGCCGCGGCGCGTTGCATGCCGGCGTCGATTATTTCGTGGGCTACCCCATCACGCCGGCCTCGGGCATCTGTCAACAGATGATTGAGTGCGGCGTGGGTATGCCTGCGTCGGACGAGATCACGGCCTTGCAGTACCTCATCGGCGCGTCGCTCAACGGCCATAAGGCGATGACGGCCACCTCCGGCCCGGGTTTTATGCTGATGTCCGAGGGCATTGGCGCGGCGCTCGCCATGGAGGTGCCGCTGACCATCGTGCTGGTGCAGCGGTTGGGGCCGGCGACCGGCTCGGCCACGGCCAATGCCCAGGGCGATGTATTGTTGGTGGGCAATATTGTGTCGGGTGGATTTATCGTGCCGACCATCTGCCCATCGACGTTGGAAGAGTGCGTGGAAATGACCGTTCATGCTGTCAACATCTCTCAGTTGTTGCGCATTCCGGTGGTGCTGCTCACCGAGAAGTCGATGGTGCTCGGCAAACGCTCGGTTGCGATCGACGATTTGATTTATCCTGAACCGCAGTCGTCGTCGCGATTTGACGGCGCTGCCGAACGGTTCAAGCCGTATGGCGATCTCGATGCCCGCGAAGTGCCGCCGTTTCAGCCCTTGGGTACGCCGCGCCCGCAAGTTCGTGTGACGGCTTCGACGCACAACGAGGAGGGGCTCATCGCGCGCTTCAACGAATCGGTGCGGCTGAACACCGAGCGGCTGCTGGTGAACAAGAGCCTGGACCTCTTCCCCGCGGCCGTTCGCGATTTGCAGCCCGGCGCAACGACGCTGGTAATCTCCTATGGCTACACCGCGTATGCCGCTAAGGAGGCGGTGAGGAATTTGCGTGCTCGCGGACAGGCGGTTTCACTCTTAATTGTCCGGACGATCTTTCCCGTGCGCGTCGACGATATTCGTTCTGCACTGGCGGGCGTCGAGCGCGTCGTAATTGCTGAAGAAAACCTGACTGGGCTGTATCGCAAGGCCTTGTTAGCTGAGGATACATTTCGAGGATGTGCGGTCGATGTGGTCGGTGTTCATGTGATGGGGCGGCCTATCACTCCTGAAGAAATTGAAGCAGCCTGCAACGGCGCCGTGGCGGGATGAGGATGCGATCGTGAAAGATTCGCCTGCATTTGCTACCGACGCGAAGAACCCGTGGTGCGATGGCTGTGGCCACTCGCCCGTCACGCGCGTTCTCCAAGAGACGCTGGCCCAGCATTTTGATCCAAGCAATGTGGTGCTGGTGACGGATATTGGCTGCATCGGCATGGCCGACAGTTTGTTCACGTGCCACACGGTGCATGGTCTGCACGGGCGGGCGCCGGCGCTGGCCGCGGGCATCGCCATGACCAGAAACGATCAGTCGCTTAAAGTCGTGGTGATGATGGGCGACGGCGGCGCGGCGATTGGCCTGCAGCACATTCTGGAATGTGCCCGGCTGAATCAGAACCTCACGTTGATCGTGTGCAACAACCAGACCTATGGGATGACGGGTGGGCAGCAATCGGCATACACGCTGCCCGGCGTTCGCACGTCCACATCGCCTCATGGAGTTCAAGAGACGCCGTTTGACTTGTGTCGGCTGCTCGAGGGTTTTGACGTGCTGCGGGCGAGAACTGCCGCGACGGCCCACGAGTTGCCCGAGTACCTGACGCAATGCTTGCGTCACAACGGCTTCTCGATGTTGGAGACGCTCAATTACTGCCCCTCGTACACGGGCAAGTTCAATCCCGAGACACTGACTCCGAAAGCGATGCGCGATTTCTTCGCGGCGCACGGCCTGGAACTCGGCATGTGGCCGGCGGCAACTGCAAGACCATCCTATCGTTTTAGCCCGACGCTCCAGCCTGCCGCACTGGCTTCCATCATCCCAAAATACTCTCATGGTTTGACAAAGCCCGTTCAAATTTTGTTGGCCGGTTCGGCGGGCGGCGGCGTGCAAAGTGCTGCGGAGATTTTTGCCCAGGGGGCGATTCTCAGTGGGCTGCACGTTGCGTTTCGGGGCGAATACCCGGTAACGGTCGGCAAGGGGTTTTCGACGGCGATTTTGGTGTTGTCGCCCGAGCCGATTCTTTCAACGTCCCAAGAACATGGCGACCTGGCCTTGGTCGTCTCGGCCGATGGATTGGCATTCACGCGAAACGACCTACCGAAGCATGCCAGCGTTGCTGTCGATCAATCGTTGGAGACGCCCGACTTCGCGGCGACTAAGATCGACTTCCGGCAATTCGGCACACGGCAGGCCGCGCTCGCAGCGCTGATTTGGGCATTGCAACAGTACCATTACTACCCGCTGGCGGCGATGCGTGAAGCGATCGACGCGGTACGTTCCAACCGGGTGCGAGAAAGCTGTCATGCGACTTTGGAGAAATTAGGGCGGCTATAATTGGGGCAGAACTGCTCAGTAGAAAACTAGGTCGTCCTGGTGTGGGAGGCGTCTCCGACGCCGATTTCGCTTGGAGATTGAGGACGTCATCGGCCTCGGAGAGGCCTCCCACAGGTGGTTTTCTACTGAGCAGGTAAGAACTCTTCTTTCGACTTTGCTGGATGCTCGGCATTATCCTTCTGGCTAACGACTAACAGCTAACGACTAACGACTTTCTCAAAAAATGATGGGCCCATTGGGGCGTCGGTCATAATTGAGCGGGCGCGCATGATCCGCCGGCGGCGGATGGCAACGAGTTCGGGACCGAGTTTCCACCCGTGCGAATGCGGCTCTGCGCCGCGGGACCGGGGTGTCTGGCTGACGGAGGTTTCAGCGGTGGTGGCCGCGCTGCGGCTCCGATCCGCGAGGTCGCCAACTGACATTGTCCCGGCGAGACGTCTGCTTGGCAGAAACTGCGCCCGCACGGTCATTTGTGAAGGCGACTCTAACACAGGTCGTGGCACAAAAGCAAGGAAATAGTGGAAAAGTTTTCAGTGGCCGGATTTGTAGCGGAATTTGCGGTGTGCGGAGCACGTAGGTCAGACTTCAGTCTGACCGTTGGAACAGTCAATCGTCATGAAGCGGTCAGGCTAAAGCCTAACCTACGCACACGGGCAATCTTACTCAGTGGCAGCGGTGTTGTTAGCCCCGGAGGGGCGACGGCATGTAGCCAGGGCCGCGAGGCCCTGGAAATGATCACCGGCGGATCCTAAGCCCCGGAGGGGCGACAGTGGATCGGTACGGTGGATTGGGCTCGCTGTCGCCCCGCTGGGGCTTTTCATTACAGGTTGACCTAGTCCAGGGGCTGACGCCCCTGGCTACACGACTTGACCCCTCCGGGGCCAATCACATCGCCGCGTGCCAAGACTCCACAAGCTACCGGCTGAATTCCCGGCTTTGCCCACAAGCCGACGGCAGCAATTCAGCACTGCTGGGCAAGCCAGCAGTGGCACCCGGCACGTGTCAATAACGGATTACCGAAACAGCCGGCTGACGGATTCGTTGCGGTGGATGCGTTTGATGGCTTCGCCGAGGAGCGGGGCGACGCCTAGGATTTTTGTTGGGGGCAGAATTTGGTCGTCGCGCAGCGGAATCGAGTCGGTGACGACCAGGCTGGAAAGGTTCGCTGCCTTGAGCCGCTCGATGGCCGGGCCGCAGAAGACGGCGTGCGTGGCGGCGACGTGGACTTCTTTCGCGCCGTGTTCGTGGAGCACCTTGGCGGCCCCGGTGATCGAGCCGGCCGTGCTGATCATGTCGTCGAACATGAGGGCGACCTTGCCTTCGACCTGGCCGCCCAGAATGTGGGCCTGCACGGTGGTGTCGGCGCTCATGCGGCGTTTGTCGATGATCGCGACGGTGCCGCCGATGCGCTTGGCATGGCCGAGCGCGCGCTTGATGCTGCCTTCATCGGGGCTGACGATCACGACGTTCGTCAGATCGATGCCGGCGTGCAGGAAGTGGTCGTTGAGGACCGGCGCGGCGTACAAATGATCCACGGGCACATCGAAGAAGCCTTGAATCTGGGCGGCGTGCAAATCCATCGCCAGCACGCGGTTGGCGCCGGCGCGGGTAATCAGGTTGGCGACGAGTTTCGCCGTGATCGGCACGCGGCCTTCGTCCTTGCGATCTTGCCGGGCGTAGCCGAAGTACGGCATGACGGCCGTGATGCGTTCGGCGCTGGCCCGCAGCGCGCAATCGATCATCACCAAGAGCTGCATGATGTTCTCATTCACGGGCGGGCAGGTGGGTTGAATGAGAAACACATCGCGGCCGCGGATATCCTCCATGATCTTGCAGGAGATTTCGCCGTCGGGGAATTTGCCGAGGGCGACTTCGCCCAGCGGCACGCCGAGGTAGTCGGTGATTCGCCGGGCAAGTGGCGGGTTGGACGTGCCGCTGAAGATTTTGAGATCGGTCATGGGGAGGCGGGGGCTGGGGACTGGGGGCTGGGGACTGCCGTTCGCGAACTTTTTGACTGGCTGGGTGGCATGGCCTCGGAGGTACTCCGACGTGGCCATGTTAATTGAGGGATTCCATGCTCACGCTGCGCGAGAGCATGCCACCCATCGTACTGCGTTTGAAAAACTGATCGGCCGTTGGCGGGCGGTGCCCACCCTACAAAAGATCATGGTGGGTGGGCGGTGCCCACCCTACAAGCATTTAGTCTACTGTCTGCAATCCGTCGTCCTCAACCTGTGCATTTCGGCTTCGACGGCGGCCAGCTCTTCCGGGGTGTTGATGCTCAACGCTTCGCTAGGTTTCAGCACGCACAAAGCGTCGACGCGTTCCCCGGATTTTTTGAGCACGCCAGGGCAATCGGTGAGGTAGTATTCGCCTTGCTCGTTGTGCACATTCAATTGCTCGAGCGAAGCAAGCAACGCACTTGGGCGGAACACGTAGGTACTAAGATTGACCTCGGTAATCAGCTTTTGTTCGGGGGTTGCATCGCGTTCTTCCACAATTCCCTGGAATTCGCCGGCCGAGTTGCGAATAATGCGGCCCAAGCCGGTGGGGTTTTCCTTTGTGCCTGTCCCCAGCAGACAGGCTGGCTGGCGTGCCTCATACTTTTCCAACAACGACTTCAGCGAATCGGCTCGCACCATAGGCGAGTCACCGGCGAGTATGACTACCGGCCCCTGTTGCTTGAGGAGCCAATCGCGGCACATCATTACGGCGTGCCCGGTGCCCAACTGCTCGGTTTGGACGGCGAACTCGACATCTTTTTCCGCGGCGAGCTCTTTCCGCACCATGTCGGCCTTGTACCCCACAACTGCGACGATCCGCTGGATGCCGGCGGCCCGGATGGCGGCCGTCACGTAGTGAATCATCGGCCGGCCGCACACGGGTACCAGCACTTTGGGCAGCTCGGTATGCATCCGCTTGCCCTTACCAGCAGCCAAGATGATCGCGATGGGTTCGGGCATAGCTGGGAGCCGGTCTTTTCTCTTGCAATCGGGGAATTGGGTGCCGACGAGGCGGCCACTATCTTGGCATGAATTGCGTGATTCAACTAGTGGAATGATACCTTAGAATATCTGGAAATCCGTGCCTTATCACCCTGAGAATTGACTAGCAGCTGCCGTACCCATTTCGAACGAAATCGATTACTCCGTCGAGGGGGCTCGTTGACCCATTTTCGCGGCGTTTTTAGAATGCGAGATTCGCCATAGTCATCGCGTGAGATGTTGGCAAGGCGAACCTTGCTGGCATGGGCGGCGTCCTTTTGGTTCCTTCCGGGGTGTTGTGCAGCCGTGGTTCAAGAAGCGATCGAAAAAGCGGACCTCCTCATCGAGGCGATGGGCTGGATCCGCCAGTTTCGGGACAAAATCACGGTCATCAAGCTCGGCGGGAGCGTCATGGAGGATCCCGAGTCGCTGCGGCATTTGCTGGTTGATATCGTGTTCATGGAAACGGTTGGCATGCGGCCGATCGTGGTCCACGGCGGTGGAGCCGCGATTTCGCGCGCGATGACCGAAGCGAAAATTGAGCCGCGGTTCATTCAAGGGCGGCGGTATACCGACGATGCCACGCTGAAGATTGTCGAAAAGGTGTTGGCGGGCGATATCAATGAGTCGATCGCGGCCCGTATCGAGGAATTCGGCGGCCGGGCGATGCCGCTAAATTTTGTCGGTGAAGCGAACAACAACGTGCTGTACGGCGAGCGCATTACCTTGCCAGGCGACGATGGCAAGCGCATTGACCTGGGCCATGTCGGCAAGGTGACGCGCGTCGATCGCGATACGATTGAGAACCTGTGCTATGCGGGGCAGGTGCCGGTGATCCCGTCGATGTGCGAAACCGAGAGCGGCGAGCGGCTGAACGTGAATGCCGACACGGCCGCGACTGCCGTCGCCCAGGCGCTCGGCGCCGAAAAACTTGTATTTCTAAGCGATGTGAATGGCGTGCGACGGGATAAGAATGATCCGAGTACGCTGATCCACTCGCTCACCGCCAAGGAGGCACGCCGACTGATTGCCGAGAAAGCGATTGAGTCGGGGATGATTCCGAAGGTGGAAGGTTGTTTGGAGACGCTGGAAAAAGGCGTTCGGAAAATTCACATCATCGACGGCCGAATTCGGCATTCGTTGATGCTCGAAATTTACACGAACCAGGGTATTGGGACGGAAATTATTGCGTCGTAATTGGCGTGGAGCAGGGAGCGTGGAGCAGGGAGCATAGCGATTGATTCTCAAAATGGCTATCGCCACGATTTCCTCCTAGAGAATGCTGGAATAGGAGAGCTATGACTACTTTTGCCCAAGGCATGAACCCCGAGACCGCCGAGTTGTTTGCGCGGTATGTGGTGCCGAATTACACGCGGTTTCCGATTGCCCTGGAATGCGGCGAAGGGTCGTATGTTTGGGACGACCAAGGCCGGCGGTACCTCGATTTTTTTCCAGGGTGGGGCTGCAACTTGCTGGGGCACTGTCCGCCGCGCGTCGTCGCGGCCATTCAGGATCAGGCCGCCACGTTGATTCACGTGCCAAATACCTGGCACACGGAAGCGCAGGGTCGCTGGGCGCAGTTGCTTTCCGAGCGAAGTTTTGGCGGCAAGGCGTTCTTCTGCAATTCGGGGGCCGAGGCCAACGAGGGGGCGATCAAGCTGGCCCGATTGCACGCGACCGATGGCCGTTACAAAGTGATTACTTTCCGCGGCGGCTTCCACGGGCGAACGTACGGCGCGACGAGCGCCACGGCCCAGCCCAAATACCACGAGGGCATCGGTCCACTGTTGCCTGGGTTCTCCTACGCACCCTATGGCGATTTAGAAGCCGTGCGGAAACTGATCGATCGCGAGACGTGTGCGATCATGATCGAGCCAGTGCAGGGCGAAGGCGGCATTCGCATCCCTCCCGATGGTTTCTTGCAGGGGCTGCGCGAACTCGCGAATGAGCACAAGGTTTTGCTCATCTTCGATGAAGTACAAAGTGGCTGCGGTCGAACGGGCAAATGGTTTGCATATCAGCACGCGGGCGTAACGCCCGATATCATGACGCTGGCGAAAAGCCTGTGTGGCGGGGTGGCGGGGGCAGCGCTTTTGACGACGGCGGAAATCGCGACGAGCCTGCGGCCCGGGATGCATGCCGCGACGTTTGGCGGCAACCCGCTCGCCGCGCGCGCCGGCATTGCCACGATTGAGACCATTGACAACGAGGGGCTGCTGGAACGGGCCGCGCAGTTGGGCGAGCGATTCCGCCAGCGGTTGGTGCCGCTCGTCGAGGAGTTGCCAAACGTCGCCGAGTTGCGCGTTTGCGGGTTGATGATCGGGCTCGAACTTACGATGGATGGCAGCCCGATTGTCGGTAAGTGTTTGGAGCGTGGCCTCTTGATCAATTGCACGCAGCAAACCGTGATACGGTTGCTTCCCGCGATGACGCTGGCCGACGAGCAAGTGGACGAGGGCTGTGAGATTTTGGCTGGTGTGCTTCGGGAAAGTGCGGGATAGGCGGTGGCATGTGGGTTGTGCCGACGGCGAGCCGTCGGCATGGAAAGAAGTTATTCGTTTTCGATTGCGTAGGTTGTCATGCGACATTTGCTCACCCTCACGGATGTTTCCGCGGCGGAAATCCAGCGGATTTTTTCGATCACCGAAGACCTCAAGACGAAGTTCGCGCAGGGATTGCGTGAGCCCCTGTTGCCAGGGCGAGTGCTCGCTCTGTTATTTGAAAAGCAATCGCTACGGACGCGAGTGAGTTTCGAAGCTGGGATGGCAAATCTTGGTGGTAGCAGCCTTATGCTGGGCGACGATGCCGGCTTTGGTAAACGAGAGAGTATGGCCGACTTCGCGCGGGTGCTCAGCGAAATGGTCGATGTTGTCGTCATTCGGGCGAAGCGTCATGCGACGGTCAAGGAGTTCGCCGAGCACTCGGCCTGCTCCGTAATCAACGGCCTGACCGATTTGGCCCATCCCTGCCAGGCGTTGGCGGACTTGTACACCATGCAGGAGCAGTGCGGCACCCTCGCTGGGCTGCACTTGGCCTGGGTCGGCGATGGCAACAACGTCGCGCGCAGCTTGGTCGAGGCGTGCGGCCACTTAGGAGTGCGAATCACCGTCTGTACTCCGAAGGGCTATGAACTCGATTCACAATTTGTCGCCGATTCGCGGCGGACCTTTCCGAAGCTGGATCTCACGACGACGCGTGACCCACGCGCGGCGGTGAAGGGCGCCGCAGCTGTTTACACGGATGTGTGGGCCAGCATGGGGCAGGAGAGTGAACAGGAAAAGCGGAAACGCGACTTCGCCGATTATCGGGTGAACACCGAGCTTATGTCGTATGCGCCGAAGGAGGCTCTGTTCTTGCACTGTCTGCCCGCGCGGCGCGGCGAAGAGGTGACGGACGAAGTGATGGACAGCCCGCAGAGCGCGGTGGTAGCTCAGGCTGCCAATCGCATGCACGTGCAGAAGGGCATTTTAGTGTGGCTATTGGCGGCCCAGGCGTAACTCTCAACTGGGCGACCTAGAATGGGCCAGCGCCACCGCCAAGACCGCCGCCTGCACCTCCCGTGCCACCCGTACCAGTTTGCGTGGCCTGCCCGGCGAACGTGAATGTCTGCACGTCGCCAATCGTCGAGAAGAGCGGCGCCACGGCAATCCGCACATAACGGCGGTCGGCCGAGACGACTCCGGTTGCGGACATCTGCGTACCTTGCGGCAACGTGGTGACGATTGGCTGGAAGCCGACCGCACCACCGCCGAGTAGTGCACCTCGCCCAAGGAACGGAATGCCGGTTCGACCAGTTGTTGCCACGTTGGGATCGGAACTGGCTGATATTTGCTGAGCCAACACGGAACGGCTCAGTGTTTCTTGGCGCTTCACGGCACCGGCTAGTTGAGCCGCTTCCAGCGATTCGGTACGGCGGCCATGGTTGAGGTCAAACACGACCAGGGCATCTTTTTCGCCCACCTCAAGCTGCTGGCGTTCATGCTGCATATCGCCCGAGCGGAGATGGGTGTACACGTCGACAGTGACTTTGCCAGCGGCAACTTGCCCCCATACGCGATGGATATGGACGCGATAGGTGCCAGCGAAACCCTGGGGGCAAACATAGACTTCGCACGCTCCCTCGTTCGCCTTGTCTTCCGCGGAAAAGGCATCGCCCAATTGAACGCCACCCCCCGCCGTCCGCGGCTCGGAAACGGAGCAAATGGTGCCGGTCGGCTCTTCCACCGCAACGTCGACATCGGCCGCTCCGGTCCAAGAGACGCGCACCACGCAATCGCGAACCACGGCTTCTTGCAGTTCCTTGAGATATTCGGCGCGTTCTGAATCTCGACCTTCGCTTGCCAAGCGTTCGAGCGTTGCCTTGGCCACGCGCGAGGCGGTAAGTTCGATTTTGGCCATACTCTCGGGCCAGGCTTGGCTCAGGATGCCGATGGTGGCCCAGCGAACTCCCGCCAAATCGTTGTTCTTCTCTGCCGAACGAAGACCCAAAATGTAGGCTTCGCTATGAAGTGGATCGATCTTAGTAATCTGTTGGCAGACCAACATGGCGCGGCGATCGAGGCCCAATCGCGACAAATATTGAGCAATGTACATCAGCTCGCTCGCCGACGTACTGAAGTCCGCGGCCGACATGATGGCCCGCTCGATTTCCGACTTGGAACTGCCGCTGAGTTCCATGGCGATGCCCAGCGATTCGTACATCCACGACTGGGGCTGGCCATTCCGCAGGGCAGCATTAATCATGGCCACGATTTGGCTGAATTGCTTCTTGGCCATCAATTGGCGAGCGGTTTCGCGAACAATGCGCGAATCGGGTCGCTGGTGGGCAAAATAATCGTTCCAAAATTCTGTGGGGTTCTGGGCAGAGTCGATTGTGATCGCTTGCACCGGAGTGGCCGAAGCCTTTTCCGGTGTTGCCGCCGGGGCAACTGCCGGCGTTGGCGGAGTAACGCTGGCTTTTGGCACGGATTGGATGGGTGCTGGCTGCCCGGCTGAGCTGGTTTCGTCCGGCACGCTGAAGAGGCCGCCGCCACCACCGCCAAGACCACCGCCACCACCGCCAAAGCCACCGCCACCGCCGCCAAGGCCACCGCCGCCGAATCCGCCGCCGCCACCGCCGAGACCGCCACCGCCACCGCCGCCGATACCGCCACCACCAAGGCCGCCGCCACCAAGGCCGCCCAAGGAGGTCGCATCAACCGGCAACACAAGATCGGCAACAGGGTAAACCTTTACGACAAGGTTCTTTTCCGCGCGATCGGGCGTGGTGATCATCAGAACTTCATCTTTAATGATGTAAGTCAATTGCAGGTTCTTCAGCATCAAACGAAGGGCCGAGCGGAGCGAGACGTTATGCAGCTCAGGAATCGTTACCGGCTCATCGGCATTGACGCCAAGTTCTTCGAGTGCTGGTTTATCGACAATCACTGGAATGCCGAAGCGTTGTTGCAGATCACTGGCTACTTCGGTAAGGGGCGTGTCGGTGTAGCTCAGCCCGGCCTGAGGCAACGGCGAACGTAAGGCTTTATCGATATTCTTTTCAGCTTCGCCAGTCGCCTTCAAATCCATCGCGCCGTATCGGTCCTTTCGCCGTGCGGAAAGCTCTTCCCACACCGGCGCTGCTGGATAAACGATGGGCGGATCATCCGGGAACGGCACGGAAGATTTCTCGACCTCATACAGAGTGTCGAAGTAATTTCGCCAGCGCGCCGCCCGCGTAACTTGCATTAGGTAATCGTTACGCCGCAGTTCGCTGGAAACGAGCGCCGACACCGGCGTTACACCGTGGGGGTCCACTTCGCTGATCGTGCCAGCCACTTCGAGCGCTTCATCGTAACGGCGTTCACTGATCAAGGCGTTGAAACGGTCAACTAGTTGCTTCTCTTTCTCGCGATCTCGATCCAGGCGATCGTTCAGCAATCGCCGCTCGCGCGCGGCCGCTAATTCCTCTTCATGTGCGGCATCCAGTTCGTCTTTGACCACGGCGGAATGCTGCGCCTCTCGCAAGGCGGTTTGTAGTTTATCGATGAGTTGGGAACGTACGTCCGGCGTTAATTCGGGAGCGCGTTCGACATTCTGAAGCGCGAGTTTCAAACTCTGCATTGCCGTGGTCGGATCGTTGCTCATGATCTTGCGCGCGTCGATCACGGTATTTTCAATTTCGCGGCGCAACATCTGACTGAACACGCGGCGTTGCTGCTGTACTTCATCGAGCAACGCTCCTTCGGGGGCAAATTGATCGGTCAATGAACCAGGGACAGGAGCCGCAGCAGCTGGAGCAGGCAACGCCGGGCTTTCCCCAACCACGGCTTGGGGAGGCGTTGGTGGTGCTGGCCGAACGAGGTTGAGATCGCCAGACGGAGCGGCGGCTGGAGCCGGTTGAGCAGCGGGCGCCTGAGGAGGAAGTACGGGAGCAGCTGCAGGCTGTGGAGGAATAGGCAGTTCGGCGGCCGGTGCTGCCGGTGCACCCGCTGCTTGGGCGACCGGAGTCGCGGCCGTACGTTGCTTTTCAACCAGCCGTTGGACGGTCTTGGCTTTGATATTACCGGGATCTCGAGCCAACACCGCTTGCGAGGCAACCTGGGCGGCGCGAACATCACCTGTCGCGGCCGCACGTTCCGCCAAGTCGGTCAGGTTATCGACGCTGGCCTCGGCCAAGCGGCCTGTTTCCGCGAGGCCCGCGGTGCCGACGCTCGGCAGTGTCAAACCACCATCTGCCTTGGCCAATTGCACCACCTGGGGAAGGTAGGCGTGGCTATTGTTTCCAGCTTTCGATGTGGCGGCCCATTGCAGTTCCACAGGCTTTCCGTTGGCAACGAATTGAGCTTTGATCGTGACCGGCTTTGGTAACGGAGCGGCCGCCACGCCGACCGCGACCGTATCTCGATCCGAGCGAAGTGGATTGAGTGTTTTCGGATACACCTGCCCTAACTCGGCAGGCCACGTGACGTTGGTCGGCCAGAGCACGGTGGCGCGGACCCAATCGGCCAGGCTAGCGCCGACCGAGGCGCCCCGACGATTATTCTCCTCGGTGGCGCGCGCATCGGTGATCTTCTGCGCTTCGCTGGCGGCAACCAGCGGCTCGGCAACATACAAGTTGCCGCCGGTCTGGTTCGCCAACGCCGCTAGGAGTCGTCCATCGGTTTGCGGACCGATGGCATAGCTGCTCATCGAGATGCGGGCTTGCGTCAATTGACCAACAAGGCCGCGAAAGGACTCGGTACCAAGCAAGTTCGCAGTGCTCACGCCATCGCCGATATAGAGCAGCACCCGGCCTTCCACCCGATCTTTCCCAAATCGACCGGCAGCGGCGCGAAGCACGCCTTCCATGTCCGTCGAACCCAACGGCGATTCATTACGCAGCGCGGCAACCGCCGCTTTAAGTTCGGCGCTGCCGGGTTGGACGAAAGTTTTTGTTAGCGGTCGCGCTTCGAGATCGGCAGCCAACAACTGCACGCGGTCATTGGGCTTGAGTTTTGCCAAGCACGCATCGAGTGCGCTCATGGCCGTGGAGCGATACGCACCGATCTGGCTGGCCGAAGTATCGAAAACGATAACGACATCATGTGGCAACGACTTTTCCGCGGCATCGGTCGAGGGCATGACGCTGAGCGCGAAAAACGTCTGGCCATCTTCACCGCTTACGGTAGTAAGTTCGGCCGATGGTTTCAGCGATTCGGCGGCATGCCCCGCAGGGGTGTAAACTGCGAAGGCAAACGCAGCGATCACCGCGACAATGTTCGTAACCATGCCTCTAGTCCGATGAACAGTCAACATGTTGACGCTCCGCAAATACAACACTAAGCGCGACGCCATTGCTCCGGTAATAACGCCAAACGCTGGGAATCCAGAATCGTGGAGGCCGCGCACCGCGTGCCCGGCCAGGCAAAGACACCCTAAAACTGGGTGACATAACCACTTACTCTCAGTTTATTCACGCCGCCCAGCCAACGCCAATAGTTTTCCCAGTTTTCCAAGCCTCACCAAGCGGCGATTTCCAGCAGGAAATCGACTGTTTGGATCGATTATAAGGGCTCCGTCAGGCCGTGCTGGAAGGTCTGGGGTCGCCATGGGCCGCAACAATCGGCGTTTAGCCATCATCTCTTCTCCAAACGGTTCGCAGGCAACTCTGGGTTTTCTTCCCGCAAATTAGTTAAAGGGTCGGCGTCAGGCCCGATATTTGCGAACGAATCAGAACTGGATATCGTATTCAGTGTGGTCGGAACGCTGGCGGCCTCGTGGGGACGCGGACAACCGCCAGCTTTTCGTAGCGAACCGATTGTATCCGCCGGTTCTCGCAACTCTCCTCCACAATGAAGAATTACAAAACCATGAAAAGAATCGTACTTTGCTGCGTGTTAAGCGCATTGCTGGGCGGCTCCTTTGCCGCGTGGCTCGTTGAAAACCAAGCGTCTTTGCTCCCGACCTCGGTCGCTCACGGACAGGAACTGCGTGGCGGGGCGTACGCCGCCCCCGTTGCCGCCAGCACCGCCCCAAACCCCGGCCTGACCCCGGAAGAATTGACCAATATCCGCGTGTATGACGGGGCGAATCGGGGCGTGGTCAATATCGTGACGCAGACCGAAACGTATGACCGTTTCTTCATGCTGGCGACCCGCGGCGAGGGTGCCGGGTCGGGCTCGGTGATCGACAAACAGGGTCACATTCTGACGAATTTTCACGTCGTCGAAGATGCCAAGCAGATTCTGGTCACGCTGCCAGGTGGCAAAGACCCCTTCGAAGGCGAGGTGGTCGGGGTTGACCCGGACAATGACATCGCCGTTTTGAAGATCAATGCCCCGCAGAACGAGTTGTACCCCGTGCCAATTGGGACGTCCGACAACCTGCGCGTGGGGCAGCGCGTTTACACGCTTGGTAACCCGTTCGGCTTGGAAGGCACCCTGACCACCGGCATCATTTCCAACTTGAACCGCACGCTTCCGAGCCGTTCCGGCAAGGAAATGAAGTCGATCATTCAGACGGATGCCGCCATGAACCCCGGTAATTCCGGCGGTCCACTGCTGGATACGAGCGGCCGTTTAGTCGGTATGAACGTGGCGATTGCGACCAAGACTGGTCAAAGTGCCGGTTTGGGGTTTGCGATTCCAGTCAATCGAATTCGCCAAGTCGTGCCGCAACTGATTGAGCACGGCAAAGTGGTTCGGGCTGATATCGGGATCGTGGCCGTGAAAGAAATTAGCAGCGGCCTGCAAATTGTGGAGGTCAATAAAGGCGGGCCGGCCGAACATGCGGGCCTGCAAGGCTGGAAGAGCGTGCGTCGCCGCGTAACGCGCGGGCCATTCACGTACGATGTTGAACGCCAAGATCCGAGCAATGCGGATATCATTGTGGCCGTCGGAGGTCAGCCCGTAGATTCTGCTAGTGCTTTCGTCGAGAAGATCGAAGAGCATCAACCGGGCGAGAGACTCGTCCTCACTATTTTGCGTCAGGGCAAGCAGCTGGAGGTACCGGTGACGTTGGGCTCCACGTAACATAACATCTGCTGCCTTGCAAACCGCACCATGAAATACCCCACTTTGCACACCCGTCCCAAATAGACATAAAATCTATTTGGCATGGTTTTTTATTTTCAAAGCGGTTTTGAGCGGCCAAAAATTTTGGCTTTCACCGCAAAATGCCGGATTTCCTAGATTTATCGTGGCAGGGTGGCGTTGGCACCCCCCGCTGGCAATAGCGCCCGTGTCAACTGTGATGGAAAAGTTGACGTAGCTTGCCCCCTTGCTGGGAACTTCCGAGCCGGTAATTTGCTGGAATGCCTTGCGAGTGCGTTGTTGCATTCAACGAGGCACTTACCCACCGTTTCATCCCCACCCTTTTGCGGAATACGGCCGTCTGGTCCTAAGCTGGCATCGCACGCTTCGCCCTGCCAGGTATTCCGTTAGCGTGATTTACAAACCAAGCGACGCATGCATCGCAGGGTTTGAAACGGGTGTATTCGTTCGCGATGCCGGCTCGCGCGGAGCAACAGGAGGAAGGAGTTCCAAAATGATTAACTATCTGGCAACAGCTACCTTGGCGATCACCATGATTGCGACTGCCCCGAAGGCACCGCAATGGGAACACAGCTACGGCAAAGCCCTTGAGGCCACCCGTGCTGGGCAAGATCCGCTGTTGGTAGTGCTTGATAACCCCAACAACGACAGCGCCCGGATTGAACCGGCGCTTTTGAGCGAGAATGATGCTAGCGGAGAGAACTCGAAGCTGCTTACCCCGTACCGCTTGTGCCATGTGGATGTCACGACCGACTACGGCAAGAAAGTGGCTCAGGCATTTCATGCGTCGAGTTTCCCGCACGTAGCGATCATTGATAAGACTGGCTCAGTGGTGATTTTCGAGGAATCCGGCAAGTTCAGCCTAGAACACTGGAAGAATGTGCTGGCGAGCCACAAATCGGGCGAGCGTCCGATCGTGTATGCGGAAGTCATTGAAAAGCCGTTCTGCCCAAATTGCCAACGTTCGCAGTTCTAGTGAGCGTATCCGCAACCCTTTGCAGAATCTGTTGGCTGACCTTTTTTCGACCAACGGAATGCAGGATGCAATGATCGCGGAAGGAACCGGTGCCTAGGCGATTCCGGGCGAAGCATAGTGACGCGGCCTGAACTTCGGTTTGGGCCGCGTTTTTTCATGGTTGGGGAGCGGTTTATACCTTCGTGGTCCGAATTGAGACGATTTCGTTTAACCCGAAGCCAACGGCGACGGCAAAGCGCGCTAATTGCGTCCGTCGCCGCTGGCTCCGGGTTAAACAACTCAGTCGCGCCCGCATGTGGTTCAACGCTTGGCGGCCCGCTCGGGAACGGGACTGATGTCGAGCGAGAGGTCTTCAAATAGCCCTGCCCGCAGCCGCTCGACCGCAATCGCTCCCATGACTGCGTTATCGGTGCAGAGTGCTAGCGGCGGGACGTGAAGTTCGTAACGATTTAGCTTGGCCGAATCTTCCAGCCGCGTTCGGAATCTCCCGTTGGCCGCCACACCGCCCCCCACACAGAGCGTCCGGTAACCGGTGTTCTGGAGGGCGAGTTCTGCCTTTCCGACCAAACAATCGATCACTGCCTCTTGGAAGCTGGCGGCGAGATCGGCGATGTCTTGGGGCGAGAGCTTGCAAGCTGCGGGCTTAACATCTTCGATCTTTCCTGGGCCAGACACAAGATAACGCACGGCCGTTTTGAGACCGCTGAAGCTGAAATTGAGATGTTCCGGGTCGTCGAGCAGCGGGCGGGGAAAGCGGTGGCGGCGCGGGTCGCCGGTGCGTGCGGCCCGCTCGATGGAAGGGCCGCCGGGATAGGGTAGTCCCAGCAGGCTGGCAACCTTGTCAAAAGCTTCGCCGGCGGCATCGTCGATCGTACCGCCGATGGGTGTGAAATCGGTCGGCCCATCGCAGCGGTAGAGGTTCGAGTGGCCGCCGCTCACCACCATCCCGATGCACGGAAAAACATCGCGGCCACTGGCAATACGGCAGGCGTACACGTGGGCCTGCAAATGGTTGACGGCCAAGAGCGGCAGATTGGCGGCGACGCAAATTGTTTTGGCTGCCGTGAGGCCAATCAACAGGGAGCCGGCCAGGCCCGGCGTATTGGCCACCGCGACGGCGTCGAGATCGGAAAGCTTCGTATTCGCCTTGCGTAGGGCTTCATCGATGACAGGCAGAATACGCTCGACATGGGCGCGCGACGCAATCTCTGGCACGACGCCGCCGAACCGTTTATGGAGCGCATCCTGCGAGGCCACGACCGAGGACAACACCTTCAAATCGTCGGTGATGACGGCCGCCGCCGTTTCATCGCAGGTTGTTTCGATTGTGAGGAGTTTCATCGGGGAGGGGACAGGGGGCAGGGGACGGGGGACAGGGATGCGTGAGTAATCTGCGTTCCCGGCGATGTTGCTTTTACGTAGTTGGGAATGGCTTCATTTGCAGATGGTGGACCCAGGCGGGCGGGACGTTTAGGAGCACCATATCGCGGCGGATTTCGAAATTCTGGAACAAGCTTCCTAGGATTGTCTCGATGCCGCGGAGCCGCTCGCGCTCGGCACGCGCGCTTACCACTGCTTTCATCCGCCGAATGGCAATGTACTCAAAGAAGCTCAGCACGCCTCCTTGCGCTAGCAGCCTTTGCATTTTGGCCAGTAACCGGCTCACAAGCTCGACGCTGAAATTGTTGAGCGGTAAACCAGAGATGATTATGTCAAACGGCAAATCTTCGCGAACGTTTTCAACACTGTCGTGAATGAGTTCCACGCGGCCGCGCACGGCCTGAAAGACATCGGCCGATTCGAGTTGCGTTTGCAAATGCTTGGCGAATTCGTCGTTGAGTTCGACGATGGTTAGATGATCGTCGGGCCGCATGCCGCGCGCGATGTGGGTCGTGACCACCCCCGTGCCGGGGCCAACTTCAAGAATGCGGCGGGGGCGCGTTGCTCCTATTGATACGCCGTTTGCCGCGGCCGCTGAAGCGGCCTCGTCCGCCGGAGCTGCGTCGGCCTGCACAAAGTGGGATAACGCGGCGCACAGGTTGGGGCCACTGGGTAACACGGCGCCGGTCGTGTGATAGGCGGCACGAAACTGCTGCCAGAAGAGCCGATAATCCGCTATTCGGTGTCCCATGGTTGGCATTTTACGGGACGCGGCAACCTCTCGGCAGTGCTGTTGCTTACCGCGGCTCGGACGCGAACGAATCAGGCTAGAGCATCTTGCTCTTTTTCGCGCCGACGATTTTCATTTTTGTAGCGGGTTTCTTGAGGAAACGCGGCTACGCATTTTGGTAATTTGCTCCCAAGCCTGACGTACTTAGAAATCAAACCACAAACCAACGCCGAATTGTTGTTCGAAGTGGTCAAAAGTTTGGTATTGGCTGGATTTGCCGTTGAAGTAATGGAAGCCGGTACGCAGCACCTGTCCGGAATTTCCGCGCCACAGCCAGCCGAGCTGCGTGCTCATATCGCCGCCAAAATCGACATCCTGGCGCAGGTGACCGTTGATGGCGAAAAACGGCGTACCGCGGGCCCCCGTCGGCCCGGGCTGCGAGAGTTCGGTTCCAAACTGGAATTCCCAAGGTTCTGAGCCGCCGTCGGTATTAAACGCATAGCCCACTTCTGAATAGAGCCGACACACCGGCACGGGGTAATAGGAGGCGCCCAGCACGACTTCGTCGCGAACGTAATTGATGCGGTCGTCCAAGCTGCCCGGGTGGGCGATCGCGTATTCATCGCCAAGGTGCGAGCTTAAGTGATAGACCCCGAACTTAAATTGCCAATTGTCGATGCCGTACGTCAACGGTATGCCGATGCGATAGTCGGCCGTTTCAAAATCGCGAATCGCGTCGAGCGTGAGCCGCAACATGGCGGCCGCTTCCACATCTAATTGCCATCCTTGCGGGAGAATTGCGATGTTCGAGCCATATCGCAACAGCCCCACGCGCCCCCCGGCGGTGCCGTCGATAAATGAGTCGCCGCCGGAGATATGTTGCAACACCCCGCCCAGCCGCGGTTCGTGGACGCCGGCCCAATAGGAATGGTAAATCAACCCTTCGGGCAGCACCTGCCAGGACCAGGTGTCGGAAGGACAGGTGAGAACAACAGGCGAATTCCCCCAGCCAGGGTCGCCATATTCCGCGGGTGGCGGCATAACAGGCTGCTGGTCGTACGAGGGTGCGATCCATTCTCCATTTGGGGTGCCCGGTACTGCTGACAGCGGATAACCATTCACTCCGCCTTCCCACTGGCCAATTGCCGGATTGGCTGACATCACGCCCGGGAACATTTCCTGGCCGGCCACTTGGATCGTGACCATGGCGCGCAGCGTCAAACCAATTGCGACCAATCGCACGAGGCTGCGGCAATAAGACCAACGAATCATTGCAGGCGATTCGGCACGAGTGGGTCGAATGTCATCGAGTCGAGCCAGGCACGGGAAGCCTAGCCGAGGTTTATTGGACCAAGCGCCGCGGAAGTTAACGGATTTCAGCAACTCGGAATAGAGAAGAACACTGGTGGATCCGACACCATTGCTAGCAAGCGCCGGCGCACGGCACGTCGACCTTCCATGCTGCTTGGCATACAATCGAGCGTCGCGGAATGCCGAAGCGGAGCTGCTAGCACATCGTTCGCAATACGATTTTGGCGACGAACATGCACTATTGATAGTTGCGTGGCGAATGGAATGTGGGAGGCCTCTCTGAGGCCGATATCGTGCTGGGATGGCCAGCGTTATCGGCGTCGGGAGACGCCTCCCACAGGTTCATTCGCGTTCACCTTAACGACGAAAGCCTTCGATGAGTGCGAAATCCTTCGACCGCCCGCTGGGCCATATTCCCAGTGGGATTTTCATTCTGACCGCTGGCACCGGTGCGCGTGCAACCGGCATGCTCACCAGTTGGGTCATGCAGGCCGGCTTCGAGCCGCCGATGGTCAGCGTGGCGGTAAAGCTCGGCCGACCTGTTTGCGATTGGCTCAGCGAAGGACAGCCGTTTGTGCTGAACATCGTTCGCGCTGGTCAAAAGGAGTTGCTGCGGCATTTCTCCAAGAGCTTCGAGCCAGGGCAATTGCCGTTCGACGGCCTAGGGATTTCGCACTGCGCCCGCGGCGTGCCGATTCTCAAGGACTCGCTCGGCCACTTGGAATGTGAACCGGCCAGCCACGTCGATTCGGGCGACCACCGTATTTTTTTGGCGAAAGTGGTTCGCGGGAAAATGAGCGATGGCGATGCCGAGCCGATGGTGCATGTTCGCAAGAGCGGTGCAAGATATTGAAACGCCGACCAATTGAGGGCTGCGCAGCCATTGGGCTGTAGGAGGCCTCTCCGAGGCCGATTCCGTGTTGCGTTGGTCAGCGTAATCGGCGTCAGGAGACGCCTCCCACAGGTTCAATCACAGCGCAACCTTCCACAGATTCAGTGACAGCTTAGCCTTCAATCATTGACCGAAAAGTCTGGCCATTACGGTTCGGGTCCGAATTCTTACGAATTCGGCTACTTTGTGAGTGTTTCATGCTCGATGCCATTCAAGTTCGCGGGGCTCGCACGCACAATCTGCGGAATGTCGATGTCGATATTCCGCGGAATCAGCTCGTCGTGATCACGGGCGTCAGTGGATCGGGCAAGAGTTCGCTGGCGTTCGATACGCTACTCGCCGAAGGGCAGCGGCAGTACGTGCAGAGCCTGTCGCTTTATGCGCGCCAGTTCTTCGACCAGATGGAGCGGCCGGACGTCGATCGCATTGAAGGGTTGCAGCCGACGATCGCGATCGACCAGAAGCCGGCGGCACCCAATCCTCGCAGCACGGTCGGAACGATCACGGAAATTTACGACTATCTGCGCCTCCTCATGGCCCGCATCGGCACCGTGCTGTGCCCGAACTGTGGTACGCCGATCGCCCAACAAACGCTCGCCGAAATCGAGCAGACGATTCGTGGTTTGCCGGTCGAGACACGCGTCATGCTGCTCGCGCCGATGGTGCGCGGCCGCAAGGGCAGCCATCGCGACGCCATCGAGTCGATTCAAAAGGCCGGCTTCGTGCGGGCACGAATCGACGGCGTGACGTATTCGCTCGAAGAGATTCCAAAGCTCGCGCCGCAAAAGCTGCACGACATCGAAGCGGTCGTGGATCGCTTAGTCATTCGCGAAGGAATCGATGCCCGCTTGGGCGAATCGGTCCGGCTCGCGGCCCGTCATGGCGACGGCGTCGTCATCGTCGTTTATCAAGCGAAGGGTGCAGGCGACAAGTGGGAGGAGCGGTTGCTCAACACCCGTTATGCGTGCCCACGGTGCCAAACCAGTATCGGCGAAGTCGAGCCGCGGACGTTTAGTTTCAACAGCCCGTATGGCGCGTGCCCCACATGTCATGGGTTGGGGAGCATTTCCGGGGAACTTGGGGTGGCTGGGGTCGAGCGCAGCGAGCTCCCAGATCGCGGCGCTGCTGGGGGCTCGCCTGCGGCTCGACCCCAGCCACCCGATGCTCGCTCTCAGCCGTCGGAGAAGGATGACTTGGCAGTCTGTCCCGATTGCCACGGTTCCCGTTTACGGCCGGAAGCGCGGGCCTGCCGATTAGGCGGGATAGCGATTCACGAGATCGCGGCCCTCAACGTGACGGCGGCGATCGAGTTCTTTCGCAAACTGGAATTCGCGGCCGACCAACGACCCGTTGCCGAACCCATTGTGGCAGAGATTCTTCGCCGGCTGGCATTTCTCGACCGCGTGGGAACCGAATATCTCACGCTCGACCGGGCGGCCGATACGCTCAGCGGCGGCGAACGTCAACGCGTACGGCTGGCAACGGGAATAGGCTCCGGATTGGTCGGCGTGTTGTACCTGCTCGACGAACCTTCCATCGGCTTGCACCCGCGCGATAACGACCGCTTAATCACGGCCCTCCGCGAACTTCAGCGACAAGGGAACACGGTGGTCGTGGTCGAGCACGACGAGGCGCTCATGCGGGTGAGCGATCATCTCATTGATATGGGGCCTGGGGCGGGGCACTTCGGTGGGCAGGTCGTCGTCCGAGGCACGCCCGAGGAAATCAAACGCTTCGAATCGTCGCTGACTGGGGCGTATTTGGCAGGCACCAAAGCCATCCCACTGCCAACGAGTCGGCGCGCGCCCGTGAAATCGCGGATGCTTCAACTGGGCGGTGCGACGGCCAACAACCTGCAGGATGTCGAAATCGAAATACCGCTCGGTTTATTGGTGTGCGTGACGGGCGTTAGTGGTTCGGGCAAGAGTTCTTTAGTCGTCGATACACTGGGCAGAGCGCTGGCGAAAAAGCTTCATGGTGCTCAAGCCAAACCGGCCCCTTACCGCAGTTTGCGGGGCGTGAATCACATCGAACGCCTGGTTGAAGTTGATCAATCGCCGATTGGCCGCACGCCGCGTAGCAACCCAGCGACGTACACGGGCGTGTGGGACGATATTCGCCGCGTATTTGCCGGTACGAAGCAATCGCGGCAGCGCGGTTACGGTGCGGGGCGGTTCAGTTTCAACACGAAGGGCGGCCGTTGCGAAGCGTGCGCAGGGCAGGGCGTGCGTCGCGTGGCGATGAACTTTTTGCCCGACCTGGAAGTTACGTGCCCGGTTTGCCGTGGTGCCCGGTTCAATCGGCAAACGCTCGCCGTGCGGTATCGCGAACGCTCGATCGCGGATGTGTTGGCGATGAGCATTGGCGATGCGGTCGACTTTTTTGAGAACCACGCGGCGATTCGTAGCGTGCTGGCCACGCTGGTCGATGTGGGGCTTGGTTATCTCACGCTCGGACAGCCTTCCAATACGCTTTCTGGCGGCGAGGCACAACGGATCAAACTGGCAACCGAACTTGCCCGCCCGACCGCGGGCCAGACGTTGTACATCCTCGATGAGCCCACCACCGGGCTTCACAGCGACGACATCCGGCGGTTGTTAATCGTGCTGAACCGGCTTGTCGACCAGAATAATTCGATGCTGGTGATCGAGCATAATCTCGACGTCATCAAAACGGCCGACTGGGTGATTGATCTTGGCCCCGAGGGCGGTTCTGGCGGCGGACGGGTTGTGGCCGTGGGAACGCCGGAGGAAATCGCCAAGTGTGACGCGAGTCATACGGGGCAATTTTTGCGGGCAGTTCTGTGAAGCGCGAGGCGCGAGTTGCGAGGCGCAGTGAGTCTAGCGGGGGCCGCGAGGCCGCTGCGAACATGTGGACGTAAGTTCCTCTAATCACCATCAAACGCCCGAATGAACGGCCGACGAAACATACTCACTGTCGATGATTTTCGCGGACAGGGCCGATCAGTTTATAAGGTTTGGCAAGTTGTCGCGGGGTGGCATGGCCTCGGAGGTACTCCGACGTGGCCATGTATCTCGAGCGATTCCATGCTCACGCTGCGCGAGAGCATGCCACACTCCCGATTTTGCATGAACTTCGCGAACGGCTTGAAGCGCCACGTTCCATCGGGGTCGGAGACCCCTCCCACAAGTCTTGCCAGCTCCCACAAGTTTTCCCAGCTTCAATAAGTGATTGGCCTTGTCTTCGCCGGCGTCCATCGTTGTAGACGCTAGGCGGTGGGCGGGTTACGATCAGCGAATTGTTCGCAGTTCGTAAACGGAGCCGCCCTCCATGCAGAAGCCGCAGTCCCTCGAAACGCCCGTCGAAGCCACCGAAGCCCCGCCGCAGACGCTGTTTGTGCCGCCAACGCCGTTATCGTGGAGGCTGGGGATTTTAGCGGCGATATTGAGTGTGGCCGCTGTTGCGTATGAAACACGCGATTCAATTGGGCTCAGGGGACAGGCACTGGCTGGCATCGTCTTCTTCTTTGGTATTGTAGCGGCATTTTCGGCTAATCTGAGGGCCGTGAATTGGTGGACAATTGGCTGGGGTATCATTCTGCAATTGACTTTAGCAATCCTCGTTTTGAACAATGGGAGACCTTATCAGATTGTGGCGGGCATCTGCATGGCGGCGATCGCCGTTTCGTGGTTTCTTACGCACATTTGGCCCGTAATTCGCGGTGAACAATTTCATTGGGTTGGAATGTTCCTTGGATTGGCAGCCATGGGGCTGGCGTTCTATATCTTTTTTATAAAGGGCGTCCGACCGTCTTTCGAAAAAGCCGGCGATGTCGTGAAAGCCTTCATCACCTTCTCCGATAAAGGCGCCGAATTTGTCTTCGGAAATCTCTCACATCCGGAGCACATGTCCAAAGTGTACGGCTCCGATTACTTGTTCTCGTTCGCGTTCAAAGCGTTGCCTCCGATTCTATTTGTTTCGGCGTTCTTTACGGTGCTCTATCACTTCGGGATTCTGCAATGGTGCGTGCGTATGCTCGCCATCGTGATGGTTCACCTGATGGGGACCAGCGGCGCTGAAACGCTGTCCGTCGCGGCCAATGTGTTCATGGGGCAAACAGAAGCCCCGTTGATCGTTCGGCCCTACGTGCCTCGAATGACCAATTCCGAATTGTTTGCGCTCATGACGAGCGGTATGGCGCATATATCTGGCGCGCTGATGGTCGTATACATCAGTTACGGTGCCGACCCAGTGGCGGTATTAACAACTTGCGTCATGGCTTGTCCCTGCAGTTTGTACTTGGCGAAGCTGTTCTTGCCAGAAGTTAGTAAACCGGTCACTAGTGGAACCGTTCACACGAACAAAGAGAAATCGCCGTATGTGAATGCGATCGATGCCGCGGCTACGGGCACGAGCGACGGACTGCAACTAGCGCTTAATGTTGCCGCAATGCTCATCGTTTTCATCGCCTTTGTGGCGATGTTCGATGCCGTGCTGGGGCAGATCAAACCAGGCTTGTTGGCGCTGAACGTTCCGGCTGATTGGCTAGCTAATTGGCCGAACGACCTTTCACTGGGGAAACTATTTGGCTGGATGTTCTCGCCGGTGGCCTTCCTTATGGGTGTTCAGCTCGATGATGTGGCAAAAGTCGGCAGCTTGTTGGGGACGAAACTCTCGGTAAATGAACATATGGCCTTTTTGCAAATGCAGAAATTGTTAATAGACCCTACAACAAATAAGCATTTGGCCGTGCCACTTATGAGCGAACGGTCCTTTAAGCTCACCGCTTTCGCCCTGACGGGCTTTGCGAACTTTTCGTCCGTGGGCATTCAATTGGGCGGCATCGGCGCGATGGCCCCGGGACGCCGGCACGACTTGGCACGATTGGGGTTGCGAGCCTTGTTCGTGGGCTTCACAGCATCACTATTAAACGCGGCCATGGCTGGGATTCTGAATCCGTAGTCGGCCGCCGACGCAACCGTTCGCGTTGGCAGTACGAACAGCGCGATCTTGATGCGAATTACGCCTGAGAGGTTGTGATTTCATCGTGAGAAGGGTGGCATGCCCTCACTCGCGACTACGTGCTCACGCGAATCGGTCTCGTTTTGCCGCGAGTGTGGGCATGCTGCGATTCGCGAGAGCATGCCACCCAAGATTCTGCTGGTTGCGTTCAAAAAACTCACAGCCTCCGAGCGTGTTTCTATACACTCGGCGGAATGGCGTCTGGAGTTCCTTCCACTGCCTCCGCAGTTGGAGCAGGGGCAGATATGCCGGATCCCCGGCCCAATTCGTAAGCGACCAACGCGG
The DNA here is from genome assembly GCA_029781135.1 of Planctomycetota bacterium. Taxonomy (GTDB): domain Bacteria; phylum Planctomycetota; class Planctomycetia; order Pirellulales; family Lacipirellulaceae; genus JABDGM01. The sequence continues at coordinate 132,308 of JAKOXH010000071.1, forward strand.
CGATGGCCAGGCAAATAATATCAAAAGTCGACATGGCCCCTTTGGGTGCCATGGAACGACGGGAAGATGGAGCCAACGCTTCCGAATCAATCGACGATGGCGGTGGTGGTGCGGGGGCCGCTTCCTCCTTGCTGCCACCGCCTGCCGCTTCCGTAGATTTCTGATCGACCGCAACCGGCTTGAGTGTCATCGCGTTGGCTCGCGCTTGTGCCATGCTGGCGGCCAGATACCAACCGCCAATGTAGCCGGCGAGTGCCAAGAGCATGGTCAGCGCGCCGCGGAAATAGCTGGCATGCCCGGAAGTACTGACCATCGCTCGCACACCAAGGCCCGTAACGATTGCGAAGGGAATGGCGAGCCATCCCTTATCGATGCCGAATACTCGGTAGACTGCCAAGAGCAAGCCGATTCCCACCGCAGCGCCGATGATACCGCCCAATAGTGATTTGCCAAGTTGCATGTTGAGAGCCTCCGCCACGTTACGCCGTGCTGCCCGCTGGGGCCGCGTCGGAAATCGAATCCGCCAACACGAATCGACGGCAATTGCGGAAAAGAGTAGATCGAACGACTCCGTCCCGTGCCTCGATCTGCCAATTGACGTGCGACCGGTACCTTGCCGCGTCTACTGGTCACTCTAAATCCGCCGGCGAACAGGGTCAAGCTGATAATCGTGCCCGAATGGCCGATATTGACGAAGAAGAGCAGAAAACCGGCGAAAAACTGATGGCGTCCGGCCGAAAATAGCACTCGACGGCATCAAACACGCTCGAATACGACGGCAATCCCTTGGCCCACGCCGATGCACATGGTGGCTAGGCCGAGCTTCGCATCCCGGTCGTGCATCGCGTGGATAAGCGTCGTGGCGATGCGGGCACCAGAAGCTCCTAGCGGGTGACCAATCGCGATTGCGCCACCGCGCACGTTCACCTTCGACTCATCTAGCTTCAGCATCTCGATGCACGCCAAGGCTTGAGCGGCGAATGCTTCATTGATTTCAACGAGATCGATATCTTCAAGTTTCAGGCCGGACCGCTGCAATACTTTTTTCGTGGCGGGTACCGGCCCCGTGCCCATAACAGCCGGGTCGACGCCCGCCACGGCGGTCGCCCGAACTTTTGCGAGCGGCTTGAGCCCTAATGAGCGGGCTTTCTCTTCGCTCATGATTAGCAAGGCCGCCGCCCCGTCGTTAAGTGGGGAGCTATTGCCGGCCGTGACGGTTCCCATGCCCGGCATGAACGCCGGTTGCAAACTCGACAGGGCTTCCAAACTCGTATCCGACCGGATGCATTGATCCTGTTGGATCAAGGCTCGATTGCCGGCCTCGTCGCGGCCCCAAATGGGGACAATCTCTTTGGCGAAATCGCCGGCCGCTGTTGCCGCCGCGGCCTTTTGGTGGCTGGCGAGCGCGAACCGATCCTGTGCCTCGCGTGAAATGCCTTGCGACTGGGCGAGGAACTCGGCGGTGATGCCCATCATCAGGGCGGCTTTGCTGGTGCGCACAAAAAGCTTGGGGTTCAAATCCAAACTCGCATCCATCGCAATATGATGCATGTGCTCTAAACCGCCGACGACCTGCACGTCCTCGGCGTCGGCCGCGATCGCATGCGATGCCTGAGCGAGCGCCTGTAGGCTGCTGCCGCACAGCCGATTCACGGTGACACCGCCGGATGCCACGGGCAGGCCGGCCATCAAGCCCACGGCGCGGGCGACGTTGAAGCCCTGTTCGCGTTGCTGCTGTGTATTGCCTAAGACGACATCCTCGATGGCGTTCGGATCGATGCCACTGCGCTCGACGATCGCCCGCACGACGGCCACGGCGAGGTCATCGGAACGCACATCGCGAAACACGCCTTTTTCGGGATGGGCTCGACCGATCGGTGTGCGACAGGCTTCAACAACGACGGCAGTCTTCATGGGGTATCAATTCTAGCCTAGCTGCGGGAGGGAATCGAGTTGGAAGGAATGACAAGGAGACAAGGAGAGGGGGAGACAAGGAGAAACTGGGCCGATGTATCTCCTTGTCTCCATGTCTCCCCCCGCTCCTTGTCTGTCGTCTCAAGTAAACCTGTCTATTTTCTATAACTTACTATTCGTAAAACCGACCGTTACTCTGGGACAGCTTCGTCAGCATTGTCGTCGGCTCGAATCGCTTGCCGAGCGCGGCATAACGCTGAAGCTTTTCGACGATCTTCGCGGAGCCCACTTGATCGGCCCAGAAGAACAAGCCGCCGTGGAACGGTGGAAAGCCGATGCCGAGAATCAGGCCCAAGTCGACGTCACGCACGTCGGTCACAATTTTGTCTTCGAGCACGCGAGTCGCTTCGACGAGCATCGGCAGGAACATGCGATCGATCAGCTCTTCCTGGCTGAATTTTTTGACGGTTCCGGTGCGACACTCGTCGATCAATTTGTGCGTTTCCGGGCTATCGGTCCCGCGGGGCGGCTTACCACCGCGCGGCGGACCGTAGTCGAAGAATCCCTTGCCGACTTTCTGCCCGAGCCGGCCCGCCTTGAATAAGGCGTCAATGATCGGCGCCCCCACGACTCGGTCGGGGAAGGCTTCCGCCAGAGTGCGGCCGGCGTGAACGGCCACGTCCAGCCCCACGACATCGTAGAGTGTGATGGGCCCCATCGGCATGCCAAACGACTTAGCCGCTCGCTCAACCTCTTTGATGCTTGCCCCTTCGGAAAGCAACAAAGCCGCCTCGTTCATGTACGGCAGCAACAGCCGATTCACGAGGAAGCCCGGCCCGTCGTTCATCACGATCGGTGACTTGCCGAGCGCGCGGGCGTAGGCCACCGCCGACGTAATCGTGTCGTCGCTCGTTTTGCGACCCCGAATCACTTCCACCAGTGGCATTTGCCGAACGGGGTTGAAGAAGTGCAAGCCGCAGAATCGCTCCGGATGATCCAGGCTATTGGCCAGCAGCGAAATGGGAATTGTCGATGTGTTCGAGCACAGGATCGTCTCGTTGCCGGTAAGCGGTTCAACGCGCGCGAAGAACTTCTGTTTTGCTTCGCGCTTTTCAATAATCGCTTCAATGATAATGTCGGCCCGGCTTAGTTCGACGTCGGAAAGTGTTCCGTTAACAAGCGGCGCAAGTTCGACCGCCTTTTTGACATCGGGGGCCTTCAATTGCTTGTTGTACGCGACTTCATTCAACACGCCTTGCACGCCGCGGGCGATGACCGCTTGATCGGTGTCCATGAGGGCGACCGGGATGTTCCGCTTGACATTCGCGGCAGCGATGCCTTGGCCCATAATGCCCGCGCCCACGACGGCTGCCGAGGTGATCTTTTTCGGTTTTGCACCCGCGGCAGTTCCGCCCGATTTCTTGTTGCGGTCGTTCAAGAAGAATACGTTCAGCAGCGCGCGATTGGTTGGCGAGCCGAATAGATTGGCGAAGCCGTCGGCCTCCATCGCGCAGGCCGCATCAACGTCGAGACCCGCGGCCCCGAGCATCACTTCCAAGGCGGCCAGCGGTGCAGGGTAGTGGCCTTTGGTTTGCTGCTGAATGTAGCCGTTGGCGGTAGCACCGAGAAAACCAAGTTCCGTTTCGCTGATATCGATTGGCCCAAACCAGCGCTCGCGATCGCGGCGGAACTCTTGGGACGCCTGTTCCGCTCGAATCATGCGAATGGCGGCATTGAGCAAGGCGTCGGCTCCGCCTGCGCGGACGTCGATCACATCGTTGGCAAGCCCCATGGCGGCCGCGGTTTTCGGATCGATGGACTCCCCGCCCGTTACGAGCTCAATGGCATTCGATAGGCCGATCATGCGCGGCGTACGTGCTGTACCGCCCCAGCCCGGAAACAGCCCAAGCTTCACTTCTGGGAATCCGTAGCCCGTTCGTTCGCTGGTGGTGAAGATCCGGCGATCGCACCATGCCGAAAGTTCCGCTCCGCCGCCGACACACGTGCCGTCGATCGCCGCCACGGAAACGTAATTGCCACGCGATAGCCGCGCGAACAGCTTTTGCCCACGACGGCAATGGCTCGCGATTTCCGACTTCGGCGTATCAAGCCAGGTCATGAACTCCTTGAGATCGGCTCCGGCAATGAACATGCCAGGCTTCGCCGAGCGAATGACAACGCCAGCCACATTGCCGCGCTGATCAAGCTCGTTCAAATGCTGGTCCAGTGCGTCGAGCACGTGCCGCGAGAGCACATTGGCCCCGGAGTTAGGGTCATCTAGCGTGAGGACCGCGATATCGGATTCCGGAAACGACAATGTAAGAGTAGTGCCTGCCATGCGCAACAGGATAACCTAACGAGGTTAGCTAGGGCAGCCCCGGTGACGTCATCAACGAATTTCATTATAAGACGTGGGATGGGTTCTCCTTTTGAAAATGGTGGTTCTGTCGCCGGGAGCAGGTGCAAGCTCCCCCTATTGCTGGGGCTGGTGCTTCTCGCGATCTTGGCGTTTCAGGGATTTCGCCCGCTAGCGCCAGAGATTGAGAAGCGTTCGGACAGCCAAAGCGTTCTCGCGGACCTCCCGCCGCATACAGAAGTGTCGATAAGGCTCGATTTTGGCGATGGCCGGCAGTTGGACTTCTCCGCCGTGCCTTGGCGGCGTGGCATGACCATTGCCGATCTGTTACACGAGATCCACGGAATTTCGATCGTTCAAAAAGGTACGGGGAAAGCTGCCTTTCTTGTTGGCATCAACGGCATCGAAAATGAGGGAGCCGATGGGAAGAACTGGCTCTACGAAGTCAACGGCCAGTCCGGCGACCGGAGCTTCGCCGATTATGAGCTGCGGCCCGGCGATCGAGTCTTGTGGACGTTCCGCGCTAGCCGATAGAATAACGAGTCCAAATCAGAAGGCTCTAGGGTGCTGCAGATGAGATCGTCTTTAAGCCGAAACGCGCAAGATTTGCTGGTGTTCTTTCTGTTGCTTGCGATTGGCGTTGCGGGCCGATGGGGTCAGCCTGCATGGTGCTTCACACCAACCGCCGCAGTTGCCATTTTTGCGGGGTGGTATTTCGCCAGACTTGCCGTGGCGGCTCTGGTGCCACTGGCCGTTCTGGCTATTAGCGACTTGCTGCTGCCAGCCTACGACAGCATCCCGGTCTTGCTGGCAACGTATGGCATCATGATCGTACCCGTCTTGTTGGGACGTTGGCAGCGCCAGCCGCAAGCGAAAGTGTCGGCGGCTTTGCGGTGGTCGCTGTTTTCGTTGGTACCGGCAACTTTGTTTTATATCGTCACGAATTTTGCTGTGTGGGCTTCTTACAGCACGTATGAGAAGTCGCTAGTTGGTTTAATGCAGTGCTACTGGGCGGCCATACCATTCTTCCGCACGATGCTGGCTGGCGACGTGTTCTACTTGGGTCTCTTGCTGGTCTGCGCAATGATCGCTGGCCAACCCGTTTTGCAGCGGCAAAATGCCGAACTAGTCGCTTGAGCCTAGGTTTAGCAGTTCCAGCTGGCGGCAGAAGCGGTGCTAGAACACCGCGTTTTCCTTTGCCTTTTCATCCTCGGGCTTGGTCTTGCCGGGAACGGCTTTGTTAATTGCCTGGGCCATCGTGCGAATGGCCGCGACCAGGTTTAAATCCCCGGCGTCCTTGCCGCTGGCCGACGTGATGACGGGAGTGATGGCGGCAACGACGGCATCGACCTTCTTTTGCGTTTCCGCCGGCAAGGCAGGTTTGACGGCCATTAAGCCAGCCTTAAGGTCTGCAAGTCGTGCCAGGGTAATTCGCCGCTGAAATGCGTTGGGGTCGGTAAACGTCGGTGTTCCAACTCCACCAGGTTCTGGCCCCACCATCGGCTGAATTTGCGCGAAACTGCCCGATGCGCCTTTTTCCTGAAAATCGCTCGCGCGCTTATCTTCCGCCGCCGCAACGTCGCGCGCCAACGCGAAGATCGGCTCGGCCGTGTTGGCATCGTCCAGTTTCACGTCTTTGTAATTGATTTTCTCCAGGAGCGCAATCGCACCGCAACGATCGTCGACCGATTTGAGGCTGCTTGCCAATTTGATAATCGCATCGTGATTCGCGTTCTTCTCTCCGACCGTGCCTAGCCGAGCGAGCGTGCCGGCGGCACGCAACCGCAGCCAGGCGTAGGTGTCGGTGTCCATATCCTGAATCGGTTGCTCGCGGCCGATGAGCTTGATAAGTGCTGCTTGCAAGGCCGTGATCGCCTCGGGTGGTAGCGCGGCCCGCTGCTGCGCGTGCCGCTCCAGGCCGATGAGTGCTCCCAAAATCACGGCCGGCGGAAAACGATTTGCCGTGGTCGCGGAATCGACAATTTGGGTAAGGGCACTAGTTGCCTTTGCGTACGGCTTTGCCGTTGCGTAGTCTTCGTCAAGTTGGCCGAGGATCAGCACCGCATTATATCGCGCCGCTGGATGACATGGCGGATTTTGAGCGCCCAGGATTTGGACCATCGCCGCATAAGCGAGCTTGGTCAACTCCCCCTGGACTTGCGGATCGCTCGCTTTCAGCACGTAGTTCTTGAAAAAGTCAGCTCGCAATTTGCCGCTGTCTCCGATCTTTTCGGGATCGGTGACTGTCATCAGCGGAAAATAGTAATTGCTGAAGAACTCCCGAAACTTGTCCGAGTTGGCGGCAAACGCTGCCGGATCACGCAAGCATTGTTGAGCGGTCACGCGATACGTCTTCGCTGTCTTGTCGTCGATCGGTAACGCCCGATACTCCTGGGCAATCACCGCGGCAGCACAATTCATAAGTGCAGCCACGAGCAGCAACCATGCGACATGTCGGCCCATCGTAAACGTGATTCGAGAATGGACGGATGGACGTGCAAATAGCATCGTGTCGATTTCCTTTGCCCGGATTATAATTCGACCACCAGGTCGCCGCAGAAATGCAGCCACCCGGATCAGGTAAGACAAACTGACAATTAGACTTACGGCTAATTCCACTGTACCAGTGGATGCCATCCGCTTCAAGATTTCGCACTTTGTGCCCACGATTATTGCCGGCGAGCGAACAAGCCTATTTACGGCTAGAATGGAACCGAAACTTCGACTATAGCCGCTCGCGAGAAAATCGACTTTTCGATGACCCACCTGTACTACGATCAACGGTTCTTGGACCACGATACTGGGACTCATCCGGAACAGCCGCTCCGGCTGCGGCACATCATGGCGCGGCTGGAAAAGGCCTGTATCGTGTCGCAGTGCGTGCGTCCGAAATGGTCCCCCGTGTCTCGCGCTCGACTCGAAAGAGTCCACGAACCCGGGCATATCGATCGCATTGCGGCGATGGCGGCTCATGGCGGCGGACACGCCGATTCCGATACGGTGGTTTGTTCCGAGTCATACGACGTCGCGCTCTTAGCAGCCGGTGCCGCGTGCGATGCCGTCGATCGCGTATTGAAGGGCGAAACCAAGAATGCGATGTGCATCATCCGACCGCCGGGGCATCATGCAGTCGCCGAGCGTGCGATGGGGTTCTGCCTGTTCAGCAACATCGCGGTCGCGGCGGCCGTAGCCCGCGATGAGTATCAACTCGATCGCATCCTGATTGTCGACTGGGACGTCCACCACGGCAACGGCACGCAAGATATTTTCTATGCCGATGGCCGCGTGGGGTTTCTCTCGATCCATCGCTGGCCATTTTACCCGGGAACCGGCGACGCCGATGAAACCGGCACGGGCGATGGCCTCGGGGCCACGGTCAATTTGCCGATCGCCTTCGGCACCTCACCGGCCGAGTATCGAGAGCGATTCGCCAACGAGTTGGAGAAATTCGCCGGCCGCATTCGGCCCCAACTGGTGTTGATCAGCGCTGGTTTCGATAGTCACTGCCAAGACCCGATCGGGTCGTTAGGCCTGGAGACCGACGACTTCGCGGAACTCACGAAGCTTGTGCTCAACGTTGCGAACGTGCATGCCGAGGGTCGCGTGATTAGCCTGCTGGAAGGCGGCTACAATCCGCCCGTTTTGGCAGAATGCGTCGAAGAGCATCTGCACTGCCTGATGGACAACTGACAACGCAGTGGATTCGTATTCGTAGCTGAAGTCGCAAGACTTCGGCCGCGCCTAATTCGGCGATCTCGCACGAGTTGTGGTAGGCCTCTCTGAGTCCGATGCCGTGGTTGAATTGAATGCCTCATCGGCGTCAGAGACGCCTCCCACAAGGCCGTTCGCGGCTATTGGTCGCCAAACACGCGCGTGCTTTCTTCGCGACGGATCGGCTGTTGCAGGTCGTCCGTGTTCACCTGCACGTTGATTCGCTGATCGCCTGGTTGCAATCCTTGCGCCTTCAATCGGAAGACGGTGTCCGCTTTTGGAGCCAGTTGTGGCACCGGTTCAAACAACACGCGACCTTCTTGGACCTTGTGCGCCGACTCGCCCTCGGCGGAAATCAGCTTGAGCCCGGGCGGCAAATCCACGGAGACCTGCACGTTGGTCGCCGCCTTCGTGCCTTGGTTGACGACGCGAATCTCGTAGCCCGTTTCGCCGCCAACCTCGATTGGATCTACCAGATCGCGCACTTCGAACATGATCGCGGCCAACCCTTCGATCACGATTTCCCGCTGCTTATGATCGGCCAACCCCTGCTGCGCATGACCTTCGACTTGCAGCGTTTGCGGGCCCGTTTCGGTCGGCATCGCGACCAATTCCACGGAGCCCCGTTCGCCCTTCGGCAACTCGGCCAAGCTCCAATATACGGCGTGCGTCGCAGGGTCGTATTCGCCCATATTGTTCGCACGAACGAACCGCATTCCCTTGGGCAACTTGGTTACGATTTGCACATCGTGGGCCGGTGCCGTGCCGGGATTCTCCACACTCACTTCATACGTCGCGGGGCGTTCGAGATATCGTCGCTCGGGACCATTCAACGACACACTCAATGCCGGGGCGATGACTTCAAATTCCACTTGCTGCTGCACTTGCAGATTACCGTCGGCCTTTGCCGTGAGCGTGTTGACGACCTTGCCCGCCTTTTCCGCCGTCAGAACTAAATCTAACTGACGGGTCTCATTGGGATGCAACGTGCCGATTTCAAATTCCAGCGCCGGGCCAGCCGCATGCTTCACATTCGCCGGCACGTTCTCGAACAACATGACGCCGGTGGCATCGCCGCTGCCCGGGTTGCGGACTTCGATCTTCACGTGCTGTTGACCACCGACCATCACTTCGTTCGCGGCCGTCATGCGCACGGCCAACTGCGGCATCGTGCAATGAGTCCTAACCGACGCCTGGGCCGAATACGACACCGTCGCTACGCTGCCGATATCGCCCTCGGTCGTGGGCATCAGTTGCATTTCGACTTTGCGGTCTTCGCCCGGAGAGAGCTTGCCAATTTGCCAAACCAAGTGATTGCCCTCGTTGGTCGCATTCGGCGCGGTGCTGATGAGCTTGGTGCCCTGCGGCACTTCATCGCGAATCGTGACGCCATCGGCCGATTGCGCACCAACGTTTCGCACTTGCACCACGAACTTCGCCGTTTTGCCAACTTGAATTTCGCCCGGTGCGAACTTCTGAATGACCAGCGTCGGCTGCTGCGGCCCTTCGAGCGCCTTTTCGCCAGGTTTACCGGCACCGTCACCGGCCAGTGGAGCAACGTCATTGCCATGCAAACCGCTTTCAGCGGTAGGCAACGAGCGATTGTACGGGCTTGCGTTGGCAGCAGCGGCTGGTGCGGGCGTTCGCAAAGGCAGTTGGCCCGTTGGTGCCTTCGGCAAGTCGCGATTCAGCGAACTCGCGGTGCTTTGTCCTTCCAGGGGGCGCAGTCTATTTGCACTTGGGTCAGTCGAATTGCCGCCCGGCGTCTGCGGTAACGGTTCGAGTTTTCCGGGCTTGGCAGTCGTCGCGCTTGGAGCCGCGGCCGGTGCGTCCGCCGACGCAAACGGGTTCACAACCGCTCCATTCGACGCAGGCGGCGAGGCCGCTTTCGCCGGGGAAGCCGCATTACCATATCGATCTCCACTGGTCGCGGCAGTCGTTGCCGGTGGCGCGCTGCCAAATGCCTTCTTGCCAAGCGATGGGGAATCGCCGATCTTCGTTGACTGAACTGGCGGCGTAAGCGCCTTGGGCTCCGCTGGCGCCGCCACTCCCGTGCCGGCTGCTTCAAATGCCGCACTGATGTCCCCAGCTTGATCGCTCACGCTGGCCGCCGGTTCTTCCTTTGGTTCCTGACCACGCGTCACCGCTTTGTCATGTTGCGAATCTGCATGACTCTCCACTTTTGCATCGGGCGTGGCTTTGTCGGCTTTCGTGGCCAAAGTTGGTTCCGCGGCGGCCGTCGAAGCTGGCGCTTTTGGTTTCGCCGCGATGGACAAATCACTCTTGGATTGAGCTTCGACTTTGGCGACCACCGGTGAATCGTCGCCAGCCTGGTCTCTAGGAGCACTGGTTGGGACGGTCGGCGGACTGCCGACGGCCGACAGTTTTGAGTCTGCTGAGGCCGGGATCGCATAGCGATCGTCGATGTCGGCAGCACCTTTCTTTGAGACCGCTTCTGGCTTGGCCGAACGAGCAATCGGGCTCGATAGCGCCGGATCGGCCGCCGGCTTGGCCGCCGGTTCAGCCCAGGCGCTGGCGACCGCATCTAATTCGCTGGCGGAAGCCTGCGACTTGGCGTGCAATCCGCCGGGCAACGAGAAGCCGTGCGTTGTGTAGTAGTAGGCCCCGCCACCTGCTGTTGCTAGCACAGACGCACCTAAAAACAACTTCGCGGCGACTTGCGTTTTCCCGGCCATTTGGCATGCCCTGTTGAACAGGTTGTTGATTTTTTGCTGCGGCATGAGCGGCGCGCAGCGTTCCGAGGAGGTAAGTAGCAAAATCAGGCCACGCATCAAAGGCCAATTCACGGCTGCCAGCGACTGCTGTGGCCAATATCGGCCGAATTCGCTAAGAACCACGTTTTCGCTACTTCCCGCGGAGACCAGGACGGTTCTTCATGTTCACCGGTTTTGCCGAACACACGGTCAATCTGCTCGCCGAAGTGGCACCGATCTTTCCCTTGGGTGGAGATGCCGATTTGGCCCAATCCGGCCACCCGCTCATGGTGCTGGCCGAGCCTTCGACACTGACGCTCGCGATGATTGGTGCCGGAGTGATGGCGGTGAGCTATCGCGTCCGCCGATCGAAGCAGTGGCACTCGCGATCTTCGCAAACAAAGTGCGTAAAGAAAGACGCATCGCACATCGGCGAGCAGCCAAGACGCGGCGCCGCTTGAGGACGGTGCATTCGCAATCGAATAGAAGGACTATTCTGATCGTTTGGCAAATCGCCGCGCCTGCTCCGCCACGTCAACACCGACGAAGTCGCTCCAGGCGGCCAAGAGGCGGCGATAGACTGGGCCAGGGCGGCCGCTGCCGATGGGCTTGCCATCGCACTCGACAATCGGCAGCACGCAAATCGAAGTGCTGGTAAACATGGCTTCATCGGCCGTGCGGACGTCGTCGACCGTGACCGGCCGCAGCACGAAACGAGTGTTGGTAATGGCCGCCAGCTCTTTCAGTACACCCAGGCTCACACCGGCCAGAATGTGCTCGTGCGGCGGCGAGATCAGTCCCTCACCCTCACGATAGATCACGACGTTCGCGGTCGTGCCTTCCGCCACGTAACCAGCCTGATCGAGCACGATCGCCCGCGCGCCGGTCCGCCGTGTGGCCGCCTCGCGTTCGGCAAGATAATAATGCATTCGGCTGCGACACTTGAGTTCCGCCGGCCAACAGTTATTGGGAACTTGCTGGTGCGTGCTCACAACGACCGGCACGCCAGCCTCAAATTGATCCGCCCAATGATGAAACGGCAATGGATATCCATGCACACAAACTGTCGGACGACCGCTCGTCGGACTGCCCGGAGTCACAAAGGCAAGAACGGCCCAATCATCGTTAGGATCGATAAGTCCCCGATTGCGAAGAACAAATTCGGTAATTGCCGCAGCAACTTCACTAGCGAGCGTCTCACTGTCCAGGCCGATGATTTTCAGCGAGCCGCGTAAGCGCGCGAGATGTTCTTCGAGTCGAAAGACCTGGCCACGAAACGTGCGCAAACGTTCCGTGACGGTCGTCCCGAGCAGAAATCCCGCGTCGTCAACCGCAATGTGAAGTTTCGAAGCAGCGACCCAGTTACCATCCAAATACGCGATGATCTTGTGCATGAGCACAGTATAGCGCTTCGCGGGATAGTGACTAGTGGTTTATCCGGTGCGAATTGGGGATGCGATGCGCTCGCGAAACCGCTACATGCCCACGCTCACGATGGGCTTCAAATGTCTCGCGGGTGCATGCCGGCGTGAGCGAAGGCATGCCACCCGCCGACGCGGCCATGCAGGTGTTGGTGAAATCCATGCCCACGCAGAGCCGTGGGCAGGGCACCCAGCGACGCTTCGCCTCGCCGTTGGCTCGGGGTTAAACGAGCCATAGGTCGCGAGCTACGCAGCTATCAATACGAGGTGGTTGCCACTGGCTTACTTACCAACCGATGCGCCCAGGGTGTACTGCCAGAACAGCCCCGCATCGCCCGGTGCGCACATGTAACGATCCAGTTCATGGTCGGGGCCCACGTAGCAACTTACATCACGCTGGAAGATTTTGCGAGCGTTTTCGCGGCTGATGCACGTCGGTCCGCAGAGTCCCAACGCCTGAGGGCCTCCCAGACCGGGTTCAATGAAATCGTAATACACCATGGCCCGGTCTTTGCAATTGTTGACCAAGCACATCTTGCTGACCTGAGTCATTGCCAGCCCATGATATTGACCATCGCCCAGCCAATGGGCATGCAGCGCGCTTGCCATCATGAACACGCTCATCGGCGGCCGAACGGGATGCACGTGGTCGCTCAAGCTCATGCCACCGCCCAAGCTGCCACCCGCCAAAATGTGCAGGCCGCCCGTAATGATGCGCGCACCAAAACTAAAACCGGCGAGCGAAAGCGGCGTTTCGGCTGGCATCTGATCGACGAGCCACGCCAACTGGTAGCCGGCCGGCCCGGTGCGCGCGGCTTTCACACGCACGTCGCGCAGTAAGCCATTGATTTTTGCCGAGGGCCAGGAGAATATCACAAATCGAATCGGCGGCGCGCTCTCCCCATGCAGAATGATCCGCCGGTACGCATCCAAGCCTTGGTACTTCGCATCGGCTGGTGTGATCTGGTTGCCATGAATGAAGATAACAGTCGGCACGCTGGAATTGAAATTCAGGAAGCTCTGCAAGTCGCTCGTTTGCCACCGCCGTGCGCCCGAGTCATTACACATCGCATAATTCTCGAAGGTAATTCCTTCGCGGAGTCGTGCCGGATCACAACAGCCGCACACGTTGCGGACATTGACCAATTCAATCTCATCTTGCAGCCGGATGCCGCAGGCAAAGACTTTGCCGCGATCCTCGGCAGGCGCCGTCGCCGGGGTGGCTTCAGTCGACGCCAATAGCGTCTCGCCCGAGTCCTCCCCTACCGCAGCCACTCGGATCGTTTCCGCCTCGACGACTTCGGCTGCCGCCGCCGGCGTGCAAGTGAACGCAATGATCCAGGCAGCTGCTAAGAACCACCGCACGGTCCGCACACCCCTTGCCGTCGGCAAACTCCCCCTGATCGCTAGCCTCGAAAAAATCGACATACCCATCCTGCGATTATCAAGAAATTGATTTTGCGTCAAATATAGGGCCGTGCTGCAACTCTACCACGCGGCAAGCTGTAGGCGTGGCAAAAAATAAACGTCGTGTGCGGTCTATCCACCGAGCCTCTGAATCCTTTGTGGAAAAAAATCAGCCGATGCGTTTGCACAACGCGCATGGCAATGTAGAGTTGCTCAGCCTGCCGTTCGACCGCCTGGTACGAGCACTATCGGAATCGACCTGCCAGCCAAGCCCTCCTTAGCAAATCGCCTACGTGCGGATTGCGAGAACCGTGGCCGCGGCAGTTCGTGGCCCGCCTTTAATGTCTGAATCGGATATTCAGACAGCGTGACCGAAGCAGTTATCCCCTGGCTGCTCTGCGAGGAGACACAGATTATGAAGAGGTTAATGATCTTGCTGGCTGTAGCGACGCTTCCCGCTGCTGCTGGCTGCTGCTGCACGCGACTTTGTCCGCTGTGCCCCTGCAACTGGTTCAACCGTGGAGCATGCGCCCCGGCCCCGACCTATGCGGCCCCATTGGCGGCCGTGCCGGCCACTTACGTGCCATCGCCGTGTGCCCCAACCTGCGCCCCGACCGCAACCACGGTTGCGCCCTTGGCTGCAACGGTAACACCTCAGTACATCGCTCCGCCAGTTTCGCCGATGATGTCGCCCATGATGTCGCCCATGATGTCGCAAACGCCGACTGCTTGCTGCCCGCAGCAGGCCGCGCCGGTTTGCTGCCCGCAACCGGCTCCCGTTTGCTGCCCGCAACCAGCACCCGTTTGCTGCCCACAACCAGCTCCAGTCTGCTGTCCGCAACCAACGTCCTGCTGCATGCCGGAACCAAGCTGTGCTTATTCCGGCTTCCCGATGGAATCGGGATGCGGCGGCTCCTACATGGGCAACATGGGCTATGGCCCCATGATGGAAAGCGGCGGCGGCTGCAGTTCGTGCAGTGGCGACGCCGGCATCCCGTCGGCACCGACGGCTGCCGCACCAACACCGGCCGGCGGAGCAGCGCCTCGCCCCAATGCCGAGTGATCGGCACGGGTGAAATGTAACAAGCTACGGTCGCGTCCGAGTGAGCCGCTTCCCCGCCCTCCCACAACGGCCAACTCGACACGCGAAGGGGTGAATGTCGTCCGGGACATTCAGCCCGCCTATGAGCCCTGCTCGGCTGCTCCCATCCTGAAGGCAGCCGGGCAGGGTTGATTTGTTGGTGCACCGTATCTTTCAAGCCTGTCTCGCGCTTTCAGAGCCGACCAATTATTCGAGATGGGTGGCACGCCCTGAGTCGGCGAAGGGCATGCTGTGGCGGAAATAGCCGCTCATTCCACGCCCATCGCAGAGCCTCTGGGCGTGCCACCCTTTATTTCTGGACGGCAGCATGGCTTTTGTGCTGCGACTCGCGGGCCTCGCGTCGCAACGTACAATAGAAGTATGAAATACCGCATCATTTCATTCTGTTGTAGTATGGCCGTCGTGCTTTGCTTCGCATTCGCAGTTGATGCCGCACCCGTAACGAAGCGAAAGCCGGGCAGAACGAAGGTCACCGACGCGACGGAAAAACCGGTCGACGCCGCGGACGCCAGCGCCAACGATCCGCATGCCCCCAAGTACGATAAGCCGGAAACGATTCGCTTTCGTGTCGGCGCCGAGATAACGGCCAACAATGGCGCGTGCCGGGGCGTCATTGCCATGGTCACGGTTCCGCTCGATTGCCCGGAACAAAAAGTGACGCTCGTTGAAGAAGACTTCTCACCAGAAGTTGCCGAAGTAACCTACCGCCCGGTGCCTGGCGGCGAAGTGAAGCAGATGCTCATTTCCGTGCCGCGGCTCAACGCCGGCGCCACGGCCCACGCCCTACTTACCGTGGAAGTCGCAACTTCAAAAATTTTGCCACCCGAAAAGACGGACGACCTCAAGATCCCTAAGAAGATCCCGGCTAAGGTGCGTGCGTACACGAATCCTAGCCCGTACATCGAGATGAACAATCAGCAGATTCGTTCTTTCAACAAGGAAGTGATGGGAGCGGTTGACGCGAACGCCAACGATTGGACCAAGATCGAGGCGATCTACGACGCGGTACTCAAGAAAATCGATTACGTCGAAGGCCCCGACAAGAGCGCCGTGGACGCTCTCAAGGACAAGCAAGCCGATTGCCAAGGCCGCTCGGCCGCTTTCGTGGCCTTGTGCCGGATCAACAAGATTCCCGCCCGCATGGTGTGGGTCCACGGCCACGTGTATCCCGAGTTCTATCTCGAATACGAGGAGGGCAAGGGTTTTTGGTATCCGTGTGAATCGGCCGGCACGCGAGCCTTTGGTGAAATGCCGCTGGCACGCACGATCCTGCAGAAGGGCGACAACTTCCGCGTCCCCGAGCGGAAAGAGAAGCTCCGCTATGCTTCCGACTTCATGATCGGTCTGCCCACCCCCGGCGGCGGCAGCCCCCACGTGAAATACATCCGCGAGATCGTGCCACAGGGGAAGTAGGTCCGCCGAGCCGAGGCGGACAAGATGTGCAGAACCTGATGCACAGCAACTTGTTCGCCGGTTACGTCGCAAAGTGCCAGGGGCTGTGGGTCGAACGTAACGCATGAAGTCCGCCTCGGCTCGGCGGACCTACTGTTTCTCGGCCAAGAGCGGTAGCAGCACTTGCTCGATTCCATCCAGCGAGTGGCTGCCCCAAACGCTGGTTCCCGAGCGGTCGAAAAGAACGTACGTGGGAATCCCTTCCACGCCCAGCATTTGAAACGGCAGGCGCGCACCGTAGCCCACCGGCCAACTCATGCCCTCGCGCGCGTCGACAAATCTCTTGACGTGCTCCACGGCGTCGCCATCCTCGGCCGTGAGCCCGATGACGCGGACTCCCACGTCCCGAAAACGTTTGTTGAATTCGACGAGCTCGGGAATGCCGCGCACGCACGGCCCGCACCACGTCGCCCAGAAATCGACCAGCACCAGCTTGCCGCGCAAATCGTCGTTGCTCGGCGGCTTTTCGGCATTGATCCAGCCGCTCGCCTGGAGCGGCGGCAAGGGGTGGCCCACATAGGGGTCGACGGGTTTCGGCCGCCGCGCCTGAATCGTGACGAGAATGGCCGCCCCCAGCGCGAACGCCAAGAGCAGCAGCCAAAACGCCCCACCCGCCGCCGGCTCCGCCGACGCCGCTTCTTCTGACTCTCGACCCTCGACCTTCGACTCTCGACCGTTACTCAATCCGCCTCCGCAGTCGAATTGCCTTCTCGACGTTGAGGTCTTCACCCGGCTTAAAGCCGACCGGCTCCGACCGATCGATGATATAGAACCCGCGTGGCCGCGTGATGTTGCCCGTGTCGCTGCCGAGTTCGCGGCCGAGCATGTAACCCTCGGGATACACGCGGTTGTAGAGCGCCAGCCCGGCAACCGTGGCGGCATCCGAATCGTTCAGCGTGGCGCCGAAGCGCTGGCGCACGGCGGCTTTCTTGGCGTCATCGGGATCATTCCAATTCGGCGCCGGTTCGACCTCGAAGTACCCGATCGTAACCCACACCGCGTACACGTTCGACCGATCGGTCACCAAATTGCCCAACCGCGTCAGCGGCTGGTACATGTTGTAGGGGTTGCGGTCGGTATCGGAGAAGGACGTATCCCGTTTCTCGCTGAACAAGGGGAGAATGTCGCGCTTCGACGGATCATCGCTGGGTATCGCGCCGTTCGTCGCACGCACGGATACGCTTTCGCTGGCGCCGAATCCCGCATCACGTGCATCGCCAAAACTCATCGGCGATGGCCCCCACCGTTGTCGCTCGCCATTCCTATTCGTGGCCCGATCATAGGGATGCTTGCGCAGAATGGACGCATCGACGCCATATTGCAGCATTTGCGCCAGCGGCACCAAATCGCCGGCGTCGGCCGAGCGGAATGGATTCGCAAAGACCGTCGGAAAATTCGGATTCAACCCAAACGCATAGACATCTGGTGGAGCAGCGCCAGATTTTTCCACCGGCGTAGTGCTGCCGGGGTTGAACTGCGCGTACCCCCGTCGGCTCAGCACCACATCGCGCCAGGCTGGGCCAGGCTGACCGAGCACACCGGTGGATGAATTATTGGCATCGTGCATGCGGTGCATGATGCCGTCGTAGACTTCCGACCAAATCTGTGCGGCGGTCGTCGATGTCGGCGGAATGCGCCGTCCGGTCACCGTGTTGAGATTCACCCGTCCCGGATCGCGCTCGCGCGAAACCTTGTTGAAAGGTGGTTGAAAACCGTAACGCGGATCAAGCGGGCTCGCGATATCGTTACCTACCGGGTCATTGAATGTCTCCGCGTTCAGCATCGTATCGGTGCCCACGAACCGCGACGGCACCTGCACGTAATCGAGAATCCGATAGAAATTCGGCGCACCGTACGGAACGATATCTCCCGTGCCAGTGGCATAACCTGCTGGGAAGCTCGAAGCGGCAAACACATTCAACATCTGGCCGAACGGCGCTTGCATCACGGCCAGACGAACCGCATTGAGCGTCGTCGGTAGCGTAGCCAACGGATTACCTAATTGGGCTAAGCCATAGGTATTGGGCGTATTATTGGCAGCCTTATTCGGATCCAACGCCGAATACATCCGCAGCATCGTCGCTGCCGAGCCTGCTGGCACGTTCATCAACTCTTCGGCACTCACGTACGGTCGATTGTTCCAGGCAAACCACGGATTGGTCGAATTAACCGTCGGCGGCGTTCCCCGAACATTTCCGTTTGCCGGGTCCACATTGTGCGTAAACAAGAACCGACTCGGCTTCGGCGCTCCAACGGCTGCTGCCGTGGGAGCATCGGCTCTTGTGTACGTGAGACCGTAACTCTCGTTACCGAACCCCAGCGAATGCTTGAGAACCATATTGCAGAAGTTCTTGATGATCTTCTGATCGTTTTGCACCTGGGTCGGCACTTCATCGAACCGCGTCGTCATTTGGCGTAAGGCAACCAAGTCTTTCAGTTCCGGAAGTTGCCCTGCCGCCGCCGGCTTGGTGAGAATCGTCTCCGCCGGTTCCTGGGCCCACAACACACGTTGCGGCACATTGGTAGCTGGTGTGGCGGCCGACCCTGCCAAGTTCAGGCGCGCCGCCGCGCCCCGTTCCAGCGACCGGAAATCCCACACCTGCTTCAGCTTGTTATTGAGTACGCCTTTTCCTCCGTTCGTGTAGTTGTCCAAGTAATCGGTGAGCTCTTCCGCCGTGCCTTGGCCGTACACCCACGGCCGCATTTTGCCTTGCGCCTTTTGCACGGTGTGGTCGATATCGCCTTCGGCATTGCTGGTGCCGTTGAACGCGGTGAGATTCACGCTCGACGAATCCACGGTCAGGTAGGGGTTGATCGGCATGTTCGCCCGATGCTCCGGATTCGGCGTCTTGCCATCCGCCAACAGCGGCGGCGGATTCCAGGGCAATAGCGGATTCGCCAGCCGCTGCAAATGGATCATCCGATAGTTTGCCGTTGTGCCGGTGCGGATGAGTTCCGGGGCGGTGTCGAACGGCTTATCGTAGGAGGATGGGTTGGTCGATCCCGCCGCAAAATACCGGCCTTCCTTATGGTCGGCGGTACGCTTAAACACCAAGTTCGGTGGCGTGCCGCTACCGCCCTTACTTTTCTTGATCTCGGCCTCTTGCTGACCCGCTTGCTGTTCCCGCGGGCCGTAGCCCCACGGCGGCTCGCTAATATTCATCCCCTCGACCGGGATCGTTACGGCCGGCAAATAGTAGCGATCGTTCGCCACCACGTTGTTGTTGGCATCGGTCGCCAGGCTGCCGTTCGCATTGCCGGTGGAGCTATATATATTTTTCACCACATTGTTTTCGACGATGACTTCATTATCGCGGGCGATATCGACGGCATACGGATCATACGTGCCGCCCATCGTGATTTGATCTTGCGGATCGCCGCCGTTGCTCGCCACCATCAACTGCTGCACGAGGGGATTCGCTGGATTGGCATTCTGGCGCGCCCACCAATCGGGACGCATCTCGATCCGACGCACCGAATGGGCTCGCACGCTGTTCTGGTGCTGCTGGTCCGCTTGCATCGCCTGGCCGGTTGTTTCGTTGCGACCGATTGTCGTCAGGTACGACTGCACATAGGTTGCCGGCCGATTCGCGTCGAACGGGTCCGAAAAATCAAAGTCGTAGTTCGTGCTGGCCGAACCGACGACACCGTAATGCCCGGGAATGATCGGCGTGATGGCGGGCGTTTTCAGTTGTTTTCGCTCGACATCGGTAAACGGTGATTTCAAGCCGCGCAGTTCCAAATACAGCGGAATGAACTTTTGCGTTTGGGCGTTGGGGGCCGTCGATGATAAGCCGCCCAACTTGATCGAGCGATCGGGAATTCGCAAATTGAACTTCGCCCGATTGTTGGAAAAATCCCAGTCGAAATCGCCCGTGGTCGTATTCTTCACGATCGGTGATTTGTCGGTCGTGAAATAGAACTCGCGCTCGATATTCGGATAGCTCTCGTAGAACAGATTGTTGCTGCCGTCTTGCTTCGACTTGCCAGCGGCGCCAAACGCCGGCCCGACCATCAGCGTTTGCGATACTACTCCGTTCACCACTTTTTGCAGCATATCGGACCCAAACAGTAAATCGAAATCGGGATTCGTGGGCACCCACGGCTTCGACGCCGCCAAGTTCGCCGGCACTTTCGTGTAGGCGGTCGGTTCTTTGAGACCCGGTGGAACCACGCGGTCGGTGCTTCCCGGCTCGCCCGGCGGCACGGCCGTGTTGTCGAACTTGTCGTCCACGTTTTTCGCATTCGGCCATTCTTCGACCACGATCATCCGCCACACGGGCGAACGCTTGATCTTGTTCGCACTATCGGTGGGGGCCGCGGTCAGCCGGTTGTTGGCATCGTCCCAGGCCAAATTGCTGAGCCGGCTCAGGTCGACGCCCTGCTTGCCTGCGGGGTCGGCCTTGGGAATGTAATTGGTGCTCACATCCACGCGGCTATAGATTTCGGCGGGAAGCTGCCCTTGTTCCGACCAGGGGTTGTACAGTTCCACGAACGCCGACCCGCGGGGACGCAGGCCTTGATCCAAATCGGTGTCTTGATAGCGTTTCTCGCCACCGGGGCTGCCGCCGCCACGCGTTTTGATTTCGTCGTGGCCATCGGTGTCATTCGAGATTAAATCTTCTGTCCGCCGATCGTGGAAGGCTAGCGTCTCGGTAATGAGCAGTTCCGGCCGCTCGGCGCCCCACACGATGCCGCGGGTCTGATTGAGCGGATGCGTGGGAATATCGGCCGCGGGCAGCGTCGTCAGCTTCTTGGTATTGGGGTTCGGCGGCTTCGGCACGTTCGGCCAATCGATGATCTCTCCTTTGTTTTCATCGGTGGCCACATCGCCGTCGAGCGGGAGAAACGTGAGCTTGTTGACCACGGTTGACTGGGTGACATCTCCCACCCACGAGTCGTTCCACACGCCCCAGCCATCCCAGGGGTTTTCGTCATACTCGAACGGCGTCATGATCACGTCCGCATCGCGCATATCCACGCAGTTGACCGCCCATTGCGCGATCATCCGGCAGGTGAGTTTGCGTTTGACGATATAGTCGGCTTCGGGCGCACTCATGGCCGGCGTGGCACTGGTGAGCTTCTTCCGCTCGGAGTCCATCCAGGTCATTAACTGCGGGTCGTTTTCGTCCCACGGCGCAATGTAATTCTCATCCACCAAGAGCAGCATGAGGCAGTACAACTGGCGGGCGAACACCTGTCGGCCTTGCGATTCCAAATTGCGCACGCCGCCACGAACCGCTGTGTTCAGCGCTTGGACGACCTTGATATGCAGCCGCTCGGCCTGGCCATTCGTGTAATCAAAGCCAATCTGCTCGCCGAGCGTGCCGTTGGCCGTCAGGTCGGACCACAAATGATCGCCCGGCGGGGTGTAGCTGCCGTTGCCATCCAGGTCGATGAACGGCTCGATGGGCGTGCCGCCCGTGCCGTCGTCGCGTTTCCCGTTGCCGTTGATATCCAGGAACGGATCGCCGGCTTCCAACGGGTCATCCACCACGCCATCGCCGTTGTTATCGCGGCCATCGCCGAACGGTCGATTGAGGTCCATCCGGTTGCCGCCAATGACCTCCGGCGCGATCAAGTCGGAAAGCACCTGCGGACTCTGCGCGAGCACCAACTTCGCACGCGCGTTCACCATGTTCATGAACTTGGCGTAGTCGGCGGCGTTCAATGCAGCGAGCGCAGCTTCGGTCAGACTTTGCCGACGCATTTCGAATCGGCGGGCTTCCGTCCAAATTCGGTACTGCAACAGGTCGGCAATCGTGGCCCGGGCCGGCTCCTTGCCCATGATGGCCTTGAAGTCATCGCTGCCGGGGGCACCAATTTCCGAGGGATCATCGGGGCCGTTCGTAGAATTGTCATCAAGGCCGGCACGTCCCGGTTGTCCATCCGGCCCCACGGCCAGCGCCGCCTGGTTCGGCACCGTGCCACCCGCGACCGGCAGATCGTAGCTATCGGTCGTCACCAATCGCCGGTTGATGCCGGCAATTTGCTGGGCCGTGGCCAAATATTCAGGGTCGGTGGGCTTCGGATTCCCGATGCCAAACGCCGTTTTCTCGATGCTCAAAATGCGATTCGGGTCGCCGTATTGCGTGTTGCCCAACTTGAGCGGGTCGAATGCGCTCACGCAGTCCCACAATCGGCTGGGCAACGTGCCCGCATCGGCGTCCCACGCGCGCAACACCTTCTCCAAATCGGTCGTGGAAAACGGCGCATCGTCGCTCAAGCCGCTTTGCCCGCCCGAGGCACTGAAATCGACCGTGCTGTTGAAGGCGGCGGTCGAATCGGCGTAATTGCTCACTCCCCAGCGGTCGCGACGCTGCGCCGAGTTCAAATCTAGCTCATAGGGCGACTTGGCCAGTAAGTTGAACGGCAGATTTTGATTGGCCGCGAAGGCCGCGGGATTCACATCGCTGGCGACTTCGTACACCGGCTGACCGGTGTAGTCCAGACCCAGGGCGTAGCGCGCTTTCAAATCGGGCGCGACGCCGAATGCCGACTGATAGCTGGTCACTTGAACATTGGACCAAGGATAATCGAAGAACTTGAGCTGGGCCGCCAGGCCCGGCATGGCACGTTCGCCCGTGAAATTCGCCGGCGAAGTCGCCGGAACGGAATTCGCCTTGAGCTGGGCGTACGCATAGTTCGTACCCGCCGTGGCCGCGGTGCCGTTCGCATTTTGATCCAAGCCGTATTTGCCATATTCGGCTCCGCCATCCTGCAAGATGCGGCCCCGCAACAGCGCCGCGTAGTCATCGACGAACCCACCCGCCTCGCTACGATTGCCGTAAACGGGATTCGAAGTGTTATCGAGCGGCGCGGGGAACAGCGGCCGCAAACTGATCTCCGCCGGGCCGTAACCCAACCCGCGCGGCAAGCGGATGGAACTGCGAATCGCGTTCGCATTGGTCGCATCATGGGCCAGATTGCCCGGCGCGCCGCGCAATTGGCGCGTGACGTCCAAGAAATCGGCCCGCGTATATTTGTCGCTCAGTTGGTCCAACGCCGGCGGGACGATTTCATCCGCCAAGCCGTGCGCGTTGACGTTCAGCCGGCTATCGAGATCGACGATCAAATATGACACCAGGGCCTTGTACTGCGTGCCGTCGGCCGCTTCCTGCACCGGGTTGCCGACATCCACCCAAATGCTATCCGGCACGCCGTCGTTGTCGTTATCGACATCCCAGGGGCCAACCGCTTCCCAATAGGGAATGGCGATATTATTGTTCTTAGTGATGTTGGAGAGGCTGCCGAGGTTCGTCGGCACAGATAACGGGTTGCCGCCATTGAAATGCGGATGATCTTCTGGCAAGGGCCGCAGCATGGCCTTGCGTTTGATGGCGGTGATCGTCGCTGCCTGCTCCGCGCTTAAGCCAAATTGAGGTTGCCAATTGGAGTCGTACGGTTGAAGAATCGCCTTGACGCGATTGTCTTCCGACAGGCTTGATAAAAATGGGGAGCCAAACAGTCGATGAAACCAGAAGTTCATCAGATCTGGTCGATGGAAGGAGGGAATCGTCAGGTCTTCCAAATCGAGGCGTAAAAACTTGGCCGGGTCTAACGTCGGGTCGGTGGCGCTCAGGGTTACATTCGACGAATTATCTCCTTGCACCACCCTGCCTTGCGCCCGCGGCGTCACGGTTTGCAGCGCGAGCGCCATGTTTTGGAAATCGGGCGCATCGTACGATTCGTTCACGTCGCCAGCACCGGCGAACGTTGGATACCGCCACTGCGACAACGCGGTGGCGATTTGTGCCGCATTCATCGCTGTTGTGATCCGTGGATTCATCGGTTGCCCTGTTCCTGGCACACGTACGCCGCGCGTATCCACATGTGATGCATTCGTATCCGGATCACAAGGGAAGAAATAGGCGGCGTTCGGCGTTAGCGCGACCTCCGGATACAGTGCCTTCGTCAAGTCGGACCCCATCAGCACCGTTTCTTGCGCATTGAGCCGGGGCTGGCCAAGAATTGCGAACGGGTTGTACCCCACGCCCGTGCCGCCAAACGCCCGGCCGTTCACCAGGAACGAGGCCCCCGCCAAATCGGCGATTTCCGGCGGACGAGACAAAATTTGCAGCGGCTGCCCATCTGCCCGCGCGAATGCCATCACGCGGAAGCGAAACAACCGCGTGACGACTGTGCCACTAGGCTGCTGAGTATCGCCGACATATTCATAATCCAGAATCCGCGTCGATTGCCCAGCCGCCGGGCCGCTCGTGATCGTCAGCAGGCAGCCGTTGAAGTAACCTTTCGTCAGCGGCAGCGAATACAACTGCGATTGGTTTAGTATGTTCCTTTCCAACCGAATGACGTGACGATTGTCGGGCTGCACCAAAGTGGCCGATTCATCTTCGGACGTCGTTAGCGGATCGTTGACGGACTTATTATTCGTTGTGTCCCACCCCAGTGCGCGCACATAGATGTCGATGAATTGCCCCGCGGTTGGCCCGAGTTGTTGGGCGGGCGTTCCGGCCGTCGCCGCGGCGAACCGGGTCACCTGGCCCTCGGGGGTCGATATGTTCATGGCGAGGGGACTATACACGACGCCCTGAAAACCATCGGCGCCGTACATATCGCGCAGCAAACTGTGGTAGCGAATGGCGGAATGTTCGTTGTCGCTATCGCGCAGCACCTGCATGAGCGCGTTGTCGAGGTCTTTCGTCGGCGGGTTGCCGACGCTATTCAGTTTGGCCGAATTCCCCGCGTTCTTGCTCTGCTGGCTGCTCGACATCAAGAACGCCGTGCCGATCAGCATGAACAGCACCAACATGCTCAGCACAACCAATAACAATACACCTTCGCGACTAGCTCGACGCTTCATCCGCGAGAAGTGCGTAATTCGTATTTGCGCTCTCGACATTGCCAAAGCGGCATTCTTTTGATTCCACATTGTTGCCTCTCGTACAATGCAGCCAAAATCACGTTTTGACTAAAGACGTCCTGAGCCCCTGTCCCATCTGCTATACGACCGTTAGTGCAACACGTTCCCTGGCGTCACTCCCGGTGGCGCGAAAAACGACATTCCCGCGTCTTGCGAACTTTGCAGTCTGAGCGTTTTAGAATGCACCGCTACTGCGCCACGGAAGATGCCCACGCACAAATCATTTGATAAGTCGGCGGCGGTCAAAGTTGTCGCCGGTTGCCAAGGCCACTCTGGTCCTCGTAGCGCGACCACACGCTGTCTCGTAGCGTCAAAATTAGGTAGCCCTGTTCCTTCTTTGTCAATCGAAAGCACTTGGTACCAATTCAAAACAAAGCGCGGTTCTGTCGAGGTAATGTTCGGGTGCGGACCACAGAGCATTATCCACTGCCCCACTTTCAATTGATCGAACGGGCTGACATTCTGACCGCCGCTGTTTGTAACATCCTTTAAGTCGGTTAATAATAACTCCCCACCGCTCATTCCCGTCGAGACAATCTTCGCATTTACCATGCGCTCATGAGATGAGGTCTCCAGCAATTCCGGGGGCGTTGTCGGCGGTGCAGTTGGAAGTGACCGCTTATAGAAAACGACCACAGAAACTTCGTACTCAAAACTCTCTGGGTTTTGAGCCATTCCGTTTCTCGCTGCAATTGTCGTAGGAACGATGGTCGCGATCCATGAATAGTCGCCTGTCCACTGGCGGGCTAAGGGAAATGGAACGCCGCTTACGGTGATCGTATCCCACTTTTGTCCGGCCGGTCGATCGGCCCGCGCAGGCAACTCGACGGCCAAGTCATCGCTAATGCGGCACAGACTCTCAGCCATCGTCTTATCGAGCGGCAAGCCGTTAGGCATCTGAAATGTGACTCGTCGAATTGGCCATGTTCTTTCGTTCTTGCTCGATGTGCGCCAGGCGCTCCAGGCCGGCGTCTGATAATAGCTTCCGTACCACGGATAATATGCCGTCGCTGGAAAGGGATAAGCGCCAACATTATTTCCGTTCGTGGTCGTTCCGGCAGCAGCCGCAGCGTACATCGGATCAATTACAAATGCGCTACCGAATTGCTTTGTCAGAATTGTTGCGTCCGAATTATTAGTCATTCCTGCCAACAATGTTTCCGCAAACGGCCTCGTAAATGTGTAGGGAATTGGCGCTCGCGACGGCGTGTATTTACCATCGATGCTTTGAAATTGATAATTGGCAGACGATGTTGAGTTGATTAGTGGCGCAGGCGTCATCACATACCACGCCCAGGGATTGAGCATCCCGCGGGCGACGATGTCGCTCATGACCGATTGGGCGATGGCCGAGCCGCGGTCGGCGATGTCGGCCTTCTGCATGTACCAGCCGCCCACCGGGAAAATAGCCGCCACGCCCAACAGGCCCAGCGTCAAAATCCCCATCGCGATCAGCACTTCCGTCAGGCTGATGGCGCGGCGCGATTGCGGATTGCGGAGCGCGGATTGCGGATTCGCACTGGGCATAACGGTCGGATTTTCCAATCCGAAATCCGAAATCCGAAATCCGAAATTTCTAGCTTCTCGACTCTCGACCAACATCTCACAAACCTTTCCCTCACCAGTTGCCCCTGGTGTACTGTCAGGCTTTAGCCTGACATGTTCGCACACGTCAGGCTGAAGCCTGACCTACCTTCCGCCCACTTGGGCCATCTCGTGCGTGAACTCGCGGGCGGCCAAAATTTGGGCGCACCGCATTTCCTCGGTCGATGGGCTTGCGGTATTAAACGGCTTCGATGGGGCCTGCAACACACTCGCCAGATCGACCGCCGCGTTTTCAATCGTCGCCACGCGGCCCGTTTGCGCGCCGATCACGATCCAGCGGCTATCGCCGTTGAGCCAGTTGATCGGCCCGCGCAGCTTGGCCCGCAATTCATCCGTCGTGGCCGCGTTCACCGTGGAAGACTGTAGCGTGGGATCACTCGCCACGGCCGGCGGCGCAACCCGATCGCGGCGGCCAACCAACAGGTAAATATTTTCAGCCACCGGCTGATCGTATGGCTGATCGTTTTGACTAATTGGCGGATACTTGTGGTAATATGCCACGCGCGCGACCCGCCCTTCCGGCGTGAACATGATCACCACGCCCTGGTCGTTATCGTTGATGCCCGGCACATAAAAATAATCACTCGACCCAACGCCCGACGCACGCAGGTCGATCGCCGTGCCTTCCGGCAATTGCAGTGGCTCATCCGACATGGCCGTCGGCTGGCGGAGCACTTTGTACGGCGCCGGCAGCGTCCAATAGGGCGCATTCGGCGATGCCACGGCACCAATTTCAAAGCCCGCACTATCGTACCGCGGATTGATCTGCTGGCCGCTATCGTTCACCGGCTGGGCAAATAGCATTGCGATACGCTGAGAATAGTTGTAATTGAATTTGAAGCAGCCGGTCGTCCCATCCACCACCATTTCGCCCGTTGCACCGGCCGGCGCCAGCATCCGATATTGCGTGCCGCTGATTTCAATCACATCGCCTGGGTGAATTGTGGCCTCGGGAAAAAAGTCCGGATCCCAGCCTGCCGGCAGGCCATCTTGGTTTTGGAGAAACTGGGTGCCACGGGTCTCAAAGCGGATCAAAACGCCGTTCGTCGTAATCGCCACGCTCGCCCGCGAGTTGGTGTCGAACCCGGCGTACGGCGGCAATTCTTCGACATAGAACATCTCCAAGCACACGCCGTTGTCGTCGTGAAAGTTCTTGGTTGGGTCTGTGTGTTTTTGTGAATTCGTGTTCGTATCGGAACCCAGCCGCTTGAGCGCCACGCCCACCGGCCGGCGGAGCGAAATCGCTCGGGCTTGCGCGCCGGTAATGAACGTGTTGACCTGGCGGCTGGCCTCGCGCTCGCGGCGGTCGTCGTTCGCCGGCGAGAGGAGCGGAATCGCGGCCGCGACCAGCGTGGTGATGATGACAATGACGACCAGCAACTCGACGAGCGTCATGCCGCGGCAGGGTCGAGAGCTAAGAGCCAAGAGTCGAGAGCCAGAGTACGAGCGCAACGTCAACAGGCGCTTCCGGCTCTTGACTCTTGACTCTAAGCTCTTGACTCTCATCCTACCGCTTTCCGAGCAAATGATTGTGAACGTTGTCGGTCGCCGTGCCGTCGATCGCCGTGCCTAAGTAAACCAAGGCACCGTCGGCCGGGTCCTTGACCTTCGCATAGGGCAATAACAGCGGCAGCGAATTCAACTGATACTTCAGCGACACCTTCGTGGCATCGCGGACGCCCGTCCAGGCCACATATTGGTTGCTTCCGACGAGCTGTTCGGCATTGCGAATTCCATACGCCTCATCGCGGCCCGCCGAATAAACCAGCGGCACCAGCCGGAACGCGAACGCGTTGGCGCGAAACACGTCGTACGGGTCATGGTCGCCTGCCGCCGCGCTGGTCCAAGCCTGGTTGGGACTCTTGATATCCAGGTCGCCCAGCAAATTGGCATTCTGCTGAATCGGCGAATCGAAGCCCGGCGCCCAGCGCAAAAAGCTAATCGGGTGGCCCCAGCCATCTAGGAATTCGGGCGCGCCATCGCCGTCGGTATCGCCGATGGTACTCTCCCCAAAAAGCGTGCGGGCTTCGCCGTCGCCGCACGCCATCGTGATCACCATGTAGAGGCACTCGGCACTTTGGTTTTCAAGAAGTTTTTCCGAGGTCGTGTTCGCGGCGATCTGCGCGTATCGCCGCAAGTAAGCCGCGGCCAACGGCGTACGGCCCAGCGTGACTGGACCGCTGGTACCGGTGGTATCCAAGTAAATCGGCTGCATGGCGATCGCGCTACTTGGATTCGAAGTTGGCACCGCGTTCAGCAGCACGTCGCTCCAACGGTCGGGAATTTCCATGAGCATCATTTCCCGCAGCGCGTACAGCCGGGCTTGGGCCAGCGCCTGACCGCGTTCCGCCGGCTTCAAATTGGAGTTGGCGATGATCTCCTCGACCGCGGGATTCAATTTCACCCGCCGCGTTTTGAACGTGCCATAGAAATCGGTGAGCAGCGTGTGGAGCCGCTCGACGACGTGCCGCGTGTGCTGCTCGCGGGCCGTTTCGCCCGCCACGGCTGCCACACCCAACACCAAGGCCGCCAGAATGCCGATGATCATGATGACGACGAGCAGTTCGACGAGCGTGTAACCGCGGTGCGCGGGTCGAGGGTCGAGGGTCGAGGGTCGAGTGCCAGAGAAGGGTCGAGCGGCGAGGCGCGAGGAGCGAGACGATTGCGGATTGCAGATTGCGGATTGCGGATTGAAAACGCGCAATCCGAAATCCGAAATCCGAAATCCGAAATCGGACTTCTGGCCCTCGACTCTCGACTCTTGTCCCTCGACCGTATTGCCGCTAACAATTCGCATCGCCTTAGCTCCACTCGCAACTCGCGCCTCACATCTCGCGCCTCACTACTTCTGCGCATCCTCAATCTTCGTTTCGGGCACGAAGTTCACAATTGCGTTGCCGATATCGCCGACGAACGGGCCAGTGGGAAACAGTAAATAGTCACTGGCCAGCAAAGAACTAGCGTTCGGTCCATAGCTCGGCGACATGCGGACGAAATTCGCTTCGTCCCAGGCGTCGGCTAAACCGCAATGGATCACCTGAAACTTATCCGGATTGACGTACTGAATCGATGGAACGTTGCCACCCGCCGCCGCATTCTCCGCAACCTTTTTGAATGCGAACACGTTCAGTTGTTGGCCGGTGGGCGATGTCCGGGCCGGTGGATCATACGTACCCAACAGCTTATTCCCAGCACTCACCACACCGGCCGGATGGCGCGACGTATCGAAATACAAATACGGCTGCTCCGACTTGGGCGGCGAATACACCCAGAAGTTGATGCGGCGAAATTGCCCCTTCGCATCGGTGTACTCGATGAACCGCCCGTTGAAATACCCATCGCTGTCTCGGGGCCCCAAACGCGAAACGTCGAACGGAAATACCCACTTGCGAGATTCGACTGGGTCGAGCCTCGCGTTTTGCGGGTTCCCCAGCGACGAAATTGCGTACGACGGTCCACCTTCTCCCGAGATGGGATACTTCGGATCGGCACTAAAACCGCCGAGCCAGAACACGACCGCCTCGTCGGCCGTCATGCCCCCAGTAAGCTGACTACCGCCCGCCGCCAAACCCGTCAACCGCGCGATGAGTGCATCCGGCTCTTGAGAACGTGGAGCCGCTTGCTTCATGTGACGCCGGACGTCGTTAAGCACTGCCTGTTCATCGAGTGGGCCAGCACCATCTGTCTGGCAATTGGGAGGATACGATGTTGTCTTATTCTTGTACTCATCCATGCCGGTGGCGATTTGATTGAGCTCCGATTTGATCTGTGCTTCGCGCGCTTTCTTCAATGCTCCAATCGCGGCCACCGTAATAAGCGCCACCAATATGCCGATGATCGCGATCACCACCAAGAGTTCGACGAGGGTGAAACCTCGGCGAGGTGCGAGGCGCGAGGCGCGAGTCGCGAGAATCCCTTGAGTATGCTGTACACTTTTCCTATCCGTTTCCATATCTTGATCCCTTACAAATACACGAGGACGGAAGGAGATCGAGTCTTCTTACTCGCGCCTCGCGCCTCACTCCTCGCCCCTACTTACTCAACCCTTCAATCAACTTCACCAACGGAATAAACAACGCGATCACGATGAAGCCGACCGCCCCACCCAAAAAGATGATCAAGAGCGGCTCCATCAATTTCGTGAGGCTTTCGGTAAGTACCGCAACTTCTTCGTCGTACGTATCGGCCACCTTATAGAGCATCGTATCGAGCTCGCCCGTTTCCTCGCCCACGTCGACCATGTTGACGACGATGTCGTCCACGATGCGTTGTTTCATCTTGAGCAAGTACAGCAGCAAGCCAATCGGGCCGCCGATAAAGCAAAACCAAAAGAACGCCGCCACGGGATGAAAACCAGGCGTCGAGTTCTCTTTCATCGGTTTGGCGATGGCCTCGCCCTCGCGAATCGCCTCGGAGATCTTCGTGTACATCCGCTCGAACATGGCGTTGCCGGCCGTATCGCGCGTGATGTTGAGCGCCTCCAAAATCGGCACACCGCTCGCCACCAGCGTGCCTAGCGTGCGCGTGGTACGGGCCAAAATGTTCTTTTCGACCAACTGCCCAAAAATCGGCACTTTGATGATGAATTGGTCCCACCCAATGCGCCCGTGTTTGAATTTGCGAATGAGTTTGATCGTGAGCCAAATCGTGGTCGGGATGCCGGGGATAAGGTACCAATAGCTCACGCACCATTTCGAGATGCTCACCAACATCAGGGTCATGGGCGGCAGTTCGAGATCGAATTCCTCGAAAATCTTTTCGAACTCCGGCACGATCTTGATCATGATGAACGTCAAAATGCACACCGCGACCGTGACGACGACGATCGGGTAGATCATCGCGCCTTTGACTTTGCGCTTGAGCGATTCGGCCCGCTCTTGGAAGTCGGCCAACCGTTGCAGAATGAGTTCGAGGGCACCGCCCGCTTCACCGGCCTTGATCATATTCACGTAGAGCCGGTTGAAGCATTTCGGGCTTTTGGCCATGCCTTCGGAGAGCGTGGCCCCGCCTTCGATTTCTTCGCAGGTATCTTCGAGCGAATACTTGAGCCGCCCTGCTTTGGCCTGGCCGGCCAAAATCCGCAGGCTGCGTAAAATCGGCAGACCGGCATCTTGCAGAATGGAAAGCTGCCGCGTGAACGTCGTGAGATCGCGCGATTTGACGCCGCCGAACACGAAGCCGCGTTTCTTCTTGCCGCCCGTCGCCTCGGCCTTTTTGCGGGCTTTCTTCGCCGTGATTTTCGTCACGAAATAGCCCATCTGCCGAATCGTGGCTTGGGCTTCTTCTTCGGTCGGGGCTTCGATCACGTCCTTGATCTCGGCGCCCGTCGCGTCCATCGCCTCAAATTGAAAAGTTGGCATGTGTGAGTCGTTAGGCTTTAGTCATTAGTCTTTAGTGACGGAAAACCGATCCGCACTAACGACTAACAACCAACGACTAACGCCTTTCTTACGGAATCGTCAGGTTTTAGTCATTGGGCTTTAGTGCTTTGGTTCAACTCCGCACTAACGACTAACGCCCAACGCCTTTCTTACCCTTCCAAAATCGTCTCTCGCACCACTTCTTCTGGCGTCGTCACCCCGTCGAAGCAACACTTGATGCCAGACTGACGAAGCGACACCATTCCATTCTTCTGGGCAATTGCCCGCAACTCATCGGCCTGGGCGTTCGCCATGATCTTGTCGCGCAGTTCATTGTTCATGATCATCAGCTCGAACAGACCGACGCGTCCCTTGTAGCCCGTGTTGTTGCACATCTCGCAGCCGGCCCCGCGATAGAACCGCTTGCCGCGTGCCTGCTCGGAGGTGATTTCCAAATCGTCGAGCACCTCGCGCGAAGGCGTGTATTCCTCGCGGCATTGCAGGCAAACCTTACGCACCAAACGCTGCGCCAGAATCGCTTCGACCGTCGCCGTGATCAGGAACGTCGGCACTCCCATATCTTTGAGGCGCGTGATCGTGCTGGGCGCGTCGTTCGTGTGCAACGTGCTGAACACCAAGTGGCCCGTCAGTGAAGCCTGCACGGCAATTTCCGCCGTTTCCAAATCGCGGATCTCGCCCACCAAGATCTTGTCCGGATCTTGCCGCAAAATGGATCGCAGAATGTGGGCGAATGTATTGCCGATTTCCGCATCGATCGGCACCTGCACGATGCCGTCCATGTCGTACTCCACCGGGTCTTCCGTGGTGATCAGCTTATCTTCGATGCTGTTCAGTTCGTTGAGCGCGGAATAAAGCGTCGTCGTCTTGCCGGAGCCCGTCGGCCCAGTCACCAGCACAATCCCGT
Organism: Planctomycetota bacterium; assembly: GCA_029781135.1. Taxonomy (GTDB): domain Bacteria; phylum Planctomycetota; class Planctomycetia; order Pirellulales; family Lacipirellulaceae; genus JABDGM01. The sequence goes on from JAKOXH010000071.1 coordinate 165,159, forward strand.
TCGGCTTGCTGATCGCATCCCGGAATCGCGCCAAAGTCTCGGCATTCATGCCGGTCGAATTCAAATCGAGCGACGTCACCGAGCGATCGAGCACCCGCATGACGACGCTCTCGCCAAACATCGTTGGCAGCACGCTCACGCGCAGGTCGACCGAGTGGCCGCCCACCGTGAGTTCGATCCGCCCGTCTTGCGGCAACCGCCGCTCGGCGATATCCAAGTTCGCCATCACCTTGATGCGCGTCGTAATCGCAAACGCCAAGTGCCGCGGTGGCGGCACCATTTCGTATAGCACGCCGTCGGCCTTGATACGGATCTTGAACTCATCCTCGAACGGTTCGAAGTGCAAGTCGCTCGCGTGCTCGCGAATCGCCATGAGCAGCACCATGTTGAGCAGCTTCCGCACGGGGGCGCTATCGGCCAGCGCGGTCACGTCGTCCAAATTGATCGGGCCGTCGGCACTGATACCCGCGGCGGCGGCGGCCAGTTCCTCATCTTCCTCGAGCGCCGAAACGATGCTCTCCACGCTGTCGGTGCTCTCGCCGTAGTACCGCTCGAGCGCTGCCATCATCCCCGATTCGCTCGTCACCACGACGCGAATGTTGAAGCCCAAAAACGTGCGCAGCTCATCCTGCACGCTCAGATTCTGCGGATCGCACATGGCCACGGTGAGCGTGTCGCCATCAAACTCAATCGGAATAATGCGATACATCTGCGCCATCGGCGCCGTGACCATCCCCAACACGTCTTTCTTGATCGAAATCTCGTTGACCGAGGTCGTCTGCAATGAAAGCTGTTCGGCCAGCGCCTGGACCAACTGTTCCTCATTGATGAGGCCCATGTCGATGGCCACTTTGCCCAACAATTGGCCAGGGTGCTCGTGTTGTTCATCCACCAACAGCTCTTGCTGCTCGTCGGTGATGAAACCCATGTCGACCAGAACTTGTCCGATGCGGCGATGTGCCATGGGAGGAGGGGTCAGGGGTCAGGGGTCAGGGGTCAGGGGTCAGGGGCTTTGCACGTTTGGACGGATTGGGATTCGCTTGGTTTACGCTGCGTTATCACCCTCGTTGCTGGGCTGGTCGTCGAAAATACCGCGTTCGGCCTGAGCAAACCTGCGCTCGAGCTCCTCCGGAACGTTGCACTTTCCCAAACCATCTTCCTTAGTGATGAGCCCTTGCCGCCACAAACCAAAAATGTGGTCGTCGAGCAACATCATGCCGTGCCGGGCACCGGTTTGAATCGCCGACGTGATGCGGAAAATCTTGTTCTCACGAATCAAGTTGGCGATACCCGGTGTCACGATCAGCGTCTCAAACGCCGCCACCCGGCCACCACCAACTTTCTTGAGCAGTTGCTGGCACAAAATGCCGATGATCGCCGATGCCAGCTGCGTACGAATCTGCTCCTGCTGGTTCGTCGGGAACACGTCGATGATACGATTGATCGTGCCGGCCGCACTCGAAGTGTGCAGCGTACCGAACACGATATGGCCCGTTTCGGCCGCCGTAATGGCCGCTTCGATCGTCTCCAGGTCGCGCATTTCACCGACGAGGATAACGTCCGGGTCTTGCCGCAACGCCCGCCGTAGCGCTTCCTTGAACGAGGTCACATCGACGCCTACTTCGCGCTGATTGATGGTCGACTTCTTGTGGTTGTGCTGAAACTCGATCGGGTCTTCGATCGTAATGATATGGTGGTCGTAATTATCGTTGAGATAATCCACCATCGCCGCGAGCGACGTCGTCTTACCGGAACCGGTCGGCCCCGTCACAATGATCAGCCCACGGGGCCGGGCGACGAGGCTCTTGAAAACCTGGGGCAAGCCCAGTTCGTCCATCGACCACATCTTCACGGGAATTTGCCGCAGCACCATCGCCACGTTGCCACGTTGCCGGAACACCGACACGCGGAATCGGCAGGCATCGCCAAATGCGAAACCAAAGTCGCAGCTACCCGTTTCCTGAAATTCCTGCTGGCAGCGGTCCGGCGTGATGCTCTTCATGAGCGCCTGCGTATCGGCCGGCTCGAGCACTTTCGTCTTGAGCTTTTGCATCCGACCATGGAGGCGCAACACCGGCGGTTGTCCAACCGTTATGTGCAGATCGCTCGCGCCCTGCTTCACGCATGCCGAGAGCAATTTGTCGATGAGAATTGTTCCCATGTTCCACGTTTCCCCTATTTCCAGCCCGCGTCATTGGTCACGCCAAACCTCAGCGCCAATGATGGCGAACCGCAATTTGCCGGTCGAATGTTCGCGCACCTTCTACCCGCAGCCAAACGGCGGACCGGCACATTGGCCGAGCATGTCCCCGGGGAATGCCTCTTCCTCATCGCCTGGTCAACTTCGCCTTCCCGTGCCCCTGAAACGCTTGAGCGAAGTGAGCCCATTTTGCCGCCGCTGCTGCAGGATCGTCCAACCGATTAAGATGAGACCGGTCGGCCCGATTCCACAGATCAAAGTCCGATGTATCAATTGCGGCGAACAGTGAATTATTCGCCGATTAACACGCAAACTCAAGAAATCGAGCAAAAACGATTGGCGCATTCGCTCGACCAGCAACCGGGCTTGATTTCTTGAGAGCAGGTCTTCCGCGCTAACAACGCCGTCAGTGCTTCATCCGCCGGCCGACTCCTTCACCTCTATCCAGCTTAATTGCCAGCTTCATAAAGACATCTTGCCTGACTATCGCGCGACTACCCTTCGTCGGGTCGTTTTGCCACGCGAAAGACCTCGTCAATTGTCGTCGTACCCTCCAGAACTTTGCGGATACCGTCGGCGTAAAGCGTTGTCATGCCGCCCTTTATCGCCTCCCGACGGATGTCCTGTGTATTCGCTCCCTGGAAGGAGAGCTCGCGAATTTTACCGGTCATGAGCATCAGCTCGAAAATACCCAAACGACCCCGATAGCCGCTTTGACCGCAATGATTGCATCCTCTGCCCTTCATGAAGTTGCCCGCCCCGGCCTGTTCGGCGGTAATGCCGGCCGCCAATAGCTCCTGCTCACGGGGGGTATATGGTTGCTTGCATTTCGAGCAAATGACACGCACCAACCGCTGTGCCAAGATACCAATTACGCTACCCGCCACGAGATATGCGGGTACACCCATGTCAATCATGCGTGTAACGGCACCGGGCGCATCGTTCGTATGTAGAGTACTGAAAACCAAGTGTCCAGTTAAAGAAGCCTGAATTCCCATCGACGCCGTCTCATAATCGCGCATCTCGCCGACGAGAATCACGTTTGGGGCCTGCCGCAACATCGCCCGAATGATTAGCGCGAAATTGAGCCCGATGCTATGCTTCACTTCCACTTGATTGATGCCCGGCAGGTAGTATTCCACCGGATCCTCCGCAGTGATGATTTTGCGGTCTGGACGATTTAACTCGTTTAGAGCGGCATATAGGGTCGTCGTCTTTCCAGACCCCGTAGGTCCCGTCACTAGCATAATCCCGTTCGGTCGTTTAATTAGCGTCTTGAACTTCTTAAAGTCTTTGTCGGACAAGCCAAGTTGTCGCACGCCGACCTTGATGTTGTCCTTATCCAAGAGCCGCATCACGCACGATTGACCGTGGCTCGTCGGCAGCATGCTCACACGAAGGTCCAGTTCCTTACCCCCTGCCGTAATCTTGATCCGGCCGTCCTGGCATCGCCGCCGCTCGGCGATATCCATTTTGGCGAGGATCTTGACACGGGAGAGCAGGGCACCCAATAACCGTCGCGGTGGACTATCCCGCTCGACTAACACGCCATCAATCCGATAGCGAATCCGCACCCGGTCTTCGAAAGGCTCGATGTGGATGTCCGAAGCCCGCAACTGCACGGCCTCGCTAATCATCAGTTGAACCAACCGCACGATCGGGGCGCTGGTTTCGTCCACATCATCGCCGCCGCCACCTCCCTCGCCGCTTTCGTCCTCGGTTTCGGTGAAGTCAATTGCCGTATCCGTGAATTCCTGCAGCATCGAGTCGGCGCTTTCATCGCCCATTTGGCCATAATTGCGGTTAATGGCCTCCAAAATGCTTTCGCGCGTCGCCAGGGCGATATTCACCTTGCGGTTAAGGATGAACTGCAATTTCTCGAAGGTTTCGTAATCGAATGGGTCGCTCACCAGCACTTTGAGGGCACCATCCTCCTCCGCCAGGGGAATCACGGCGTTTTCACGAGCCACCGATTCCGGCACCAATTCCACCACCGAGGGTGGAATCGGCACATCGCGCAGGTCAAAGAACTCGTAACCGTGCATATCGGCCATGGCCTGCATGACCTGCTCGCTCGATGCGTATCCCTGCTTGACAAGGATCTCGTGGACCTTGCCGCCGCTCTTCTTGGCAATCGCCTGGGCCTCGGTCAATTGCTCGGGGCCGATGATCCCACGCCCCACCAAATACTTGCCGAAATCTGCCATGTTGCAGCGCTCGATTGAATTCTCTGTTCGCGAAACCAACCAACGATTCGCAATCGACCGCCACGGATGTTGCAGGCCAGTTCAACTTTGGCCGGCATGCCCACATACTTTTGCCCAGCGCAAAACGACGCGGCGGAGTTGCGAAAAACCCCTCGGAAAAGTGCTAACTCTAGGTATCTCTTAGACTAACGCTCATTTTAGACAATGTCAACGAATGACGACTGGGGCGAATAGACGGGTTTCGTACGACCCCCACCTCCACTTCTTACGCAGCCCAAAACGGCGAAGCTTAACTCCATTATGTTGTGCAACTCCGGCAATTTATCGCCGATTTCCTCATTCCCCCAGCGTCCGCTTTTTCCGCAGCAGATGATGGTAATGCTGAGCGAACCGGTGGGCCTCATCCCGCACGTATTGCAGTAACCGAAGTGCGTACGACCGCCGGCTCAGCCGTAGCGGTTTGTTCCGATGCATCACGTAGACCAACTCTTCCTTCTTGGCCAACGATAACACGAGGGGCGGCTTGATTTCCAGCTTCTCGAACGCTTCCATCGCTCGTCGTAATTGACCTAGTCCGCCATCGACAAGCAGGACATCGGGAAACGTGTCGCCATCATCACGCAACTTGCGATACCGCCTGGCCACCACTTCGCGAATGCTCGCATAGTCATCAATTCCCTCGACATCGCGAATCCGAAACCGTCGGTAGCCCGGTTTGAACGGCAGGCCATCCAAGAACTGCACCAGGCTCGCCACGGTTTCATTGCCGCCCAAGTGGGCGATATCCACACCCTCAATATTCCGCGGCCTCTCTGGCAGCTTGAATATCTTCTGCAGTCCGGCCAGACCTTTCTTTGGATCGATGAAAAACACCTCCGGCTGCTCGTGCTTTTCGATATCGCCCCGCTCGCGCAACCGTTCTAGCATCTCAATTTCGTCCCGCAACCGCGCGGCCTGCTCAAACCGCAAGTTCGCCGACGCCTCGGCCATCGCCGCACGCATGTCGGCGAGCAACTTCTTACGATTACCCTCCAAAAACATGCGCAATCGTTTGATGTCATTCCGGTAATCCTCCTTGCTAATGCGCAAGTTGCACGGGGCCGTGCATTGATTGATCGACGCCAACAAACATGGCCGAAACCACCGCCAACGATCATCGTCGGCTGCGATATCGAGCGAACACGTGCGAAATTTGAACACCTTTTGGAGCGCCTGCACGGCCCCGCGCAAACTCCCCGCACTCGCGAACGGCCCATACAACTTCGCCCCACTAGCGCGTGGCTCGCGGGTCACTTCGATGCGCGGAAAATCCTCGTGCGTCGTAATCTGAAGGTACGGAAAGCTCTTGTCATCACGCAGGTCGCGATTGTGCTTCGGCTGAATATCCTTGATCAACCGGGCTTCCATCAGCAGGGCATCGACGTCGCTCTCCGCCTCGACAAAATCGACATCATACGCCTCGCGCACGAGCCGCGCCGTCCGTTGATCCCCTGCCGCGGCCGCCAAAAAGTAACTGCCGACACGTGCCCGCAGGTCCTTCGCTTTCCCCACATACAGCACGCGGCCAGCCTGGTCTTGAAACAAGTAAACGCCCGGCGCGGCAGGGAACTTGCCGCGCACCTTTTCCGCCGCCCGCGCAAAAAACTCGGCCTGCGTCTTCGGCAGCTCACGCGGCGCACCGCCACCATCGCCGCTGGGGCTCGCTTCTTGTGTAATGGGTGGGTCGCTCATCGCACTGGAATTCTAGCAAAGCGGGCGAATTCTGCCGCTGCTAATTTGTCGACTTGTCATCCCCAACGGCTGCTCGCTATACTTGCATTGTGACGCAACTATGCAACCATGCTATCCGCGATGACCCCCAAACAAGCCGCTAGATGTTGTGGTCCGGTCGATGACCTGCTCGATCCGGACTTGTTCAAAGCGCTCTGCGACCCGACGCGAGTGAAGCTTCTCGCATGCCTCGCGAAATGTGGTCGGCCGTGCGCCGTCTCCGAAGTGGCCGGGTGCTGTTCGGTCGATCTGTCGGTCGTCTCGCGGCATCTATCCCAATTGGAAGATGCGGGCATTCTGACGTCCTCTAAGTCAGGCCGCACGGTTAGTTACGCCGTGTGTTACGAAAAGCTGTGCGGCACATTACGCGAGTTGGCAGACGCCATCGAGGCTTGCTGCCGGGAAGCGGTTAGCGCGAACAAGAAATAGGAGAACGCCGTGAACATTGAAGAGACCGTTCGTTCAAAATATGCGACAGTGGCCGTTAGCAGCTTGACCAACGAACATGAGGGCGTGCGGGCCGTTGCCGAGGCGTTCGGCTACACGCCCGAGGAGCTGGCCTCCATTCCTGCCGAAGCCAACATGGGGCTCTCCTGCGGAAATCCAACAGCCTTTGCCAGTTTGCGGCCGGGTGAAACGGTCGTCGATCTCGGCTGTGGCGGCGGGCTCGATGTATTCCTCGCCGCCGAACGCGTTGGCCCGACGGGTCGTGCCATCGGCATCGACATGACGCCCGAAATGCTCGAGCGCGCGCGCCGCAACGCGGCCGGCCGCTCGAACGTCGAATTCCATCACGCCACGATCGATCAACTGCCGCTCGCCGATGAATCGGTCGACTGCGTCATCAGCAATTGTGTCATCAACCTGGCACCCGATAAACAAGCGGTCTTCAGGGAAATTGCCCGCGTGCTCAACCCCGGCGGCCGGCTCGCGGTCAGCGATATCGCGCTCAGGCAACCCTTGCCGCCTGAAATCGCGAAGGACGTGACAGCCTACGTCGGCTGCATCGCCGGCGCGATCTTGATCGACGCGTATCGGGCTGGCCTTCTCGCCGCCGGCTTCGAAGCCGTGCAGATCATCGAAAGCGGCAATGACCTCAATCTCTATAAGAAGGTTGAGAATCAATCAGCTTGTTGCTCGCCCGCAATGAGCCAATTGCCAATCGTCTCCGCTTGCTGCTCTGAAGTGCACGGCGACTTGGCCAATTTGATCTCGCGCTACGACATCAACGAATACGCCGCCAGCGTCAAAGTTTATGCAGTGAAGCCGGCCCATGGTTGATCGGCGTCACGGACTCCATGTACTCAAATCATTTTCCGACCGCGTTACTAGAAAACGAAGAGTTGTTGGCTCGATGGTCTCTTCGATGAAATGAGCACTTCCGTCGGCAAACACGGCGATTGCGCCGCCGGGGTGGAACGAGAAGATTTCGTCGTTCGGCCCGCAATTGTTCGTCGCCCAGGGGCAATCGGCAGGGCCGTTCATGGGCGACTTGTTGTTATTGATCGGGTTCTTTAATGCACCAGCAACCGAGTTCGGCGGGCCCGATACGCCGTTACCAGTATCCGGCTCAGCCCAACGATCGATCGCCCGATTGCCGCTCGGCGTCTTGGCATCCTCGGCGATATTGGCGATATCTGGATACTTCGACTTGGTGAATGGCTCGGCCGTTTCGAAGTTCCGCCCCACGTCCTCGGCAATCGCAATGGTCTTGCTGGTGCCATCGGTGATTTTACTGATGCTCGCTGGAACTAAGGCCAGGGCGCCGTCGGCCCGTGAATTGCGTGCCGTCGGTGTTGAGGCATCTCGCAAGCCGGTGACCGGATGGATGTCCGTATACACTGTCGGCATGTAATCGGTCGTCCCGTAGTTCGCTGGATCGGGTTGAAACATCGAATTTGACGGGCAACGGAAGCTCGTGATATTGGCCTTTGCAGCTTGTTGGTTTTTGGGATGATCGCGGTCGTTGTACGGAAACTTGTAATCGTACAGATCGGCGACCGCGTTCTCTTCCATATACGGCAATAACTGCGTGAACGTTGAATTCGTATCAAAGCCGGTGCCGTTCGTCGCCCAATTTGTGCCTTCGCCACCGGAGGGCAACTTACGTTGGGACGTGGCATAGTTATGAAGCGCGATACCGATTTGCCGCATGTTGTTCATGCATTGGCTGCGACGAGCCGCTTCCCGCGCCGCTTGGATCGCCGGCAATAACAGGGCCACTAAAATCCCGATGATGGCGATTACGACCAAGAGTTCCACGAGCGTGAAACCAGCTCTTGATCGACTGCGAACGATTCGCTGTCGCGATTCAAAATCCATTTCTAGTCTCCTTAAGGTGAGTCGGGCGCAACGCTCCGAAGTCGATGAGCACGCGTTACACCGCTGACAACGCCAAGGTAGAGTCCGCAAATTAAGAACGCATGAAGGAACCGTGAATCTCTCGTCATGAGCGGAGGTACTGCATCATTACCGTGAGGATCCCATTTGTTGCCACCTGCGACGCTTTGAACTAGACTCGGTATTTGGGATTTTGGGCTGCACGTGCTCAGGCAAAACGTTGCCGGCCGCGATGTTCAGCTTCGCTTGGACCACTTCCTATGCGTTCGTGGTTTCGACCAAACATGGCGCTGCGGAAACGTGGTGTTGGCGCGGATTTCCGTCGTGGACGGCGATTGCAAATCGAGTGGCTTGAAGGTCGGCACCTGTTAGCCGTGAGCAATCTGCCAGCGCTCGCAATTTCGCCCAATTTGAGTGCGACACCAGACGGCAGCATCGCAAATTCCGCGGCCATTCCGGCAATTACGGCGGGCCGCCTGGCCTACCACAGCTATACCGATTACGGCATCGACGGCGAATTACATGTGTGGGATTTTGCACTTGGTGCGGCCTATACTCGGGCCGAGCAAACGGTCAACGCTCGCGTGCGTTACGTGATGAACCCGCAGTTCTCGGGCGATGGCCGCTATGTAGTTGTGATGGGCGTCGACCGCCAACTTCCTAAAGCATGGCCAAATTTGGATATCTTCGCGTATGATTTTCAAACGGACACCGTGACAAACCTTTCCGAGGCGTTAATATCCGCCAACCTGGTGCAGCGTTCGCAGGACGTGATCGACGAAGACCCGTCGTTCAACCCTACATCACTTACCGTGGTCTTCAAACGGCGCAACAGCGCGAACGGTCAATCCGACCTGTGGTCGATGCAACTGAACGCCGCCAATCTCGCACCGACGGCGCTCACACAGCTCACAAATACACCCCATGTGGAAGAATCCGGTCCGAAGTACTCGTCCGATGGCCAAACCATCGTGTGCTGGGTCAATGGCGGATCGTCGGCCTGGATTGGCACGCTGGCGGCAACAGGTGGCGCGATCAGCCTGCTCGCCGATAACGCCGGCATTCAGGATTACTATCCCAGCTACTGGGATAGCACGCGAGTCATCTACACTTCGTGGGACTCGGTTGACAGCCAGGACGATGACATTCGTATTCGCGATCTGGCGGGCGGGACCGACGTGTTCGCCGCTGGCGCCTTTCATTCGGCCGGCGAAGATTCCGATGGATTTCGAATCTCCTCAACGCTCGTCGGTTTCTCATCGACGACAGGCTCCGCCGACGGCAAATGGCGGCTTCGCTATGGCGACCCGCTTACTGGCCAGACGGTTGGGCTGCCGTTCCACACCACGAACAAACACGACCTGGGCGGCACCTTTACAACTTTCCGCGTGGGCTTCGCTGCCGCATTGCCAGGAGACTACAACGGCAGCGGCGTGGTGGATGCCGCCGACTTTGCCATTTGGCGGAGCACGCTCGGCAATACCGTGACGAACTATAGCGGCGCCGATGGCGACGGCAGCGGCGTTATCGACCAGCCCGACTACGCCGTCTGGCGAGCGAACTTCGGCAATTCGGCGCCGACCAGCGCGGCAACGGTTGCCGTGGCCAGGGAATCGACACGAGATACCACTTACCAGAAGTTTTGGACGCCCGCATCCGAGCAATCACCGCGACATTCGTTTTCAAAACGCGGCAATACATTGGGAAATACGCTCCCGAAAACCAGCCCTTCAAATACATCCAATTTGATCGAATTGTCGGCGGTCGCTCATTTCACGACTGCGGCCCTCCTGGCCAGCATTTGGCACCACAATGAACCACTGCAGAATTGCGAGGTGGGACTAATTGGCGCGGTCGACACCGTGTTCGATGCTTGGCCAACTGCTACACTCGCAATACGGAGTTTTTCACTTGGCTGATGTTTCTTCACTTCTACCCTTGGCGGCGGTAATGCGACCAATTCAATATCTTAACGCAGCATTTTTTTTGCTTAGCTACGTGTTGCTTCCGTCGACGGCGAACGCTTGGAACTCACCCGGCCACCGCATCATCGCGCTGATCGCCTACGATTTGCTTGATCCCGCGGTGCGGGCCAAGGCGGTGGAATTGCTGCGTTCCCACCCGCGTTTCAGCCAACATTTTCAAGCGGAGATGCCCCGCGAGATCGCCCGCGGCGACCGTGGCAAACAAGATGAATGGCTCTTCGCCCATGCCGCGACGTGGCCCGATCAAGTCCGTTCGGCCAAAGGCGGCGTCGATCACCAAGATGTCGGCCAGTTCAATCGCCCGTGGTGGCACTTCGTGAACGAGCCCATCTTTCTCAACGACAAGGAACGCGAGAAATTGCAGGGCGAGATTCGCGCCAACCGCCGCCGCGACCCACCGCAAGAAGATGATGAGCCGAACATGAACGTCATCCAGGCGCTCAAGAATTCCTCGCGCGTGCTTCGCGATCAGAGCGTCTCCGTCGAAAAGCGCGCGGTTCACCTCTGCTGGTTGTTGCACCTCACCGGCGACGCCCATCAGCCACTCCATTCCACCGCCTTGTACACGACACACCGCTTCCGCGACGGCGACCACGGCGGCAACTACGTGGAATACGAACACCAGTGGGACCTGCACGGCTTCTGGGACGAACAAATCTCGACTGACGAACCCTTCCAGACTGCGCGTGTGCTCGCGACGGACCTCCGCGAAAACGCCGAGCTCAAAACCGTTGGTCAAGCCGCCGTCACGTCACTTGATCCTGGCCAATGGATCGACGAGAGTTTCGCGATTGCCAAACAACACGCCTACACGCCAGAGGTCCTCCAGAAAGTCGCCCAGCGGGAAGGCCACTCGCGGCTCGGCCCCCTCGACCTCTCGCCGCAATACAAACTCGACGCCGCGGAAATCGCCGAGCATCGTGCCGTCGAAGCCGCCTACCGCTTGGCAAAAACGATCGAACAATTGCTGCAGTGAACTGAGGTAGTGGAATTTCGCAGGAATTCCGACGGGGTGCCATGCTCTCGCGAAACAGAGACATGCCCACGCTCGCATTTAAACGTCAATGTTTCGCGTGAGCATGCCGGCGCGAGCGAGGGCATGCCACGCACGAATTCGACTCGCAACAACCATTATTTCAGTGCCCCAAATCGTCCAATCGCACGACGGCAAACAGGATTTCGTCATACAGCTTGGCCCCTGCTTCATACAGCACGCCAAACTCGCGGTCGTTTAACTTCACCAGGTCGCAATACGCGGCCGGGCCCGCATGAATGACCATCGCCTGTTGCCAGGTTTTCGACTCATCGCGGCTCACACGCACGGTTAGGTCGCGCCGCGCTTTCGAGTCGCCCGGCCCACAATAAATCAGTACATTTTCTGGCGCTCCTTGGTCCTGCGCGGCGAACCGCAACAGCGAGTTCTGCACCACCGGCGAGGAAATGTTCGGTTCCGCTGCGAAGGGTGCCTCGAACGTCTCGCCGCCGTCGCGGCTGTACGCAACCGCTCGCGTGGCAGTGCTCGAACCGTTCTCATCGCGCGTGTTCACATAAATTTGGCCACCCACCAACTCGACCGCCACGCATTCGTCCGGATGAACCGGGTCCGACGCGGCGTGGGTACAAACCGCCCCGAGCTTCCAATTCGCCCCATGGTCGTCACTGTACACCAAGTGTGAGCCGGTACTCCCATTTTTCCCTGTATTGTGATCGCAGGGAATCACCAGCCGCCCAACATGCTTGCCGCGAGTCAATTGAATCGCATGCACTGGGCCACTTGCGCACCACGTCCATTCCGGTCGAATCGCCGTCGCGGTGATTTCACGCCGTTGCGACCATGTCTGCCCGTGATCGTCGCTTGAGGTTACGAAGAGTCGCGCATTATTCCGCGTGAAGACCAGCCAAATTCGTCCAGGATGTTGTGGATCGAGTTGATCCACAACGGGCGTCGGATTACCAATCGTGATTTTCGCCGCTGGCTCACTCCACTCGTCCTGAACCAACTGCATCGGTCCCCACGTGCGGCCGCCATCCTGGCTGCGTTTCGACACGATATCAATGTCACCAGCATCGCCGCTTCCGTTCTTCCGCCCCTCGGCGAATGCCAACGAATCGCCATTGGCGGCCCGCACGATGACCGGGATGCGGAAAGTGTGGTAACCATCGGTGCCAGACTTGAAGACACGGACGTTCGCTGGTTCAGCCCCCTCCGCAGCATATAGCCCAAATAACCCGAACCCTACCAAACCGCAGGCGAGACAACGCAAGCGGCCACTCCAGGTCGCTTGGTGCCCAGCAATATCTTGGAACTTCGTTCGCATGATTACGACCTTAGTTGTGCCTCGCGCGGTCAGGGTTGAGACATTTTCGTTTAACCCGGAGCCAGCGGCGACGAAGTTGTGCGTAAACTACTTCTGTCGCCGTTGGCTCCGGGTTAAACGATTCAGTGTTACCCGCGCGAGGTATAACCCCCGTTTTTTGGGCGGAAGTTTCTAAAAACCGCCCGATTCGCGGATTATACGATACCAATTCCGCGTCCCCTGCGCCTAATAGAGTAAGGCATAAATCGGACATTCGAATTTTCTCCAGGCGACAATGAATTCACGCTGTTTTGCCGTTCTGTTCGCGATTGCCGCGGTCTGTATTGCTCCCCCCATTCGCGGTGCCGATCCAGTTCAACCCATCCAAGTCGGCTTCCTCTGGCACATGCACCAGCCCGTTTATTACCCGGGCGAGTCCATCACGCAGACCGAAGCCGCCGGGCACTACTCCTTCAGCGTGGAAGATGTCTTCAACCAGCGGTTCGGCCCATACACGACATGGCCGAAGGATGCCATCCAAGCGGGCCTTGCGCTCGCCAACCTCGGCGCGCAAGTTTCGTTTTCTGGTTCGCTGATTGAAAACCTAAATACCTTGGAAGCCGCGGGCGTCAATGGTGGCATGTGGAACAACTGGGAGTCCACCTACAAAACGGCCGCCAGTTGGGATACCTCACTCGGCAATCCGCGACTCGACCTCGTCGGCTTCGGCTACAACCATCCCCTCATGCCGCTGCTCGACACACGTGACATTCGGATGCAGATCAAACTGCAAAAACAAATCTATCAGCAAACCTGGGGGCCCAACGTACCATACTCCAAAGGCATCTTCCCGCCGGAGAATGCGTTTTCGGAACGCATTATCCCGGCACTCGTCGCCGAGGGACTCGAATGGGCACTGGTGGATAACATTCATTTCGACCGGGCAACGCAAAATTATCCCTACACCTCGGCATCGAATCTCATCCCGCCCAACAAGGCCGATCAAATCAATCCAGCTCCGGCCAATTGGGTGCAACTGAATAATCTTTGGGCGCCCAGCCAGGTGAGCGCGCCGTTTTCGTATCAGCCTCACAACGTCGAGTACGTCGATCCGAATTCGGGCAACGTGACGAAGATGGTCGCCGTCCCCTCCGCGCGTTACGAAGGCAATGAAGATGGCCGCGGCGGTTTTGGCGCGCTGCAGTACCAAACGGTGATGGACCAGTATCGTCAATACAACACCGATGCCGCCCACCCGATGTTCGTAGTCCTCCATCACGACGGCGACAACTACGGCGGTGGTACCGATTCGTACTACCACTCCAATTTCCAAAACATGGTCAATTGGGCGACCGGCAACCCGAACTACAACGTCAGCACGGTGCAGGATTACCTCGACCGTTTCCCCGTCGCCACTAACGACGTGATTCATGTGGAGAATGGCTCTTGGGCGGGTGCCGATAACGGCGATCCCGAATTCAAGAAATGGCTTGGCGACCCGAACGCCAGCGGCTGGAGCCCCGATCGCAACTCGTGGGCGGTGCTTACCGCGGCCAAAAATCGGGTCTTCACGGCCGACGACATCGCACCCTACGGCAATCTGCAGAATATCGTTTCCGGAACTGGTACCAGCACGGAAAAAGCCTGGCACTACCTGATGCAGGCAGAGTCTTCCGATTATTGGTACTGGGACGGCACGGAAGTGTGGGACAGCAACGTCACCCGCGGCAGCAACCTGGCCGTCGCCCAGGCCAACCAGGTGCTCACGCCAGCCGCGCTCGCCAACGAGACGACGCCGCCCACCGTGTTCGTTCCGCAGCGCGAAGCCTACAATCCCGGCAGCATCGAATGGGGCACCACGCCGCAGTCCAAAGACTTCGAAGTGTGGACCTACGCCTACGACGTCAGCGGCCTTTCAAGCGTCACGCTTAAGTACCGTGTCGACAATGACGGCGTGAATCCTATCGCCTCGACGCAAAATGAGACCTATGTCGGCGGTTCCGAAGTCGGCGCTTGGAGCAGCGTCTCCATGAACTCGAGCGATGTCGCCCCGCCCGCGAACATCCTGGCCCCCACGTACCGCGCGCTGCGATACGGCGGCATGATCAACGGCCTGCAAGATAAGCTGGTCGACTACTACGTCGAGGCGGTCGACACGCGCGGCAACGTCACGCGCAGCGATATTCAACATGTGTGGGTTGGTGACGGCTCCTCCACGTCTGGCGGCAGCTTCGTCGAAATCACGCCCGATCCTGCCGTTGCCGGGCAATCCGTGCTCGTCACCTACAATCCGGCCGGCGGACCGCTGGTGGGCGCTTCGCAGCTCTTTCTCCATTATGGATTCAACAACTGGCAGACGATCGTGGGCCAAGATTTGGCGATGACCTGGAACGCAACTAATTCAACATGGGGTGCCAGCCTGCCAGTCGCCGCGACCGCCAGCCAATTCGACCTGGTCTTCAACAACGGCGCGGGCCTGTGGCACAACAACGGCGGCCAGGATTGGCACTTCACGGTCACTGGCACCCAAGTGCCCGCCTTTACGATGGATGGCATAAAGGATGCCTCCGCCGCACAGGTTGCCGTTAACGGCTCGCGCCATTTGTACGCCGCCCTCAGTGGCAATACGCTCTACGTCGCCACCGAAGACGCGGGCGAAGGCAACGACGTATTTATTTATCTCGCGAAAACCCCGGGGGCGATGGTCGCCGCCAACTGGGCTAAATCTGGTCAGATCGCCCAATGGGATGCCTACCTCGCCGATGAAAATGACAACAGTTATTCAAGTTGGTTCGACGCCGCTGGCACGCCTCAGGCGGCCACCGGCGCGAACGGCGGTGTCTTGGAGGGCGTGATCGATCTCATCAGCGAATTTGGTTCCATGCCCAAGCAGATCTACCTTGCCGTGGGTGCGTACCAGACTGCGAACGGCGGGGCACTCGTGCCATCTCAACAAGTGCCGGTCTCCGTCAACGGCAATGGCAATCTCGATGCCAGCGAATACCTGTTGCTGCAAATCATCGCTGGCCAGGGCGATTACAACCGCGACGGCCACGTCGACGCCGCCGACTATGAAGTCTGGCGTACCACGTTCGGCTCTGCGGGCGACCTGCGCGCCGATGGCGACGGCAACGGTGTCATCGATGCTTCCGACTACGTCCTCTGGCGCAACTACAACGGCACCGCGGCCGGCTTCACCCTCGTAGTCAGCGGCATCGGCAACGCCGCCGCGGTGCCAGAACCGGCTGTGCTGCATCTCGCGCTGCTTGCATCAGCTCTCGTCGGTGCCGGTAGAGTACGCTCACGTTCCGTTACTCAGCGATGTCACCGACCGTAACCGGCGGCTGTCCAGGACCGCGTACACGCAACACGCGAACGTCCGCACCGACAAGTGTGTAGATCAAGCGGTACGGCTGACCACGCCGCGTTTTGAAAAGACACTGCCGGATATTTCGGCGTAACCTGGTATCCTCTGGCGCCGACGCATGTTGTTCCGCCTCGTTCTTGAGGCTCAAGATCGCCGCGACAAACGCGTCGTTCCACCGAATCGCTCCGGTTGGCGATCGTTGCCCAATCCATCTGAAGATGCGATCCGCATCCGCCCAGGCGCCCCGATACCGAAACATTGAACTTCATGTCGGCCTGACGATACCGTGGCGTTTGCGAAACTCCTCGACGAACACATCGACGGGCGTTCCGACTTCGCCCGCATCGAAATCACCCAGCGCTTCGCGAATTGCCTGAACGTCTGCTTCAAATTCCTCGGGCGTTCGGTTTTGTAGCCGCCACAACTCCAGTGCTTCCGCCGGCGATAAGCAACTATCGCCGGCCTTCAGTTGCTCGGCAACAAAGTTATGGAAACTCAGTAACTCTTGGCGTGCATCGGCAAACATCACTTCGACGCCCAGTAATCAAGCCAATCACATTGTACCACGCATCACCCGCGGAATGCACCTGAATACCCGCGGTTGCCAGACCGCAGAACGACAGTCAGAATAACGCTTGGTGTTTCACACGACCGCAGCCGATCCCCCAACCCCCAACCCCTGTCCCCTGTCCCCTCCTTCGCCATGCCCCGCATCACCGTCCCCGAGTTCACCGGCTTCAAAGCGGCCCACCGCAAAATCGCGATGGTCACGGCCTACGACTTCGCCTTCGCCCGGCTCGTCGATGCCGCCGGCATCGAGGGAATTTTGGTCGGCGACAGCATGTCGATGGTCGTGCAAGGTCACGACAGCACGCTCCCGGTCACGCTCGACGAAATGATCTACCATGCCGAGATGGTGGGCCGGGCCGTCGAGCACGCCCTCGTCGTGGTCGATATGCCTTTCCCCAGTTTTCACCTGGGCACACACCGCGCGATCGAAAACGCCGGCCGCATTTTGAAGGAGGCTCGCTGCCAAGCCGTCAAACTCGAAGGCGGCGTCGAACAGGCGGAAACGATCGCCGCACTCGTCCGCGCCGGCATCCCCGTGATGGCCCACTGCGGCCTCCGCCCGCAAAGCATCCACACGCTTGGCGGCTACAAAGTGCAACGCGACGAGGCCGAACTCATGGCCGACGCCCAAGCCGCCGAGGCCGCCGGCGCATTCGCCATCGTGCTCGAGTGCATCCCCCGCGGACTGGCCAAAAAAATAACGGACGCTATCTCCATTCCGACGATCGGCATCGGCGCCGGCGCCGATTGCGACGGCCAGGTCCTCGTCCTCCACGACCTCCTCGGCATCACCAGCGGCACCATGCCCCGCTTCGTCAAAACGTTCGCCGATCTCAAGACCGACGTCACCCGCGCCGTCACCCAATACCGCGATGAAGTCCGCTCTGGGGCCTTCCCGGCGAAAGAGCAGGGGTATGAGTAACGTTTAGTGGCGATGCCTGCATAACTTGCCAGCACTGCTGCAATTGCCGTCACACCATTTTTTGGCATCCGGCGGCACTCCGTTGGCCGATTTATTAGAGCATCTTGCTCTTTTTTGTGCCGGCATTTTCTGGCTTTCGCCGCGAGTCTATTGAGGAAACGCGGGAACGCATTTTGGTAATTTGCTGTAGAATCGTGACCCTTCCATGGAGGCTGCCATGTTCTGCTCCGAATGCGGCGTTGAAGCGGTGGGAAAATTCTGCTGGTCGTGTGGTCGTCCTTTGAAGCAATTACCGGCAGCGAACGGCGAACACGAGCGGCCAGAACCGGTGGTCGATTGGACCAACCTCCTCGATTGCCAGGCCCTCCTCGCCATTCCGACCGTTCGCGACCGCATCGCGCAACATGCCGCGCGAGCCACGAAGCGGATCTCCGGCGAGGATTTTCTCGAAGGCTGCGATAAAGTCCTCGGCTCACTCACCGGTGGCGTCCCGCTGACGCTCATCGCCAAGATCGCTCAGCCACTCAACAAGAAATTAGGCCTGAAGACCAGCAAGGAACGCCGCGAACGCCTGGGGGAACGCCCGGGCACCGTGATTGTCGCCCTGCTCTGCTCGCTGGCCGAAAACGGCCATTCGCTCGTCGAGGCCACGCATTCAAATGGCGTCGCCACGATTCGCGCGACCATCGCGTCCGATATCTGGTCGTTCGCAGGCGAACTCATTGCGAAGGTCCACGTCGAGGGCAGCACCACGATCGTGGAAGCCGGCCTGACGATCCCCGGCCAACTCTACGAGTGGGGCAAATCGAACCGCATTCTCGACCGCTTGTTTGCCGATTTGCGTAGCACCGCGAAAGCCGCTTAGCTGATGGCAGCCGTTTAGCGATGTAGTGCACACGTGCCCTCGTCGCAGGCGTGCCGGCCGCTCAGCCGATAGCGATTGCGGGCAATCCAGCGATACAGCGGCCGCCACAAGAACATGCTGCCGGGAAAATGCAGAAACGGCGACGCCCACCAGAGCCGCCGCAACCGCCGCGTCAGATAGCGAATCGCTTCTGGCCCCCAATGCCGGTTGCCGTGGCGATCGATGATTACCATCTCTTGCATCAAGCGATCGTGCGATAAGTCCGGCCAGCGCTGCGCAACCTCCGGATCGTGCAACGACAAATACGATAGCCGCTGCTGGCAATCCCACCACGGCAGCTTCCGAACCTGGGCCGTGCAGATGCGGCACTGGCCGTCATAAATCACCACATCCGCCCCCGGCCGCTCCGCCGGCGTTGGCAACGGTTGATCGGTTCGCGAATTGTTGGTTGCACACGCCATGATGGGTAATTCTATCCGCAATAAGCCACGAACGTCGATCTTAGCGTCGGCCGCAAGGCCGAATTTACTTGGAACTAACGCTGCCCAATTTCCGTCGAACCAATACGCGAAATCCCGAGATTTTCGCTGTAGCGACAACGCGATTCGTCTCCTGACTTTCCGTTCCGATTCGATATAATTGAAAACGCTTGTCAGTCCGTCGTTCACCGTGCGAGTAGAAAGTGGGAATCGTGTCAGGCTAAAGCCTGACCTACTGGAGTCGGTCATGGATCAATTGCACCAACAGGTTGCCCGCGCTCGGCGGCGGCTGATCATCGAGCAGCTTCTTGGCCGGCTCGTTTGGTGTGTGCTCGCGGCTCTCATCGTCGCCGCCATAGCAGTCGCTATTCCGCGTATCGTCGCCATTGCCGGGCTTCCGGAGCATTGGGACGCCGGCTGGATCATCGGCAGTTTGGTCAGCGCACTTGTTTGGTCCATCGCCTGGACGATCGTCTCGAATCGTAGCCCGTTGGATGCCGCCATCGAAATCGACCGGCGGTTCGATCTCCGCGAACGCATCGCCAGCAGCTTGTCGCTCTCGCCCGATGAACAATCGAGCGATGCCGGCCGTGCCGTCGTGAATGATGCACTGCGCGCCGTTGGCCGCATCGACGTTAACGAGAAGTTCACCATTCACCTCGATCGGCGAGCCTGGTGGTCGCTCGTGCCCGCCGCCATTGTCTTCGTACTTGTGGCGTTCTTCGACAATCGCGAAGCGGTCAGCAGCCTGGAAGCCGAGAGCGCCGCCAAAACGGCCCAAAACACGAAGACAGCCCTCGAATCGCTCCGCAAAAAAGTCGAAGAGCAACGACAAAAGCTCGATAAAGAAAAGGGGCTGGAAAAAGCCGATAATCTGTTCAAACAAATCGAACAAGGCACGAAGGAACTTACCGAGAAACAACAAACCGACCCCACTAAGGCCGCGGTCAAACTCAACGACTTGGCCAAGCAACTTGAAGAGCGTCGCCAGCAACTCGGCGGCAAGGACGCGGTTAAAGAGCAGCTGCAAAAGATGAAAAACCTCGGCGCCGGCCCTGCCGACAAAGCCGCCGAGGCCATGAAACAAGGCGACTGGAAAAAAGCCCTCGAAGAGGTTGAAAAACTGGCCAAAGATTTACGTGAAGGCAAACTCGACGCCGCGGCCAAGGAAAAGCTCGAAAAGCAGCTCGGCCAGATGAAGGAAAAACTGGAAGCGGCCGCCCAAGCGCACCAGCAGGCTATGAACGATCTGAAGAAGCAGATCGAGGAGCAAAAGAAGCAGGGGAATCTCGCCAAAGCGGGTGAGCTTCAGAAGAAGCTCGATCAACTGCAGAAACAGCAGCCGCAAATGAACAAGCTGCAACAAATGGCGCAGCAAATGGGCCAAATTCAGCAGGGCCTGCAGCAAGGCGACGGCAAGAAAGCCGCTGATGCCATGTCCCAAATGGCCCAGCAACTCGACCAGATGCAGAAAGAAATGAACGAGGCCGAAATGATCGATATGGCCATGGATCAAATCGAGATGGCGAAAGACGCCATGGCCTGCAAGTTCTGCAACGGCGAGGGCTGCGAACACTGCCAGGGGAATATGGGAAATAAGCCGGGCGACAGGTTCAACCCGAACGGCAAACCCGGCCCGAATCTTGGCCAAGGCCCGGGTATTGGCCCACGTCCCGAACAACGCGGCGCGACCAGCACCCGGGACACCCAGGTAAAACAAAATTCACGTCGCGGTGCGGCTTCTTTCGCCGGGCTGGCCGAAGGCCCCAACATCAAGGGCGACGTTGGCCAGAGTATCAAGGAGGAAATGTCCACGCTCAAGGCCGAGCCGGCCGACCCACTCACCAGCGAACGCCTACCAAACAGCCGGCGCGAACAAGCGCAGCAGTACTTCGAACTGCTCCGCGAAGGCAAATAGGTAAAGAAAACACGTCGTCGCTGCCTAAACCAGCCACCAAACTGTCTAGCGGCCTGCCATTGGTGCGCCGCCGGCTATGCGTCCCGCAATCTAGACACATCGGCAGTCGCCGGCGTAAACTGGGTAGACTCTGCGGGCTGTTATTCGCCATACGCTTCTGTGTGCCGACGATATTAGCGTCTTGACCAACCGTCGTTCGGCAGCCCCACCCTTCTGGGGACGAGAACGCCGGTCTATTTGCCGCAGAACATACCCCGTGAACTTGGGGAGCGTTATAGATGCGGCGACCAACGGACCGGAGCGTGTTTTGAGCGGTCCTCGCGGTGAACGCGAACAAAAGGAGTATTGCAATGCCTTCTCGAATACCAGCAAGTCTTATAGCATCGGCCCGCGGTACCTTTCGATGCTACATTGTAACGGCACTTTGCGGTTTAGCAGCGGCCCTATTTGGCAGCCAAGTTCTCGGTGAACAGCCGCTTGCCGCGAAGTTCGACGAGGCACGCCAACACTTTCAACCTGTCACCCAGCAGACGGTCGCGGCCGCCCTGGCTGAACTGCAACAGCGAATGCAGGAAGTGGAGCAGTACATCCAGCCGTCGTCCGCGAACGGCCAGCAATGGCTCAAATACCTCAAATGGAATGGTCTCACGGAACGCCTCAAGGGCGACAATCCTCGCGATGTCGAAGCCTTCGATAGCACGCTCGGCCGACTCAACCGCAGCGTCAATGGCACCGAACGCGCCCCGTTCCGCCGGCTCGCCCACGCGCTCAAGCGGTATCGAGATACACTCGCCGTTTCCACCTGGGATAAACCGGCCGAAATCTACAACAAGCAACTCGATGCCTTACAGCATGCGGTCGATTCCTATCGTCAGCAGCCCACGCCGCAGAACACGGCCGCGCTGAGCCAGCGGATTCGCATACTCGACGCCATCGGCCAGGCGCCGCAACTGGTTGATGCCGTGCGTCACGACCTCTCGCAGCCCAACGCGTTTGTCTCGCTTTCGACCGCTTACATCGCGGCCGGTGCCGATCCGATCGACCGCAATGAACCGGTAACCGATTGCATCTTAGGCACCAACGTTCACAGCGACACGCACACGACGGGCTCCATCAGTGTCGCTGCGATACCGAGCGCCGACCGCGCGGTGCTGGACTTCATATCGCAAGGCCACACCTGGGCACGCAGCGTGGGTTATCATAGCCCGGCCGTGATTCACAGCACGTCGGACACCGACTTCACGGCACGCAAGCGAGTCGAACTCACCGATGAAGCGTTCTCGTCGCAGCCGGCGCGTGCCGATGCGACGACCGATACACATTTGCAGTCTGTGTCGAAGCAAGGTGGCGGGCTAGGCAGCCGATTAGTGGCAAATGCTGGCTGGAAACGTGCTCGCCAGAGCGAGCATCAGGCCGAGGCGATCGCCGCCGACCACGCCGAAAGCCGCATCGAACGCCAGTTCAACGACGAACTCGATAGCAAGCTGAGCACGGCTCGTCAGCAATACTTGGATGACTTCCGCGGCCCGCTCGATTACCGCGGCAATGGTCCTGAGTACATCCACTTTAGCTCGACGAACAACTCCGTGGAAATCCAAACGACGCAAGCCACGAGATTACAGCTTGCCGCGCCGAGCCTGCCACCTGCGGCGCCCGCTGGCCACGACATCGCGATGCGACTTCACGAATCGTCCATTAACAACTATGCCGCCGCCGTGCTGGCCGGCGCTTCGGCCGTGCAAACTCGGCCGGATGAGGACGTCCACTTCGATGTCGATCTGCCCTCGTGGATGCAGCGAATGTGGGACAAACGCAAGACGCAGCCGACAAGAGACGCCGCGGCCAAGACCGAGCCGTTCAAGCCGTTCCTCATGACGCTCAACGATACGCAGCCCATCAGCGTGCGGTTCCTCGACGGCGGCAAAGTGGAATTGACGCTCCACATCGCCGAACTGTACTCGGGCGACAACCACTTCTCGAACTGGAACGTCACCGGCACTTACACGCATGAATTGGTCGATGGCCGCGTGCGGTTGCATCGTGACGGCAAACTCGTGTTGCTGCCGGCCGATTTCAAGGGCAAGCTCGATATCACGCAAACCGGCGAGCGGCGGAACCTCGAAAAAGAATTCGACAAGCGGTCGGCCGAAGGCCACGGCTTCCCACAAACGATTGATGTCGATCCGATTTCGCCCTCGGGCGATCTGGCCAAAGCCGGTCTGCTTGAGTATCGTGAGTTCTCCACCGGCGGCGGTTGGTTGACGATCGGCGTCGATCGGCAAAGCCGTTCGAGCCAAGTGGTTTACAGTGAGCCCGCTGTTATCGAAACGTCATGGAGCCAATGATCGATATCGCGTTTGATTGCCTGCCGCTGCGCGCGGTGGGGCGGTTCGACGTGCCGCTCGATGC
This sequence comes from Planctomycetota bacterium, assembly GCA_029781135.1. Taxonomy (GTDB): domain Bacteria; phylum Planctomycetota; class Planctomycetia; order Pirellulales; family Lacipirellulaceae; genus JABDGM01. Next base: position 188,488 of record JAKOXH010000071.1, read on the forward strand.
GTCGCCCACCGTTCGCTCGCGTTGCGAGAAGCTACAGCAGGCGATCGAAGTGCATGGCACGCAGAACACTTATTTTCTTTACAACACGCAGTGCACGTATCACTTGGCGAATTCGGAGATCGTCGGGATGCTGCGGTTCACGTTCGATGGCACGGTGCTCACCGACCGCAGCGACTGCAAAGCCGATCGAGCCGATCTCGCGGTTGTGTTGACGGCCGAAACATGCGGCGGCGTGCCGGTGGCTGTGTTCGAATGGCTCCGCGGCGTCGTCGAACGGGCGGTGCTCGTCGAGTTCGACCGGTTCATCTCCGCCGGCCAACTGGCGGCCCGCGTGGCCGAACTGGGCGAAGGCACCAACCTGCAGGCCATCACCGGTTTCGCCGGAGCCGGCTTGTAGCACCGCGCCGAGTGGCTGGAGATAAACGTAACGAGCCCCAACGTAAAGCCGCGGCCGGTGGTCGGGGATTATGGATCGACGGCTCGCGAATCGCCGCGTCCTTTTTCCATATAACCAACTTCGTGGACGAGTTCGCAGGCGGAGGGCGCGTTCCGGGATCGAGGATCGGTTTGCTGGCGATCAGCGTCAGATTCGAGGTTGACCTCAGTTGGCCCTATGCCGTACACATTTCCGTTTCCGATCCGCACTTCTGAACGCAGCGATGAGCAATACGTTTAACCTCACGTTTACGGCGGGCCCAGAACATATCGATCAGTTGGGGCACGTGAACAACGCCGTATGGGTCCAATGGATGGAGGTGATTGCCGCTGCCCATTGGGAGCGGGATGCACGGCCGGAAGACGTGGCGGCCTTCGCGTGGGTCGTGGTGCGGCACGAGATCGATTACCACGGGAATATCCAGCAGGGCGAAAGTGTGGAAGCTCATACCTTCATTTCGGAAATTCCGCGGGGTGCGCGCTTCCTGCGGAACATTCACTTTCGAAACTCGGCGGGCAAGACGATTGTGACCGCCAAGACCACGTGGGCGATGATCAACGCCTCGACGGGACGGCTAGCGCGGATCGCGCCTGAAGTGGCGGCACCATTTATGCCGGTCGATTCTTCGTCTGCTAGTGCGTAGTTTAGCCGGAAGCCATCGAAAAGACTTACCACCAATAGGGAAAATAGCCGGCCCAGGGCGTTTGTTGGCGCGATTCTTCTTGCAGGCGCTGGACCTGGTTGTTGAGCACTTCGAGTTCCCATTGCAATTGAACTTCGCGGCTCGAATTGGCGAGCGATTGGCCGCGCTCGAGTTGGAGCCTGGCGACCTCGGCCCACAGGCGATAGCGTTCGATGTCGAGCGGGTCAAAGGTGCCTGCCGTGCGACCGTTTACGGCCGTGGCGTTTTTCCAAGTCGTTTCGGCCGATTTTCGCTCGGCTTCGGCCCGCTGTAGCCAGACGAGAAAATCGCTCGTGGCTGCATGGGCCGTGGCTTGCTGCAACCGCGTCTTCGCGACTTCGACATCGTACTGGTATTCGGCCACAATGCTGCTGGGGACCGAACGCTCAACGCGCTTGTTGCTCTGCTCGACACGCTTCAAGTTTGTCTCGGCCAATTGGAGTTGGGCACGGGCGTAACGAAGGTTAATACTCTCAACAGGCGCGTTCTTCAGAGCCGTTGGCTGAGCAATCTGCCCGAGCAACCAAACGACGACAAAACCTAGTTCGTTGGACATTGGAGCAATTCCGCAGATGACATATGAGACACAACTAGAGGTCGCGAAGCACGTCGTACGGCGGGTCGTAGGCGTTAGGGCCGCCTTCGCGGCTGGTGAAGAAGTTGAATAGGTAGACGCCGTCGGCCTGGCGGGCTCGGAGGTTTTTAGCGGCGGTGCGGTATTCGTCGGCGGTTAGGTTCTTGCCACCGCCGGCTTTGGCGCACTCGATGCCACCGCAGACGGGAACGCGCGTGATCGCCTGCTTCCAGGCTTCGATCGGCAAGTCGCCGCGTTCATGGAGGAATTCGGAGACGGTGACGAAATCGACCCAGCCGTGATCAACCCAGGCCGGGACATCGCAACCGATTTCGCGGGCGGTTTCCGGCGTGGGCGGCGTGCGGCCCAAGTTCGAGGGGACGCGGACGGTGAGGATCAGGTGGCGATTGCGTTCGCGACCCACGTCATCGAGCAGGTGGCGAACGCGTTCGACAAGCGCGTTCATTTTGGCGATGCGCTCAGCGGTCGTGCCGGTCTTGAAGAAATAGGGGAAGCGGTTGAAGTCGAGTTCGAGGCCGTCGCAATCGTAACGGCAGGCGGCTTCCTCGATGAGGCGGAACGTGTAGTCGCGAACTTCGTCGTGGGCGAAATCGAGCGCGCCGAAGCCATGATATTTCGGGCCGCCGAGGAGAAAATCAGGATGGTCGGCCATGAATTGCGAACGCAGGAACGTCTCGCCGTGGTCGTCGTTCATGCGGAACGAGAGCAAAGCTTCGCGGCCGCGGCGGCGGGTTTCGGCCAGCATGATAGCGTAGGGATCGACACCGGCGGCGAAGAATTTTTCGAGGTTGGCGAAGCGCTGCTTCTCGTAGGCGGACCATTGTTCGCGTTCGGCCGGCGTGGCGTTCGTGCCTCGGAGCGTGCCGACTTTCGATGGGTAGTACATCACCTGGGCGTTGATGCAAATCAGAATGGTATCGACATGGCTGCCGTCGTAGGCAACCTCTTCGATGAGGCGTTTCACATCGTCGACGTTCACTTCGACGGGGCCTTTGCCGCCGGCTTTCGTGGCGAGGCAAGAGTCGCCATCGAAGTTGTAGAGGACGCGGCGGGGGCGGGAGGGAGTTTGTTTCGAGACAGAGCGGGTGGGAGCCGACTGTGTGGGAGGCGCCTCCGACGCCGATTTCGCGTTGGAATGGTGCGCGTCATCGGCGTCAGAGAGGCCTCCCACAGACTTAGAATCCAGGTTTGGCTGCCATTGGGGCCACATGGCGGCGTGGCCGGCGACGAGATGGGTAAGTTGCCGTTCGCCGTGGTCGGCCAGGTTCATGACAATGAGTTGGCGAACGCCATTGCGCTTCGAGCCGATGAGGAGTTGTTTGCCGTCGGGCGACGGCGTGGGGTGATAGTGCAGCGTGCCGGTAGGTGTTTTTGTGAGCTGCGTGAGCTTGCCATCGAGCGTGATTTCGTAAAGTTCGACGTTGCCGGTCGTTGTATCCTTGGCAGTGAAGAAAATGCGCTGGCCGTCTTTCGACCAGATGGGTAAGTCGCTGCTGCCGTTGTGGAAGTCGGGCACATCGAGAAAGGCGATGAAGCCAGGGTAGCCATTGCGGTCGGCGAGTTTGCGGAGACCGGTGCCATCGCGGCGGACGATGTGCGGGTGGCAGTTGTAATGTTCGCCGCTGACGAAGAGGAGCCACTGGCCATCGGGCGACCAAGCAGGGGCGAAGTTGAACGGGTTGCCGGTTTCGATGTGACGTTTGCCGGTGCCGTCGGCGTTGGCAATATAGACTTGGTAGTTTTCGTGGTAGCTGATGAGCTGGCCATCGGGCGACGCGCTGTAGCCGTAGGTGAAGCCGGTGCCGTTGCCCGAGACATCGCGTTTGTTGCGGCCGTCGAGGTCCATCACGTAGGGCTTCGAGATGCCTTTGATGAGCGGCGTGAAGCCGAGCCCCTTGCCGCCCGGGAGGAAGAAAAGACCGCCGTTGTAATTGCTGACCCGCTCAACGGCGGTGACGTTGGTGATTTTGTTGGTGGCCAGATCGACGAGGCAGGAATCGAGTTCCCACATGCCGGGGTCGAAACGGAAATCCTTGTGTTCCTCTTCCCACTGGGCATTTTTTGGGTCTTCCCAACCGCGGGCAACGATGGCCTGGCGGCCAGCGGGCGACCAGCCGACGAACTGGGTCCAACTGTTCGGCTTATCGACCAATTCGGCGGCAATTGCGTGGGTGGCGGTACCGTCTTGCTGCACAGTCATGGCCCGCATCGTGCGGACGTTCGCCTGCCGGCCACCGGGAAGGTTGGTCTGGAATTCGGTGTAGCCGATCAAAGGCGCGGAAGGCTCATCCGCGGCGTAAATTGCCGATTCAAGGGAATAGCAACATGCCAGGAGAGCGAAAAATAGGCGAATGGATTTCATGCAAAAATCTGGCGGCAGGGAATAGGGGACGGACAGGAATGTCCGTCCTACGGAATAATTATTAGTATTGCGGGGTGGCACGCATTGAAATGGCGCGGAATAATTCAGGGAAGTTCGCGCCACGCAAGTACGTGTGGGAGGCGTCTCCCGACGCCGATGACGCAGTCCAATGTAGCACGTAATCGGCCTCAGAGAGGCCTCCCACAGTTCTTCGCCGCGTAAGCCTGATCAATGGCATTTCACCACGCCCTTCCCAAAGCGGCAGGGCGTGCCACCCTTTTCCTTGGTTCGTGTTTCGAAGTGGCTTCTTTTTAACACGGAAACAGGCGCGGTTCGATGGCTGCTGCCGATTCTCGTCACGTTATTTCGTGCCCGAAGTGCGGGGCGCGGTTCGCCGTAGCGGGCTCGTTAGCGGGCCGGAAGGCGCGGTGCGACGCGTGTGACGAAGCATTTGTGGTTCCGCGACTGGGCAAGGCGACGGAAGTGAAGCCACTTGGCACCGGAGAGCAGAAAAAGCAAAAGGCTCCGCCGCTTCAAGCATCGCCAGCGAAGCTGGCCGCTGCTCCGGCAATGGAAAAATCCGCGCAGTTGATTGGCTTGGAGTGCCGGGTGTGCGGCACGAGGTTGTATGGCCGCCGCGAGGACGTGGGGAAGAAGATCAAGTGCCCGGATTGTGGGGCCGGCACCGAGATTCCTCCGCCGCCCAAGCCGAAACCGCTCAATATGCCGGCAGCGCTGTTTGGTGAGCAGTATGAATTGTGGGATGCCGACGAAGCCCCACTGCCGAGTGAACTGGCGGCCACGCAGCCGAAGTACATTGCCGTGACGTGCAGGGTGTGCCAGTCACTCTTGTATGCAACCGAGGAACAAATCGGGCAGCAGATTCTGTGTACGGACTGCGGCACCAAGAACGTGGTGCCGTTGCCGAAGAACCCAGTGGTTCGGCCTTCGGTGCTTGCTGCGGACCGCGATACACCGCAGTTGGATGCGGCGGCGGCGCCCGGCGACCGGCCGGTGCTGATTCCGCGTACGCTGGGCACGTCGCTGGCCGAACAGCGGGGAGCGGAGGAATACGCGCGGGCGCGGGAAGAATCGCGTCGCACGGGCAAACCGATGACGATCGACGAGCGGGGCCGGCCAGTTCTGCCGAGGTTCCCGCTGCTCACGGGGATTTTGACATTCCCCTTTTTGCCCGGCGTCTTTGCGCGCTGGATGGCGCTCACGATTGGCCTCATGGTTTGGGCGTTGCCGTTAACGGACGGGTTGGAGAACCTGATCACCGCGATCGTTACCACCAGTGAAGCGCCGGGCATGTTTGCCGCGCTAATCGAAGTAATGTTGGGAGCGGTGGGGGCGATCCTTTGGTTTGCGGCTGCTTCGAATATTTTTGTGGCAATTGCGACTCAGAGTGCGGTGGGCGCGAATCGCATCGAAGAATGGCCGACCATGAACTTCCTCTCCTCGATGAGCGAGATGCTGCCAGTGGGAATTGCGATTCTCTTTGCGGCGGCCCCGGGATGGATGCTGTCGAAACTGATGGCGACGGAACCTTGGCAGACCGCCGCGATCACCGGAGGCTCGCTAGTCTTGGGCTTGCCACTGATTGTACTGTCTCAGTTTGCCGGCAGTTCGAACTGGGAGATTATTGATCCAAAGGTTTTCGGAGCGGCATTGCGGTGCCCATTTTCGATGCTGCTATTCTGGTTTGAGTCGCTGTGTTTGGTAGGTTTATGCGTTGCGGCGGGAGTGGCAGCGTGGAATTGGCATCCTTACCTACCGTTGGCGACGGCGCCCCTCGTGGTCGGTTGCATGATCTTGTACGCCCGATCGTTAGGACGGCTAGGCTGGCGATTGGCGGAGAAAATTGTGATTGAAGATCCGACGGCCGACGATGCGCCACAGGGGCCGAAGAACTATAATCCACCGCGAGGGAAGGCCGTGACGTAGGTCAGGCTTTAGCCTGACGTGCCAGCGGTGTGCGGCGCGCACCTTTCACAGGACGGGTCAGACTGAAGCCTGACCTACGCGAAGTACTGCACGGCGTTTTGGAAGACGCGGAGGCCGTCGCAGGCAGGGCGGGCGGGTTCGCGGGTCCAGCGGGGGTGCTGGGTCCAATCGACGAAGCGCTCGGGGTGAGGCATCAAGCCGAGCACGCGGCCGGATTCGTCGCAGATGCCGGCGAGGTCGCTTTGGGCGCCGTTGGGGTTGGCGGGGTAGGGAACGGTGGGTGAGATTGCTGCAAATGGGGAATGGGGAGTGGGGAGTGGGGAATGCTGGTTGGAATCCGCAATCCGCAATCCGCAATCCGCAATTGGCGAATAGCGGATTACGAATTGGCCGTTGTTGGCCAGGCGGTGGAACGTCGTTTCGTCGCGGGTGACGAACTTGCCTTCGCCGTGGGCGACGGGGAGTTCCATTTCCTGGATGCCTTGGAGAAAAATGCATTTGCCAGGCTCAACGGCGAGGCGGACCCAGCGGGCTTCGAAGTGGCCGGAATCGTTGAGCGTGAGCGTGGCGGTGGGGCCATGGGCATCGGCGGCAGCGAGGAGGTTTGTTTTTAGTAGGACTTGAAAACCGTTGCAGATGCCGATGATGAGCTTGCCGGCTTCGCGGAACGTGGCGAGCGTTTCGGCCAGGTGATGTTGAATCTGATTGCCCAAAATGCGTCCGGCGGCAATGTCGTCCCCATAACTGAAACCGCCCGCAATGCAGAGAATTTGGAAATCGCCGAGAAGCCGCGGCTCTTCCAGCACGCGATTGATGTGCCAGCGCTCGGCGGCGCCGCCGGCCAGTTCGAAGGCGTGAGCGGTTTCGACATCGCAGTTGGTGCCAGGAGCTCGGAGGATGAGGACGCGAGGTTGTGTCATCGTCAATCGTTAGTTAGCGTCGGCGGCGACGCCGAATCAACTTGTTCCAGGTAACGCGCTCCGCTCGCGCGTCGCGGCTAAACGTAAGTGGTGTGGTTTTACCAGCGCAGGGTTGCTTGCCAGGCTTCTTTCAAGTCGAAAATGTTCGCGTCGATAAGGCCGATGCCGCCGGACATGATTTTTAGCCGCGGCTCATCGCTGACGCGGCCGATGTATGCGATGGGGATGCCTTCAAAATGCTTCTCGAACGATTCCGCACTCCCAGCCTCGACTTCGCACAAGAAGCGCGTATTGGATTCACTGAAGAGGCGGGGGATGTCGCCGATGGAGCCGGCGGGGGTGCGGATAGTGCCGATATCGAGGCGGGCACCCAAACCGCCCGCAAACGCCATTTCCGCGGCGGCGACGGCGAGGCCGCCTTCACTGAGATCGTGACACGCGCGAACGAGGCCTGCTTGAATGGCACCATGCATCGCCGCGAACGTGTTGCGGGCGAGTTGCGGGTTGACCGTCGGCACCTGGCCGCCAACGAGGTCGTTCACTAGGGCGTAATGCGAGCCGCCGAGTTCATCGCGAGTTTCGCCGATGAGGTAAATCGAATTGCCCGAGCGTTTGAAATCCATCGTGACGCATTTTGAAACGTCGTCGATCTGCCCCATCGCGCTGATGAGCAGCGAGGGAGGAATTGCGATCGTTTGCCGTTGGCCGGCCGCGTCGTGGTAGCTGAATTCGTTGTTGAGGCTATCCTTGCCGCTGATGAACGGCGTGCCGAGGGCGATCGAAACGTCGTAGCACGCGAGAGCCGCGCGGACAAGGCTGCCGAGCGTTTCGGGCCGTTCGCAATCGCCCCAGCAAAAGTTATCGAGGATGGCGATGCGGGCTGGGTCGGCACCGACGGCCACGCAGTTGCGGACGGCTTCGTCGATCGCGCTGGCGGCCATGTGGTAGGGATCAAAATCGCCATAGCGGGGGTTCATGCCACAAGAGATGACGATGCCGCGACGCGAGTGGAGCACGGGGCGGAGCACGGCGGCATCGCTGGGTCCATCGTTCGCGATGCCGACGAGCGGCTTCACCACGCTGCCGCCCTGCACTTCATGATCGTATTGGTGGATGATCCACTCTTTGCTGGCGACGTTCGGCGAGCCGAGAATGCGAAGGAGATCGCGGGTAAAGTTCCGGATTTCGGATTGCGGATTTCGGATCGCGGATTGTTGGACGTTTCTTCCAGTCCGCAATCCGCATTCCGCAATCCGCAGTTGTTCTAATGGCCGCTTCTCGAAGACCGCATTCCGGACGACTGGCGGGCGGCCTTTGTGCAAGAAGTGCATATCGAGGTCGGCGACACGATGCTCGTGATAGTAAAGTTGGAGGCGACCGCTCGGCACGAATTGGCCGATGACGGTGGCCTCCACATTTTCGGAGCGGCACAGCGATTCGAGCTCCGGCCAGTGGTTTTCCGAAACGGCGAGGACCATGCGCTCTTGGGCTTCCGAGATCCAGATTTCGGTATAGGAGAGGCCTTCATACTTGAGCGGTGCGCGGTCGAGATGGACTTCGGCGCCGATTTTTTCGCCCATTTCGCCGACGGCGCTGCTGAAACCCCCGGCGCCGCAATCGGTAACGGCGTTGAACAGGCCCCGGTCGCGGGCGGTGAGCAGCACATCGAGGACTTTCTTCTCCTCGATGGCGTTGCCAATTTGCACCGCGCCGCCGGAAATGTGTTCGCTTTGGCTGGTTAATTCAGCGCTGGAGAACGTGGCGCCGTGGATGCCATCGCGACCGGTGCGGCCACCGACGGCGACGATGAGGTCGCCCGGCTGGGCGCATTTGTGCGACTTATCGCACGGAATGAGCCCGACGCTGCCGCAGTAAACGAGCGGATTGCCAAGATATCGTTCATCAAAATAGACTGCACCGTTGACGGTGGGAATCCCCATGCGATTGCCGTAATCGCGGACACCTTCAACAACGCCACGCATCACGCGGCGGGGGTGGAGGACGCCGGGAGGGAGAGAAGAGACAGGGAGACAAGGAGACAAGGAGACAGGGAGAGGGGCGGACGCTAGATCGCTCCTTGTCTCCGTGTCTCCTTGTCTCCTTGTCTGCAGCTCCGGTGGCGCGAAGCAAAATACATCCGTGCTGCAGATGGGTTTCGCCCCCAGGCCGGTGCCCATGATATCGCGGATGACGCCGCCGATGCCGGTGTTCGCGCCGCCGTAGGGCTCAAGTGCCGAGGGGTGGTTGTGCGTTTCGACTTTGAACGCGATGTTGAACTCGTCGGTAAAGCGCACGACGCCGGCGTTATCCTCGAAGACACTCACGCACCAATCGTTGGGGCCGAGGTCGGCGCGAATCTTCTGCGTGGCGGCGAAAATCGTTTCCTTCAGCATATTGCCGAATTGGCGCTCGCCGTTTTCATCGCGATAGGCAATGCGGCCCGCCAGCGTCTTATGGCTGCAGTGTTCGCTCCAGGTCTGGGCGATCGTTTCGAGTTCGATGTCGGTCGGCTCGCGGCCGAGATCGCGGTAATACTGGCGAACAGTTTGCATCTCGGCAAGTTGGAGATAGAGTTGACCTTCACGGCTTAGCCGCATGAGAGCCACATCGTCGAGGTCGCGGACGGCGGTGGTGCGGAGTTCGAACTTATAGGGATGGCCGAGTTCGAGGCGGTCGAGCGCCAGCGGCCCGAAGTAGACTTGCTCGATCGCGTCGTTGGCGAGCAGTCGTTCGCCGAGCGTTTTGGCCTGAGCGTCACTGACACCGCTGAACCAGTATTTGCGGATCGTGGCAAAGGCCTCGGGATGAACTCCCAGGTCGGCCGCGGCGGTGAGCGCGCTTTGGGAGACCGGGTCCATGACGCCGGGCTTGAGCAGGACCGTGACGAGATGCGATTGCGGATTGCGAATTGCGGATTGCGGATTGACAGAACCGAGTCCGCGATCCGCAATCCGCAATCCGCAATCGTTCAATTGAGGTTCGCCAACTCTTCCGATGATGGCGCGTTCGACAACGGAGTCGGCCAGCAATTCGCTTGCGAGTTTCTCAATCGTGGCGCGGTCGAGCGTGGCACCTTGAACGAGGTAGCCGCGGGCGGTAGCGGCTTGGAGCGAATCGGCCAAACCAAGGTCGTGAGCGGTATGCGCTAGCCGTTCGGCCGCGCGGTCTGGCTCTCCCTCGCCGGGGTGAATATCAATCTCCCAGAGCATCGCGTTCACGTTTCCTTCTAGCCGCGAGTTCCAAAATCGTCATGAGGCATTCGTTATCGCCCTGCTCTAAACTCCTGCGGAATTCGTCGAGCGATTTGTCGAGCCGGGCGAGCGCTTCGAGCACATGTTGCCGGTTGGCCGTGAAGATGGCGTGCCACAGCGCGGGGTCGCCACCGGCGATGCGGGTGGAATCACGCCAACCACCGGCGGCGAAGGGCAACAGGTCGCTTGGTGTGGCGGCAGCCAGGGCGACGGCCGCGGCATGTGGCAAGTGGCTAGTCACAGCGAGGGCCGCATCGTGTTCGCCGGGCGACATGGTGCGGACGTTCGCGCCAAGATTCTCCCAAAAGCCGCTCACTTCGGTCACGGCCGCTGGGCGAGTGTGTTCGGTCGGCGTGATCACGACCAGGCGATCTTCGAACATATCGGCCCGGCCGTGCTCAGGGCCCGTCCGGTGGTCGCCGGTAATCGGGTGGCTGCCGACGAAGCGGGGGCCACTGCGGCGGGTGGCGAGACCGGCATCGACGGCGGCAACGATCGCGGCCTTCGTGCTGCCGGCATCGGTGATGAGCGAGCCGGCCGGGCAAGCAGTCGATGCCTGCAGCACCTTTTCGGCGATGGAATCGACGGGGGTGGCGACGATGACCAGCTGAGCCTGGGCGACCCCGTTCGCGAGGTTCGTCACGCCGTTATCGATCGCGCCGATCGTTCGCGCGGCATCGAGGCTCTGTTGCCGTCGGCCCACACCGACGATTTTGTTCGCCAGGCGTCGCTCGCGAAGCGCAAGGCCGATCGACCCGCCAATCAACCCTACGCCGACAATGGCTACCGTATCGTACTCGGCCATGTGGGAATTCTAAAGTGCAGCGGGCGGTTCAGGGAGGGGGAGGGGGCGGACATCGCAATGGAATTCCCACCGATTTTGCGAGTTGTTCGAACGCTGCCGAGTTCGGCTATAGAAATCCGGTGGTCCGCACTTGGGAGAATCCGGCGACACGATAATAGCGATCGCAGCGGTGGTGAGGTTTGCGCCGCGATTGGCTAATTGTCTAGTGCGGCAAACATTTTTGTCGTGAAGATCGTATTCCAACTTCGATCTGCGCAAGGCGATCGCATTTTCGCGCTCAAATTCTCTGCAACTGCTCAGGTTGACAATGTCGGACCACCTGCTGTTTGGGTCTGCCGTCGGTTCCGAACATAACGACAACATTCTTTAAAACTTGCGCTCGCAAACATTTGCATTTCGGTCCTATAATTAAGCCGATGGGGTTATTTAAGTCGTCCGTTTTACGCGGGCGAAACGCCATCCAAAAAACACACTAGGCCAGGAGGCCTACGACCAGGGGGGTCGGGTCTATGCGTATGCGTATTCTGAGTATTGCCGCTGCAGTTGTTGTTGCGTTGGCTACCAACTCGTGTTTTGCCGAAGCTTGGGTCACCAAGATGTTTTCGGAAACGAAATATGACTTCGGCACGGTGGCCCGAGGCGCCGATACCGTCCACAAATTCGCAATCAAGAATATTTATAAGCAAGATATTGAACTGCTGAGTGTCAGCACGAGTTGTGGTTGCACCACGCCGACGATTGACAAGAAGGTGCTGAAGACAGGCGACATTGGCTATCTTACGGCGACGTTCAATACGCGCACGTTCACCGGTATCCATGGTGCGACCTTGACTGTGATGATTCGTTGGAACGACAACGGCAATTGGCGGCATGCCGAAGGTCAAGTGCGCGTGGATGGAAACATTCGGAGCGATGTGGTATTTACGCCAGGTGCCGTTAACTTCGACAAGGTTGATCAGGGCAAATCGGCGGCACAGAAAGTCGAAGTCACCTATCGGGGCCGCTCGAGTTGGAAAATCGTCGACGTGCGCGGCGCCAGCGATGCCCTCGAAGTCGAGATGAAGGAAAAACAACGGTACTCGGGTTATGTTGCTTATGATTTGCTCGTGCGGTTGAAGGACTCAGCCAGCGCCGGTGTGCTGAACGAACAACTTGTACTGGTGACGAACGACGACGAGAACCCGCGGATTCCGATTTATGTGGGCGGTCAAGTTGTGTCGCAGCTTTCGATCTCGCCTGAGTCGGTGATGTTCAATAGCGTAACCCAAGGTGAACAGGCCACGCGCCGAATTCTCGTTCGGGGCCAAGCTCCCTTCAAGATCGTTGCGATTCAATGCGACGACGAACAAAGCTTTGCGTTTTCGACCGATAGCGAGTCGAAGGCCTCTCACGTCGTTGAAATCAAATTCAATGCGAAGAAGGGTGCGGGAGATATCAAGCAGCCGATTCATATTACGACCGACCTGGGCAACAAGTTGCAAGCAACGGTGACGGCTTACGGGACAATCGTGCCGGGTGAAACACAACCCACGGCAACCGATACGAAGGTTGCCAAGCCGGCGGCCGATGCTGGCAGTGCAGCTACCACGGAGTCGGCAGCGGGCAGCGTGGCGCGGCAATAGCGGATCGGGTGGCGGGGCGTTTCAGCCCGCCGTTTCCTTCTTCAATAGGGCATTGCTTTGTTGCGCGCATCGCTCGCGATTTGCGGCAGGGTAATAATCCCGAAGTGCCAAAGTGCGAACGAGTGCTTGCATCCTGGTATCCTGCTGCGACACCTCGAATTGACAGCATTTGCGTAGCTCGGAATAATCCGCGCCTCTTCACGTTCCGAGGTTCTCGTCTTTACATTCGCGCTCGCGCGCGCCTTGCGGGAAGGTGCCTGAGTTGCTGCGCAATTGGTCCTCCACATTGGTTCTTGCTGGCGTGGTTGCCTGTCATGTGGCGGCGCAAACGTTCGCCGCTACGCCTGCTGAAGAGCAATCGCAGTCGACGATCAAGCTGGTGGCCGCGAGCGAAATAGACGGCCGGACGGCTATCAATGCCGAAAAGGCAAACAACTCAAATGTTCCTTCGACGGAACAAATGCCTGAGCTTTTTCCAGTTGACGCAGCCATGAACTCGCCGTTGAGCGACGGCAGCGAGACAACTGCGGATACCCCGCCAGATTCTTTGGAATCGTATGCCCCTGGTCATTCAACCGGCGGCACGCCGGGCGAGCGAAGCGACGAATCGTGGAAACCCTGGAATTGGCTAGGGCTACGCCACTATTCGACGGATGGTCGCAATGCGGGCATGGGCGTCCCGCTAGTCGGCACAAGTTGGTTGAACCGCCCTTATTATGCGGGAATTGAATTGGGACCGGTTTGGATCACCAATCCGCCGCAACCGGACATCAGCCACGATGTTGATTTGCTGGGTGGTTTGTACATTGGCGACGACTGGGAATATTACTGGGGCACGGAGTTGGCCGTCGAGCGAGCGACACCCGAGTTGATCAATTCGACGAAGCCGCATGCGGACCGTGGCGATCGAATGATGATTTGGACGGCGAACATGCTCTATTATCCGTGGGGCGATTCGCTGTACCGACCCTATTGGCGTTGCGGCGTCGGCGCGCTGGAGATTGATTACGTGAAGGACGACGGCCACCGCCGCGACGAAACTTTGTGGGCCTTCCCCGTGGGCATCGGGATTAAGTATCCGTTTCGTCGCTGGCTAGCTTTGCGAGCGGAAGTTAGCGATACGATCGGCGCGGGCAATAGCGGAGTCGCAGCCCAACATGATTGGTCGCTCTCGTTCGCATTGGAGTGGCGCTTTGGTGCCCATCCCCAATCGTACTGGCCCTGGAACCCTAGCCGGCATATTTGGTGAGGCCAGGGCATTCATTCGACAAGCCTGCGCCGTCGAACTGGGCGCTCAGGCGATCCGTTCGTCGATGATTTCAATTTAGACCTGCACGCGGCGGCGAGCGGTGAATGTCGCCAAAATCGCGGCCATCAGGACGACGACGGTTGAGGGTTCTGGAACGGCCGAAGTCGCGATCGCGGTGCCAGCTCCTGAGCTGCTAATACTTCCGAACCGTGCCCGCCAAGCAGTGTAATCTTCTTGCGTGACGGTGCCGGGCGTTGTGCCGGCAACTTCATTCGTCAATTGGAACGAAGTTCCCAGGTGATCGCGCCAGATCACATAGTCGGCGGCGTCGACGACGCCGTTACTGTTGTAGTCGCCCGGAACGCCGGCGGGCAGCGCGGCAGCTGCCAAGCGAAAACCGGTATAGTTGTACTCCACGGCTGGAGATAAAGTCTCGCGCGTGGCGTTCGACAGATACGTGGCGGTCGAGTTCCAGCCGCCGCCGCGACGGACGCGCATTCCAGAACCGCCAGACGTTTCATTCCATTCAGCCACATTTCCGCCCTGATCGAACGTGCCATAGGGACTATGCGACGATTGGTAGGCGCCGGTTGGAGTCAGCGGGTGAAGTGAATCGCCCGTTGTCGTCACGGTACCGATCTTGTAATTCGCGGAATTGCCCGTGTCAGCAGAGGGTAAATTGTTATTGGGCGTCGCATCCGAGCCGTTGGGGTAGTCAAAGTAGCTGGTTGTGGCGGCATTGTAGTAGGCCGCTTTGTACCATTCATCTTCGGTCGGTAAAAACCACGATGCGTTCGCATTACGAGTTATGCTGTTGGCATTGGAGGGAACCGTCGTGCCGCCGAGAAGCGTGTAGGCCCCTGTTTCCGTACTCCCGGAACCTTGTCCATTGGACATCCAATTGGCAAAGCGGATCGCGTCGTACCAGGAAACGTAATTGACCGGTTTGTCGCCGTAGGTGTAATCAGTGCCGTTTGGGCCTGCACCCGAAGCACTTGGCTTCACGGAATAGGTGTACGAGCCGATCGTACCGCTGCGTGCGATGCCGCCATCGCCTAACACGCCCATGAGCGTGTTGTAAAGCTCGTAGGGATCAGTGGCCGCTTTAGCGTTGAGGAAATCGACGTACTGAGCGTTCGTGACCTCGAACTTGCCAATTTGATACGATGTGGTCACACGACCAAAGATCCCAATGATTGTGCCGCCAGGGCCAATAACTGTATCGCCGGTATTGCCGGGGTCGCTGATGGGCACCAGGTCGATGGAAACTGCTGCCGACGGCAAGGGTGCAAACGCGGCCGTTAGCGCGATCAACGCAAAGAAGTTCTTCATTGGAGCACCTTTCTCTGTATCATTCATTATAGCGATGAGGAACAAAGCCAGGCGCGTGCGAGAACGCCGGGGGCGCAAATTGGCGCAGAAAAAGATATAGCCGGTGACAGTTGATCGCTGCTTGCGGCACTTGTTTTCGCAGAATCAGCAACAAAAAACCGCCTCCCCGGCCATTAGCCCGGAAGGCGGTGATCAGTAAATCGATGCGGTCCTGGCAAATTATTCTGCTTGCCAGTTCAACTTGTCGCCCACTTAGCGGCTAGCCTGCGCGGTTTGCAGTGCGGTAGCCTGCTGGGCATTGGCTTGCCGTTCGACGAACCGAACATCGTTCTCGCTCAAGCGAGACAACGAAACCGTCGTGGTGCGACCGTTATCCTTCAGGAGTTGGACCTTGCCATCCAGGAAGCGAACGAGGCGGGCCTGGCAAGTGAAAGTGCCAGTGTTATCGACCCACTCGCGCATCTCGGTGCTGGCCAACCCACCGGCTTCATGCAGCGTGGCAGGCGAGGCACCGAAAATATCGTCGGCCTTCTTCTCCTCCTTCTTTTCACCGCCGGCGGGTGGAGTTGTCGGGGAAGTGGCCGGAACTGCTGCTGGTGGAGTTGCTGGGGCCGCAGCAGGGGCCGCCGGTTTTTCCGCCGGAGCAGCAGCTGGGGCAGGAGCCGCTGGCTTCCCCGCAGACGGGCCAAACAGGTCATCCGCTGGCGCTGCAGCAGCCGGTGCCGCCGGAGGAGCGGCTGCGGGGGCAGCAGCTGGCGGAGTTTGTGGCGGTGTGGCCGGTGGCGTCGCTGGAGCCGCAGTTGGAGCTGGTGCCGGCGCTTCCGCTGGTTTTTCTGCCGGTGCGGCTGCCGCGGGCGGAGTGGCGGCTGGCTTCTCGGCTGGTGGGCCGAACAAGTCATTGGCTGGCGCTGCAGCGGCGGGTGCTGCTGGCGGCGCAGCGGGGGGAGCCGCTGGCGGAGCTTGCGGCGGCGTTGCCGGCGGGGTCACTGGGGCAGCGGCTGGAGCGGGGGCCGGTGCTTGCGCTGGCTTTTCTGCCGGCACTGCGGCTGGTGCCGGAGCAGCAGCAGGTTTTTCAGGTGCTGGAGCAGATGACGCTGGGGCCTTGAACAGATCGTCGGCGGCTGGCGTCGGCGGAGCCGGTGGAGCTGGCGCCGCAGCGGCTGGTGCAGGCGCAGGTGCCGCAGTTGGTGCCGGTGGCAATGCAGGAGCCGGAGTGCTTTCGACGGGGCGGGCGACTTCCGCTGGTTTAGCAGGAGCCGCGGGTTCGGCAACGGCCGGTGTCGGCTGCGGCGCAGCGGAAGGAGCCGCAGTCGCCGCTGGAGCCGGTTCTTGCGAGGCCTGGACTGGCGTGCCTTCCATCGCCGACGATTCGCATGTGCTGCAACCGCCACAAGTGTCACAAGTGTCACAGCTACTGCATTCGCTGACAACGACTTGACCGCAGCAGCTGGCCCAGCCGCCGCAGCAATCACCACACGAAACAGGACCGGCGTAGTAAACCGGTCCGTAGTATTGGTACCCACCGCCCCAGCCGCCGCCACAATAACGGCAAGCCGCCACAGGGCTAATCGTCGTGATGACAATCAGCAGGCTGACGACGAACAAACGCAGTGTACTTCGCATGTCTTCTTCTCCGGAATCAAGAGCGGTTGCTGGCAAGCCGAGAAGGCCTGCTGCAAACATTTTATAGTAATTACGTGCCCCTCGAAAATCAAACGACGGGGCCAAACGAATGGCCCCTTGAAAGGTTAGGTTTTTACCCCTCAAATCGATTACAACTGGTGCAATCGGCCTGTCAAAACTCCTTGTTTTCAGCCGTTCGGCGCAGCTGCCGGAGCATTTTCCGGCGATGCCGCGTTGTTCTCGGTTGCGGCGGCGGGCTTGGCAAACTCGGGAAACTCAAACTGGTAAATCCGGCTGATCGTGCCGCGAACCGTGGTGGCCTTTTGAGTCACCAGTTTTGCCTCGTTACGGTGCTGTTCATCGGCCCGATGCCATTCGTCGGTTAGTTGCTTGCGAGCCTCGGGACCGGTCGAAGTTTCCCAAATCCGGACGGCTCGTTCGTAGAGCTCACCACCGCGGGTGTACCACAGACCCAATTGGCGGCCGAAACGGAGGGCTTCATCGTCGACCGATTGAGTGGGAACCGCTTCGACGGCCTTGGCGGCAAAGCGGCAAATCCGCCCTTTGACGGCGAAGACTTTGGCCGCATTGGGAGTACTAAATGCCGACTCGGCATCACGCTGTAAATCAGCCTCGCCGAGCGCGATTTCATTGAGCCTGGTCCAATAGGCCAGCGTTCGTTCTTTCGTAGGTAATTGGGCCTCTGCGTCGGCGGCGGCAGCTGCCGGGTCCGCAGTGGCGCCGTCGGTCTTGCCCGTACGAAGCACGGCGATTTGATTTCGCAACGAGCCTAGCTCTTCACGGAGCGTGGTGACGAGCTGCTCGCGCGTCATCGCTTTGTCGAGTGGCGGTGTCGGCCGGAGCTGCGCCGGCACTTTATCTAAAAGCTGCGATTCGTCGAGTGCATCGTACGCGAGGTGTTTGACATCGATGCCCAGGTATATGGCGCCGAGATAAGCACCGCCTAACAAAGCGACCAGGCAGCCAAGAAACTCGAGCGTCGTGAGCCCACGTGAGTCCATTTCGCGGGGTTTGTGGAAGGCCTGAAGCCTCTTTCGTTTCGCGCTACACATCTTTCGACTCTTCGGTGATTTTGGACTATCAACGCGACGGCGAGGGAAACTCACTTAGAAAGTGTAGGTTGAAGGTTCGACTTACTCTGGTTATTTCTCCGTTCGTGCTGCGGCCTGGAGGGGCGCTAATTAACAGTTGTACGAGTAGCAAGGGTGAAAACGAAAATGCGCTTGCGGTAACAATCGCCTCCGCTCGTGGTGCGCCGAGCGTCGAATGTCTTCAGGCAATGTCAAGCGTAAATTGTCGGCTGCGCCATGATAATACCGCCGATGGAACGGCAAAACACGTAAGATTAGAACCATGTTTGATTCCCAGTGTTGGCCAACGCCGATCGGGAAAAGTAATGGGAATCAGCAACCTCTCGCTTGATGAGCAGTTGTTGCGCTTTCAGGAACCACCTATAATTTCGTAGAGTCCGTCGATGGATCACCCAAGGCAGAGAAAATTGTTTCTACCGCCATGTGGGCGAACGTTCGCTGAATCGTGTCGCCCGTGAAAGTTTGCGTCGTGTACGAACCAGTGGCTTCGCAACCAGAGAGCGCGTCGAGCATTCAGGAGGCGGCTTCGGCACCCAAGATCCTGTGTCTGGGCGGGACGCACGATTCCCAGGTAACTCTGCGAGAACGTTTTGGCGACGAGGTGCAAGTCGTCGAAGTCTCGCCGGCGCGGGCGATCTCGCACCTGGGTAGCGGCGAATACGTCGGCATTTACGCCGACGCCGACCACTTTAGCGAAATCGTCAATGTTGCGCGCTTGATGCAGAACGAACGGATTCTGCAAGGCATGCCCGACGGTGTAGTGCTCCTTGCTGAGGACAACACCATTCTTTGGGGCAACGGTCGGTTGCGCGAGTGGACGGGCCGCGAGGAAATCGTCGGCGCAAATTTTTACGACGTAATGGGGACCCCAGAGATTCTCGGGCCTGATTTTTGCCCGTTCCATACAGCACTTGCAACCGGCCGGGCGAGTGGCTCGACATTACGCTGTTTTCAGAACCGGTACATGCGCGTACATGCGGCGCCAGTGTTCGGCGGCGAAGGCAAACCGCAACATCTGGTGGTCACGATCCGCGAGGTGACCGACGAAGTTCTACAGCAGCAGAAACTTTCTGCCATTCATCAGGCCGGGATCGAATTGGCCGATTTGACGACCGACGAAGTGGCAAAGATGACGGTCGAAGAGCGGATCGAACTGCTGCGGGCCAATATTCTGCACTGCACGCAGGATGTGCTGCACTACGACGTGATTGAAATCCGCATGCTCGACCCGAACACGCGCATGCTCGAACCGGTGCTGGCGTTTGGCATGACCGACGAAGCGGCTCAGCGAAAGTTACGCGCCGATACGGCCGGCAACGGCGTAACCGGGTTTGTAGCCGCCACCGGTAAGAGCTACTTGTGCGAAGATACGAGTGCTGATCCGCTGTATCTCGAAGGCGCCGCTGGGGCGCGCAGTTCGCTGACCGTACCGGTCATGATGCACGACCGGGTCACGGGTACGCTCAACGTCGAAAGCCCCGAGGCGCGGGCGTTTACGGAAAGCGACCTGCAATTCCTCGAGATTTTTGCCCGCGACGTGGCGGTGGCCCTCAACACGCTCGAATTGTTGGCGGCGGAAAAGGCCACGACGCTCGCGGTCAGCGTCGAGGCGATCCATAGTGCCGTGGCTCTGCCGGTGGACGATATTCTCAACGACGCGGTCAACGTGATGGAGCGGTACATCGGCCATGAGCCGGAAGTCGTTCAACGGCTGCAGCAGATCTTGCGCAATGCCCGCGATATCAAGCAGGTCATTCAAAAAGTTGGCCAGGCGATGGCGCCGGCGGAAGCTCAACCTTCGGCAGCGAGTGTTGAACTGAGGCCGATTTTGGTGGGCCGACGCGTGCTGGTTGTCGACGCGGATGAAAGCGTTCGCAGTGCGGCCCACGCACTGTTGGAACGCTATCGCTGCATCGTGGAAACGGCGCACGACGGTGTGGAAGCGCAGTTCATGGTCCGCAGCCTGGCCGCCGACCAGCATTACGACGCGATCATCGCGGACATTCGGCTTCCTGATATGTCGGGCTACGAACTGCTGTTGAAACTCAAAGAGATAATGTCGGCAGTACCGATGGCGCTGATGACCGGGTTTGGTTATGACCCGGGGCATTCAATCGTCAAGGCTCGGCAGGCTGGCCTGCAGGCGGTGTTGTATAAGCCGTTCCGACTTGACCAATTGCTTTCCACGGTGGAGCTACTTGTTACGGGCGCGGGTGCAAAGTAGCCGACGGAAAGCCAGGATCTCGAACTGGTGCCTCTCCCTTTGGGAGCGGTTTGGGGGCGAGGGAGCCTTGGTAAGTGTCTGGTAGAGTGCCGTAAGCTTCTAACTCGATTTCATTGCCCTAGTCAGGCAACCCGCGGTAGCCGGGCAGCCATCGATACTCATTCGAAGGATTATTGATGGCGTATTTCTTGTTGGCCTTGGGTGCGATTGGCCACATGGTGCTGTGGGTGGCGATCATCAACCGCGTTCATTCGCTGGGAATGGCCCGGTTCTGGATCAAATTGTTCACGGCCGGTTTCGTGGCGGCGCTCGCGTTCGCACCCGTGGCAGTGGCGAGTATTCTTGCTTGGCAACGGTGGGGTACGCCAACAGGTCTTATGCAGTTCGCTGCCACGGCGGCGTGGATTTACGTCGCGCTGTGTGCGGGGTTGTGCATTGTTTCAACCGTACACCGGCTGTATTTGTGGTGGCATCCTGAACGCGTGGCGCTACCCACTCATAATCTCACGAGGCCCATCCATTTGCATGAGCGGCGACGCGAAATGATCGCCCCGGGAATTCCATCCCTAATCGGTGCGCTACCCGGCAACCAAGTGTTGAATATCGACTTTCAGGAGAAGGACATCTTTATAGACCGGCTGGCCGCTGCGCACGAGGGATTGCGAATTGCACACCTGACCGACTTGCACATGTCGGGACGAATACAGCGCGCGTTCTATGAACATGTGGTCGATGTGATCAATGAGGCCGCGCCGGACATCGTCGCGGTGACGGGCGACCTTGTGGAAGGCGATGCGTTCATCGAATGGTTACCAGCAACGTTGGGAAAACTGCGCGGGAAATACGGTGTCTATTGTGTGCTCGGCAATCACGATCGGCGAGCCAGCGAGGCGAAATTGAAACAACAGCTTGCCGAGTGCAACCTCGTGCATTTGGGAGACAATTGGCGGCAAATCCTCGTAAATGACGTGCCGCTAATTCTCGCGGGCAATGAAATGCCGTGGTACGCGCCAGCCGCTGATCTTTCAAATTGTGTCGGCGATAGCGCTAATAGCCGGTTGCTGCGGATTCTGCTTGCCCACTCGCCCGATCAGTTCCAATGGGCGCAGGCCAACGACATCGATCTCATGATGGCCGGGCACCTGCATGGTGGCCAGGTGCGGTTCCCGATTGTGGGTGCGATCACTTCGCCGAGCGCTTATGGCGTGCGTTATGTGGCGGGGATTTTTCGTGCCGGAAACACCATCATGCACGTGAGCCGCGGAGTCGGGGCGCTCACACCGCTACGAGTAAACTGCCCGCCGGAGATTGCGCTGTTGAAATTGCGCTCCACGATCGGGGAAGCCGAATAGCGCGACTTGATCCATCGAACGCCGGCAGAGTAACACGGAGCGAAACCAGCGAGTTATTCGCTCGTGGCGGGGACCGGAAAAGTTGTCCGGCACCGATGCGCGGACGCTACCACTCGATAGGCCAAAGAAAATGGGCTAAACCACCACTCTGGGGACGTGATGACGGAGGCGCGATGTTAGGATAGACGGCAACTCACGCCCGAAACGTATTCAGGCTAACAGCGTGTTGAAAAGGAAGACAGGCTCGCGATCCGTCGACGAAAACATCGGGAATGTGCTGTCTCGCGAGCGTGCCTGTCCCCTTTTTCAACACGCGGTTAATTCCAAATGGGAAAGGTCGGATGATGAATAACAATCAACGGGATACTGCTTCCGGGTCCTCGTCGCGACGAGAATTCATTGGCACGGTCGGCCGGTTGGCCGCTACGTCGGCGCTGGCGGGCGTGGCTGTTCCCCACGTTCATGCCGCGAGCGGCGACGATACTATTCAACTGGCCCTAATCGGCTGCGGTGGCCGCGGCAGCGGAGCCATCGCCAATGCGATGTCGGCCGGGGGCCTGGTGCTGGGGGACGACGGCGGCACGAAGCGGGCGGCCGCCACGGGAGCAGTCGGGCCAGTCAAGCTGGTCGCCATGGCCGACCTGCGGCAGGACCGGCTCGATCAATCCCACGCAGCGCTAACGGAGACGCTCGGCAATAAAGTAGACGTGCCCAAGGAGCGCCAGTTCCAGGGCTTCGACGCCTATCGTCACGCCATCGATTGCCTCCGCCCCGGAGACGTGGCCGTGCTGGCCACGCACGCCGCATTTCGCGCACCCCACTTGGAGTACGCGATCCAAAAAGGCGTCCACGTGTTCATGGAAAAGAATTTCGCGGCGGACCCGGGCGGCATCAAACGCATCCTGCGCGCCGGCGAAATGGCGGAGAAGAAGAATGTCAAGATCGCCGCGGGGCTCATGTGCCGGCATTCCTCCGCGCGGCAGGCCCTGATTCAAAAGATCCGCGACGGTGCGATGGGCGAGATCGAGCTTATCCGCGCCTATCGCATGGACCCCGGCTATCTCATGGGGCCTTTCCCCAAGGGCGAAAACGAGCTGCTATGGCAGCTGAGCCCCGGGCATCCTTATCAGTTCATGTGGTCTTCCGGCGGAGTCTTCATCGAGTTGATGATTCACCAGATCGATGAATGTTTCTGGATTAAAGATTCCTGGCCGGTCACCGCCCACGGCGTGGGCGGGCGTTTCGCGGGCAGCACCGATTGCAGTCAGAACCTCGACAGCTATTCCATCGAGTACACTTTTGCCGATGGAACGAAGGCGCTCGTCACGGGTCGTTATATTCCGAATTGTGCCAACGATTTTGCCACGTATGTCCACGGAACGAAGTGTGCCGCACAGTTCTCGGGCAACACCCACGCCCCCACGACCCGGATGTATAAAGATCAACGCATTGGGTCGTCCGCGAATATCTCCTGGCGGCCGGAAAAGGAAACAATCAACCCCTGGCAGGCCGAATGGGACGTGCTGTTGAGCGCGATTCGACAAGATCGACCCCACAACGAAGCACGGCGGGCGGCATTGTCGAACTTGGGCGCGATCATGGGGCGCGCCGCCGTGCATTCGGGGAAGACTATTACTTGGGACGAAGCGATGGCATCGGATTTTCAGTTCTTTGCAAAGGTGGACGGGCTTACCACCAACAGCCCGGCGCCCGTGCAGGCGGACGCGCAAGGACGCTATCCAGCCCCGGTGCCGGGGCGGACGGTGGAAATTTAGGACCGATCCCAAAATCGTTTCAGGAGGGGGACCATCCCCGAGCAGATGGTGCCCGGCACATTTTGCTCCGAAGACTCCCCAAAATGGGCCAGTCCCCGACGATTTTGGGATAGGTCCTTAGCAACCTGTTGAAAAAGGGGACAGGCTCGCGGATGGTTGAGGGAAACGTTGGGGAGTTGCTGTCTCGCGAGTGTGCCAGTCCCCTTTTTCAACGGGCTGCTGGGAGGGTAGGAAAAGGCGGCGTATAATGGAATGCGATATCCCTTTTCCTTGGGCGGCGTGCAATGACCATCGACTCTTGTAAACTACCGTTGGAAAGTGACGCTACCGGAACGATTCGCGTGGAGCACACGCGGGTGACGCTGGATTCGGTGGTGTGGGCATTTCGCGAGGGGGCGACGGCCGAGGAGATTGCGGAGCGGTTTCCGCCCGCATCGCTGGGGGCGATCTACGCGGCGATCACGTTCTACATGCAGAATCGGCCGGAAGTGGATGCGTATCTCGCGCGGCGGGAAGCCGAGGCGGAGCAAACTCGCCAGTGCATCGAATCTCGTGCCGGGGCGAAGGAATTTCGCGAACGATTGTTGGCTCGCCAACGGGGCAATGAGTCGGTCTGATGCTGCGCTATCTGGCGGACGAGGATTTCGACAATCGCATCTTGCGGGCCTTTCGACGCAGCGAGGCGGGCATCGATTGGGTTCGCGTGCAAGACGTGGACTTGAGCGGCTGCGACGATGAGCAGGTATTGCAGTTCGCCGCCGAAAACGGGCGGGTGGTGCTAACGCGCGACATTTCGACCATGCCGGCCGCTGCCAATCGACGTGTGGCCAGAGGCGAGCCAATGCCAGGCGCGATCGTTGTCCCGCATCGCATGGCGATCGGCCAAGCCATCCAGGAGCTAATTTTTCTGACGGTGGATTCGGAGCCGAAAGAGTGGGAGGGGCAGGTGCTTTATCTGCCGTTGTAAGGGCAGGACGAAAAGGTGTCCGGAATTTCCGACACCATTTCCTCGTCCGCCAGGCCTTGGCGGATGGCATGGTGCGTGTCGGCTTGTTCTTCGGCGTCCGGGTGCTCCAGCCGCTATAGATCGACAAGTTCTTCCAGAGACCGCCACTGGCCCGAACGGCGGGTCCGCGGAGTAAACCGCGAATTGCTCGCAGCGAGGCGGCACGACTGGGCCGGTGCCGACGTACTAGCCAAGTAGCTGACTCCCGTCCCAATTAATTGTCGCCGCGCCCGCGCAGCCAGCCGAAAAAGCAAAACGTCCCCGACTTTTCTTCATTTCGAGCGGAAATGGTATCTCCTCACCCAACTATCGAGAGGCATTAAGCAAGGCTAAAAAAAGGCGATCGGGGACCGCTCATTCCTTTCACCTTAGCATTTAATCCAACGCAATATGCACGTATTTCTGCCCCGAATCTTCAATTGGGGCGAAGCCAAGACTTTGATTCTGTTCATTGCATGCGTCGAGGACTTTTCGCCTTTTTTTTGTCGCCCGGCGAGATGGCAACTCGACGACGAGTTCGCCGGAGTCCTGGCTGCCGTCATCATCCTCGTGCACATTGACGGCAAGCACGCGCTTGGCGCCCGCGCTCAAGAATTCATTGACCAGCTCGATCGAGTCTTCTGCCGACGGCAGCTCGCCCAGCCGACGCTCCGCCCCCTCGGCAGCCCCCTTGAGCCATTCCAATGCGTCGCGCGCATCTGGATATTCACCGAGCGAGACAAGATGATGAAGGGCCGGTTTTTGAGGTTGATCCAACAACGGAACTGGTGCGTTCGTAGAGTCACAAGGTGGCAGCGTCGGATCGCTTTTGCACTCTTCGATGTAGCGCTTCTTCGAGACACGGCCGCGTCTCGTAAAGAACTGCTCGCCGACCAACTGCCCGGTTAGACTCCACACACGTAGTGGTCCGTGTGGAAAAGTATTGTCCCTCACGTAGATTTCCGACTTCAATTGTCCATTTGGGTAAAAACTCCGGCTAAGTCCAGCGCCGCGCTCAAATTTGCATTCTCCAACCAGTCGACCTTCCGGATCCCACACGCGCATTAACCCGTGGAATACTCCTTCAATTTGTGGCAGTTCCTTCCACACGGCACCGTTCTCATACCAGAACCGTACGATACCGGTCACCGCACTGTCGACGAAAGGCCTCTCACACTTGATCTGCCCGTTGTCGTAGTACGTTCGTTCAAATGTCGTCTCGGGGTGAACTGGTTCCATACGGGAAATAGAAGTATTAGGAACGTTCTCGTGCTCGAACATCAACGGACGCAATTAGCGGCACTCTCTTGAATTAATGCAATTTAGCCTCGTTCCGTCATCCGAGAATGGAACACGCACGGCACTTGCTTGCGCTGCGTGCTGGGGTCGGAAGGCCCCCTCACCACGGCCCTCTCCCAACGGAAGAAGGGGAATCACACTTTTTCAATTTCCACGCAGATGCCGCCGGCGCGGATGGCTTTGTGCATGGGGGTGAACCAGAGTTCTTTCTTCCAGTGCAGGCCGAGGGATTCGCACAGTTCCATAAGCTCGCGGCGGTTGTACGTTTGGCAGTACCAGAGCCGGCTAGTCCAGGCGCCGGAGAAATTGTCTTCGGTGGCCAGTAGCAACATGCGGCCACCCTTGCGCAACACGCGTGCCATTTCACTCAGGCCGTGCGCCGGGTCGGGCACATGCTCTAACACGTAGCCGCAGGTGATGCCGTCGAACGTGCCATCGGCGAACGGCAGGTTGGTGACATCGGCGGCGATGAACTCGGGGCGATTGCTCTTGAGCCGCTGCCGAGCGCGACGCAACATTTGCTCGGAGAGATCGGTGCACACGATGCGGGCATCGGGATCGGCGAACTCGAGCAAGTGGCCGGCGATCTGCCCTGCCCCGCTGCCGACATCGAGAATCGATTTGAGCCCGTGCAGATTGAACTTGCGTGTGCGAATCAGCCGGCGACCGAGTTGGATGTGGAGCGACATCTTACTGGCCGTCGCGAGCAAGGCGCCCTTCGGGCCGCCGTAGACATCCTTGATCTTGCTCCGGTATTCGTCGGCCGAAACACGGTGGATGAAATCGTTTTCGACGATGCGGTTGATGGCACCCATGGCGCGTTCAGAATCCTGCGAAGAAACCAATGTTGAAAAAGGGGACAGGCACGCTCGCGTTTTGGATGATCGTCGGCGTTTTGCGAAGTGCGCCGCGAGCCAATCCCCTTTTTCAACAGCTTCATGAAAAACTTACAAATACACGCGACGATTGTAGATATACCATTCCAGAATCAGCACGAACAGGGCGCACGCCAGCACGAACTTCCAGGCCTCGGTACGCGAGGGAGTTTGGCCGAGTGTGGCTTGTACGTCGACATTGCCGATTTTGATGTCGGCAGGTCGAAGGGTGGAGTTTTCGTTCCCCTGCGTGGGCCGGACGCGGACATCGCTTTCCTGACGGTCGAACAGGTTCACGGCAAAGCGTTCGATCACTTGGTCGCCATGGCGGACATCGTACACGCCGATATCGCTCGTGTTCTGGAATTGAAAAATGTCCTGGGCGGTACGGCGGACTTTGTGTTCTTTCTTGGCTGGATCGATCACGGTGAGTTCCGGGGTGTTGCCGGATGTGCGAAGTTCGACCGGGCGACCGGGCCGCGTGGAGGCCAATTGTGCATCTTCC
Organism: Planctomycetota bacterium; assembly: GCA_029781135.1. Classification (GTDB taxonomy): domain Bacteria; phylum Planctomycetota; class Planctomycetia; order Pirellulales; family Lacipirellulaceae; genus JABDGM01. The sequence goes on from JAKOXH010000071.1 coordinate 215,439, forward strand.
GTGCCACCGGCCAGGTACTCGACCGCGTTGAGGCAGAACGTCGGGAAGCTGAGAAAGCGTGGCCAGTTGGTGTTCGCGGTGACGGAACCATCGGCCGCGTGGCCGAAGATTTCGAAACCGAGCACGGCGTCTTGATAGGCATCGCGTGGGGCGACGGCGGCGATGGGGCCGGCGGTTGAGTCGATGAGCACGGTGGCTCCCGGCGGCGGCTCGAGCACGAGGCTATCCACCAGGTTGACATTCGCTAACTCAACGCTGGCCAACAGCGGATGGGAAAGATCCCAGTTGATGATTTGCGGGGCCTGGGCGCGGGTTGGCGCTGGTTCGGTTTTTGCAGAATCGTTGGTGGCGTCTTTCGCGGCGTCGCTCGCGTCTTTCTTGCTCTCGTTGGCGTTCTTTTTCTCGGCGTTCGTGACGGCGTTGCCGCGCCACGTTGAGCCGGGTGGTAATTGGCCAATGTAGAGCGTGTTGGCGCGCGGCGAAGTTGGTGGGGCGCATTGATCGTAAACGACGAGGTTGTAGGCACCGGAATCCGCATCGCGTTTGTAATCGGCGGCCGAGAGGAAATCGGGCTTCTTGATCTCGACGTTCGCGAGTTTGCCGGCACGCTTGGTGGCGAGCGCGACTTCCAACGCGACGTTGCCGGGCGTGACGACCAGCACGCGGCCCGGCTTGGCGTCGTTCAACGCGGCGTAGCCGACGTCGTCTTGTTCGAGCGCATCCTGTTTGGTGGACTTGTCGAGTTCGTACTTGAGCCGAGCCATGAGTTTTCCGGCGGGAGCATCGGCAAGCGGGAATACGACGCCAGTTGATTCGTTCGCCGGCACGGTAACTTCCTTGGCATCCAAGAAACCACCATCGAGTTGCAGTTCGACCGTAGCCTTCTGGGCGGCCTCAGTGAAATTCGCCACCTGCACGAACGCCTGCCGCTGTTCGGGATGGGCTTCACCGCGGCGCGTGCTGAAGGCCGTGATGGCCAGGTTCTTGGCGTCGAGCGAGCCGATCGGAACGTAATACGGCTTGAGATTGCCAAGCGAGAAGCCCTTCACATCCTCGAATCGGCCGTCACTGAAGATGTAAACGGCGGCCGGCTGGGCCTCGGTGATGTCGATTTCCTTGTCGCCTTCGCGAATCGGCATGCGGCTGGGATTGGCAAGACCATCGGCCAGTTCGAGGGCGCCTTTGAGATCGGTGCCGCGAACCGTGGGCTCGATCGTTTCGAGCCGCTCGCGCAGCAGCCGGCGATTGGTGGTGAATTCCTGCACGACTTGCGGAGTATCGGAAAAACTTACGAGCATGGCCGTCATGCCAGAGTCCATCTGGTCGATGAGCCCCCCTACCAATTTCTTCGCTTCGTCGAGGCGATTCTTGGCACCTTCCACATCGGTGGCCGACATGCTGGCGGAATTATCGACCAGGAAGATGAACCGCTCGCCGTCGAGCTTGGAGCTTTCCCAGCCGGGGCGCAGCAGCGCGAGCATGGCCAAGGCGATCAGCAGCAGTTGCAGGAACAGCAGCATATTTTGCCGCAACCGCTGCCAGAGGCTGTTAACGTGCATGTCCTCGATCGAGCGTTTCCAAAGGTACGTGCTGGGGACTTCGAGCGGTTGGCGTTTGAGCTTGAGGAAGTAGAGCGCAATGATGGCGGGGGGAATTAGAGCGAGCAATCCCCATTGCCACGGCGTCAACGTGTTGTAGAAGAAATCTGGCATGTTAGGGTCGAGGGTCGAGGGTCGAGGGTCGAGGGCCAGATTGGTCGAGGGCGGCAGGTCGAGGGTCGAGGGTGGTCGAGGGTCGAGGGCAAGAGTTCGAGGTGGGACGCTTTGCGTGGCGGCGGGTTAGCGACGAACGTAGACCGCTCAAGACTCTCGCGAGTCGGTCGGAGGCTTGATATAGGCGTTCGAAGTCATCAGCAGCAATGTACCGTTGTGATTTGGCGATGTGCAGTTGTGATACTACCTCCATCAACGATCCGTAGGCGATTTCGAGAAACCGTGAGAAATCGGCATCAGATGCCCTGCCACTGCCTTCAGCGATGTTTGAAGAAATTGATACGGCCGAACGTCGCATTTGGCTGGTCAGGCCAAACCGCTCGTTATCCGGAAGTCGCGCGGTCAGCGCATAGACGTCGCTTGCGAAACTAATTGCCAATTGCCAAGCCTCTAGCTTCTCGAACCGAAACATATTTCACTCCTCGTGTCCGGCCCTCGACCCTCGACACTAGACCCTCGACCTATCTCACCAACCCTCGCCGGCGCAAATAGCTTCCGATCAAATCCTTCACCGGGGTTTGGTTGTTGGCCAGTAGATAGTTCATGCCGCGGCGGTTGCAGAATTCTTGAGCGCCGCTGACGAAGGCGTTGAGCGTGGCCTTGTAGCGGGCGAGCAGCGGGGCGCTGACGGTGATTTCGGCGATGTCCTGGTCCTCGCAGTCGACGAGTTTGAGGTCGCCTTTGACGGCGGGGTCGAGTTCCTCTTGACTCAGGATGTGGATCACGTAGACATCAACGCGTTGCGATACCAGGTAGCGAAGGGCCGATTCGTAGCCGGCTTTGTCCATGAGGTCGGAAATGAGCACGACGATGCCCTTACCGGCGTTGCGGAGGCAGAAGTTCTTCACGCCCTCCGCGAGCGACGTGGTTTCGCCGGCTTCGATGCTATTGAGGTAGTCGAGCATGCGCCACACGCCGCGGCGGCCGCGGAGGATGGGGCCGCGATGGTGGCTGCTTTGGCCGAGCGTTTCGATGCGGACGCGGTCGGTGCGAATGAGGCCGACGAAGCCGAGGGCGGCGGCCAGTTGCTTGGCGTACTCGAGCTTGGTGGGCGTGCCGAAATCCATCGAGAGGCTGGCATCGATGAGCGTGAAGAAGTGCAGGTCTTCTTCTTCGAGGAAGAGTTTCACAATGAGCTTATCGAGCCGCGCGTAAAGGTTCCAATCGAGCGAGCGGAGGTCGTCGCCGGGCACGTAGCTGCGGAAGTCGGCAAACTCGACGCTCTGCCCCTTGCGCTTGCTGCGGCGTTCGCCCTTCATCCGGCCACGAAAGACCTTGCGCGTCACCAACTCGAGGCGTTCGAGTTGGGCCATGAGGTCCGGCGGCAGGAGTTGCGATTCGGTGGCGGGCATGTTGCTACGAGAGGATTGAGGATGCGGGATGCGGGATGCGGTGGCAAATGTTTTTAGCTTAGCGTCGGCGACAACGCCGAATCCCGCTGGGTTCGACGTCGCGCTCGTAGCGCTCCGCTGCGCCGAGCCTCCGCGCCGCGGCTAAACGGTCGTTGACACGCGTTTGATTTTGGGGCTTTCGCATTGATCATTTCCCGCCAGCGACCTTTGTCTCTTCCGCCTTTTCGGAAACCTTCTGTAAGACTTCAAGCAGCACTTTATCCGGATCGACACCCTCCGCTTCGGCTTCGAAGTTGAGGATGACGCGGTGGCGCATGGCGGGGAGGAAGACGCGGCGGACGTCCTCGAAACTGACGTTGTAACGGCCGCTGAGTAGGGCCCGCACTTTGGCGGCGAGCGTGAGCGTTTGAGCGCCACGGGGACTGCTGCCCCACCGCAGGTATTGATTCGTGATCGGCACCGCGAACGGCCCGTTGGGGTGCGTCGCGAGCGTGAGTCGGGCGATGTAATCTTGCACGTGCGGGGCCAAAATTACTTCGCGCACGAGCTGCTGCCACTGGACGATTTCAGCACCATCCATGACTTTGTCGGCATGGATGATCGTGCCTTTCGTGGTGCGGTCGATAATCGTGTTGAGTTCCTCGCGGCTGGAGTAGCCGACGACGAGCTTGAAGAAGAAGCGGTCGAGTTGGGCTTCGGGCAGCGGGTAGGTGCCTTCCTGCTCGATGGGGTTTTGCGTGGCCATCACGAAAAATGGCGGCTCGAGTTGGTAAACGTGGCCGGCGATGCTAATCGACTTCTCTTGCATTGCTTCGAGCAAGGCCGATTGGGTTTTCGGCGTCGCGCGGTTGATTTCGTCGGCGAGGCAGATTTGCGTGAAGATTGGGCCGCGTTGGAATTGGAACTCGCGGTGGCCGCGCTCGTCTTCGACGATCATGTTCGTGCCAAGGATGTCGGCCGGCATGAGGTCGGGCGTGAACTGGATGCGGGAGAAATCGAGGTCGAGCGTTTGGGCCAGCGTGCGGACGAGCAGCGTCTTGCCGAGGCCCGGCACGCCTTCGAGCAGGCAGTGGCCACCGACGAACAGGCAGGTGAGGACGCCGTGGACGATGTCGTCGTGGCCGACGATGACACGGCCCAGTTGCTTGTGTACGGCTTTGTAACGCTCCGCGAACTGCGCGGCACGCTTTTCGATGGATTCGGCTAATGACATGGAATGGTTGAGGGTCGAATGTTGAGGGTTGAGGGATTTGGTTGGCCACGAAAGACACGAAAATCGCGAAAAACAATAGCGATTATGTTTTTTGGGAACACTAATCTTCGCTAATCGGCACTAATCTCGGAAGACAAATGATTAGCGTGGATTAGTGGAGATTAGCGTTCCTAAATTTGTTCCATTTTGTGTCTTTTCGTGTTTTTCGTGGCTACAAAAACTGTCTAGGTGTATGGTTTGTCGTCGCCGCGGTCTTGGGGGCGATCTTGCCAGACTTGTTTTTTGGCTTTGAGAAGGCGCGAGGTGTAATCCTCTTCTTCCTTCTCTTGTTCGGTGACGGGTTTGGTCGGTTGGGTGGCTGGGGCGGTTGGTGTGGTGGTTGGTTTCGCTGCGGCGGCTTCGATGGCGTTGGGGTCGACCGGCAGAGTGGCATCGGGCTCGAAGCGCGTGGCGGCGCGACGGCTCTCGATCGAGCGGTCGATTTCCTCCTTGCGGCTGCGAAGGCGCGACATCACTTCGGGCGCTGCCTCGTGCCGTTCGCGGCGTAGGACAATATCTACCACTCGCGTCCAAATGGGAACCAGCCAGCGGAAATCGACCTGCACGCGGCGGACGAACACGTCGCCGAAGAAGCAGCAACTGGCGGCCAGAACGAGCCAAGGCCAAATATCCTGCGTGGCGACGGCCTGGGGCAAATCGCGGCGAAACGGGTTCACAGCCAGTTGCGGCTTCAGCTTCTGCTCGGCCTTTTCTGGCTCTTCGGGTACCTCCGGCAGCGGCGGCAGGAGTTTGCCTGGCTCGCCTTTTTTGGCCGGCAGTTCGGCGATGGATTCCAAAAGCGGCGTGTTCGTTTGACGATCGCGGAACTCATCGGAGTAGCCCACATTCACGCCGGTGCGGATCATGGTTTTGCCGGCCATCACCGAAATGAGGTAGCTGCCGGCCTTGGCGGATTCGAATTCACCCACGTAGCGGCCGGGGGCGGTTTGCTGGATATCGAGCGGAATCGGCTCCATGTTTGGGCCGAGCACCGTGCCGGTCATCGATTGGTAATTGAGAAACTCATCATCCTTGTTGAGTGCCGAGACGATGATCCGCGTTTTGCCGCCTTGCGATTCGGTCGCGTAGGTGAACTTGCCGGTGTCGCCAGTGGGACGCATCGACCAGCGGACCATTTGGCTGAAGAAGCGGTCGTAGCCGTTCCAGCCGGTCCATTCGGCGGCCCAGCGTTTGCCGGCATCGGTCGTGAACGCGACCGCTTTACCTAGGCCATACGTCCACGCGGCGAGAATCGTGGAATTCTGCGCCTCGGCCGGCAGCGGTGACGTGAGGACGACATCGACGAGCGAGTTCTCCTTCACGCTGGTGAGCACGAAACCGCTGACGGGTGGAAAAGCATTTCCGATGCCCTGGACGATTTCGTGTTGCGATGTGAGGTGCGGCGTTACCGGTGGGTTGGGTTCATAGACGAGCGGCCGGGCGATGCGGCGGGCCTCGCGCTGGAAAATCTTCGGCAGCGCGTTCGGGCTGTTGACGACGTAATATTTGCCGCCGGTTTGATTGGCGATCTTTTGCAGGGTTGGGCTCCCGGCGGGGCCGTGGGAGCCAACGGCAACCGTCGTTACCGTAACGCCACCAGCGATGAGCGCGTTGACCGTGCTGCTGCTGGGGGCGGCCGGGTCGCCGTCGCTGGCGATGATCATGTGTTTATTGGCGGCGTCGGTGCAGCGTGCCAAGCCGGCGACGGCCTTCTTCATGCTGGGATCGAAGTCGGGCATGTCGCCGATCTGCATGCGGTCGATGCGCGAGAGCATCATGGTGCGATTGGCCCCGACACGCACCATACCGCCTTGCGACTGGCCCCACAGCCACTGATCGCCAGCACCAAAATACACGAGGCCGCAATAGTCGCGCGGGCCGAGGGCCTTGACGGCTTCTTGGCAAATCACTTTCTGCCAATAATTGGCCTGGGCGATTTCGCTGGCGTGCATGTTGAGCACGAGGGCGCCGACCGGCACGACCTTCGCGCTCTTGATTTGGAAATCGACCGGCATGGCCTTTTCGAGTTCGGTATTGGTCCAGCCGCCGGCGCCGAAGCTGTTGGGGCCGCCCAGCATGATGAGGCCGCAACCAAGTTCTTCGGTGTTGCGGACAAGCATTTTGATTTGCTCGTCGGTGAAACTGCTGACGCTTTGCGAATCTTCGCCGCTGGAGCGCGGTACGTCGGCCAGAATTACCGTGTCGTAACGCTGCAACTCCGGCAGCGAAGTAAACAGTCGGTTGCTGGGCTCGACGACGACTTCAAGCCCTTCATGCCGCAAGCGTTCGACGAGATGATCGAATTCGCCGGGCGTTTCCCAATTCTCGATCAATAGCACGAGCCCCTTGCCTTGCACATGGGTGAACGAGGTGGCCACGTTGTTTTGGGCGACGGCGTCGGTCTTCGCATCATCGGGCGTGAAGCGTGCTTCGTAGGTGTAGAAATCGGGGGCATCGATTTCTTGGCGAAACGGAAAGACCGATTTCCCGGGTTTGATTTCGTGCGGTTCATCGACGAGCGTTTCTTCCTTTTCGCCCGCCTTACGAACAATCTTGATGCGGCCCTTCACCGATTTGCCGGCGCCGCTCGGGTCGGTCGACGTGTTGTTCACGACGATGCGAGCCTCGAACGGCTGGTTGCGGCGGATATCGGGCGGCAGGGCAAACGTTTCGACGGCGACGTCGCTGCGCTGGTCGATCGGCACGGGCATCACGTCGATGCTGACGCCCGCCTCGGCAACGGCCCGGGCCTCCTGCAACGCATCGCCGACGTTTTGATTGCCGTCGGTCACCAATACGATTCGCTTAGCCGAGTCGTGGGGAAACATGGCCATCGCCCGCTGCATCGCCCCGGAGAGATTCGTGAAGTCGCGATCGAGCAGGCTTTCCACGCGACGCATGAGCTGGATGTTGAAATCAACGGGCGGAACTTCCACTTCGGCATTGCGGCCGAAAACGATGACGCCGGCTTTGTCCTCTTTCTCGGCTGCGCGTTGGTCGCGGATCGAGGCGTTGACGTAGCTGATCATCGCCAAGCGCCGGCCTTCTGGGATACTCAGCGATTGATCGAGCAAGTAAATCACCGTGAGGCGATCACTGGTGCGCTGGTACTGCATTTCGGCGAGTGCTGCCACGATGAGCAGCAGTACAATTGTTCGCAGCGCGAGAGCGAACAACCGCCGCCACGGCCCCAGCCCGCTGAGGCTGCGGAAACTGAACCACCACATGAATGGTAGCAAGAGCAGAAGCAGCAAGTACCAGGGGCTATTGAAGACCAACATAGCGCTTGCTCAGGTTCCCTGAGGAGAGGTTGCTGCCGTCCGTATTGGCCACGAGCACGAATACACGATTGATCTACGTGCTGTTTCCCCTAAATCAGGGTACCGTTTCTCGTGGAAAGTCACAATTGGCGGGGAGAAGCGACCAAGGCCGATCCGTGTTTCACATTGAGCCAGTTGGGTGGCATGCTCTAGCGCAGCGCGAGCATGGATTCTATCGAAAAACATGGCCACGTCGGAGTACCTCCGAGGCCATGCCACCCTGCCGTGGAAAGTCTCAATTGGCGCGCGTGGCATCGAGAAGGAAGGGCATTCTTGGAGTGACAGCGCCGGCGGCCACGATTATGCTGATATGCTGAGTGACGGTTGGCATTCCTATCTTGGCGAGGCTTGAAAAATGAAAAACCCGGCTGGCTCGACCCGACGTGATTTCCTCAAGACAGCTGCCGCAGCCACGGCCGCGATTGGCGTCCCGACCTTTATTCCCGCCCACGTGCTGGGAAAAGACGGTAAGCCGAGCCCCAGCGAAACGATCATTATCGGCGTGATTGGCACCGGCGGACGAGCCAATCAACTCATGGATCAGGTTCCCGAAGCCGGCAAGATCGTGGCTTTGGCCGATTGCTACTTGCAGCGGGCGATCGATTCGGCCAAGCGGCGGAAGAAGGATTGGGCGACGTACCAGGATTATCGGCAGATGTTCGATAAGGAGAAGTTGGATGCCGTGATCATCGGCACGCCCGACCATGCCCGCACGCTGCCCTGCATTCGGGCCGTGCAAGCAGGTTTGGATGTGTACGCCGAGAAGCCACTGACGGCCTATATACGAGAAGGCCGCATTTTGGTGGATCATGTGCGTAAGCACAAACGAGTGTTCCAAGTCGGCACGCAGCAGCGGACGATGGAGATCAACCGGTTCTGCTGCGAATTCGTGCGCGATGGCAAGATCGGCAAGATCAAGCAGGTCTCTGGTGTCAATTACCCGCGTTCCAAGCCGTACACCAATTTGCCCGAAGAAAAGATCCCGGCGACGGATGATTGGAATACCTGGTGCGGCCCCACGCCGCTCAGACCATTCAACAACCAATTGCAGTTTGGCTGGATGCAATGGCACGATTACTCGGGCGGCGAGATGACCAACTGGGGTGCGCACGGCGTCGATCAGATTCAATGGGCGCTCGGCAAGAGCCAAACCGGCCCCACCGAACTGTGGCCCGACGGCGAAAAGGGCATCGTCGCGATGAAGTACGCCGACGGTACGCCGGTGCGGTTCGAGCGCGACGGAGCACCGATGGGCGGGGCGGTCTTTATCGGCACCGAGTGCAAGATGGAGATCAACCGCAACCGCTTCGCGACGAACCCGAAGGATTTCGTGAAAGATGCCCCGCCGCCGGCCGTGCAAGATAAATGGGAAGGCGACGGCTGGATCGCGCGGCCGCATATTCAGAATTGGCTCGATTGCATCAAGACGCGCAAGCTGCCGAACGCGGATGTGGAAATCGGCCACCGGTCGATCAGTGTGTGCCACTTAGTCAACATCACGCGGGAAATGAACCGTAAGCTCAAGTGGGATCCGGAGAAAGAGCAGTTCGTCGGCGACGATGAGGCCAATAAGCTAGTCGATCGGCCCCGGCGAAAAGGGTTTGAATTGCCGGAGGTTTGATTCTAATGATGACTGCGCTGCCAATGAGCCAACAGTGCCATGGCCACTGCTAGCGGTGGCCACGCCTGCGTGACGTAAACCCGCATGCCCACGCAAAGCCGTGGGCATGGCACGCTGGTAATAAGGTCCATTCACCGAGTAGTAGCCTTCATTAATCCGCGGATGACGCAGATGAGCGCAGATGTCTGCGTCGCGCGGCTGAGCACAATTACATCCAATCATCTGCGTCGATCTGCGAAATCTGCGGACTAAGACCTATGAAATATGGAATGAACTTATTGTTGTGGACGGATCACTTGCACGACGGCATGTTGCCGGTGCTCGAGCAACTCAAGACAATTGGCTACGACGGCGTCGAGATACCGATCTTCAATCCGGATGAAAAGCTGTTCGCCGCGTGGGGCAAGCGGCTCGATGACCTGGGCTTTGAACGCACGGCGGTCACTATTCGGACGGAGCCGAACAACCCCATCTCGCCGGATCCGAAAATCCGTGCGGCCGGTATTGAAGCAACCAAGCGAACGCTGGATTGCTGCGAAGTGCTGGGTGCTCAGTCGCTGTGCGGGCCCACGCACTCGGCCATCGGCTTATTCAGCGGCGCGGGGCCGACCAAAGATGAGTGGAAGCGGGGCGTCGAGAGCATGCGGGCCGTTGCGGAACATGCCGGCAAGACGGGCGTCATGATTGCCGTCGAGTATCTCAACCGCTTCGAAACGTATTTCCTCACCTGCGCGGCCGATACGGCGAGGTTCATCGCGGAAGTGAATCATCCGAACTGCCGGATGATGTACGACACGTTCCACGCCAATATCGAGGAAAAGGATTTGGCGACTGCGATTCGGACGGCCGCCCCGTACACGGCACATGTCCACATCTCCGAAAATGACCGCGGCACGCCGGGTCAGGGTCATGTGGATTGGAAAACGACGTTCGACACACTGCACGACGTCGGCTACGACGGCTGGATGGTCGTGGAAGCGTTCGGCTTGGCACTACCGGAAATCAGCGCTGCCACGAAGATTTGGCGGCGGATGTATCAATCGGAAGAACAGTTGGCGACCGATGCGCTCAAGTTCATGAAGATGGAAACGGCGAAACGGAAGTAGTCAGCATTCTCTATTTAGAGCACTACCTGTTGCATGCGGCAGTTAATTGCAGCCCCTTTGCCCGCTCTTGTTACCATTCTCCTATGGCTTTCGATTCGGATGTGCTTTTCGATAGCAGGCCCACTTGACCGCATACAAAAACATGAAAAACCCCAGACCCAGGAACGCGATGAGGCTCAGCGGCGACGGTTCTCCCTGCAGGTGTGGTGTTATCGCGAGGTCAATACACCATAACGTGCCTACTGAAAATAGGGTAGAGAGTCGACAGCTCCAGTTGTAACGCCACAGCATATACAAAAATCCGAATGCGGACATCCCTCCATACTCCGCTGTGAAAGCGGCACGCTGAATCGGGGTCGACACATCTGCTATATGGATGTTGTAGACAAGCGAACCAACGCCTAACGCGGCATTTGCTAATCCGCAAAGCGCGAGCTAACCACCAAGCATCACTCCTATCCTTCGTCATGACATTTATCCAGACGGGCAATTTTACGCTTCTCGGTCGCCTAAGATGAAGTCGATTGAATACACTATTACATCACAAACCGCTGCACGCGGTGGTTCATCGAATTGAGCACATTGCTAGAACTTCGGGGATTCGAGATCACCCCTCAGTTACCAAAACGGCAAATCCAATAATATCTTGGCATACTTCGTTGAAGTAAAAATCGTACTGACAAGTTCACTGCGGCATTAGCGTCGGAATTACCTCGCGACCGTTCTTGCGGTAGATGCGAAAATCGCTGTCGAGCGTGAGGATTAGTGACGTGGAAGACTGTTCGGCCAGGCGGACAAGGCACGCATCGGCCAGAGACATGGGGACCGAACGGTACCGCTTGAGCAATCGAGCAATTGCATGCAAGTGCTCGGTCATGTTGAACGATATCTGCACGACGCCACGGGCAATCAGCTGCATCAAGGCGTCAGTTCCACCATCCACATTTTGTAGCAAAAAACAAGCTTCGGAAATTACGGCTTCACAAGTGATGGCAGGTGGCTCGATTCGTGACCAATGTTCGCGTGCCCAGGCATGATGCCGCTCGCGACGATTCAAGAGCGCCACGAGCGGGCCGGTGTCGGCGATCACGGGGCCTTTCATTTGCCATAGCCTTGCATGTGCTTGGCGTTCGTGGCCAAATCGGCCGGCCCACTCACCGAGCCGACGAGATCGCCAGCCAAGTCGGCACATGAAACTCGCGTGGTCTTTTTCCGCTCGGCGAGATAGGCATCGAGGGCATCACGCACGATCTCCGACTTTGCCTGGCCCCGCTGCTTGGATAAGTTGGCGAGCTTCGCATGGACATCGTCGGGCAACTTAAGAGAAATAGTCTTCATGCTATCATACCTTCAGCGGTACGTATTACAATTATGCCACAATTGTAATACGCCTTCAATGGCAAGTCAATTCGGTTTAAGCAAGTACTGTCACATCACAAACCGCTGCACGCGGTGGTTCATTGAATCGAGCACGTGGACGCGGCCGCGGCTATCGAGGACGAGGGCCCAAGGCGTGTTGAGCTGGCCGGGCTTGCGGCCGGCGGCGCCCCAACAAGCGACGGACTGGCCATCGAGCGTGAACTTCTGCACGCGGTGGTTGCCGAACTCACAGACGTAGATATGGCCTTTGCCATCGAGGGCGATGCAGTACGGATAATAGATTTGGCCGGGCTCACTGCCCTGCGTGCCCCAGGTCTTCATGAGTTTGCCGTTCTGGTCGAAAACTTGAATGCGATGGTTGCAGGCATCGGCCACCCAGAGTAGGCCGTCGGTGTCTAGCTCCAAATGTTGGGGTCGCATGAATTGGCCAGGATCGCTGCCGTGACCGCCCCACTGAGTAATGAACTTACCCTCCGGCGTAAACTTCTGCACGCGATCATATTCGCCGTATTCGGAAACGTAGTAGTTGTGCGTAGAGTCGCGGACCACATCGGCAACGAGGCCGAATTCGCCGGGGCCCTGCCCCAGCGTGCCGCCAAGAGTTCGATCCTTGCGTAACTCACCGGTTGGTGTGTAGGTGAGTATGCGGTTGTAGTGCGTGTCGGCGACGAGCAGATTGCCGTCGATCGTGTCGAAGGTCAGACCGGTGGGGCGGCCGTTCGTGTGTTCTGGTGTGAGCCAGCCGTGCTGGTACGTTCCGTCGGCATCAAACACTTGAATGCGGGCCGACATATCGACGATGTAGAGGCGGTCCTGGTCGTCGATGGCGATTGCCCGCGGCTTGCTAAATTGCCCTTTGCCGGCACCCAAAGAACCCCAAACAAGTTCCGGCTGGCCCGGCGGCACACTGCCGCCGCAACCGCCCATGGTTGCGCCCAACAGACCCGCTGCTGCGAGTTTGCCGAATTGACGTCGAGTTACCTGCCGGCGTAGGGACATAGTGTTAACGAGGCCGATCATTCGCGAAAATCAATGATTCCAATGTTGCTGATTCTGCGGCAAATGCAACCGGCTGCGACCGGTTGGAACGCCAAAAGTTGAAATCTGACAATGATTTGCGAACTTCTTAGGTGGCCGCAAATCCTTGACCTTGCGGCGATGAAAACGATATAGTTGATGATCCACCATGTGGGGCGTTTCCGCGACATTTTTGCGTCGGAGGTGCCCCCTGTGCGCAATGATCGCGCGGTTTCGCCCATGCCACCCGTCGTTATCGATATTCGAAATGCCGAGGACTCGCGCGATGTCGTACATCGGGCGGTTCAGGCCCTGGCGGAAGGCCAACTGATAGCTATTCCAACGGAAACAGTTTATGGACTGGCAGCCAGCGCGTGCCGGCCAGATGCGGTTGAGCGGCTGCTAAAAGTCAAAGGGCGGCCAACCGGCCAGCCGATGGCCCTGGCGATCAAGAGCGCCGAAGAAGCGCCGGATTTTGTACCCGATATGTCGCCTCTGGCACGTCGGCTGGCCCGCCGCTGTTGGCCGGGACCGGTCACATTGGTTGTCGATAACGGACATCGCGATGGGCTGATCGCCCAATTGCCGCAAGTCGTGCGTGAGGTGGTTGCACCGAATGGCTCCGTAGGCTTGCGTGTGCCGGCGAACGAGATGTCCCAAGCCGTGCTGCGGATGCTGACCGGGCCGATTGTTCTCACCAGTGCCAATCGCAGTGGTGAGCCCGATGCCGTTACGGCTCAAGAAGTCATTCGTCACTTGGATGGCGATGTCGCCATGGTGCTCGACGACGGCCCGTGCCGTTACGGTCAGCCGTCATCCGTTGTACGAGTGAAGCACAATTCGCTTGAAATCCTGCGCGAAGGTGTGGTTGGCGAAGCCACATTGCGTCGATTGGCTGGAGTGATGGTTCTAGTAATTTGTACCGGGAACACCTGCCGCAGTCCCATGGCCGAGCTGTTGATGCGCGATGCAGTAGCCAAGAGCTTGAACTGCAAAATCGAGGAACTGGACACGCGGGGCGTTATTGTCATGTCTGCTGGGATCGCGGCAGCTCCGGGCTGCCCGCCGACATCGGAGGCTATTCAAGTAATGCGCGAGCAAGGACTGGACCTTTCGCGTCACGAGGCGCAGCCCGTTACCGAAACGTTGATCCGCCATGCGGACCTGATTTTGGCGATGACGCAGAGCCACCTGCATTCGATTGTTGATCGCTGGCCGGAAGCAGCCGGGCGAACCCACCTGTTGATGCCGGACCGTAGCGATGTGGCGGATCCGATTGGGCAATCGGTGGGTGCGTATCGCCACTGTGCGGCTCAAATTACCGCCGGTGTTAAGTGCTTTGCCGAGAGCTTGCGGAAAGAGCTTTGTGACTAGCCTGCCGACCGCATTTTCCAGGACTGTCGAACGTTTTTAGGACGTACACCGCGACCATGAAAATTGCCATTGCCAGCGATCATCGAGGTTACCATTTGAAAGAACGGGTAATCTCGCTATTGAAATCAAAGGGATATCATGTCCTAGATGAAGGACCGTCGAGCGATGCGAGCGTGGACTACCCGGACTTCGCGGCACTCGTTGCCCGGAAGGTAAGCGGTAATGAGGTCGAGCGCGGCATATTGATTTGTGGCACCGGAATCGGCATGGCCATTTCCGCCAATAAATTCCCGGGAGTTCGCGCCGCCGCTTGTGCCGACGAGGTGACGGCGGAATTGAGCCGGCGCCACAATGATCTGAACATCCTGTGCCTTTCCGGCGATTTACTCAGCGCGAGTAGCACGGAACGTGTTGTCGTAAAGTGGATGGAAACGGAATTCGAAGGTGGCAGGCACCAGCGTCGCGTTGAGAAAATCCGCCAACTCGAACAACGGTAACGACGCCTTCCGACTTGTCTTGCACTAGAGATTTCGCTCGCTTTTGAACTGGCTGTTTACCCGTCATGTGGCAAGGGATCATCGGACACGACGAGGTAGTAAATCGCTTCCGCCGATCGATCGAGGCGGGGCGCCTGGCCAGCACGTATCTGTTCGTCGGGCCGCCGGGAATCGGCAAAAAACGGTTTGCGTTGGAGTTGGCTCATTCACTGCTGTGCACGAATGCGGCCGATGCAGTTTTGCAGCCCTGCGGCCAATGCGAATCGTGCCGAATGTTTGTCGCGGGCAATCATCCAGATCTAGAAGTTGTCGTCCTTCCACCAGATAAGTCGACGTTGCCCATTGAATTGTTCATTGGCGACCGCGAACATCGCAACCAGGAAGGGTTATGCCATCGGTTGGAATTGCGTCCATTTTTTGGCCGACGTAAGGTCGCCATTGTGGACGATGCCGACCATTTTGGAATCGCTAGTGCGAACTGCTTGCTGAAGACCTTGGAGGAGCCGCCCGCGAGCGCGCTCCTGATCTTAATTGGCACCAGCCCGAGCCGACAGCTTCCGACGATCCGCTCACGCTCACAAATCGTGCGATTTCGCACACTTCCAATGGAGGATGTGGCACAGGTCCTTATCGACACTGGAGTAGCCAGCAATCGCGACGTTGCACTGCAAATTGCCCAGCTAAGTGATGGCAGCATCGAGCGCGCCAGGCAGCTGAGTGATACCACATTGTGGGAGTTTCGCAACCGGTTGTATTCAGCGCTCCAAACCGCACGGCTCGATAGTGTGCGGCTCACTCGACTCGTGCAACCGTTTGTCGACGAGGCGGGCAAAGAAACATCTCCACGTCGCGAGCGACTGCGAATTGTGATAGGATTTGTAATCGAGCGGTATCAGCAGTCACTGCGCTCTTCCGCCGCAAATGAAGCACGCCTGGCCACGCAAGCGCTCGATACTTGCTTATCGGCCTTGGAACAAATCGATCGCAACGCCAACCTGGGACTAGTCATTCAAAACTGGTGTGAAGGACTAGCCGGAGGAACTATCCGAAATGCGGGAAGTCCGCTCGGATTTGCGAGCGCGCCTCACTAATTTCTTTGGTCGGGGCCCGTGATCTCAAAAAACTCTAGCCACGCAAAAAATGGCGGTAGTCGGCTTGCCCCATCGTGTGCTACAGTTGTGTAACTGCTTGGGAAAGAACGGCCCGAATCCTCAAATCGGCTCGTTTTTCAGCGTAGCGAGCAGTTTTGTCGGTTTTGTGGCGCGAGCCCTCTGCTAGAAGGTAACCGCACTCGCGCCGCAAATCTTGCGATCGTGGGAGTTCGTTTTTCGGAGGTCGGTCAGATCGTGAAGCGTTCAATTCTTCAAGCCAGCGCTGCAGCGCTGCTCGTGCTCGTGGGTGTGTCTTCGGCAATGGCCAGTGAGGCGGAACTAGTTCTGCCGCAATTAGATTCGGTTTCCTTCCTAGGAGGGATTGGTGGCCGCACCATTCTGATTGTCGGCCTGCTGGTTTCACTTTTGGGAATGGTTTTTGGTCTCATGACGTTTGTCAAGCTGCGCAATTTGCCCGTGCATCGCTCAATGCGCGACGTTTCCGAACTGATTTATGCGACCTGCAAAACCTATCTATTTACCCAGGGCAAATTCATCCTGCTGCTGGAACTGTTCATTGGCTCGGTGATGGTGATTTACTTTGGTTGGCTGCGCGGGCTGAGCGCCGACCGAGTCGCCATGATTGTCGCATTTAGCCTCGTGGGTATTGCTGGCAGTTACGGCGTGGCGTGGTTTGGCATTCGCATTAACACCTACGCAAATTCGCGTGCCGCCTTTGCCAGCCTGCAAGGCAAGCCATTTCCGGTGTACGCAATTCCGCTGCAAGCCGGTATCAGCATCGGCACGCTGCTCATCAGTGTCGAGCTGGCGATCATGCTATGCATTTTGCTGTTTGTGCCGCGCGAGTATGCCGGCCCTTGCTTCATCGGGTTCGCGATTGGCGAATCGTTGGGTGCGGCCGCCTTGCGGATTGCCGGCGGTATCTTCACGAAGATCGCCGATATCGGCGCCGACCTCATGAAAATCGTGTTCAAAATCGAGGAAGACGATGCCCGCAATCCTGGCGTGATCGCCGATTGTACGGGCGACAACGCCGGCGACTCCGTCGGCCCGACGGCTGATGGTTTTGAAACCTATGGCGTCACGGGCGTCGCGCTCATCGTATTCATTATGTTAGCAATCACGCCGCTATTCCTGCCGCACGGCGTAACTATGAAGAGTGCGACAGCCGAGCAGCTCGCCGCCGCGCAAGCGCAAGCCGCGCCAATTCAGGTGAAACTTCTGGTGTGGATCTTCGTGATGCGTGTTTTGATGGTGGTGACCAGCGTGGTTGCCTACTTCATCAATGAGCGCAGCGCCAAGGCGCAGTACGAACAGGCCGATGAAATGGATTACGAAAAGCCTCTCACGACGCTGGTGTGGCTAACGTCGATCATCTCGGTCGTGATGACCTACATCGCTTCGGTGCTCTTGATTCGCGATTTGGGAAGCGGCATCGAGGGGGCCAGCGGCATGTGGTGGAAATTGGCGACGATCATCACCTGCGGAACGTTGGCCGGCGCCATCATTCCGGAGTTAGTGAAAATTTTTACGTCCACGAATTCCGGGCATGTAAAGGAAGTTGTGTCGTCGTCGCGTGAAGGCGGGGCCTCGCTCAACATCCTATCTGGTCTTGTGGCCGGCAACTTTAGCGCGTTCTGGATGGGGCTCACCATTGTGGGACTGATGGGAATTGCCTATGGCGTGAGTGCCTACGGTGGCATGGATAAGATCATGCTGGCGCCGGCCGTTTTTGCCTTCGGCCTCGTCGCGTTTGGCTTCTTGGGAATGGGCCCCGTAACCATCGCGGTCGATTCCTATGGCCCCGTTGCCGACAACGCGCAGTCGATCTTCGAATTATCGACGATCGCGAGCCAACCGAACGCGGCTCGCGAAATCAAGGATGAATTCGGTTTCACGCCCGATTTTGAACGAGGAAAACTTTGCCTCGAAGATAACGATGGGGCGGGCAACACGTTCAAGGCGACCGCCAAACCGGTGCTCATCGGCACGGCTGTGGTCGGTGCCACGACATTGATTTTCTCGATCATCATGTTGCTCACCGATGGTTTGACCAACGAAGCGGCCAAAGTAAATCTATCGCTCTTGTACCCGCCATTTGTGCTGGGCCTGATCACCGGCGGCGCGGTGATCTACTGGTTTACCGGCGCTTCTACGCAAGCCGTGGTCACCGGTGCCTATCGAGCGGTCGAGTTCATCAAGTCGAACATTCGGCTCGACAGCAGCGCCAAAAGTGCCTCGATCGAGGATAGTAAACGCGTGGTTGCAATCTGCACGCAGTACGCTCAGCGCGGGATGTTCAATATCTTTATGTCAGTGTTCTTCATTACCCTGGCGTTCGCCTGTCTTAATGAGTATTTTTTCATCGGGTACTTGATCTCGATCGCCGTCTTCGGCTTGTACCAAGCCATCTTCATGGCCAATGCCGGCGGCGCCTGGGACAATGCCAAGAAGATTGTCGAAGTCAACCTGCGCGAGAAAGGCACGCCATTGCATGCGGCGACGGTGGTTGGCGATACGGTCGGCGACCCGTTCAAAGACACGTCCTCCGTGGCCTTGAACCCGATCATCAAATTCACCACGTTGTTCGGGTTGCTCGCGGTGGAACTGGCCATCGAAATCAGTCCAGGCTGGCGGGTTGTGTGGGCCGCGATTTTGTTCTTAGTCGCGGTGACCTTTGTTTACCGTTCGTTCTATGGCATGCGCATCGGTGCTGCCGATGCCGCAATCGCCTGAGCCGCCGCGTATCGCAGAAAACCAGTCCAATGCGCCGTCGCCGCGGCTTCACTCGCGGCGATGGCCATGCGCCTGGAAATATTCAGAACAGCACGCAGCCGATAGGTGTTTGGATGCCTTCAGGCACTCTATCGGTTAGGATTCCGTTTGGATCCTCAGCGATCTTGCCAGAATAGTGGAGTCTACCGCGTACGTTCCTTGCCCAGTCGCCACGCACGTCGACGGGGAAAGAGCGGAAATCCACGGCGCGGTTTCTTAGCATACGCAGCCCGAGTAGAATAAGAGACGGCAATATCACCTGGCCTGAGATTCTGACGACGTCAGCAAGCCGCTGAGCCTGATCCAATAGCGCCCGATTATCGATGCACCGCGGGCAAACAAATGGGCTTACGATCCCCGATATGGCCGCATGGAAATACACAGAAAATCCCTATTTCTTACGCCAATTTGGTCCGGTAGCTCAGCGGTTAGAGCAGGGGACTCATAATCCCTTGGTCGGGGGTTCGAATCCCTCCCGGACTACTTTTCGTTTTGCGCGGTATCGTGCGGTATCGCTTATTGCAGACCTCTTGGAATCGCCACTTGCGGCGCGGGCGAAATGGTCATCGGTCGTTGGGAAGTAGTGCCCGCGGGCAACGCCTTCGGTTCCCCAAGCAGCCGGCACAAGCGTCCGGCGATCACTTCTGCACAGTCATCGCCCGTGCCATGGTCTTCCGCCTTGAACAACAGCCGCCGATTGTCGTCGCTGAACGAGAACGTCCGGTTGCCGCCCGAGTGCCGGCAACAATGGAAACTCACCTGCGGTCAACTCGGCGTGTCGAGAATTCGGCCGTGTTCAGCCTGTGCTAACCGCGTTCAATGCGGCCTCCAGCGTCGCCCAATTTTGATCCACCACGCGGACGAATACTCCCGTGCCATTCGACCGCCCCGCCCACAACTCTCCCACGTCGCGCTTGTGTTCTTCCTTCTTCCCTTCGGCGATATGTCCGCCCTTGTATTCCACGATGGCAACTCGGCCGTCATTGAGTTCGACAATGAAATCGGGGAAGAATCGGCCAGGGGACAGTGGCAGGCTAAATCCGCCTGCGCTTTCGTGAACCAAGTTGCGTAGCCAACGCTTCACGTTCGGATGATCGTCGATCCGTTTCGCGCATTGACGTTCTTCCTTACCCATATCGCCGATTAAATCGAAGGCGTGTTTGTGATACTCAAAAGGGCCTTCAGTGTATCGTTTGTATGGGGCGTAATCTTGCTCGAACAACTCAAACGGCATATCGAAGGTTGTTTCCAATCGTCTTGCCGTTTTGCCCGCAAATAACAGTTCGGCTGTCTTACGAACCTGTTTTCGTCCGTGGTCGGTGATGCGATGGAATATCAAATCCGCCAGCGCATGTCGCTTGCGAACGACAATCGGAATATCAATACCGCGTTCCCCTGCCAGGTAATCGACGACGCGATTCAACCACGCCTGCGATTCCGCCGCCGCCAAACCGGCATTCTGTCCGCCCCGATGTAGTTCCCGATCCAACCAGCGCACCAACTCGGCTTTCTCCCAACGGTCGTCTTCCGCCAGCAACGTTTGCTGCCGAACAATGACTTCCTCCACGCCGCCGACGCGCACCGCTCCTTGGGTCGTCACGTCCACGAGAACATGGTCGCCGATATGTAATTCAGCCGAGAACTCGGCATCGGTAAACTTCGAGTCGCAATGATCCAGGTCCCAACTAAATTCTTCTAGTTCAATCGGTTCAAATCGCAGCAATCGCTGTCCATCGCGCACCGCCAATTGAGGCAAGCGAATTGGCTTGGCATATTCATCCAACCGCTTTGCAGCCGATCCAACTTCCCGTTCATCCTGCCAATAGCTTTCCAGGGCCGCTCGGTCCGTCGGCGAATTAAGCGCGTCGCGCAACGCTTGGGCTTCGTCGCGCGTCAATGGCTGTTGCACGTTGATCGTTCCTGATCTGGCGTCATAACGAACCTTGGCTTGCACGGCCGCCGGCACTTGCGCCATGTTCGGTACAGCCGATACGGCAATTGACGACAAAGGCAGCAGCGCTTGCCCGTCCACGCGACGATGTACGCGCAGCACGTCGCCGATCGAACTCCGGTCGAACCCGCAACGGTTGACCATGCTGTCGGCCAGCTTTTCAGCCGTGCGGGCCACGTCTTCGCTTTGCACGATGGCATACGCCCGGTCCAATTCCGGCACACCCGTCGGCATCGCGCCAGGCATTCGCAGCACACGGCCCAGTAGTTGTTCGACGGCCGTTTCCGTCGCCACGTTTCCGACCGACCCAAGTACGTAGGCAAACGGGCAATCCCAACCTTCCCGCAGCTTGTCCACCGTAATGATGTAGTCCACCGGGCATTCAGGTTTGCTCAAATCTTCGTCGCCCAGTTCGTCGTTGTCCCCCGTGGCACTGCGAATTCGCTCCGGAGACACTTTCAATTGCTGAACAAGCGCTTCCTTCACCTTGTCGGCCGTATGCGTTTCGCGGGTATTGCTTCTCGGCTGCGCCTGAATGAGTGCAATCGGCCGGATGAATCGGCCATTCGACCGCCCCCAATTCGCCGCCCTTTCGGCGAGCGCCTTCCGCTTTTCGACCGTCAGCGCCAGCACGTCCAGCCAGTTACCCCGCGACTCCAAATCCACGGGCAGCTTAATCATCCCTTCGCGCTTCAGTTGCAGCGCCGATACCGCGTGCAAAACGTTGCTCGCGTACTCATCCTGCGTCGGGTCGTGCTCTAGCTGCGGAGTGGCCGTAAATTCCAGTACGCCCAGCGGGCCAAAACGCGCCAGCGAATCGAAGGAAATCCCGGTCCGGGCATTGTGCGCCTCATCCATGATGACGATGGGGCCACGAAGTCGAAACACATTGGCCAAGGAGAAGGTAAGGCCGCCCGTCACGGGATCGCAAACGAGCGCGCGTTCCCGCGCGTTCAACTTCGTAAAATGATCCATTAAGTAGCCATTGTCTTCATAGACCTTTCTGGTGGCCTCATCCAGTTCACCCCGATCATTGCGAATCCGGTAGCTTTGGATCGTCGTCACGACGACAACCGCGCTCGAACCAAGTATCGCGCGATTCGCGGCTAGCGCTTCTTCGATGGTCAGCACTTCCACCGGTACGCCGCCCAGCCCTTCCCGCAATGCGGCATGGTACGGGTGTTCGCGGTTTCTTAATCCGCGTATGGTTTGGTCGCGAATCGTTGTCGATGGCGTTACCCACAGGCACAGCGGTCGATCTTGACGCCCCAAGTGCTTGGCAATGACGCCCACCGCATGCGCCGCAATGAGTGTCTTTCCGCCCCCTGTGGGCACGCGCAAACAAACGTAGGGCACCTTGGGCAGTTGCGGCACCTCGATAAAGTCGCGCCCCGTCGCCGCGAAGTAAGCATCATGCACCGGCCGCATGGCCTTCGCGCCGATGGCCGCGCGCACGCCGTCGCAGAACCGCCCGATCGCTTCAAGTGATTCTCGCTGGTATTCCTTTAGTTCGAGTCCGCTCATGCCGCTACGATGTCCGGTTGCATGGGTCGAGTTCTTTCCGCGCAGCGCGAATGGTTCCCGCGCTATTTCTGGCGCATTTCTTGACCCTCAGCATACAGGTCCAGCAGTTTACCCATCATTCGGCGTGAATCGTCTACCTTTCCGCCTGCCTGGGCGCGAAACAAACTCTCGGTCGGCACGTCCACCTCGACCGTTACCTTCACCTTTTTCAACCGCATCCGCAACTTCTCCGGCGGCGGCAGGAAGTCCGGAATGACCGTAAATTCCATTGGTTCATTAGTGTATCGGATTGGCTTCTTCATACGCCTTTCGCCCCTTTCTCCAGAATCCCGCGCCAAAGATGCGGATACGCTCGCCGCGCATTGTGTAACGCACCGTCAATATGCCGGCGTCCACTCGGCCGAAACAGTAAAACCGCTCTTCTCCGCGGCTGTGCTGATCATCGCGTGCAAGAATACGCTGTGGGTCGACAAACGCCAATTGCGCTTCTTCGAAAGCCACGCCGTGGACACGCCGATTAGTCGCGTTCTTGCGCTCGTCCCATTCGAACAGCGGCTCACTCATTCTAATCCACCTTGAGTTCAAAGGGAATCTGCCGGAACGTAATGCCGTATTGTTCCAACGACTTCGCGCCCAACCGGCATGCTTCGCCATACACGACGCGCGGTCCCTCGCCGTCGGGATGCGGGGGCAGGGCCTCGGCAATGGCGTGCGTCAGCACATTGCCGCCAGCCGGCCGCTTGTCCCCCAGCACGCCATTGAACAACAGATAAATGGCCCTGCCCTGATGCACGCCCAAGAGCGGTGAATACTCTCCCTCTCCCTTTGGGAGAGGGCCGGGGTGAGGGAGCCTGCGTGGCCGTTTGGGAATTGGGCTGCCGGTTTCGGTAAAGAAAACGTGCGCTGCCAGGTCGCCGAACCGCACTTCGCTTGCAATGTTGCCCGCATCATCGAACAGCGCCGCGCCCAGCGTGCAGAATCGAAAGCCGCCGCCAAGGCCGGGCGTCTCGCCGTAGCCGTCAATCGCTTTGCGAATGCGCTGCGCCGTCACGTCGCGGCATATTCCTTCGTCCATTTCCACAGTAATAAATCGCCGGCTTCCACCGTCGGCGTTGTTTTGCGCAAGTACGGCATGCGCCGTCGTGCCCGTGCCCGCAAAGGAATCCAATACGATGCAATCGCGCGGCGCGCAATGGTCAATCACCTTTTGAACTACGCTAAGAGGCTTTGGAAACGCAAAGACCCTTTCGCCAACAATGTCGCCCACTTCCTTTGCGCCGGACAGCGCTCGAAACTCTGTCCAAAATGACGATGCGGGCATGCGCTCTTGCGTATCGCTCAAGAATCGCTTTTTGCGTGGCTTACCCGTTGCGGGATTCGGTGGCCACCAAATCCGGTTGTCAGCCAATAACGCTTTGTACCCAGCTTCGTCGGTAATCCATCCCTTAGCGGGATCGGGCTTCCAAACATTGCCCGTGCCCGGCTGCTCCATGTTGTAGGCATGAAGGTTTGGACGCTCGGCAGCCGTCGCTTTGCCTGTAAGCGGGTCAGTAACATAGGGTCCGCGCGGGTCATTGTCTGGGTTCTTGAAGTCGCTGCGATCGATTCGCCGACCAAGTATGGACACACCGCGCGAACGGCCGTAGGCAATAATGTATTCATGGTCAGGCGAAAGGTAGGTCTTCACTCGGTTGTCTGTGTTGCGAGTATTCCACACGAAAGAACCGATGAAGTTCGCTTTGCCAAAAATCTCATCTAGGATCATCCGTAGGTGGGCTAGCTCCGTTTCGTCCAACGAAACCAGTATTACGCCATCCTGAGTCAGAAAATCGCGTAGCAACGCCAAGCGCGGATACATCATGCACAGCCACTTGTCGTGCCGCGATAGGTCTTCGCCTTCCTTGCCGACCGTGGCCGCAATCCACTGGCGGATTTCCGGGCTGTTGACGTTGTCGTTATAGACCCAGTTTTCGTTTCCCGTGTTGTACGGCGGATCAATGTAGATGCACTTCACCTTGCCCGCGTAATACGGCAGCAGCGCCTTGAGGGCCAGCAGGTTATCGCCTTGCACCAGCAGGTTGCCCGCGTCGGCGTCGCCGGCCGACAGCTCCCGGTCGCAGCGCAGCAAGCGGTAGGGCACCTTTCGATGGTGGTTCACAACCGCTGCCTTGCCGATCCAATCCAACGTGGGCATTCGTCCGCTTCCAGTGGAACGCGCTTATGAGGACGCCACAAGTGTACTAGCCACATCTCGAATTCGACAGGTGGTAAAGCGATAAGAGCGTAAACCAGTCGTCGTCCTGCATGTCTTCGCCGGAATTCAACTTGTCTCG
>JAKOXH010000073.1 GCA_029781135.1 Planctomycetota bacterium
CTGGCCGGTGAGTTGGTAGGTTGCATCGTAGGTCCAGGTGGTGATTTCTCCCGTCAGTTCCTGCAAACCCTTGCGAATCCCCACGTTGTTGTAGCTGTACACGAGCCGATCGACGAGGATGCCGTTGGTCTTCACTTCGTCCAGCTGTGTGAGCCGGCCATCGAAGTCGTAGATGTGCGTGGTGCGCGTGCCGTTGGCCAACTCTTTCACCAGCAGCCGGTCGGCCGCGTCATAGCTGAACGTCGTCCGCTCGCCTTGCGGGTTCTCCAATGACCACAGCCGCCCCGCCGTATCGTACTGGTATGTAAATTGGCCGCCATCTGGATCTGTCATTCCTGTTCGGCGTCCCACTGGATCGTAGGCATAGGTCACTTGCCGGCCCGCAGCGCTCGTCATCGTGGTGAGCCGATTGAGCGCGTCGTATTGGTAGACCGTCGTTCCCGTCGTGTCGACCATCGTCGTGCGGTTGCCCAGCTTATCGTAGGCAAATGTGAACCGCGTGCCATCGGAGTATTGATGCCCTGTGAGCCGTCGGTCGTCGTCGTAGGTGTAAGTTACTAGTATGCCTCGGGCATCGAGCTTCGATTCCAGTTGCCCCAGCGGCGTGTAGTTATAGGTCGTGCGGCGACCCAAGGGGTCGATCGTCAGCGTCGTTCGGCCATTGTGGTCGTAGACCCACGTGGTGCGATAGCCGCGGGCATTGAGCAATTCAATCCGCCTGTCAGCTGCATCGTATGTGCTAGTCGTGCGGCAACCGCGCGCGTCTTGGACCTCAATCACCCGGCCTGCATCATCGTAGGACGTGGTCGTGATGTGTCCTTCCGCATCGATGAGCTGCGTAGGCCGGTTGGCCTTATCGTAAATGTGTGTCGTGCCGTAGCTCAGCGGAGTGACTGTTTCTTTTAACTGGCCATCTGGATAGTAGGTTGAATAGCTCGTTTCATTCTGAGGATTCTGGACAGACGTTTGACGATTCGCCTCGTCGTATGTGTAGGTTGTGACTCGGTTGGGGGGCACTACCATCGTCTTTTGCATGCCATCGGGATAATAGGTATACGTCGTAATGCGGCCATCCGGAGCCGTCACAGTTTTCTGTCGGTTAGCACCGTCATACACAGTTGTAGTGCGGCCACCTTGGGCGTCGATCTGCTCCATTGGCAGATCATCCGGATAGTACGTAGTCGTCGTGATTTGGCCCTCGGCGTTGATCACCTCTTTGACTTTCCCTGTGGCGTGATAGGTATAGGTCGTGCGGAAACCCAACGGGCTGATCGTCGCCTGCAATCGCCCCGCTAGGTCATAGGCGTTCGTGGTGACTTTGTTCATAGCATCAGTGGTAAGCCACAGCCGGTCGGCTACGTCATAGGTATGCGTCGTACGTTTGCCCTCGCCATCGACCGTTGCCAGCACCTGGCCCGTCGAGGTGTAGGTCGTGACGACCGTATCGCCTGCTGCATTTTGCACTTGGGTCCGCTGATTCGCCGCGTCGTAAGTATACGTGGTTCGGTGGTGCAGCGGATCTTCGCTAAACTGCAACTGGCCGTCCGGATAGTAGCCGTAAGTCGTAACTTTATTCTCGGCGTTCGTGACGGTTTCTTGCCGATCCGCGTCGTCATACGAATAGGAAGTACGATCGTTTTCAGGATTGGCGACCGCGATCAAACGGCTCGCATTGTCGTAGATATTGGTTGTGATTTCCCCCCTGGGATTAGTAACATACCAAGGGCGGCCCGCAGAGTCGTAGGTGGTCGTCGTGATATGCCCTTCGGCATTAATCACGGCCCGCGGCCGATTGGCGGCGTCGTACACGGTCGTTGTGATTTCACCAGCACCATTCCAGACTTCCGTCTGCCGCCCAGCTTCATCGTAGGTATACGTCGTTAGGTTATTCCGCGGATCTGTCGTTGTTCGTAACCGATTCAATTCGTCATAAGTACTCGTCCAGGTCTTGCTAAGTGGATTGATTACCCTGGTCCGGTTGCCAGTCGTGTCGTACGTGTACGTCGTGCTCTCGCCAAGCGGATTGGTCACCGACTGCAATCGATTGACCGGATCATAATCGTAAGTAGTTGTCGCCAAGTACGGCGATTCGGGGTGGGGTCGTGTGGTCGTCTTGCGATTGCCCACAGCATCGTACGTGTGCGTTGTCAGTCGATTCTGGGGATCTTTCTCAGAGATTCGACGATTGCCATCGTTGTAGGAGTACGTCGTAACATAGCCCAGCGGACTCATCACTTCAGTGAGATTTCCCACAGCATCGTAACTGTAACTAATGCGATGATTTTCCGCATCCGCCACTGCCTTTATTCGCCGGTTCTCATCGTAGAGAGTGGTCGTCGACTGATTGAGCGGGTTTCTGACTTCCTTCAATAGGCCATCATTCTCATAAAAATACTGCGTATGATGGTTCAGCGGATCGTACTTATGTGTCGGCCGATTCAGTTCGTCGTAAACGAAACTGGTAATCAAATTAGACGGGTTTCTAATCTGCTCGACGCGCTCGCGCGTGTCATACGTATAGGTAGTAACTTCCCCCACTGCGTTCCGGATAGATTCCAGATTCCCATGAGTTGCGTCGTAATAGGTGTACGTTGTGACGTGACCCAAGGGATCCATCATCGACTGAATTTGACCACGACCGTTGTACGTGTACGTCGTCCGGCGCCCCAAAGCGTCTTCAATGGCTTGCCGCTGACCGTTACCGTCCCAATGGAGCGTTGTGCGATGATAGCGCTGATCAACCACAGCGCTCAAGCGGTTGTTTGTCGTGTCGTAGACGTACTCAACTACGCCGCCGTCGGCAAAGAGGATCTGCTTTACTGGCAGCGTACGGTTTGTCATCCCGGTTTCGTAAACGAATGTCGTGCTATGCCCTTTGGCATCTGCCACCGCCGTCAGCCGCTTCTCGGTCCACATATATGTCGTCCGCTCACCCAGCGGATTGACCACCGCGTAAACGTTTTGGTCGTTGTCGTACAAGACGGTCGTCACCTTGCCACGGGCATCCGTAACTTCTAGCGTCGTGCAGTCGAGGTAAGCGAAAGTCGTGACTTCGTTCTTCGGCGTCCGTACCGTTTGGACGCGGCCATACGAATCGTACGTGCAGGTCGTAATGTAACCCGCTAGGTCACGATAGCCTTGCAACAACCCTCCGCTGTACGACAGTTCGACGAAGTTGGTATCGGGATGGGTGACGCGGTTTAGCGTATCGCTCGCGATAAGGAACGTCGTGCTTCGTCCAGTGTGATCTGTAATCCCCGTCAAGTCACCGGCGTAGTTATACGTCGTCACCCGAGTCAGCGGGTCGGTAATCGTCGAGAGCACGCCACTATTGTAGGTCAGCGTCCAGATTTGACTGCCACGGTTCTTCAGCGTTGTTAACCGACCATAAGTGCGGTTATCATCGCCGGTAAGTTCTTCATAAATCAGCTGTAAACCGTCCGGCTGGCGCTCGATCCACCCTCCTGCGACCTTCTGCAATGAATTTGCGCTACAAGCCGGTGGCAAATAGTAGCCCGAGACATTTTTGTCGCTATATCGCCACGCTGATCCATCCCCTTTTACGAGTACGACGACTCGCGCATCAGCTGGATCCTGGCAGATCACCTGATTATAGAGACCGGCGACACCCAAACCAAAATGACTGATTTGATCCGCCGCCTGGGAATTGTAGACGAACCGCGCTGGTGGAGCGTACGCCCCCGACAATACAACCGGCAGCCGACACGTTAAGTTACCTGTCGTAACGTCGACGCCCATGGCGCCCGCAGTTCCGGGCACTAACCACAATGTACCCGCCTGGACTTGGCTCAAGAGCGATTTGGCTGTGTCAAGCGTTGCCACGCCGGAACTACCCAAGAGACTGGCGTTTAGTACTCCACAGCCACTGCCGAAGCTACCGGCACAATCTGCTGGCAAAAGCTCTTGCGTTGGGGGCAATGCCGCCCCCCAATCTGCGATATACAGCGCGCCACCGGTCTTCGGACAGCAGTTACCACATGCACTGCAAGCTTCTACCGACATCGTTCTTCCCCTTTACATTTCGGCCCCAGAAATCCCAACAGCATCAGGGACGACAGCCGTCTGTCTACCTCTCATCCGCCATACGCCAGCGCCACAACTGTTCGCTACCGTCATTTGGTAATGAACCACCGTCATTCCTGGCTACCTCGCCACCAATCGCTCACGCGATTGAGCCACTCCTTTCGCTTTCCACAATTGCATGTCGGCGGTAAGCCAAACAATTCCTTGACTTGAATATATCGATCGGTAGTGATCCCGAGCGACGATAGTAGTCGTTCGAGTCTACCGCCCAAGCCAACTTCGTGTACTGCTAAGGCCTTGGAGTCAACCGCAGGTGTTGCAGCCCTATCAAGTGAGTATTCAATCCCGAGCCCACCGTTGTTTCTTCCTACTTCGGGACTGCGGCAACGAGCTTGATATTTCTCCGGCGGTATAAGAGCGTCAACAATTGCGACTCGTCGATCGCAACCCGGATTCGTGCATACCATGTAGTCGCCGTTGCGTTGAAAATTGCATTGCGTCGATCGTCGCCGCATGGGCGTGGTAATTGCAATTGACATGAGGTGAAAATCTTCCCCCAGAAAATTCTTGACGAGTCGATCACTTGGCCACGAATGGCCCAGCGTGCTCTCCCAACCAACATGTTGGATAAGGCTAGGGTAATGGACCATTTCACGATAATTGACTGACCGCAACGCAACCGAAACCGCCGTCTCCGATGTTTTACCGCCGTCTTTCAAATAGTTCCCCACCTCTGGGCTCCGCAAGATGCATTCCACACCGCGGCGATCGAAAACTAACCCAGCCGCTCCCCGTGAGAGTTGAACTGACGCTTGCCAACCTAAGACCTTGTGGGCCTCACTTATGTTGTCGTCGTGTGTTAACAGATTCCACCAGGACTTTTCGAGTAGTGGGCAGCGATCTAAATACTCGCGTGCTTGCCGGCAAATGAGGATGTCATCTTCAAAGATCGCGAACCGATCTGCCCGAGGCGTCATTGAATACAGCCAGAACAGTGCGTTTAACCAGTTGTGAAGCTGGCCAACCCTCGGATGCTGAATCACATTGAGATCTGTACATCCATCGAGTGCTCCATCGACAAATAGCGTTGGCCGGTCAAAGCCCGCACGTTTTAACGAGTCGAGTGTCGCTGGCAATAGGTTGCCTGCTCGCTCTGGAACCGTTGTAATACCGTAAGCCCAGGTTAACATGTCAATCGTGCCGTCAGGGTTCCATCGGATGTGGTGCTACATGTGCCATCGAGTGCGCATTCCTCATCGTTAATCGTCGGCCAATAAATTCGCTTGATCATGGTCTGTCGTGTACAAGGATTTGCCGTTTGGAGATCTGGTCCCGTATCGCCGCAAGGCAAATCGATACCGCATCCAGTTCCACCAAAGCATAACCAATCACTCCACTTGTCCGATTCTCGAAGGTAGTTGCGACTGCAGGAGGCACAGTTCAACGTCACGCCCGCCAATTTCATGCGGCCATCTGTGGAATCACAGGTAACGGTCGCACATATTTCAACAACGTATATCTTCAGCTGCTCATCTGGACCATCACATTGGAAATAGGTGCCATCATCGAAAGTTTCAATCAGCACTGCATCGCGGTCGAGTGAGTCAAGATCATAGTTGTTGCCCTCGATCGCTTTCCAACAGAACTCTGTGTTGCCAGGCGACGACTGTGTCAATACAAAAGGCCTATTGAGGTTTGACCAAAGCAGATGTTTGTTGTAATACCGACTGTCTTCAGAACAACAGTCTTGTCGCTGGTCACTTTGTGCGCCACCGATGGTCAGATTCATCGTCATAGGACGGCGCCAATAAATTCGCACTAACCCATTACCACCGGCGCCGCCTTGCGCACCACCATATCCGCCGGCGCCGCCGCCACCATAGTTCTTGCCAGCCGCGCTGCCGCTAGCGCTCCCGCCGTCGCCCCCTTTGCGATAGCCACCTTTGCCACCCTCTGCGCCGTTGGCATCACTGCCCGACACAAGGTCTCCAGCGCCACCACCGCCGCCGCCCGCGTGGCTGTTATCGTCGCCGTCAGCACCGCTGCCACCGCTCTTGACAAAAACGCCAGAGCCGCCCCACCCGCCTGGGCCACCAGTCCCGTCCGGTCCATCTCCACCATCCTCTCCGGCATAAGCCATGCAAACGGTGTCGCCGTCCTGCTTGACTTCTGTCGCATACGCGTTGGAGGCGTCGTTAATAATAAGTGTGAGCGAACTACTGCCGCTATTTTTGGTGACCTCCCACGCGACCGCCACGCCACCGCCCCCGCCGCCGCCCGCCGCTTCACCTGCAGCAGTTGAGTTGCCACCCTTGCCACCATGCCCCCAGCAAATAATGTCACACGACTTGACATCGGCAGGCCAATTCACGGTCTGGCTTGATGTGTAGGTATGCTCGTCAAGACACGCCAGGCAGTGAAGGAACGAATCACAGCCACAGCAACAATCGTGCTCCCAGTCACCGGCGGGATCGGTGATTTGAAGCGCAACTCCGTATGGATCAACATAGAGCAGTGGAAACTGATTTCCACTTCCAGCATCAATAGCAACTAGTTTTTGCGCCATGTCACACCACCTCCCCGCAAACAACTGCTCCAATGTCGCATGTCTTGTCGACATTGTCTTGGTCTAGGCGAGCTGGAATCGACACCAACTTCCCATGTAACTTAAGCGTGAGTTTGTTATCTTCGAGCGTAAGAGTGCAGGGATTACTCGTACTTAACGCGAATATCTGCAGTTCTTCACCAGGGATACCCGACACCAAAAACTTAGCTTCATTCGTGTTTGGCAGTGGTACGCAGGCGCAGTCTCCTTCCACACTCATCTTGTACGGATTGTAAAGTGTTTGCGTACCAAGTGACGTCACTGTCCCGTCTTCGATCCTGTAAATGGTGGCCGGTCCTGAAACTGGCGCATCTGCCCGACCGGGTGAAATGCGGGTAGTGACTTTTGCTGTATATGCGACTTTGCTTGCTGCCGGACTCTTGATTGTTCGAAGTTCATAGGTTGGGGGCGATGTATCGGGATTTTTTAGGTGGGCCATTCCTTTATCGCCGTTTTGCTTCGCACTGCCGACTCCAGCAGGATCATCAATTGTGAGTGATGCGTTGTCATTGACGGGTCGTTTCCACTCCCAATGGTCGCCGAAGAACGATGTAAGTTGCCACTCGTGTGTCGGAGATGAATCTACCCATGTCACCAATACGGATTCGGCAAAGCCTTCCATGTCGACGATTTCCCACCGGTCGGCTTCGATTCCGCTTAGGTCGGTGCGCTGTAAGGCGATGCCGCGAAATCCTTGCCCACTACCGTAGTAGCTTGCCGGTTTCCCGTAGAATTTGCCCATCGGGTCGTAAAGGGTGACTGGGTCGCCCACCAGGTTGCCAGCGTCGTCGAGGAACTTTGCTGTGGCCGTAGGGCTGGCACTAGCTTTCGCCGCAATGAGCTCAAATCGTCGTAACGTGGGACCAGTGCCGCAGCAAGCGCTCGGATTTCGGATGATTGTGGTCATATTATTTCCCGTATCAGGGTTATGGTGTACAAACCTAAGAGGTAACCGGCGACGAAGTCTTGGACACTCCATTAAGGTTGATGCGATTCGACCAGTGCTGATGACACCCGGGCGCTACTTCCGAGGAAAATGGTGGTTCAGCGTCCAATACTTGCCGTTCCGTTCCTTTATTTGCCAAAACATTCACGTCGCTAAAGTCCGCTACGAGGCGGTTGCACAATTCCGCCGGTAGGATCCCTTCCCAAGGACTTTCCCTCGGAGGATTGACCCTGGGTTGGACCGTATGAAGTTGCATGCCATGGAAGTAATCGTCCTCGCGGGTGAGCTGAGTCACATTCTCGGCGTCATACGAGAATGGTGGTAATCCGAGTGACAGGTGGAGCAGCGATAGTGTTTCCTGCGGATATGTAGTGAGAGCTCGATACGGCACGATCACCAACCGGTCACCAAGGCCGCGCGCCAAAGCGTCGCGAAGGCGAGCAATCGTCAACCCTAAGACCGACTTCGGATTGAGGAGTACCTCCGCCCGTCCTTCGATGGTTTGACATTGAAAGAAGGCGTCGTCGACTGGCTCGCGATATTCGACTCCGCGTCGACGATAGATCTTCTCGAATGATGCGACGATGGCCCGCACATCACGCACCGTCACGATTACTTTGACCGGTCGGCCCAAGGCTTCTTCCAGGGGCTCGATATACTGCAGCCACCCGCGGGATTTGTCGAACACAGTTTTGCCAGCGGCTAGCTCCGCGGCGAAATACCCACGCAGCAGACCTCGGAGAGCTCCCAGCACGCGGGGCTTCACCGTTCCCAGACCTTCGGCCTTGAATTCGATGAATTCTGGCCAGCGGTTCTTCACTAGGACGAATAGCTCCACGAGGCCGCTGGTGGGTGTGACATAATGCGCGGGATTCTGCCCCAAGAGATTCATCAGCAACGTGGACCCCGAGCGCGGCAGACCAGCAACACAATAAATAGCGGAGTCCATAGAACTAGCCTTGACAATTGGACCTGTGATTGGAACGATTAGAGAATACCGCCTGCGGATACTACGTTGTTCTAGCCAAGCTATGTATCAGCAAGCGATTGCTTGGGCGATGGTTTTTGTTGTGCTACTGAACCTTCATTCAGAGTCACTCCAGCTCGGCAATTCGGGAAGCGACAAGGCTGGATTGCACTGTTCAACCAGCGTCTTCAAGGCCTGTAACAGCAGCGACACCTCCGCCTGATCGTCGCCCAACTCTGCCTCAAGATCTTCGGTGCCCACTTGCTCATTTACTTGACATGTTTCATTGATTGCAGCCGCCGCTTGGTCAACCGCAGTAGCCAATACGCGCTTGATGCGTCGAACGCCGCGGTCAGCGGTCAATTCGAATTGCGATGACGGGTCGAAAACACTCATGACTCATACCTTTCTTAACTGTGATACAACACGCGATCGTTTAATGAGTGCCTGCATGATTAACTGACAAGCCGGTAAACACTAAGGATCGCTTTCCACTTGAGACGAAACCTGGTTCTTCTAACTATGAGATTTGTGCATCGGCAACTTCGCTTGAAATTACAGTTGCCATCCAACGAATATTTGTCGACGACTTGCCTTTTACAGTGATCTTCAGCACTTTGTAGGTTTGGTCGGAGTTATCAACGGAAATCCCAATGGGGTCGTACAGTGGGGACTGTCCCCAAAGTCCAGGGTTAATGTCCTGACCAATCGTTCTGACCGCGTTATCAACCAAGGTTGCGGTCCCGGCATTATTGCCTACACATATTTGGCGGACGAAGGAGCCGTGTTCGGTTGACGAGCCGCTAACTTTGCGCCCCACCACGTTGATGAGGCAGGATAGAGTTTGATTATTTCGAACGACGATCCGCCCGGTGCCACCGCTCGGCGCGACACCTCCTATAGTCAGTTCCGTTACTGTCTCATCCGTTGTGGCACGGAAAAGGTGCGAAATTGTGGTTTGCGCGCTACCGGCCGCACCGCTATGACCGCCCGAGGCGCGAGCCCATTGTGCCTTTAATAAGGCTTTACTCAGCGATCCACCGACATGCGAGTAATTCGCGCCGGCGGTGGTCGCAAATCCTTCAGCATGAGATGCCAGACTATTCGCAGTGGTAACGTCACCTTCTGCGTGCGATCCATATCCACTGGCCACCGAATACCTGCCCTCGGCATGTGAGCAAGTACCGCCTGCTGTAGAGCCATAGCCTTCGGCGTGCGTAGCTATGCTATTGGCAGCTGTCCGATATCCTTCGGCATGAGAATAGAAACCAACCGCGGATGTCTGGTAACACTCAGCATGGCTTGCGATTCCACTTGCCGATGCCCCCCTTCCTTCCGCATGGGCATAGAACCCGCTGGCAGTTGTTATTCTTCCTTCCGCGTGACTTCCCCAACCAGCCGCAGTAGTGTTGAATCCCTCTGCATGGGACCATTTACCAATCGCTTTGTTATTCTGGCCCCCTCCCACAAACGCGTACGCGGCCGTTGCAGAAGATGTCCAACTTCCGCTTACTACACTCACCCCAGTAACATTCACAGGTACCGTAAAGGTATTTGCACCGGTGACAGTCACAGTGCGATTTCCATTAATCGTTGGCGTGGTGGAAGTTCCACTAATTGAAATCAGCTGTCCGGTTGTCAAACCATGGTTGGCCGAGGTCACAACGGTCGGATTTGCAATTGTCACGTTGGTGATCGTACCGGAACCTCCGCCAGCGTTATTCCCCTTACCACCTCCGACAAAGCTGTCCACCGAAAACGCGACGTTGTTCTCACCGCCAATGATGGCCGATTGATTGCCGGCAGCCACCTGCGTAATCGTGGTCCGTACGCGTTGCAGATCGACAGCGTTAGTGCCCCGAGCATTTTCCGTACCTGCATCGAACTGCAACGCGCGGTTGTCCGTTCCGCCCCCAACCAATGCAGAAGGTGCGAGAACGATCGCGCTGTCGACTCGGCGAAACAACGATTTCCATTTGGCATTACTCGTCGTCGCGTCAGTACATACCCATAATATCTGTGACGAAGTATTCCACCAAAGAGCGCCAGCGGCGTACCCCAGACTGGTATCATCGTTTATCGTAGGATCGCCCGCGTAGGCGTGCGGAGCCCCATCCGCCAACTTCTGCAAGTCTGATTTGAGGCGGCCTCCCGCATCCCCTGGAGCATTGTCAGGAACATCGAGACCGCGATAGGTTAGCCAAGTTGCCATGAGTAGAAGTCCTCGCAAAAAATGTCGTATGGTTTTGTCCCGTATCGTCCTGTCACTTGGATGCGCATAACGGGCCGACGTATAACGCCCCTTGTGAATCGTTATGAGAAACACGTGCTTCACCTTTTTTTCTCGGCTGCGATTCCTCCCGTTGTGCGTTCAACGCCTGTTCGGCAATTTCGAGTTGTCTTTGCGTGATGTTGTGGTCCGGCCGAAGCGTGAGCGATCGGCGATAACAATTGACTGCCACGGCAAAGTTCTTGGCCTTATGGTGGGCCGTACCCAAATTGTGCCACGCGGCTCCGTCGTCTGGGCATATCTGACACAATTGTTCCAATGCGCCTATCGCTTGCTCCACAGTGCCATGCTCGAACAGCAAACGGCATTTGAGGTTTAGCGGCTCGAGCAGCTTGATATCTTCTGCGATGACACGTTCAACCAATTCGAGAGCTGCTTGAACTTGACCTCGGCTTGCGGCGACGTGCGCTTCAGCAAGAGCAATTTCATGGTTTGGCAGACCGATGTCCCGTGCCGACTCAATCTCCGCTTGAAGTGTCGTGAATTTCCGTTGGTCGAGGAGACATCCTACTAGGGCATGCCAAGCAGGGCGAAACGTGGGCTGCTCGTGCAATGCCAACCGCCATTGCGATTCCGCGAGGTCGAATCGGCCTGACTCCCAATAAGCGCACGCCAGGTTATGGCGGGATTTAAAGCCCGTAATACCGCAATCCCTGCTTGCAAAGCAGCGTTCTCCACGCTCTGACAGGGCCGCTTGATAAGCGATGATGGCACGATCGTAATTCTTGGCTCGCCCTTCCAGAATTCCACGCCGAAAATGAAGTTCGGGATCGTCGTTGAAAAGTCCCTGCCCACGATCGAGAATTTGTCGCGCCTGCTCGTCGCAATTCACTTGGGTCAAGCATCCCACAAGTAAGGCGTAGGCCTTGCGAACATGGGATTCCTGGGGCCCCGAGACGGCCAAACACTTTTGAAGGAATTCAGCGGCGACGTGCGGCTGGTCCATATCGGCGTATGTCATCCCTAAATTGAATAACACGAATGGATGATCGGGATGTTCCGCCAGTTCGAGGCTCAACAGCCTGAGATCTCGCTCTTGTTTGCGTCGTCGTGCCTCGGCGGTGTGCTCCGCACCCGAATGTGTCACAAAAATATCAGTCCATTCCACGGTTCCTTCGGCCCGCCGAATCGACGGAAGAATTTGCTCGTGGATCCGTCCCTCAAACCGCACCTTCAAATCATTGCGGAACATCTTCACGTGATCGACAACCGTCACGTCACACATGTCCGCTGAACTGGGACAGTGCACCTGCATCACATAAGCGGTCGGGCTATTCGCGAGCGGCCGCATCGCGAGCTCTTGCAGCTTGCGGCCATTGTCGGACGAAATCGTGTCGTCTGCATCCATCCAAAAGAGCCAGTCCCCCATGGCATGGTGGAGCGACTCGTTGCGAGCGGCCGCGAAGCTATCGCACCAAGGAAATTCAAACACCTTGGCCCACGACCGCTGCGCGATCGCGCGTGTGTCGTCGACTGAGCCCGTGTCCACCACGATCATCTCGTCCACCCAAGGAGCAATGCTGTCGAGGCATGCTCCTAATGTTCGCGCCGCGTCGCGAACAATCATGCACAGTGATATACGGGGCGACAATGTCATAGGTGTCATTCCAGACTCGAAATCGACAGGGTGACTAACCTCACTTTCTCTCCAACGTACACACTTCCCACAAAACGTCTGTAAGTCTTTTCCGGCCAGCCGAGGATTTCTTTGTCCGCCCTACCAATCTGCTCGTGCCCGTAATCGAACTACTGATTACACCTGCTAGCACGCCGCAGTGGCCGGAAACGTCTAGTAGTCAAGCAACTTACAATGCTTAAACTCGCTGCCGGCCTTCTCTTTAGGTTTGTTAACTCAATTGCCTATCAAGAATCCCGTTGATAAGGAAAGCACGTGTGATAACTGGCGTCATCCTGGCTCACAATGAAGAGAACAATATCGTCGCTTGTATCGAGGCGCTCCGCCCCCACGTTGCGGAACTACTCCTAATCGATACCGAAAGCACTGACCGTACGCGCGAGCTGTCTACACCTCTTGTCGATCGCGTGCTCTCACAACCGAATTCACCGAATTTCGACGCGATCCGCAATATTGCGGTTCCGGCAGCCAAATATGACTGGCTATGGTTTGTGGATGCCGATGAGCGTGTCTCCTTGGCTACCGGCAAGCTAGTTAACGAACTTATCGCTACCCAGGGCCACCACTTCGAGGCAATTTGCATCCCGTTCAAGACGTATTTCTGCGGCCAATGGATGCAACATTGCGGATGGTGGCCAGGTTACACGTGCCCCCGCGTGCTCAAGCGGGGCTATTTTAAGTTTTCACCAACATTGCATGGTGGAGTGCTTCTCGACGGACGCGAAGTCCGCCTCCCTCCCGACCCGGCGTTGGCGATAGAACATAAGAGCTACCGCTCGCTCGAACATTGGCTTCGGAAGGCCAACTTATACACTTCCACGGAAGCACTTCAATTTGCCGAGTCTGGCCATCACTGGAATTGGCGCCATGCGAACCAAGCATTCGCGCGCGAACTTTGGGAGCATTACGAGTACCATCAAGCACGTCTGGATGGAGATCGTGGTTGGATATTGACCTGGCTCAACGCGTTCTATCGTTGGCTCTCGGTTGCCAAGCTCATCGATCGTGAGCGACCTAACGACGCCCGAATAAACACAAGCTCCGTACCCGCGTCGTTAGATTGTTTGCTGGAGACCCTGGAGACCGACCTAGCCACCTACCGGGCAACTCGTCCACGCTTCCCCTTGGGGCTCTGTGTCCGGCTCGATTTCACGACCAACTCGCCTTCTATTTGGAAGAAACTCAAGAATTTGGCCGCCACTTACCGACCGATCCGTTGTCAACCAGTCACTCCCAATTGTCCTGTTCTCAGTACTATCGACGATCGACTACTCTACTCCGCGCTCTGTTCGGCTCGCCGCACCCGTCATACCTTGTTCATCACGATACCAACGCGTTCAAGCCTGCCAGCCGATCCATCGGCAGTTGCCAATATCCTTTGGTGCGACGAGAGCTATACGTCCGGGCTCAAGGAATGGGCGTCTGAAAACGATCAATATGATCAGATCTGGATTAGCGACCACAAAATCTTCAAGAACGTCGTTGCTCTTGGTGCCAGCCCAGAACGGATTGTCATAACGAACTCGGCTCAGCCGACCGCCGAGGAATACGAACAGCTAATTCAATCCATGGAACGGAACATTACACCCGCGACTCTAGCGGTTCCCAAGACGGACGCTGTCCGCATTCGACTGGAAGGAGAATTCTTCGCCGGGCACAGCTTTGCCAACATCAACGAACAACTCGCCAAGCACCTGGCCACAAGTCCCGGCATTGAATTATGTCTCACCCGACTCTTCGCGCCCTTTCCCTCCGACCCACACCTACTCCCCAACATCGACCGCCGTCATCTATTGTACTCCAACCTCGCCGAGTACTTCGGTCGTGAGATCGGTAATGCCGACGTGGTCATTCGTCATGCTTGGCCCCCAAACTGGACAAAGCCAGCCGTCGGCAAGTGGGTCCACATCCAACCCTGGGAATATGGCCGCCTGCCAGCTGAATGGCGACGTCCACTCATTGAAGATGTCGATGAGGTCTGGGTCATGAGCGAATACGTCCGCAATGTTTATCTCCAGAGTGGAATCCCTGAAAAGAAACTTCATTATGTTCCCTGGGGAGTCGATCCGGCCGTATTCCACCCTTACGTGGTCCAGCGCACCCTTCCCACAGCGAAGTCTTTTCGATTCCTATATGTCGGTGGCCTTACCTATCGAAAAGGCTTCGACCGACTCCTCACGGCCTATTTGGCAGAATTTCGGCCGGATGAAGACGTTATCCTCGTCATCAAGGATGTTGGATCCAACACAGTGTACGCCGACCAATCTTTTCGGCAGCAAGTTGTCGTCGCAATGACTGACCACGCACTCCCGAGTCTCTTGTATTACGATCGCGAAATGACCCCCGGCCAGTTAGCTTCTTTGTATGCTGCCTGCGATTGCTTGGTCGCACCCTATCGCGGCGAAGGATTTGGACTGCCCATCGTCGAAGCCATGGCCGTAGGCCGGTGCCCGATTATTCCGAATTTAGGACCGGCGCTGGACTACACGGACGATGATTGCTCGCTTCGCGTCTCTAGTCACTTCGTGCCCATCAACGAGGATGGCTGCGACGACATCGAAACGGAAATCGAACTCAGTGTCGATGACCTGCGTCGACAACTACGGAGTGCCTACGAAGATCGCGCGGCGACAGCACGCCGCGGAACCTTGGCAAGCACCAAGATTTTACGAGAGTTTTCCTGGGACCGAACCTTTACACGGATTCGGGAACGCCTTCAAGTCTTGTCCTCTGCCACCAATATTCATTAGGCGAATAAGGACATAATTAGACCTGCCGGCCCGATACTTGTTGGTCGTCACCGCCCCGCTGGGCAACTGAATGTTCACGAGCCGGCTGTCGGCACCCCAGGTGTAGGTGGTGCGGCCCTGCGAAGTGTTCACCACATGCAGGTTGCCGGCCGCGTCATAGGTGTAGAACTTCATGCCCTCAGTGGCGTTACCGCTGGCTTGCAGCTGGTTGGCCCCGTCGTAGGCGTAGCTCGTGGCCACGCCGTTTTCGGTGCTCAGCGTGCGATTGCCCACGCAGTCGTAGAGGTCGCTGAGCGTGTAATTGGCTTCCCAGGGATTGAGTTCGAACGTGAGCCAGCCTTCCGGCGTCATCGCGCTCCATTCGTCGAACCGGACTACGCCATCGTGCCGACGCAAGTCATTTTCGCCAATGCCGCGCAAGCGCTAACAGGACAAGTGCTATGACTATTGCAACTCCAAAACCAAAGTGACCAATTCCAAAATACGGCGGAGTCGCAAACTCATTGCGTCTTGCCAATCTTTCCCTGACTATTCCACAGATAACATACCATCCAAAACCGACTGCTACAGTTAAGAAAGCGAGTTTAATCATTTACTTGGGATCCTCAACCGCGTTGATCAATATCCGATCACCGATATATCCTGCGCCCCGAATGCTCTCGCCGACTCGTATTGTATAGTACGGGTTGATTTTGGGGTCGAAAATCTGGCCAGTCGCGCCGATGTTTCTCTTCACAATATCGTTGAACGGTGTGCCCAATCGCCACGAACCCCTTATCCTGATTCTAAGCCAATCCAGGCCCGACCCAGAAAAACGGCCGACATCTCGGGTGACTAGTCTCCCGTTTCGGTATAGAAAACTCGGCGCTTGTTCGCCAAGTTGTTTGAGACCTTTGACTTGTTCCTCTAAGCCGCGCTGAGCAAACTGTCTGCCTGATAACGATGCTTCCGGGTTTATTTCCTTTACCCAATAGTTCCCGACTTTCTTGACGCGAACGACATATTGTTGCCATTTATAGAGTCCGCCTCCCTTTAACACTTGCCATTCGCCGGAAACCGACGTTGTGCGGCCAGTCGTCGCACCACCTTCCCGCTCGACAAATCTCAACGCACCTCCGGTTTCCGTGGTTGCTATCGGACGTGGTCGGCTAGTTCCCACCACTTGCAATAAAGTATCGAATAGGCCCAAGCCAACGGCGACAGCCTTCTCGCTTCCCGTTGCCTTATCATCGAGCACTTTCTGCCAAGCGTTGAGTTGACCATACATCGGGTGCGCACTTTCGGCAATCGTGTGCAGTTCCAGGGCAAGGTATGCTGAGAATGCTTGCCCTGGTGTGCCGTTGTTCACGAGGTACTGGGTCTCAGCGATGGTTTGCATTTCCTTAGAACGACGCACGACCCCGGCCTGGATCGACTCCTCGCTAAAATACCGATGCATCACATTATTGAGACTAGCCTCTTCGCGCATTTCACGCAGATACGCGTTCCACTGCGCAACGCGAAGTTCGTCGAGAGTGAACGGTTTCATGTCAAGGATCGGAGTAGGCGCCGGACTGTTCAATTCAAGGATCATTTGTTGTGGATCACCGCCAAACCCCAGGTCATATGAACTACGGTACGCATCCGATGCCATCGGCATCATCGCAAGAGCTTCGAGCGATTCGTAAAGTCCCGCCGGATCGATGAGGGTTAGAGGATTATTACTCGCATACCGAAACAGATTGTGCTCACTCTCCACCGGATCCTGGCTGAGCCACCTGGCCGTGTTTGCGTCATAGACTCGTTGCCTTACATTAACCAGTCCGGTGGCCGCATCGTGGTAGTAGCCCAGCTGGCCGACGAAGCGAAACGGGTTCACGGTGGCGTTACTAAGTAGCGGCTGGCCGAAGGCCTGCTGGCGATAACTGGCCTGGATGCTCTGGTCGGCGCCGGTGAGCGTGCGGGTGCTGCCCACGGCATCGTAGTGGTAGTAGCTCGTGGTCCAAACCATTGTTCGTTGCTCCTTTGGAAGGCCAATGCTCTTTGGCGTCGGCAACCTAATATGGTGGGCTACTCCCCCAGCTGTTTGCCCGTTGGAAAGCCCGTGATTGACTTTGCGTGCTAATGCGCATTCCGCCGGTGAGGCTGGCGTTCGAGCGTTTCGCGAATCCATTTCACGTCGATCTTGATTTCCGCCAGCAGCACCCGCTGGTTATTGACTTCGAGCTCCGTGCGATCCTGGCGACTTACGATTTCCTCGATCGCGGCCGCCAGCGTGCTGGTTCGGCTGTCCTGGGCTGCCGCTTGCCGTTCGAGCGCGGTCAAGCGGGAACGGTCGCGACTGTATCTCCGCCATCCCACGCCTAACGCCGTGGACGTGACCGCGCTGACAAGCCAGCCTGCGTACTCGATCGCTCGCCAGTAGAATTCTTCCGGTTGCCGGTCCACGATTTCTCACTTTCAATCACGTTGCCTAAGTTCAAACAATGGCGATGCAGTCGTGACCTGTAAATGCGCGCTCCAGCATACAGCGATTACATCCTGCCTGCCGCGGCAGCAGCCTCTGGCATCTGCTCCCTTACTGAATCAGTTCTGTGGCGACTGTGCCGACTGCTGAGCTGGTGGAACGTCCTCCACGCTAACTTCCGACACCCGTCGGATGCTGACTTCCTTGGTGAGCGAAAATACACCCACGTTCTTCGCATCGCCGGTCGGCCAATGTCCCACCGCCCCTTCCGGAGTGCGATTGACGTACAGCGTACCGGCAATTTCTTGCACATAAATCTTCGTGGGGAGAGCCATTAGGGAACTCCTTGGGGCCGTCCCGGTAACAGAATCGGTGCATATTCGGGCCGAGCAACCTGTGTTGCGGCGGCCGGCCGCAAGGCCGCAATGATTTGCGGCGCCATAACAATTGCTGCTGTGGTTGGCGTCCCCAGCCCCAACGCCAGCGCCGCCGCGAGCGGCCATCGCGAACGGACTGCCGCCACTTTTTCGTTTGGTTCGCTCGTCGGTGTTGCTTCCTTCGCGGGCTCGTTGATCGTGATGTCCCGCGCCAAAATTTGCATATCGTCATCTGCCGACTCACCGCCGCTCAACTGCTTCGCATCGAGCAGCGTCTGCTTGTGTCGGCGGCGAAGCGTGCGGAGCTTGTCCCGGATATGCCCCGCCATCGTGAATTCTTCCGCTTGTCGCAGTTGCACGGCCGCCCGTTGCGGCTCGGGCAACTCCTCCAATTCGGTCGTCTTCTCGGCATTCATCCACAAACTCCTCGTAATAGCGGCGATAGATCGGGCTGAGCGGCGTCCCGCTCAGATAGGCAAGCTCGATCTCGCGCTCTTGGGCGCTTGCCTGCGCATTTAGCTCGGCAGCGGCCACTAACAAGTTCTTGGCTCTGGTCGACATCATGCTTGGTTGCGAGCAGCCGTCTGTTCGGGGCTGTTCGTCTCGGCGCGCGTGCGGCCGCTACCGGCTT
Organism: Planctomycetota bacterium; assembly: GCA_029781135.1. Taxonomy (GTDB): domain Bacteria; phylum Planctomycetota; class Planctomycetia; order Pirellulales; family Lacipirellulaceae; genus JABDGM01. Next base: position 18,693 of record JAKOXH010000073.1, read on the forward strand.
CCAATATGATGCGGCCTGCCGTCGCATCGCGAAATTCTTTGGAGCCGACGTACTGCATTTCCAGGAATTTTTCCATCGTCGTGGCGTTCCGAGCGTGACGGTCACGGTCGGCTTTTAACAAGTCATCAAAGTAACCAGGATCGACCGCCATGCCGACTGCCATACATCCCAATGCCATCGTCAACACGGATAACATATCGTCACCTCTTTGTTTCTATTGGGTTAACGAACAGGTCGCGTTTCATCCACAAGGACACGCGGATTAAACGTAAAGTCGAGCGCATCGCCACGGAACAAATTGATCCTTGTTTCTCCCGCGACCTTTCCGTCGGGCAAGAACACCCTTACCGGTGTGTCTCGGTCGAGTTGCTTCCGCAATGCCTCAACGGCATTCGAGTTCGTCGCGACAACGGCAATGACGTTGTCGACCGAAGCGCTCTTGTCTTTCATCGTGGCTTCCAGTGCCGCGAGACGCACATTGAATTCCTCCCATTTTGAGCTGCGCTCACAACTGGCGTCTTTTCCAGCAGGTCCTGCGGGACCTGCTGGACCAGGCGGCCCTTGCGGACCTGGCGGGCCTGCCGTGACGCGCGGTTCCTCTCGTCGAATTGGTCGTTGCGGCGCGGTCGGTACAGGACAAAACCCCTGTTGGCACCAACCATTGTGGCACCCATTCGCTACTTGAACTCCTTGAACTTCGCGGCAGAGCCCGACCACCGTGGCTCGGCCACAACATATCGTTCGACCTTCACTGGTCGATCCGGTCAGCGTTCCGATCAATTCGCCGTCTCTGGTGACAATCGGGCCACCGCTCTCACCTGGCGTAGAAGAGCCTGCGAGCCATAGCGTTCCGTTATCCGCTTCGACGGTCGTCCGACGACATACGAACTGCTGGCAAGGGGCGGGAAAACCACAGACCCAGACAGGTTCTCCACGCGCCAGCAGCCGTTCGCAGATCTTAAATGGATGCACATTTGCACCGATCTGTCCGGCGAACGAATAGATGGCGCAGTCGCGCAAGGGCTCGCTCTGCGGGTCGTGTGGCGCTACGGCAATTACGGTTGCCGTGCCACCCGAGCCGTCATTACACACAAAGCCAACGCGGTCCCCCACAACAACGCTGGTATGGGCGTCACGATGCGCACACGATATCAGATACACCTTTCCGTCGACGTCCAGAAACGAGGCCGTGCCCCCGTCGGCCAGAGAGACGACACGTGGTTCGTTCCACCCATCGCGTGCTTGACCCGCTTCGTACCAAGACAGGCCAACTAACAAGATTGCGACGTGACGTTTCATCGCTGTGACTTCGCCTGCGGGTTAGGAATATAGACCCAAAAAGGTCCGAAAAGACATTGTCCCAGCCAACACGGGCGTTCAATCGGATAATAGGTTCCCCCCACAGCCTGTACTGGTTGCGGTGGCGGCGCGAAACACGCCCGAGCGAGCGGTTGTGCCTCCAATCCTTGCGCAAGCATGGCGAGCAGGACCACGCCAACACCGAATAATCGTTTCATGGGGCATCTCCCGAAGGTGCTACGAGAACACTGTGAAGGCCATCGTCAGATATGGTTGGTTCAGGCGAATGCGACTCGGTATGACAGCCAAGGCAAGACAACAGTGCTGCTGCCGATATCAGCCACGCATTTAAGCAGCCGCGAATTTTGCTCAAATCGGCTTTCATCATGATTCACCGCACGGGGCAGCGGCCGTCTTTGCAGCCAGTTCCTTTTGATTGTGTTTCCAAGCGATCCAACCAAAGTGGCGAATTCTTCCGTAAATAATCCAACGAACGTCCCAGGGGACTCCATCGTTCTCCATGATCGAGGTCGCGATCGCGTCCGCCACCACGCGCGACACTGGCTGCGTTCGGTAAAGTTTGTCGTGCACGCACATCGCCCGCACATGGCGGCCGATCTTCTGCAGGTACGGTAACAGGCGGATCGAATAGACCAGTAGCAGTACAGTAACCGCCCAGGCCCAGACGTTGTGCCACAGCAGCAAGAGGACGATGGTGGCCAACCAGGGAATTAGGAGCGCCCCAGACGGAATGCTGGCGCCGTCCCATTTGAATCCTTTTTCGAGTTGCACATGGACAATCCCATTGTCGTAAACGACTTCGTTGGCGAGTGAAAACGGGTTCGTGTTGTCGCTGTAGTCGATGACGACCGGAAAACCTTGGGCCGGCACAAAGACATGCACGCACTGATTCAGCTGACGCAAGTGTCGTTGTGAAGCGATGTGGTCGGGCATAAGTGGAACCTCCACAGCAACTCTGCAGCGTGGTCACGATGGACCAAGCGATCGCAAACGCCCAGGCTTTACGGGTGGTGCCTTTCATACTGCTAATCCTCCTCTCGTTCCTCCGGACTCGTGCTCGTAGTCAACACTCGGCTACACTATTGGGCTCCGCGATCGCTCGAATGCTCCTCATTTTCGTTCTGCGTCGCGGTTTGCTCCAACTATTTGCATTCCGAAGGCTTGGTTTACGTCGTCCAGTGGTTCCTCGCCCCGGCGAATCTTGGCCGCCAAAATCACTAAGTACCTCCGAAAGTAATCCTCTTTCAATTCAACTCCCAACGGCAGTGTCGTATCGTTTCCTGCCCTGATCCGTTTCACCGCCCCCGTCGCAATCAACCAGTGCAAGTGGCACCGCTGACAGGGCATCACCCGGATTTTCGCTCCGCACATCCGACAGCGGATGGCGGAAAACAATTGTCGAGGTTCATGTCTGGTCCTCCATCGCCGCAGTCGCACGTAATCCACGCGCTGCCCCGACGCTATTCGGTTCACCGTTTCGCGATTAACTTTCACCCGACGAGCAATTTCTCGCTGAGATAGTCTCCCTTGAGCCAGCAGCACCTCAATCGCCCTAACTTTGTCCTGCGACAGCATGCCGTTTCTCCTTAGGCGACCCACTAATGGCGCACCCCGACCATCAAGGGTTCTTTCCCCTACTGCGAGGTTTGTGCTCTGTCCGTTACGAAAAGCTCTGTCGTCGTTGACCTCTTCCCTCCGATCACGTGAGAGGGGGCGCGCAGGAACAAAATCTTGCCCTCAGCAATTCACGGCGCGCCAGTCATTGGTGATGCCGCTCTCTGTTCTTGGCACGACCTTCGCCGGCCATGAACCGACGCTATTCACCTTACCGTGTTGACAGAAGACATCCATTCAAGATTTCCGGCCACACAATCGACTAATCAACACGAACTCGTCGCGTTCCAGCAACAATTGGGCCAGCCACGAGTCCACTTCGCTCGATCCAACAACAACACATCCACTCCTATTCCGCGAACTTACTTCGTTTATTGCTGCTTGCACGACGCCAAGCCGCCGTCATTCACCAAGTACACCCCCCGTATTAACTAGCAGCAATGAAATCATAATTGCCTTCCCGAAGCAGGACGATTCACGCGAACTTGTAGAATGTGCAACATCCTGCCGCCATCCGATCGCCAGCCAACACGAGCATCTCGTGGGACACACTGCTGAGTCAACAAGTTGAATACGTGCTCATGACTCGCTGGCTCACTCTCCCGTTGCACCTCAAGCCTTCTTACGACGTCTTCCATTCACATGGCCACTACGTGTACATCAAGCGAACAGCAAACCTTTATGCACATTAACCCATGATCTCCATTTGACGTCGACTTTTTCACACGGGTGAAGAGTAATCTATCAGGACCTGTGACTCGTCCTGGCAGCTGACCTGTCTGCACCCCGAAGGATGCAGCTTCGTTCCGTTCAAGATCTAAGTACCCGCCCATTTGCCGAAGGGCGCAGCTGAAAAACGGGCCACTATTCTCCCTCTGGACTATAGAAGAACCTCCGTGCTTCCCGGGGAAATGTCTGTGACTGTTGTTTCACGAAATGTGTAGATTACTTAATTGCCGTTCAAACAGTTCGCCCCCGGGTGGACCTCTTTTTCTGGCCCACAGCGTTTCTTGGACGAGAATTCAAAGAAATCCTTGCCACGTTCGTCATCACGTATTTACAATGATTACTACCCCACGGTCAGACGCACTCGGGGCTCAAACCATATGGTACATCTCGTCAAATGGTAATCCCATTGCAACAAATCTTCGTTGCAGGAGTACGCTAATGAACAAGCGACCGCATTTAATTACAACCATGTCCTGCGCTTGGATTCTATTTTCCCTATTCGCGGATACGTCAACCGCCACAATCCCGGAGATACTCGACCAGTCCTTCGTTCTGACGAGGTTTAGTTCCAACGGATAGTGCAACCCTTCGTCTGTAAATATCAAATTCATGATCTTGTCGAGGCGGGTTGCGGGTTTGCCTTGGGGAGGTAACGTTTTTCGGTCTGCCACTCTTCGTCGACTTCCATCAGCACCGCGGTGGCGAGGCGGAGCAGGGAAGCTTCGTTGGGGAACAGCGTCGCCACGCGGGTGCGACGTTTGATTTCACGGTTCAGCCGTTCCAGGCCGTTGATCGTCCGCAGCCGGCGGCGATGCTCGACCGGGAAGTCGAACACGTTGAGTCCCTCCGGCACGTTCTCTTCCAGCCAGGCTGCGAGCTTAGGCGCAACGGGAGCATACTTCTTCACCATCAGGCTGAGCAAGCGGTCAGCCTCGACCCGATTGGCCGCGTTCCACACCGCCCGCAGATCGGCGCTGGCTTCGCTCGGCGAGACGCCCGGCGTGAGGTGGTCGAACAAATTCTTGGCCAGGTGGAACTGGCAGCGTTGCCACGGCACGCCGGGGAAGCGCGCCGTCCGCGCCGCCGCCAGGCCTTGGTGGTCGTCGCTCACGATCAACCGTACACCGTGCATCCCGCGCTCTTGCAGGCTGGCGAGAAACTCGCGCCAATGCACTTCCGCTTCCGAGAGCGAAACGCTGAGGCCGAGGATCGTGCGGCGGCCATCGGGCGCGATCCCCACGGCCACCAACAGCGCGCACGACACCACGCTGCCGCCGACGCGGATTTTTTCGTAGCGCGCGTCCAAAACGAGGTACTCGATCTGCGCGAGCTCGCGCTCCCGCCAGGTCGAGAGTTCCTCGTCCAAGAGCGCTACGGCACGGCTCACTTGGCTGCTGGTGACGTCCAAGCCACAGAGCTCTTCCATCACGGCCGCCACCTTCCGCGTCGTCACCCCCTGCACGTACATCTCGGCCACGGCCGCCTTAAGGGCGCGCTCGCTGCGCGAGCCCCGCTCCAGCGCCGAGGGGTAGAAGGACACGCCGCGCGTCTTGGGCACCGCCAGCTCGAGTTCGCCGACACGCGTCTTGAGCCGCTTCTGTTTGAACCCGTTGGCATAGCCCAGACGCCGCGGCGAACGCTCGTACGGCGCCGCGCCGAGCGCCGCAGTCCGTTCCAGTTGCATCGCCTCGTTCACCAGAATCTCCACGGCACGTGCTAATCCGCCGAAACCGTGTTCTACCAACACGTCCATCACCGCTTCCCAACATCGCCGGCGGATCTTCCGCTGTTGGCGGCGGCGGCTCAATCCATTACGCTCATGCTTACGGGTCATGTGTGTGTCTCCTTGGGGGTTTTTGTTGATACCCAAGAAAACCACGCCTGGCCCGCCTTTTCCAAGATCAGTTCCTCGTCAGGGTGATAGCACTGACTGCAGCACCACTCCCCAGCGAGCTTTTACAGAACAAATGGTACGCTATCTTCCAACGCCGCCGTTGGTGGATTCATTAACCAGAATATTAGTCAGACCGTCCATGTTGGGACGACAGGACAACTCTCCCGCTTTGAGTTTTGGGGATTTCAACATGGGAGTGACCTATCAGATTTCGCTCTCGATATTCGCCCCGTCGATGGCAATTTGCGGCCGGTTGAAAACGACAACTTGAAATATGGCCGAGTTATCATTGCGCATCAAAGTCTGGCCACCTTGATTGGCACCTCTGATATTTCCCCCTATCTCTACTCCGTGGATTTAATCCCCCTCAATCTCCATTTCAACGCCGGCGATTATTTCGCTTTCAACTTCAGTAGTACCAATCCTGCTGCCGGGTTCGGCATCGACATCATGGGGGACGTAGCGCCAACTCCCGGTCCTTATGCAAGCGGTCAGGCATACTTACGGAATACCAATCAAAACAATGGATTGTTCTTCGAATGGACAGATGTTTTCCCTCCCAATCCTCCCGGTCCCAACACTGTTGATCTCGGCTTTCGGACATTCATGGTCGTGCCTGAACCTTCGACCTTCTTACTGTTGGTTACAGTTTGCATTCCCTTTTTTGGCCGCCCAACAAGACGCGCCCCTTCGTAATCCGACTGAATTCTCGTTCAGCTATAGAGTTCACTCTCGTAGAAACCGTTCTAGCGTGGACGAACGCGCCCCCAGCCATTGTGCTCACCGCACCTTCGCATTTGATGCTTCAGAGTTTGCCAGCCACCGGGATCGCTCTCCGGTGGTTGCGGGTAATTTGGTCCGCACCACTCATCCTGGGGGGCGTTCAGCCGCGAGACTCTCGCCGGCATCCCGTTTGGCCATCGCTCGAAATAACTCGACCGTGGCCGTCACATCGCCCAGCGCATCATGGGCCTTGGCCGCATCGAAGCGAATCCCAAAGTGCTCGCACAAATCTTGCAGCTTGAAACTCCTCGGCCCCTGCTCGACTCCGAGAAATTGCCACATGGCAAGCTGCATGGTGCAAAGGACAAGACGTTTTGCTGGCAGATAAATTCCCAGCCTCTCATACCAGGTGGATAAAAACGGTCCATCAAATGCCGAATTGTGTGCTGCCAATTGAGCAACGTTGAACGGCTGCCCTTTCGCGGATAACATCGGACAGGTTGCATGACGTTTGAGGAATGCGGCGAACTCCCTCGCCGCTTCTTGAGGCTCCTTGCCGACAGAGGCCCACAATCCCGGATGATAGTGATTTTTTCGGAGGGCATCAGCAGACGCTTTTTTCTCATCGAACTGAATTTTAATTTCGATAGTCTCAGGAACTTCGAACTCTTCGGTCACGGCAATCGCCGCCAGTTGAATGATGGGGTGGCGTTTGGGGTCAAGTCCACCCGTTTCTAAATCGAAGCACACGATCCGCTGTTCCATTCCAGATAGTGCCACAAATTCGCACGCTACTCAAATGTATCCTGCGTTGAAGTTTGCAGCGCTTGCCGACACGTTCTTTTGCCCACCTACGCTTTTCGTGCTATACGCTGTGTGTGACACACCGAGACCCGTTTCCGCGGGGCACCGCCGAATCCATGTTGGCCATCATCAAGTCCGCCACACGAGCCAGGGAGCTACGCCAAGCTCAGTGCGTCTACTTGGCCGCCACCACCGATTGGACCAATGAGCAGATTGCCACTCTCCTCGGCCTCAGTCCGGCAACCGTCCGGCAAATGCTGTATCTGTTCCGAAAACAGGGGATGGAACAGGTAGCAGCCGACGACCACGGATATCAGCGCAGGCACGCGGCGCTAACGCTCGCTCAAGAACAAGAGTTCCTGGCCCGGCTCTGGCTCGACCAGCAAGCAGGCCTTCCCATTACCGCCTCCCAAGGCCTCGGCACGCTGAAAGAGATGTTTGGGAAGGATTCCTCGGTATCCAAGCCCCTCGTCTACAACATCTTCTACCGACACGGCTGGTCTTGTGATGGAACTCAAGGAGCGCCCGAGAGCGAATTCTTTCCACCCCCGAATCCCTTGTCGCCTGATAGCGCGCTAATGTCAGTCTATACGCCGAAAAACGTGACCAAACCACGAACCACTCGCCAGAACACCCCGACCCGCGTGTCCGATGAAGTGGCCCACGCACTGTTGGACACGTTGGAGGCCCACCTGGTAGCCGGACAGGCGGTAACCACCCCGGATGCTCAACAACAACTACAGGCTGCCCACGGTATCGCCCTGTCCCGGCAATCCACGCAGCGACTCTTCTGGCGGCATGGCTGGAAACAACACCGTTTCGAGGGCCGTGCCTTTTGGACTATCGGGCCGAATGTCAACCTCACTGCGTTACAGAACAGTCTTCGCGACCGGCACGCCTCATCGCTCCTCAGCACGTCCGCGGAAGCGGCGCTACTGGCCGACTTGGAAACGCAGATGCTCGCTCATGACACGCCCGTCACGATTCGACTCGTAGCCCACCACCTCCAAGCGCTCTGTGCCCACTCCGTTTCGGCTGGCGCCGCGAGAAAGCTCCTCCTTCGCAATGGATGGAGACAGGTGAGAACGCACCGCTTTGCTGCGTGGGTGCGGGGCAACCCTCCCAATCTGTCCGCCATCCTCGGCCAGCTTGAAACCAGCGCCGCTTCCCTTCCCAACCTCGCGTTATCGCCCGCCCAGGCTCAAGCCATCATCGAACACCTCCACGCGCGTCACGCCTCGCGCGAGCGAATCACCGTCCAAAAATTTCGCCACGCCGTCGAACAGTTCTTCCAGACCTCCCTCTCAGCCGGAACCGCCGCCAAACTACTCAGAAAACATGGCTGGACCCTGCATGGCAAAACTTACCAAGCCCACTGGCTCCCGCCCGAACACCGCCCCGACAACGCCGCGTGACGATTGGACCGCAAGAGAAAATAGCGTAACCCTTTGAAATCGCGTGTTTGCTCCTCGACAACCGGCCAGGCAATTCAGATTCCGAACGCTGTGTTTGACTACCTCCCCGATTTTGAGAAAATTCAACCAGAACTATGTTTGGAGGAACTATTTTATGTCTACCGATTGTCAATCGGCGCTCCAAAACGGGTCTTCCTTATTCTTGGTGATCGTTTTGGGCAGGATTCTCGTAACGTATACCAGGATGTGGACACCAGGGTGCCAAGCACGGCCGAAGCTTTTCTTATTGGACTGCCGTGCGGATGCGCTGCTTATTGCCGCGTGCCAGCGGTACGCTTGCCAAGCAAGGCGCGATGCCCAAACGCTATCTCCTGCAAGTCCTCCCCGCACTGGTGGAATGAGGGCTTCTTGCTTCCGTTGCCGGCATGAGTGACGCTTCGGATGCGTGCCGGCCGCTTCAATATCGACAAAATCGTGCCACGGAATCGAACACTACACAAATGGCCCCCTCGACTCCCTGCCCACGGGCTCCCAGAAAAAGTTGCTTAACGTCGCCATTGTGAGAAAATCTCACCATAACCTTTGATGGAGGAACGATTGGTATGACGGACGCCTACCCGACGAAAACCGAAGCCAAGAAGAAGAAAACACCCCCTGCCGCCAAGCAACACCCCGTCCACGTCATCCGGGAAGGCGCCGTCGCCGCCTCGATTTGGCAGCGCAACACGGCCCACGGCATGAGCTATTTGGAATTCACGCTCGCGCGCAGTTGGAAGAGTAAGGCGGGGAGCACCGGCTACTCCCAGGCCTATTTCTCCCGCAACGAAGCGGAACTCCTGAGCGTCGTCAAGCAGGCCGCGGCGTACATCGCCCAGGCGGAAGCGAATCAGCCTACGATTTCCGTCGCCGCATGAGTCACGTCACCATGGAACCCGTTACTCCCAAGCCGGCCGAGCGAACGCCCGCCGTGCGCGAACGGCTGCCCGATGTCCGGCAGTCCGTCACGCACAAGTTCACGATCAACGGCCAGGAAGGCTATCTCATCGTGGGCCTCTATGCGGACGGTCGCCCCGGTGAGTTGTTTCTCAAGATGGCCAAGCAAGGGAGCACGCTCTCGGGGTTTGCCGATAGCATCGGCATCCTGACGAGCCTCGCCCTGCAGTACGGGGTCCCCGTCGAGGCCCTCGCGCGCAAATTCCAGCACGTCAAATTCGAGCCCTCCGGCTGGACGCCGAACCCGGAGATTCCGGAAGCTTCGTCCATCGTCGATTATGTGTTTCGCTGGCTGGCCCAGCGATTTTCCCAGGAGCCGCTTCCCGACCTCACCGACGCCACAGCGCTGCTGCCACCCAACGCCGACTGACCTGGCGGTTTCCGCTCCTCAAGCGGCTTCTCGCACCGCCACCGGCTCGAACGCCTTCACGATTTGCCGCCGCCAGCGAATGGCCGACATCGGGACCGGCATCAACCCGGCCGCCTTCCGCTTGGTATTGATCACGCGCACCAGTTTTCGCAGTTGCCGCCAGACCGGTTTGTAGCACTCGAACGGGAGGCGGTTGATTTCCGCGGACAGGGCTTCCACCGAACGCTTGGTCGCGATTTCGAGAAAGTAGGCCCGGAGTTCCTTGAACCGCTCGCGCGCGATGAGGACGCGGGCATGCCACTTGTCGTCCCGCACCAGTACGTCGTCGTCGGAGAGCTTCTTCTTATAGTCGCCCCGCTTCAAATAGATCGAGTAGCCGGCAATCTGAATCGGCACGGCGCGGATGTCCTTGAGGTTCCGCTCTTCGCTTGTCTTCATGGCATGAACGCCTTCGGTCGCGAGGAGCACCCAGGTCCGCTCGAACCGCAGGTATTGCAGATTGGCCAGCCCCCGCTCCTTGCGGCGCGCCCGCTGGTGTTCCGACTGCACGACCTCGTACTTGGCCAGCAGTTTGGCATCGAGCGCCCGCGGATCCTTCCCCGCTTTCACTTCCCCTTGCACGAAGTGCACGTAGCCATGCCGCAAGAGGCACGTGGCAATCCGCTGCACGAATCCCGTCACCGAAGTGACCTCATACTGGTACTCTCCCCGTCTCATTTGTGCTGCTCCTTTTCGCCACGGCTCCAACCACAAGCCGCCGGGAAAAAGAGGGGGCAAGCATCGTTCTTTGCCCCCGCTGTGCGAACCCTTGGAATGCGCTCGACCACAGGCTCAAACAGAATGGCATCCGAGCCGTCTCTGTCTTGCCTGGGTAAGCCTCCCGAAAACCGCGCTGACAAAAACCTCTCCCTTCGTGTTTTGCCAACCTTCCGGCGCCACGCAGCCGCTCCCATCTTGGCACGGCTGCTGCTAATCTCTTAGCAGCAGCCCACCGATGTTCATGCTAACCGCGTGTGCCAATCCCTTGCTGAAAAACCGGCGTGTGCCAAGCACACGTCAACTGTTCACCGTAAGTTCGCTGACAATGGACTTCTGTGTCCCCACAGAACTCGATTGTCCACTTAGCTCTCATCCAAGAAACACAGCAGCCGGCCTCCTCCCCAGAGGAGGCCGGCCCTGCGTCAGTCATCCGTCTGGCAACAAGTGCCAGTCAGGTCTTTCGTCGGCTCTTGTGCGTTGGGTTACCAGCCCAACGAGCACGGGTTGCGACTGCCAGCCGCACCAGTCCGGGGAGTTCCTCTCCCAAAACCGTCCGGGGACTTCTCCCCGACCACCGCTCGCGTTGCTGCTCCACTCCCGTGGCGCAGTCGTGCGACTTCTACTTGACCCCCGCTCCCTCACTCTCGGATTTGAAACACCCAGGCGACCAGCCTGGACACCGGGCTACCAACCCGGCCCCGAAAGTGATTCCTACGTTAGTCCATGTCTCCGCGTGTGGAGTCTCGTGGGTTAGAGGTGTGACCCTCCTGGCGAAATGGATTCTAGGTGCAGCCGCCAGGCTGTCCTACTTTACAGACGACTGGGTCGTCCGATTTCCGGGCTACGAGACTAGAAGCTCGCCCTACCGCTGAATCATCCGCTTGTCCCCATGCCGCAGGTCCTATCGGCCCTGCGACACCTTCTCGGCAATCGACTCTCCACACACTTACCAGGAAGCCCTTGCGGGCCTGTTGTCGTTAAGCTATTCGGCCCGTCTGACTTACAGACGTAGTCGGAGGAGTCACCCTCCGAAGCGGCGTATCGCTACGCTCGCTCCTCCCGACCCTGGACAACGTTGAACGCCCCTTGCAAGAGGAAGCGAACCCCGCGTATGGATTACGCAGCACGCAGCTGCCTCACCACTTTGACATTGACGGCTCGCCACAGAACACCATGGCAAGTATGTCCGTATCGCCCCGCATCGGGACGAGAAAAGAAATAACTATAGGATAGAATCGCTGGATTACTTCGCGTGGACTTGTCTGCGCTACAAAGGCAGCCAACCGCTACGAGATTACTCAACGAAGCCTCCTTCGAACCGAGCGAGCATGTCGCCATGCACTCGGCTCTACCGGCGAAACGCGCGGGAAAACATTTCCCGAGGGGAGGTAAACCCCCAAATCCCTTAGCCTGATTGGTCGTCAGGTTTACCGGGCGCATTTCCCAGACGGATACTGATGATAAGCATTTACGAGCACCAACAGTCGAAGGGCCATCCTACGGCCCTTCTCGCGCTCGTATACCACGCCTGCGCGGCGAAAATCAAATCCCGTTTGCATGGTGTTTCTTAGCGGATCGCCTTGTGATACCGTCGGCTGATTCGCTCCGGTCGTGAACCGCACTCGCTCGCAGTCAAGCCTTGGCTTCAGTGCGAGCCGGTGGCGTGCATTTCGGAAGGTTATGGGCGACGCCGCTTCCCGGAGGGGAAGTCGTGTTGCGCGAGAAAGGAGCGTTTTGCGATGGGAACGATACGTTTGGCTTGCTTACTGTGCGATGAGGATCGTTTTGACGGCATCGACGCGATTCCCGCCGATTGGCGGGATGTCGATGAAGTCCAGAGCTACGAGGCGGCCACCGCGGAGGTCGATTTCGAGCGCGAGTGTGCGTCGGGCTGGTGGACCCACCTGGGCATCTGTCCCGACTGCCAGCAGCAGCGCTTCGCGTCGGCCGAACCCGGTTCCGCCGCTCCCTGAAGTTGGTTTTGGAGGTCGTTTTTGCGTTGCACGCCAGCGGCCTCTTGCGGCGGTCAAGCCCCGCGAATTTGGTTTTTGGGCTGCTGATTTCTCGCAGAACAAAACGCTCCTCCGTTCGGTGCGGACTGGACACCGGCGTTCGCGGGAACGCCACCGGCGAACGACTTACGTGCCGTCTTTTGTCGTAAGTGCTTGTTCCTTGGTCGGCCCACGTCGTCCCAAGACCCGTTTGGATAATTCAGTATTCGAAAGGAGGGCCGACGATGCCCAGTTCCCTCAACCTCGACGACCTGCCGCCCGCCCTGCGCCAACAGCTCGGGATTCCCAAGCCGAGACAAAATGCCTTTCGCAAGGACCGCGTGCGGACGTGGTCGCTCAAAACGCTCGCCGTGCTGGCCGAATTGACCCAAGATCAGCGGCGGCGCGTCTTGGAACATGCACTGAGAGTCAATCGTTTGTAATGCGGCCGCGGACTCGGCCCGCGCAATTATTGCTGCTGCGCTCTGCCGCCCGAGATGCCATACTCGGCTGGTGCCCGCGATGAACCAGCCGCAAATCCAGCAAGTGACGCGTTACCTCCGCGTCTGGCTCCAGGCCTATCAAGACACGGTCGAGCTGGCCGCCTTCGCCGCCGAAGACGTGCTGGCCGGTAAGGAATCCGACTTCAGCCACCTCGACGTGAGCTTCATGGAGGCGCTGGACCACGTCATCTACCATAGTGCGCACTCGGCCCAGGCCGCGCTCACGCTGCTCCTCAAAAACCGCCGCCACTTGACCCCACCCCAACTCCAGACCGTCCAAGGCCACCGCCGCCGATACCGCGAAATCTCCACCCGCCTGGAAGCGTTCATCGAAGCCCTGCGTGAGATCTACCACTTTCGCAGACCACCCCATTAGCGACCACTCACGGGAGCTCGCTGCTCACTCGGCTTCCTCGGCTTGAGTAGCGAGCGAAAGTGAACTACGCTCGGGCATGAACCACGAACCGCTGCTTGTCTATCTGCGCGCGATCGAGCGCCGCCGCCGCGCCCCGGAGAGAATCTTCCGCGTCGCGCTCGTCATTCTTGGCTTATTGCTCCTCTGGGCCGCCCGTCGCCCCTAGCCGACGGATTTGAGTAGCGACCGGCCCTGTTGTACACTCCTCCCACAAGTTTCCTGCAGAGGAGACTCGCGCGGAGTAGATCAGCATAATGCACCAACAACTCTTGAACTTTGATTCGCCAGCGATTGCAGAAATCCAGCACGTCGCCCAACAGACTTCCCAGCCGCCACCGGCTGACCAAGGAACAATGGCAGCGCCGCTCGTGCGACCGGACCGGCAACTTGTCTACGGGGGTTACGACCACTCTGAATGGCCCGACGCAGCAAGCGTTGAAGATCATGACACGATTGCCGTGGACCGGATTCACGAGGACATCGACGGACCAGTTCACCGGTTGCTCATCCAGCGGGGCGACGTGGTGGAAGTGTTTTGTGCCTCGGAGCGCTGCGAAGTCGGTGAAGTGGTCGACATCAACCATGACCGCCGGCAGGTGCGCGTGCGGTTTCCTTGGACCCAGGGCAATTGGGTCGCTGTCTCCGATGTCTATCCCTCGCGCGAAGCGCCGCCCGAGTCTTACCGATTCGGTGCCGACCCGACGCAGATTTTAGAGCACGTCGATGGCCCACAAGAAGCGGCCAGCCACGAACCTCAATCCGCAGTTGTCCAGACCCCGTACACGTGGGATGAGCTCAAGGCGTTTTACGCTGCGGAGGCCGTCACGTTCGGGCGATTTCAGAATGAGTTCCAACGAATTTGGGACAGCCAAGACGCGCTACGGGACGAGCTTGTCTCCCGCTTCAAGGCCTCCCAGCTCAAGCGGCTGGCCGCGGGCCTGGGCGCCTTCGCTGCCCAGCGTTCCACCAAGGAACAAAACGCCAGCAGCATCGTTCGTCGCATGCTGTCGTCGTTCGTGCTGGACGGCAGCGTCAGCTACTCGCCTCTTTCCGGTGAGACCTACGAAGCGGCGCTCTATAAGAAAGTCCTCGGCTACACCGCCGACGATTATGCCGAGCACCTGGGCAAGGAACAAGCCAAAGCATCCGCCCAGGCAAAAGCCCTTACTAATCCCGAAACCTTGCTTGAGTTTCGGACGTTCGTGGACAACAACGGAGACGCCGCGCTCAACGATGAGCAACTGGCCCGCTACGACTGCTTGCGGGCTGACTTACAGCGCGATCTTCGGGCGGCACGCCAAGCCAACTCCACCGTCCAGCAGTACGAGAGTGAGGCACTGCAATCGCTCACCTTCGTCCGCAAAGCCGGTTATCACGAGAAACGAGAGTGTCCGCTCTACATCGTGCAGCTGGAATCCCGCGTCGAACGGGAGGCGTTTAACGAACTCAACCGCAAGGCCAAACAACTGGGCGGCTGGTACTCAAGTTTCAAAAAGAGCCACGCCGGGTTTCAGTTCTTGGACCAGAGCCAGGCCGATCGGTTCTGTGAGCTCCTCACCGGCGACGTCAACCGCGCCGATATTTTGGAAGCCCGAAAAGAACGGAAGGAGCTTTCCGCCGCCGAATGCTTGCACGAGCTGGCCAACAATCTCTTCGTGCGGGCCGACGAAGCCATCGAACGCAGCGACGCGTCGCTCCAAAACACCGCGCGACGGGCCGACATCCAGGCCGGTGTGCGCGGCCGCGCCTTGGCCGATCAGGCGCTGAGCCGCACGCTCCATTCGCTGGCCGAGGCGCTCTCGCGTGGTGAGGCCAAATATCTCGACGGCATCCGACAGAAGACACAGCTGGAAACGCTCGAAACCGTGCTCCACTTGGCAAAGTGGGCCAGAATCCGAGCCGTGAAAAGGGAAGAACGCGAATCAACGCACCGTCACGGAGAACGACAACGCTCCGTCGAGGAGGAGCCGATCGGACCGGCGACGATTCGCTTTGCCGAGTTTCCCTACCCAACGATTTATAAGCGGCACTTGGAAGAGGCCGTCCAGCAGGGCCGGCTGACCAAGGGGGTGAAGCAGGCGGCCGAGACGTTGCGGAAATTCGTCACCGCCAGCCCTGCCGACTTCATCGAGTTCGCACGCGACCCTGAAATAGAAGCTCTGGGTAAGTTCGTGGACCGAGCCCAAACCGCCGGCATCGACGTGGCGCGAATCCGGCAGTCGCTCGACAACTACCAGCGGCTGGTGCGCGCCAACATCACGTGCTTGCCGGAGTTGCGCGCCGCGCTCCGCGAATACCTGGAGCATCGGGCGGAACGCCGCGGCGATGATCCGGTGAGAATCGCCGAACGCGAACTCATCGGTCGGGACCTGCCCGGGTTCTTCCCCACGCCCCGGCCCGTCCTCAAGCAAATCCTGGAACGGGCCGACATCGAGCGCCATCATCGCGTCCTGGAGCCGTCCTGCGGCAAGGGAGACATTTTGGACGCACTGAAAGAACTTCACCCGGGGCTTTCCATACACGCTGTCGAGCAGAACCGCGCGCTGCAAGATGTACTCGCCGCCAAAGGGCATGCAGTCGAGTTCGCTGACTTTCTGGAGCATCAGGGCACGTACGACCGCATCGTCATGAATCCGCCGTTCGACGCCGACAGCGAGCATGTCCAGCACGCCTACGCGCTGCTGGCTCCGGCGGGTCGGTTGGTGTCCGTCATGAGTGAAGGTCCGTTCTTTCGTAACGACACGAAAAGCGCTGCGTTTCGCAATTGGCTGGCGGCCGTCGGCGGCGAGTCGGAAAAACTCCCCGCCGATGCGTTTCAGGGGAAGGAGGCGTTTCGGCAGACGGGCGTTCGCACGCGGCTCGTGACCATCCACAAAGCAGGAGGAGGACGATGACTACGCAACGACAACTCACGATGAACGACCTGGCGCTAGCTCATCGCTTGAGCGAAGCCGAGGCCGCACGCCGCGCGGACCCGCTGCTAGAAGAACTTCGCGCGCTCGCCATGCCCGGGGATCGCGACCCCGCCGGAATCCCCTATCGGGGAACGGACGTGTTTCGTGAGCTCATGGAGGGCAGGCCCATCGAGGAGCTGCGCGCGGCGTACGTCGCGTTCCGACGACTTGGCTGTCAGTCCGGCGTGGTGGACGCCCTCGAAACGGCCTGGGGAGTGGACGATGCCTAGCCACTCTCGCCCGAGACGTGGACGACAGCCGCGAGACCATCGATGCCGGACGCGGGGAATGACTCTCGTGGACACCCGCGTTCAACCTATCCAAGACATTTGCCTCTCGATTTCCAAATGTGCTACAATTGGACGAGAGGAGCACCTGCCGTATGTCCGTTTCCATCCACTTGCCGCCCACGCTGGAAGAGTCACTTAGGCGCGAAGTGGCCGACTTGGACCAAGTGGCCACCGAAGCGGTCCTCATCGACCTCTATCGTCAAGAGCGCATCACCAAACACCAATTGGCCACCGCTCTCGGCCTCGACCGGTTCCAGGTCAACGACGTGCTCACTCGCCATCACGTCAGCGAAGACCTTCCGACACTCACCGAGATTGAACGCCAAGTCGAAGTCGTCCAGGCCAAACTCGCCCGATGATTGTCGTCTCGGACACGTCGCCGCTGCATTATTTGATTCTCATTGGCCACGTCGATTTACTGCCGGCCTTGTTCGGATCCGTCTACGCACCTCCGCTCGTCATCCACGAACTATCTCAGCCGCAAACCCCGCCCGCAATTCTGAATTGGATTGCCGCTCCGCCAGCCTGGCTCGTCGTGCAAGCTCCCCGCAGCGTCGTGCCTGTGGCCGACCTCGACCCCGGCGAAGCCCAGGCGATTGCGCTGGCTCAGGAACTCTCCGCCGATACGCTCCTCATGGACGACCGCGATGGAGTCAAGTTCGCCCGGAAGCTCGGTCTCGAGATCACGGGCACGCTGGGCGTGCTCATCCTTGCTAAGAAGCAAGGTCTGCTCGCTTCGCTCCGCGACGCCTTGCAGCAGCTGGCGCAAACCAACTTCCGCCGCGCACCGGGACTCTTTGCGGACGCGCTTCGTAAGTACGAACCGGCGTAACGTGCGCGGTTGACACTCTTTACTGGACATCCCGCCTGACGACCACCACCGTGGCCACGCCGAGGTCATGCCTGGAGCCTGCGTGAATTGGCTGCTTGGAACGCGGTCCGGATTTTGTGCGCCAGTTCCTGGGCGGACCAAGGAGGAGAAGCGTTGGTTTCGTTCCACTGAGCAAGAATCGCCAGAGCCTCGTCGGGAGACACCCCGGCGTCACGGAGTTTGCAGGCGGCACGAAACGTGGCATTGTGTCCCCCCTCGCCGGCCACGGCCACAATCTTGTGGATGTAGCGCACGGCATCGCGCGCTCTGGCCGATGCAGTCGTGTGAGACATACTTCGTTCTTGGTGAGCGGCTGCTAACCAAGCGGTATCGAACACCGGCAGCCTGGCGCACGCGTCATACGCCTGCCACTCATAGCGGCGGCCCGAGGGATGTAGCGAAGGGGGCGCCGTGATGTAGCCTCCCTCGCCGCGAATATCAATTGCTCGCCCTGCGATTCGCTGACGATTGCGAATTGGCTCGCCGGCAGGGAGCACATAATAGAAGTGCAATCCCCCGCCCCCCGATTCGACAACCAGGGGCGAACTCCCGTGCTCGGCCAGCCAAAACTCGGCGTCCTGCCGCGTGTCGCAATCCACGACCACCAGCCAGGACAGTCTTCCCGTGACAATGCCAATGCCGGTCGGTCCGCACTTCTCTTGAACGAACCAGGCGTCACATTCGTCCTTGGTGGGATAGCGGGATTGATACTCTTTCCACTGCACGGCCGGGAGCTTGTCCACCAGCGGAATCACCGGCCAGCCGCGCGCGACGAACTCATTGGCCGCATCGAGAAGCGTCGCGGGCGTCGCCGCTGGGAACATGTTCTTCGTTGAAATCTGCGCCAGCATGGAGGTTGAAGTAAAAAAGCCCCTGCGATGCACTGCGTATCGAGGGGCCAAACCAATTCAAGGAATTTTGCACGTCCGCAAGCCGCTAGAAGGGAATACCCTCGCCCGCTTCTGCCGTCGCGGCCTTCCTGGCCTTGTAATCGGCCTCCAGCCGCGCTTGAATGAACGTGTCGGCCGCTTCCAGGAGCTTGACTCCTCGCAGGAGGTCGGAGCCGCTGAGATAATCGGTCGTTTCCCATTCCGACTCTTCATCCCGGCGAAAACTCCGCGTCAGCTTCACCGAATAATTCGGCGGGCCGTTCTCGCTCGGAAACTCGAACACCGCCACCTGTACCGGAAAGCCCTTCTTCGTCCAGATCGGCCGCTGTTTGCCGCTGCCGTTGGCGGAAGTTTGGCTTGTTCCGTTCACTCGATTCGTCATTGCCGTCGCCATGGTCTGGCTCCTTTCACATCTCAAACCGCACGCAAAACCTGTTACCAAAACCCGTTGCCGTGCGTGCATCGCATTGGGCTGGCCACCGCCTCAACCAGCCGGTCGCAAGTCCAATCTCGGAGCCGCCACCCATCGTAGCACTTCCCGGGAGCTAAGCAACTCATCCGCCGATGGCCGAATGATGGAGCATATTCCTTAACGGGCCTGGGGAAGCGCCACGCGACGGGAATCAATGACAGCGTGAATGTCGCCTGCAGGGTGAAACAGAAACAACCGGTAGTGTGCTGCTTACAGGCCAGTGGGAAGAGCGCTAAATCAAGAGCTGCTTCATTCGGAAACATACCCGAGCGAGAATTGCTGCCGGGAGGCTCAGGCCCTCCGTCGCAGGTTCCGGAACACCTTGCTCGTTCGCGCGCGAGTTGTCGCTGCTCGACGGGGACTCGGGTCGTCCCAACGGTTGACTCCACCGTCAGCAACTTTGCCTCCGCTTGATGGAATTTCCCAGTTTCAAAGAACCAGGAATCCAGCTTACAACGGCAGTTGCGGTGGGGCACGTATCAACGCCGATCTCCCATCCGTCCTGCCTTGTGAAACGAATGGCAGTCGTGAGTCGAACGAATCGATGGGAACAGCCTTTTCAGCCGGTTTTTGTCCTCGATGACGTTGCTCACAATCGCCATGCAAGGCACGCCTCCGGGTCGTCGCGAAATGCGATCGCCTTGGTAAGCTCCTCCACGCTGGCTGGCAGGGTAAGCACTAGGTCGAACCCCGCTTCCCGCGCCGGCTGTTCAATGGCGTGGCGCGAGTAACCCGTCAGCGCAACGAGGACCGGCTTCTCGTGAAGCGAGTCACGAATCTTGCTGGCCAGCTGGAAGCCATCGAGTCCCGACAACGCGATCCCCGTCATCACCACATCCGGTGACATTTCCAGCACCAACTGCCACCCTTCATGGCCGTCATGGGCAATCTCGGCGGTGTGGCCCAACATCTCCAACCAGCGAGCGGTTGCTTGCGCCGTAGTTGGGTACCCCGATATCACGGCCACCCTGCGGCTTGGCGTCGATGATATCGACAGTGATGCGCTCAGATTCATAGCGTCACCTCGTCTGGTACTGTCGGCAAGGAGGTAGATTGACAATACCGTTTTCCAGCCAGCAGTATACAGGAATGCTCCAGCGGTTGAGATGGACGCTGGCGTTGATGCTGGTTTTTCCGCCACGAGCATGAGCGAAGCACCCGCGACGTGTGGCAACTGGTCGAAGCAGTTCGCCAGGAACGCGGCCACCGTAGCCGCCGCACTCGTGTCGACCAGCTGACATACGACCGAGCGTCAGCCTGCGGCGCAGATCCGTACGGTCCGCGCGTCCCAACGGACCCACACGCGGCGGCCCAAGTATTCGGGTGGGGCCGAATCATAAGTCTTGGCCACCGCGACGTGGCCATCGCGATTGACCGAGCGCTTGGCTTCTTGATACGCAGCGAATTGCTCGGTCGGCAGCGGCCGCAAGGCCGACGCTTCGACTTGGCGAAACACGCGACCTATGTTCCGATGCGTGGTGCCATTTATCCGCGTGTCGGCGACGTTCGTTTCCCAATGGGAAAGATAGCGGTTCTCGGGCTGCCGCTGCAATTTCCCTGCCTACCGCGTGAAGCGCCACTCGGAGATCACACCTGTTTGGGTACTGGCATAGGTATGTAATTTCAAACCATCCCGCGTTGTGAAACTGATGGCAATCGTGATTCGAACGCGCCGATGCGAACGGCCGCTCTAGCCGGTCAATGTCGCCTCGTCCCATTCGATAATATTCGATCGGCTTCGCGCTCCAAGATCATCCGGCGATAGATTTGGAAGGTGGGACCTCCTCGTTCCTTCGAACGATAGTAACCTTCCGCGAGTGTGGGTTCGGCACGTTCGCACGCCGTCCGTTCAAGTGTTTCAATCTCTTCTGTGCTGAGTGACGACAAGTAAGCATCGATCTCTTGTTCGACAGGAGTTTTCATCGCCGCACTGTCGAGCTTGGATGCCGATGGAGGTGCCGCCGCGGCTTTCTTCGAAAGCAATTTCGCGGATGGAACGTAGCCTTTGCGAATGGAGTCGACGAGGTATCCGGCTGGGTTTCGCATCGATCTTGGCTCCTTCGATTGCCGCAAACGATCGAGCACCTCCAGTTGCATTACGATTAACTCTTCTGAATAGTCGCGCACAAGGTCCGCTGCCACCGATGGCGTAACCCCACGGGCAATGAGTCGTTTTGCGAGTGAAGTGGGTTCCTCGCTCGGCTGCTCGATTTGCACAACTGCTTTTTTAATAAGAACAATCTTCCACTGACCGCGGCAGATTCTTACATACCGCTGTTCGGTTGAAAGTGTTTCCAAGAAGCCGACTTCTTCGAGTTCACTAATTGCCGCCGACAATCGTCTTTTGAGTTGTCCCACATCGTAGTTCCGGCTGAGTCCGATGTGCTCGCAGGCGAATTCCATCAAATCAAATTCCCAGCGCTGCTTGTGGTAAAACCGCTTGTCGAGGAATCGGTACATTCGCTTGGCCGCTGCGAATTCCAACTGCCGGTAAACTCCCAAGTCAATCGCTTTCAAGTAGCCAGACTTGAAGCTGCGAAACACGACTTCATTCCAAGTAAACGAGGAGCGTGGTGGCTCTGAGTTACTGCTCCGCAGGCGCTTCACACGTCGTTCCTGATCGTAGAGTGTCACGTTTTCGAGAATGTGGAAGTTCTCGTCCACCCAGCTCCGCTCGTCTTTGTCCCACCACGCTTTGTCGTAGTAGAGCGTCACGCCGAGCCAACGCTTGAGCGATATTTCCAATCGCTCGTAGCTGCGCCCTTCCTGCCGCCAGCCCAGCACCTGAATCAGCTTGTAGCGGCTGAAATCTACCTTGCGCTCGGTGAAGCGGTGTTGTTTCGTAAGTTGAATCAGCCCCAAAATCACTTCGTCATCGAGCGACGTGGGCAAGCCGTATTTGTCGGAAGCTGAAATCGTGAGCCGACGCTTGATCATTTCCGATTTGCCGGAATCGAAAATCTGATCTTCAAAGACCAGCGTCTTTTGATTGTCGGGAACGCGATTGGCAATTGCGGCGAGCGGAAACTCCGCCAAGTTTAGTTCGTCCCGACCATCGTCAAAGTTAAACGGTGGTGCTGGAGAGTGCTTCGTTGTGTTGAATTGTGCGGCTCGTTCTTCGCTCATTCCCTTACTAAGAAAGAATGCACCAACATGCTCTCTGTTGTTGCAAGTTCTTTAAAGTTATTACACAAGAGTTATCTGCCGAAAAGCCTGTTTCTATCGCGGGTTTAGCCGATCAATTTCTGTCTCACTTCACCCTATCCCTTCTTACTTCGCTGTCTCGTTTCCCGGTGGAACCTGCTTGGTTTCACGCTAACTCACTGCCCCAATTCCCCTGAAGTTGCGCGCCATTCCTGTCTCGTTTCACCTGTCCTGTCTGCTCCGATTCACTGTATCAATTCATCGGCCTAATTCTTCCTCCCCATCGTGGCCAAAGGACCGGCGCCACAGAGTATCTCACTCGTGCAACAACCTAAAGAAGGCATTTGCTGTTTCATTTCACTCTGTCGCCAGACCATTTTCCTGCTCTCATTCCCTTTAAGGGCTTCCCGTACGGTTTCGACCGTCGGTTACGCAGCAAGCTTGTCAGCATGTCAGCAAACAAGCTTGCTTTCCAGCATTGAAGCTTGCTTACTGCACTCCATTCTTGAACGCTGTCAGCGTTCTTGACTGGAAATCAATCATTGTTGGCAGCAATCAACCATTGCTGCTGGTAAACAACCAGCGTTGCAAAAATACCTGCTTGTCAGCCTGTTTGCTTTCGCGCTACGCTTCGACGCATGATGATCGTGTGCGCGAACAGCAAAGGGGGCGTCGGCAAGAGTACGCTCGCCACACACCTCGCGGTGTGGCTGCATGACCGGGGTTTCCAAGTAGCTCTCCTCGACACCGATAAACAGCGTTCTAGTTCGGTCTGGATCGAGCAAGCAGAACCCAAAATCGAGGTTCGAGTCGCCGATACGCCCGAAAACTGCCTGTCAGCCGCGCGAGACTTGATTGCAGCGCACGATTTTGTCGTGGGGGATGCGCCGGGCGGGCTCGAAGATTTGAGTCGCACCTTGCTCATCCTTGCAGACTTGGCAATTTTCCCGATTTCCCCCTCGATTCTCGATGTTCGGTCCGTGGTTGGAGCCACTGCCGTGCTCCGCTACGCGCAAGGCATCAACGGGGGACGGCCGGAAGGACGACTCGTGCTGAACAAAATGAAGACCCGTGACACTATCAGTCAGGAGGTCCGCGACGGCGCGCCCGAGCTGGGATTGCAGGTTGCACGGCACGTCATTCGTGACCTTCAGGCCTACCGGGACGTAGCGCAGCAAGGGACTGTCGTCTCCCGTTTTGGACGGAAAGGTCTTTCCGCGGCGGCCGATATGGAAGCACTTTTTATGGAACTACTGGGTGAGGTTGTGAACCGTAAGACAAAAGAAGGGAGGCAAAAGGTAGCCAATGGCAGAGCGAAAATCGATCGGTGAAGCGATGAAAATGACGCCCGAAAAACTGGCTTTCATTCAAGGGGAGGGGAATTCGCACAAGCCGACCAGTGTCAAGGAACGGCCATCCACCGAAGTCGAACAGGTCGTGGAGATCGATCCCGTCACCCAGCGAGTTAATCGGCCCAAAGTCGCCAAGCGGCGTGACCGCATGAGCGAACTCGATGCGGCCGATGTCCTCGACCAGTTAATGGTCCCCATGACCATGCGGTTGCAGCACCGGACGGCTCAGGCCTTGAAGCGAGCCTCACTCGAACTGCGCCTGCGGCGGGCGGAAGTGGCCAGTTTACAAGAAATCGCCGACGAAGCGCTCTCCCAATGGCTGACCAAGCATGGTTTTCTGGAATAGGGGATCGCCTCGACTGTTGTTCTTTGCTGGGAAACTGCTCACGTTTTCCAGACGACGAGTGCATAATAGGAACTTCGCTGATGATCGGCGGCCGAGACCCCAACGAATCGGACCTACAAAGACAGCGGACGGTGTGCCTTCTCTGGCCCATCCTCGTCGGGGCCAGCACGGGGTGAGCCCCGACGATGACAGGCCGACGAAGGCAGCAACAAGCATGCGAAGTTATAACTTCGGAAACTAACAGGCCTCGTGATGCAGCGGCGACACGACAAAAGTTTTCTGTTTTCGCCGACGGATCTCGTCACGTTCTTGGGCTGCGCGCACGCGACCGTGTTGGATCTTAGTTCTTTCGATGAGCCGCTCAAAAAAGATGAAAGCTCTGAAAGTGACCGGCTGTTGCAGCAAAAAGGTGCCGAGCATGAAGCCACGTACCTCGCGGGCCTTAAGGCCCATGGCAAGTCGGTCGCGGCGATTGGAAGTGATCTCTCGCTGGCCGAGCGTGCCCGGGCGACCCGCGAGCCGCTCGAACGTGGGGTCGACGTGATTTATCAGGCTGCACTGTTGGGAGACAACTGGGATGGCTACGCGGATTTTTTGGTGAAAACCGCCACGCCTTCAGCACTTGGTGACTACAGCTACGAACGCACCGATACGAAACTCGCTCGTCACGCTCAGGTCAAACACCTCATGCAACTTGGTGTCTACGGCAGCGTTTAGTGCCCAAGACGATTCGGCTTCAACGCCGCACGGCTCAAGCGCTAAAGCGCGCTTCGCTAGAACTCAAGTTTCAAGAGGCCACTGTTTTTGCGGAACAGGACATCGTGGAAGAGGCTCTATCGCAGTGGCATACCAGAGAAGGCTTTTTGCAATAGTAGCCCTCGGTCGTGCGGCTTTACGACCGCGCGTTATTGTCTCAACGATGGGTCTAAAACCCTCGCCTTCAGGCGAATCCTTTAGGTTTTTGATTTTGTTACATTGGAGGGATGGAAAACTATCGAACGGGCTCGCACAGTCGGTTTGACATCAAGTACCACTTTGTGTGGGTGACGAAGTATCGGAAGTCGATGCTGACGGGCGAGGTAGGGACGCGGGTACGGGACTTGGTGCGGGAGATCTGCCGGACGTACGAGATCGAGATCCTGCAAGGGGCGGTATCGAAGGATCATGTGCATGTGCTGCTGTCGTGCCCGCCGAACCTGTCGCCGAGCAAGATCATGCAGTACATCAAGGGCAAGACCTCTCGCAAGCTGATGATGGAGTTCAAGCATATCCAGAAACAGTATTGGGGCCGCCACTTGTGGGCCCGAGGCTACTTCGTCGCCACCAGCGGCAACGTGACCGACGAGGCGATCGCGGAGTACATCCGCGGCCAAGAAGGCACGGAACCCAGCGGCGGCGACGACAATTTTAAGGTGACTCCTTCGTGAGCGAAGGACTTCAGTCCGTAGCTCACGAAATCCCCCGAACCTACCGGCTTCCAGCCGGTAGTAGTTCAGTTCGATGGAGCAACGATGGCAGCATCCAGCACGTCGATGCCTGAGAAGCGTTTGAAGTCGGTGGCATTAAAGGTGAGTAAGCGTGTGATCCCATGTCGCTGCATAGCGGCAATCAGCCGGGCGTCATGGGCACTCTTTCCGAGTACGTGATTCAAGGTCACGTGTTGCTGCCAACGGTCAAAGATGCCGCGTTCATCACGAAACAATCGAAAACGCTCGATGAGTTTTTCCACGTCCCGTTCCGCTTCAGCTGCTGACATGCCCAGGCCGTTGACATCGAGCGGCCGCGTGGCCACGACCCAAAATTCATAGATGACTTGGGGAACCAGACAGAGTGTGTCGTTGGTATACCGTAAGTGAGCCAGAGCCGCGAGTGCCACCGCGTGCTTGGAGTGGCTCGGTTGAACCAACCGCAACAGGACATTGGTGTCAACGAGAATCATTCTCCGCGGCCAGCATAGATGCTCTCGCGGGTGTCGTCCGCCTCGTGAGATAAGGCGCGATGACTACTAGCCCAGGACCGGATGTCCGCCACCCACTCGGCAGCCGACAGCGAAGCTCCGTTCAGTGGCTCGCCATGAAGCTGTTCCTCCAAAAGCTCTAGAGCGATTGTTTCCCGAGCTTTGCCCGTTGCCCTCACCTGCGCATCGAGCTTGGCTTCTAATTGCGGTGGTAATTGCAATATAAGATTCATACTTTCCATTGTAGCACAGCGAGTAGGAGAATGCACGTTCAGAATGACAGCGAACGAGCAAGGCTGGGTAAAGCACAAAACAAGGCGCAACTCGACTAACTAATGGGGCGGATTGCGAAACACATAGATGTCGGCCAGCGCTTCTGTCAAAGCCGCTAATCGGGAGAAAATTTCGCGGTATTGCCTTTGCTGATTTTTCACGGTGCTTAATTGGCGTTTCATCAAGCACGCCCGATGCTTAAGAAGCATCGTCACGGCCGCTCGCGCGGAGTGGGCTGTGTGATAAATGACGTGGTCGAGTGCTTCCAGGAAGTCTTTATCGAGATCGCTGAATTCGGTTGCTTTTCCCGCCAGTACGTCTTCGGCTGCAAAGCCAGCCAGTTCCACGGTGTTTTGAAACGCCCTGAGCCACACTCGAAGGTAGCGCATCACTTGCTTGATTTGTTGTGAATTCATCGCGGGCATAGTTGGAGTGTGACACAAACCAAGCGAGAATGCACGCTTTATGGTTTGGCTGACCAACTAGGTTAGCGGCCGGTAAGAAGGCCAGCGGCATGCAAGAAATCTGACCTTCACGAACCACAAATGTTTAGGCCACCAGTTCGGGCCGAATCGCTTCTTCGTAGCAGTCCGGACAAATCCCTAAGTGCGTAAACCAATCAAAAACGCTTTTTCGGGAGTCGTTTCGGTCCACCGTCTGTAGCGACGCTGCATACGATTGGACTTCTTGAACATCGAACCAACCGTGGGGCACGCTGGCAACCCCGTCGCAGTCTTCGCCGTCGCAGAGCCGACACGCCAAACGAATTGGGTCCATATAAAACTCCTTTCAAATCGCAAACGGCGAGCCGCCGCTTGCAACCTGTAGCTAGTGCACGCCACTGGCTCGCACTGGGACCGTGGAAGCCACACTGCGAGCGACGGTGAGAAAGGAGCACAACCGAGAATAGCACGACAAAAAAGGCTAAGAAACTTTTCTCTAATGCAAGGTTGCGGCGGCTAGCAGAGCAGGAATTTCTGGACTAAGGTTGGCTCGCTACGGATGTGCTTCGGACGAGAAAGTAGTCACGCTTGTTCGTGCACGAGCGCACAATAGAATTTTTGTTTAATGTCGGAGGCTACCACCCCGGCGAATCGGGCCAACAAAGGCAGGGGGTCTACATGCGGACCGTGCCTTCTCTGGCCCATCCTCGTCGGGGCCAGCTTGAAGTGAGCCCCGACGATGACAGGCCGACGAAGGCAGCGACGAGCATGTGAAGTTATGACTTTGGGAGCTCGCATGTCTAGTGATGCAGCGACGACACGACTTGCAACCATGCTCAGTGAATGTGGGGACCGGCGAAAAAACGGACCGCTCCGAAAATTGTCGTACAACGCTCTACTCGCTCGCGAGCTCATCCCGGAATGCCTCAAGTATCGGCGTCCAATTCGAGCTCGCTCCAAAGCTCGAACGCGTCGCTCACGGCGTCACTGGCGTCAAGCGAGCGGAAGTTGCGACTTTTGCTGCCAATAGGAGCAGGATTCAGTTGTATCCCACCGTGGATTCCTCCACCCGACGAAGGCGCAGGCGTTACTGGTTGCGGTGACGAATAGGTGGGTTTCTTTCCCAAGAAAGTGACATGGTCACTTTTGGTCGCATGAATCTCGTCACCAATGGCGGCGAAAACGGCATCATTTCCAGCGCAGTAAACGGTTGCATGGACGTGTGTCGAGAGATTCTTGAATGTTTCATTAACGGCTAGAGTGACCTTGAGGTTGCGCAGGTTCGTGTAGTCGAGGTGCGTCTGCAGCTGACCGTTCGGATACAGGAAGTCAATGGCGACCGCGCCTGCCGTGCGCGAATCGGACACGACCACGCTGTATCCTCGGTGAGCGGAGCTTTCGTAAACGTCCACTTCACCGCGAGGTGCCCAAATCGGACTCGCACTCAAATAGTCGCGGCGTTCCAGTATTTGAAATCCTAGACGTGAGTTCGTTTTCAGTTTGCGAAGATTGCTTTTGCTCATAGTCGGGATCCTTTCAAATTTGGGAATGACCACAGCCGCCATATACTGAGCGAATCGGAGACGGAGCGCACGGGCCGACACGAGCTCAAAGAATATTTATCGCAGCACGAGGGCGAGGCGGTCGCTCGCAGTGTTTATGCCTGATCACGTCCGGCAAAGAATATCGCCGGGCAGAAAACGCGACAGTTTCGTCAACTAGCGCGAGTCAAATCTAGCATCCCGATTGTTGAGATTTCGCAGCAACACAAACAAGATCAGGACAAGGCCTATCAGACGGGATGCATCAGGTTCGGGCACTGTAAGCAGCGCACCCGCTGTTGCGGCGTTCGCCGGTGCACCGATGCCGCCGACTTGGCCGAAACTAGTCCGCCACACGCCGTAGTCACCAAGGTCAATGAGACCGTTGCCATTGCCGTCGGCTGCAAGGTTGCTGGTTGACCCGATCGAGCTTCGCCATATCACATAATCGGCCGCATCCACCACACCGTTGTGGTTATAATCGCCTGGTACAACAGTCAGATGCGCGCGCCAGAGTACGAAGTCGGCCGCGTCGATAATTCCATCCCCCGTTCCATCGGCACCCGAACCGGGCATCATTGACATCCCAAATTCGCTTCTCCAAACTGCGTAGTCGCTGGCATCCACCTTGCCATCTCCGTTGTAATCGCCTTGCAAGGTCGAGTCGACAACTAAGTCTGGCTGGTCACCGTTAATTTGACGTTGTGCTAAGTTGCCAGCATTGAGTGGGTTTGAATCCGTGCCAAACTCAACTAATGTATTTTGCGGTGGCTCATTCACATAGTTCATGCCATCGTAACCAATGCGTAGGTAGAGCCCGGTCCGTCCACCCGTTTTCAAAGTGTCAAAAGCGACCGAGGCAATCAGCCACGCCGGAGAACTGTTCGAGCCCGCAGGTGGAATATGGCAGTACGAGTCCGAGGGGTCACAGTTAGGACCGATGCCTTTATTTCCAGTATCGATCGAAAAGCCTTGGATGTTCTCTAATTGATCCGGCGCTCCCGCTAGGACACCCGCAGCCGTTTGCCCTGATACTAACGGCGGTCCGGTCAGCGGATCACCCGTAGTTGAATCGTTCACATATTCAAAGCGCTTGGAAGTTGGTCCAAAGCTTGGACTGAAAACTTTGACCCCGCCAGGATTGGGGGCATCGAGAAAGTCAACGACTGGACCAATTGCACCGTTGGTCATGTCCTGACTTACGAGGTCGAGAGAGAAATTTGCCAATGTTTTGAATGGATTCCCAACGGAATTCCATGGCTGGCTGCTATTGATCGTACCCGGCAGCGCCCAAATATACAGGGTCATGACGGTTCCAACTACGGTATGGATCGTGGACGCTTCCGGTCCGCAACGGGCTGGACTCAAATCGCAGGAACTAACGTCGTTCGTCGAAATCCAGAATCGAGCGGGATCGGCGCAGGCGGACCCCAGAAAAGAGCCGTAAAGTAGGCACGTAAGTGCAAAACGCATGCGATTGCCCCTATTTGCGGATGCTTCGGCGCAGAGCTATACTCATGGGGTTTGTCTACTGGCTAATCGGAATGCTCCACCGTTTTCTGACACGGCAACCTCAAATTCTAGCAGCTGGTGCCGAGTCGCAACAACAAAATCCGTTCTGCGAATCTCCTCGTCCGGTCCTCCTCGCGGATTCACCGAAGATATGTGCTCCGACGGTTCCATTACTCGCTGGATTGCCGAATTGGAATTAGGTTACGCGGACGAAGCGCAGGAAGCAATCTGGCAGCGTTACTTCAAGCGCCTATTAGGCTTCGCCAAGATCAAACTGGGGGAAACATCTCGCGGGATGGCGGACGAGGAAGACGTTGCCGTTGCGGCATTGCAAAGTTTTTTTGGAGGGATGGCTAAAAGTAAATTTCCCAGGCTCCATGACCGCACCCAGTTGTGGCCATTATTGGCCAAGATAACATCGCGGAAAGCGATTGATCAGCGGCGGCGAGAACAGGCCGAGAAACGCGGTGGCAAATACCATCGCATCAATGCCGCCCAAGAGCCTAATGCCCAATTGACCGTCAATTGGGAAGATGCACTTGCAGTTGATGATCTCGAACCGGAGAGCTTGATCGAAATTGCGGAAGAATGCGACCGACTTCTGGCACTCTTAGCCGACGACGAATTGCGAACGATCGCCCAGCGGAAACTCGAAGGCTACGCGAACGCTGAAATCGCCAGCGAACTCGGTGTCGTCGAACGAACCGTTGAACGTCGTCTTCAATTGATACGCGCCCATTGGGAACACGAAATTAAGGAAACTCGGCTCTGAAAAGAATTTTCGCGCGAAAGGGTTGTCGGCTCGAAGACCAAGCTTCCGAGGTGCTACTGTAGCTCCTTGCCCGATTATCGCTTCAACGAAGATGCGGAAGCCACGTATGAAATCGAATGTATCGCTGCTAATAACGACTGCGACGGTTTTGCTGTCATCTTCAAATGGATTTGCAATCTCGATTTATTGGAGTGGTCAACGCACGGGAGACTCTGCGACGTGGGGAAATCGCCAAGCTTGGTCCACAGACATAAACACGTTCGTGCCTCTCCCTTCCGGTTCGACCGGGCCCGGATCAAGTGACATCGCCATTTTCGACATGAATGGGGTTTCGAATTCTGGCACTGGATCTGGACTCGTTTATCTTAACCTGGATCGTTCAGTGCTCGGCTTACAGTTTCGTACCGAGGGTGATTTCCACATAGAAAACAACTCAACGACCGGTGACCCGAGCACTCATACACTTCATATCGGCAGCTCTGGCATCGACAGCGAAGGGGTAGCGCATGGCACAAATGCTGGTGCGGTCATCGACACGCTCATAACACTTGATGCGTCTCAGACATGGATTAACACGAGCAGTCATCCAATCCAAGCGAATGGAAATATCAATCTGCAAGCAAACTCATTAAACGTGGCCGGTACAGAAAATGTGCAAATTACCGGAGTTATTAGCGGCACCGCTGGAAGTTCGCCGGGGCTGGTAGTAGGAAGCGCCAACCAGAGTGATCCCCTACATGCCTTTAGCGGCACACTCACACTGAGCGGTACGAATAGTTACACCGGCGGCACGACGATCTGGGGAGGCACAGTGGTAGTAAACAGCGATCGTAGTTTGGGAGATTTGGGTGCTGGGATCGGCAATCTCAACATCAGCGGCGGTACGCTTCGGGTCAATAGTTCAGCGAGCTTTTCACGGTGGGCCGCTCTTACTGGAGCCGCTACGATCGAGACTCCCAGCGGCTTTAATCCGACTTTCTTTGGCAACTTGTTGAGCTTCGGCTCGTTGACGAAAACCGGTACCGGCACGCTTAACCTCACTGGAATCAATAGCTATAGCGCAGGCACGACGATTAACGGAGGCACGTTGAATTTTGGCGCTCCCAGCGCGATGCCCACATCTGGAAATACAACAGTCAATGCAGGCGCGCGATTGACGCTCACGACTCAAGGCGCTGGTACATTTAGTTTTGGTGCGCCTGGTCAGCACGTGACTCTCAACGGTGGAACACTTGAATTCGATAATACACCCGCTCCCAATTTTTCGCGAACGTCATTGGCCGCCGATGTCGCTATTGGCAGCGATTCTACGATATCAACCAATGGTGGCCCGTACGCCGTTGCCGAGATCGATGGAGCTATATCGGGCACAGCACAACTAGGCGTCAACGGGTGGGTGGCGCTAGACAACGCAAACCCATTCACTGGGGTCACGAGAATTGTGGGCGGTGGCTTGCTTTTGGAGAATTCGAATGCCCTGGCGCACAGCACCCTTTCCCTGGCTGCCGGGGATACCGGGGTGCTTAGCTTTAGAAGCCTTACTTCGGCAACTTTTGGTGGGTTGAGCGGGTCGCGAAATTTGTCGCTTCAGAATGATAGTTCCGTGCCGGTTTCATTGACGGTTGGAACTGTGGGCACCACTAATACGTATTCCGGAATCTTGTCCGGTTCAGGCAGCCTCGCGATTCAGGGGGGCGGATCTCTGCAACTTTCAAATACAGGGAACAGCTACGCTGGCGGTACGATGGTAAACGTAAGTAATCTTCTCGCCAACGGAAACACTCTTGGGTCTGGTTCGGTTACGCTGAATGGAAGTTCGCTGATCCCGACATCCTCAGCGAATATTTCGCAAAGCGTCGTCATCGGCGCTTTGGGAGGGGCAATTGATACGCAGTCGGCCAGCCCGTCGATTTCCGGAGCGATCAGCGGCACAGGAACTTTCTATAAGCGCAGCGGAAACAGTTTGACGCTCACCGGTACAAACACACTGGTCGGAAACATCGAGATCGATGGAGGAACGTTGAACTTCGGCGCACCTAGCGCAATGCCAAGCAGTGGCGGCGACGTGATCGTTAACAGCGCTACCACACTCGGGCTCCAATCTCAAGGGAGTGGCATTTTCAATTATGGAACCCCCGGTCAAACCATTTATCTAAACGACGGCGCCACCTTGGCGTTTAGCAACACCGGGGGAACTCAGGGGGCACTCAACACTTTGTTTCGGGATGTATCGTTAGCAGGCAACACGGCGGTTACTAGCAGCGGGCCCAATTTCGTAGGAGAAATAAGGGGCTCGGTTGTTGGCACCGGTAGTCTACTCATCAGTGGAAACGTAAAGCTTACGGGTAACGCGAACAGTTATTCGGGAGGTACGTTGGTGAACAATGGTGTCGTGATAATCGGCAGCGATTCCGCTCTGGGAAGCGCAGCAAGCGGTTTGACTCTGTCGGGTGGAACACTGCAATCGTTTGCGAGCGTTAGTTCTAACCGCCAGATTCAGCTAATGGCTTCCGGAGGATCAATCGACGCAAATGGATCGAGTTTGGTATTGAACGGCAAGATCTCCGGCACCGGCGCGCTTACCAAGATCGGTAACGGAACAGCAACCATCGGCAACGCCACCAACGATGTCAACGATTATTCTGGAGCTACGACTGTTAGTGCTGGAGTATTGGCGGCCGCATCTCAGAATGCTTTTGGCAATTCTACCCAACTGACGGTAGCGCAAGGAGCGACTCTCGATGTAAGCGCCGTGCCGACGACCTATCAGTTGCCGAAAGGCACAACTTTAGCTGGGTTTGGTACCGTGAACGGCGCGGTGACAAACTTCGGCAACGTTGCCCCCGGTTCTCCCGTTTCGCCTGGAACAACACACCTAAATGGCGACTATATTCAGACGGCGACTGGAGAATTCGATGTCACTATTGGTGAGCCGGTCGCCAACGCCCCCCTGCAGTCCAGCCAATTGGTCGTTTCGGGCAGGGCGGCGCTCGGCGGCAAGTTAAATATTTCTATTGTAAGTGGATCATCGAAAATCACGACGGGAACTGAGTTCACGATTCTGACTGCCAACTCAATAGGCTCGCCAGGTTTGAACTTAGGCCATAATTTTGACACAGCTTTGGTCTTTGGACTGCCGAACGGCCTCGCTGTTCATCCGATCTACGGCACATCGATTTATCGCTTGTCATTTGTTCAGAATAATAAGAATCCAAATTGCGGCGATTATATTTGCGAAGCCAGCTTCTATGGGGACATGAATTCCCTTGATGGACTCACCACGGCCGATATTCCATACTTTGTCGAAGCGTTAAGAGCCCCATCGATTTACGCTGACCAGTACGGTTCCGATTATAGCCTTGTTGGCGACTTCGACGGAAACGGGAGACTTGATTTTGGCGACATTCAAGGCTTTTC
Source organism: Planctomycetota bacterium (assembly GCA_029781135.1). Classification (GTDB taxonomy): domain Bacteria; phylum Planctomycetota; class Planctomycetia; order Pirellulales; family Lacipirellulaceae; genus JABDGM01. The sequence continues at coordinate 52,457 of JAKOXH010000073.1, forward strand.
GACAGCCCTATCGCAAACTGGTGCGGGCTCACAGGCCGATATGATTGCGGCCGTCGAGGCAGCGCTGCGTGTGCCTGAGCCATCGACAGCACTACTACTTGCGTTAGGATCTGTATTGCTCTTCACCAGCCGATGGCGGCACTAAATACTGGGGCAACCGAACGCTAACCCTACCTCGCTGACCGACTCCGATAACGTCCCATGCCAACAAAACCTGTCGACAAGGCCATGCTCGTTCGATGGTGGCACTCGGAGTTCGTCACACTAAATAGATGCAAGTGTCGCCCGAAGAACGGGTTTACGTTGGTCGAGCTTTTGGTCGTGATTGCTATTATTGGTGTTCTGCTTGGCCTATTGCTTCCGGCAGTCCAAGGGGCTCGCGAGACCGCGCGTCGCAATAATTGCAAAAACAACCTCCACCAAATTGGATTAGGCCTATTGCACTATGTCGATGTGCAACACGGTTGCTTTCCGCCGGGTGCGGCCTTGCGCAAGACACAATTCGATCTCAGTGTCAGTTGGCGTGTTATGATCTTGCCTTATCTTGAGGAGGGCACAATTTACGACCAAATGGGCATAACAGCCGATGGTGGTGCAACCAACTTCAACGCAGGGCGAACTGCCGCGTTAAGCGTATACCTGTGTCCAAGTGCAACGCCTCCCATTGTCGGCCCCAACCAGTCAGTGAATTCCAACTATTCGGGCGTCGCGGGAGCTGGTCGCGATGGCCGACAGCGTACGTTTACCGATCCCGTCTGCGGCAACGTGCATATTGATGGAATCCTTTATCCCGGCCACACCACGCGGATTGCAGATATTCTTGATGGGACGTCGAAAACCATTGCCGTTGGCGAGCGGAACTATGTGTTTCGGGATTGGACCTCCGGTGCTACGTGGGCGGGCAATCCAATTGCACAAATCTGCTCCGGAGCCTCAAGCAATGTTCGCTACCCGCTCAACGCTGATAAAAACCAGGTCGGTTACTTCTATCAAGACACCGACGCCCCCGCAGCTTTGCGGACGATGAAACTCAACGATTTGTTGTTCGCCAGTGATCATCCGGGCGGCGTGCAATTTTGCTTCGCGGATGGCCACGTCGACATGCTTTCCGACGACACTACTGGCTATAAGATTTTTGGCGACCTCGCGACGATTGCTGGCGAAGAGGTCAGCTCCGCGGATCAATAGAGTCACTTCGCGGGCAACTGATCAAGTTGCCCCGATTCCAATATTGGTTGATGAGAAGTAAGGAAACACGCCAACGCGTAGGCTGAGGTTGGATCTTGCGGCCAAGTGGAAGATAACGACTTCGTGATCTGAGCAACGCGATCCAAGTGATCTTTTGCCGTACCGAAGCCAGATAGTGTCGCCGCGATCAATTCAGATTCCAAGGAATTGATTTGGTATTCAGCTTGATTCTTGCGTTCTTCCGCCAACTCGCGATAAATCCTGCTGGCGGATTCAACGTGATCTGCGGCTGCGGACCGGTCGATGTTTAAAACGAGTCGCGCGAGGTTCCCGTAGCATTCAGCGAGTGCTAGAGGCAATTCAGATGATCGCGGATACTTTTTTACGAGCTCCTCCAAAACATCCCGGGCCTGTTTGTAAAACTGAATTGCATCGGCCTCGCGTCCCGTGGCGTCGGCGACCATCGCCAAAGCTAAATAGCCACGTGCTGTAGTTTCGTCTCGTGCTGTGCCGCGCTGCAATTGCACTAATAGAGGAGCTTTGGCCGCAGCGTAGAAATCCGCTAAATGCTTCTGCCTCGTCGGTCGCGAAGTAGAGGGCGGCCAAAATTCCCACGGATTGGCTCGGCCTTCCCAAACCGCAAGTTGCTTTGTAAGTGCTTTGATCTTCACGTTAGAATCACTCTCATCGCGGGCATTCTGACCGATTACATCATTCCTGTCGATCAGCAGCTGCGCTTGCCGAAGCTTTGCGTAATAAATTGCGCCGATCGCTGTGGGACCTGCTACAGCCAAGAACATCATTAACGCAGCTGCGGTGGCGAAAGCCGGTTTCCTTTTCGTCCAACGCAAGAATCTTTCAACACCTGAAATGGGTCGCGACCTAATCGGCTCGCCGCGCAGGAATCGGGACATTTCATCAGCCAATTCTTTGGCCGTATTAAATCGTCCGTTAGGGTCGGACTCCAAGCACTTAAGGCAGATAGTGGACAAATCGTGAGGGATAAAGCGATTCAGCGTTCGTGGATCAGGCGGGTCTTTGGTTATCCGCTGGTGAATCTGCATCTGAGAATTACCACGAAATGGCAATTCGCCTGTCAACATTCGAAACAAAACGACACCCATAGAATAAACGTCAGTTCGACGATCGATCCATCGATGTTGTCCCTTTGCCTGTTCGGGCGACATATATGCCGGTGTTCCCAGAATCTGTCCATCCACAGTCATGGTTATTTCGCCTACCTCGCGTTTCGCAAGACCGAAGTCCATTAGAAACGGATGGCCAACCTCGTCGATAAGAATATTTGACGGCTTCAGATCACGATGAATAATTCCTTCCTGATGCGCGTAATGCAGTCCCGCGCACATATCTACCATTAGTTCTGCGATTGAACGGAAAGACGGCATTTCCCCCGAAAGCCAATCAGAAAGCGAGACTCCACGTATGTAATCGCTCACTATGAATAGAGTTTCGCCTTCGCGACCGACTTCATGGACCGGAACGATGTTCGCATGCCGAAGCTTGGCGACCGTGCGGGCCTCCCGCAAGAATTGTTCGACTTCATTGCGTTCGAGTTGCCCCTTGCGGGGAATCTTGATGGCCACCGAGCGATTCAACTCAGTGTCACGAGCCTTCCATACGGTGCCAAACCCACCCACCCCCAGTCGCGATATCAATTCAAACCGCCCTAACCTTTGCAGTGTAGGCGCCTCAATTGTCTTCACTTCGGGGTCGACAAGATTGAAAGAGCTACCACATGTCTGGCATGTAATACTTTCATGGGGTGTGTCGCTGAGCAGCTCCACTGGGTTGCTGCAATGAGGACAGCGGATGTGGAGTCCACGTGAGGAGGGTGGGGAGGAAACATGATCGACTGTTGCGGCGTCTTCATGTAAGCTGGAAGTTGAACGTCGCTCCGCTCCGCGATGAGGGGGAGCGGCTAGGCCCGTACCCCGCAACGCTTGAAGACCATCCAGTAAATCCGGCATCAAATCTGGATGCAGTGCGCAGAACTCGTTATCAGGTAGTTGCGCGCCTAACTTGTCAGTCCGATAACCTAATTCGATGGCTAACAGCTCACGAAGCAGGGCGCCTCGAAAACTTGCTGCGACTTTCAAGACAAACTCTTCCAACCTGGGGGTCTCGCCGGACTTCCAAAGTTGCTCAAATTCCTGACAGTACGCATCGATTTGCTTCTGAGTGTCGAGTGACATCGGTGAGTCGTGATTTCCCATGGCTGGTCGGCCCTTAGACGTGCGTGTGGATTCGGCTGGCGTAGGCTCACTTATAATATCATCACAATGAGCCTGTCGAACTGCTGGTTGCTGTGTTATCTAAGCAGTAGCTCGTTGCTAAGAACGACCTTCCCAGCAATCTGCCCGTCAGCCACACAGGTCATCCCCTTGAGCAGCCCCGACAGGACAAAGGTCGTAGTACCGGTCGTCGATGTTTTAAAAGGCTTTTTTTTCGAGCGTGGGCCCTTGCTGCAAGTAAGTCTTCCTTTCACACCGCGATCGGGTGATTTCTTCTTGCCCGCCAGTCTGAATGCGGTGACGAGAAACGTTGCCTGACCCCGAGTTACCTTTGTTTCCTGTTGAATCTTCAAGTTATCTGACACCCTCGGGGTTGCTGTGGCTAATGGAGTGGGCATAACTGATGGTGTAGCCGTCGCAATTGGCGTAGGCGTCGAAGTCGGGAATGCGTTTGCGTAATACGCAAATGCTCCGCCACCCCATACGCCGCTAGTATTGAATTGCGGCGCGCCGACAATTACGTCTGGTCGATGGTCTCCGTCGACATCGCCCGCCGTAGCGACAGAAGCCCCAAAAAAAGATTGTGTTTGACCAGTCAGTCCAGCCGACCAGTCAGGCTTAGTAGAAGGACCGAATGCCGAGCCGTGGTAAATGAAGGCCTCTCCCACGTCGCCACCATTCGGAAATCCCGGCGCACCGACGATCACATCATCGTATCCATCCCCGTTTATATCTCGTACGGTAGACACCGAAGCGCCAAACTTTGCGTTCGCCTGATTCGACTCAACCCTCCAATTCGGAGCACTCGAAAGTCCTGTACTGGAACCAAAATAAATGAACGCCGCTCCTTCGTTCGTTTCACTGTCCGTGAACTGACTTGCGCCAATAATCACATCCGAAAAACCGTCATGGTTTACGTCGCCCGCACTCGATAGCGAAGCGCCAAAGTGTGCGTTAGCTTGATTACTTTCAGCTGTCCAGTCGGGGGTATTCGAAAGCCCAGCGGCTGAGCCGTAGTACAAAAAGACGGCGCCCTCATCCGAAGCGCCAAACTTAGAAAAATGCTGCGAGCCAATCAGAAGGTCTGAGTAACCGTCGCCATTTACATCACCAGCCGTTGCCGCACCTGAAACCATCGCTCCCGTCTGGTTTGTTTCGCCGGTCCAGTTTGGCGTCGCGGGTAATCCGGTAGGCGAGCCGTAATAAACAAACGCTGCGCCTTCCTGATTCTCTCCGTTCGAATATCGCTCAGCGGAGATTACGATATCAAAATAACCGTCGCCATTAACATCGCCGGCCGAGGCTACCGTGGTGCCAAATCGCGCATCAGACTGATTTGACTCGGCTGACCAGTTCGGTGAGAGGGACGGGCCCGACGCTGAGCCGTAATATACATACGCAGCCCCCTCAAAGCCTTGGCCGTTTGTGTAGAAAGGCGCTCCCACAATTACATCAGCGTATCCGTCATGGTTAATATCCCCAGCCGTAGCTACCGACGTTCCAAATTCAGCGCCGCCACGAGGAGACTCCAAAAATACGCTTGCCACACTGGCAAGTCCGGATGGTGAACCGTAATAGATGAATGCGGCGCCTTCATCGTATGCCCCGAAATCATAGTTGGGTGCCCCAACGATTACGTCACTATAGCCATCGCCATTAACATCTCCGGCCGCGGAAACTGATGCGCCGAAATGTGAGAGATTCTGGTAAGAAACGTCGGACCAGCTGTGCGATGTAACGAGAGGGTCAATATTGATCGGATAGACCGCCCGAGAATCATCCACGACGATTTCGAGTTCGCTTCGGCCGCGACCGATTGAAATGTAACGAAATTCCGAGGGAAGTTGGGTACCGCGGCTATCGGTGGCAGCTAAGTTCTCAAGCGTGAACACGTTCTTCCCGGCTGCCGCAAACGCCAAGGTCACTTTTGACCGTGACGTCAACTGTAGCGTCGTATCGACAAGTCCCGTAAGTGTCAGCTTGCCTTGAGATTGTGGCAGTGGACGTACGTCGATTGAAAAACCTTGCTCAATGCCTTTCTTATCATTCAAGTACCATTCACTTATTCCTTCAGAATGGCTGAGGAGAATCTTGTGTTCCGCAATAACGCCGATGTTGACGGACTCGGAAAGAGCCTGCTGTTCTTCCCCACGTGCCAGAGATGTTCCGCGATAACTCCACGTCCACGAGTTGGCGGTCAAACTTGCATCACGCGGCTCCAAATGCCAGCCAGCCGCATCAATGTAGGATCTTAGATTTTGCGCCCGATTTGCAATGTGCCACTTTGGAGTCGAAAAAGGATGTCCGATTGCATCTTTGGTTTGCAAAGTCGGACGATACTCAAATTCGTCAATCTGTGAATTCGCGCGTTGCAACCATTGTTCACCAATACCAACAGCTCTCCGCTCGGCAGCGCGCGTCGCACATCCGACAATTATCACGGTTGTCAGCAATGACACATGCATTGTTATTGAACGAGTAATCATCGACATAGTATCTCCCAAAGTGGTCGCATCAAGTAAGTCACAATCGGCGAGGGTCACTTAGTCTATCGGATCAAACTGCAGATTCTTTAGCCAAATTGTATAGCTCAAGGTTCCTGGGAATCGCGATGTGAAAGACTTCGTTGTTAGATTGGGGCTGAAGGACCCAAGCCAATAGGAGTCGAAGGGATGGGTAAACGAAGCGAGGTATCGATAGCGGACCGTCGGGAAGCAGTGCTGAGTCTGTTGAGAAGAGAGGAAGCGGCAGCGGTAATCGCCAGGCGTGTCAGTGTGAGTGAGCCGACACTGTACCGCTGGCGAGATGAGTTCCTGGCAGCGGGGGAAGCGGCGCTAGCCTGCGGCAGTGTGGGGAAGAAGGGCGCCGATCCGCGTGACCGCCGGATCGCCGAGTTGGAGGCACAGATCGAGAAGCGCGATCAGGTGATCGGAGAGTACACGATCGCCAACCGGATTTTAAAAAAACTTTCGGGCCAGTCCGTTTGAGCGAGGGGAGCCGGGAGATGATTTGCGCCGAACTGAAGACCGACGCAGCTTCGCCGCGTCCGCGCCGCACGACGGTGCTGCGGCTGGTAGGCATTGCGTCCTCTAGCTGGCATCGTGCGCCGCGGTCCGCGGAGGGGAGACGCCCGGGTCCGCCCCGCAAGTTGATTGCCGACGAAGTCATCGAAGCGGTGGTCGCGATGGCCACGAAGAATCCCTGGTACGGCTACAAGCGAATCGCCGTGATGTGCCGTCGCACGGGGCAGAACGTGAAGAACCGTGAGGCCTATATGGTGATGAAGGACCACGGTTTACTGCAGAAGCGGAAGACGCGGCGAGCCGAGGTCTATCAGGCCGCCAAGCTGTTCGAGCTTTTGCCGCAAGGGCCGAACGACTTGTGGCAGATGGACGTGACGTACATCCACATTCCGGGCTACGGCTGGTGGTATGCGGTCACGGTCATCGACTACTACTCGCGGTACTTGCTCGCCTGTCACCTGACGACGAGCTACAGCGCGGCCGAAACTGCCTACGCCTTGAAGCTCGCCCGGGAGGAAGCGGAGCGGATTCACGGGCCACTCGTGAAACGTCCGTTTCTGGTGACGGACAATGGCCCATCGTTCATCGCCAAGCGGTTCCTGGCGTTTGTAAAGGATCAGTTCAGTCACGTACGAATTCAGTACCGCACACCGCAGCAACTGGGCTTGTTGGAGCGGTTCCACTCGACCTTGAAGACTGAGGAAGTGTACTGGCGAATGTACGACCATCCGCAACATGCGCGGACCTGCCTGGCCGAGTTCCGCGCTCGTTACAACGAGCTTCGTCCTCACTGGGCCTTGGTTCCCGAGGAAGGCGGTGACGTGCTGGTGCCGAGCGAAGTTTATCGCGACCGGCGGAAGATCGAGATTCCGCGCTGGCAGGCCTGGGCTCGCGCGGCGCAGGCGAAGTTGGAAATGATGATGGAGGACGCGGCGTGAGGAGGACATCCTGTCGGGATTTCGCTCGCCTCGTGCGAGCGACCAGGGCGCTCATTGCCGCCCCTGGACCCCGGCTAGCCTCTTCTCCTGTTCGAAAAACGGAAACCAAAATCGTAAATGAAGTCTCTCACAAAATCAGCCCCTCCGATTCCACTTGAACTCCGAGCCAAGACAAAATCGTCGTCTGCTATGGACCGTAGAACCGGCGTTCTAAAGAGGTGAGGAACTGCGGTGCCGAGACTAAGAACAACAGCGCTGAGCCATACAGGTCATTACGGGTTGCGAAGCACTGCGAGGATCGATTGACACTTGAACAGCGGAAGGAGTTTGCGGAGACGAATGATAGTGCGCCGTACCTACGCTTCTGGCAAGAGTTCCAGCGGCTGATTATTTGCCAGTTTATAGACGAGAAAATCACGTCGATCGAGTGTGAAAATCGTGCTCAAGTTTTCGCGCTCGGCAACGAACATCAGAGACGAGTCGGCCAACTGTGGCGCTTGGTCAGAGTAGCGTCTGAGGAACGCATCCATCCAATCCGCCGCGTCCGCGCGGAGAGAATAGCAATCCAAGAGCCCGTCCGAAATCAACCGGATAAGTTCCGAGACGCCGCGATCGGTATGTCGAAGGAGCCACGCAGCTTCAGCGACAACGGGCCATGTGGTTAAGAAGGGACGAGCACGTTCTAAACTCTGCGTCCGACATGCAGCATGCTGGGAGTCTCGCCGGTTAAGCATCACCACGAGAGGACCGGTATCGATAATGATCCGGTCATTTCTCACGTTGGCCGAAACCTTCCATGTAGGCCGGATTGGTGCTTAGGTCGGCAGGTCCTTCGACTGAGCCCATGTAGCCAAGTCGCTCTGCCGCCGCCCCAAATGATTCGACATTGTGACCGTTCTGGTGTGGCTTCGGCCGATATTCCGAGAGCGCATTCGTAAAAACCTCTGGCCAAGGTCGCCCCCATTTATCGGAGACTTCGGCCAGAATCTTTCGCTGGGCGTCATCGAGAGCGATTGTTTTGGGATCCACGGACATGCTCCAATTATCGCCCATTAATTGGTAAACGTCGAAGATAGAAATTGGTAGCGTGTGGCCCCAGCTAAGGCCTTCTCGACCGCATAGATCGTCAAGAATCCGGATGGCGTTGGTCGAGTGTCGCAAAATCCAAAAATCGCCGCGCATGGCTTCCTAATCTTTCGCCGGACATCACCGGCGGGTCTGCAACTTATTGCGTCGGCCCGCCGCATCTTGAGGAAGTTACACAGTCGCGGTCAAGAATCATGCATCGTTCATGGAAATGGATGGCACTTTTGTCCGACACAAATCTGACACAGAATGGGCAATCCTAAGCCCCTTTGGATGCCACGCAGTTGCCATGCGGAGAAGTGGACACAATTCAGAAAGTCGCTTCACGTTCCCGCTTTCCCACGTGTCCACCCTGTAACCGCCTCGCAAGACCAACGCGCTAGCACTACATTCAAATCCTAGTTCCCCAGCTGATTGTTAACATCAAATCCCGTCGTGCGCTGCGCACGCGACCGATGACGGGATTTAAGCGTCTCTTTCCCGTCTGGCCTTCGCGAAACGCTTCCGGGAGTCACTCCGAACGGAGCTGCGGCTACCAGTTAGCGCTCTCCAGTCACGCGCTCCTGAGTACGTCGAGATTTGGCCATAGACCGATGATCACGAAATCAGCCCGGACCTGCCGGAAGCGGTGCGTCCATGCCGTGTCGCTGATTGAATTCGTCTAGGATCGCCAGAAAAGCGTCCGTAAGTTGAGCACAACGTGCGGCCCGGCGATAATCGCAAGAGTGGCTTCATACAGTTATTGCCTGCGCCTGGGCGGAGCATGAAACCCACCAACCTTCCATTCCGAAGCCGTCAGGGCCTCCCGTTTGCCGGCGTCATAGTCATCGCCGGCGTCCTGTTTGTGCTTTCACTTTGGGCGGTTGTCGCTGCTCGGCATCCCGAGAGTATGCAGGGTGAGGGTGCCCGTACGCTGGTCGCCGACGCCGTACTGCTCGTCCTATGCGGCACCGCTGCGACATGGGCGGTTTGTCAGCGGAACATCAATATGGCCGTGGCAGTCCGGGTTGGGAACCTTGTTGGTGGTGTGCTGGGAACCGTACACATCGCCCATCACGTTGTCGAATTCTTTGTGCCGCTCAGCGGCCGCACTGCCTTACTCGCGGTGGGAGCTGGGCATGTGCTCGCGATGTTGGCACTGTTCAGTATCGCTGGATCGGCTACCTGGGACCGCACGCGCTCGATGCCATGCGTGATGGTCAGCGGCGCTTGGTCGGCCGTCGTTTCCGTGTTGATCTTGCTGGCCGTCGCCTGTACGTTGAATTTTGCGTTTGCCAAGTCCGCAGAAAGTCACCTACACGAAGCCTTTCTTGTCAGCGGCATGACTGATCCTCAAGCTTTTCTTTTACGGAATGCTTTAGAAGCGGCGTCGGAAGGACTTCTCAGGATGCCCTTCCTCGGCGTCGTTCTATCGTTTGCCGGTGGCCTCGTGACTGCCTGGATGAGGCGTCGAAAGCGAAGCACGGCTTATATTCTCTCCGGCTTGCTGCCGTTCGCATTTCTCTCCGGCACGATTTTGCTTTACTATGCTGACTCATTGGAGCGCACCACACGACCGCCGTTTATTCTGATCGGTCTGATCTTGGCTGGCCTTTCCCTAGCGGCGGCTCCCTCGGTTTGTTCCGCACTGCGGTCTTAATCGACGAGATTTACCTCGTCACCAATGGTTGTTTTGCAACCGAGGTTTCCTCGTCGGAATTCATCGAGGATAGGGAGTTGTGGCCCCATCCGAGGTACTCCGTTGTGAGACGCGCCCGTTAATCCGGCGATGTCGATTTGGTTCCAGCAGCTAGCTCAGTACAAATCGCCTTTGCATCTCAATAATTCTCAGGCACAAACCGCCGTACTTTTAGTGACTCTTGGTCATCATACGCGCCTTTCTTGGAACGCTTTGGCAATTCGATTTATGGCGGCGGTTGAGTTTCGTAAGGAATTGTGTCGAGTAGATGCACAAGCCAATTAAGTTGAGGGGCCCACCCTGGGTCGGGGAATTCGGCCAGAGAATCGCCTACGTGGGTAACGACGGCCGGAACCGTGCGGAAACGCACTCGTCAATTACTGGAATCGCACACTTGTGCGCCGGCCCCTGCTGATTCCACAGGCAAGAAAATCCACTGCGACATCACGGCCGTCCGCGGGCAGTGAAGAGCGACCGCCGAGTAAGTTAGCGTGTGCATTGACGCGTCCAATTCGAGGATTGATGTACCGCCGGTAGCACAAAGACATTCTCGGTGGTAGTATCAAATCGGCCAGCGGCAGTGTGGAACACAAATCCGACTAGGCTGCCGCCCATTGATGTTCGGTCAATTGTCGGTGGCGTCTTAAGATTCACGCACGTGATCTGGCAATTACTCATCGCGTTGGCTTTGGCAAGTGTCACCGTCGTTCTTCACGCGTTTGGTTCCGTGTACGTCGTGACGCCTCTGACGGGTATCTGGAAATCGGCAACAAAGTCCACAGTGCAATTGCGACCCGTTTGGACTCTCACTCGTTTGGTGGGGATGCTTCTGATTCTCCACTTGCTGGAGATGGCCGTTTGGGCGGCCGCTTATGCGGGGGCGGGTGTGTTTCACGATTTCGAAACGTCATTCTATTTTTCAGTGAAGAGCTTTACGACCGTCGGTTACGGCGATGTGCTGCCAGAGAATTCGTGGCGTCTACTGGGTCCGATTGAAGCCGCGGTCGGCGTGCTCATGCTTGGTTGGTCGACGAGCATCTTAGTTGCGGCAGTGCAGCGTATCTTCAACGACGCCTCGTCGGGAGCAGCAAACGTGGAGTAGATCCTAACGGACAGGTCGATGCTGCCAATGAGCCAATGAGCAGCGAGGATACTTCCATGATGGAGCTTCGTGAGACCTACAAATCGCGACTGAAAGGCGGGGCTGTTGGCAGCCTGTTCGCCGTACTCCCACCATTGACCTGGCTGCCGCAATATAACTCGGCTTGGCTGGCAAAAGATGCGCTCGCCGGCATGACGCTGGCGGCCTACGCCATTCCGGTTTCCCTGGCCTATGCGACACTCGCCGGTCTACCACCGCACTACGGCATTTACTGTTATCTGGTTGGCGGCCTCGCCTACGCGGTCTTCGGCACGTCGCGACAGTTGGCGGTGGGGCCAACTTCAGCCATCGCGATGATGGTCGGAACAACGGTGGCTGGTATGGCGGCCGGTGATGCGGAGCGCGCCGTGGCGATTTCCGCGCTCGCTGCCCTGGTCGTAGCGTTACTTGGCGGGCTCGCCTGGCTATTGAGACTGAGCGGCCTCGTGAACTTCATCAGCGAGACTATTCTTACAGGCTTCAAAGCTGGCGCAGCAATCACCATCGCCATGACGCAATTGCCCAAGTTGTTTGGCGTCCCCGGCGGCGGCGAGCATTTTTTTGAGCGCCTGTGGGTGCTGGCGACACAGCTTGGCCAAACCAACCTCACGGTACTTGTGCTCGGATCAGTTGCTCTAACTCTGCTGATATTTGGCGACCAACTATTTCCCGGCCGGCCAGTCGCGCTCTTCGTGGTCGGGCTCTCGATATTAGCCGCTGCCTATTGGCACCTTGACCAGCGCGGTGTTTCGGTGGTGGGCACCATACCGGCCGGTTTGCCTGAACTCGCGTGGCTCTCGCTCCGGCTGCGCGACGTCGACGGCGTCATCCCGCTCGCAGCGGCCTGCTTTATCCTTGCCTATGTTGAAGGAGTTTCCGCTGCCCGCACTTTGGCCGATAAACACGGCTACAAGATTAACCCGCGCCAGGAACTCTTGGCGCTAGGCGCTGCTAATTTTGCGGCGGCATTCAGCCACGGCTTTCCCATCGCCGGTGGCCTTTCCCAATCTTCCGTCAATGACAAATCGGGGGCTCGCTCACCGCTGGCCCTGGTATTTGCTTCCGCAACGATCGTAGTCTGCCTGTTGTTTTTCACAAACGTTCTGCATAGCCTGCCCAACGTGACGTTAGCGGCGATTGTCCTGGTGGCGGTTAAGGGACTATTGGACATTGCGAGCTTACGACATTTGTGGCGCGTCAGCCGCTTCGAGTTCTGCGTCGCAATCGTCGCACTTGTCGGAGTGTTACTGCTGGGTATTCTCAAAGGAGTGCTGCTGGCCGTCGTCGTATCATTGCTGATGTTACTGGCCTCGGCCGCGCGACCGCACGTGGCCTTTTTAGGACGAATTCCCGGGACCTCGCGGTTTTCCGACCTCGAACGGCACGCCGACAACGAATCGATTCCAGGCGTGCTCATTTTTCGCGTCGAAGCCTCGTTGCTCTACTTCAATGTTGATCATGTCCGAGATCGAGTCTGGGCTCGGATCCACGACGGCGGCCCATTTCAATTGGTGATCTGCGACCTATCGAATTCGCCGTACATCGACGTCTCCGGTGCGCGAATGCTCAAAGCACTTGACGCCAAGTTAGAGAAATCGGGTGGGCAACTGCGGATTGTCGAAGCGCGGGCGAAAGTCCGCGACTTGCTGCGGGCGGAAGGGGTCGAGGAACGAGTCGGTTACTTCGGGCGACATATTTCGATTGACCAAGCAATTGCTGAAAGTGTTCTGGCAGGAAAGTGAGGTAGTTATGAGATTCAGTTGTCTGATCGGTAGTGCCCTGGCATGCTCGGTAATTTGGCAGGCACCGCAACTCAGCTGGGGGAGTTCAGCGGAAGACGAGGCGGCCATTCGCAAAAGTGATGAAGCCTACATCGCCGCGTATAACAAGCACGACGCCAAAGCCCTCGCCGCTTTGTGGTCCCCCGAAGCCGTCTACATCGACCCCGATACGGGGAGCGAAGCCGTTGGTCGCGAAGAAATCGAAAAGGAGTTTGCCGCTACATTTGCCGGTCTCAAGGATGCGAAACTTGAAATCAAGGCCAACGCGGTTAAATTCCTGTCACCCAATGTCGCGGTTGAAAGCGGCATCGCACGAATCATCCGCCCCCAGGAAGAGCCGGATGAATCGACCTATTCCGCGCTTTTTGTGAAACGAGAAGGAAAATGGCTGATCGATCGGGTGTCTGAAGAAGAAACGCCTGTGGCAACCGCACCGCCGCCTTCCAGCTACGAACACTTGAAAGACCTGGAGTGGATGGTGGGTTCGTGGATCGATAACGACGCAGACGCGCAGACCACGGTTCAGACCGACTGCAATTGGACAAAGAACAAGAACTTCTTGACGCGGTCGTTTGCGGTCGTCGTGCGCGACCAAGTCGAAATGGCGGGAATGCAGGTCATCGGTTGGGATCCGATTGCCAAACAGATTCGTTCCTGGGTCTTCGACTCGGACGGCGGCTTTGCCGAAGGAAAGTGGACTCGCAAAGGCGACCGCTGGGTCATTCAGCAGGCGGGTACCGTGCCCGACGGGCGCAAGTCGTCGGCCGTCAACATCATCAAGCAGGTCGATGCCAACTCATTTACTTGGCAGACGGTCCAACGTTCTGTCGGCGGCGATGTATTGCCCGACGTCGAGGAAATAACAATTGTCCGCAAACCAGCCAATTGACAGAAGATGCTGGATGTGAGGACGCGGTTCACTTCTGAAATCCAACTTATAGCTAATAGGTGCGGCGATGAAAAAGTTGCTGATGATCGTACTGGGCATGGCGGTATGTGTGTGGTTGGCCAGCGATATCTGGGCCCGCGGTGGACGTGGTGGTGGCGGCGGAGGAGGTCGAGGGGGCGGCGGCGCACGAGGAGGTGGCGGTGCACGTGTCAGCGGTGGTGGCTCACGAGGTGGGGGCTATGGTGGAGGTGGCTCGCGCAGCGTCGTTTCGCGCACACCGTCCATGTCGCGTCCGTCCACCTCATCGGTCCGACGGCCAACGACAAGCACCGGTAACCGGATGGCAAGTAGTCGGCCATCGATGGGCACTTTACCAACTCCTGGCAATCGGCCGAGTACAGGTCTAGGAAATCGACCTGGGGCCGGAAACATTGCAAATCGTCCTAGCAATCTGCCAGCGACTGGCAATCGACCGGGAGTCGGCTCGCGACCGGGCGCCGGTACGCTTCCTTCCGGCGGCGCAGGTCGTCCCTCGCGGAGCGATTTGGCGAACTTCCTCGACTTGCCGAGTACCGGAGGCGGCAATCTCGGTGGCGGCAGGCCATCCAGTGGACTTGGGAACGCGGCCGCTGGTTTCGGTGGTGCGCTGGCGGGAGGTGCCGCGGCCGAGTTCCTGCAAAACCGACCGAGCAATGCACTTCCGGGAGAGGGCGGACTCGCGGGCGGGCCAGATTTAGGCCGGCCGGGCCAACCCGGCGCTCGTCCGGACAACAGCTTGCCCGGGGCGGGTAACCGCCCGGATCTGGGCAGACCAGGTCAGCCCGATCTGGGCAGGCCGGGCCGGCCCGACATCGGGCAACCCGGTCGGCCCGACGTTGGTCGGCCAGGGCGGCCAGATTTGGGTCAACCAGGCCGACCGGATTTAGGTCGTCCCGGTGGTCCGGGCGATCAGGTTCAGAATCTGCCGAGTCGAATTGCGGATCAGGGCCAATGGCAAAATTGGCGCCAGGAACATCGGGGTGAGATTGGCGATTGGTGGCAGAACCATTGGGGTGACTATGGCGATTGGTTCGGTGATCGTTGGTGGAACGACAACCACGTTAACTGGCCCTACTACCCAGGGTTCGGCTACTGGGCATGGGCCGCGTGGGCGCCGCTCGCAGGCTGGGTCGATTATGGCTGGACGGATCCGGTGTATTACAACTATGGCGACAACGTGTATTACGAAGATGGTTCCGTCTACTACGGCGACCAGCCGGTGTGCACCGAAGCCGAGTACATCCAGCAGGCTGAGGCGATTGTCCAGAGTGCGCCGGAGACAACGCCGGCGGCAAAAGATTGGATGCCGCTCGGTGTCTTTGCCATTACCCAGGACGGCAAGCCGACGGGGGCCGACCCGACCATGTTCCTGCAGCTCGCGGTGAGCAAACAGGGGATCATTAATGGCACATTTCAGAACACCGCCACAAACACCGTGAAAGCGGTCGAGGGCATGGTGGACAAACAAACCCAGCGTGCGGCCTGGACGGCCAAGGATGAGTTGCGCCCGCTGATGGAAGTGGGAATCGTCAACCTGACACAGGATTCCACCCCTGCGCTGATTCACTTTCCCGACAACTCAACGCAGCGCTGCCTGTTGGTTAGGTTGGAAAAGCCTGGAACCGCTCCGAAGTCCGCGACCAGCAAATAATTGCTCGGCAGCAAACGTCCAAACGTATTTCGACAGCGTAACTGCCCGTTGAAAAAGGGGACTGGCTCGCGGAACAATAGTGAAAACGCCGAAGAGTTGGTTCCCCATGAGCGTGCCTGTCTCCTTTTTTCAATGGGCTGCTAAACCTTCTATCAATTGAAAGGGACTGAAATGGTCCGCTATGACTTGGTCCGAGATGAAGGCATTCTGGTAATTCGTCCTGAGGGTAGGCTTGAAGCGGCCGATTTCCAGAAAATAGCCCAAGAAATCGACCCCTATATCGAGGCCAACGGCAAGCTGCACGGGATCATGATCGAAGCCGAATCCTTCCCCGGTTGGAAGGATTTCGCGGCGCTGGTGGCCCACTTGAAGTTCGTGAAGGGTCACCACCGGAACATCGAAAAAGTTGCGGCCGTAAGTGATAGCGGTTTTCTTGCGATTGCTCCCAAAATCGCCAGCCACTTTGTTCAGGCAGATGTGCGGCATTTTCCTCATTCGCAAAGGGATGAAGCACTCGCTTGGCTGCGAGAGTAGAGGCCAAGAACACATGAGCGAGAATCAGGACAAACAACGTACGCAAACCGATGACGATCTCGAACGCGAAATCCGCCAGGGGCGAAAGTTCACCCTCGAGGAGGCAATCGCACGCTTGGCTGGCCCAGGCGCCATGAAGGGCGAGTCGCCGATTTCACGCTTACAACAAGCCGAAACACAAATTGGATCCTGGCTCAGGAGCAATCTGCACGATGCTGGTCGAGCATTAGTTGTCGTGTTGCACCGTCGTGTGAAGGGGAGCGAACTCCTCCTGTACAACTTCGAACAACCGCTCGTCGTATTGGCGGCTTACTGCAAGCAGATTCTCGATTCCGACTACCAGTTGCGAGAGGTCGTCCGCGAGGCCGACATCGAATGGGGCCGCATCATGGGAGAGCGGCCCCACTTCGAGAAAGAAAATTCACCCTGCCATCCTGACGATCCGTACACGACTGAATCAGTCCGCAGGGCTTTATCCGACCTTCTTCAACAGCTGGCAACAGGTGGATTTTCTGCGCATAGTGAGAATTGTTCGCGATGCTGACCGCGACTCTGTTTGATGCCGGCGGACAAATACAGTCTGGCCGCTCCACCTGACGGCGACCGCCAGAGGTGTTGGCATATCACACTACCAGATTTGGTTGGACTCAAGCGATAAAGATTACGATTCACGGTGCCGGCGGTGGCAGGTAACTGGATCGGCCTATTTCGTCGCGGCCGCGATCCGCTCAAGCGGATCAGATGCATCATTTGCACGATGCTCCATTAATACTCGTCGGCCGAATGTCGCCTGGTTTGGTGAGTTGGGCGCGAACTGCCATGCTCTCCTATAATCCGACACTGGCGAATTTAAGCGACTTTGAGATTCCTCAATGCGTTGCCAGCGGGGATCAAGCCATCGCGATCATCCGGGCACATTTTGAAGAATGGCAGAAGACTCATAATATACGACAAAGATCGTAGGCATCTTCCGTCAAGTAACCAGTGTTTGTGTTTACGCTAACGTCTCTCACTGGAGACGACAAAGTCGGTGCTCAGCCATTATTGGTGGCGTCAAACAAATCATTTTCAACCACATTCGACTCTGGTCCATCCGTGACGACCTGCACTCCCCGGAACGGCCCCCCCAACGCCTGTCCTTGAATAATCAGCTTGCGCTTGGGCGCCCTCATTTTGATTTTCCCCTCCCGCGAATACTGACCATCGTGCCGTCCGCCAAGATGAACAACACGCGTGATCAACAAATCACCCGGCCTCATTGCGCAATCTCGAACAAGTGCCAACGCGTTTCTCCGACCTTCGCGTGCAACGTGGGACGCGTTACGTTCGCCGATGGGGGGCAAACCAACGGTAACTTCGGCAATTATTGCGGCGTGATATTAATCTCAGATCATTGCAAACACTTGTTTTTGCGGGAAATTGTATCGCTTTTCTTCATGTCGAGTATTATCCGATTGATCCCCCATTTTGGGTGACGAGGGGCTTGACAGCGGGCTCCAAATCATTACACTATCATTCAGCTCGACGATTGTCCGGGACGTAGGAATTTTGTCTCATCCACTAACTGGGAGGGTTACGAAAATGAAGCTTAATCTACGAATCGTTGCCTTTTTCTTGTTCTGCGCGTTGTTGGGTTCATCCGCGGTCAACGGCCAGACAATTCTTAAACTCAACTTGGGAGAAACCGGTCCCGACCTCGCGATGAATGCCGGCGGTCTTCTTGGGACAATTTCCGACGGCGACGCAAGCACTACGGGGGATCAGAATACCGCGGTCGAATACACCTCGTTCTTGGACGGATTATTTGCCGACATCAACACGAATACTGCCTCGTTTTCTCTCGCTGGGCTGCAAACGATTGGCAACCCGAACGTTATCGGCGGAGCGGTCATTGTTCAAGACTTCTTTGGCGGCACGTTCGACCTCTATAGTCCTACCAACAGTCTGTTGTTGAGCGGCAACCTGCAGGACAGCACGCTGACGGGCGTGATCGGTGGCACCGGAACGGGGAGCATTTTCACGACCAAGGTCGGCACCTTCACCAGTGGGTCGCTGCTTCCCTACGTTGAAGCGAACTCACTCAACCTTTCCATAGCGTTAACCAACGTGAACAACGGGAATGGCTTTGTTGTTTCGGGCTCACCGTCGGCCTTGCAGGCGTTTACAACGGACGCTGCCGTGAATATTACGGGTGCCAAAGGTGTCGGAATTCCCGAACCAACGAGCATTGCGATTGCTCTGCTCGGCGCAGTGGGACTTGGCTTTGCAGGTCGACGTCGGGCATAATCGCGAAATTGAGGTCGTATCGATCATGAGTTCGAACCGGATCAACTCATCGCTCTTCGCATAGTACAAGAATTATGCGGCGACTGCAGCCGCGCTGGAAAGCGCGGCTGCAATCTGATTGGATTAGCCCGGTAAACGTGAGCGACTGAACTGTTTTGAACATCGTTCGATCATTTGGTTACGCTTTCACAGGAAGGCCTCGCCAACTTGGGCGCGTATCAGCTATCCGTGTCATGTCGTAATCCCGACGGCTAATTCGTAATGGCCGCTACAAAAGTTGCCTGCGAATTAACGACATTCGTGTCGTGTTAAGACGCTATTGGTGCCGCGATCCAGGAGTTGCCCGAGCCAGCGTCTTTGCCGCATTGCTTCTCCGCCAATAGAAGTATGTCGGGCGGACGAAAATTATGGGCCAGCCGCCCCTGGAAAACACTTTATTGGGTACAATCGAAGTGTTGCCGGCTCGTATCTCCTAGTTGCCGTAGCGGGGGGTCACATGTCTTCTCCTTTTAGCCGCACCGCCTTGGTCTTGGCCAGTATCGAAACTCGAGCGAAGCGCCGGATGCGGGGCTGGCGCGAACGCTTGGAACGCGTCTGTCTGAGTCGTGTCTGGCGAAAAGATGCCATCGCGCGGAGCGTGGTGCGTACGTTAGGCATGAGCGCACACGTTACACATGTGCTACGTGACACTAGCGGCTCGCAATTCGTGGGATCCGGCTACCGACGGTTGCGGATGGAAAACCTCGAAGGGCGGCAAATGCTCTCGGCGACGACCATCGATCTGGCTGCTACGAGCGACAGCATTTCGCCAAACACCGTTTTGCCGGGCACGGATACGGATGACCTCACCAACATCAACACCCCAGTATTCCAAGGGACCGCCGAACCGGGCGCAACGATCGAGCTATTTGATGGTGCGAATCCGACTTCGATTGCCACGGCTACCGCTAACGAAACCGGCGATTGGGCGACTACTCCGCTGGCGGCACCGCTGAACGACGCTGTCCATTCCATCACTGCCGTTGCGACCGATGGGTTGGGCAATACTTCGACGAGCGAGTCGCTGTTGGTGACGATCGACACGATCGTTTCGACCAATACGGCGCCGAGTATGACGGCGGCAACCGATAGCGGATCCTCTTCGAGCGACAATATCACAAATATCAATACGCCCACCTTCACGGGCATGACGGAGGACGACGCCCCGAACAACGCCTATGTGGAGTTGCTGCTCGATGGCACGACGGTGATTGCGATCGGTAACGCGAGCAGCGGCGCCTGGACGTTAACTCCAGCCGCCGCCATCTCCGATGGCACCCACACCGTACAGGCTCGCGTCACGGACCATACGGGTAATGTCGGCACATCTGGACCGACGACGATTGTCATCGACACACTTAACCCGAACGCAGCCGATGACACCGCTTCGACAAACGAAGACACGGCGGTGACTTTCAGTGTCGTTGCCAACGACAGTGACACGATCGATCCCTCGCTGACGGTGACGAGTGTTACCAATGGGGCGCACGGTACGGTTCTCAACAACGATAACGGCACGGTAACGTACACGCCGAACTTGAACTTCAATGGCACCGACACGTTCAGTTATACGGTGACGGATGATGCGGGCAATTCGGCCACGGCGACGGTTAACATCACTGTGGACCCGGTCAACGACGCGCCGGTTGCCGTGAACGATACAGCCGCGACGAACGAAGATACGCCGGTCACGACGGATAATGTGCTGGCCAACGACACCGACGTGGACAGCACGCTCACGCCGGCTAGCATCACAGCGTTCACCCAAGGCATCAACGGCACGGTGGTCAACAACGACGATGGGACGTTTACCTACACGCCGAACGCCGACTTTAATGGCACGGATTCGTTCACCTACACAATCTCCGACGGCATCTCCAGCGATACGGCGACGGTAAACATCACTGTCCACCCGGTCAACGACCCGCCGGTTGCCGTGAACGATATAGCCGCGACGAACGAAGACACGCCGGTCACGGTAGCCGTTCTGGCGAACGACAATGGTGGTCCTGAGAACGAGGTTCAGACCGTGAGCGTGACGTCCACGACCAACGGAGCCAACGGCACGGTGACGACCAACGGCACCACGGTAACCTACACGCCGAACTTGAACTTCCATGGCACCGACGCTTTCACGTACACGATCACCGACGATGGCGGTCTCACCGCCACGGCAACCGTTACGGTTACGGTTGACAGCGTCAACGATGTTCCGACGGTCACGGTGAACAACAACACCGTAACGGTGAACGAAGGTTCGCCGGCGAGCAATTCCGGGAGCTTCTCGGATGTCGATTCCACGAATGTAACGATCACAGCCTCGGTGGGCACGATCACGCAAACCACGGGGGCGGCCGGCACCTACACCTGGTCGTTCAATACGACGGATGGCCCGGACGAATCGCAGACCGTCACCATCACCGCCACCGACAGTGATGGGGGCGTGTCGACCGTGGCATTCTCGCTGGTCGTGAATAATGTGATCCCCTCGGTAATGGTTACCGGTACGACGTCGGCCAACGATGGCCAAACGTTGACCTACAGTTTCACCACGACCGATCCAGGTGCTGATGGTGCTTACACGCGCACGATTACGAGTAGTAATCCGCTGGATGTCGTGACCCCAGTGTCATTCGATGCGGCCACCGGTTCGGGAACCTTCAAAGTCAAGTTCCATGGCCCAGTCGGCGCGAGCACGAGCATTCTGACGGTGAACGTGACTGAAGCCGGGGGAACTCCCACCGGATCAGGCACGCTGGCCGTTTCTGTGACCAACACGTTCCGAGTAACCGGCATCGTGGTGAACGAAAGCGGTTTTGATTTCACGTTCAACGCGGCCATCGACTTCACCAATCTGAACCTCTACGACGGCATTAATCCGCTCTTGCCGGGCGATACGTTCAAGCCGCCCGATGTGGTCGTGCATGCCGCGATTGCCAACGTCGATATGAAAGGCTCGGTTGTCTGGAATGCCGCCACGAACACCCTGAGCTGGGTGAAGTCGGGCGGTGTTTTGGGCGCCGACACCTACTTCATCAAGCTGGTAAGTGGCGCGACTGCCTTTAAGGACACCTCAGGCGACTTACTGGATGGCAACAGCGACTTCGTCGCCGGCGACAACTATCAACAATCGGTTCCAATTTCCGTTCTCGGGGGAACGCCGATTATTAGTCTGCCAGATTTTGCGCGCGGACCGGGTCAGGGCGTCGATCTGACGGCCTCCAACACGCTTGATACTACGCTCCCAGTGCGGGCGACGGGCGTGAACGTGCAAGGCGTCGACTTCAAGCTCGTCTATGACACGACGCTGCTGACAATCAATCCGGACCAGGTGACGGCTGTACTGCCGAACTGGTCGGTAATGGCGAACCAGAGCGTGGTTGGCACGACGGCAACGTTGACCGTGACTGCGTGGGCGAACTTACAATCCGCCGCGTTCACTGGCACATCTGCTTTCGTGAATATCGTCGCTACCGTGCCTACCACCGCTCCGTACGGTGCGACCCAAGTGCTGCGATTGATCGATTGCCTGGTCGACGAGCACAAGCCCCTGTCTGACTTCGCCATTCAAAAGGTCGCGTTCCCGGGCGACGCCAATGGCAGCGGCGTCGTGCCGTCGTCGTCGCCGCCGAATGCCTACACGGCCGAAGATGCGGCCTTGATTGCCCGGGTGATCGTGGGTGCGGCGGGGACGACCGGCTTTGATGCTCATCCGCTCGTGGATCCGGCGATTGTTGGTGATGCGAGTGGCAATGGCGGGGCGAGTCTCAGCGCGTTCGATACCTCGCTGATCGCGCAGGAATCCGCGGGTATCAACACGCCCGAAGTTCCAGACGGAACCGCGCCGGGCACCGGCGGAGTGGCGCTGTACGATCCGCAATTGAGCATTCCGGACAATATTCCGGTCCTCACCGATCACACGTACGAACTGCCGGTTAATATCACGATCGAACCGACGGTCGTGGGTATTATCTCCTCGACGTATACCGTCAAATACCAGACCGATGCTTTGGGTTTCCTAGGCGCCAGCAACGGGAGCGACTTCCCGGCGCCTGGTTGGATCATGACGGCGAGCGAGCAGGTGCCGGGAACGATCCGGGTGTCGATCTTTAACACCTTCCCCAGCGGTAACAACGGCGGAGTACCGCTTCAACTGGGTAAATTGAATTTCGTCGTGCAGCACGCTGCGAATCTCGGCATCAGCCCTCTCCAAATCGACCCAGTCGACCCACACGAATCAGGATTGGGATGGACGAAGGATGATGGTTCGGTGCTGATCTCACATTTACCGGGCGATTACAACCTCGATAACGTCGTGGATGCGAGCGACTACGTGATTTGGAAAAAGCACTCTTCCATCGACGGCAATGGCGGTGCCAATGGAACCGGCTACACGGACTGGAGAGGTAACTTCGGGGCAAGCTTCCCGGGTGCGGGCGCCGGGGCGGCGATTGCAGGCGCTAGTACGATCGATAGCGGGCCGGTTTCGGCATCCATCAGCACGGAAGCCTCGGCGGCGGTAGCACGCGACGAGGTGCTGGCAGGTTTCGCCCTCGGCACTCGTTCCGCCGATTCGAAAACGACGCGCACCGTGTGGAATCAGTTGCCGGAGAACTCGCAACTGAGCGATCGGAATTTGCTGTGCGACGTCACGAGCGAAGAGCAGAAATATGCTGCCGACGAATACAACTCATTGCGCGACGACAACAGCACTGACCATACGGACGCGGTGGACGAGTTCTTGTCGAATTTGGATTGCGAATTGACTAAAATGCTCTAAATCCATCCCGCGGGAGGCCGTCCGTGCCTTGATCGCAGTGCGACCTTGGTCCGTGCAGCCGAGACCATTTCATTGGGAGTCCGAAGAGTGCCGCAACGAAATCCCTACCTGGACTGTTTGCGATGGCTGGTTTTGCTAGCGATCTTCTCGTTGGTCCGGCCGGTTGTCGCGCTGGAATGGGGCCCGCTGGATGGGCCCGATTACTACGATCCCGCGCGCCATAATCCATTTGCGCGGGACCCAGCCTTTATTGCTCCCACGCTCGATTTGTCAGGCGTTGGCCAATATCACATTTATGTTCCCGGCTTTCTCGACAACTATTTCTGGGTGACCATGATTTCGGATACGTACTACATCACCACGCTTCACACGATGGGCGCGTACTTCGCTGACCGGGACATACACTTTTACCACGACAATGATCCCACCCCGGCTGAATCGATTGCCATCGACGACACGTATCATACCGTGCTGCGAGATGATGTGTGGATTGGGCGGCTCAAATCGGCGCCATCCAGTGCGGTGAAACGATACCCTTTAATCAAGCGACCCGAGGGCACGAACTGGGCGGGAATTCCTGGCATTGATACAGAACTCTACCTCGTAGGCGATCGCGCCGGAGAAGGGGGCGAGGCTCAGTCGCGATTAGGTCTTAACGACATTTCGCATCACTACGCGGGCGATCTTTACTTTACTTATGATTTCAACCAGCGCGGCGTCGATGAAGTGCGCACGTTGTGTTGCGATTCATCCGCTCCGTCGTTGGTCGCCAATCCGTATGCGAACTTTGCTCTTGCCGGCCTTCACCATGTCAACCAAGACGTCAATCTTTCGTCACTTGCCTCCGATATTGCAGCCGAAGTTTACAACGCGTCCGGTGGCGCGGAAAGTGTGACCGTTGTTTCCGATCTGGCCGGCGATCTGAACGCCGACTTCAAAGTCGATCAAAACGACCGCGACATCCTGTTAGGCAATTTGGGTCAAGGGCCGGGCATGCGACACATCGATGGCGATGTCAACGGGGACGGGTACGTCGATGCGTCTGATCTCTCGGCGTTGCAACTGAATTTCAATAAAACTTTGTCGGCACCGGCGGATTTCAACGGGGATTTCGCCGTGAATAAAGTAGACATGCTCGCAATCGGAAATCACTGGCATTTGACTGGGGCAACTCACGCCGATGGCGACGCCAATGGTGATGGCATCGTCGATGTTAAAGATTTCAATCTGCTCAATGCCAGTTACTTGCCCATTCCCTGGACCGCGCCACCGGCAATCGCGCCGGTCCCCGGCGATCTCACGAAAGACGGTCTGGTGGACAACGACGACTCGAACATCGTGCTTGGATGCATAACGTCCGGTTGCTCGCCGCAAGATTTTGCCAGGTCCGATATTAACAACGACGGTGTGGTTGATGCCAGTGACCTCCAAATCTTGGTTTCGAACTGGAACCCCACTGGCCCAGCCGACATCAACAATGATCTTAAGATCAACAATGAAGATATCGCCGTGCTCTTGCGAAACTGGGGTGCGACAACCAACCTTGGAAAGGCGGCCGGCGATCTGAATCTAGACGGTGTTGTCGATGCTGCCGACTATGCCATCATGACCGATTGGTGGGGCCGCGGCGTCTCGGATTTTGCGGCACAAGCTCCGCTGGTGCCGACGTTGGTGCCGGGCGATTTCAACGCCGACGGGATGGTCAATGCTGCCGATTACGTCCTGTGGCGCAAGAACCCGGTCGGCTTCCCTGCAGACGCCTACTCGACTTGGAGTTCTTACTATGGCCAGCCTGGTAGTGGCGCGGCTGCAAGGACGGGGGCCGCGGTGCCCGAGACGGCAACGTTCATGCTGTTTATCCTGGCGGTTGCAGGTATCGCGGCGCGACGGCGATGGCGCGCTGTCGAGTGTCAAAACTAACGGATGGGTGACCGTCGCTCACGTTGAGGATCTGACAGAGCGGATTGCCGCGTTTCCCGGCTGGCGACGTGCCTCACCGAGCGATCAGCCATCACTCCGGTTTAGCGACCAGTTGCCCCATCCGGCCCGCGTGGAAGTCGGCGAAGGCCTGGCGGATTTCGGCCTCCGTGTTCATCACGAACGGCCCGTGCGCGACGACCGGCTCGTCGATCGGTTCGCCGCTCAGCAACAGCAGTTTCGCATCTTGCAGCGCGGCCAGCGTCAGCGAGTCGCCCTGCCGATCGAACACGGCCAAGCCCGTGTCTCGCAGCATTTCGCCGCCAGCAAGCTCCACCTGCCCGCTCAACAGGAACAAGAGCGTGTTGTGCCCCTCGGGAACGCGAAGCTCAGCGCGGTGCCCGGCCGTCAGCCGCACGTCCCAAACATTGAGCGGGGTATAGGTTTTTGCCGGTCCGGTCTGGCGGCCGAAGGCCCCCGCGATCACGCGTACCGTGCCCGCAGCACTGGGTAATGGCACTTCCGGAATCTGCGACGCCGTAATGCCCTGGTAATGTGGCTGGGCCGACTTGTCTTTCGCCGGCAGGTTGACCCAAAGCTGCACCATCTCCAGCACGCCGCCGCGTTGAGTGAAATCGCGGCCGTGCATTTCCTCATGCACAAGGCCCGAGGCGGCCGTCATCCATTGCACATCGCCGGGGCCGATCACGCCGCCCCCGCCGGAAGAATCGCGGTGTTCGACCTCGCCGGAATAGACAATTGTGACCGTCTCGAAACCCTTATGCGGATGCTCTTCGACGCCCCGCGGTTGGTCGGACGGTGGGAACTCGGCGGGACCGGCATAGTCGAGCAGCAGAAACGGGCTGATGCGCGCGCCGTGACTATGGTGCGAAAACATGGTCCGCACCGGAAAACCATTACCGACCCAGTGGCCACGACCGGCGTGTTCGACGCTCAGGAGCTTCTTCATTCTGTCCTCAGGCAAAAAGTTTTTTGGCGATGGTCGCGACGTGTCGGCCCTGGAAGCGGGCCTGCGCCACTTCTTTTTCGCTCGGTTGTCGCGAGCCGTCCGCCCCGGCGATCGTCGCCGCGCCCCAGGGCGAGCCACCCTTGAGTTCGCTGATGTCGGCCAATTCCGGGCAGGTATAGGGCAAGCCGACATAGACCATGCCGTGGTGCATGAGCGTCGTCACGAAGCTGATGATCGTGCTCTCGTTACCGCCACCCGTTCCGGTGCTGGTGAAGACGCTGCCGACCTTGCCAACGAGCGTGCCCTTCACCCAGAGTCCGCCCGTCTGGTCGAGGAAGTTGCGCATCTGGGCGGTCATGTTTCCAAACCGGGTGGGCGAGCCGAAAATGATGGCATCGTAGTCGCCCAATTCCTTGGGCGACGCGACCGGCGCGGCCTGGTCGAGCTTCGCGCCCGCCTGTTTGGCGACCTCGGGCGGCATGGTTTCGGGCACGCGCTTGATTGTGACCTCCGCACCCGCGACGGATCGCGCCCCTTCGGCAATGGCGGCGGCGAGCGTTTCGACATGTCCGTACATGGAATAGTACAGTACGAGTATTTTCGGCATGGTTTTCCTTTCGGGCGGTTGCGGCACCGGACGACTTCCCTTAACTTTTAGGCCGGTAGCAGCAAAACTTCAAGTATGGTCAATCTTGTAAGCCAGTATCTCCAATGATACCGAAGGGTCCGATGTCCAAGCCTCGGGGGCGACAGAACAACAAGAAGAACGTGAGCTGTCCCGTTGAAACCACGATCGCGGCGATTGGCGGGCGCTGGAAGGTGCTCATCATCCACCACCTGCTGGAGGGCACGAAACGCTTCGGCGAATTGGCCCGCTTGCTGGGCGGCGTGTCGCCACGCACGTTGACCCGCCAACTCCGCGAGTTGGAAGAATGCGGGATCATCGACCGGTACATCCATCAACAAATTCCACCGAAGGTCGAATACTCGTTGACGCCTTTGGGGCGGAAGCTAAAGCCCATCCTCTACGCGATGCACGATTGGGGAGTGGAAGCGGAAAGGAGCCATGCTCGGGCCAGAAAATAAATCACTCGAACGTGAAGCATGGCATTGCCATGCGAAATCGAGCAGAAACTGAATACACGACGACACGTTCGCCACTTCTCACGTGTCCACGTTGTGCCCTGATTCCGCGTGAATTGGAGTTCTGGTCGTGTGGCGTTGAGGAATTGCCGCAAGTCGAAGCACGCCCGGCAGGACTCGAACCTGCGACCGGCGGATTAGAAATCCGCTGCTCTATCCAGCTGAGCTACGGGCGCTTGGGAGTCTTCGATGGTATACGTTTCAGCTCGAATTTGCATCCTTGCCGCCGGTTTTCCTATTTGGTCCAAGGGAAGCCCACCCTAGCTTACTACCGCAGTTAACCGCCGGCTACGCTACAGGAATTCGATCATGGCACGCACGAAAACGCAAGGTCGGCCAAAGAACCGCCCGCTGCACAGGCACGCGATCTGACAATGATGCAAAACCGTCCACGGCCGCAACGTGTCGTTCGGAACCGGGCTGAGTGAGGCCCTGAAGATGACACGCCGTGAGAGTCTTCGCAGGGAGTGGTGGACCGGGAATCACCGACGATTCCACGCCGATCGCAAAGCGTCTAGGCGCGCTATCCTTGGCGCCGTGGGAATCATTGAGCGGCCCTGTTTGGCCACGATGGCGGGTAGTGGCGGGGACACGGTTTTTATATGATAGAGAATCAAACCGTAATTCGCTGATTTCTTGCCGCGTCATTCGTCTGGAGTATTGCCGTTAATGTCTGTTTTTGAAGAACCGGATTTTCGTCCCACGGAGGCGGCCACCGCCCAGTCGCGTTTCTTGCCGGGTACCAGTATTGAGATCATTCGCGATGTCCAGCGAGCAGCGCCGCCCGAGCATGTGCTGTTCGATTTCGATGGTACGCTGAGCCTCGTGCGCGAGGGCTGGCCGGAAGTCATGGTGCCCCTGATGGTGGAGGTGCTGCAAGGCACCGGCACGAAGGAGTCGCATGACGCACTTTATAAGCTGGCGTATGACTTCGTGATGGAACTTACCGGCAAGCAGACGATCTACCAGATGATTCGCCTCGCCGAGGAGGTCACCAAGCGTGGCGGCACGCCGCAGGATCCGACGGAGTACAAACAGATGTACCACGATCGGCTGATGGAGCGGATCTGGACGCGGCGCGAAGACCTGCGGAGTGGACGGGTTCCGCCGGAGGAAATGGTTGTTCCCGGCAGTATTGATTTGCTGAAGGGCCTCAAAGCCAAGGGGCTAAAACTCTATTTGGCGAGCGGTACCGATGAGAACTACGTCAAGGAAGAGGTGACGCTCCTGGGCCTCGATCCATATTTCCACGGGCGCGTTTACGGGGCTGTCGACGATTACAAGACATTTTCAAAAGCCCACGTCATTCGTCGCATCCTCGATGTGAACAAAGTGGATGGGGCGCGGCTATTGGGCTTCGGTGACGGCTACGTCGAGATTCAGAACGTGAAGGATGTCGGCGGAATTGCCGTGGCCGTTGCCAGCGATGAAGCGAATCGCAGCGGCAAGCCGGATCAGTGGAAACGCGACCGCCTGGTGAGCGTCGGGGCGGACATGGTGATTCCCGATTATCGCGAGCACGAGCAGGTGATTGATTACGTGTGGAAGTAGTGCCGCGACTTGGTAGCGCTTTTCCTCTCCCGGCAGTGGAGGAAATTCGTACTATTGATAGCTGTGCGGCAAATGACCCATCGCTTGTTTAACACCGTGCCAACGGCGAGGCGAAACGTTGCGCTGAGTCGCCGTTGGCTCCGAATTAAACGACTTGCCGACGCTGCACGCAAGCGAATTATTGATGATTTGGAATACCGTCATGCCCTACCCACAGTTTGATCGTTTCGCCGTCGCGATGCAGCCGCTCTCGGCGCGAATCAATAAGTTTGAAATTGAAACGAAGGCGGTGTCGCCGGAGCGTGAGCCTGGCGAGTTGCCTACGGCGTCGCGGGAGATGATTGCCGAACTGGCCCAGCGGATTCGCGCGGCCAGGAAGAATGGCAAGCCGGTTGTATGTGCGTTCGGCGCCCATTCCATCAAGAACGGCTTGGGCCCTGTCTTCACCAAGCTAATTGAAGGCGGTTGGCTCACGCACTTAGCGACGAACGGTGCCGGCGTAATTCACGACTGGGAGTTTAGCTACCTCGGCAAAAGTTGTGAAGACGTTAAGAAGATGGTAAGCGAAGGCCGGTTCGGCAACTGGCAGGAAACCGGCTTCTTCATCAACTTGGCGCTCAACATCGGTGCTTTCGAGGGCAAGGGCTACGGTGAATCGGTCGGCTCGATGATCGAGTCGGAAGGCCTGCAAATTCCCTCGGTCGACGAGTTGCAGTCAATCGTCGTTCAAGCGATTAAGTCCGATCCGCAGCATGCCGCTGCGGCCAGCGATCTCTTGAACGTTGTGCAGAAGTTTAAGTTGGCGGCGGGGTGGATGAAGATCCCTCACCGTTGGAAGCAATACAGTGTGCAGGCGAACGCGTTCCGGCTGGGCGTGCCATTCACGGGTCACCCGATGTTCGGTCATGACATCATCTACAACCATCCGATGAACAACGGCGCTTGTTTGGGACGTTGCGCTGAGCGTGATTTTCTGACGTTTGCTGAGAACATCCGCAAGATCGATGGCGGTGTTTACATTTCGATCGGTTCGGCCGTCATGAGCCCGATGATTTTCGAAAAGTCGCTTTCGATCGCGAACAACGTGGCGATTCAAGCGGGCGGGCCGCTAGCTAATTACTTTATCCAGGTGGTCGATTTGGCGGCCTGCTCGTGGGATTGGTCGAAAGGTGAGCCGCCGGAAGATAATCCGGCATACTACTTACGCTACAACAAGACGTTCAGCCGCATGGGCGGCACGATGAAATACTTGCAGGCGGATAATCGCGATTTCCTGCTTGGTCTTTTGCAGCAATTGGGGAAAGAAGGATGAGCGCTCCCGAGTTAACTCAAGCGCGATTGGCGGAGTTGATCGCCCGGTTTCCACAGGTGCGGATCGCCGTGGTGGGCGACTTCTTCTTGGATAAATATCTCGACTGCGACCCCGAGATTCAGGAAAGCAGCGTCGAGACCGGCCGGGCCGCGCATCAGGTGACGCGGATTCGCACGTCGCCCGGTTGTGCCGGCACGGTGATGTGCAATTTGTCGTCGCTGGGCGCGGGCACGCTACACGCCATCGGCATGACGGGCGAGGACGGCGAGGGCTACGACCTGCGCCGGCGGCTCAACGAACTGCGTTGCGGCACCGACCACCTGCACGCGGCGGCCGACCGCATGACGCCCACCTATTTGAAGCCGCGCAACATGCGCGATCCATCCCTTGCCGGCGAGCACGATCGGTACGACACGAAGAACCGCACGGAAACCTCGGCGGCCACCGAAGAGCTAGTGATCAAATCGATTGATGCGCTGCTTCCGCACGTCGATGCGATGTTGATCATGGATCAGGTCGAGGAAACCAACCGCGGCGTCATTACCGATCGTGTGCGCGAATTTCTTATCAGCCGGGCGCCGAACTACCCCAAGGTGGTGTTTTGGGCCGATAGCCGGCGGCGGATTCGTAAGTATCGCAACGTGATGATCAAGCCGAACGAATTCGAAGCGCTGGGTCGCGATATGTGGTGGCCCAATGAAGAGGTTGATCTGGCGACACTGCGGACGGCGACCGAAAAATTGCGCGGCGAAGTCGGTGCACCGATCGTGGTCACCCGTGGCGCGCTGGGCATGATCGTGACCGACCCCGAATGGACCATCGTGCCGGGTGTTCGCGTCGATGGTGAAATCGACCCCACCGGCGCCGGTGATAGCGCAAGCGCTGGGATGGCGATGGCTTTGTGCTCCGGGGCCCTGTTGCCTGAAGCGGCGATTGTCTCGAATCTCGTTGCGTCGATCACGGTTCAGCAATTGGCGACAACGGGCGTCGCGCGACCGGATCAACTCCCCGAACGATTGGCACTTTGGCAAAAACAAGTGGATGAAAGGAAGAACAAGTAATGACGGTTCAAGGAACTAAGAAGGGTTTTGCCCGCACGTATTTGGATGATCTCGCCGAGGTCGTGAAAAAGGTCAACGCGGAGGCTGTTGAGAAGGCGATTTTGTGTTTGCGCACCGCCCGTGATGCCGGCCGAACCATTTACTCGTGCGGCAACGGCGGCAGCGCGAGTATCGCCTCGGAAATGGTCGTCGATGTCATCAAGGGCTGCTCGTACGGCAAGCAAAAGCGTTTCCGCATGATCGGCCTTTCGGATAGCGTCGCCACGATCACCGCGTATGCGAACGATGTGAACTACGAGTGCGTGTTCGTCGAGCAGCTCAAGAACTGGGCCGAAAAAGGCGATGTGTTGATTGCCATCAGCGGCAGCGGCAACAGCCCGAATGTGCTGCGGGCCGTCGAATATGCGAACTCGGTCGGCGTGGAAACGATCGGTTGCACCACCGGCGAAGGCGGAAAATTGCGGGAAATCTCCAGCTTGCCGCTGCTTGTGCCGTCGAAACATATGGGGCACTTGGAGGACTGCTTCTACATCATGACGCATATTTTGTGCTATGCGTTCATCGAGGACCGCTACTAAACCAACGAGAAGGGGACGGGAGTCAATTACGGGTGAGGCGTGACGGCAAGGCGAGCCGTCGGCCCGTAATTGACTCCCGTCCGGCTCTATAGAAAACATAGCCCGGCCCTCTGGGCCGGACGTGCCAGCCGTTTCCATCGTCGAGTTTCCCGCATCGTTTCGCCGACCCGAAACGGGTCGGCTATATGTTTTCTACAGAGCCCTCCCGTCCCCTTTTGGCCACCGTGATGGATAGCCACTATTCGCGACCGCTGGGCTGGACGGGATTGCACGTGCCGCCCATATTGTTTGGCACGGCCGCCCTGGGCAATGTCCGCCGCGTAATAACCGACCAGGCGAAGCTGGCGATCGTGGGCGAGTGGTTTCGGCAAGTGCAACCGCCGGTGTTTGTGCAAGCGACGTATGCCCATGGCGCTGGTGCGGCCCTCGAAGTGCTGGCGCGCGCGTTACAGCGGCTTGAAATTGCCGGCGATGAGATCCTTCTCCAACTTGCCACGGACGGGGCGGTTCAAGAGTGTTGGGAAAAGAGTTGCCGTTTGTTGGAAGACGCCTATCGGCCCAAGTTAATTGTGGCGGCTGCGAAAGACCTGAAGGCCTGGCAGATAGCTCGTGGCCTGCGTGATTCAGGGCAGGTCCTGGCGGCAGGACTTTGCATTTCTGGCCATGGCCTAGCGACTGCGTCCGAAAACCTTCCTTACGACGAGGTCGACTTTGTTGAGTTAGTCGGCGGCTATACCCTGATGCGACATTCGCCTGCTGCCGTGTCGCTGCTGCACCTGCTTGCCGAGCGGCAAATTCCGGTCATCCTATCGGGTGTGTTCGAGGGCGGGTTTTTGGTCGGCGGCAATCGGTTGGATGGCCGCGTTTTGAATTCCGAGGATTCCGCCGATCGCTCGATACTCGCATGGCGGAAGTCGTTCGTCACGCTCTGCGATGGCCACGGCATTTCGCCCGCCCATGCCTGCCTTCAGTTCGCGCTATCGCTCCCCGGCATAATCGCGGTCCGGCTGGATTCGACGTACGCCGATCGGGTGGCAGAGAATGTTTATGCGGCGTACACGAAAGTGCCCGATAATTTCTGGGCCTCGATGAAAGAAGAAGGCCTACGGAGTCAGGATTATCCATTGCTGGGGGGCTGAGATAGTCGAAGCGTGTGGCGAAGTCGTGCGGCCGAAGCGGTGCTGATCCGCGTTTTTCTTGTCGGCTTTCTGCCCGAGGTACTTTGAATGCCGGTAATTTGTGCCGGCTTCTTGTTTTTCTGCAAAGATTCCCTTGACGCACTACGATACATTTGTACAGTTATAACAGCGAGAGTGCTAGCACCGAGGTAAGGAGTGCCATGAGCTGTTCCTCTCAATCTGAAGGTGTCGCGTTGTCGCAGCGAAGAGGGGCTTTGCCAACTGATTCACGCGAGCGGCTAGTGGAGGGTTTGCGGCAACAGTTGGGGCAATGGGCCAGTACAAAAACCAGGGAGGCCAATGTATTTTCATGTGGCGTGGCAGCGATCGATCGGCTGCTGCCCGCTGGCGGCCTACGACACGGGATGCTCGTGGAATGGATGATGACGCCCGTAGCAGCAGGCGGCTCGCCTGCCGCAAACGCGGAAACAAGAGCACCAAAATTGAGACGGATAGGCGCGCCACCGGTTGCTACGAATGGCACGTTCACCTTATCGCTGCTGGGAGCCCGTGAGGCTTGCGGCGAAGGAGGCGTCTTGGTGGTGATCGATCGCACGCGAACTTTTTATCCACCCGCAGCCGCGGCATGGGGAATTGATTTGGAGCGAACGATCGTAGTCTGGCCGCAAAATGCGCGTGATGAACTGTGGGCGGCCGTGCAATCGCTACGTTCACCGGTTGTGGCGGCGATGTGGGCCAACATCGACCGCTTGGATAGCCGGGCATTTCGCCGACTGCAGTTGGCGGCCGAGGCCGGGCGAACACTGGGCGTACTCGTGCGGCCAGCGGGCGCGCGGGGGCAGCCCTCGTGGGCAGATGTGCGGCTGGAAGTGGAGTCAAGAGCTAAGAGTCAAGAGTCAAGAGCCAGAGGCTTGGCTCTCGACTCTCGACTCTCGGTTCTTGACTTACTTCGTCGCATGGAAGTGCGGCTTGTTCACTGTCGCCAGGGCCGCGCCGGCGGCAGAGCGATGGTCGAGATAGATGATGTACATCGGACCGTGCAAGGAGCTAGTTCGAACTATGACACGCATGCTTTGCCTGTGGTTACCCAATTGGCCGATCCAACGAGCCGTTCGCACTCGGCCCGAGCTTAAAGGCCGGCCGCTGGTACTGGTGATGAACAGGCCGCGCGGTGGAGAAGTGGCGGCATGTTGTAGCGAGGCCGTCGCGCAAGGCGTGCGGCCGGGGATGCCGGTGGCCGAGGCGCAATCGTTAGCGCGAGGTTTAGTGATCGCGGCGTACGATGCCGAGGCGGATCGGCAGGCGTTAGTAAAGTGTGCCGAGGCCTGCGAGCGGTTTAGTCCGCGCGTGGCTATCGAAGAGGGGCCTGAGCCGGAGAGTTTGCTGCTGGATATTTCCAATCTCGAACATCTGTGGGGCAGCGAAAACCGGCTAGTCGAAGAGGCGAAGAAGTTTTTCGCACGCCGTGGATATGTCGTGCGCTGGGGCGTAGCCGAAACCGTGGGAGCGGCCTGGGCCGCGGCGCATTTCGAGGGAAATTTCGGATTACAGATTGCGGATTGCGAATTGCAGCGAGCCGGGGCGTCCTCGCCCCCAGCCGGAGCGGAGGACCGCCCGGCTCGCCTCGAGTCGCTTCCAGTTCAATCGTTGCGCATCAGCCAGGAAACCGCGGCCATACTTCGAGAATTGGGAATCGAAACGATTGGTCAATTAGCAACCCTTCCGCGCGAGGCGCTGGCCGCTCGGTTTGGCGAAGAGTTGCTATGGCGACTCGATCAGTTGACCGGCGTGGGGCGAGAGGTCATCGAACCGCGTCGAGCACGGTCGGCCTTCGACGTGAGTTATGCGTTGGAAGAACCGACGAGTGATCGCGGTGCATTGTTGCACGTGCTCGAGCAACTGGTGGAGCAGCTGACACGGCAGTTGGCGGCACGAGACCAGGGCGCGGTGGTGTTGGAGTGTTGGCTGTATTTGGCGGGTGGCACGCCCGGAGTCGGCGACGGGCGTGGTGTTATTGACGATTGCATTGACAATGATTGGCCGTTTAGCCGCGACGCGGAGCGGAGCGCGCACTGCTCGTTCATTGTCACTGCCAAACCCAATAGTACGGCGACCACGCCCTTCGCAAAGCCTCAGGGCGTACCACCCCAATTACTGCGCGTGGGGTTGCTGCAACCATCGGCATGTGCACGCCAATTGCTGGAACTCGTCAAACTTCATTTGGAAGCCGTGAAATTGGCGGGTGAAGTCGATCGCGTGGAGTTGCGTGCCGCAGTCGTGGGGCGACTGGGCGAACGGCAGGGCGAATTGTTTGCCGACCGCTGGTCGACAAACCCGCACCAACTGGCGGTGTTAGTAAACCGGCTCACGAGCCGATTAGGGCATAACCGTGTATTGCGTGCCGAGTTGCGAGCGAGCGCAGTGCCCGAGCGGGCGGTGCGGTGGGGAGAAGTTGCGAGGCGCGAGGTGCGAGGTGCGAGACGAAAAGACAAGAAGACAAGGAGACAGGGAGACAAGGAGAGGGAAAAGCAAGGAGATTCACAGGCATGGCATGATACTGGAGTCTCCTTGTCTCCCCCTCTCCCCCTCTCCCCCTCTTCTTATCTCCCGCCGCGTCCTTTGTCGCTGTACCCCGTGCCGCAGCCTATGGAAGTAGTCTGCGTGGCGCCCGATGGTCCGCCACAAGCGGTGTGGTTAGGCGGGCGGCGCGAATCGATTGTGGCGTACGCGGGGCCCGAGCGAATCGAGTCATTGTGGTGGCGCGGGCCCTCGGTGCGGCGCGATTACTATCGCATCGCGACCGAGTCAGGAAGTCATTTATGGCTATGCCGGCGACTGGCAGGCCGGCGCTGGTTCCTGCACGGTGTATTTGTTTAACCGTTGCCGAAAACAAGAGCGGTTCACGCAAAGACGCAGAGGCGCAAAGAAGACAAAAGAAAGGCTCTAAACCGCTAATTCACGCTAATAAATCCGCTAATGAGAGAAGCGAAATACTTTTCCTTATTAGCGATCCATTAGCGGTTTGAAAACATATTTTAACTTTGCGCCTCTGCGTCTTTGCGTGAGATTTACTAACGTGAGTAGCGGCTGGCCCAATGCATTATGTAGAACTGCATTGCAAAACGAACTTCTCCTTCCTCGAAGGCGCGTCGCATGCCGACGAATTGGTGCGGCGCGCGGCCGAGTTGGAGTACCGCGCGCTGGCGGTGACGGACCGCAACAGCCTGGCGGGCGTGGTGCGGACCCACATCGCGGCCAAAGAGGTCGGCTTGCCGCTGATTATCGGCGCGGAAATCACCCCGCTCGACGCGCCGCCCATCGTGTTGTGGGCAACCGACCGAGCCAGCTACGGCCGGTTGTGCCGGCTGATCACTCGCGGACGTCGGCAAGCGCCGAAAGGCGAATGCGTGCTCACGCTGAAGGACGTGGCCGAATTCGCAGCAGAATTAGTGGCAGGGGTCGTTGTTGAGGGGCGAGAAGCGAGGAGCGAGGAGCGAGGAGAAACGACAAGGAGACAAGGAGACAAGGAGAATCCTATAACAAGCGATACCTCTGAGTCTCCTTGTCTCCCCCTCTCCTTGTCTCCTTGTCTTTCTGTCCCCCCCTCTCCTTGTCTTCTTTCTGCCTATCGTGACATTTTCCCCGGCCGCTGCTACTTATTAGCAGAACTCGTACGCGGAGCGGATGATCGCGCGCGGCTTGCAGCGTTGCAGCAGCTTTCGCACGCTATGGGTATACCACTCGTGGCGGCGGGCGATGTGCATTATCACGTGCCCGGCCGAATGGTGCTGCATGATGTACTCACCGCAATTCGGCATGGCACGACGGTATCGGCAGCCGAGGGAACGCTATTATTTCCCAACGCCGAGCGGCACTTGCGATCGCTCGAAGAGATTCGCGAGTTGTTTGCCGACGCGCCGGAGGCGATCGCGCGGACCATCGAAATTGCCGAACGCTGCCGGTTCTCGCTCGATGAGTTGAAGTACGAATACCCCACCGAACTCGCGCCGGTAGGCCAAACGCCCCTCGAGTACCTGACGCAACTTACTTGGCAAGGCGCGGCCGAGCGCTACCCGGCTGGGCTATCGGAAAAAGTGCGGCAACAGATCGAGTACGAACTACAACTCGTTGGCGAACTGCACTACGAATCGTACTTTCTTACCGTGTGGGACTTAGTGCGCTTCGCCCGGTCACGGAATATCTTGTGCCAGGGCCGCGGCTCGGCGGCGAATTCGGCCGTATGTTTTTGTTTGGGCGTGACATCCGTCGATCCTGCGCAAAGCGACCTGTTGTTCGAGCGCTTTATCAGTCGCGAGCGGAACGAAGCGCCGGATATCGACATCGACTTCGAGCACCAGCGGCGCGAAGAAGTATTGCAGTACGTGTACGACAAGTATGGCCGCGAACGGGCCGGCTTGGCCGCAACGGTCATCACCTACTGCAGCCGGTCGGCCATTCGCGATGTCGGCAAGGCGTTGGGCCTGTCGCTCGATCGCGTCGATGCGCTGGCGAAACACGTGGAAGGCTACACACGCGAGCCAAAACTCGTAGGGCGGTGCCGTGACGTGGGCATCGAGCCAAATTCCGACCTGGGCCAGCGGCTGATTTATTGCGTGAACGAAATCATCGGCTTTCCCCGCCATTTGTCGCAGCACGTGGGCGGGATGGTCATGACGCAGGGACCGCTGTGCGAAATGGTGCCCATCGAAAACGCGGCCATGGAAGATCGCACGGTCATTGAATGGGATAAAGATGACCTTGATGAACTCGGCATCTTGAAGGTGGATTGCCTGTGCTTGGGAATGCTCACCGCGATTCACAAATGCTTTGACCTGGTGCGCGAGCATTACGGCCGCGAGCTGACGTTGGCGACGATCCCGCCAGATGACGCGGCCGTGTACGACATGATTTGCCGGGCCGATACGATCGGCGTGTTTCAAATCGAGAGCCGCGCGCAGATGTCGATGCTGCCGCGGCTACAGCCCAAATGTTTTTATGACCTGGTAATCGAAGTGGCGATCGTGCGGCCGGGGCCGATTCAGGGGAACATGGTGCATCCCTACCTACGACGGCGAGCAGGCGACGAACCGGTAACCTATCCCAACGAAGCGATTCAGGCCGTGCTCAAAAAAACATTGGGCGTGCCGATTTTCCAAGAGCAGGCCATGCGGTTGGCCGTTGTGGCGGCCGGGTTTACACCGGGCGAGGCAGACCAATTGCGGCGGGCGATGGCGGCGTGGCGGCGGCCCGGGCTCATCGAGCAATTTCGGCAGAAGCTACTCGCCGGCATGCAGGCCAACAACTTGCCGGAAGAATTTGCTCAGCGCGTTTATCAACAGATCGAAGGGTTTGGCGAGTACGGCTTTCCAGAATCGCACGCGGCGAGCTTCGCGCTCTTGGTG
Source organism: Planctomycetota bacterium (assembly GCA_029781135.1). Taxonomy (GTDB): domain Bacteria; phylum Planctomycetota; class Planctomycetia; order Pirellulales; family Lacipirellulaceae; genus JABDGM01. The sequence continues at coordinate 90,835 of JAKOXH010000073.1, forward strand.
TATGCCTCGGCCTGGCTCAAGCATTATTATCCCGCGGCGTTCGCGACCGCGATGATCAACAGCCAGCCGATGGGATTTTATCAGCCAGCCCAACTCGTCCGCGATGCCCGCGACCACGGCGTGGCCGTGCGGCCGGTGGATGTGAATTGGAGCGAATGGAAGTGTAGCCTGGAGCAAGGAGCAGGGAGCGAGGAGCAGAAGGAAGAAATGCAAAATGCAAAATGTAAAATGCAAAATGCGAATTGGGGAAGTTCCGCAATGACAAATTTGCAATTTGCAATTGGCAATTTGCAATCGTCAACTTTGCAGTTTGCCCTCCAGCGAGCCGGGGCGTCCCCGCCCCCGGCCCTCCGCCTCGGCCTTTGCATGCTCAACGGCCTGCGCGAAGCGGTTGCGAAGACAATCGAACGCGCACGAACAGGAGGGCCGTTCGTGTCGATTGATGACTTCACCCGCCGCACCGGCCTGGGGCAAGCGGTGGTCAAGCAACTGGCCGAGGCGGACGCCTTTCGTTCGCTCGGGGCAGGGCGACGGCAAGCACTATGGCAAGCACTCGGGCAAGAAAAGAAGCGCCGCGAGATGCCATTATTTGAGGCCCGCGAAAATATCCCCCTAGCCGGACGGCCACGCCGTCCGGTCCCGGCGGATAGTAACCCGCCGGCTATGGAGTTCATTCAATGCAATGACAACGAAATGGACAAAAACGTCCCGCTGCCAGCCATGAAACCTTATGAAGAAGTCGTGGCCGACTATCGAACCGCTGGCTTATCGCTGCGCGCACACCCCATCTCGTTTTATCGCGAGCAGTTGGCGAAGTTAGGCGTCACGCCCGCGAGCGGGTTAGTGGGCCTCCCTAACGAAACGCCGGTCATCGTGGCGGGCTTGGTACTCTTGCGTCAACGGCCGGGCACGGCGAAAGGAATTACCTTCGTTACGCTCGAAGACGAAACCGGCACCGCGAATTTGGTCGTGCACCAACAAACGTGGGACCGGTTTTACCGCATCGCCCGACGTGCTCCCGCCTGGATCGCCCACGGTCACGTTCAAACTGCACCGGGACAGTTCGCAGCGGTAATCCACGTAGTGGTGAAATGCTTGGAAGCACTCGGCGAGCAGTTGCGCCAACTCGATGTCAAAGCACGGGATTTTCGCTAGTAAGGCAAGGAAACTCGTGACGCTGCAAATTGCAGACATTCTGAGACCAAACCGCCGAATACCCAATTCGAGTGGGATACTTCGCATTCCCGAGTGCCGTAGGTATATTGAACGGACACGGCGGCAAACTGCACGGGCCACCGCAACTTCCTAATGCCTATCCCAGAACCGTCGGGGACTGTCCCAATTTTGCGGAGTCCTCGGAGCAAAATGGGACTGTCCCCCTCTCCGAGACAGTTCTGGGATAGGCACTTAATGCCATCCCTCGCACTTCATCACAAGCGGAGACCAAGATGTCTGAGAACACCAATCATACGGGCGAAGGTTCTTCACGGCGAACGTTTCTCAAAACAACTTCAGCGCTCGTGGGCGGGGCGATGCTGGGCGGAGTGAACGCACAACTGGCACGGGGAGCTGCGCATCCGGGAGGCAGCGACGAAATCAAGATTGCGCTCATCGGTTGCGGCGGCCGCGGCACCGGGGCCGCCCTGCAGGCCCTGGCGACGAAAGGCAAGGTCACGCTCTGGGCCGCAGCCGATGCGTTTGCCGACAACATGCGGGCGAGCATCGATAACATCAAGAAGCAAGTCGAGCGCGGTAAACGTGACGGCGACGAACTGTTGAAGGACGCAACTGTCAACGTCTCGCCGGAGCGGCAGTTCGACGGATTTGACGCCTACAAAAAGGCCCTCGACAGCGGCGTGGATCTGGTCATTCTAGCGACGCCCCCAGGCTTCCGGCCCATCCACTTCGACGCAGCCGTCGAAGCCGGCAAACATATTTTCATGGAAAAGCCGCTGGCCACCGATGCCCCGGGCGTCCGCCGTGTGCTGGCAACGAACGAAAAGGCCAAGGAAAAGAACCTGATGGTCGCCGTCGGCTTACAGCGGCGGCACGATCAACGGTACGTCGAAACAATCAAGCGGATTCACGACGGGGCGATCGGCGATGTCATTGCCACGCGCGTCTATTGGAACGGTGGCGGCCTGTGGGTGCGGCCGCGCAAGCCGGAACAAACCGAAATGGAATACCAGATGCGAAATTGGTATTACTTCACTTGGCTGTGCGGCGATCACATTGTCGAGCAGCATATTCACAACCTGGATGTCGGCAACTGGATTCACAATGCCCACCCGATTTCCGCCCAAGGCATGGGTGGCCGCCAGGTTCGCACCGGCAAGGAATATGGTGAGATCTTCGACCATCATGCCGTCGAATTCACATTTGCCGATGGCTCAAGAATGTTCAGCCAATGCCGGCACATGGAAGGCTGTGCCTCGGAGGTCCGCGAGCATGCCCACGGCTCAAAAGGAACGCTGGATATCGACGATGGCGATCACGGTGGCGTCATCATCACCAAGGAAGGCAAATGGCAAAGCCCGGGCGAAAAGAAGGATAACCACCATCAAGAGCACCACGATTTGTTCGCCGCCCTCCGCGATGGACGCACTTATAACGAAGTGCAATATGGTGCCGAGTCGACGATGACGGCGATTCTGGGCCGGATGGCGACCTATTCGGGCAAGATCATCAAGTGGGATGATGCACTGGCGAAGGGCATTAATCTTGCACCGAAGAACTATGACTTCTCGGCGACACCGCCGGTGTTGCCAAATAAAGATGGTTTTTACCCGGTGCCGGTGCCGGGCAAGCATAAGGTGATGACGAGCTAAGGGCAGGGCAGATCGTCGTCCTAGCTGGACAGCCGTTTTTGCATTGCGAAGATGACTTTGGGGCGCGACAACATTGTCGGGCTGGGGGAGTCTTTTTGCCAAAGTGGCTCATGCCTGTCGTGTGCGCACGCTGCTATCATTTATTCTTTGCGGAAGTGCTTGACCCTGGCCGGCCGCGGTTTTAGGCTGCTTGTGCCGGGGGGTCGGCAAGCAATGGCGTTGCTTATCGGGGGACCAAATGGCACGACTACACGCCCATATTGTTGCCGTTTGTGGCGCGATTCTCTTTAATTCGACCGCGGGCCGCGCTATGCAACTGGCACTGCCTAGCACGGGAACCGACGCAGCCGGCAACGTGCTCGCCGGCGGAAGCGCCGATCCACATTATACCGTCTTCGGACCGGGCATTCCGGTTGCTGGTCTCGCGGCCGTGTACAGCCCGCAAAACATTTTTCCCGGCTGGGTACCAAACGACGCGCACTCGGCTTGGATCGGCTGGAGCGACAACTCGACCACGAGTCCTTACGGCGATTACATCTTCGAGCTTCAGTTCAGCATGATCGGTTTTGATCCCGCCACGGCAAGCCTTAGCGGCTCATGGGCGGCCGACCAATTCGGGTCGATTCGACTCAACGGGCATTCGACCGGCATTTCGCTCGCAGATGGCAATTGGAATGGGGCGAGCGCGCCAAATCTAACGCCTTTTACGATTTCTAGTGGCTTCACCACGGGCACGAACGTGCTCGACTTCACCGTGAACGAGCCCGACAACTTCGACGGCCTGCGCGTTCGAAATTTGGCGTTGACGGTGAACCCCGCGGTTCTCCTCAGCGATTACAACGATAACGGCGTTGTTGACGCACCGGACTACGTGCTGTGGCGAGATACGCTTGGGAGCACCTCGAACCTCACAGCCGACGGCGACCGCAACGGCAAAATCGACGCCGGTGATTACGACATCTGGCGCGCGAATTTCGCAGCCCATCTTGGGAACGGATCACTCGCCGCCTCGGTTGTGCCAGAGTCCCCCGGGCTGCCATTGACACTGCTCGTCGCCGCAATGATTCGGCGCCGTCACGACTAGCGGAAATAATGCTAAAGACTAAAACGATCCGGATAACGGCAAATCCGATCACTTTTCACTATAATTCTATCATGACCGCCAAACTCGTCGACGAGCACCGCAAAACCATCGAAGCCCTGCGCCAGCGACCCAGCTTTGGTCGCCAACGATGCGACGAACAAGCTTACGACTTGTCGAATGCAGGGCCTTCGCTCACTTGCGCGGCCTCCAACAACCACGCGATGACGAGCGCCGCTAATAGCTATGGTTGCGCGATCGCACTTTGCCCCGGAAACTCCAGTACACGACGCAAATATAGGCAATGACCAATAATCAAAATTCCTTTGCCTGGATTCACACTGGCGAGCAAACCAATCGTTGATGAAAAAGGACCTTTGGAATTAGCGGGAAAAGTTTACGGGCCAATTTATAGCAATCTCGCGAATGGGGGGAGTTTCAATTTTTGAATTTATTTTCTATACTATGGCTGGGCGTGCCACGCGGCCACGCATCGAATTAATCATTTCTAGTTAGGCGGAAAAATCTCAGGGGACATTTCTATGAAGACAGCAGCCAGTTTCAGAGCGCCCATTGTGGCGGTGATGTTCTCGTTAGTCTGTTACAGTGCGGTAGTTGGCAAACAGGTCGGAGTCTGGCAATTCAACAACAATTTGAATAACGCGGTGTCCGGCGGTTCGCCGATGTCGGTCAATGGTGACTGGACGGCGGCCTACGTGAATGAAACCATTGGTGGTCAGCCGGCAACAGTGCTGTCGTTCCCGGCCATGACCAATTCTCAGGCGCTGGATATGCCGAATCAAGCCAGCCCGAACGGAACAGGAGGCACGCCAACGAACAACAACTGGTCCGTCGTGATGGATCTCAAGTTCCCAGTGCTGAATTCGTTTACCTCTTTATGGGAGACGAGCACAATTGGCTTGAATGACGGCGATTACTTCATTCGAGACGATTCGCAGATCGGCAGCTACGGTAGTGTCGGCATTTCCAGTCAATACAATGGCGTATTCAACGCCGATACCTGGACACGTCTCGCGGTAACCGTGAGCTCGACGGCCACGCCAGATACCTACACGGTGACCGGTTATATTGACGGCACGTTGGTGGGAAGCTCGACGACAAGTACGCCGCCCGGCGGCAAAGAAGCCGTGCGCAGCGCGCTGCATCTTTTCACGGACAACGATTTTGAAACGTCGGCGGGGTTGGTCAATAGCGTCGCGTACTACGGCGAAGTTCTTAGTTCGGCAACGATTGGCAGCCTGGGTGGCGCCACGGCCGCCGGCATTCCCTCGGCCCCCAATCAAGCGGGGCTTTGGAACTTCAACAACAATTTGAACAACTCGATCGCGGGACGCACCCCGATGTCGGCCGTTGGCGGTTGGACGCCGACCTATGTTAACGAGACGATTGCCGGTTCTCCAGCCACAGTACTTTCGTTCCCGGCGATGGATAACACGCAAGCGTTGGATATGCCGAATCAGGCCACGCCGGACGATTTTGGCGTTCCTACCACAACCAACATTTGGTCGATCGTCATGGACGTCAAGTTCCCCACGCTGTCGGCGTTCTCGTCTCTTTGGGAGACCGCCGCGCTGGGAACGACGGATGGAGACTTCTTCATCAGGGATGACTCGGGGAACGGCACATCGGGAAGCCTGGGCATTTCTGGGCAGTATGCCGGGGTGTTCAACGCCAATACTTGGACGCGCGTCGCGGTAACGATCGACGGCTCCGTGGACGGAGCGGATTATACGGTAACCGGCTATATCGATGGTGTCCCGATCGGCAGCGCAACCACCGATACCGCGCCGAATGGCCGCGAGGCGATCAAAGCGATCCTGCATTTGTTCGCGGATGACGATGGTGAGTCATCGGCCGGCTTGATTAATAGCCTGGCTTACTACGATGAGTTGCTTACTCCGGAAGCCATTCTAGCTCTCGGCGGAGCATCGGCTGCCGGCATTCCAGTGGCTGCACCGCCGGGCGTGCCTGGCGACTACAACCAAAATGGCGTAGTTGACATCGCGGACTATGTTGTTTGGCGGCATAATCTCGGTTCCGCGATCGCATTACCCAACGAAGGTTCGGGCGTCACGCCTGGCTCCGTCACGGCTGAAGACTACTCCTATTGGCGCTCGCGGTTTGGTGCGACAAGCGGTTCTGGTAGTGTCATCGGCGGAGCCGTGCCTGAGCCGAGTACCTGGACGCTCCTAGCGCTGATTTCAGGTCTTTCGGCCTTCAAGCGCTATCGTTAGTCGATCATCACGCGGTTTTAGTCCAGCTTAGGTTGGCTCCCGGGGGGAGGTTACGGACCTCGCAATGTAGTTCGCCGCCGAGTCTTAGGTAGGTTTCGTATTTATTTATTTGAAGGAAGAAGAAATTTGTCTTGAAACAACGGCGCGAGTCGTTGTCGGGCTAGATTTTATGAATTAGCCCCCTTCGGTGCATTGGATATTTTGAGGAGTCTGAGTAAATTAGAGCGATACGGGTCACGTTGACGGTTACGTGGTTTGCGTGACACATGTGGATTCTACGTCCCCCGAATAGGGCGGTAGGAATTTGGCCCGGGAATCCACGTGGCGTTAGAGCTCACGTGAATGGAGTCGCAAGAGCGGTTCGGATGCTTTACTTAGGCTCGCTCCTCCTATGCCTGCGATTCCCAGCGGTCAATTCACGCCCCGCGATGTCGCGCGGGTGATCTGTCGCCATTTTCGCCTGATGGCGGCGATCTTCTTCAGTGTCGTATTGCTGACGCTCCTGGTGATCGCCCTATATCCGCGCGGATATACATCCGAAGCGAAACTATTCCTGCGGGTCGGACGAGAAAGCGTCGCACTCGACCCCACCGCGACAACTGGGCAGACCATCATGCTGCAGAAGACGCAGGTGGACGAAGTCAATTCCGCGCTACAAGTACTGACGTCCCAGGAAGTCCTGCAACGTGTTGTCGAGCGGGTCGGGGCGCAGCAAATCGTTTCAGACACTCCCCAAGCACCGGCTGGTGCTAGCGGTCCACCCGCCAAGAAGCAGCTGCTGTGGGTTCAGAAGTTGAGCGAGGCAAAGAGCTGGTTCATGAGCCAAGCGACTGGCGTCTTGGCGAAGCTCCAACTGATGGATCCAGGAACTCTCGAAGATGTTGCCATCCGCAAGCTGGCGTCCAAAGTCCAGGCGTATGCGCCGAAGGACTCGACGGTATTCACGGTCTCTTACACTTCTGGTTCTCCCCAGCTTGCGCACGACGTGGTCGACGCGGTGACCAACGAATTCTTGGCCGCGCACCTGCGAGTGAACCGAACGGACGGGTCTCAGAAGTTCTTCGCGCAACAAGTTGAATCGTTAAAGAAAGATCTGGCGGCGGCGGAGACAGCGTTACGCGACCGCAAGAACGAATTCCAAATTTCGACGATTGATACGCGTCGCAACGTTTTGGCCGAACAGCAGAAAGACATTGAACTGCAATTGCAGTCGACGCAACGTGAGTTGGCGTACACCGACGCTCAAATCGCCGACCTCGCGCAGGCCATTCAGCAGCTCAAGCCGGAGATTGTGACGAATCGCGTGGCGGGGTTTGCCAATGAGGCATCCGATCTGATGCGGGAGAAGCTCTATGAGCTGGAAATCCAAGAGAGCAAGCTGAAGTCGCAATATCAGGCGGGCCATCCGCTGCTGGCGCAAGTTGAACAGCAACGCAAACAAGCGGAAGAAATCGTCAAGAAGATGCCGACGGAGCGGACCCAAACGACTGCCGAACTGAATTCAACTCAACGCACGCTGGAATTGGACTTATTGCAGGCCAAGGCCCACCGCGAAGCCCTGCTGGCCCGGCAAGTGGCGTCTCAAAAACAGGAAGCCGACTTGAATATCCAATTGAAGGAGCTGAACGATCACGATGCGCAGCTCCAACAACTCGAGCGGACCGTCCAGCTCCTCGATGGCAAGTACCGGATGCACTTCGAAAAACTCGAAGAGGCGCGCGTCAATGAAGAGCTTGGGCGCGACGGCATTCAGAATATCAAAGTTGCCCAAGCCGCGACGTTGGTCACCAAACCGACTTCCCCGAAGAAGCCGATCGTATTGGCACTGGGTCTGCTGGCCGCCGTCGCAGGCGCCGTAACCGTGCCGTTTATCGCCGAGATATTGGACGGTACGTTGCGCACCACGCGGCAGGTGGAGACCGAACTGGGACTGCCCGTGCTGATGTCGTTCGCGCAGCAACACAAGCGTCGTCGAAAACCGCAGAAGTCGCAGGCCGCTGGCGGTAAGAAAACGGTTCGCGGCATCGATTGGGAGGACGACGACTTGGAGGGTAATTACCGTTCGCTCGCTTGCGAATTGCTTTACAACAGCATCCGCGCGAGCGGCGATTTGCAGTCGAAAGCGGTCGGTATCGTGGGCTGCGACACGACCAATATCCGTAGTCAAGTCGCCGAAGAGCTAGCCCTTCAAGCAGCGCACTGGGGAAGCGAGCCCGTCTTGTTAATCGATGCCGATGAGCAGCGTCGGCAAGTTGCGAATCGATTCGGGTTGAACGGGTCGCCAGGGTGGCGTGAGGTGCTCGCGGGCGTAGCCGATGCCGAAACCTGCGTGCACGCGGCAAACGGTGGACGACTCGCAGTGATGACGCCTGGCGCTGAGGACAGTTTGTTAGCGGACGTGGGGCATGTGCCCCTGGGACGCGGGCAACTTGATGAACTAAAGAACCGATACGGGCTAGTGGTTGTCGATCTCCCGTCGCCATGCCAAATCGACGCGCGCGCCGCGGGCGATTGGCTTGACGAGGCCGTGCTGGTGGTTGAAGCCGAACGCACGCGAACGGAATCTGCCAAGCGGGCAAAGGCGTTATTGGAACGGGCCGGTATTCGGGTCACCGGTGTGGTGCTGGCCAACCGCCGAGAGTATGTGCCGCGGTGGTTATACAACCGGATTTAGGATCCCTAGGGGCAGGCGAATGGAAGGAGCCGTAATGCGAAGGCATTGCGCGCTCAGTTAAAGGGTCGAACGATGATGTCGGAGTTAGCAACGCAGAATGGATTGTCGACCGTCGAATGGAACGCCCCTGAGGCGGGCACGACGGCCGAGGTGATCGATGCACTATTGGTGGAGGATTTCGCGGCCGACGCCGCCGTTGACGATTGCGAATTGTCTAGCGGCAGGGAAGGGCAAAGCGACGGGCCAACTTCGCGACGACGAGTGGCTGTTCCCTGCCCAGGTTGGAAAAGGACGGTTGACATCCTCGGCGCCGCTTGCGCGCTGGTCGTCCTATTTCCGGTGTTTGTGTGTATTGGCGTCTTCATTAAATGCGTATCGCGGGGGCCAATTTTCTATCGGCAACGCCGTTATGGCTTGGGGGGCCGGCCGTTCAAAGTGTGGAAATTTCGCACGATCGAAGCCTCGCACGACGGTAACGACCACCACGCGCATGTGGCCGATTTGATGTCGAGTGGCCGGCCACTGGAAAAGCGCGATCATCAGTTGGCCATCATTCGAGGTGGGGCCTTTTTGCGTAATTTCGGCATCGATGAGTTGCCGCAGTTGATCAACGTGCTCGGGGGAGAAATGAGTTTGGTGGGGCCACGGCCAGATGTCGTGCCCATCCATCACTATGAAAGCTGGCATCGCCGGCGCTTTGAGGTATTGCCGGGCATCACCGGACTGTGGCAAGTCCGCGGCAAGAATCGGACGACGTTTTCACAAATGATGCAACTCGATTTGGCGTACGTCCGGCGCCGAAGTTTTTGGCTCGATCTTTCTATTTTAGTGTGGACGATTCCCGCGCTGCTCAGCGACTAGGACGGTGCGAAGAGGGGCAAACGTGAAATCGTTCGAATGCCGACCGGCGTGTGCGGCACAATCAATATTGCTTCATTGTTTTTTTATCTGTTTGAGGTGGCAACATGATTCGCATTGGCATTATTGGGGCCGGCTATTGGGGGCCGAACTTGATCCGTTGTTTTCAAGAGTCTCCGGGTTGCGACGTGGTTTATGTATGCGATCGCGACCCGCGGAAGCTCGACCACATTTGCGCTCGCTTTCCCCAGGTAATTGGTACGACGGAGGATGCCGATGTTTTGCGACGCGATCGCGTCGACGCCGTGGTGATTGCTACGCCGACCAAGACCCACTATCGACTCGCCAAACGCGCATTGGAAGCAGGTCTGCACACGTTCGTCGAAAAGCCGCTCGCGACGCGTAGCGATGAATGCGCCGATCTTATCGATTGTGCGGAAGCGAACGGCTGTGTGTTATTCGTAGGGCATGTATTTTTGTACTCCGCGGCGGTCGCGAAGCTGAAGGAACTCGTTACCAGCGGCGAACTTGGCGACATCTACTACATCAGTTCGACGCGACTCAACTTGGGGCCCGTGCGGCACGATGTCAACGCGCTCTGGGATCTTGCCCCCCACGATACGTCAATCATCCTGGAACTAATGGGCCGCTCGCCGCTCAGCGTGAGTTGCTCCGGTTTGGCTTACCTCGACCAGCGGATCCATGACGTGTGCAACATGACGATGCAGTTCCCCGACAACCGCATTGGCATTGTGCATGTGAGTTGGCTTGACCCACGAAAACGTCGCGTGATGACCGTAGTTGGCAGCAACAAGATGGCCGTGTACGACGACATCGAACCGATTGAGAAGATTCGTGTTTACGATACGGGCATTCACGCGGCGACCGAAGCCAGCTCCTTCGGCGAGTTTCTGTATAGCTACCGCTACGGCGATATCTACAGCCCGCGGATCAAGGAAAGTGAACCGCTGAAAGCCGAGATTCACGGTTTCATCGACTCCGTTGTGACGGGTGCGGCGCCAAAGACCGATGGCTGGAATGGCCTGCGGGTGGTGGAAGTCATCGAGGCGGCCGATAAGTCGCTCCGCGACAACGGCGGTCACATCCCGATTCCCTCGACGGTTTCGCTCCGGCGCGCGAGTCGGTCGGCGGCGAACGCATCTGGTCAAGACGCGTTAATTGCGGCGATGGGGGGCTGACATGGCGGACCGCTATTATCATCCGGCCGCGTTGGTCGAATCCGCTGACGTGGGCCTTGGTACCCGTGTGTGGGCATTCGCCCATGTGATGCGGGGCGCGCGGGTGGGAACTTGCTGCAATATTGGCGATCACGCCTTTCTCGAAACCGGTGCGATCGTTGGCAACAACGTCACGCTCAAGAACAACGTGTGCATTTGGGCCGGCATCACGCTCGAAGACGACGTGTTTGTCGGCCCGAACGCAACCTTTACCAATGACCGTTATCCGCGGTCGCCGCGCATGCCGCAGGTCGCGGCTCGGTATGAAACGCCGGAGCGCTGGCTCAGTCCGACGGTGGTGGAACGCGGCGTATCCATTGGGGCCAACGCTACGGTCGTGCCCGGTATTCGCATCGGGCGGTACAGCATGATCGCGGCGGGGTCCGTGGTGACGGCCAACGTGCCCCCGTTTTCGTTGATGGTCGGCACGCCGGCTCGGGCCGTTGGCTGCGTGTGCCGTTGTGGACAGAAATTACTAGGCGACTATCGCACAATCGCGTGCGATGTGTGTGGTGAAACGCCGCGGATGCGGTGTCTGGAATCGGAACTGGAAGTGAGCATCTTATGACGATCCCCTTTGTTGATTTGAAGTGTAATTCGCCGAAGATTCGGCAGGAAATATCCGTCGCGGTCGAGCAGGCGATCGACGATGGCCAGTACATTCTGGGCGACCAGGTGGCCGCGTTCGAGCATTCCTTTGCCGGTTTCTGCGGCGCCAAACACGGCATTGGCGTGGGCAGCGGCACCGAGGCGCTCCATCTCACGTTGCGAGCCTTAGGAATTGGGCCAGGGGACGAAGTAATTACCGCGGCAAACACATTTGTGGCCACGGCGCTGGCGATCGCCTACGTCGGCGCCACGCCCGTGCTCGTCGACTGCGATCCCGACGACTACCTCATCGACGTCGACTTAATCGAACAGGCGATTACGCCGCGCACCAAAGCGATTGTGCCCGTGCATTTGTACGGCCAACCGGTCGATATGCCCGCGATTCTCGACATCGCCGCCAAGCACGATCTCCCCGTGGTGCAGGATGCTTGCCAGGCGCATGGCGCGCTGATTGGCGATAAGCCTCTGGGCGCATTTGGCACCGCGGCGTGCTATAGCTTTTACCCCAGCAAGAATCTCGGCGCCTATGGCGACGGCGGTATGACCGTGACCAACGACGATGCGCTGGCCGAGCGTATCCGCATGCTTCGCAACTACGGTCAGCGTGCCAAGAACAATTATGAAATGCAGGGCTACAATAGCCGGCTCGATACGCTGCAAGCGGCGATTTTGGCCGTCAAGCTGCGTTACTTAGCCGATGGCAACGAACGGCGGCGCGCCGCCGCTGAGCGGTATCGGCACGTGCTGCTCGACCAGGGCGATATCAGCTTGCCCTATGAAAAGCCAGGAGTGAAGCACGTATACCATCTGTTTGTGGTGCAGCATCCGCAACGCGATGAACTAATGGCCCATTTGCAGCAGAACGGCGTGCAATGCGGCATCCATTACCCGACTCCCATTCATCAGATCGTTTCGTTTGAATCGAGTCGCACGGTGCCGGAAGGCGTTCCGGTCGCCACTCGCTTGGCAAGTCGGATCGTCTCGCTTCCCATGTTCCCGGAACTTACCCACGAGCAGATCGACCGCGTGGCCCAAGTGATCGCGGCGTTCGACGCCCAATTAGCGGTTGCCTAGAGAAGTGTCATTGATGGAAAGTGCGGTTCGACCAATTTCGACGGCGGCGTATGCCCCCCTTGGCTACTTGAACCTCTTCACGGTTCAGTGGCTGTTGGTCGGCGCTGCAATTTTGGATACATCGATTCAAATCGACACGTACATGTTCTATCAGGATCGATGGGCCGATGTGGGCGCCATCGGCGGGGTCAATCTGTCGGTGGCGACCTTCAGCGTCTTACTGCTGTACTTTCTCTGGCTGGTCGAAGCGAGTGTTTCGTTGCGGCCGAGAAAGCCAGTTTACTTCAACCTGCCGTTGACTCTCTACGTGGCCGTCGCTTCGGCGTCGTGGTTTGTCGCCAACGAAAAGTTGCTCGCAGTCAATACACTTGCCTTGTTGTTCCAGGGCTATCTGCTGTACACGTATCTGGCCAATAAGATCCAAACGCGGGAGCAACTCCTCTATGTCGTTTGCTTGTTCGCAGTCGCGACCGCCATTCAAGGACTGGTGATGATTGCCGTGCGCGCGGTGGGGCACGATATCGTCATGGGGCCCGTGACCGCGATGGCCAGTGACGAAGGCCGCATGGGCGGGACGATTGGTTCGCCGGTGACCGGCGGCAGCTTTCTGGCACTCATGTTCGCACCGGTGTTGTCGTTGCTCATGGTACCGGTTCGTCGCGAGTTGAAGCAGTTGGCGTTTGTCGCGTTGTTTTTGGGCACAATCGGTCTCGTTCTTACCCAAACGCGTGGCTCGTTCATCGGCGTGGGCCTATCCGCTTCGTTGCTTGTTGTACTGATGTGTTTGCGAGGATGGCTGCCTCTCCGCATACCAATCGTATTGGGATTCGTCGGCCTTACTTTAGCTGGTTTGCTTCAGGGGCAGATTTCGGACCGCATATTTGGCGATGATAAAGGTTCCGCCGAGGGGCGTTTGCCGCTCTTTCGCATGGCCTGGCAGATGATCTGTGATCACCCAATCGTCGGTGTCGGCGTAAACAATTGTGCCGCATCCGCGGGGCCCTACGCAGCGCGCTATGAAATGCGCGGCGAATGGTTCTGGACCATTCACAATCGTTATCTGCTCGAATGGGTGGAAACGGGGATTGTCGGTTTGGCGGTGCTATTGTGGTTCTTGTTCGACACGTTATGGACCGGTTGGATCGGGTGGTGGCGGCGCGATCGACTGCTTTCGCCGATTGCGTTGGCAATCACGCTTGCAATCGTGGGCCAGATGATTCACATGACCGTCGACGTATTTAACAGCCGCCCGCAGATTCAGACATTATGGGAATGCGCGGCACTGTTGGCCGCGATCCGACGCATCCAGGAGGCAGCCTAGCGATGCGTTACGGTGCGTTATTGAGAGTGTCGAAGAACGCGACCATGGTGCTGCTGGGAACCTTCGTGCGCATGGGGTTGGCATTTGCCTTTCTTATCTACCTGGCTCGCTCCTTCGGCGTCGAGTTTTACGGAAAGTTCACGCTGACGCTGAACCTGTTCGAAACGTTCTTGAGCCTGGGCGCCACCGGTTTGTGCATTTTGGTGACACGCGAGGCCGCCAAGGACCCGGCGTGGCTGCGCCGCAATCTGGCGGCGGCGATGCTAATCGTCTCGCTGTTGGGCGTCGCCGCGGCCGTGTGTCTTTCCCTAGTTGCGTTGGCAGCGGGTTACGCGGGCCGTTACGCGCCCGATACGCAATTGGCGCTCTGCATTGCTTCGACGGCGTTACTTCCGGCCTCCCTCGCCACACTCGCCGAGGCGATCTTTGTTGCCTGGGAGCGCGCCGAGTTCGTTGCGGCCGGTACGGCGGGGGAGAGCTTTTTGCGCACCGGGCTGTGTTTCGTGCTGCTGTGGTCTGGTTTTGGTCTGATGAGTTTGTTCCTGGCCCTCATCTTCACACGCGTAACGCAATTGCTCGTCTATTCGGTGTTGGTGCGGCGAAATTTGACGTCGGTCGAGTGGCGAGTTCAGCCGGGGTCGATGAAGCCACTCTTGCGTCAATGGCGCGTGTTCGCGGCCGAGAATTGGCTGTCGATCTTCTCGAATGGCATGGATGAGTTCCTGCTCTCGCTCTTCCATGGCGAGGCGGCGGTCGGCGTGTATGATGCGGCCTGGAAACTCATTCGCTTGAGCTCCGTATTTGCGCGTGCCTTAACCACCGCGGTCTTCCCTTATATCTCGCGGCTCTACGTGCGGGCCGAAGAAACGTTTCACCGAGTCAGTTTGCATTCGGTGAAATACATGATGGCTGGGCTGTTGCCCGTGGTCGTTTGTATTTCGGTGCTGTCCGAGCGGATCGTCGTATTCCTCTACGGTCCGGCCTTTGCCAGCACGGTGCCCGTGCTGCAAATTTTGGCCTGGCTCATGATTCCGCAGTTTCTCAACCCATTCTTGAGCTTCACGCTCTTCGCCCGGCACGAGCAACACCGCTCGCTCATCGTGGCGACTATTAATTTCATCGTGTTCATGGGAGTTGGCCTGCTGGCGATTCCGGCCTGGGGACCGATCGGCACGGCCGTGGCGATGCTCTCATCGTCCGTGACCGCGCTTTGCTGCTACCTCGCCTTCTGCGTCTGGGGGCGCAACACGTTGGGATTGCTACTGATCCTCACTCGGCAGGCGGTGGCCGCCAGCGTGTTGTGTACGTTCCTGTATTGCATGCGGAATAGCGAGTTGTTGCCCGTGGTCGCGATTGGCGCCCTGCTGTACGCGGCGATGCTCGTGGCCCTGCGCATCGTCAATTGGGGCGATGTTAAGTTGCTGCAAGAATTGCATTGATAAATAGGCTGGTCGCCAAGTTAATCGTTAAATACACGTCATCAAGTACTTCATCGAGAAATGGTTTCACAAACGCAAACAAACGTTGCTAACGCTGGCAAATCGTCGCCGCGCATCGCCATGATCGGCTGCGGCGCGATCGCCGAGCGCTATCATTTGCCCGGCCTTGCCAAAGTGCCTGGCGTCATTCCGAACGTGGTGCTCGTTGATCGCAGCGCCGAGCGCACGCAGGCCATGGCCAGCCTGTTCGGCATCACACGGGAAGCGTCGGATGTCGCCGAAGTCCTTAGCGATATCGATGGGGCAATCGTCGCCGTGCCACCGGCCTTGCACTATCCAATCTGTATGCAGCTACTCACTCGCGGTATTCCCGTCCTGTGCGAAAAGCCGCTTGCCGAGTCGCCGGCCGAAGCACGCGAGATGGTGGAAGCCGCCAAGCAGCACCAGGTGGCGCTCGCCGTAAATCACACGCGGCGGTTGCTGCCAGCGTACGCTGAAATCAAACGCCTGCTCGATTCGCAAGCCATCGGCGATATCGTGGAGATCCGCTGGGAGGAAGGTTGCGAATTTAGTTGGCCGGCGGCCACGGCATTCCAGTTTCGCAGCGGCGCCAAGGGCCTACTGCTGGACACGGGCATTCACAGCCTGGACCTCATCTGCTGGTGGCTTGGCCAAAAGCCCGAACTGCTTTCCTGCCAAACCGATTCCTACGGCGGCCCCGAGGCCCTGGCCGAAGTGGAACTACAGGCCGGTGAATGTCAGGTGCACGTGAAGCTGAGTTGGCTGAGCCGGCTGGCCAACCGTTATTCCATCGTCGGCGAGCGCGGCACGATTTCCGGGGAACTCGATTATTACGACCGGCTTACGATGACGACTCCCCATGGCCCGCGCAAGGAACGGCATCTTCGCGCCGTTGAAAAGTCGTACAACGACTTCGGCTGCCGAATCCTCGCGAACTTCATCGACGGGATCGCCGGTCGGGCAGCGCCATTGATTCCGGCTGAATCTGTCCTGCCGGCATTGGAAGTGATGGACGAATGTTACGAAGCTGCCACGCGGCTGGAAATGCCCTGGGTGGAAATCGAGGAAGGTGTGTGCGATGCGACCACGTAAGGTGTTAGTTACAGGCTCCTCGGGCTTCATTGGCGGCCGCGTCGCCGAGCGGTTGGCACTCGAAAACGTCGCCAGCGTCCGCGCGCTCATTCACAAATGGTCGCGGGCCGCGCGGGTGGCTAAATTCCCGATTGAGATCGTCGCCGTCGATATCCTGGATCCGCAAGCAGTTGCCACGGCCATGCAGGGCGTAACGCATGTCGTCCATTGTGCCTTCAGCGATGCGCCGGAAGTAATCATCGATGGTACGCGAAATCTGCTCAGCGCCGCGCTCGAAGCGGGGGTGGAGCGATTCGTCTTTGTGAGCACCGCCGAGGTTTATGGTGCCCAAGCGGCGGGTACTGTGGATGAATCGGCGCCCACGAATCACACGGGCCGCACGTACGGCGATGCCAAGATCGACGCGGAACAACTCTGCCGCGAGTTTCATGCACGTGGCCTGTCCACTTCCATCGTGCGCCCGGCCATCGTTTACGGGCCTTTCGGCCGATCGTGGACTGTGAAGGTGGCCAAGCGGCTGCAATCGGGGCTGTGGAGCGAATTCGAAGGTTACGGCGACGGTCTGTGCAATGCGATCTTCGTCGATGACTTGGTCTCGGCGATTCTTCTCGCGGCGGAACATCCAGCGGCCAGCGGCGAAACGTTTAATGTTAACGGCGGCGAAGTCGTCACTTGGAACGAATACTTCCGCAAGTTGAACGCGGCCATCGGCTTGCCGCCGCTCGAACGGAAGTCGGCCAGCAAGTCGGCACGCAAAACGGCCCTCATCGGCCGAGTTGAAACGGTCATTCGCGCTTTCGTCGGCCGCTTTGAAGATCGGCTCATGGAAATCTATCTGCGTGGCGGCTGGGCCAGCCGTATTATGAAGCGCGTGAAAACCGTGTTTGATTCGACGCCCAGCACCGGCGAACTGGAAGACCTGTATAGCCGCCAGGCCGTGTATTCCGATCAAAAGGCACGCACGCTCTTGGGATACCAGCCAAAATTCGATTTAGAACGTGGCATGGCCCTGAGCGTGCTCTGGATGGAACGCAACGGTTTCATCGACCGACCGGCGCTCGCGAATAATAGCGCGCAACCGAACGTCAATCGAATGCCCGCCGGCGATGACGTGCACCAGGAGGCCGTCGCGGCAACACATTCATGAAAGTCGCCCTCATATCGTATGGCTTCGTCGAGTACTGCATCCAGCAGGCCAATGGTTTGGCTCGCGAGTGGGATGTGCTGCTGATGTTGCCGCGCGCCGAGGCGGCCGAACACGTGCCGACGATCGATTCCGCGGTAAGATACGTGCCTTTCAATAAACCGCGATTTCGCCAACCGCTCCGCCATCTGCGGACAGCCGCGACAATCCTGCGCGAAGTACGCCGCTTTCAACCCGATGTCGTGCATTTCCAACAAGGGCACATGTGGTTCAACTTGGCGCTGCCGCTGTTGCGCTCGTATCCGCTGGTCGTCACGATTCACGATCCGCGTTACCACGTGGGTGATCGCAATTCTCAACGTACGCCGCAACGGCTCATGGACTTCGGCTTCCACCGTGCCGATCGCGTCATCGTGCACGGCGAGGCACTGCGCAGGCAGGTCGTCGAGCTGCTGAAAATGGCTGCTGACAAAGTGCATGTCGTGCCGCACGTGGCCATCGGTTGTGCTGAACCACCGGCCACCGTCAGCGACGAAGAACACACCATCCTGTTTTTTGGCCGGATCTGGGACTACAAGGGCTTGAAATATCTGATCGAGGCGGAACCGCTGATTACGCGGGCAGTCCCGAACGCAAAAATCATCATTGCCGGCGAAGGCGACAACTTCGCGCCATACCAACGACTCATGGCCCATCCCGAGCGGTTTGAAGTCCACAACAAATTCATTGGTACCGCGCTTCGCGACGAACTATTCCACCGCGCGAGTGTCGTGGTACTGCCCTATATCGAGGCCACGCAAAGCGGCGTGATTCCGCTCGCTTACTCGTTCGCCAAACCAGTCGTGGCTACACGAGTCGGAGCCTTGGCGGACGCCGTCGAAGACGGCGTTACCGGCCGGTTGGTGCCCGCTCGCGACACCGCGGCCTTGGCCGATGCGGTAGTTGAAATGTTGACCAACCCGGCAACTCGCCGCGAAATGGGACTGGCCGGACGACGAAAGCTCGATGCCGAATGGTCGCCACAGGCGGTGGGACAGCGCTCGATCGAAGTGTATCGGCGGGCAATTCGCGACCGCCAGCCAACGCCGCAAGGCGTTGCCGCCAGTGAGCGCGTTGCTTTGAAGGCGAAATAGTCCAGTTCACCAAATAATACAAATCGCGTTTGCAGCGTAGATGTAAGAAACCAGAAGTAGTTTTAGTTTCCATGCATATCGGTGTCATTCTATCGATGCGAAACGGCTTAGAGCACTTCGTGTATCGCGAAATCTCCGAGCTGGCCAGGGAAGGGGCAACCATCAGCCTGTTCCCCTGCAAGCACCGGCGTGGACTTTACAACCCGCGGCCCGAGTGGAATTACTATCCCTGGCGAATCTGGCGAGTTTTGGCGAGCCAACCGCTGCGGTTCTTGTCGATGCCCGGTCGGTATTTGTCGGTGTTGTGGTTGGCCATCAAGTACCGAGCGATCGTCGATTTCCTACTCGCAGCCTATTTCTCGCGGTGGCTGAAATCGGTCGACGTAATCTACGCGACTTTTGGCGACCGCAAACTCTTCGTCGGCTACTTCGCCAAACTGCTCTTAGGTAAACCGCTTTCAGTGACGATTCACTCGTCGGAGATGTACTTCAACCCAAACGTGGAATTGTTCAAGATCGCTTTGGCCGCGTGTGACCAAATTGTTTCCGTGA
Organism: Planctomycetota bacterium; assembly: GCA_029781135.1. Lineage (GTDB taxonomy): Bacteria > Planctomycetota > Planctomycetia > Pirellulales > Lacipirellulaceae > JABDGM01. The sequence continues at coordinate 110,154 of JAKOXH010000073.1, forward strand.
CGGAATATAATCGGCGACAATTGGCGGAACGCTACAGTGTCGATCGCAACCGCATCGACGTTGTGCGATTGAGCGTCGACCTCGAAAAATATCAACCGGCCGCGAAGTTCGTTATTCTCATCGTCGCTTTTTTCGGTCCCACCAAAGGGCACGAAGTGCTATTCGAGGCGGTGAAGGAACTGGGCTACGACGACATTGAGGTTTGGGTAGTCGGCGGCCACGATGGACGGGTGCCAATCGACGTTCAGGGTCTGGCCCGGCGCAGCGGTGTTGAATCCCAGGTGGCCTTTTTCGGCAAGTTGAGCGGGCTGGCCTTGGAAGCCGTCTATCACGCCTGCGATGTCTTCTGCCTGCCGTGTCGGCAAGATCCAGATGGCGGTCGCGAAGGCTTTCCCGCGGTGATCGTCGAAGCGATGGCCTACGGCAAGCCGATCGTCACGACGCATCACACCGAGATTCCCGCCGTCGTCGAGCAAATCGTCGTGAAAGAAAACGACGTGCACGAACTCGCGGCCGCCCTCGACCGAGTTTATCATTCGGCCACCTTACGACGCGAGTTAGGAACCCGCAATCGCGAGTTGGCCGAGGAGCATTTTTCCAGCCGGAATCTGCATGATCGCTTCAATCTGTTTAAGTCGATTGCCGGTGGCAACTGCAATCAGGGACATGAGGTCTTAGTGAAGTTCGACGAGTCTGCGGAGACCGCCGACAGCATGCGAGCGACCCCGGTGCCGCAGGAGCAGCTTTCATGAAATCCGTTAGCGATCACCAACCATCGACCGCAAATCGTGGCAAGCGTGTGCTGATGCTGCTGGAAAATGGTGCGTTTTCCGAAGATGGCCGCGTCCGCTGTGAAGCCAACTCGTTAGTAGCGGCCGGTTACTGCGTGACCGTGATTGGCCCGGCCAGCGCAGGCGAAGGATGGTACGAGGTATTCGACGAGGTCGTAAGTTACCAGTTCCCGCCGCCGCCGATGGCTCACGGAATGTTCGGATATTTTCTCGAGTACGGCTATGCGCTAACCATGATGGCGATGCTGACCATCTGGGTTGCCATGCGGCGCGGGTTCGATGTGATTCATGCGCACAATCCGCCCGACTTCCTAGTGCTGATCGGCGGCTTCTGGCGACTCCTTGGTAAGAAGTTCGTCTTTGATCAGCACGATTTATCACCCGATATGTACCGCTCGCGTTTTCCCCGTGGCAGCAACGGGTTGCTGCACCGCGTGTTGCTGTTTTTTGAGCGGCTGTCGTGTCGCTGGGCCAATCAAGTAATTGCCACAAACGAGTCCTATAAACGCTTACAGATCGAACGTTGCGGCATTCCGGCGAATCGAATCACGGTTGTGCGTAACGGACCAGAGCCTTGGCACCTCCAACGCTTTGAACCCGACGCTTCCGTGCGCGGCGGCCAACCGCATGTCATCGGGTACGTGGGCATGATGGGACCACAAGATGGGATCGATTACCTGCTCCGAGCACTTGGCATCTTGTGGAACGAGTTTGGGCGCCATGACTGGCGCTGCATACTCATCGGCAAAGGACCGGCAAAGGAAGATTTACAGCAATTGTCCGCTGAGTTGGGAATCGCGGACAATTTAAGTTTCACCGGATGGGTGAACTATGAAAGCGTCCCGCGCTACATCGCGGCGACCGACATCTGCGTGGTGCCAGACCCGTCGAATGAGTACAACGACCGCTCCACGATCGTGAAATTGATGGAGTATATGGCGCAGGCGAAACCAATCGTGGCGTTTGACTTGCCCGAACATCGTGTTACCGCCGGAAAAACAGCTTTGTATGCACAGCCGAACGACGAGCGCGAGTTTGCTCAACAGCTGCTGCGGCTCTTAGATGATCCGGATTTACGTCGGCAATTGGGATTAGCCGGACAACAGCGGCTGATGGATCACTTTACGTGGGAGCGGCAGGAGCCACACTTGTTGGCCGCCTATCGGGCCCTAGAAGGTAACCCATGCGCGCCGCGGAATGAATTGAGTGCCTATCCCTGCACCGTCGGGGACTGCCCCAATTTTGCGGAGTCTGCGGAGCAAAATGGGACGGGCACCATCCGCTCGGGGACTGTCCCCCTTTCCGAGACGGTTCTGGGATAGGCACTAACCAAACAACGCGAAATGACGGTGCTTCACGCCTGACGCCGGCTAGGGCACGAATCCATACACAACCTCGGATATCAACCGCAACCAAGGAAGTTCGTCGAAATATTCATGACAACTGATAATCTATCATCGGAAACGTCCACCGTAACGCGGCCCGCGCCGACGACTGCAGCGGAAAGCGAAATCGTGAGTTTGCTCGATAACTGGGCGGTGCTGCAGCCACGGTGGGATCAGTTCGTTGAAGATCATCCGAAAGGCAGCATTTTCCATACGTCGCAAATGGTGCGTGTATTTCAACATACTAAGGGCCATCGACCGCAAGCTCTGGCGAGTGTGACGCCCGCAGGTGACATCACCGCGCTGCTGGTGGGCGTTCGCGTGCAAACTTTGCCGCCGCCGATGGGGCGCCTTTCCTCGCGCGCCATCATGTATGCCGAGCCACTGTGCCATGAGCATCCGCATAGTATGAAGGCCTTATCGCAACTTGTCGCCCGTCACGATACGCGCATGGGCCGGTCGGTGCTGTTCGCCGAGGTTCGCCCCCTGCTCGCGCCGGGAAGCGAGCGAATCGTACTGGAGCGCGCCGGCTATGAGTATTTAGAGTATCTCAATTATCTGAACGATGTATCGCTGCCCATCGAGGTCATGTGGTCGAATCTCCACAGAAACTCACGATATGCCATTCGGCAGTGCGAAAAACGCGGGCTTGAAGTGCGCGACGTACCCGCTGATATCGCCGTGGATCAACTCTATCCCCTTCTCAAACTAAGCTACGGTCATTCTGGGGTCCCCCTCGCGGACCGCAGCATGTTCGATGCCGTGGTCCGCGAGTTACCGGTGGGGATGGCCAAGTTTTTTGCTGTTTACGATGGCGACACACCCGTCGCGATGGACGTGATGCTCGCCTATAAGGACCGGGTTTACCTTTGGTATGGCGGGGTCGCACGCTCCGCCGAGGGGTCGCCGTGCAGTTTGCTGCGGTGGTTCGAACTCCAATGGGCGCATCAGCAAGGCTACGCGATCTGTGACTCGGGCGGCGCCGGTTGGCCGAACATTCCCTACGGCGTTCGCGATTTCAAACGCAAATTCGGTGGTGACCTGGTTCAGTATGGACGCTATCGAAAGGTTTATTCGCCCTGGACGCTGGCCGTGGCAGAAAAGGTCTACAACATTAAACGTAAGATGTTCGCGAACAAGTAGTTCGCGGGAACGGATGAGTTGAAGACGAATTAGCTCGTCTTCCGGCGGAAATATACTGGCGACTCCAATCACTGCAATGCGAACGACATGGACCATCGTTGACCTGATGAACGACTGGGAGAAGTACCAGACGTTGTGGGACGACTTCGTGGCGCGGCACCCCAGGGGAAGTGTGTTTCACACTTCGGCGATGATCCAAGTCTTCGCCGCCGCCAAAGGCCATGTTCCAGTCGCGCTGGCGGCCGTCTCCGAAACGGGCCAAATCCTGTCGCTACTGGTCGCGATTCGCGTCCAAACTCTGCCTCGCGTTTTTGGCTCGGTATCGTCGCGCTCGGTATGGTACGCCGAGCCATTATGCGGCGAATCGCCCGATAGCGTCGAGTCGCTCAAAGGGTTGGTAACCCGACACGATCGCATCATGCAGCAACGAACCCTGTTCGCCGAAATCCGTCCTCTCTTGCCGGCGGGTCCCGAATGCTCCGCCCTAAAACATTGCGGGTATCAACACCTCGACTATTTGAATTACGTAGTCGATACGACGCAACCCGTGGAAACGCTGTGGAAGCGTTTGAGTGGTTCGGCACAATCGAACGTACGCAAGTGCGAACGGCGCGGTTTTGAGGTGCGGCACTTGAACGGTCCCGAATGCGTCGACATTCTATACGGCTTCTTGCGCATGACCTATGGCAGAGCCGAAGTTCCCTTGGCGGACCGCAGCCTTTTTCAAGCTGCCTACGATATCTTGCGGCCGCGCAATATGATCCAATTCGTCGTAGTTTATGATGGAGATAAGCCGGTTGCCGCCGATACCATGCTGACGTTCGCGAAGCACGTGTTCGCCTGGTATGGCGGTTCGTTGCGGATGACCGGCTTATCGCCGGCGGCGTTCTTCCAGTGGCGCGAAATCGCTTGGAGTTGTGCCAACGGTTTTCAGCGCTATGATTTCGGCGGGGCTGGGTGGCCCGACGTCCCGTACGGCGTGCGCGATTTCAAGGCCAGTTTTGGCGGCGACCTCGTTTGTTACGGACGGTATCGAAAAGTGTACTCAAATTGGAAAATGGCTTTGGCCGAGCGCGCCTATCAGTTCGGTCGCTCCGTCATTGCGCCCAAGTAACGTCGTTCGCCCAAGCCGTGAGCAACTAATCGTTTGTGTAAAACAGTACGTGAAAGTAAGTAACTTTGTTTAGGGGGCTTCTATGATCGCAGCCGAGACAATGCCGTTGGCCGATACCTACTCGGAAATCGCAGCCGTCGATACCGTTTCGCCGGAGGAGTTTAAACGCAAGTACATCAAGACGAACACGCCAGTCTTGATGCGAAAGGTAACCACAAATTGGCCGGCCATGAAGAAATGGTCGTTCGATTTCTTCGCCAACCTGCCGCTCGAGAAGAAAGTGTATTTGGAAAAGAACAATGTGCTGCAGCAACAAGGCCAGTACGACGTCATGGACTACCGAGACTACGTCCGCTGGATCGCAAATTCCTCGGAAAACGACGCCAATCGCCATGGCTATTTGTCGGTGTTCCGCATCTTTCGGGCGTTTCCCGAGTTGGAAAAGGACGTCGACCTTTCGCTTCTTGCGCAACATAAACTGAAAAATACGGCCTCCGGCTGGATCGGACCGGCCGGCACGGTTACCGGCTATCACGTCGATTGGGGTGACAACGTCCTTGCCCAAATTTGTGGGCGTAAGGAAGTGCGGCTCGTCGCCCCCCACGATACGAAGTATATGTACGTATCACCGCGGTTCGACCAGGGAACTACCGCCAGCCAGATCGACGTCGATAATTTCGATGAAGCTCGATTCCCGCTATTCAAGAAAGCGAAGCAATATCGCGTCATTATTCATCCGGGCGAAATGCTGTTCATACCGCGTGGTTGGTGGCATTATGTGCGCTCGCTGGACAAGTCGATTAGCGTCAGCAACATCAGTTACGACGCCAAGGGATTCGTCGTCGATTTGCTTTCCCAACGCGTGAAGCAACTGCTGCACGACATCGGCCTTTATCGCGTGCCGTGTACCTGCCACATTGTTCACGACGGCAAGCGCGTGCGGCGAAATATATCGAACTGAACGAGCAATCGGCGCGTAGCGGACTATGAATGCAGAGCCAAAATCAAAGACGCCGGTGGAATGCCGGTTTCTGTTGAACGCCGGGGCTCCGGCTCGCGTGTTTCAGGAGGCTCTGCGCGCCGACTCCATTGCCGCTCAATTGTCGCTTGCCTTCCGTGTTTACTACCGGCTGCGTTCACTTATCCCTTCGCCAGTTCGTCGTTTGTTGCAGCGCTGCCGCGCGGTTCGACAGGCTCCCGATTGGTATCTCCCCCGTGAATTCCATTTAGCCCTGTGTGAGGCGATCGCGAAGGCGGGTGATGAAGGCGTGCCCACGATTTACCCGTGGCCGGATGGCCAGCGCTTTGCGTTCGTCCCCACGCACGATGTTGAAACGGCCGAAGGCTGGAAAAATATTGAGCACATTGCGAAGATCGAAGAGGAGTTTGGCATTCGTTCGTCTTGGAACATTGTGCCCTATAAATATCCGGTCGACATGGGGCTCATTCGCGACCTGCAAAGTCGTGGTTTTGAAGTGGGCGTTCACGGCTATAACCACGATGGCAAGCTGTTCACGAGCCGCGCCATATTCGACCGTCGTTTGCCGGCGATGAATGCCGCCCTCGCCAAGTTTTGTGTTTCCGGATTTCGCGCGCCGATGGTTCATCGAAATCTGGAATGGCTGCAATCGCTGGAGATCGACCACGATGGTTCGTATTTCGACGTTGATCCTTATCAGGCGATGCCTGGTGGGGTGGGTGGCGTATGGCCATTTATTGCCGGCCGCTTCGTCGAACTCCCCTACACGTTGCCGCAAGATCACACGCTATTTGTCGCATTGCACGAACGCGATGGCCGAATCTGGCATGAGAAATTGAACTATGTCGCGGCGTTGGGCGGCCTGGCACTTGTCGTTACGCATCCCGACTATCTCGACAATGAACTGCGGGTGGATGCCTACCGCCGACTGCTGGGACGCGTGAGAGAGTTCGATCACGTGTGGTGCACGTTGCCCCAGGATGTCGCCGTGTGGTGGCGCGAACGCGATCAATTGGCGTTGAACCGTGAATCCGATGAAAAGTGGTGCATCAGTGGGCCGGCAGCTCACCGTGCCAGTGCCAGCACGCTTTGCGCGGTCCCCGACCGTCGTTTCGCGACGAGTCAGAACTTCGCCGCGCCGGTTCATTCTGGACCGGCACTTCCCCGACTCGAGTGGATCGACCTGCCCTTTTTGCGTGTCACTCCCAAGACAAGCGTGGCAAAGACGCTGGTCTAATCGCGCCATTTCTCCCGGTGCGTTCCTTAATGGACGGCTTGTCGGCGGCGCCAATGGAAATCAGCCGGGGCTGGTCACGAGTCGTATGCTCGGGCATCCTGGCGGCAAAACGCCGATTCGCTAGCGCGTTCAAACTCGTGTTTCACGGCAGTGAACTCTTCCCACGCCTTGCTCGCCCTATTTAAATACTTCGGGTGGTATCAGCCGAGCGTCAATTTGGACTACAATTCGTGAAGTCGACGCCTTAGTGCCATTAACCCGTGGTGGTCTTTTAGGAAACTGCCTTCGCACATTCGACTTGAGGTCCATACATGACAAATTCCCAGAGTCAGGCCTTGAATGACTATACCGCCGCCCAAGAACGATTTGCCAAACTCGGCGTCAATACCGAGGACGCGATCCAGCGCTTGACAGCCATATCGATTTCTCTCCATTGCTGGCAAGGGGATGATGTGGGCGGGTTTGAGCGCGCTGCTGATACGCTGGGTGGGGGACTGGCCGTAACCGGAAATTACCGCGGGAAAGCCCGGAATGCCGACGAGCTCCGGGCCGACCTGGAGTGTGCCCTCAAGCTGATCCCGGGAAAACACCGCGTCAATCTGCACGCGATTTATGCCGAGACGGATGGAAAGCGGGTTGCACGCACGGATTTAGAGCCGAAGCACTTCGCCCGCTGGATTGATTGGGCCAAAGCTCATGGGTTGGGGCTGGATTTCAACCCGACCTATTTTTCGCACCCACTTGCCGACAGCGGCTTCACGTTGAGCCATCGTGATGCGAAGGTTCGTCAGTTCTGGATTGACCACGGGATTGCTTGTCGCCACATCGGGGCCGCGATGGGCCGGGAACTCGGCTCAACTTGCGTAACGAATGTGTGGATTCCGGATGGTTTCAAGGATCTGCCAGTCGATCGACGTACGCCGCGCGAGTTGTTGCGGGATTCACTTGACAAACTGTTCGCTGAGAAGATTGATCGAGCACACAATTTGGATGCGGTCGAATCGAAGCTGTTTGGCATCGGCTCGGAAAGCTATGTCGTTGGTTCGCATGAGTTTTATTTGGGCTACGCACTCAAGAAGGATGTGCTCTTGTGTCTCGACATGGGGCACTTTCATCCCACGGAATCCGTGGCCGACAAGATTTCGTCGACGCTCACCTGGCTGCCGGAGCTATTACTGCATGTCAGCCGTGGCGTGCGCTGGGATAGCGATCACGTGGTCATCCTTTCCGATGAAGTTCGTGCGCTCATGCAGGAAATCGTGCGCGGCGGCTATTTGCAGCGTACGCGAATCGCGCTCGACTATTTCGACGCCAGCATCAATCGGGTGGCGGCGTGGGTTATTGGAACGCGGGCCACGCTCAAAGCGCTGCTGCTTGCCTTACTCGAGCCGCTGGAATTGCTCCGTGAATACGAAGGCAACGGCGATTACATGGCACGCCTGGCACTTTTCGAGCATTTGAATACGCTCCCGTTTGGGGCAGTTTGGAATCACTATTGCGCAACGAACAACGTCCCTGACGGCATCGAGGCAATCGAGATACTAAAGCGTTTCGAAGAGGACGTGCTCAGCCAGCGCGATTTTTCCAGCAAGTAACCGGCCCGTGGTTCAGTCCGCGACGCTCGACGAACATTCCCTTGCCTTCTGTCGGGATTGGCAGCGCTATGGCCAAACGAAAGCCTCGCCGGGAATTACGGACCGAATGCCCTCCATATCCCGCCGAGGCACTGCTTCTCGAAGTGGTCGAGCAAGTTGCCGGCAAGACGGTGATTTGTACCTCACCGGGACTGGCACAATTCGGCGCGGCTGTTGCCGAACGACTGCCGCAGGCCGCGGTACATTGCCATTACTTGGATCAATACCGGGCTCAATTGGCGGCGGACTACTGGCAGAATCGGTGGCCGAATCTGCAGATCGCGTGCGCCGCCGATATTACCGTTTCCGAAGTTGATTCGGTCGCGTTTCCGTTTTCGGTAAGCGGCGAAGCCGATCTGACGCGAGATTTCCTCCAGGCCGGTTATCAGTCGTTGAACTTGGGTGGACGCTTGTTTGCCGCGATTGATAACCCGAGCGATTCCTGGCTCGGCGAGCAACTGCGGCGACTCTTCCGCCACGTCGAACGGCGCACGTATCGCACCGGTGTAGTTTACCTCGGAACGAAGACCGATCCGCTCAAGAAAGTGAAGAACTACTCTTGTGAGTTCGCGTTTCGTGACCAGGGCCGCCTGATTCGCGCTTATAGCCGCCCGGGCGTGTTCTCGCATCGACGAATCGATCCCGGTGCGCGACATTTGATCGACGCGATGCAAATCGAGAAGGGAATGCGCGTACTCGATGTGGGTTGTGGTTCGGGAGTCGTTGCACTCGCGGCGGCGTGCCGGTCAGATTACGCGCTCGTCCACGCGGTTGACTCCAATGCTCGGGCCGTAAATTGCACACAGCGGGGAGCGATGCTAAATGGTCTGAAGAACATCACCACGGAACTAAATTGTTCCTGTAACATTCAGAGTGGCGGACCGTTCGATTTGGTTCTCGCCAATCCACCCTACTATGCGAGTTTTCGCATCGCGCAACATTTCTGTGAAGTCGGTCGAGCCGCATTACGCACGGGCGGGCGAATCCTGATCGTCACAAAACTACCAGCTTGGTATCACCAGAACTTGTCAACCTGGTTTGACGCAGTGACGGTAGTTGAATGCCGAGGATATTTCTTGTTTGGCGGAACACGGTGACGACGCGACGCCAACCAGAGTTCGGACGTTGCCGCAACACCTCTCGCCGTGTCAGCGTGGGTCGTCATGCCGGCGTTCGTCGAGTTGGAACGGCAAGACGCGTTTCGCGGCATCATTCGCACCATTGAAGGCGTCCAGCGCGACATCGAGTCGATCTCGACGACGACGCACCATGCCGCACGATCATTTGGCGGCGAATGGCGCAACCGCTCCGTCCTTTCCGACCACTTGCACTTTCGTCAATCCAGCACGCCACCAGTCGGCCAGCGGACCGCGCTCGATGCTCTTCAGCGCGTTCTGCCGCGAGGCTTGCTTGAGATCCAGCGTGGCAATCACCACGTCTTCGCTAAATACCGATGCCTCTCGAATGAGATTGCCATCCGGCGCAATAATCCGGCTTTGCCCGTGTGAACCAGTCGTGTCCTTATTCGCGGGCGCATTGGCCTGAACGACGAAAACATTGTTTTCAACGGCTCGAGCTTGAATCTGCGCACGATACGGTCCAATTTTCGCTTCGTTCGTAACACCCGATTCATGGGACAGATAAAACACAATTTCCGCCCCCGCGAGAACCGGAAGTCGCACCAGTTCTGGGTAGCGTTCGTCGTGGCAAATGATGATCGTCGCGGGCACGTCGTCGATCTTAAAGACAACCAATTGGGTGCCCGCAGTGGGCCAGGTTTCTGCGAGCTGAATTTTATGGTAACGCGCCACGACCTTACCGGTCGGTGCGATGACCAGAGAGGAATTGAGAAGTCGATTTCCGTCTCGGTACGGAGTGCCCACGATCGCGTAGATATTGTAGCGGCGACACGCTTCCGTCAAATGCTGTTCCGCCTCATGCAGATGCTCAGCTGAGATCCCTTGTATGAAGGCGTTATCGAAATAGCCGGTGAGCGCGCATTCCGGGAAGACGGCGACCCGCACGCCGTCGTGTGCGCATTTCGCCAATTGCTCGTCGATTTTCGCGACATTTGCCGGGAGGTCACGGGACGACCGCATTTGCACCGCGGCGACGCGTAGCGTCGGCGACGATGGGTTAGCCGTCGTCTTCTCAGCACACGAGCCGACGCGGCCAATTAACTGAAACAGAATCGTCAGTACGATTACCGCGCTACGACGCATAAGCTCAATGTCCTTGGTGCTTATCCCAGAACCATCGGGGACTGTCTCAATCTTGCGCAGTCTTCGGAGCAAAATGGGACTGTCCTCTCCGAGATGGTGCTGGGATAAGCGTTTAGCACGACTTTCCAGCCGCTCCAATTACTGGCGAGTTACCGCACATGGTTTCGCAAGTTCGACAAAATCCTCGATGTCGCCGGCTTGCAGCAAACCAAAGCAGAACAGTTCCGGATACTTCGTTGCCGTCCAATCATTATTGATGATGTCTCGAAGGCTTCCCAGCGAGTCTTGCAAAATGAGTTGCCGCGGCCGCTCATTCCCTTTGGCCGTTGCTGCCGCTGCGAGCGCCGCAAGACTGGCGCGCGGACCAATCGCCTGCATTGCGATCGGCCCACCAAACTGCGCTTCTGCCCAGGCTGCGATGGCCTGCAATTCGTCGGCTTGAACGCCGAGCGGCCGGCCACCGACCGACGCAACAAACATGGCAAATAGATAGCCACGGTCGTCGAGCTTGCACTCGCCCATGTAAAACAGGTCGACGGCAAGTACGCGATGACCGCCCGCCAGCAGCTCATTGACCTTATCCGCAGTGCTGGTTTTGCCATCATCGGCCACGATGCAGACCGTGTCTTTCGGCGTGCCGCGCCAGAGTTCGACCACCGGAACCCGCCAGTCGTCGCCGAGCTTAAGCTGCCATTTGCGAACATGAGTCTGGCCCAACGAGGACTCGTTCAAGATTTCGGCCGTGGGGGCGTAGTCGTGAAGCTTCAGCACCTGAACTAGTATGCCGGCATCATGCCGATGTTGTGATTCTCGACCGGTCGTATTTGAATGTCCGTTATTCTTGTTCAGTGGCAGCGAATTCATCGCGGCGAGCGCGATCTTGTGCAAGTCGAGGTTATCGTCCGGTAAAGGTACGTTGAGTTCATCCGCCGTCTTCACCTCATGCTCGCTATCAATATCCGCGGCGCTAAACTTCGCGTCACCCGCATAAAAGAAGTCGCCCACGAGTCTGTAGAATGCTTCGCGGTTATCCTTGAGAAAATTGTGAGTTCCTGGATCTTCGTTAACGTGCGTTCGCAGTCGCGACTCGGCGCCGGCGAGTTCATAAATCGGCTTTGCCGCATCAACGAGTGGCTGCAATGCATGCGATGATTTGAAACAGCAGTCGTCCTTGGCGTTGTATGTAAGCAGTGTCGGCCGGGGCGCCCGCAACGCGGTGAGGTGGGTGAAATCGGCGAGCGCGGCCAAATCCGCTGGCGCTTGCTCCGAATCACCGAGATCCGAGAAATACTCCACGCGGGTCGAAAAGGCCGAGTAGCCCGCCACCGGGTTGGCGAGCGTAACTCGGCGATCGAGCGAGCTGAGCAGAATCGTCTGCCAACCGCCGCCAGACAGCCCGGCCATGCCGACGCGATCCAAGTCGGCATGGGGATGATCCACCAAAATATCGAGACCTCTTTCCATCACCAGGTAAAACACGGCGAGTCCGCTCGTGCCGCAGAGGTCGACTTGGTTCATGCGGCCGTGCGAAAACCCTTCGCCTCGCAATTGACCCATGCCAAGCCATTCGAGGTTCAGGGCGATCATCCCCCGCTTGGCCAAATTGATGCAGCGAATCTGTTTGTAAGGCGCTTGTTTGCCGTTGGCGTCGTGGCCATTAACATTCAATATAACTGGAACGCGGCCCGCGACCTGATCAGGTTCATAGAGCAGGGCGGGAATCCACAGGCCGGGAATTGCCTCGTACCGTAATTTCTTGATGTGATACCCGGGCCCGCCCGAAATCGTATCGAGCCATTCAACGCGGCGCGAGGGATCGCGCCACGCCGCGGGCACGCCGCGAAACACAATCTGTTCGAGAACGCTTTGCCGAAGGCGTTCCGCTTCATGTGTCCAAGCACTCCACGTGGCAAAGTGCGGCAGCACCGCGATGCGCCGTTCACAATATTTCTTCACTTCGGCCAGCGGCTGACCGGCAGCAAGTACCGATTGCCCAAGCACATCGCGCAGAGCCTTATCGCCCGATGGCGGTGCGTTTTCCGTCGCCAAAAGTTTGTGCGAACACAAAGTCAGCAATAACGACGCGACGACACCACGGCCCACACCTGAATCCGCTACGCTCATTATCGAATGTATCTTGTTAGGACTTTGTACGAGGCAAGTGCTTGGCAAATGCCGAGTGGCGATTGCCCGGCTAGAGCAAATTACCAAAATGCGTACCCGCGTTTCCTCAAGAAACCCGCTGCGACATTGAAGATCGTCGGCACGAAAAAGAGCAAGATGCTCTAATCCACGATTGTACACAACCCTTTCGCCGGTGTGAGGGAGTTTTTTTTGGGGCCTTTTTCACCCGAACGGTTTTGTGGTTATGCTGTATTGATCGAAATAAATCAGGCCCCCGGAGGCAACGACGTTGAACGCGTGCAGTCCTGTAACATGCCGACGCTTGAAGCGTGCCATGTTGGCCATTCTTGCCTCATTCCTTTCAGCAGGATGTCCAGTTCTCGCGAGCGCTGAAGATGGAGCCGCCGCCCCGGCCAAGACCATTGCTTCTCCGTTGGAAAACAGAGCCGGCGGCAGTGTTCGTGTGGCGGGCATTGTCTTGAAATGGTTGCGGACGGATAAAGCGGCGAATTACGCGCGTGCGGAAAAATTGATCACGGAAGCGGCTCATGGCGGTGCCCAATTGGTGTGCACGACCGAGTGCTTCCTCGATGGCTACGCAATCAAAGACAAGTCGATCCCGCTCGACCAATATCGGGCGCTCGGCGAACCTATTCCTGGCGGTATGTATTTTCAACGGTTGACGAGTCTGGCGGACCGGCTTGACATTTATCTGGTCGCCGGCATGCTCGAAGCCGATGGCGACAAACGTTACAACACGGCCGTGCTCATTAGTCCAGCGGGCAAGTTGCTGGGCCGCTATCGCAAGCACCAACTCGAACACGAATTAGTTCGCAACACGCCTGGCACGGAGACGCCCGTGTTTCCGACGCCGTTCGGCAAGCTGGGCATCATGATTTGTGCCGACCGGCGTGACCCGAACTTGGTCAAGCAGTTAAAAGCTGTGGGGGCCGACTTATTGATCTGCCCATCCGGCGGGATGTTCGGCGCCGTAAAGAACGATCCGATCGTTCAAGCGCGCTCACAGGAGAACGCGGCGCCGATTGTGTTTGTCCATCCCGCCGAGTTCCTGGTGACGGATGCACAAGGTAAAATCGAGAAACAAGTGCTGCTTGGCGATCGGCTTGAAATAGCGCACGCGGATATAGGCACGGCAACCGACACAAATGAAGTTGTTTATTTTGACCTACGAATCCCAGTGAAATCAAACTGAAATCGCCACGGGGCCGAGCAGGAGATTCGGCGAACCACCGTGAAGCAAAAGTCTAGAGATATACCAACGATTCCTGTTGCGAAAGCAACGTACTGAATTGCAATCCATTCGGATATCGAAATTCTCACGCGGTGCAGCAGCATGAGGCATGAGAGTTAATTTTATCAATCGAGTGGGAAAGAACATCAAATGCGGACTACCTTTGTATTGTTGGCGTTGGCAGTCATGGTCAACTTGGACTGTGAAGCGTTTTGGTCACAATGTGCTGCCGCCGAAGGCAATCGCTACGTTATTATTCACGGCGACGACGCCGGCATGTCGCATTCCGCCAACCGGGCCACGATCGATGCCATGGAAAAGGGCATCGTGTCGTCGGCCAGCATCATGGTGCCCTGCCCGTGGTTCAAGGAAATCGCGGCCTACGCCAAAGCGCATCCCGAACGAGATTTCGGCGTCCATCTAACGCTCAACAGCGAATGGGATAATTACCGCTGGGGGCCGGTGACCAGTCGCGATCGGGTGCCCAGCCTTGTCGATAACGAAGGGTACCTGTGGGACAACGTCGCCCAAGTGGCCGAAAATGCGAAGGCCGACGAAGTGGCGACGGAACTTCGCGCTCAAGTGCGGCGGGCGCTCAACTTTGGCGTTCCCGTAACGCACCTGGATACACACATGGGTGCCTTGGTCAGCCGTCCCGACCTGATCGACGCTTACGTGAAAGTCGGCATCGAATTCAACGTGCCCGTGTTCTTTCTGCGCGATCTCAGTGGCGATGTAACGAGTGCCCCGGTGCTCGCCAAGGCTCGCCAGTTGCTCTCCGTACTCGACGAACACAAGCTCCCCGTGCTCGACCACATGACCCAACTGTATGCCCGGCAAGAATACGATGAGCAACGCCGGCAGTATCTCGAGGCCATCCAAAATAGCAAGCCGGGCGTCCAATACCTCATCATTCATTGCGGCTACAACGATGATGAACTTCAGGCGATCACCAACAGCAGCAAGATCCGCGATATGGATCGCCGCATCTTCACCGACCCGCGGTTCATCGCCGATGTGAAAAAGTGCGACGTGCAAATCGTGACTTGGAAGCAAGTCCGCGAAATGCTCAAGAACAAACCCACGCCCAAGTAAAGCGACTTGCCACCAACCGTTAGCGTCGGTCGCCAGACCGAATCCACTACCAACCAACGCAACCCCACCGCTGCTTTAGCGTCGGTCGCCAGACCGAATCTACCGCCAATCAGCCTGAACGTACTACTGTCCGCCCCTCCAACCCCCAACGTCACGTCGACAAATCACGAGGAATCACCTGCTTCCCGCACGGCAAACTGCCCCCGGCGAGGGGGGCAGTTATCGGCCGCATGAATATTTGCAACGAGGTAGTGCGAAATCCTGCCAATTCGCTAAAATACACATTGATTGCTCGACGCCGGTCATCTGCCGGCGCCGCCAACATAATTTGTCTTCATTCTTCGCTCTTTTCATTCGAGGACCGTCATGAAACGAATCAAGCCTTCCCCGGGATTCACCTTAGTTGAACTCCTGGTGGTCATTGCCATCATCGGCATTCTGGTCGCACTCTTGCTGCCGGCCATTCAAGCCGCTCGCGAAGCGGCACGGCGATCACAGTGCCAAAATCATTGCAAGCAGTTGAGTTTGGCGATGCTCAATTACGAAAACTCGATGAAGTTCTTTCCATCGGGCGGTTGGGGTTGGCATTGGATGGGCGATCCCGATGGCGGCAATGGCAAGGACCAGCCTGGCAGCTGGGTTTATAGTATCCTCCCTTACCTTGAGCAGTCGAGCGTACGCACCATCGCCCAAGGTCTTGCACCAGCCCAAAAGCGTGTGGAATTGATGAAACTCGCCCAGTCGGCGGTTCCCGTCATGAATTGTCCATCTCGACGTGGTGTTGGGGGCACCAATGGCAATGGCGTCGTATATCCAATGTACTACTCCGATGCCTATCGCAACATGAACACTCCCAGGGTAGTTGTGCGGGGTGACTACGGTGGTTGCTTTAACGGCAGGAAATACTATGAGCCACTAGATGGATTGCCCGAACCGGGAACCCTCGATCAAGGGAAAACAACGTTCAATTGGATCCCCACCGAGAAAGCTTACGATGCAAAGGTGAAGGGCTACGTTGACCGATTTGATGGCGTAATCAACGTGCATACTCCTATCGAAATACGCCAGATCACGGATGGAACGAGCAAGACCTATTTGCTCGGTGAGAAGTTTTTGGAATCGAATCATTACGAGGATGGTATTCCTTCCTACGACGATCAATCGTATTACATCGGTTTTGATCGAGATACGGACCTTTCTTCGTATTTTCCGCCTTTCCGCGATGCGCCGATCGGAGAACAAGTCTTTAGCTTTGGAAGCGCCCACCCGTCGGCGTTTAACATGGTGTTCTGTGATGGATCGGTCCACACAATCGCCTACGAAATTGATCGCGAGGTTCACAAGTCTCTGGGCAGCCGCAATGGAGACGAGTCGGTACCTGAAGTCCAATAGGAAAGCGTGACCTGGAGTCTCGGTGTTTCGCATGCGCGAATATCTTCGTGCATTTCACCGCAATTAGCATTGGGTTGTGATGTCGTCTCAAATGAGAGTGTGTTCCTGGTGGTTGGTGTATTCACTGTCGTTCGTTCTTGGTTGCGGCAGTTCACCTGCCAAAATAGCGGGCCCAAAATGGGATCCGGCGGCTGCCACCGCCTCGGCATTTTCGGCTTACGATTCGAATGGAGACCATAAACTCTCGCCGGATGAGTTGAAGAAATGCCCTGGGCTTTTAGCAGCCATTAAGAATTTGGATAAGAATGGCGATGGATCAATTTCCGAAGATGAGTTGAACAACACCCTGCAGGGAATGCAAGATTCCGCTGCCGCGCTGGTCAAGGTCGCCTGCGTCGTGACGCGAGGTGGACAACCCATTGAAGGCGCCAAGGTTACCTTTGTCCCCGAAAGCTTTATGGGGAGCGGCGTCAAGACGGCCTCGGGACTGACCGGTAGCGATGGCACCACGCTTCCTACAATCGCCGATGACGACCTGCCTCCAGAATACCGTGGTCGCGTGAAAGGTGTTCCTTGTGGCATCTTTCGCGTCGAGGTAACGCATCCATCGATCCCCATTCCGGCAAAGTTCAACACCGAAACCACGATCGGGCGGATGGTAACGCGCCGAGATCGGGATGTACTCTCAATCAACTTATAGGAACACAGGCGCTCGTGGCACTGGTGACGTCATGTCGTCTAAGCCTGTATTCCGAAATCGTACGTTCTAGCGAGTGGGTTGCCCGCTCTTCACCCGCTCGCAGGTCTCTTCTCACCCGAATTACAGCGCTTAAGCATGCCATTATTTCCGGCTACTGAAAACTTTTCCACTATTAGCTTGCTTTTGTGCCACGACCTGTGCTACAGTCGCGTTCACAAATGACTGTGCGAGCGCGGTTACTGCCAAGCAGACGTCTCGCCGGAACCCCCTCGCCCCAGCTTGCTGCGCGCCAGCTTGCTCCCGCGTGCCACTGGCTCTGCCAGTGTGTCGTCGGGTGCCACTGCTGGCTTGCCCAGCAGTGCCCTGATGGCGAGGCCCCAGTTCCGGTCCCGCGGAGCAGTGCCTCGCGCGCACGGGTGGAAATTCGGTCGTGACCGCGTTGCCGTCCGCCAGCGGCGGATCATGCACGCCCGCACATCCCACGACCGACGCCCCAATGGGCCCATCATTTTTTTGAGAAAGCTGCTAGTCGTTAGTCGTTAGCTGTTAGCCAGAAGGACCAAGGACCAAGGACCATGTGGGAGTGCGGAATTGAAAATTGGGACAGATAGCGAGTTCCGTATTCCCCACTCCCCACTCCCAATTCCCAATTCTTGCCCCGACCCCCGACCCCTGACCCCCGAACCCCAAAAACTAACGCCTAACGCCTAACGCCTAACGACTTACGACTTACACCTTACACCTACGCTCGCCCGCGCGCATACTCCACCATCGCCTGAATGTTTTCCACTGGCGTGTCGCGGACGACTTCGCACCCCGGCGCCACGATGAACCGCGGCCCCGCTTGCCGATGGCATTCCGCGAAGCCGGCTGCCGCGCCCGTCGGCGTAACGTAGCGAAAGCCAGAAACCGGATCGAGATTGCCCAGCAAGATCTGGTCCGGCCCCATCGCGCGCCGAGCGGCCTCCAACGACGCCATATAGTCCAGATCGACGATCTCGCAGCCCAGCCGACCCATGCCGTCCAAAATTCGGCTGGTATTACCGCAGATGTGCAGCCGCACGCGCGTGCCCATCGCGTGCAGCCCATCGACCAGCTTCTTTTCGTAGGGCCACACGAACTCCTCGTAGAACCTCGGCCCCACGAGCGACGCCGCCGCATCGCCGATGCCAATGATATCGGCTCCCGCATCGATCTGGGCCCGCGCGTAACCCAGTTCCATTTCAATGACGAACTCGAACAGGTCGCGCACGAAAACCGGGTCGTCGAAGAAATCGACCATGAGCGTGTTGATGCCCCGCAGGTCCGCTCCCTCGGCACACGGGCCTTCGACCCAGCCCATCACCACGCGCTCGTGTCCAACTTGCGATTTCATCAGGGAAATCGCCTTGATCGCCGCGTGCATCCGCCCGCCGCCGAGTGGGTCAGGGATTTTCAGCGTTGCCAGTTTCGTCTTGTCGGCCAGCAGCGCATCGCTATCCACCAACGCCGCCGGCTGATTGTCGTAGAACTCGACATGGGCCCCGCAATCGAACGCTTCGCGGGCCGGGTCCGACATGATCGACACTAAGTCGAAGTCGAACTTCGCGGCCGTCCGCATCTGGCAATCGGCGAGCACTCGATAATCCTTCACATACTCGCCATACGGGATGCCGCACTGGTCGGCACAAAACTGCATAACGATCGGCGCGAGCGGCAAGTGGTCCACGGGCCGCCCTTCCAACATGGCCAACAATCGTTCGCGACCGTTCATAGCTTTATACTGTGTTCGGTGAGAAATAGTTCATTTATTTGGGGGTGCCATGCCCACGGCTCTGCGTGGGCATGTGCATTGCCACACTTGTATGGCCACGCCGGCGGCTCAACGCCGCATCGAGCAGCTATACAACTCACACCGATCGCACGGCGAACCGAACGCCTGCACGCGCTCCGCCGGCCCAAGTCCAATCAGCCCAGAGACCGACTTGAGCGGCTGCATCAAACAGCTTTCCGTCAGCGTCACGCCAACATCCGCCCGGCCGAACAAACTGAACAACGTGCGCTGCTCGACAAGCCCCATCCCACAATAACCCGGACTATACGGCAGCGTTGGGGCGAAATCATGTTCGCGCGCGTTCTCGCGCAGTTGATCGATGACCACGCTCTCGGCGGCCTCGGCCCGTTCCGCACCCACCGCGTTGACGATCATTCCCGCCAGCGGATCGCCATCATTCATCAGTTCGGTCGCTAACTGCTCAACTCCCGGGCCGGCCGTCGCGATGAATACACCCAAGCACTCGGCCGCCCCCAAAAACTCGCCGATCGCTCCATTGAACGTGGTCTCGAAGCCATCGGAGGTTTGCACTTTCAACCGACGGTTACTCAGCTCCGTCACGGGCAGCACGACGTACGTGGCCCGCGGCGTGGCCCGCCGACCGGCTTCCTCGATCCATTCGTCCAGGACCGAAACGAGCCGCGCGGCGGGCTCCACCCCCTGGGGGTAGCCGAGATACCGCAACACCTCACCCCGATCGATTTGCCCCGGCACATCGTCCACGCGGTGAGGCCCCGTTCCTAATTGCGCCAGTAGTTTCGTTCCAGATCCCACGGCCACTTGACCTCAACCTGTGAAATTGAAATTTCAGCGGACGATTCCCGTTCAAACGTACACAAAATCATATATAATTGGCGGCAAGTTGGGCAACAACCAGTACCGGATTATCAGGGCCAATCACTCATTGAAACTGGGAAGACTTGTGGGAGGGGGGCTCTGACCCCGATGGGACGTGGCACTTCAAGCCGTTCTCGAAGTTCGCACGAAATCGGCGTCGGAGACGCCTCCCACACGGATTAGCCAAATTGAAGAAGCGATTGGCCCCGGCCGAATTATTGTGCCAACTGCCGCGGCCGCTGGCGGCCTGCCGACCACACTCCATCTCGTTGAACAAGCAGAATTACCATGTCGAATCCCGACGTAGACCTCAAAGGCTTGTATGAAGCCGTGCTCAATGGCGACCTGAAAGCAGCCGTCGAGGTAACCAAAACCGCCATTGCCGCGGACGTTGATCCGCAAACGCTCGTTACCGAATTCATGATTCCGGCCATGGATGAGGTCGGCCGGCGATTCGAAACCAATGAGTATTTCGTGCCCGAGCTATTGATTTCGGCCCGGGCCATGAAAGGCTCCTTGGAACTCATTCGGCCGTTGCTCGCGGCACGCGGCATCGAACCAGTGGGGCGGGTCGTCATCGGCACCGTGAAGGGCGACTTGCACGATATCGGTAAGGGCCTCGTCGCCGCCATGCTCGAAGGCGGCGGGTTCGATGTGGTCGACTTGGGCGTTGACGTTTCCGCCGAGAAGTTCGTGGCTCAGGCCAAGGAACGCGGCGCCAACATCATCGCGGTCTCGGCACTACTTACCACCACGATGGTGGGAATGAAGACGGTCGTCTCTGCCGTTCAAGAGGCAGGGCTGAAGGACCAGTGCAAAGTAATCATCGGGGGCGCGCCGGTTACGCAGCACTTTGCCGATACAATCGGCGCCGATGGCTACAGCAACAGCGCCGCCGGCGCCGTGACGCTGGCTCGGCAACTGGTGGCGTCGTAACCGTAACTCCCTCTCTCTCTGGGAGTGGGTCGGGGTGAGGGGCGCGGGTGGCACTATTTTTCGTCTATTGTAGGGAGCTTGCTCGGAATGGGTGAAAAAGCAAATGCATTTGCAGCAGGTGGTTGCGGGTGCCTTACGGTATTTGCCGTTATTGCGGGACTTGCTCTGCTAGTCGGCGGAAGGGCGCATATCAACATCGGTGGTGCCGTCCTGCTATTCGTCTGCGGCGGCTTGGTCGGCTTGTTAGTACTCTGGATATACAAAAAGGGAAAGCGTGACCGTTCCGGTCCGTAACCTGCGCTAGTCTCGTCGTCGGTGAGAGGTTGGGTGGGCACCGCCCACCAACGATACCGCAAAATGTGGTGGGCGGTGCCCACCCTACATGTGGCAACAACTCAGGCGGCACCGACAGACAAAGACAGACAATCACTCCAGCTTAAGAACCTGGGCTGTCCTTGCTTTGATCTTCATCGGCGACGCCGATCCAGACGATCAAGCCCTCGTCGGAATCGGCTGAGCTGGTAATGTTGTCGTGCATGAATCGCATCTCAAACAACACAATCGGTCCGGCGTCAGGAGACACAACGGTCGGGGTGCCAACGCGTATCCCGGCCAGCATGAAGCTTAGCGGGATCTTGTTTCGATCCGGCGGCTCCAACTCGACCGCCGGCCACTTACCGGGCTCATCGCGGATTCCTTTGCCGATCATGGCACCGGTCGCCCCGGGCGTCGTGGGGGTCATGTTTACTGAAAAATATTTCTCACCCCGATCATTTCTCGCCAGTGCAATCACGACCAGATGCTCTCCGGAAGTGCAGCCGCTCGCAGTCATGGTACCGCCACGATCCGAGCGACCATTTTCGGTCGACGACAGCCCGGGCGGAGCCCCCGGACCAAAGCGGGGCGGTTTGCCGTTCATGGGCAAGAGGTTTGCTTGACCCGCCAGGTAGTAGCGATGTCCCGGCGGTAGGTACACCCGATAGCTCCAAACGCCGTCGCGCGGATCGGTAATTCGGATCGCTTGCACCTTCGTCGGATCCTCAATCGTCAACACTCCCTGCTCCACACGCAATTCCTTGTTTTCGGCAAAAATCCGCTGGCTACTTTCAGTTAGCCGCCGGTTCGTTTGCCAAGAACGATATAGCCCCACAACCGCAGAGATGGTGGTGACAAGAAACAGCAGGTTCAGCAGCGAGAACTGCAATTTGCGGCGATGACCATTTTGTGCCATATCAGCAGTCTAGCCACTTTGAAAGCGCCTCGCAATTCGTAACGGTTTGACCGATTGCAGGGCCGTTCACGGCTTTTTTCACTTATTAGGCCCGCACCATTTACGGCGGGGCGAGCTATTTTTCAGGCGTATTGTCCTTTGGCCAGCGCGGTATCGTACATCGCGACGACATTTTCCGCCGGCACGCCGGCTTGAATGTTGTGGACCGGGGCAAAAACGTAGCCGCCGCCGGTTTTGAACACTTGCACGTGTTCCGCTACTTCTCGGGCAACCGCGTCGGGAGTGCCAAAGGGAAGCGTTTGTTGACAGTCGAGCGAGGCCCCCCAAAACGTTAGCCGGTCACCGAATTCGGCCTTGAGCCGTACCGGGTCCATTCCACTCGCGCTCGTTTGAACGGGATTGAGAATATCGACCCCCATTTCGATGATCGATGGAATCAGCGGGTAGATCGCGCCGTCGGAGTGCAGAAATACCTTCATCGCCGTGTTGGCGTGAACCCAATCTAGGCCGCGCTTATAGAACGGCAGTAGCCGCTCGCGGAACATTTTCACCGAAAGAAACGGGGCCGTTTGCGTGCCGAAGTCATCGCAAATCTGCAGTATCTGCACGCGGTCTCGCACGGCCGCCACGAATCGCCGCAGGTTTTCTAGCCAGGCGCTCACCAGGATTTCATACAGTTCCGCGATGTACTCACCTTCCGTGGCGAACGTGCAAATCCAGGCCTCGAAATTCCCGGTGCCGAGGCCGTAAAACAGTTCGTAGGGCGGCCCCAGCGGCGCCACAATCGCGAAATCGGAATTCTGGTAGATCGCTTCCGCCTGCAAGTGCAGGAATTCGCAATCTTCACTCGGCAAGAGCGGCGGTGTGAATGTCGTGAGATCGACGTGTGCCGCGCCGGGGTACGTTTCTAGCCGGTCAAAATAGAAACCGTCCTTCGGCATCCGCGCGATTGGCTCTCCCGCGCGCAGGAGAACGATGTCGCCGTCATCCTCGACGACCGGGTCGAACCCGCCCGGCATTTCCACCGGCGTGCCATCGAAAAGCTGCCACGGCTTCCAATTCTCATTGCGAATGCCGAACGCGACCGAGGGGCGATAAAGTCCGACGACATCGGCCCCAAACCGCTCTTGAATCGGCCGCTCCACTTCGGCCAGCATCTGAAAGATATCGAACACGCGCGTTCTTGAACGCACGCCGAGCAGTTGCTTCAGCTGATGATACGTGGCCGCCGCGATTCCCGATTGCCGCGTACCACCCAGGTCGATCGGGACGCGATCCGGCTCCTGGTGATTAATGGCCAGCAGCACTCGTTCGCGCGAGTTCATCGGCCGATCCGTTGCTTGAGCGCCCGAATGAAATCGGGATTCGTGCCGCAGCAACCGCCGATGAAGCCGGCCCCGGCGGCCACGAGTTCCGGTGCATATTCGGCAAACTGTTCGGCCGTGGAGCCATAGACAACCTGGTCGCCGACAATTTGCGGCACGCCGGCGTTGGCTTTGATCCAAAGGGGTCGGTCGGTCGCCGCACGCAATCGACGGCAAATCGCCACGTAAGATGCGATTCCCTGGCCACAATTGGCCCCGATGACATCGGCCCCCGCGGCAGTAAGTTCGGTCGCCACAATCTCTGGCGTCTTGCCGGTCATGATGCGGTCTTTGTCTTTTCCCGAGTCGTAGACGGTACACGCCACAACGGACAGGCCGGTGGCTTTCGCCGCCGCGACGGCAATCTTGGCTTCATCCAGATCGGCCATTGTTTCGATGACCAGAGCGTCGACGCCTGAGTCGGCGAGCGCCTGAGCCTGCTCGGCAAATGCCACTTGCAGTTCGTCCTCTGTCACTTGCCCGGCAAAGAGCATCTTGCCAGAGGGCCCAATCGAGCCGAAAACCTTCGCACTGCTGCCGGCCGCGCGCCGCGAAATTTGGCCACCCACTTGATTGATGGCGACCACTTGATCGGCCAGACCATAATCCGCCAGTGCGATGCGATTCGCGCGAAACGTATTCGTGAGCACGACCTGGCTACCGGCCTCAACGTACGATCGTGGCACTTGCTCGACGCGTTCCGGGTGGGTGAGGTTCCAGCGATCGGGGCACTCGCCACTGGGCAATCCCAACGCCTGCAACTGCGTGCCCCAGGCGCCGTCGGTGATGACGGGACCGGCCTTCAAAAGCTCTTCAATCAAGTTTGGCATTTTGTGGTGCTTCTTTATAGAGGCCTACGCTGCCATTGAGCTGTGGGAGGCCTCTCCGAGGCCGATGGCGTGCTACAATGGGCAGCGTCATCGGCGTCGGGAGAAGCCTCCCACAGGTGTACTTAGGCTAATAAAACTTCACGCTTTCGCCCCCGGTTGGCAACGCTGCTGGGGGCTCGCTGCGCTCGACCCCAGCCACCCAACTTCCGTTTTGAGACCGCGACTAATTCATTTGTTTCGGGTTGTGGGAGGCCTCTCCGAGGCCGATTTCTTGTAACATTGGATCGCGTCATCGGCGTCAGAGACGCCTCCCACACGATTAATTCATTTGTTTCGCTTTTGCCCGCGGTGCGATGTCACCTTCCAACAGGGATGGGGCCTCATCCACTGTATCCAGACCAGTCACGAAGCGGAGCTCGTTCATTGTCTTCTCGGTTTCCGTCATGCTGGCCGCGACTTGGTCGACCTGGCCAGAAATGTAACCAGGTTCTTGATCCTGGCGATTTACTGCCAGCTCGCTGAGCGACTGAATCTTGTTCTCCAGCCGGTCGATTTCCAACTTTACGAGGTCGAAGTTGTCGCGCGCGCGCTGCAGGTTGTCCAGGCGGTCGTGGCTCGTCTGTAAATTGTCTTCCAGTGCTTTGCGGACGCGTTGATTCTGCGGATTGGCATCGTCCTTGGGCAGATTAGCGATCTGGCCTTCAATGCGCTTGATATCCGACTGAATCTGCTCCTCGCTCGTTTGTTTGAGGAAGCGGTAGAGTGCAAACTGCGTGAACAACAATCGCAAATGCAACCACAACAAACGGTTCAGGCCAGAAACCTGAAAGCTTTCGAGCGGTCGCGAAGTGTCGCCATGATTCGTTTGTTTCAGTTCCGCCGCGATCTGCTGCAGATCAAGGCAACGCGACCGGAGCGACTGGAAGCGGTCGAGCAACTCTTTCGGCAGCGCATTCGTGATGCGTTCCAGCATTTGCTGCGTGGACAGCGTATTCTCGACGCGTGCCGATTTGGCCTCTTGGGCTTCGACATACGCCTGAAACTTGGGGTGCGTTCCGACCGTGCCCAGATAGGCAAGCTCGGCCGCCGCCACGACCGCCAATACCGCCAAGGGATTCGATGTAAGCAGCGCAAATGCTACGCCGCCGCCGACGAACAACAAGTTCCAGCGGTTCGTGAAGGCCGTCTTGATGTACTTGCCGAATCCCACCCGCCACTCCGCGTTACTTCGCGTGCTTGTTCGCCTGCGCCTCGAGTTGGGCAATCAGGTCGCGGATATAGTATACCGTTTCTTGGAAGCGTGGCACGCGGGCCATTTCCAGGGCAGGGCGGTCGGCCGGTTCCACTTCCAACTCTTTCTCCACGCGGCCTGGGCCCGTCGACATAATGTAAACGCGATCCCCCAGAAATACCGCTTCCTCGATCGAGTGGGTCACAAAGAAAACGGTCGCCTCCACCGCGCGCCACAGGCGAATCAAGAGGTCTTGCATGTTCATCCGCGTTTGCGGGTCGAGGGCCCCAAACGGCTCATCCATGAGAATAATCCGCGGCTGCAAAATGAGCGTGCGGGCAATGGCCACCCGTTGGCGCATGCCGCCCGATAATTCATGCGGGTACTTCTCGCTATCCTTCGCCACATCGAGACCGACCTGCTCGATCCAGTGGCGTGCCAGTTCATTGCGTTCGTTACGGGCCACCCCTTGGCATTCTAGGCCGAAGGCGATGTTGCCCAGCACCGAGCGATGGTCGAACGAGGTGTAATCTTGAAACACCATGCCGCGGTCGGCCCCCGGGCCTTCGACCGGCTTACCAAATACGTGTACCGTGCCGGTCGTCGCGGGGTGTTGCGGTTCGAGGCCCGCGATCAGCCGCAAGATCGTGCTCTTCCCACAACCGCTAGGGCCCAGGACGCACACAAACTCGCCCTTGTTCGGCAGATCGGCCACCACGAAATTGACATCGCGGATCGCCGTGAACGAGTTTGCCTGGCCGGGATTGTACGTCTTGCTGACATTGCGAAACTCGACGACATGCGGCCGCGTCGGCGGCGACACGGCTTGCTGGACTTCCTCCAACAGGCGACCAATTCCCACATCCTGGGAAGTGGGCGGGGTAGCGGTTGTTGAGGAGGGCGTCGTCATCGCGGAGTGAAAATGGTGATCGTGGGATGCGTTCGGAGACTATGTTGGCGGTGCCGCGTGTGGTTCGTGCGCTGCAGGCTTGTGTGCCAGTGCCGCCTGCTGGCCGGGCTGCAGCGGCGTGGGCGCGATGATCCAGCGCTTCACATCTTCGCACGTGTGCATAATGCCTCGCCAAAGGATGTGGAGGAAGCCATCGCCGCCGTATTGGTGCGGGAACAAACTGCGCTGGATCATGAACAGTAACCGGTCGATCGCCAGGGCGACGGCCGGAATCACAATCAGCACGAGGATGATCGTTTCGCGATGGCCGCGGCGCTGCGCCACGTTGATGATATTGCCCAAACCGCCGACGCCACCACCTTCCGTCACGAGTTCGGCCAGCATGATGTAGCCGAATGCGAGGCCGAAAAGCAATCGCAGCGAATTGAACAATCGGGGCATGGCCAGCGGCACCAACACTTTCAGAATAATTTGTCGCCGTGAGGCCCCCAACGTGAAGGCCGTGTCGATGTAGCGACTGCTCACATCGGCGATGGCCGCGGCCGTATCCATCATGATGAAGGCCACGACGGCAATGAAAATGAACATCACCTTTTGCATCTCGCCAATGCCGAACAGGGCGAAAGACAGGGGAATTAGGGCGGCGATCGGAATATTGCGGCCAAAAACATTGATCGGCGCGAAGAACGCATTCACCCACGGAAAACACCCGCACAAAACGCCCAGCGGCACGGCGATCAGCGTGGCCAGCGCAAAGCCGAACACCACGCGCTGCAAGCTGACCAACAAGTTCCGCGTTAGCGCGTTATCGAACCATAGATTTTGGAACTGGTCGCGATTGAACGTTTCGGCCGGGCTGGGTAGCGCGCTATAACCAATGATCCGCTCTTCATGCGGGCCGCGCGTGAGAAACCACCAGATGCCGAACACGATGGCCAGGCACAATGCCCCGAGCAGAATGCCGACCCACTGTGGAATTGGCCGCCGAAACGCAAACCAAGCGGCGCCGTTCGAGCGGCCATCCGTGCTCCGACGCACGACCGTATCGGCCGGCACTGCGGGAGTCGCCTCGGGCGCTGGTTTGGGGGCGGAAGCGTTATTCACGGCTTACCTCGATTACTGCTTTTCAGCCGAGTAAACCTTGATTTCCACGCGGCGGTTTTTGGCCTGGTTCTCGGGATCGTTCGGGTCGGCGGGCACGTCCCAACCCATGCCGGCGGCGGCAAACCGATTCGGATCCATCTTGAACTTGTTGACCAGGGCCTCGCGCACTGCGTTCGCGCGGTTGAGACTCAGTTCCTTCACGAGCGCATCGGGGATCTGCCCGCGACGGGAGCTATCGGTGTGGCCTTCGACAATGATCCGTGCCGCACCAAACTGGCCCGCGAGCTTGGCAACCTCATTCAATACATTATCCACATTCGGGTCGTAAAGAACTTCCGTCACTTGGCCATTTTCATCCTTGTTAATTTTCTTATACAAATCCCAACTGTTGGGGAAGAATTGGATGACGATCGTGTTGGTAAGGATTTCATCCGACTCGGCATGGATTTGCGATACCGCTTTCGGCGCCAAGTGCACCTCATACTCATCCTTTTGTGCCCGGTACTTCGGATCCTTGCCCAGCGACTCGATCACCGAGAAATCCATGACCTTGTCGAACGACACGGGCTGGTGCGTGATCACCCCGATGCGGCGATACAAATAGTAGGCTTGCGTCCAAACGCGCTCAAAATTCGTCGGGTTATTTTGGTTCAAGAAGAACTGGAAGTTCTCGGCCCAGTTGGTGTTGTGGGCGTCGCCGAACATCTTGATGGTTTCGCTGGCCGGAATGTTGTAGCCATCGGCCATCAGCTTGGCGCATTTGGCTTTCTGCTCGTCCTTCTTGAGTTCCTCCATGGAATCGAAGATGCCGCGGGCGATCGCTTCGAGCTTAGCGGCATGGTCCTTGGCGAAGTCGGCCCGCGCGAACCACACGTCGGCGATCAGTTTATTGGCTGTCTGCGTGGTGACGAGCATGCGATTGCCCTTCACGGCGGCCAGGTTGTAGATATCCGGGGCCCAGGATACGGCCGCGGCGGCGTCCTTCTGGGCGTTGAATGCGGCGGCCGCCTGGAACGCATCTTCCGTGAACGTCATATTGACTTCGCTCGGCTGCACACCGCCGGAAACGAGCATGTTCAACAGAAAATAGTGGGATGGTGAATTTTGGGCGAGAATGACCTTCTTGCCGCGGAGATCGCCGACCGTTTTGATCGACTCGCGGGCCACGATGCCATCGCCGCCGTTGGACCAGTCGATCTGCTGATAGATGCGGGGCATGATGCGGCTATCGCGCGGCTGGCCCGATTTGTCGACAAAACCTTCCATGAAGAGCGGCACCATATCGAGCGTCGCCCAGCCGATGTGTACTTCACCGGCCGCGTAGGCGTCGCGCATCGCCACAGGGTTATCGATGAGGACCAACTCCACTTTGAAGTCTTCGCCCTTGGCGGTCTTCCAAACCTTGCCGGGCTTGAAGCCCTCGTTAGCGAGAATGATCGGGCCCCAACCGGCCCAAACGTTGAGTGCGAACCGGACCGTGTTGTCTTGCAGCGGCTTATAGGCGGAGGTGCCCTTCACGTCGGGCAGGCGTTCCATCGGCTTGAACGTGTACTCCTTGACGGTGGTCACGGAGCCGGAATCCTTGTCTTCGGCTGTTTGGCCAAGAACATTGGGGTCAATGGCTCCGCCGCCCGGCGGCTGTTGGATGTTGCCTTTTGGCGCCAGGATATCGCTGCGGTAAGCCGCGAACGCCAGCAGGCCCGCCACGACCAAAAACAACGCCACGTAAAACGGAGCTTTGGGTTGACCGTTCATGTTTGTGCCCCTCGAGTTGTGTAGAAGTGGAAAAGTGTGGGTAGTGACGGCACCCTCACCCCGGTCCTCTCCCGGAAGGAGAGGGTGGATGATACCTATCCGCGGAACTTAGTTGCCGGACGAGCCGACTGCATCATGTGGAGCGCCTGCATCATGTCGTAGGCCGTTAGCTCGCACAGGAGTTGCGTGACGCGGTCGTGCAACTTGGCGTCGAGTTGCGGCTCGATTTCCTTCAAGAGCGCGACCAAGCGAGCTTCTTGCGCCTTTAGTTCGTCGTCGGTGACTTTGCCGTCGGCCATTGCCTGGACGAATGAATCGAGCCGCTGGGCCTGCGCGGCGATCAACGACGCATTGGAATCGTCAGCGACCCACGATGACTTTGCATTTGCTGGCATGTGTTGTTCCTCTTAAATCTAGTGAACCTAAATTCTTTACCACGAAGGACACAAAGGCCACGAAGGCATCGTTGTTCAGACGTTTCCTGGCGTGTTCGGTATTCTCAAAAACGCGCATTCAAGGGCAACATGAAGTCAGCGGTATGTTTCCAACCGCATAAATCTCGCTCTTCTTTGTGATCTTTGTGTTCTTCGTGGCTAATCCAAAGTCATTGGCCATTTAGGGCGTGGGACGATTGCCGCGTCAACCGATCTCCTCGATCAATTGCCGGATGGCCACCATACGCTCTTGCAAGTGCGAACGGCCGTCCGCCGGGGCGACTTTTTCTTGCCATTCGGCCGGCAGGAAGCTCCGTTGGGTGCATTCCAGAACCGCCGCCAGCTCTTGGAGTTCTTTTTCCAGCCCTTGCACCGAGGGGATGAACTCGCTGAGCGATTGCTCGACATCGGCGCGTTCGATCGTGTCTCGCTTGGCCGCCAACGCTACGCGTCGCGCGCCAATGATGATGCTTTCCAGATCGGCGCCCGAGAGACGCCGCGCCGGATCGACCGACGGAATCGCATCGTCGGCCAGCTGCAATTTATTCTTTTTGGCCATCATTCGCAGCATCTGCGTGATGTCCTCGGCCTTCGTGGGGTAAAACAGCGGAATGTGGATTTCAGCGCGACCTTGCCGTTTAAGATCAATGGGAAGCAAATCGGGCCGGCTGGTAAGCAACATCCAGATAATCTGGCCGCGGTAACGTGTATCGCCCATTTGGCTGGCGATCATCGAAAACACACGGGCCGACGTGCCCGAATCGCCCGAGGCGTCGCGGTTCCCCAGCGCGGCATCCGCTTCATCGACGATGACCACCACCGGGCCGAGCGACCGCAGCACGCCCAGGACCATTTCCAAGTTGCCTTCGGTCTCGCCGACGTATTTGGAGCGAAAATTCTTCAGCACGACGCAGGGGATGCCGATGGAGCCCGCGTAGCACTCGGCCAAAAATGTCTTGCCGGTGCCGACGGGCCCGCAAATGAGATAGCCCATCGGCGCCGAATCGAGTTGGCCTTCGCTAAGCCAAGCGGCGTCCTGCTGCAGCCGCTCCTTGGCCGCATCCAGCCCGACCACCAGTTCCAAGGTGTGCTTCGGCTCGATGATCTCGACCAGCCCTTGGCATTGGCGTTCGATCATCGACTTCTTAAGCTCGCGGAATCGCTGCGCATTGAGCCGATTACCGTTGCGGGCCGCTTGCGTGAGCAGGACGTTCAAGTTGGTGAGTGTGAGGCCATTGGAAACTTCCGCCAACTGCTGGGTGTTGAAGTCGGCGACCTTTTCCACATCGCCGCCGGCCGCGAGCGGAATGAAATGCGTTCGCTCATTCGTATCGGGCAAGGGAATTTCAATCGTCGCCACGTGCGGACTTTGCACAAGCCGCTCGTTCAGCTCGACGAGCTTGTCGACAATCAGCACGAACGCCGTGTTGACTTTCTTGATGAGCGGATTTTGTGCCCACGACAAGAACCGCACCAACCGCGAAGCGCGGCCTTGGGCCAGGCTATCGAGGTCGCTCGTCGGCACAAGGAACTGGGTGTATTCAAAAATTAGCGCGAGGCTCTTGCGATTCGCCGGCTCCTCGACCAAGTTCCGCTCGACGAACATATCCAAACCGAGCAGCGCCTTCTCTGGCTCCCGCGGCCAGGTGGCCGGCTCGCCCCAGCGGCCGACGAGGAACTGAGACATCGTGCGGAGCCGAGTGGCATCGTCTCCCGCTAGTGCCCGCAGGCCCCGGCTCAAATCGTACCCTAGCACCAAATCCCACCGGCCGAAAACCTGGCTTACCAGAAAATCGGTCAACCCGCAGTATTTGCTGCCGCTGCCGTCGGGAACTCGTACCAAATCGTGGACGTTGCCGTACAACACGAAAACGCAGGTTGTGCCCGAGTAATATTGATTCGCCAGCTCTCGTGCCCAAGCAGGATACCACTCTGGCGGCGCGAATACCGGCTGGCCGCTGACCGCCGGCTTACTCACATCATTGGTGGTGGTATTTGATTGTCCCATCGTCGGAAAATTAATTTACGCGAAGAGCGTTCCGATTGACCGCGAGACCGAACTGTCAATTTCCCAAGTGTAGCGACCGCTACTCGGTGACTTTTTCCTTTGCCGCAGGGCCCAGTTCTTTCGTGGCTTCCGGAACCGCGGCCGTTTCCGGCGTCACCATGCCCATTTGCACTTCGAAATCGCGGAGCGCCTGATCGGCCATCACCTTTTCCATCGACTGTTCACGCTTGATATCCTCGAGCCCCTCGCTCGAAAGGTCGGCTGCCACGCGCGCCTTCGCACGATTCAAGCCGATCTTGTCTTGGATCACGTCCTCGATCTGGCCAAAATCGGTCGTGACGTTGAAATCAAAGCTGGTCGCCAGTTTGGCCATTTCGGCCTCGGCCCGGCTCATCTTCAGCTCGGCGTCGTACTTGACGATTTTTTCCTTGACGTCGGCCAGCTTTTGGGTGGCATGTTTGATTTTGGCCACGTTGTTATTGTAAGCCTCCTCGTGCATGCTCAGTTGGCCTTGGTTTTCCTCCAATTCCTTCTTCACCTTCTGCAAATCCAGTGCGAACTTGGCGGCCGATTCGCGATCGTTCGCTTGCAGGTAGCTCTTGATCTTCGCTTCCAGGGTTGACGCCTGCTGCTTGTTGCCGGCCACCTGGCGGCTCACGCGCTCGACCAATGCGCGGTACTGTTCGAGGCCTTCGCGGCCCGTTTTCAACTGCTCGACCGCCGAGTCGTATTCAAATTGCATTTGCGCGATGGGATCGGCCGTCCAAAAGAAGTTCGCGATCTTGTTCATTTGGGCCCGAAACGCGCGCCACAGCTTACCGATGATCATGGCAGACCTCTTGCGGGAAGGAAAAACGGCGGAATCGTGTGATTGCCGGTGTTGTTGATAGCTGCGCGGCTAATGATCAGCCGTTCGTCTAACGCCGAGCCAGCGGCGAGGCGAAGTGTCGAGTCCGTCGCCGTTGGCTCCGGGTTAAACGACCCGGGATGGTCCATTCTCCATGCAGTCATCCGTAGGTGCGAAAAACACCCCGGCTTGCGGACATTCTGTATACCGCTGAACGCGGCAAATTGTCAATTCGCTAGAAACTGCGGCCAGGGCCGATCAATGATTCACACTACGCAAAGGGTGGCACGCCCAGAGGCTTTGCGATGGGCGTGGAATCGGCGACGATTGCCGATTCACCACGCCCTTCGCGGATTCAGGGCGTGCCACCCAAATTCAATAGTTGATTGGCCCTGAAACTGCGGCAACGACTAATTCATGCGTATTCGTCTCAGCGCAGCACATCTTGCCAGGCCATGGTTCGTATTCGATTCCGCGGATTGAACATGGCATTCCGGTTCATCGCTTTCCGCCGGGGTGGTCCTTGACCTCGTGGACGACCGGCCAGGTGGCCCGTTCGTCGCTCTGGTACAGCCCGATCTTCTCAACGGGAATTGCCTTAAAGCCCAATTGAAACGCTGGCGAATTACCGCGGAGCTGAAAATTGTCATGTTCGCGGCCGACGAACTGCGGATCTTTATCAATGAGATTATCTTGGACCTTTACGATCTTATCGGTGAGGTGGTCCAACAGGTCCAACCACTTTCCCCCGACGCTAATATTGTGCGTTACGACATTCCCTTTCGCCAGCGCGGGTTCATCCTGATACAGCGTGAGCAATTGAGGATAACGGGTGCTCCAGGGCGGGTGCCGATAGTCCACCGCTTTGAGTCGCTCGACTAGCGTGTTGTCGGTACTGTCGAAATACGACTTGGCCCAACCCAAGCCACGCGAATCGACGTGCACGCTGGGCGAGCAATCGACGAACACATTGTTGTCGACCGAGTTATCGCGACCACCGCCGAGGAGAACCGCGCGGCCCGCCTTGTAGCACACATTGCCGAAGATCATCGTGCCGCTCGACCAGTCGTCGAGGTAGATCGCCATGACGCCCACGCCGCCGCCCGATTTGCCGAGGTGATGGAAATAGTTGTACCGCACGATGTTGCCGCGCTGCGTCCAATCGCGGCCCATGTAGAACGCACCGACATCGTCGGTTTCCTCGCACACGTTATGAAATTCGTTGAATTCGATGACGTGCTCGTTGCCGGCCAGTTGCACCGCATTGTGCGGTGCATCGTGAAATAAATTATGCCGCACCGCGTTGCCAACGCCTTCGATCGTGACGCCCGGTGCGTAGGTCCGTCGCCAGCGGCTATAGTTATAAATGTGGTTGTTCTCGGCGATGTTCTTGCCGGCGGTGAGCGACGCCCGGTCGCCGCCCGAAAGCACGATGCCGCCGGCCGCGGTGTTGTAAATATCGCAGCCGCGCACCGCGTTATGGTTGCCGCCGACAAGTTCGATGCCCTTGTCACCCGTGTTGCGAATCGTACAGCCAACGACTTGCGTGCCGGCGCCGCCCTGCAACTTCACGGCAGTGCCGCGCGTGGCTTCGAACGTCAACCCCTTGAATGTCACCTGCGATACGTTGGTCCCCACCACGAGTGATGGAATCACGGAGACAACCGCGCGGCCTTTCTCCAGATCGGATGACGGCCAAAAATAAAGTACGCCCGTTGTGCGATTGAGTTGCCACTCGCCGGGCTGGTCAATTTCCGCCAGCGAGTTCAGCACGTAGTAGCGTGCCCCACGCAGGTAACCGTAACTATGATCGGGCTTGGCGAGTTCCATGAGCTGCTGGCTCGCGTCGATCTTGGCAACGCGTTGGTATTCGTCGCTCCAGTCCCAAAACCAATAGCCATGCACCCAGAGGTCGGCTTCGTTCTTCCAACGGTTCGGCCGATCGCCCTCGTAGTAGAACTTGCCGACTTTCGTCCCCTTGCGGCCGTGGAGTTCGACCGGGGCTTCGGGAGTGATGTCGCGGATCTTCACGAACCCTTCGTTTGGCCAGCGGGCGATTTGCATCGGTTGGTCATTGAAGAACAGTTCCATTCCGCCGGAAGAGACCTTTCCAAAGTCGGCGATCCCCAGCGATTTCAAATCTGCTTGAAAGACTTTGCCACGCGCGAGCGGATCGAGCTGCCCTAGCACGGCCGGGTCGGCCACGGGTTTCCAAGTCGACAACATTTTGCCGCCGACCAGCCGAACTTCAGCGCCCTTGGCAGCGCGATACACGATTGGACTAGCGGTCGTGCCGGAATCTCCGCTTGAAAGTTCCAACGCATGGCTGCGCTCATACGTGCCGGCGGCGAACTCGACGACGACGCCACCGGCGGGCAAAACCTGTTCTCTCTTGAGGTGACGAATTGCGTCGCGGGCGGCTTCCAGCGTGGCAAAAGGCCCATCCGTCCGATCGGCGTTTGGCGCCGCAAGTCGACCGGTCCAGGCGTCGTTTCCCGACCGTGCTACATAGAACATTTCCGCAGCACTCAGCGGTTCAAGGAAGAAAGTCGACCATATAATTGCGACGAGACCGCACCATCGTTCGAACGCCATCTTAATCTCCCCTTGGGCAGCACCAGCGAAATTTGGTCAATCGACGGATCGAGGCAGGTAGAAGTACGTCGGATGCGCACGACTGCAAATGCGACGTTGGCTACTGGGTCATACAGTTGGGTCATACAGTGAGCATGAACGAGCGATGCTCGCTCCGCCGACCACTGCGTGGTGCCCGGTCGCGGCGAAACGGCCGATCATTGTCAATACGAGCATCCCCTAATCTACGACGGAATCGAACGGGTCGCCATGCCCGTCAGGGTGCTCAACCAGCGAAACCACGTTGAATCGTCCGCCCGTTGGGGGGATTTCCGCCGGCCAACGCCACGCCACGATAATTCGCGACCGGGTTGGTGTCATCAGGCGGCTCGCGTTCGTATAATCAGCGTCAACCAGTCCTACAGCGCGTAATTGCACTTTCCAACCTACTGGAGCCCAGGCAATGAGTCGCTTATCACGCCGTGAGTTTCTTGAATCGACTACCTCGACGGGCCTCGCTTTCGGAGCCGGTGTCGCTGCCTTAACCGCTGCGCGACAGTCGGTAGCCGCCCCGGCGAGCGAACGTGTGCGGTTGGCCGTGGTCGGCATTCACGGTCGCGGCGGCGTTCACGCCCAGAAATTCGCCTCGCGACCCGATTGCGAAATCGCCTACTTGTGCGACGTCGACGAATCGCTCTTTCCGCAAAATGTGAGCAACGTTGAGCAGGCTCAGAAGAAGAAACCGCAAACCGTGGGCGATTTCCGCCGCGCGCTCGACGACAAGAACGTCGACGCGATCATCGTCGCCACGCCCGACCACTGGCATGCGCTCGCAACCATTTGGGGCTGCCAAGCGGGCAAGGACGTTTACGTCGAGAAACCGGTGAGCCACTCGCCGTGGGAAGGGCGCAAGATGGTCGAGGCCGCCAGGCAGCATGGCCGCATCGTGCAAGTTGGCACGCAGAATCGCAGCGCGCCGTACTGCATCGCCGCCAAGGAATACATCGCCAGCGGCAAGCTCGGCCCAATTCACATGGTGCGAGTCATCAATCAGAAGGACTGGCCCAACGTGGCGGCCGTGCCCGACCGCCCCACGCCGCCCAAGCTCAACTGGGATATGTGGACGGGCCCGGCCCCGGCATCGCCCTACAACGAGAACTATCACCACCAGTGGCATCACTTCTGGCGATTCTCCGGCGGCGACATCATCAATGACGGCGTTCACCAAATGGACCTTGCCCGCTGGGCCTCCGGGAAAGATTACCCGCAGTCGGTCTATTCGACCGGCGGACGTTATGCCGGAAAAGGCGTACACGAGTCGCCCGATACGCAGGTTGCCGTTTACCAGTTCGACGACATGGTGCTGACGTTCGAACTCACGCTCTACACGCCGTACATGATCAAGAGTGACCAGGCGCTGCGCGATAGCGATATGTTCCCCTACTGGCCGCAGAACGCGGAACGCATCGAGCTGTACGGCAGCAAAGGCCTGATGATTTTGGGCCGTCACGGTTGCGGCTGGCAGGTGTACGATCGGCCGAAAGACCGTCAGCCGGTGGTTGCGGCGAGCGGAAATGGTCCGTTTCCCGATGAACCGCACTTCGACAACTTCATCGCCTGCATCAAGAGTCGGCAACGGCCGAATGCGGATATTGAGGAAGGCCACCGCAGCACGCTCATGTGCCAACTCGCGAACATCAGCTACCGACTTGGCGGACGAAAACTGACGGTCGACGCAACCAGCGAGACCTTGAAGGACGATCCAGAGGCGAATAAGTTCTTGAAGCGCGAATACCGCTCCCCCTGGGTCGTGCCGGAAAAGGTTTAACAGTATGCGACGGAAACGGCTTCAGTTCTTCCTGGGTGCGACCATCTGCCTGGCGTCGGCCTTTCCAGCAAAGGCGGACGACAAGGCGCAGCCACTTCCCGGCACGCAGCCGCTCACCATCACAGAGCCGCTCGATGAGGTTATGGTTGCCGGAATTAGTCGCTACGCGGTCCGCGCGCTGAGCGAATCGCAGAAGCATCGCGATGAGGTTTGGAAGCTTGATGCCGAAAACGCGGAAAGAGTCGGTAAGGTGATGGACGACCGCCGTGCGCGATTTTGCGCGATCATCGGCGCTGTTGACGAGCGTGTTGCGGCACACGATTTTGAGGTCGTCGCGAACGTCGGCGGCGATGGCGTCGTCGCGCGAGTGAATGGCGGTGCCGTTACGGCTTATGCGGCGCGCTGGCAGGTCTTGGACGGCGTGCATGGCGAAGGCCTGTTGCTCGTGCCCAAGACGCCTCCGATAGCGCGCATCATCGCACTGCCGGATGCCGATTGGACGCCAGAACAATTCGTGGGCCTCGCCAAAGGCCTTGGCGAACATGAAACAATCCCCGCGGAACTTGCGTTGGCAGGCGCGGAGGTATTGATTCCCACACTCGTCAGCCGCGACGACACATTTTCCGGCAATCCCGCCGTTGCCTTCACGAACCAGCCGCACCGCGAATTCATTTATCGACAGGCGTTTGAGTTGGGGCGACACATTATCGGCTACGAAGTGGAAAAGGTCTTGGCGGCCGTCGACCTGTGCCAGAAGCGTAATGACGAACAAAAAGTCAAACTGCCGATTGGCGTTGCAGGTGTAAGCGAAGGCGGCCTCGTCGCGCTTTACTCGGCCGCCATCGATCCGCGCATCGACGCTGCATTGGTATCTGGCTATTTCCAAGAGCGAACGAACGTTTGGCAGGAACCGATCTACCGCAATGTTTGGAGCCAGCTCACGGAGTTTGGCGATGCCGAGATCGCGGGGATGATTGCCCCGCGAACGTTGGTCATCGAAGCCTGCGCCGTCCCAGAAGTTGCCGGACCGCCGGTAGTTCGCTCAGGCCGCCACGGCGGCGCCGCCCCGGGGGCAATCAAGACGTGTCCTATCGCAAGCGTAAGAGCGGAGTTTGCCCGCGCGAGTCGACATTTTGCAGACACGCAATCTGCGCCCAAAATCGCGATGATTGAAAGCGGTGGTGGCACAGGCCCGAGCGGATCGGTCGGTGCGCTGACGACGTTCTTGAAGGCGCTAAACGCGAAGTTAGACAAACTCCCCAAGCTCGATAATTTGTCACGGTTAAGAAACGCCGCCGCGGCCGGCGACCGCCAACGTCGTCAAGTTCAAGAACTCACCGATTTCACACAGCGCCTCTTACGGTCGAGCACCAAAGTCCGCGATGCCTTCTGGGCCAAAGCCGATCGCACCAGCCTGGCGAATTGGGAGAAATCCTCTGAGTTCTACCGGAACTTCGTGTGGGAGGAAATGATCGGCAAGTTGCCTGAGCCTACCGTACCGCCCAACGTGCGGACACGACAAATCGTTGATGACGCAGCCTTCAAAGGCTACGAGGTTGTTCTCGATGTCTATCCCGATGTGATCGCCGCCGGTATCCTCCTACTGCCTAAGAACATGCGGGCCGATGAAAAGCGCCCCGTCGTCGTCTGCCAACACGGCCTCGAAGGCGTTCCGCAGGATACGCTTGCCACGACCGGCGAAGGCTACAAATACTACAAATCGTTTGCCGTCGACTTGGCGAAGCAAGGCTTCATCGTCTACGCGCCGCAGAACCCCTATCGCGGTGAAGATCGCTTTCGCGTCCTCCAGCGACAATCCAACCCGCTCAAGCTTTCGCTCTTCAGCTATATCATTCGTCAGCACGAGCGCACGCTCGAGTGGCTGGCCACGCTCCCGAATGTCGATGCCAAGCGCATTGGCTTTTACGGCCTTTCCTATGGCGGCAAAACGGCGATGCGCGTGCCGGCCATCCTCAACAAACAGTACGCCTTGTCGATTTGCTCCGCCGACTTCAACGATTGGATTCGCAAGAACTCCTCGGTCGAGGACAGCTACAGCTACGTATATACCGGCGAGTACGAAATGCCCGAATGGAACATGGGCCACATCGCCTCGTACGCCGAGCTCGCGAGTTTGATTTCGCCCAGGCCGTTCATGGTCGAACGTGGCCACGACGACGGCGTTGCACCGGACGAATGGGTCGCTGCCGAATTTGCCAGGGTTCGCCGCCACTACGACAAATTGGGAATTGGCGACGGAACCGATATCGAGTTCTTCAATGGACCGCATACAATTCATGGCGTGGGAACGTACGAGTTCCTACGCAAGCATTTGAGATGATGAGTATTGGGTGGGGAGTCGAGCGCAGCGAACCCCCGGCCATGCGAAATTCACATCGAACGCCACGGTTCACTTAAACGTCCACAAACAACTGCAAGTCCTGCTATGACCGCACTTCCCGACCGTTCCCGTTTTGAATCGCTGTACGATACCGGCGCGCCCCGGGATATCGGCCGTCCGCAACCTGCGATCGTCGCCGCGGCAGATCGTATTCGTGGGACGGTACTGGATGCCGGTTGCGGCACGGGCGATACGGCCATCTTCCTCGCCAGCCGCGGTTGCCATGTTACCGGTATCGATTTTTTGGCAACCCCGATCGAGCGCGCCCAACAAAAAGCCGCCAAACAACACGTGGCGGCCACATTTCTCGTCAAAGACGCGCTCACGCTCGCCGACTGGCACGAACGATTCGACAATGCGATTGATAGCGGTCTCTTTCACACGTTTTCAGACGCCGACCGTGAGAAGTACGTCGCCGGACTGGCGACCGTCGTGAAACCCGGCGGTCGACTTTTTCTGATGTGCGTCAGCGACGCGGAACCGGGCGCCGATGGGCCGCGCCGTATTTCCCAAAATGAGTTGCGCGGAACCTTTGCCGTGAACTGGAAAATCGAGTCCATTTCGCCCTACCAGTTCGAAACTCGGCGCGATTTGCCGGAAATCTCGTTCAGCGAAGGCGGCCCGAGGGCTTGGTTCATGGTCGCCCAGAGAGCAGAATAGAGTTTTCGGCCGAACACTCCGCTCTGGCACCAGTCCGCTATGGAATTCTTGAAAGGTTGGAAATCGCTCTGGCTTACGGTGCCGTACACACCATGTCCCGAGTATAGGCCGTTTCTCGATCGACTCTCGGTTTGCGAAGATGACGACCTCTGTGTCGAAACGGCGGTTCTCGACGACGGCGAAAGTGACAAGTTCTTCGGCGTCTCGCTGGCTCGTCGCGGGATTCAGCCGGTGTGGCTGCGCATTACCAATCGTAGCGACCAACCCTTTTGGCTGCGCTTGGCGAGCATCGACCCCAACTATTATCCGCCCCTGGAAGCGGCGTATACCAGCCACTTTCGCATCGGCCGACAATTGCTGGAGTTCGGCCTGTTAGCGTTGGTATTCGTACACTTGCTGATTCTGCTCCCGTTCAAGTTGTGGAGCGCGCATCGCGCGAATCGCCGGATGGATGCGTTCTTTCAAGACCAGGGAATCGGTTGGGGGGCCATACCACCCGGGGAAGTACACCAGGGTTTCATCTTCACTACGCTCGATGAAGGCACCAAGCAATTCTCCGTCAAGCTGTTCGGGGCAAGGCAGGGCAAGGATTACTCGTTTTCAATTCCCGTTCGTGGTTTGCGGGTCGATCACCACAGCCGGCAACTTTCCGAAGCCGAGCGATCTGGCGAATCGGTTGCTTGCGACGAAGCAACTGTACGATTGCGTCTTGAGGCCATGCCGCGGTGTACGGTCAATCGCGTCGGCAAGAACGAAGGCGACCCATTGAACCTGGTCGTCATCGGTCGATTCGAAACGGTGCTCAGCGGTTTCGGAGCCCGCTGGGACGAGACGGAAACGATCAGCCTGCAATCGTGCTGGCGGACGTTAATGGCGTTCTCGCTGGGCCGCCCGTACCGCTACTCACCCGTAAGCGCTTTGTATTTTCAGGGCCGCAGCCAAGATTTTGCCTTACAGAAGATTCGCCAATCGATCAACGAACGCATGCACTTACGACTGTGGTTGACTCCGCTACGATTGGACGGCCGACCCGTATGGGTTGGCCAGGTAAGTCGCGATATTGGTGTGCGATTCACTCCGAAAACGTGGAATCTTACCACGCACAAAATCGATCCGAATGTCGACGACGCCCGCGATTTTGTCCTTGATTACCTGGTCGAAGGCGGCCATGTTGATCGCGTTGGTTACGTCGACGGCGCGGGCGCGGCACCTTCCACAGCGCCACGACACAACCTCACCGGGGATCCCTATTTTACCGATGGCCGCCGCGCTGTCGTAATTCTTTCGGAAACTCGCACAACGCCGAAGGTGCTCCAATGGACGTGAATTCAACCCGTCGCCAGAGCGCAGCACACGCCCATTGCTAATCCGGCTTATTACCACCATGTCAGAGAACCGCTTTAACTTCTCCGAGACTGGCAACCGCCTCTCGGCCGCATGTGGCATCGTGGAATTGATGGAAGACCTGGGCCGGGCCATGAGCGGAAGCGATGGCGGCACGATGCGAATGCTGGGCGGCGGCAACCCGGCTGCCATTCCCGAAGTGCAAAGCGTTTTTCGACAGCGCATCGCCGAGATTGCCGCGAACTCCGCCGAATGCGATCGCATGCTGCTCAATTACGATGGTCCGGCCGGCAGCCCGGCATTCCGTGAAATCGTCGCTGAGTCATTCGGAAAAAA
Organism: Planctomycetota bacterium; assembly: GCA_029781135.1. Taxonomy (GTDB): domain Bacteria; phylum Planctomycetota; class Planctomycetia; order Pirellulales; family Lacipirellulaceae; genus JABDGM01. The sequence continues at coordinate 151,665 of JAKOXH010000073.1, forward strand.
ATTCAATTGGCAGATTACTGCCGACAACATCGCCATCACCGCCGGCAGCCAAGCCGCGTTCTTCCAACTATTTGCGCTTTTCGGCGGCACAGCGAATGGCAGGCCGCGCCAAATTTTGTTGCCAATCGCACCCGAATACATTGGCTATGCCGACCAAGGCTTGTCGCCCGGTCTGTTTTCAGCACATGTGCCGAAGATCGAACTGCGTGGCGACCACGATTTCAAATACCACGTCGATTTCGAGCGGCTTGCCGAACTCCACGATATCGGCGCCATTGCGATCAGCCGGCCGACCAATCCCAGCGGGAACGTCTTATCCAATGAGGAACTCGCGCGCTTACGCCAAGTGGCCCAACGGCTAGGCGTGCCACTGATTATCGATAACGCCTATGGCCTGCCGTTTCCTGGCGCCATCTTCACCGATGCTGGTTTGCCTCGATGGGACGAGGATCTGATTCTCGTCTTCAGTCTGTCCAAGGTCGGCCTGCCGGGTGTGCGAACGGCGATCGTGGTCGCCCATCCGGAAGTCGTCCAGCGCGTGTCCGCCATGACGGCTGTCATCGGTCTCGCGAACAACAACATCGGCCAGGCAATTGTTGGTCCGTTGCTGGCGGGCGGCGAACTCTTCGAACTAGCGCGCGATGTCATCCAGCCGTTCTACGCTCAGCGTTCGGCGCACGCACGAAACGCCGTTGGTGAAGCGTTCGGAAGCCGGTTTCCCTATCGCATGCACGTGAACGAAGGGGCCTTTTTCCTGTGGTTGTGGTTTCCCGAGCTCGCCATTGGCTCACGCGAACTCTATCGACGGCTCAAGGAGCGCAATGTGCTGATCGTGCCGGGCGATTATTTCTTTTACGGCCTAGCGCCGGAAACGGAATGGCGGCATCGTCACCAATGCATCCGGATCACGTTTTCCCAGTCGGAAAGCGTGGTGGCCGAAGGGCTGAAGATCATGGCCGACGAACTCGCCCTGATTCACAACTGTTAGCCCCAAAAATGGGCGCGAAAGTCCGCTACTCGCCAGCAACGCAATTTCCTACATAATAAGGGCTGATCGCGCAGGCGCCTGACAGCCGTAACCGGCGTCCGCCTTGCCAGCGGCCGGAATCGGTTACAGTGGGCTTCGCGTTTTGTGCACTCACGTGAACGTGACAGGATGATATTGCCCGGAAGGTTTTGATGACGGTTACCATGCGATTGGCGTCGGTCGACGACGCCGCCGAAATCCTCGCCATTTATGCGCCCTACTGCGCGTCGACCAACGTGACATTCGAAGTAATTCCGCCCACGGTCGAGCAAATGCGCGAGCGCATTACGCGCATCGCCGATGAATACCCGTGGCTCGTGGCAGAAATCGATGGCCGCGTGGCGGGCTACGTCTACGCGAGTCGATTTCGCGAACGAGCCGCCTACCGCTGGACAGCCGAAGTGGCGGCCTACGTCGCGCCAACCGCCCAACGACGCGGGCTTGGGCGCGCCCTCTACGTCACCCTGATGTCGATTCTGCGGCTGCAGGGGTTCTTCAAAGTAATCGCCGGAATCACCGTGCCGAACGTCGCCAGCATCGGCCTGCACGAGAGCGTTGGCTTTACGAAGGCCGGTGTTTTCCCAGCGGTGGGCCATAAGGATGGGCAGTGGCTCGACGTTGGTTGGTGGGAATTATCGTTACAACCGGAAATCGCGAACCCACCAGACCCGCAGCCAATCCGCGTGTTGCGCGATTCGCCCGCTTTGGCAACGGCGCTGCAAGAAGGCCAAGCTCAGGCCAATCGACGGATGAGTGGCGTTCGAGGTCGTTGACACGCCAGCGCCGATTCGATCGCACTTTGCGCATCGTTGCTATAATGGAAGCTGGCTCGATATCTATGTAGCTCGCCAGCAACAACATGACTGATAGCCGCAAAACCAATCTGCAACTCGCCGAAGAGAACAAACGTTTACGAGCTCAAGTCGCTCAGCTCGAAGATCGACTCGATCACGTTTCCGAACATGGAGTGGCTGCCAAAGCCCTGCGTGCCACCGAGGTCCTCTTTCAAAACGTCATGAGCGTCGTCGCCGACGTCGTGATGATTACCAGCGACGACGGGAAGCTTGCGTACGTGTCGCCCAACGCCCATTATATTTTCGGACACGCGGCGGCAGACATCGTGAAGCAGGGGCGGGTAAATTATGTGTTGCCGAACAATTTGTATGACCCCGATTTTTTGAAACTGCGGGGTGAGTTGGCCAATATCGAATGCCAAATTCGGGATTCCGTGGGCCGCGGCCGAAATCTGCTCATCAACGTGCGACGATTGGAAAACGAGGGGCAAACGCTCTATGTTTGTCGCGATGTTACCGATCGCAAACGCGTCGAGCTGGATTACGACCTGTTATCTCTCACGCTCGAAAAACGCGTGGAAGAACAGACCAGTGAATTGCGCGAAAGTCGGGAGCGATATCGCCGCTTGGTGGAAGGATTGAAAGACGAGTATTTCTTTTACGCGACCGATCCCCAGGGCAGGCTTACCTATGCCAGTCCTTCGATTCATTCGATCATGGGATACACGCCCAACGAGGTTCTCGGTCGGAATTGGCGCGAGTTCGCCGTGATCGATTCGCCGACATTCGCCGATCTTGAGCACGTCGAGCGCATGGTATTTGCCGGGATCGAGGCGCCTCTGCATCTCGCCGAAATGAAGCATGCCCACGGAGGCATTCGTATCCTCGAACTGCGCGACATCCAACTGCGCGACAGCGAAGGCAAAGTAATTGCCAATGAAGGCATTGCTAAAGACGTAACGAGTCGCCACGAGGCGGAAGATGCGTTGCGAAACGCCCACGACGAATTGGAACGTCGCGTGCAGGAGCGCACGGCCGAGCTGCTCGCAAAGAACGAACAATTGCGGCAAAGCCAGCAGCGCTACTTATCGGTCCTTCAGGATCAACTCGAGTTCATCGTTCGCTGGCGAGAGGATGGCACCCGGACGTTCGTCAATGAGTCGTACTGCACACATTGCCAACGAAATGCCGACGAACTAATCGGCTCGGATTTCATGTCTTCGATCATCGCGGACGACCGTGCCGAGTTAGCACAGAACTTATCGACCTTAACTACTAATAATCCTGTGGTAGTCCAGGACCAGCGGGTGGTGATGCCTGACGGTCGAGTCGTATGGGAACATTGGACCCATCGTGCGCTGTTCAATTCCCAGGGCGCATTAATCGAGTTCCAATCGGTTGGGAGCGACGTAACTGCCATGCGTCGCCGCGAGGAACATGCCCAGGCAAGGGTGCAAGCATCGAGTCGTCTACAGGCGCTCACCGAGCGTGAATACGATGTGATGCGCATGGTCGTGGCCGGCGACGCCAACAAGATCATCGCTCGGAAGCTCGAGCTCAGTATCAAGACGATTGAAAAGCACCGCAGCAGCGTGATGAAGAAACTGCATGTGCGGAGCGTTCCCGAGTTGGTGCGCCTGGCGTTGTTGCTGGAAAACGCCGAACCGCATTAGAACCTCGTTTTTTTCTCGGTACGTTGTCGTCGCGATGGCTGCCGCTGCCGCGCGAAACGGCAGCCGTCCTCCTTTTGACGAATGAAGCGGAAGCCCGTCGTCAGCTATTTTAAGCAGGGTTATTCCCCCGTTGGAGGCGTATGCTCGAAAGGGGATCACCCCAATATGCGTCAAATTGTTGCCACCGTTTTGGAGGCAAAGTAGCAAAAACATAGCGGTTTCACGGCCAAATCCGGCGTGCCACCCACCAAGCCGATTGGCGACATTTTGGCAACGGAAAAAGAAATGCGGGTGGTTGCGCCTATTCCCGAACGTTGGTAGCCTGCTTACGATTGAACGAGGGGCCAGAGCCAACCTCGATTGTGGGAACTTATCTCGAAACGGTGGAGAGGCGGGGCACTCTTCTCTGCCTATGGCGATCGGTGGCAAGACGATCGTCACAGGTGCACATACTATGCATGGACAGGAACAGAACGGGTCGTTGAACCCGTCGGATGAGAATATCTCGCTATCGTCCGTAAAGAAGAATCCGATCGGCCTGCAGAAGCTCAGCGAAGCGCGTCGCCGGCAAGGACTTTCGGTGCGTTGTATTGCGCAGCGATTGGGGCGCACGGTAACGGAAGTGCGCGCCCAGGAAGACGAGCACGCGGACATTTTGGTATCGGAGCTTTATCGCTGGCAACAGGCGCTCGAAGTTCCAATCGGCGAGTTGCTTACCGAGCCAGATGACAGTCTCTCACCGCGCGTCTTGATGCGCGCGCAGCTCCTGAAGGTGATGAAGACCGCCATGGCGATTCGACGACAAGTACGCTCGGAATCGGAACGACGATTGGGGCGGCTGCTGATCGAGCAACTGCTGGAGATCATGCCGGAGTTGAAAGAAGTATCGGGTTGGCCGGCCGTCGGCCATCGCCGACGTGCTGATGAGCTGGGCCGCATCGGCGAGAATCCGATCCCAGACGATTGGCTGCACGAAGCAAGTTAGTCGGTGGGTGGCGCAACAGCACACGTTAACCAGCGCCGCCCGGTTCAGCCTGCGGAGCCTCGACCGTTGCCTCGCTGGGGTAGGGCACTGGGTCGCCGCGTAGCTCGCAAATTGCGTTGTGGGCCGCGCGCTGTTCCGATTCCTTTTTGCTCCGACCCCAGGCCGGCGCGTAACGCTCGCGACCGATTTGTGCCGACATCTTGAAGCACTTGCTGTGATCGGGACCTTTTTCATCCAGTAAATGGTACGTGGGGGTCACCCCATGTTCGCGCTGAGCAAACTGCTGCAGCAGCGATTTGTAGTTACCGCCCGAATCGCCGGCCGCCGCGGCTTCGATTTCCGGGCCAAAATATGCCAGCACAAATTCGCGTGCTGGCGGCATCCCGCCATCCAAGTAAATCGCCGCGATGAGCGACTCTAATACGTCCGACAACACCGACGGCGGCACGGCCGGATTGGTCGTCATGCCTTTACCCAATACCAAGAACTCACGCAGTCCCAAGGCCTGGCTAATTTTTGCGCACGTCTGTCGGCTGACGACGACGGACTTGAGCTTGGTTAAGTCTCCCTCTAACTGATCGGGAAACTGCGTAAAGAGCTGCTCGCATACCACCAGGCCCAGAATTGCGTCACCCAGAAACTCAAGCCGCTCGTTCGAGGAGAGCCGGTGGTCGGCGCCCGAAGCGTGGGTCAGCGCGGCCTCGAGCAATTGCGAGTCTTGAAATTGATATCCCAATCGCTGCTGACAGCGTTCCAGACGGGTATCGTCGTTCAAATCGGCAGCCGGCGGCAAATGGCTCATGACTTAAACTCGAAGCAATTGCCGCGGCTAATCATTTTCACGATTGCGGCTCAAATGCCGATCAAAAGGGACGGACTCGCCACGTGCGCCTCCGCCGCACTTATTCCTGCCCCTTAACGCTAGGTTAATCTTCGTCGTTCTACGTGTCAATGTAACTCCCGATTGCACAATGAGATGCGTTGAGAACACTCGTCGTGATGGCACTGCCGAAAGCAAACCAATCGCGTTAGACTTAGCGGTTCTAGCACGGCCGAACTGCCTGGCACATTGATGTTCCACCGGCGGACGCCCGTCGCAGTCGTGAAGCCATCGGTAATTTTCGTTTTGGGGAGCGTCGCACCCGCGGAAGCAACAGCCATGATCAACACCCTGTATCTCCCGGAATTACGCGAGATGTTGGAGTTTTCCGACGCGGAAGGCTTGCGCGAGTTCTGCACGGCACTCCACCCGGCTCGCACCGCCGAATTCATGGAAGGCCTCACGGCAACGGAGGCTTGGAACGTTCTGCAGGCTGCCGATCAACCCACGCGCGTTGAAATTTTTGCCTACCTTGATCGGCAAAAGCAGATTGAAATCATCGAGACCTGCGACCCAGAAAGTGTGGCTCCCGTCATTGCCGATATGCCGGCCGACGAGCGGGTTGACTTGCTGAACGCGGTCGATGAAGAGGTTTCGGAGGCGGTGACCGCCTTAGTCCCGGTCGACAAGCGCCGCGACATCCAGCGGTTGCAGGCCTATCCCGAAGGCACCGCCGGCGCGGTGATGACGACCGAAGTCGCGCGTTTGCCCGAATCGCTCACGGTACGCGCCGCGCTGGAAGAGTTGAGTCGCATTGCCGAAGACCTAGAAACCATCTACTACATTTACATCGTCGACGGTGAAAACCACCTCCGCGGAGCCATTTCAGCGCGGCAACTGGTCACGCATTTGGGCAAGCCGACGATGCCCATCAGCGACCTCATGGAACGTAATCTGGTCACGGTGGAAGTGACGGACGATCAGGAAGCGGTTGCCGCAAAAGTTGCCGACTACGACTTCCTGGCCATTCCCGTCGTTGACCATGAGCAGCATCTCGTGGGAATCATCACGCACGACGACGTAATCGACGTCGTCCGTGAAGAGGCGACCGAAGACGCACTGCGGATGGCGGCCGTGGGTCCGATGGTGGAAAACTACCTGGAAGTGCCGTTTACGACAATCTGGCGTAAACGGTCGATGTGGCTGGCGTGCCTGTTTGTCGCGGAACTGTTTACCTTTACCGCCCTGGCGTATTTCGAGAATTCGATTGCCGCCGTATTAGTATTAAGCCTGTTTGTTCCGCTGTGCATTTCCACGGGGGGTAACTCAGGTTCTCAAGCCGCCACGCTGATCACGCGCGCCATGGCCTTGGGGCATGTGGGCCCGACGCAGTGGTTTCGTGTGCTCAAGCATGAGCTGATCATGGGGCTGGCGCTTGGCTTAACGCTCGGGTGTATCGGCTTCCTTCGCGGGATGACAACGCCCCAAAGTCTCCTCGACAGTACCGAATACCACGTCGATGAAATCAACGTTGTCCTTCCCGCAGGAACCCAACTGATACCGCAGAATGGACGATTCGACCTACCTGTGGGGGCTCAATTGACGCGCGCCAAACTCGAACGTCCGGCGCTCGTCACTTTGCCCCACGGCGGTCAACTCGAGCGGCTGCAAGATTCCCCCGAGGCCACCGTCTATCGGTTTCCCCGCGATACGGAAATCCGTTTTCCGACCAACATTCGCTGGAAGCTGGCGGTGGTCATTGCGCAAAGCGTGGCGGCGATTTGCCTGTGGGGAACGCTGGTCGGCTCGATGCTGCCGCTCATCTTTCGGCAACTTGGGTTCGACCCTGGCTATGCGTCGAGCCCGTTCGTGGCCACGTTCGTGGATGTCACGGGCATCGTGATCTACTTCACGATTGCCCATATTTGGCTGCTGTAAGGAAGGCTCAAGAATAACTTCGGCATTTTGAATAACGCCCGGGTTTACACCAAAGTGTTCAACTCCACAGCCCCGCGTCGCCCGGAGCTCGGCGACGGGCGCACGCTAGGTAGCGATGATCAATACCCCACAAATGCCAACGGGGTTTTACCGTTGTGTAACGCTTTCAGCGTAAGCAAGCATTTTTGAAACCGTGTCCCAGCGTGCGCTCCTCGAAGACTCGGAGCGACGCTGGGCTATGGAGTGAAACGCCTGCGGCGTAAGAAGTGCGGAAGTTGTTCTTGAATCATCCCTGAGCCGAGTGGTCATGGGGCTACACATCAATCAACGTGTGCCCGACGTACATCTGCAGAATCTGGCTTTGCACCTTGATTGCCCGAATGAGGATCCAGATTTGGTCTTGGGTAAACGTCTTCGGGTCGGAGGCAGCCAGTGCTTCGAGTTCTTCCGTCATCGCGGCGTGCTGATCGGTAGCTACTTGCAGTTTGAGGCTGGTCCGCTTCCAGGCGTCGTGCAGGGTGCGAGGATCGCGTAGCGGCTCCAGAGTGTCCACCGAGTTCGTGAGCAACAAACACAAACGTGCCACGTCTTGTGGGGCAGCACTCGGCTGCAGACTCTCGATCTGTTTGGCGAGTTCGGTACAAGACATCTTGTTTGTCGTGGGGTGCATCACGGTCGGCCTACTCAAGGGGTGAAACAGGTTCGCTCCGCCGGTTCACACGCTTCTGCATAAGACGTGTCTTAAGCTGCTTCCGTACTATGTCCGCCCGGCCACCAAGTCGATTGATAAGCTGGACCATGGTTTCTCGGGCGGTCCCTTCCCGTCTCTTTCTTGGAATCTACAAAAGCGTAGCTTACAGCTAGCGTCGTTTCAGGGCGGCCCGCCGGCGCTCACGAAAATCAGCGTACACCGTCGAAAACCGAAGCACGATAGCCGTGGGGGCGGTCAAAGCTGTTTCCGCGGGCCGCATGCTGGCTTTCGTTCCGCACAGCCGGCATAATCGATAATATCCCTTGTCCCGGCTTGGCGGTGCGAACACACCGCCCATCCACCGGCGGAGATCGCAGCATGGTTTACTGTCCTCAATGTGAATCGCGAATGGAAATGGGCGAGACGGCCACCTTCCATAGCTCCTGCCCCAAATGTGGTGAAGTATTCGACGCCGACAGCACAGTCGAATGGTCGGATGTCGTCCGCGTCGCTAACCTCGCCGAAGCCGGCTTCATTGCCGATGAGCTCAGCGGCCTGGGCATCGACGCGCGCATTCGCCAAATCGACGAATTCTCGGCGGCCCGCGATCGTTGGTCATCGCAGTATTTGATTCAGGTGCCGGTTGATTTGGCGCACGCGGCGGCCGATCATGTGCGGCAGTATCTTAACGAAGAGCCGGCGGGTCGCCCCAGCATGCTCGATACGTTCCGCGCTGCCACCCGGGGTGGTTCGGGCGAGCCAGTCTCTTGGAGACCGGTTGTCGTCGTGCTCATTGCGGGGGTTGTGGGGTTCAGCGTCGGTCAACGATTTCCGGAGCAAAGACCGGCTCAACGAACATTGCCCAACGCATTATCGGATGCCGTGAGCGCGATCGGACGGCCGCTCGTTTCTGCCCCCATTGCGAACCAGCCGCGTTTTCGATTGTCCTTCGATCGTCGCCAACAGCAGTGGACGCTGGATACCGATCGCGATAATGATGGGGTCTTCGAAAGCACGCGGCGGTTTAATGCCGCCGGTAATTTTCGCTAAAATTTCCTTGCCATCACAAGAAACCACATAGAGGGCAGCTTGGCAATTCTCGGCGTAAACATCGATCACGTGGCGACCGTTCGCGAGGCCCGGAAGACCAACGAGCCAGATCCCGTTTGGGCGGCAGCGCTGGCAGAATTAGGCGGTGCCGACGGCATTACGATTCACTTGCGTGAGGATCGCCGTCACATCAAGGAACGGGACTTGCGGATACTCAAAGAGTCGGTGGCCGTCCCGATCAATTTGGAACTGGCCTGCGCCGACGACGTCTTGAGGATCGCCTGTGAAACGCTGCCGCACCAGGCGACGCTTGTGCCCGAACGCCGCGAGGAAGTGACGACCGAGGGCGGCCTGGATGTCGCCGGCTCCCGCGGCAAAATTGGCGATGCCATCCGCCGCCTGAAGGACGCCGGCATTTTCGTGAGCCTTTTTCTCGACCCAGATCCCAAGCAACTTGATGCCGGTATCGAACTGGGGGCCAACGCGATTGAACTGCACACCGGCCCCTATGCCCACGCCACGCTACGCCACCATGCGCAGCAAACGGCTGCCACCTTGCTTACCCTACAACACGCCGGCCAAAAGGTCCGCTCGGCCGGCATTGCGCTCGATGCCGGTCACGGCCTGACCTACCGCAACGTGAAACCCATCGCGGCGATCGAAGGCATGCGCGAACTCAACATCGGCCATAGTATTATTGCCCGGGCGATCATGGTGGGCCTCGAACAAGCCGTCCGCGACATGAAACGGCTGATCAGTTAAATTCCCCGGCAATTCGAGTTTGACGGCAGCCCCCGGCTCTGCCGGGGGTGTAACGACCTGGGTTCTCCGCCCTTGCCGCCGACCAGGGCGTCCAATAACCTGTAGCGCGAGAAGCCGAATTCTTGCGAATTCGGCTACGAGATTCCCGTCTCGAGGCACGCTTTGCAACAGGTTGATTGTGAGCAAGGTCACGTTCACCGATAAGATCGTCTGGATCACGGGCGCCACTTCGGGCATCGGCGAAGCTCTCTGCCGTGAGTTGGCGGCGCGCGGCGCGACGTTGGTCCTCAGTTCGCGCCGTGCGGAACTGCTCACGAATGTTCAAGCGTCGTGTGAAGCGCCCGAAAAACACCTCGCGCTGCCGCTGGATGTTCTGGCGCCAGACACATTTTCCGCCGCCGTCAAATCGGTGACAGACCGCTTCGGCCGCATCGATATGCTTGTCAACTGCGCCGGCATCGCCCAGCGCGGCACGGCGTTAGAAACCGACATGCTCGTCGACCGCCGCCTGATGGACCTCAACTATTTCGGCCCCGTCGCGCTCACGAAGCTCGTGCTGCCGGATATGCTGGCCCGAGGCTCTGGCCAGGTCGTGGTGATTAGCAGCCTGATGGGAAAGCTCCATCGTCCCGGCCGTTGTGCCTATGCAGCGTCCAAACACGCCCTGCATGGCTTCTTTGACTGTCTGCGCGATGAAATTGAAATGCAGGGTGTTGCCGTCACCGTCGTGTGCCCCGGTTACATTCGCACGAACGCTTCGTTCAATGCCTTGGAAGGCGACGGCAAACCGCACAACCAGTGGGATAAGGAAATCGCGACTGGCATGGCACCGGAAAAATGCGCCCGCAAGATCGCTAATGCGATCGCCCGCCGCCGCCGGGAAGTTTACGTTGCCCGCTATGAAACGCTTGGGCTGTATTTGGAGCGATTCGCGCCCAGAATCTTCCGCCGCATCGTGCGGAGAAGAAAGCCGAACTGAGCGGACCGTAGATCGAACGCTCAGGCACCGCGCATGCCGCCGCCGAATCCGCCGCGGCCCGGGTCGAACTTAATACCGCGCTGCTGCGCGCGGTCGCTCAACATTCGTCGGAACTCGGAGAATTGCGCGCGCATTTTCGGATCGGTGTTCTCAATGCGGCGTTTGGAGCGCTCCTCGCGTTGAGACTCAGTCACATTGCGGCCACCCGGGCCACCACCGTTTCGGTTGCCCCGGGCATTTTGACCGCCGCTCTGCTGTTGCGTCATGCGATTCAGAATCTCATCCAACTGTTTCTGCTGATCGGCCTTCGACATCGCGAAAAACTCATTCATGCGTTGCTGCGCTTGCGCCATCCACTCGCCGCGATTGGCTTCGAAAAACGCCCGCCGCTGGTCTTCCGGCAGACTTTCCATCTGTTGCCGAAACTGCCCGCGCAATTGATCGCGTTGCGCCTGGGGCAACTTATCGTCGCGCATTTGTTCGCGAAGTTGTTTCAAATTGGCGAGCGCCGGGTCCGTCCCGCCGAACAGGCCGAACGCCCAGCCTCCGAACACGAGCAGCAGTATCGTGGCAATGCACGCCCCAATCGCTTTTTTCTTGTTCATTCCCAAACTCCTTTAATCGTCGTAACAATTTAGCCGATTGAAGTCGGGCAATGTTTTGGGTGAGTAAGTGCGTAGGTACCAAAACTTGGGAAACCGTCAGGCCGTTGGCCTATCCTCACTCACCTACTCATTTACTCACCCAATCGCCTGAAAATACCTCAGTACTTCATTCGGCTAAACTGTTACTAATCGTCGACCACGAGCAGCGCGTCCACATGGCCATCCAGATAGAGCCAATTCATGGCGCCGTCATCATTGGGCGAGCCATGAAACGGTTTGAAATCGTAAAGGATAAACACGCGCGTCGAACTGCGTTCATCGCCGCTACGGCCTAAACGGACCTGCTCGCGCGTTTTATTTGCTAACTTGCCGTTGGGATATTCGTAGCTTAAGCCTTCCTGCTCAAAATACGTTTCGTAGATCGTGCCGTTGATAGGCGTCGCATCCTTCTCATCCAATAAATCGCTTGGGCAGTGAAAGACCTCGCGATTGTCTTCGATATGCCCGCCAATCGCCTTATAGAGTGGCGGCAAATTCGGCGTTACTGTGGGGAACTGGGCCGCATCAGGAAACTTGCCGCGAACTCCTTGCTTATCGATGAACTGATCAATCGCCAGGCCAATCTGACGCAGGTTCGACTTGCATTGAGTCGATCGCGCCGACGCCCGTGCATGTTGCACCGCCGGCAGCAAGAGCGCAACCAAGATGCCGATGATGGAAATCACCACCAGCAGTTCAACTAATGTGAAACCACGTAGCGCCGTCGGTCCGCCGAGCCGTGGCGGACGACGTTGGGCCGCTCGGCTCGCGGCCCCTACACAGGTGAACGCCGCCCCAAACTTCCGCATTCCCGCCATGTGCGATCCCTCGGCAACTCTTGGCAATCACATGCCCCTAAACTCTTCAACACCGTTTTCAATTCGAAGTTCCGGCCGATCCACGAAGGGCGTAAATTTCCATTCCTTTTGGCCAATTGCCAGCACTGGCTACATTGCCTATCATGCCGCTGTAACTTCGCATATTTTCAGCAGATAGGAGGCTCCCGTTCGATGACCACCAAAGGAGAAGCGTTTGCCGGTTTGTCCGTAGCGCTCGTCACCCCGTTCCGAGGGGGCGAAGTCGATTACGACACGTTCCGCACCCAAATCGAGTTCCAAATCGCGGCCGGCACCAACTGCCTTTGCCCGGTGGGCACGACGGGCGAATCGCCCACGCTCAGCCACGACGAGCAGGACCGCGTCATCGCATTCGTGGTCGAAACGGTCGCCGGCCGTGTGAAGGTCATGCCCGGCACGGGCTCGAACAGCACCCGCGAAGCCCTTCGCCTCACGAAGTTCGCTGAGAAAGTCGGAGCCGATGCTGCCTTGCAGGTCGCCCCGTACTACAACAAGCCGACCCAACAGGGCTTCTACGAGCATTTCAAGGTGTTGGCTGAGGAAACGGGAGTCCCGCAGTGCATTTACAACATCCCCGGCCGCACGGGCAAGAATATCGAGCCCGAGACAATCATCCGGTTGGCGGAACTAAAGAATATCGCCCTCGTGAAGGAAGCCACCGGTTCACTCGATCAGGCATCGCAAATTATTTCAGCGACCAATCTCACGGTGCTCAGTGGCGACGACAGCTTGACGCTTCCGCTGATGGCGATCGGCGGGCGGGGCGTGATCTCCGTCGTCGGCAACATTGTGCCGCGGGATATGCTGGCCCTCACGGGCGCGATGGACCGGGGGGACATCGCCGAAGCACGTCGCTGGCACCACAAGCTCTTCCCGCTGTGCCGCGATATGCTCGGCCTCGCCACGAACCCGATTCCCATCAAGGCCGCGATGAAGCTCCTGGGCCGCGACCCTGGCGAGATGCGCTTGCCAATGACCGAACTTGACGACTCGGGCATGACCCGGCTGAAGAAGACGCTTACTGACTACGGTGTTTTGTAAGACCGCGCCGTGTGTCGGCTGCCTCAACGCTGTTGGCCAACAATAGATGGCAAAGACGTCCGGCAGATTGAGCATCCCGCGCCGTCGCCACGTAGCTACGATTGCGGCGTCGCGGCGGAGCGGCAACAAACGTCGGATCAGCGCTGTTCTGTATTTTCGGTCTGATAGCCCGCCATATCTTCCATCCGCAATAGAATGAGGCTGCTGATGCCCGCTTCGAACCATTTTGGCCCAGCCGACCGCTGGCCTGGTGAAGCACCTCGACCGGCCAATTGAAACGTGTGATTGCCAGCAGAAAGACGGTGAATGTCAAATACGAATTCCTCCCAGTCGTAGCCCTTGCTACCTAGGTCGAGGACGTTTCCGACTTCTTTGCCATCGATCAACGGTTGATAGCGTCCGCCCGTTATCGATTTCATCAAGATGGCAGAAACTTTGTACGTGCCCGCCTTCTCGACGGTGAAATTAAAAGTGATCTTGCCGTCCGGCGTTTGAGGGCGGAAGAGGATGCCGGGCGTATCGCGTTCCGTCTTGTCTGGTACGGCCTGATATTTCAAATCCTTGGCGAACTTCACCACATACGGCGCCAAGCGTGCCCGGGCTGGCGGCAACTCCTCCTGCCAAGTGGTGGCGGGTGTTTGATACCAGAACGCGACGGAGCTGATCCAATCGGCTCGCTCATTCGAACTGGAAAGCTGTTTGCCTTCCTCTGTGATCTTGGCACCCCGATGCTCGATGGACACCTTCAACGACTTGGCAAAGCGAATTGGGTCGGTGATGTGCCAGCGGTAGGCCGACACGCGATCGCCAAACATCGGCCCTTCGTACAAAGTGACTCCCTGGAACGGCCCGTTAAACTCGCGGAATTCCCAAGAATCGCCGAAGTAATCCTCCGTCCCCGTGCCTTGCAACGAGGGAGTGGTTTCGCCATCGATGTAGAAGCGATCGTCTCCCTCGCCGAACCAGCCCGTCTGCACGAGGTGTGCCGAGTATACAGTTCCCACATAGTGACCGCGCCCGGCGGTTTCCAGCAAAATGTGGTCGCCCGGTTGAGCCGGCGTTTGCTGACGGTACCGCGCGTGAAAATAAAGAACGTCCTCTGGAAGTGAATTGGGCTGTTCCCAATCGATATAGTAATACACTTCCGCCGGTCCCATGCGTATGTCGTCCTCATTCGTAATGGTGATTTTGGCGTGCTTGCGGAAGGGCATCCGCCAATAACAGTTACGCGAGCGCCCATACGAACTAACATTGACGGGAATGGATTGCAGGTTCACGGTCGCGCCGTGGCCGACGCCGAAAAAGTCGCCGAGCGGCACCTCAATACTGGGGCGCTCGGCTTCGTCCCAATACACGCGCAGCACGAGGGACCGGCCCGAGAACGGATTAAGCGACGCCGTCGTGAACCAAATATGCGTAATCACGCCGGGGCCCTTCAAATCGGCTAAAATCGCCGATTTCCCCGGCAAGATCTCGATTGAGTCTCCGTTTCCGGTGAAGTCCTTGGCGGTGCTGGAAACACGCCGACTGCGGCTTCTCTCGGATCGAGTCAGATGGTCAAGTAAATCCTGCCCGGCGACCTGCGTCGCCGCGAAAAGAAAAAAGAGAGTCGCGAGAAGCTGATTCCGCATGTTTATGATTCCTCATCGAATTGATGTTCGAGATGCAATCAGATGACGACTGGTTGGAAATGCCCGTTGATTATGGCGCCGGAATTATTCGGAAGCGAAACTGAAATTTCGACGGCGTCGAAGTTATCCGTTGACTGCAACCAACTCACTAACTGCTTTGCCTCGGCCTCGTTGGCCACGATCGCAAATACCGTTGGCCCCCAGGATGATTGGCCGACTCCATTCACGCCGTAGTCTCGAATATTCTTAACTAACTTCGCAATTTGTGGATTCGCAAACGGCCCGCCTTGTGCCACGGCAAAACAGTCGCCTGCCAGCCGCCCAAATTCGTAAACCGCATCACCAAATCCAGCGCAATCTGCCGTTTGAACCGCCGGCAACATTCGCACGTTCGTGATTTCCCACAGCCGCTGTGTGATTGCCCTTGGAACCGGCGGCAACTCAGCAAAGGCTCGGGCCTCGCACTCACCAGCAAGTCCTTTTTCATCCTGAGGACGAATCAACACGAAACGCCATTCTTCCGGCAATGGCAAACGGCAGACTAGCTCGCCAACGCGGTCGCCTTCCCGTTTGCCGCCGTCAACAATGAGACCACCAAGCTCGAAGCCGTACGTGCCGACGGACGAGCGTCCGCCACGCCCCGCGCTTGCGGCAAGTTCCACTGCCGGCAGATTCGGCAACCCAAGATACTGCCTTATCCCCAGCGCGACCGCTAATCCCAACTGCGTCCCCACGCCGAGGCCCGTGTGGTCGGGCGGGGCATCGACTTCGAGCCGGCAGTTCGGTAACGACGCGAGTTTCCAACAGCGTACAGCTCCCGCAGCAAACTGGCGCACGCGGTCAGCGTGCGCACCGTCGACAATAAACTCATTCGCCCACGTGATTTTCACTTCCACGTTGGGGGGCTCGATCATGACGCCCACGCCGCCAAACCGCGGCTCGTCCGAGTGGCCAAAACTGAACATGCCAAAATGGAGTCGGCTTGGCGCACGCACGTGGACTCGATTGAGACCATCTCGTTCGGGGAAAGCGCAGGATGTGGGTGTCATGCTATTTTCGTGCCCGAATTCCGCGTATCCCATGAATTATAGGGTCTGGGCTGGAGACCAAACACTTGCACCGCGCTCCGCTCCGCCAAGCCTCCGCGTCGCGGCTAAACGGCGTCCACTCGCAAGGTAAGGATCGAGTTTGTTGCCGCGACAGGGTTTGTCATTTTATTAGCGCTTCCGCTGGGGCGCCGTTGGCAAGCGTTCTTGGACATACGCCTTCAAAAACGCGAATGCCGCGTGTTCTTGCCGGCCACCTGTTTTCTCAACCATCGTTTGCAACCTGGCGAATTCACGGGCGATTTCGCTGGCCTCCCGCAATTCAATGCGCGTCGCGAGGATCGCCGCCTCGATCACCGCATGCTTGCCGCGGTTAAACCCGAAGAAGTCGCGAATTCGACCATGCTCCACGACATCCGCCGGCATTTCCGTGCGATCCGTGTGATCGTTCATGGCATTCACGCGAAAAGCGTACCAGCGGCACGCGTCGGCAAGTACCACTCCATCGATCATTTTGGCCGCGAACATCTGCGGCAGCTCGCGCAACTCGCCGACAGCCGCGCGAGCGAATAACTCCACATCATCCGTCACATGGAGCACCCCCGCCTTGTTACGTTTCAAATTCTGAAAGGTCGTCGAAGTCCGAAAAGGCCGCAATACTAGCTTCGT
>JAKOXH010000007.1 GCA_029781135.1 Planctomycetota bacterium
GGAAAACGAACTGAGTTCCATGACCCGCCAGTGTCTCCGCAATCGCCGGATGGGCGAACTTGAAGAACTCTGCGAAGAAATCCACGCCTGGTCGGTCGACGTCACCGACGCCCAACGCGGCGTCGACTGGCAAATGAAAATCGACGACGCACGCGGCAAGCTAAAATCCGTCTACCCCAAAATCCTGATGTGACAAAGCACTAGTAGTGTAGGAAGTAGTTTTTCAAATGTCAACCTGCGAAAATTATTTTGGTCGTTCCTGGCCGAGTTATTGGCCCGCCGCGAACGAAATCACGAGTTCCACATGGCGGTTGCCCGCGGCATTACCTCGACAGTACCGCCCGAGACTTCTCGATTGATCCTCACCATGCAAATCGCCATTTACCCGCGACGCGAAGGCTTTGCGGAGCGGAGCGCTGTGTCAGCGCTTGGTTTCATTGCCACACCCATCAAGGTGCGCTCACCGCCGTACCAAGCGTTGGGGCGGGCGGGAGCCAACGGGCTCGACGGGATGATGCCGCGCGGTGCACTGCCTCGCGCAAAGCCCTACACATCAAGAAGTTGCGGCGATTTCCCGCACGACGATCAACGTGCTGGCAGCCGGCCCTTCCGGTTCGCCAACGGCAGAAAAAATCAACTGGGGGCCTGCCGGCTGCCGAGACAGATTGTAGCGAATTGAAGGGCTGAACCCGCGGGCGTAAAATTGCGTCCAGATCAACGTATGACACTACGCCCCACCCACCGCCCGCCGCATTGCTGCATCTGTACGAGTCCGGCTTAGCGCCGGACGTCTCGCCTCCCGAGCGCCCACTTCGGGCAATTCTAATCCGCCCCGTCTCACCGTATCTCTCAGTCGCGATTCTTCGGGCTAGTCCGCTCGAAAGACCCGCGCGGAGCACACCGACCATGGCCACCGATTTCCGGCTCAAAGACCAACTTCCCCGGCTAACGCAGCGGATCGTCCACACGTATGACGAGGTAGGCTCGATCAACCACTTGGGACACTGCCCGCTGCCAAATTACGACGAGATCATCGCCGCGACCGATGACCTCAAGGAAATTCTGTTCCCTGGCTATCGCCGCCGCGAGCGGCTCCACCGGGGAAACGTGGCCTTTTACGTGGGCGATCTGGTGGACCGGCTCCACGATGCGTTCACCCAGCAGATCGGCCGCGCGCTGCGACACGAGGCCGGCGCCACCGATGACTGCGACCAGGATCAAGATTACGAGGCACTCGGCCAAGCCAAGACGATGTTGTTCCTCGAACGGCTTCCCGAGGTTCGCAAATTATTGGCGATGGACGTACAGGCGGCCTACGATGGCGACCCGGCCTGCAAGTCGCTCGACGAGGTGATCTTCTGCTACCCGGGGCTGGAAGCGATCACCGTGTACCGGCTCGCCCATGTGCTCTACGAGCTGGACATCCCCTTCATCCCGCGGATGATGACCGAGTGGGCCCACAGCCGCACGGGAATTGATATTCACCCGGGGGCCAAGATTGGTTCGCATTTCTTCATCGATCACGGCACCGGCGTCGTCATTGGCGAAACGACGGATATTGGCCAGAACGTGAAGTTGTACCAAGGCGTGACGCTCGGCGCGCTCAGCTTCAAGACCGATGGCGAAGGCAACTTGGTTCGCGGCACGAAACGTCACCCCACGCTGGAAGACCGCGTCGTGGTCTACGCGAACGCCACGATTCTGGGAGGTGAAACGGTTGTGGGCCATGACGCCGTCGTCGGCTCCAGCGTGTGGCTCACGCAGAGCGTGGCGCCGAACACGACCGTCGTCCTGGAAAAGCCCAAGCTCAAGATGCGGAGCGAAATGGAAGCGGCCGTCACCACGAAGACGAATTTTCAAATTTAGCGCACCGTTGTCGGGTGCGTGGCCCGAATCGTTTCGGCCGCCTGGCGGTTCCGGCGGAGTTGAGCGGTCAGCTTCCGGCGGGTGAACCAGTTGAGGCTCGTACCCGCTACGTTCACTTCGTGCAATTCCGGGAGCCACTGCACGATGTGCAGCGATTGCCAAGTAATCGGCGTCCGGCTGACGTCGAGTTCCCGCAACCGGCGAAAGACGCTGAGTTGACGCACGGCCGCATCCGAAATCTTGCAGCCGGCAATATCCAGCCGCTCTAACGAGAGCAATTGATCGCGGTTCGCTAGCAAGAAGTTGATGAAGTTGTCGCCATCGCCGCTGTCGTGCAATCGGATCGCGAGAATGCTCTCGGTCAGTTCGGCAAATTCGCCAAATGACTTTTGCAGCCAGTCCACGAAGTTGGTTTCGACTTCGGCACCAAACGCCTTAAGTTTCTCGGTAAGTTCCTGCGTGGCCAAATACTCATCCATGCGTTTGGCGATCCAACCGCGCCGGTCGCCACGGAACTTTAGGTACTCCTTGGCCTGCATGTAGGCCGTTTGGACTTCGTAAAACGGCTTTGGGTCGCCACCTAAATCGGGGCGAATCTCTTTCAGTTTGGCAAGGTAAGCCTTCTCGACATCCTCGGGCATATAGGGTGGCAGCAGGCCGAGCTTGGCCATGCACGCGGGGCGGTCGAGGTCTGGCGACGGCGGCGGCGTTTGCGAAGCCATAGATTTGTCGAATTGCCTGTAAAGATGTGAGCCACATGCGTACGTGCAATTGGCGGCAACGTAATTTTACCACAGTGTCAAATCGGGGCGAAATCGCGACTTCCAGACACTTCACTGAGCGGTCGAAACGTTCATTCGTGGACAAGGTCCGCGGGAGTATCGACGTCGCGAACAACCGTGCCATCGTCAACTGGGATTCGCACGCACAGTGCTGGATTCGCGGCCAAGTATTGGCCGAGCCCGGCCGGGCAATCAATCGTGAGCAGGCGCTTTGCGATTTCCGCTGGGATGAAAATCGGGTGCCCGCCGCGGTCGCCATATTGCGGAATTAGCACATGGCCAGGTCGCGTGAGCGACCAGGCCGAAAGTGTTTCCAGGGTGGTAATGCCGACCTCGGGATGATCGCCGGGATGAAGGACAATCGTCGCAGTCGCGTCGGTTTCGAGCGCACGCTGAATTCCAGCGCGGATGGAATCGAACATCGGTCGGTTGGGACCGCTTGCGGCGCGATGAAACGGGCGACCGCCCAGCGCCGCAGTCACTTCATCCGCGGCATGTCCGAGAACGACAACCATTTCATCACAGACCGGGCGAATGGCATCGTAGGCCGCGCAAATGAGTGGTTTAGGACCATTCAAGGATGGCCACAATTTCAACTGTTTTGTACCGCCCATGCGTCCGCCCCGGCCGGCCGCGAGAAGCACACCGATACGGTGAGGGTTCGACATGATATACCCGCGTCAGGCTAAAGCCTGACCTAACTACTTACGGACATTGGGTTTCGTGAGCGCTTGGGCGGCGGGAGATTCGCGCATGGGTAGTCGGTTCCGCACGATGCCGTCGAACTTGTACAGCGCACCCGCGATGCACGGTGCCGTTGGGACGAGGCCAATCTCGCCGACGCCCCGCGCGCCGAACGGGCACTCCGGATCCTCTTCTTCAATGAAGATCAGTTCCATCTCGGGCATTTGATGCGCGCGGAGGACACCGCAATCGTTCATTTTCTTGGCCACGATGACGCCATTCTCGGCTTCAAAGTCCTCGGTGAGTGCGTAGCCGATGCCCATGTGGAGCGAGCCGTACATTTGGCCTTTAAGCTGTGTTGGGTTGAGGACACGACCGACATCGTGGGCCGCAACGATTTTTATGAGGCACCCGTTGTCATCGAGAATCGCGACTTGCGTCGCAAATCCATACGTGAGGTGTGTCTTGGGTCCGCCGGGTTTATCGAGATCGTAGCCCAGCTTGGATGTATACGTGCACTTCCATTCACCCAAAAATGTTTGGCCGACGAGGTCGATCAGCGTCCTGCCGCCATCCAACTCGGCCTTAAGAGACTTGCCGGCCTCAGCGATGGAGTTACCGGCAAGCACTGTCGCGCGACTGGCCGTCGTCTGCCCACAATCGAGCATGAATTTGGTATCGGTCGATACTTTACTGAAGACTTCCGGCGGCAACCCCGTCGCTTCCACGGCAAACTGAATGCACAGCGTGAACAGCCCCTGGCCCATTTCCGTAAAGCCGGTGCGGATGTGGATCGTGCGAGCATCTTCCACAGTCAGCGTGGCACGGCCAATATCGGGCATGCCGTTGCCGATGCCCACGTTCTTGATTCCGCACGCGATGCCGGCGAACTTCGCCGATTTGTATGCATCCTTACAGGCTTCGAGCGTTTTGCGCAGGCCAAACGGCTTGGTGAGCAATTGGCCCGTGGCAAACGCTTCGCCTGGCTCCAGAATGTTGCGGTCGCGGATGTCGTAGCCATCAATACCCACCTTTTCGGCCAGGCGATCCAATAGACCCTCGATGGCATAGGCCGCTTGATTCGCCCCGAACCCGCGCATCGCCCCGCAGGGCGGATTGTTCGTGTAAACGGCGAGCGATTCCATATCGATCGCCGGCACGCGATACGGGCCGGTGCAGTGGCCGCCCGCTCGTTCGAGCACTTTGGCACCTACCGATGCGTAGGCCCCTTTATCGCCAATGATCCGCGCCTGCACCGCGGTGATGCGCCCCGCGCCATCGCAGCCAATTTTATACTTCAGCTCGATCGGATGCCGCTTCGGGTGAATGCGGAAGCTTTCCGGCCGCGTTAGCGTGACTTTCACCGGCCGACCGACCAGCCACGCCATAAGCGCGGTCTGGGCCTGAATCGACATGTCCTCCTTTCCGCCAAATGCGCCGCCATTGCTTACCAACTCAGTCTGCACGCGGTCACGTTCGACACCCAGGACGGAAGCGATTTGCCGCTGGTCGTCGAAAACGCCTTGGCCCTGGGTGTAGATGAAAATGGCGGCCGGGGGCTGGGGGCTAGGGGAATTATAAACATCCGTCCCCTGTCCCCCGTCCCCTGTATCCCGTCCCCTCGGAACGGCAATACACGCTTCGGGCTCCAAGAACAGATGTTCGATGCGCTGCGTGTGATACGTGTCTTCGATGATATGGGCGGCACGGCGGAAGCCGTCCTCGACATCGCCACGCTTAAGCGTCGATTTGCTGAGCAGGTTCGTGCCGCGTTTTGGATGCACGAGCGGAGCACCGGGTTCGAGTGCCTTGCGCGGATCGGTGACCGGCTCGAGCACTTCGTACTCGATGTCGATCAGTTGTGCCGCCTTGCGGGCTAGCCGCTGCGTATCGGCAACGACGGCGGCAATGATATCGCCCGTGCAGCGTGTTTCCTCTCCAATGGCAACAAACACGGGCCAGTCCTTTTCGATCAAGCCCACGTAGCGATCGCCCGGGACATCGGCCGCGGTAACAACTCGATGCACGCCAGCCAGTGCCATCGCGCGGCCGGCATCGATTCGCAGCACTTTGGCACGCGGGTGATCGGATAGCCGCACGGCACCATACAGCATGTTCGGCACGGTCATGTCGTCGATGAATTTGCGGTCGCCCAGCACGGCATCGTACCCCGTGTAACGCGGCAAACTCGTGCCGATTTTGCCGGACATATTGGAGCACGTGGTGCCGTCTCTCCGAGACGGCAATTTCGAGTCTCGGAGAGACTCGACCACGCGAGCCTCACCGTGCCGCATTCGGCTGTACTCTTCGATGCTATCGACAATCTGAGTGTAGCCGGTGCAGCGGCACAAATGCGGCTTGAGTGCCGTGGCGATTTCCTCTCGCGAGGGCGTGGGGTTCTTATCGCACAAGCCGACGGCTCGCATCGCCATGCCGGGAATGCAGAATCCACATTGCACGCCGCCACATTGCACGAACGACTCGGCAATCTGGCGGCGATGCTCTTCGGCCAATCCTTCCATTGTGACGATCGATTTGCCCGCGGCCTTTTCCGGCGTCAGGGCACACGACAGCACCGGCTTGCCGTCCAGGATCACCGTGCAACAGCCGCATTGCGCCTGCGGCGCGCAGCCGTTTTTGGGCGACGTAATGCCGAGAAAATCGCGCAACACATCGAGCAGCGTCAACTCTTCATCGGCTGGCAAATCGAGCTGAACTCGCTCGCCGTTGACCTGGCATGAAAGCTGGCGAATTGAACTTGCCGATTCAGTTGTTGCCGCCATGGCAGTTGGCCTCACGGGGAAAAGATCGCGCCGAATGGCAAGCTATTCCGTCGGACGGACGTTCCTGTCCGTCCCGCGCTGCGTGGTGGACGGACAGGAACGTCCGTCCTACGTGCGCCGCTTCGGCAATGGTGGCCAACTCATGCCTGAAGGAAGCCGCGACCGCGGCCCAGACTCTCCTTCCACCAAACGCAATTTTCGCATAGAATTTGCCCTCTTTCAAGGTGTAGTAGTCATTTGGTGGGCAGTGCCCACCCTACGTGGGCGCAACGTATGAGCACGAAGAATCCTATCTTGCAAGCCGCGCGGAAATATGAAAAGCAGATGGTGAAATTTCTGCGCGAGATGATCGCCATCCCATCGGAGAGTGCCGAGGAAGGGCCGGTGATCCAGCGAATTCAACAGGAAATGGAAGCGACCGGTGCGTTCGACAGAATCTGGGTCGATGGTCTTGGCAACTTGCTCGGTCAGGTTGGCAAACCGGGCAAAGGTAAAAAACTCATCGCGGTCGATGCTCATGTTGATACGGTCGGCGTCGGCAACCGCGACGAGTGGAAGCACGATCCCTACAAGGGCAAAGTGGCCGATGGTAAGGTGTGGGGCCGCGGGGCAGGGGACCAGGAGGGGGCAATTCCGGCCATGGTCTACGCTGCCAAGATTTTACGCGACCTCAAGGTGGATTTATCCGAGTTCTGCCTGCTCACTACATTTACGGTGATGGAAGAGGACTGCGATGGCCTGTGCTGGCAGTACATCGTGAAAGAAGACAAGATTCGGCCCGACGTGGTGGTGGTCACCGACTCGACGGACTGCAAAATCTTGCGTGGCCAGCGCGGCCGGATGGAAATTGGCGTCACGTGCCTCGGCAAATCGTGCCACGGTTCGATGCCGGAGAAAGGCGATAATGCGGTCTACAAGATCGCCAAAGTGGTGCGCGAAATCGAAGAACTCAACAAGCGCCTGCCCGGCGACGAGTTCTTGGGCAAGGCGACGATCACAGTCAGCTACATCGACTGCAAGACGCCCAGCCTGTGTGCTGTGCCCGGCCAGGCGTACATTCACCTTGACCGGCGGCTTACCGTAGGCGATACGAAGAAATCAGCGGTGGCCGAAGTGAAAGACGCGATCAAACGGGCCGGCGTCGAAGCGAAAGTGGAAGTGCTGCGTTATTCGCGCCGCAGTTACACCGGCCTCGTATACGAGACCGAAAAATATTTTCCCATGTGGTGCGAAGCCGAGGATTCGCTGCCCGTGCAAGCGGCCGTGAAAACGCACCACGATGTGCTCAACAAAACGCCGATCGTTCACCGCTGGACGTTCAGCACGAATGCGGTTTCCATCGACGGCATGTTCGGCATTCCGTGCGTCGGCTTCGGCCCGGCCCCAGAAAGCGTGGCCCACACCGTGAACGACTCGGTGCCGATCGAGCACTTGGTCAACTGCGCCGCGTTCTACGCCGGCTTCGGCCCCGCCTACTGCGACCTCGCCGCCGGGCGAGGAAATGGCACGCCACTCAAAATCAAACGACTTAAGTAAACCCAGTTCAAAGCAAGGAACCACGAAGAACACAAAGGACACGAAGACGGTGAAGCGCATGCAAAATGCAAAATATTCAATACAAAATGAAAAATGACACGAATGCGTGGCACTTTCGCATTCATTTTGCATTTGTTCTTCGTGTCCTTTGTGTTCTTCGTGGTTCAACTTCCTCGCGAGAAAGTGAACAAATAAATGGCCAAATTGAAGGGTCGCGACTACATCGAAACCCAAGACCTCTCCGATGCCGAGCTCGATTTGCTGCTCAACACGGCAAACGAGCTCAAGGCGAAATATCACCGCGGCGAGCCGACGATTTTGTTGCCGCATCAGACGGCGTTCTTGCTATTTTTCGATAAGTCGACGCGCACCCGCAACGCCTTCGAAGCCGGCATGACGCAACTTGGCGGACACGCTCACTTCCTGGATTCCGACGCCACACAAATTAGCCACGGCGAAACGCCGGAAGACACCGGCAAAATCCTGGCCGCGATGGGCCACGGCATTTGCATCCGCCACGACCTCGTGCTCAACGAAGGCAACACCTACATGCGCAAGATGGCGGCCGCCGCGAATGTGCCGATCATCAACATGCAGTGCGATGTCGATCACCCCACGCAAACGCTGGCCGACATCATGACGATCCGCGAGAAATTCGGCACGAACCTGAAAGGCATGAAGATCGCCGTCAGTTGGGCGTTCGCGCCGTCGTACGCCAAGCCGCTCAGTGTGCCGCAGGGCCTCATCACGCTCATGACCCGCTTCGGCATGCACGTTTCGCTCGCCCATCCGCCCGGCTACAAGCTCATCGACCGCACCGTCGAAGCTGCAAAAGCCAACGCGACGAAGAGCGGCGGCAAGTTCGAAATCGTCGACGACATGGACACCGCGTTCAAGGATGCCGACATCGTCTATCCCAAGAGTTGGGGCGTCTACGACCTCATGCTCGCTCGGCAGCAGGCCAAGACGAAGGAAGAAGTCGCCGAGAATCAGAAGGCGTGCCTCGCCATCAATGCCAAGTACAAGGATTGGATTTGCGACGCTCGCCGCATGAAACTCGCCAAAAAGTCGGCCGTCTACATGCACTGCCTGCCGGCCGACCGCGGCTCGGAAGTGACCGACGAAGTCATCGACGGCCCACAATCGATCGTCTTCCAAGAAGCCGAGAACCGGCTGCACACGGCCAAGGCGATCATGGCTTGCACGATGCGCGAGAGGCCGTTTTAGTGATTGCGGAATGCGGATTGCAGATTTTGGATTGCAACGGCGGAGCCAATCTGCAATCCGAAATCCACAATTCGAAATGCGTGCCACGCTTGACTTCGCGCTTTGAATCGCTTTATGACCCATCCCCGCCAACGCCTCGTCGTCGCTCTCGGTGGCAACGCCATCAGCGCCCCCGGCAAGGAAGGCACGATCGACGAGCAGTTCGCACAGGTGACCGAGACGGCCGAGGTGCTGTGCGATGCGGTCGAGCGCGGCTATCAGCTCATCATCACGCACGGCAACGGGCCGCAGGTGGGCAACATCCTGCGGCGAGTGGAAATCGCCCGCAGCGAGCTGTACCCCATTCCGCTCGAAGTGTGCGTCGCCGATACGCAGGCCGGCATGGGTTACATGATTGCCCAGTGCCTATCGAACGCGCTCAATCGGCGGAACATGGCGTGCGACGTGACGGCCATCGTGACGACGGTGCTCGTGGACCCGGCCGACCCAGCGTTTCAATCGGCCGACAAAGCGATTGGCCCCGGCCTGACCGCCGCCCAAGCCGAAGTGCATCGCACGAAGGATGGCTGGCAACTGCGTGACGAAGGCAACGGCCGTTTTCGACGGATCGTTTCGTCGCCCCTGCCCCGGAAGATCGTCGAACTGCCGGCGATCGATCGGCTCGTGGAAGCGGGGCAGATCGTCGTTTGCTGCGGCGGCGGAGGGATTCCTGTCGCTGTCGATTCGCTCGGCCACGTCCGGGGCGTTGCGGCCGTTATCGATAAGGATCGCACCACCGGCCTGCTAGCCCATCACCTACAAGCCCCCACGCTCGTCATCCTGACCGCCGTGGAATACGCGTGCCTCAACTTCGGCAAGACCGATGAAAAGCGGTTAGAGCAGATATCTGCCGACGAGGCGGAAACCTACTTGAAGGCCGGCCAATTCGGCGCCGGCTCGATGCGGCCAAAGATCGAAACGGCCATCGACTTCGTCCGCCATTCGCCGCACGCGGAGGCGGTAGCCATCATCGCCCACGTCAACAAATTCGCCGACGCACTCGACGGCAACAGCGGCACGCGAATTGTCCGGGATTAGTTTTGTACCCCTAATTGTCGCTAAGAAGCGCGAATGGACGCAAATTAGCGTTGGATTAACGCATATTAGCGGTTAAATCGGAATCTTCGACAATCGATCATACAGCGAGCAAGCGACGCCGACTGAGTTTTGCCGCATCGCTTGTTCATCGCACGACATGACCTCACCGCTGCGTAGCAACCACTTGCCGCCGATCATTACATCACGCACGAACTCCGGCCCCATCGCAAATAGAAAATGACTTGCGAGGTTTTCGGCCGTGAGCGGCGTAGCAGGGTGGTAGTTCGTGAGCACAAGATCGGCGGCAGCGCCTGGTTCAAGTACGCCAAGCTTCACGCCGAGGTAGTTCGAGGCGAATCGCGCCGATGCGCCGAGCATCTTCAGCGATTGGCCAAAAGGCAGCGGCAACGCCGCATCGTGACTCTTGAACTCGGCCACTCGGGCTTCTCGCCACATGTCGGCTCCGATGCCGTCAGTCCCCAGCAACGGTGGCCTCTCGAATTTGGCCACAGGCGTATAGCCCACTCCGTTGTTCATATTCGACGAAGGATTGTGGGCGAGCGATAAATGCTCGTGGCCAGTTACGATCTCGATTTCAGCATCGGATAGGTGCGTGCCATGCGCCAGAATCGTGCCCGGCACGTCGAGCAAATCGGCATGCTCGAAGTGCTCGCTGAGACCACGACCAAATCGCTCCCGAGTGATACGAGCATCCACCGGGTCCTCGGCCACATGAATGTGAACGCCCACGCCAGTCCGCTGCGCTAACTCCACGCAATCGACCAACGTCTCTTCATCGAGCGTAAAGCTGGCATGCGCCCCGACCATCGCAGCAAACCGGCCATCCGTCCGCCGTTTGCATTCCTTGATATAGCGTTCGTTCTCATCCAAGCCCTGCCGACCCTCGCCAGGGCGGTTGCGGTCGGTAACTTCGTAACACAAGACACCGCGCAAGCCGACAGCGGCGATGCCCTTTTCGAGCGCTGTGAGACTGCCGTCGATCGCGTTGGGCGAGGCATGATGGTCGATCAGCGTCGTCGTGCCGCAACGCAGCGCGGCCAGCGCGCCGATCTGCCCGCTGACTTCCACGCTTTCCAACGTATGGGCTCGATCCAACCGCCACCAAATGAACTGCAAAATCTCGTGGAAGTTCCTCGGCTGCCGCGGCGGTGCGGGCATCCCCGCCGCCAACGCCGAGTACAGATGCGTGTGGCCGTTCATCAGGCCAGGCATCAATACAGCGCCGTGGCACTCGACAATCTCGTCACCTGGTTCGGCTGCGATATCCGCACCAACCGCCGCAATGCAACTACCCGCCACGCGCAAATTGCCGGACTCGACCCATGCCGGATCAAGCTGCACGAGTAACGCGTTGCGAAAAAAAGTGGCCATGCCAAATTCCTACCACGAAGGACGCAGAAAGCACAAAGATCAGATTTGTCATTGGTAATTTGTTATTAGAAATTGGTCATTTCAGAAGCAGCGGACAGGGTGCCCGAAATGGCCAATGACAAATGACAAATCTTCCATGACCAATTTTCCTTCTCTGTGAACTCTGTGTCCTCTGTGGCGAAAAATACACTCAAAACTCAGAGCGTTTCCAACACCCCCGTCCTCGCGTTGAACTCGGTTATCTGTTCATCCCACTCATCCACCTGGGTGAATTGTTGCCGCCAGAAATCGGGATTCCACAGTTCCCGCAGTTCGTCCGCGGTGCGGCCTTGCTGCTCCACCCACGTGAAGTACTTGAAGTTGTGAAGCGCTTTGCGGTCGAAGTATGTCAGCTCGCGCACGTGGTCGGTCACAATGCCGTCGAGATAGCGCGCCTGGTCGTAAGCCGCTCGCTCGGCCGTATACGGGCCATGCTCGGCCGCCAGCTCTTCCAGCCGGCTCGCATACATGCCGGCCGAATCGGTGATGCACGTGAATATCACATCGCGGCCATCCATGTCGAAGTATTTCGCCGTCTTGATCGCCGCGATCAAATTGCAGATACCAGAAATGCCCACCAGCGTAAGCTGCTGAATCAACTGATCGGAAATCCGATGATTCAGCAGCGTCTGGCCATTCGGCTCATTGAACAATCGGAAGAGTGCCAGGCATTGCTCATCGTCGATCGCCGCGACCATATCGGTATTCCGCACATTGTGAATCCACGGCACATGCTTATCGCCGATTCCCTCAATGCGGTGCCCGCCAAAACCGAGTTGGTACAGCGTGGGGCACTGGAGCGCCTCGGTCGCCACGACGCGAAGCTGCGGGTAGATGATGCGCAAGTAGTCGCCCGCCGCAATCGTCCCCGCGCTACCCGTCGCCGAAACGTAGCCACTTAGCCGCGAGCCGCCGCCAATCCAACTGAAAATCTCATCAATCGTCTTGCCGGTGACGTTGTAGTGCCACGCGGCGTTGCCGAATTCCTCGAACTGGTTGAAGATCACGCAGTCGGGCCGGGTGCGGCGGATTTCCCAGCACTTGTCGTAGATCTCCTTGACGTTCGATTCACAACCGGGCGTGGCGATGACCTCGGCGCCAATCTCCTTCAGCCACGCAAACCGCTCGCGGCTCATTTCTTCCGGCAGAATCGCGACCGCCGTGCAGCCGACGAGGGCCGAGTCGAACGCCCCGCCGCGGCAATAATTGCCAGTGCTCGGCCATACCGCCTTGTGCTGCGTCGGATCGAACTGCCCGCTTACCAGTTTCGGCACGAGGCAGCCGAACGCCGCACCCACCTTGTGCGCCCCCGTGGGAAAGAACTTGCCCACGAGGCCGATGATCCGCGCTTCCACACCGGTAAGTTCCGGAGGAAATTCAATCCAGTTGCCCTGGTTGTACAATCCGCCGCGTTCGACCGGCTCGTTCTTCCACGTGATGCGGAACAGGTTCACCGGGTCGAGGTCCCACAAGCCGACATTTTTGAGCCGCTGCTTGATCTTCTCGGGCACGCTCGCCGGATCGCGCATCTGGGCGAACGTCGGCAACAAAATCTTCCGCTCGCGGAATCGTTCGATCGTGCGAGCTAACACTTTTTCATCAATTGGCATTGGAATCTCGCGTATTTTCGGCAGGGGATCGGCTCACGCAAAGGCGCCAAGGCGCAAAGGGATACGATCAGGGTTTTTTACCGCTAATGGGTGCTAATCGAATACTAATGTTTGCGTTATGTCCATAAGCGTTCGCTTAGCGGGTATTAGCAGTTCACAACTGTTTTTTCAACTTTGCGTCTTTGCGCCTTTGCGTGAGTCGCTTAAAACGTGCTGTACTGCCGCGACAGAGGGCTCAATTGTAATCGGCCGGCCGCCGGCGCGGATCGCGTTCTTCGTATCCTTAAGTCCGCTCCCCGTAATCATCACCAGCACTCGGTCATTTGGACCGATGATCTTGGAGTCGATGGCCGACACGACCGCCGCCAACGACGCTGCCGCGGCCGGTTCGGCGAAAACACCATGCTTGCCCGCCAAACGAATCGCATCCAGAATCGCCTCGTCGCTGGCGGTCACAACGACGCCTTCCGCCTCACGAATCGCCTGCACGGCCTTCCGCCAATTCCGCGGCACTTGGACGTCGATGCTGTCGGCAATCGTTGTTCCCGTGCCGTCCTTTGGCAGTTCTGCATGTTCCAGTGCGTAGGCCACCGGTTGGACGTGCTTGGCCTGGGCCGCCAACAGGCGTGGCAGCCGGTCGATCACGCCCAACTCGTGCATTTGCTTCAATCCCTTCCAGATGCCGGCGATCGTGCAGCCATCGCCCACGCTGACGGCCACCCAATCGGGCACGCCGCCAAAACTGGCACACTGCTCGGCCACTTCCAACCCCGCCGTCTTTTTGCCCTCCACGAGCACCGGATTGATCGCACAATTGCGATTATACCAGCCGAACCCTTGGCAAGTCTGCGAACACAAATCGTAGGCCGCGTCGTAGGATGACTGCACGGCAAATACCGACGCTCCAAACACGAGCAACTGGGCGAGCTTCGGCTCCGGAGCGGTGGCCGGAACAAAAATGTAAGCTGGCAGTCCCGCCAACGCGGCGTGGCCGGCCAAACTGCTCGCCGCGTTGCCGGTCGATGCGCAGGCAATCGTTCTTGCCCCAACCTGCAGCGCATGGGCGACGCCCACGGAACTAGCGCGGTCTTTGAACGAGGCCGTCGGATTGCGGCCTTCATCCTTCAGCAAGACCTGTCGAATGCCTAACTCGCACGCCAGCCGACCTGCATCGATTACTGGCGTCCAACCTACCGACCAATCGTGGCGAATGGCCGACGGCTCCAGCGGCAGTAGTTCCGCGTACCGCCAATGATTGAGTGGCCGTTGTGCCAGCGGATGTGACTTCCACGCGGCCCGAACCCGATCGAGGTCGTAGTGGATATCGAGGATGCCATCTGCCGGCCCGCACTTCGGGCAGGTCATCCACACGCCCTCGGCCTTCACCAAGGCGGCGGCCGGGAACGAAGAATCGCAGTGGATGCACGTCAATCCGGTCACGCAACTAGCCATTCATCTCACCTTTCGCCTTTATGAATGTAATCCCCTGCCACGCGACAAGCCAGAGCAACGCCAAGTGGTTACAATAGCAAGCAATCGATCCGGAACTCACGCCAAGACGCGAAGATGCAAAGTGAAGACACTGCTTAACCGCTAATCGACGCTGACCCACACGCTAATGTGTCTTGTTCAGATTAGCGTGTAATCAGCGTCGATTAGCGGTTAAACGAAGCGGTGGTCATCTCCGCGCCTTGGCGACTTTGCGTGAGACGATATTGCAGTTTGGACAAAGCAGTAGTGATGGTTGAACTCGCTTGCACGCCATTTGCCGACTTGATCCAACGGATGCGGCTGGAATGCCGCAACCAGCAGGCCATGTTCGACTTGCCGGCACGCAAGTGGTACGTGCCGCCAGTCGATGTAGCGGCACCGGAAC
This sequence comes from Planctomycetota bacterium, assembly GCA_029781135.1. Lineage (GTDB taxonomy): Bacteria > Planctomycetota > Planctomycetia > Pirellulales > Lacipirellulaceae > JABDGM01. The sequence goes on from JAKOXH010000007.1 coordinate 14,873, forward strand.
TTTCAGTGACGTTTCATGATCGCGTGGCCGGCAATCCGTGCGGTCCCGCCTCGGGGCCGCAAACGCAGATGGCCCAAAACCTGGTCCTCTCCTGGCTTGCCGGCGGGCGAATCATGGAGCTTAAAACGGTCCAGGTGAATGACGAGCTCACCATATCGCGGCCATGCATCGATGCCGCCAACGTGTGTTACAACGTCGAATGGTCGCAGGAACTGAAGGTCGCCGAATCGCTCGATCAATACGTGCAAGGGGCGATGTTGATTCACATGCTGCGGCATGCGCCCGGAGTATTTGGCCATCCGTTCGCCGATGTGGGCATGGATGGCGCCAGCGGCGAACCGATTTACGACATGTCGATTGGCTACGACCTGGCCGGCATCCAATCGAAAAAAGTCGTCCAATTCATCCGCGGCATGATCGATGCCCGGGAAAGTGTCGCCCGATTGCGCGACCAAATTCCCCGACGACTCGGCGCATTACGCGACCTGGATTACCCCACGGCGCTCAGCCGCGGCATCACACTCTCCACGTTCCACGGCTGTCCGGCCGGCGAGATCGAGCGCATCTGCGAGTTCCTGCTCACGGAACTCAGTGTGCACGTCATCGTCAAGATGAATCCGCCCATGCTTGGCAAGGAACGCCTCGAACACTTGCTGCACGATGTCATGGGCTACACCGAGTTGCGCGTGCATGAGAAAGCCTATGCCTCGGGGCTACAGTTCGGCGAATCGCTGGAAATGTGCCGGCGACTTACCAAGGTCGCAGCAACTCGCGGCCTGCAGTTCGGTGCGAAATTTTCCAACACACTCGAGGTCGAAAATCATCGGCAGTTCTTCCAGTCGAACGAAAAGGTCATGTATTTGTCGGGGGCACCACTGCATGTCATCACGATGACACTTGCCGCTGAGTTTCGCAAAGCGATGGGTGCGGAGTTCCCGATTTCTTTCTCGGCAGGTGTCGACCGCAAAAACTTCGCAAACGTCGTGGCCTGTGGCATCGTGCCCGTGACGACGTGTACCGATCTATTGAAAACCGGCGGTTACGGTCGCTTGCCACCTTATCTGCACGAATTGCGGAAAGAGATGCAGAAGGTCGGCGCTCGCACAATCGCCGATTTCATCCTCGACTTCCGCGGTCAGCGCACAGCCGTCGGCGGTGATCCGGTTCAAGCAGGTTTCTTGAACATGCCGCTTATCGTCGCCGAGACGCAGGCTGACCCGCGTTACCACGCCGCTCAAAACCGTACCGTGCCTAAAAAGATCGATTCGCACCTGGTGACGTTCGATTGCATCACCTGCGACAAATGCATACCGGTATGCCCGAACGACGCGAACTTCACATATCCCACGGGCGATATTCGCCTCAAGTACCGTGACATCGAAGTGCAGCCGGATGGCAGTCTACGGCCGGTGGGCGACGAACGCGAATTCGTCGTGGAGAAGGCCGACCAAATTGCCAATTTTGCCGATTACTGCAACCATTGCGGCAACTGCGACACGTTCTGCCCCGAATACGACGGCCCCTATTTGCAGAAGCCAAACTTCTATGGCAGCCGATCGTCCTTCGAGGCGGCCGCCCCGCACGATGGTTTCCTCGTCGAGCAAACGGCAGAGGGCTACATCATTAGTGGCCGCATCTCTGGCCGCTTATTTCGCTACGAACAAAACGCCGCGGGCGATGACAACCATTATGATGATGGCGCCGTGAAGATTCGGATCCGGCCGACAACGGGCTTTACGTTCGACGAAACGAGCCAGCGACCTCCCCAGCCCCACGTGATTGACGTCGGGCGCCTGTACGCGCTTGCTACGCTCCTTCGTGGCATTACGAATCCCACGCGAATTCACGTGGTGAATACGCCGCTTTTGGCGAAGCACGAAGATAATCAGGGCCAATCAGTTTATTAGGTTAGGGAAGCCGCGGCAGAGTGGCATGGCCTCGGAGGTACTCCGACGTGGCCATATTATTCGAGAGATTCCATGCTCACGCTGCGCGAGAGCATGCCACCCTACGCCGTTAACCCTTTGCAAACACCTAGTTTTTCAGTGTTTCTTGATTCGCTAGCGATGAAGTCTGTCAATTTCACCCGCCAATGCGAACTACTTCGATTCGCGCTGGCGAATTCACGAATTGCGTTTTGTTCTGAATTCCAAGGGGTCTACTGCTATCATGACGACCTGGCTCGTAAATGCTTACGACGCAACGATTA
>JAKOXH010000016.1 GCA_029781135.1 Planctomycetota bacterium
GGCTGCTCGATCTCAAGTTGTCCCAGGCCGGTGGTGAGCTTGCGCGAGTGGTGATAGCCATTGCGAACCACCTGGCGATGACCGTTCTCGTCGGTCAGCTCGGCGTGCTCGTCGATCCACTGGGCAACTTCGGCTTCAATGGCCGCGGCTAGCATCTGCTGGGCTCCTGCTCGGAGAATCTCGGTCAACACGTCACGAGAATCGGGGACTGGAAACTCAATCGTAGTACTGGTACTCTCAGCCATGGTGGCGTACTCCTCGGGTTGAAGGTATTGAACACACCAAAATCAAACCCAAGTACGCCGCCTTCTTCAAGCCTCCTCATCCACAGGATTCTGTTATATCTCGTCGGGCGATCGTCGGTATGCCGCAGGGGCGGCAGCATTGGAAAGTGGCACCACGCGGCACTTTAGTTTTTTTGGCACATTCGTGGTGGTATCAAGCGTGCGGGTTGTGAGGACGGTCGTCGAACACAATTGGTCGGGCGGGGCTTTGCACGCCGACCCCTGACGATTGCAGCGCGCATGCTTAGGAGGAGTCTTTTTGACGCGGCGTCGCGTTATGCCCGGGATGGAACCGGACAATGGAAGCGGGAATCATTTCTGGCCGTTGCCGTGCGCGGTGGTTCGTTGGTTGGACCGCCGTGCTATTGGCCGTACTTCCGCTTGCCGGTTGCTCCGTTCTAGGCAGTCGCAGCAGTTGGTATCCTCCGAACGACTTGGAAACCGCTCCGTCGTGGGCCGCTGTCGGTCAGTCGGTCGATTTGATCGAAGCGCAGTACGAAGCAGGCCAGCAAGCGGAAGCCGCTGGTGACGCTCGCTGCATCGACTTCTACCTGGCAGCCGCCACGCAGGCGTGGCCATACTACGCGGGCCGCGGGCCAAACTCCGATGGTCGCATCGCCGAATTGTATGAGTCCTCGGTGCGACGATTCCTGGAATCGGCCGTGCGCTACCATCGCTTTTCGAATACGCAAGGAGTGTGGCTGGCGAGTGGGGCCATGGTGCCTGTTTACTACCACGGTTTCGTGTGGCAACCCTGTGATTTTGCGACGCTGTTGCCGGTGGGTTCGTATGAGTCTTCGCGGCTGTCGCGTCGTTATGTGTCGGAAGGGGTTGGTGTTCCGTATGTTGTGTTGGCGCCGCAGCCGCCGCGGTACCCGTTTGCCAAGGGTGGCTGGCCATTTGGGGCCACGGCGGTGGTGTCGCCCACGGCGGTTGCGGGAGGCGGCTTTGCACTCAACTTCTACGATCCGTTACGGACAAGCGCGACGGAAGCTGGCTTGCCGCTGGCGCGCGATCTGACCGCTCCGATTGCCTATGCCGCCTCGCAGAGGACCGATGCCTGGCTCGATGACTTTCTCCGGCCTGACCGCGGTGATGCATTGGATGGATTGTACATGTGCGAGCCTTACCAGCCGGGCAAGATTCCGATTGTGTTTGTGCATGGTTTGGCGTCGGATCCGTTGACGTGGGCAGATCTCGCGAACGATCTGCAGGCCCAGCCGACCATTTTCAGTCGGTATCAGTTTTGGTATTTCCGCTACGACACGGGTGATCCGTTTCTATCGAGTGCCGCGCGCTTGCGGCGGCAGCTGGTGGAGTTGCGGCAAACGTATGACCCGCAGCGGTGCAATCCGCTGTTGTCGCAGATGGTGCTGGTTGGCCACAGCATGGGCGGGCTGGTGTCGAAGATGCAAGTCACCTACAGCGGCGATGAACTATGGCGGGCTGCCGCAACCCGCCCGTTTGAAACCACGATTGCCGACCCGGCAACGCGGGCCGATTTGGCGGCCGCGTTCTTCTTTGCTCCATCGCCAGACATCAAACAAGTGATTTATATTGCGACGCCGCATCGCGGTTCCGGCGAAGCGCAGCGGTGGGTGGGGAGAATCAGCTCGGCATTAGTCGTGGATCCGCCGTCGCGGCAGATGCGGTTCGATCAGTTCGTGAGCAATAATCCTGGCATCTTTCGCGACGAACTGGCTCAACGAGTACCGAACAGCATTGATCTCTTGGAGCCGAGCAGTTGTATTTTGCAGGCGACCGAGCGGCTGCCCTACGGTGCGGGCGTGTCCACGCACTCGGTCATTGGGGATGACCGCTGGTCGTTGAGCGACGGGCCGAGTGATGGCGTGGTGCCGGTTTCTAGTTCACGATTGGCTGGCGTGCGGAGTGAGTTGGTCGTCGACGCGCGACACACGCAAGTGCAGCGGGACCCGGACACGGTGCGCGAAGTGAGCTGCATTCTGTTGCAGCACGCGGCGGCTGTGGGCAGGTAAGTGCCTGCGACACTCTTCAGCGGCGGTGGTTTACTGCTTGGTTGTCGGCAATGCAGGGGTTCGACCTACCGGCGAGGCGGTGGGGCATTTGGCGGCAGGTTAAGCGGCGGCAAGAATTTGTGCGGCCGATCTGCTTGTTTTTTCGACCGCATGGGCCGCCGCATATTGCTCCTGCCGATCGCCATATTAAAGTGAAGATACGCCGTTTTGCTTGTTCTTTGATCCGCGCTCGCGATATGAAGGTGCCAAATTATGGTTACGTCCCGCGTTAAGATGGTCTTCGCTCTGCTCGTCACGGTAAGTGTGTGCCAGGTAGCGGCCGCGCAGGGGACTGCGCGGAAGGTATCGCATCCGGTGTCGGCGATGCGGCAGCCGACAAAGACGCCCGGCTCGCAAGCGGAACTTCAGGCGGAGCGGGACCAGATTTGGAATAGTCCCGATATGTTGCGGGCCCGCGCGTGGCTCAAGGACTATTGCAGCAAGTCGGCAAAGGTCACCCCGGAAATGGCGAAGCAGTACGAGACCGAACTCACCAACATGACGCCGAACCAGATGCGGTTGTGGCTCATGAAGTTCGACGAGCAGGAACAACAGCGTCAGCAGCAGTGGGCGGCGTTCCAACAATACAACGCGGCCGGGTTGCAGCAGGCGGCCGGCTATCGACGCCAGACCCAACAGGCGTACGCCGCGATTAATCAAGAGGAAACAGCGGCCGCACAAAACACGCAGCAGCAATTGAACGAGCAGCAAGAGTCGGAGCAGAACATGCAGGAGAATCGGATGTTCGATAACTCCGGCGCGTACGGATATCCATACAACTACGGACCGTGGGGATATGGTGGTATTCACTACCACTACCATCTGTATCAGTAATTGGGCGGCGCGAGGGGAGAACGCAGGGATGTATTACGTTGCGTGCGTTCGTTCGCTCGTCGAGTTCGGCTTGGGGACTTGTCTGCCGGGCGCAGCTATTGATACCTGCGCAGCCATTTGGCTGTCGGAGGCCTCTCTGAGGCCGATGGCGTGTTCGATTAGGCGCCATCATCGGCGTCGGAGACGCCTCCCACAGGTCCTACTCGCCGCGCAGTCATCAATAATTGCGGCGATTCAGGCGCGGTTGGCCAAAGCTGAGAAAACTGCCACGGCGTAATTTGCCGGCCCCATTTGTCATCGCTCGTGGTAGCCACGAAGAACACCAAGAGCACGAAAATAGTGCGCATAGCGGAATCGCGAATGAGGCGATAGGATAGCAGTGTTGGTTGTGCGTTTGCGATAGCATCCTGTTTTCAATTGGGTGATTCGCGGCGGGCGACAACCACTTTGTTATTCGGCGACGAGAGCGTTACTTTATCGTTGAAGAGAGTGAGGGCGAATATGCGCACCTGGAATTACGTGGCGTTGGCATTGTGTGGGTGTGGTGTGATAGGCATGGCGTCGGTTGGTGGGGCGGCAGAAGCGAAGGATTCGGAGAAGGTGCTGCGGCATGCCGTGTTCTTCAAGTTTCGCGAGGGGACCAGCGATGAGGAAATTGCGAAGGTCGCCAAGGCGTTTGCGGCGCTCAAGGACAAGATCGATTCGGTCAAGGATTATCAGGCGGGGAAGAACGTTAGCAAGTTGGGATTCGACGACGGTTTCAAGAACTGCTATTTGCTGACATTTGACGATGAGGCTGGGCGCGCGAAGTATCTGCCGCATCCCGATCATAAGGCGTTTGGAGCGGGGCTTGGGCCAAATTTAGAGAAGGTGTTTGTCATCGACTATTGGGGCAAGCCGGAGAAGAATCGCAAAGATCATGAACTGAAGCATGCGCTCTTCGTCAAATTCAAAGCCGACGCGACGAAGGATCAGATCACGTCCGTGGTGCAGGCGATTGAGCAAATGGCAGCGAAGTGTGATGCGGTAAAGGCGTTCGAGTGGGGAACGAACAACAGTCCCGAGAAATTCGACGATGGCTTTACCCACTGCTTCATGTTTACGTTCGACGACATGGACGGCCTGAAGAATTACGCCGACATGCCCGAGCGAAGCGACGTCGTGGCTAAGGTGCAGGAAATCGCGGAGAAGGCGCGGGTGTTTGACTATTGGACCGATGGTACGACGGGCGGCGGAAGCAACTAGCGTGGGAAAATGTTCAACTGGATGGCTGTTTGCGAAGTGATATTCTGGGCGCATGTTAGAATAGAGTTGTTCTCATCAAATATCCCTGACGTCGCTTTTGGGAATGGCTCTGGTGGCGCTTATTTCTTGGTACCGCTGTGCATTCGTGTTCCTGCTGGCCGGTGGCGTTGCGTTTCCTGCCAGCGCCGCTACCGATGTCGCGGCATTGCAGGCACAGCATCGGCAGCTGAATCAGCGTTTAGATGTTGGGGCGAACGACAGGCGGCCGTTGGCGCCACCGACCGGGGCGTTACTGTTTGTTGCGCCGGATGAGTATTCGCCGGCTGGCAGTGATTCTGCCAAGGCGAATGACGCACGAATGCAGTATGCCGATGCGCTTTTCGGTATGGCGAAGGAGGCGGCCGAGGCTGGCCAGATGTCGCTGGCGTTTCAATGGGTGACCGAGGCAGTGCGCGAGAACCCCGATCATGCCGAGGGGCGGCGGGTGTTGGGGTACGAGCAGCGGGACGGCAAGTGGCTCACCCCCTACGGCGTGAAGATGTTTGACGCCGGCAAGGTCTGGGATGCGCAACGGGGTTGGGTCGCGGCCAAGGGTACTGCACGTGGAGCGGCCGACAGTAACGTGAATCCACAGGCCGATGCGGCGCGGCATGCGGATATCAAGAATGGCTGGCAGGTGCGCACCGATCACTTTCTGGTGACGACGAACCACAGTCTGGCCGCCGGCGTGGAATTGGCGGCGCGGTTGGAACGGCTGCACCAAATTTGGAGGCAGTTGTTTGCCGGGTTCTACTACAGCGAAAAGGAAGTGCGGGGTTTGTTCGCGGGCGAACGGAATGCCCGACTACAGGCTCGGCCATTCCGGGTGGTTTACTATCGGAGCCGCGAAAATTATATCGAAGCGTTGCGGCGTCGGCAGCCGAGAATTGCTGAAACGCTGGGCATCTATTTCGACAACATGCGTGAGGCGCATTTTTTTGCGGAGGAGTCGGCGGCGTCGGCGGCCGACGGCTCGCTGGTGGCCACGAGTAGTGGTAACCGGCGGACAGCGGCGACGTTGTACCATGAGGCCGTGCATCAGCTGTTTCAGGAGTCGAAGCCATCGGCCAAGCGGATTGGTGCGCTGGCGAATTTCTGGGTCGTGGAAGGCGTGGCCAACTATTTTGAAACGCTGACCGAACACGTCGATCCGCAGACGGGTCTGTACTACACGATCGGCGAAGCGGCGGCCGGACGGCTGCCATCGGCTCGCCAGAAATTGCAGGATGGTTTCTACATCCCAATTGGCGAACTAGTAAGACTGAACCAGGACGAACTGCAACGCCACCCGGACGTTGCCAAGGTGTATAGCGAATCGACGGGGCTGGCGGCGTTTCTCTTGGACGGCGAGAAGGGCCGCTATCGCGAGCCGCTGGTGCGGTATCTGCAGGCCGTGTACGCCGGCCGGGATAGTGCGACGACGCTCGCGGAAGTGACGGACACCAGCCCTGCGGAACTCGACGCCCAATACCGCCGATTTATGGAGAGCTTGCCGTGAAAACGGCCGGGCGGTATCGTGGGGAGTGGAGTAGGAGAGGAGCGGAGTAGGCCGGACATCTTGCCTGCTACTCCACTGCTGTTCTACTCCACGACTCGACTTTCCGACGGTGGCTATAGCTCAGTCGGCTAGAGCGCCAGATTGTGGCTCTGGAGGTCAAGGGTTCGAGCCCCTTTAGCCACCCCTTGTGAACCACCCGCCGACACGCGTTGGCGGGTGGTTTTTTCGTGTACTTTCGAGATCAATCCAGTTTCTCATAAGCCACATCGAACACTTGCGGCGCATAATAGGTTTTTGGACGCGAGTCGGGTACGTCCACCAGGATCGATGCCTGCTTCAGTCGCTCCAAATCAGCCTGTGCGGTTTGATAATGGATGCCGAGGGAACTCGCGACGTTCGTGATCTGAACGAATGGGGAATCGAGAAGTGTTTCAACAATAGCATTCAGGCGAGTTGAGCCGTCGATTTCCCTTAGCCGCCGCATGAATTCGTCGCGCACTGCCAGCAATCGTTCGCACCGGACAATTGTATCGCGGGCTTGAGATAGTACGCCTTGCAGACAGAATTCGATCCAGCCAATCCAGTTTGCTTTCGTACTGACTTCAAACAGGTACTGCATATAGGCATCGCGATGGGCGTCGAAGAACTCGCTCATGTAGAGCCAGGGTTTCGAAAAGCCGCAATTGCGATACAACATCAGTGCGAGCAGCAGTCGTCCCACCCGTCCGTTTCCATCGATGAAAGGATGGATGGCCTCGAACTGATAATGCACCAGAAAGCATTCTACTAACGGATCGTAGAGCGGGTCCGATCGATTTAAATATTTCTCCAAGAGAGAAAGCGGTTCATCCATTTTATCGAACGGCGGGGGAATGAATCGGGCTCCGCCGATGCCGACCTGGATTTTGCGAAACAGTCCGGGAGTGCGATCCCGGCCACGCACGTTGGTCAACAAGATTTCGTGGAGTTCGCGGACAAGTCGCCAACATAGCGGCAGGTCGCTCTGAACAGCATGTTTCCAAGCCTTGCGATAGTTGTCGACCTCGACTCGCTCATTGATCGGATCGTTTTCGGATTGCGGTAACTTCGGATCGAGTTCAAAGAGCAGCAGCTCTCGTGCCGACGCAAATGTTCCCTCCAACGCGGAAGACTGGATGGCCTCGCGCCGTGCCAAGGGTTGTAGCAGGACCATGGGATTGGGGACATTGCGTCCGAGGCCTTCGAGCAGCCCGATTTGATGTTTCGCATCCGCCAATAACGGCCAAAGCTGTTCAGGGAATTGCCAATTCGGCGGCAAGGGTGCCGGAATGAACGCATGGTCATTGCCCCATGCGGCGCGAATTGGCAGCAGTGTGCCAGATGCATTTTTGGTAAACTGCTTGATGTCCATATTGCCGGCCGGCCGTTCATGGAATTGCAATGGATTGTAATTTGACCCGTGCGTTTTACAATAATCGGCAGTAATCTATAAAATCAATCCCCGTTCGCCCATTGCGTATTTCGTGTCCATTGTTATAAGTTGTTGTTATAGAAGAAGTTGCGACCAAAATCCAAATGCCCGCCTCTGAAACTCCAGGACACCTGAAATGGCTGAATTGCCAAGCACAATTGACAAACCGGGTTCGTTTTATTTGGGCCGGCCGTTTGATTTGAAGAGTGGGAAAGCGGCCGCGGCGCCGCTGTTGTACGACAGCAAGGACCTCACGACACATGCCGTGTGCGTCGGCATGACGGGGAGCGGCAAGACGGGGTTGTGCCTCGCGCTCATGGAAGAGGCGGCGCTCAACAAGATTCCGGTGCTGGCGATCGATCCCAAGGGCGACTTGGGCAACTTGATGCTGGCGTTTCCGAATTTGGCGGCGAGTGATTTTCGGCCGTGGATCGATGAGAGCGAGGCGGCGCGCAAGCAGTTGTCGCCCGATGAGTTTGCCGCCAAGCAAGCGGAGACATGGAGCAAGGGCCTGGCCGAGTGGGGCGAAGGCCCAGACCGCATTCGACGATTTTGCGATGCGGTCGAGCGGGTAATCTACACGCCGGGTTCGAGTGCGGGTATTCCGATCACCGTATTGAAGTCGTTTGCCGCGCCGCCGAAGGAGCTAGTCGCGGATGCCGATGCGCTGGCGGAGCGAATTGCGTCGGCGACCTCGGGGCTATTGGCATTGTTGGGGATCGATGCGGACCCGGTTCGTAGCAAGGAGCACATTTTCATTTCGTCGCTGTTGGAGGCGGCCTGGCGGGCCGGCAAGGATGTCGATTTGCGGGAGCTGATTCAAGAGATCAATCGGCCATCGATCAGCAAGGTGGGTGCCGTCGACTTGGAATCGTTCTACCCGGCGAAGGAGCGGACGAAGCTGGCGATGAGTTTGAACAACCTGTTGGCGTCGCCGTCGTTCGCCAGTTGGTTGGAAGGCGAGCCGCTGGATATCCAGAAGATTCTGTACACGCCAGAGGGCAAGCCGCGGTTGGCGATTATTTCGATCGCGCACCTGGATGATGCCCAGCGAATGTTTTTTGTAACGATCTTGCTGAATGAAATTCTTGCCTGGATTCGCACGCAGCCAGGCACGAGCAGCTTGCGGGCACTATTGTATATGGACGAAGTGTTCGGCTATTTTCCGCCGCTGGGCAGTCCGCCGGCGAAGCGGCCGATGCTGACGCTGCTCAAGCAGGCCCGCGCGTTTGGTTTGGGTTGCATGCTGGCCACGCAGAACCCGGTCGACCTGGATTACAAAGGTTTGTCGAATGCCGGCACATGGTTTTTGGGGAGGCTGCAGACGGAGCGCGACAAGGCCCGCGTGATGGAAGGGCTGGAAGGTGCGTCGGCCCAGGCGGGGGCGACGTTCAATCGGCAGAAGATGGAAGCGGCGCTAGCGGCGCTGGGCAATCGCGTGTTCCTCATGAACAACGTGCATGAGGATGCGCCGGTGATTTTCCAATCGCGGTGGGCGCTCTCGTATTTGTGCGGTCCGCTGACGAAGAATCAGATCAAAACGCTGATGGACCCGGTGCGGGGGAAGTATCGAACGGCGGGGAAGGGGGAGGGGGCGGGGAGCGCGGCCGCTGAAGCGGCCTCGTCAGCGTCGTTGTCAGGGGCGGCGGCGGGTGGGAGTGGGCGCGTGGCTTCGGCGACGAGCGCGGGGCGGCCGGTGGTGTCGGCGGGGATTCGCGAGAAGTTTCTGCCGGTAGCGGGGCGCGTGCCGGACGGGTACACGCTGGAATATCGGCCAGGTTTGTTGGGCAAAGGCAAAGTGCATTTTGTGAAAAAGGCTGATGGCACCGACGTGTGGCAAACGTGTTTCCTACTGCAAAATTCACCAGATGCGCCGCCTGATGATATTTGGCAGGGTGCCGCAACGGCTGAAGCAGCGCCCACGCTCGAGGACCAGCCAGAGGCCGGTGGCCAGTTTCGCGATCTGCCGGCGGAACTGGGGCGTGAAAAGAGCTACGCCGTTTTCAATCGGCAACTGAAAGAGCATTTGTATCGCGAGTCGTCGCTCAAGCTGTGGCAGTGCGATTTGCTCGAGACGACGTCGAAGCCCGGGGAGAGCGACGCGGATTTCCGCAATCGATTAGCGCCGCTGATGAAGTCGCGCTTGTCGACGGAACGGGACAAGATCGAGAAATCGTACGCTCCGAAATTGGAGAAGTTGGAGACGCAAATCGGGATGGCCCAAACGCGCGTCAACACGCGCCGCTGGCAGTTCTTCGCGAGACTTGGGAATGCGCTTTGGGTTATTCTCGACAATGTCATGTCGTTGAGAGGCAAGAATATGCCGGGGCGTCGGCGGTCACTCGACCCGGCCATTCGGTCGATGGCGACGGAAACCGGCCAGCAATCGAATGCGAAGGCGGCTTTGGAGAGCCTGCTGCAACAGAAGCAGCAATTGGAGCAACAGAAGCAGGACGAGCTAAAACAATTGGAAACGAGTTGTACGCCCGCCGGTTTGCCCCTTGCCCCGTTGGAATTAAAGCCGCAAAAAGGTGATATCGAAGCGGATGATGTTTCGCTGGTGTGGTTGCCGTTCCGAATTAGTGCGGCGGGTGCGGCGGAGCCGGTTTACGAAGTCGCCAAGGCCCAGGCATAATCGGGAACTTGGCGACCATTCAATGGTGTGGACGTATTGACGGGGGTGCCATGGCCACTGCTTGGAGTGGCCATGCGCATGATTGTCGGTTACATGCCCACGCCGAGCCGTGGGCATGGCACCCACGCGGGTGAAATCGCCAACCTGAGCAACTGAAAACTGTTTCCAATTCTCCCTCATCCCGACCCTCTCCCAAGGGGAGAGGGAGTTATTCGAGAGCCTTAATTCCGCAGTCCCCAGTCCCCCGTCCCTAGCCCCCCCAGCCCCTGTCATGACTGAACGCGAACGTTGGATTGTGTATCCCTTGTTGTTCCTTGCCTTGGGCGCGTCGCTGCGCGACAAGCTCGGCGGGCGGACGACGATTAAGAGCATTGTGTGCCAGGAATTACGGATTGAAGACGAGCCGGTTGGCGACCAGCCGCCGCGGACGTTGGCGTTCATCGGTCGGACGGAGCCGGCCGCGAATCGGCCGTCGGTTGGTGCGCTAGTGGTCAACGGCGAGGTGGAGATTGGCGGCATCCTCAAAGTCAACGGCATCGTTAATGCCAACCAGTATGCGTGCCAAGGCTTTCAATTCATGCCGACGTTTCAGCCATTGCCCGGGATCTCGATGCAAGACTTAGTGCGCGCGCTGCAAGCGGCGCAGGCCCAGCAACGCGGAGCAATACCCCTGGGCGCTCCACCGGCAAAGTTGCCACCTGCAGCCAAGGAGTCGCCGGCAGAGGCCACGGCATCGCCGCCGAAATCCACCGGCGATACTGCCACGCCAACCAAGAAGTGACTGGCCTGTCGCACGGCGAATCGCTACGATGCAAGAGTCTCGTCGACTCATCGAACATCTGAATGGTTTCGCAGGAGCGGCCACATGAACGAATTGTTTAAGTCGCGGTTCGCGTACGTGGGCATGGGCCTCGTGTTGGGCCTCGTGATTGGTTTGAATTTGGAAGGTTTGTGGCCGAGCATGCCGCTGCATGCCGCGGCGACGCACGGCATTGATAAATTCGCGATTGCCACCGGGACGGTCGATGCGGGGGTTGAGGCGTTGTATTTCCTCGATTTTTTGACGGGCGACATGCGGGCCGCGGTGATCAACCCGAAGACCGGCAAGTTCAACGCATTCTACACGCGGAACATTGCCGCCGATTTTGGTGGTGCGGGGCGGAACTCGGGATACCTCATGGTGACGGGTAACGTCAACATGCCGCGGGGGGCGAATAATTATCAATTTGCCGAGAGCATTGTGTATGTGGCGGAAGCCGGCACCGGGCAGGTTGCCGCGTATACGATTCCGTGGAACTCCAGTTTGCAGGCGGCCGGCAAGCGGCAGTATGGTGAATTTCAGCCACTCGATGTGCAGCAGTTCCGCACCGCCTTCGTGCGCGATGTGCCGAAGCCGGCGGACTCGAAGTGAGACGGCAGATGATGATCCAGGTGAATGGCGAGCCGCGCGAAGTTGCCGAGGGGAGTTCCGTCCGCAAACTGCTCGACGATTTGGGCGTAACCCAGCCGCACGTGGCCGTGGAACTCAATTTAGAAGTCGTGCCCCGCGCCCAGCACACCGCGACGCAGCTTCGCGATGGCGATCGGCTGGAGGTGGTGACGCTGGTGGGTGGGGGGTAGGAAGACAAGGAGACAAGGAGAAGGGGAGACAAGGAGATTCGGATGCAAGCTTTCTCCTTGTCTCCCCCTCTCCTTGTCTTTTTCCGAAGTACTTACGTCGTTTCGAAACTGACAATGTCTACAGCATCCGAAACCAAATTCGAGAGTTTGCAGCTGGGTACGCATCGCTTCACGAGTCGCCTCATCGTCGGCACGGGGAAGTATGCCGATTATCAGATCATGGGCGAAGCGCTCGAACGCAGCGGCACCGAGTGCATCACGGTGGCCGTGCGGCGCGAGCGGCTGATCGATGCGGCGGGCAACAACTTGCTCGACTTCATCGATACAAATCGCTACACACTGCTGCCGAATACGGCCGGTTGCTTTAATGCGGATGATGCGGTGCGGGTGGCCCGGCTCGGGCGTGAGATTTTGCTGGGGCTGCAGAATCCTGGGGCCGATTGGGTGAAGCTCGAAGTGCTGGCGGACAAGCGCACGCTGCTGCCCGATACACTGGGCACGCTTCAAGCCACGGAAAAACTCGTCGCCGATGGGTTTCAGGTGTTGTGTTACACGACCGACGACCCGATCACCGCGAAGCGGCTCAAAGAGGCAGGCGCGACGAGCGTGATGCCGGCCGGCAGCCCGATCGGTTCGGGGCAGGGTGTGCTCAACGCGAACAACATTCGCATTTGTCTCGAGTATCTCAAGGAAAACGATCCCGATTACCCGGTGATCGTGGATGCGGGCGTCGGTACCGCGAGCGATGTCACCATCGCGATGGAACTCGGCGTCGATGGCGTCTTGCTCAACACGGGCATCGCGCACGCCAAAGACCCGCTCCGCATGGCCGACGCGATGCGCCACGCCACCGCAGCCGGCCGCCTTGCCTACCTCGCCGGCCGCATCCCTAAGCGCCTCTACGCCACGGCGAGCAGCCCGGAGGAAGGCGTGATTTCGCGCGTGCCGCGGTAGGTGTGTACAATCGAGTTCGTGAATGTTCCGGACGACGGGAGGATAATTACGTTATGCAACTCACGCCTGATGCGATTTTCGAAGCGGCGATGAATTTGCCGGAAGGGGAGCGGCTCGATCTGGCAACTCGAATCATGGACACGGTATCTCCGGAAATCATGTCGGCGGATGATCCTGATTTCTTGGCGGAACTGGAGCGGCGCTTCAACGATGACTCAGCGACGATTCCTTGGTCCGAAATCCGCGACCGGAAGTGATGCCTATCGTCCGTGTCGGCGGATAGGGAATACGAGGAATTGGTTCGATATTACGCGGAGCGCTCTCCCGACACCGCGCAGCGTTTCAAACAGGCAGTTGACGTGGCGATAAGCCGCATTGCTCAGGTGCCCGAGTCGTTTTCACTGATGTGGCATCAGTATCGCTGGGTGCGCGTGGCGCGGTTTCGGTACATTTTGGTATTTCGGGAGCGGAGTGCGGATTCCGTTGTGGTTGTCGCAGTTGCCCATACGAGTCGTCGGCCTGGTTATTGGCGTAGGCGGAAGTAACATAAATTTCCGTCCAGGAAAGCCTGATTCCGCGCGTGCGAAAAGAACGCTGATCTTCGCTAGTCCACGCGAATCGGGAAGTATGATTAGCGCAGGTTAGTATTCCGAGAAACAGCAATTGAAAGACCCTGCCTACTCGACCTGTGTTAGGTCTGTTACGTTGGCGGGATGGGATCTTTGAGTGCCGCGGATATTTTGGGGCCGGGCGGGCGCATTGCGGCGCGGCTCACGAACTATGAATGTCGGCCGCAGCAGTTGGAGATGGCCGACGCGGTCGCGCGGGCGATTGCGGCGCGGCGGCATTTGGTCGTGGAGGCGGGGACGGGAGTCGGCAAGAGCTTCGCGTATCTCGTGCCGGCGATTCTGGCGGCGACGGAGCGGCAGCATGTGGCCGAGTCTCGCCGAGACTCGGATTCTCCCACAGGTGGGAAATCTCCGGTCTCGGAGAGACCGGACCATGGGGGGCCGAAAATCGTCGTTTCGACGCACACGATCAGTCTGCAGGAACAGCTCATCGGCAAGGATTTGCCGCTCCTCAACGCGGTGATTCCGCGCGAGTTCACGGCCGTGCTGGTGAAAGGCCGGCGGAATTACCTCAGTTTGCGGCGGATGGAGAATGCACTCGCCCGCAGCCAGAGTCTGTTCAACAACGATGAGCAGCTCGATCAGTTGCGGGAGATTCGCAAGTGGAGCAAGGCGACCAACGACGGTTCGTTGAGCGATTTGAAGTTTACGCCGTTGGGGCAGGTGTGGGACGAAGTCGCGAGCGATAGCGGCAATTGTCTGGGCCGGCGGTGCCCGACGTATAACCACTGTTTCTATTACAAGGACCGGCGGCGGGCGCAGAACGCGCAGATCCTGGTCGTGAATCACGCGCTGTTGTTTAGCGACATCGCGCTGCGGCGGGCGGGCGTCAACCTTCTGCCGGATTACGATGTCGTGATTCTCGACGAAGCCCACACGGTCGAGGCAGTGGCGAGCGATCATTTGGGGATCAACGTTACGAGCGGGCAGGTCGAGTACGTGCTCAACAAGCTGTACAACGATCGTACGAACAAGGGGCTGCTCGTACATCATGGGATGATGAAAGAGCAGCAGCAGGTCGAACGCTGCCGGCAGTTGGCCGACGAGTTCTTTGCGGATTTGTACGATTGGCGGACGAACGCTCTGCGGTCTGACGGCGCGCGGCGCGCCGCGAATGCGGGGTTGGCTGGAAATTCGCGGCCGTTGCGGGTGCCTGAAGCGGGAATTGTTGCGAATCGTCTCAGTCCGGAGTTGGAAACACTCGCCAAGCAAGTGAAGACGGCGGGCAAGAAGTTGAGTGAGGAATCGGAGCAGCAAGATTTTTTGGCGGCGCACGATCGGCTGGTCGCACTCGCGGGTGAGTTGGAATTGTGGCGGACGCAAACTCAGGCGGGCGCTGTGTACTGGTTGGAAGCATATACTAGCCGGCGCGGCGTGGCCCGCATCACCTTGGCGGCGGCGCCGGTGGATATCGGCCCCGCGATGCGTGAGCAACTTTTCGACAAGGTGCCGACGGTGATCATGACGAGCGCGACGCTGTCGGTGGGTGGGGCACCGCGCGAGAACGGTGCGAGCGAGCCGGGCGGTCCGCCGCCCAGGCCGGGGGCGAGGACGCCCCGGCTCGCTGGAACGGAGAAAAGGACGCCCCGGCTTGCTGGTAGTTTTGATTTCTTCAAGTCGCGCGTGGGGATTACGCAGTGCGATGAACTGCAGGTGGGCAGTCCGTTTAATTATCGTGAGCAGGCAGAGCTAGTCACCTTGCGGGATATGCCCGACCCGACGACCGCCACGTCGGGCGAATTTGAGAAACGCTGCATCGCGGCGATTCAGCATTACGCGGGCCGCACCGATGGCCGGGCGTTCGTGCTGTTCACGAGTTACGACATGTTGCGTCGGGTATCTTCAGGTTTGCAGCGTTGGCTCACCTCGCGCAACTTGCGGCTGCTGAGCCAGGCGGATGGCACGCCGCGCACGCAACTCCTCGAACAGTTCAAGACGGATCCGCGCGCTGTGCTGTTTGGGACCGATAGTTTTTGGCAAGGCGTCGACGTGCCGGGCGACGCGCTGCAAACAGTGATCATCGCCAAATTGCCGTTCGCGGTGCCCGATCATCCGCTCTTGGCCGCGCGGCTCGACGCCATTCGTGCCGCCGGCGGCAACCCGTTTCGCGACTACCAATTGCCGGAGGCAGTCATCAAGTTCAAGCAAGGCTTCGGCCGACTCATTCGCACGCGCTCCGATCAGGGCACGGTGGTGTGCCTCGATCCGCGCATCGTGACGAAGTCGTATGGGAAACTCTTTATTGAGTCGTTGCCGGATTGTAAGTTATTCACCGCGAATATCACGGATGACTCGGATGGTTGACCCTAATGCCGACGCGACTTAAACTGAAATGTTTAGGCAACTTAGATTGAATTGGCGGTTTCTTTGCGTTCAAGGGCGCTTTTTTCGCGCCGTATCCAATGCTTGCTAAGCGTGTGATTCCGTGCCTGGATGTGGACCGTGGGCGCGTGGTGAAGGGGACGAACTTCGTCAACCTGCGCGATGCGGGCGACCCAGTCGAGGTGGCGGGGCGGTATGAGAAGGAAGGGGCCGACGAGCTCGTGTTTTTGGATATCACGGCGAGCCATGAGGGCCGGGATATCATGCTCGACGTGGTGCGGCGGACGGCTGAGCAAATTTTCATGCCGCTCACCGTGGGCGGCGGCATTCGCACAATCGAGGACATCCGCCAATTGCTCTTGGCCGGGAGCGACAAGGTTTCGATCAACTCGGCGGCGGTCAAGAATCCGCAGTTTGTGTACGAGGCGGCTCGGCGGTTTGGCAGCCAGTGCATTGTGGTGAACATCGACCCGAAGCGGGTGCGGGAGAATGGCCGGGAGCGGTGGGAGGTGTACGTCAACGGAGGGCGGGTACCGACCGGGTTGGAGGCCGTGCCGTGGGCCCGGGAGGTGGAGCGGCTTGGGGCGGGTGAGATTGTACTCACCAGTATGGATGCCGACGGCACGAAAGACGGTTATGACCTGGAAATTACGGCGGCCGTGAGCGCGGCGGTAACGGTTCCGGTCGTGGCCAGTGGCGGGGCCGGGCATCCCACACACCTTGCCGAGGCAATTACAATAGGGAAGGCGGATGCGGCCCTGGCGGCCAGCATCTTCCACTTCGGTGAGTTCACCATCGCCGAGACGAAGCGGATCATGGCGGAACGGGGAATCGCGGTAAGGCGTTAGTCGTTGGTCGTTAGTCGTTAGGGGGCAACGCATGCGAAACTTTCAGAAGCTGGAGGTTTGGAAGAAGGCGCATGAACTGACGTTGTCGATCTATCAGATGACCGCGAACTTTCCGACCAATGAACGCTATGGCCTTACTTCACAGTTACAGCGGTCATCGGCTTCAATCGGGGAGAATCTCGCTGACGGTTGTGGACGAGAAACCGACGCGGACTATCGCCGTTTCGTGCAAATGGCGGCTGGTTCCGCCTGCGAAGTTGAATACCACCTGATCTTATCCCGAGACCTGGGATTACTCGACGCAACCGCATTTGAACGATTTAGCGCGGACATCAACGAAATCAAACGCATGCTTTGCGGCCTTTCCAATCACCTCGAACCAAACTACCCTGACCGCCGTTTACCCCGCTGATTCTAATGTCATTCCTAACACCTAACGCCTAACACCTAACGCCTAACGCCTAACACCTAACGCCTAACACCTAACGCCTAACACCTAACGCCTTTCTCATGGCCAAAGACGACGCATTCAAGAGTAGTTTCATTCACCGCAAGGCTGACCTGGAGGTCGACAAGCTGTTTCGCGCGTGCGTGAAGTTGAAGGCCAGCGACCTGCACCTGAAGGTGGACAAGGCGCCGATGGTGCGCGTGGACGGCACGTTGCGGCCGATGAATCGCGAGCCGATCAGCGACGAGGAGATGGTGCGGCTGACGTTCCCGCTGATGAATGAGCGGAATCGCAAGATTTTTGAGAAGGATGGCGGGGCCGACTTTGCCCACACGCTGGATGTCGATGGCACGATGTGGCGGTTCCGCGTGAACTTGCTGCAGCAGTTGGGGCACGTGGGTTTGGTGGCCCGGCGTGTTAACAGTTTCGTGCCCGACTTCAAAGGCTTGTTTCTTCCGCAATCGATCGAGAAGTTGTGCCACTATGATCAAGGCATGATCCTGCTGGCCGGCGTCACAGGTTCGGGCAAGAGTACGACGATTGCGTCGATGCTCAACCTGATCAATCGAACCTACCGCAAACACATTCTCACGCTCGAGGATCCGATTGAATTCGTGTTCACCGAGGACAAGTGCCTGATCAACCAACGCGAGATTGGCTTGGATGTGGTGGATTTCGAAATCGGCATGAAGCACGCCGTGCGTGAAGACCCCGACGTGATGCTCGTGGGCGAAATGCGCGATAAAGAAACCTTCATGACGGCCATTCACGCGGCCGAAACGGGCCACTTGGTGTTCGGGACGATCCATGCCTCGAGTGCCTCGACGACGATTGGTCGTATTCTCGACTTGTTCCCGTCGGACATGCATTCGGCTCTGCGGAGTGCGATTGCGTTCAACATGAAAGGCATTGTCGCGCAGAAGTTGCTCAAGAAGCTGGGCGGTGGCCGCGTGCCGACGGTCGAGATCATGGTCTTCAACACCAACGTGCAGAAGGCCATTCTCGAAGAGAATGATGAGAAGTTGCCGGATATCATCCGGATTGGCAAGCTCGACGGCATGCAAGATTTTACGATGAGTCTCAAGCAGTTGGTGGATGATGAGCTCATTGATCGCGAAGTAGCGATGGAAGTGGCGCCGAATCGGGAGGCGCTCAAGATGGCACTCAAAGGAATTGAAGTCAAAGATCCTGGGATTATCTGATGGGGCAGCGACTGGCAGTTTTGGTTTTGGTGCCATGCTTGTGGTTGGCATGGCCTTCCGCTCGACATGCGCAGGCGCAGCTGCCTGCGCCACCAGCAGCCCCGGGAGCCGGTGGCGGACAAGCGGCGGCTCAGCCCGGCGCGGCGCCGGCGGATGCCGTCAAAGCCGCCGACGGAATAGGGAAGCCAGCCGAAGGTGCGCCCAAAGGCAATGCCGCGCCAGCCGCGGCGGCCGAGCCGGCACCTGCCCAGCCGGCACCCAAGCTTGATAAATACAACGACGCGCATTCAACCCAAATGCGGCAGTTCAAGCGTGGTTTTATTTATTGGCCAAAGCTGCTGGCGATCTTTGTAATTTACTTGATCTGGGTCTTGTCGGCCGATTGGATCAATCAAGACTCGCAGATATTTAATCTCGGTTACGGCAAATGGAACCCGATCATTTTCTTCCCGTTTTTCGCGGTCATGCTGCTATTAGTGTTTCCCATTTTGGTGGGATTCGCCAACTTTTGGGTAGCGGTCGGGGTGCTGGCGGTTACTTATTTAGCCACGTACATTCCCTACGTGGTCACACATAATGGCGCGGTGCAGTTGCATCAGCGGGTGTTCACGCCCGATTGGTTCCGCTACGAATTCGCCGAGTTGGTGGGCAAGGTTGGCTGGAAGATTGAACACGAGCGGAAAGCGGAGTACGAGAAAGGCGCCCCGGTCGATTTGATGGCGATTGCGGCGCCGGAGGAGCGTGCCAATCAAGCGAATCTCATTGCCGCGCGGCAATCGCCCGGTTACTTGTTCGTGAAAGATCTGATCGCCGACATGGTGGAACGGCGGAGCGACAAGTGCATTCTGGATTACACCCAGCAACAGGTCGTCACGCGGCAACACATTGATGGCGTGTGGCACAACGGCGATGCCCGCGAGCGTGAGTCGGCCGATATCATGCTAGCCGTGATGAAGACATTGGCGAACCTCAATGCCAGCGAACGTCGCAAGAAGCAGGAAAGCAAATTTGGCGCGAAGTATAAGGAGCACGCCTACGTCTGCCCGATTGCGAGCCAAGGCGTGCCCACAGGCGAACGAGTGGTGTTGCAGGTGCTGGGCGGTGCCCAGCGAGCGTTTAAGCACTATGACGACTTGGGCATGCGGCCGAAAATGGCCGAACAATGGGCCGAGTGCATGGCCGCCAATAAGGGCATATTGGTTATCGCCGGCATGCCCGAGGGCGGCGTCACAACGCTGACCGACGTATCGCTCATGGAGACGGACCGATTGCTGCGAGATTTTGCCTCGATCGAGGAAGTGCATCACCGCGAACGCGAATTGGAGAACATCGAAGTTACCACGTTCGACGCCACCAAAGGCGAGACACCGGCAACCATTCTGCCCAGCCTGATTCGCAAGTATCCCAACGTATACATCCTGCGTGATTTCAGTAACCCCGAAACTCAGAAGCTGTTGCTCAATGAAGTTCGTGACGACGAGCGGCTGTTAATTACGAACGTACATGCCAAAAGTGCGCCCGAAGCCTTGTTGCGGATGTTGCAACTCAGGGTGCCGCAAAAGGACTTCGCCACGTTTGTCACGGCGGTCTTGTGTGTGCGACTGATCCGCAAGCTGTGCGATTCCTGCAAAGTCGCGTATGCACCGGCGCCAGACTTACTCAAGAAGCTCAATATTTTGGGTAAGGTCGAGGCTTTCTACCGCACGCCGAAGCCAGAGGAGATCGACAAACCTTGTAAGGAATGCGGCGGGCTTGGTTTCAAGAATCGGACTGCGGTCTTCGAATTGCTGATGGTGGACGATAAGATTCGCGAGATTCTCATCAAGGCTCCCAAGTTGGAACTCCTGACGAAAGCAGCTCGACTGGCCGGGATGCGACCTTTCCAAGAGGAAGGCTTGGTGTTAGTAGCGAAAGGCATTACATCGTTGCCAGAATTGCAGCGGGTGTTGAAGGAATAGTTGTTATTGGTTCGCGGTTTGTTGTCCGTTGAGGACGCAAACCGTCAGCGAATTAGCAAGAGTTTTGTCAAACTTCGATACTTGGGGAACGGGCATTCGAACAGGAGGAAACAGAGGCAACAGAGAAAAGACATTCTCGGTTCCCACTGTTTCCTTCTGTTCAAGAATTCCTTGATGGCGATTCGCGTGGTGGCGGAACGTGTGCGTATAACAAAACTTCCGTGTACCTACTTGGCCATGAACAATAACGGACAACGAACAGCGAGCAATCCATCGAATCACGAATAACCGACTACCAGTTTTTCAAAGTAGAATCATGACATTTTACGTTTTCTATGCAATCATTTTGTTCGCCGGGTTGGCCATGACGGTCCGTGAAGGGCTGTGGAGCAACACGCTGACGCTGGTGAATATTTTCATTAGCGGGTTAATGGCGTTCGGCCTGTATTCACCACTGGTCGCCTACCTGGATGAAGAGCAAACCAGCGGCCAACACACCTATTGGCTCGATTTCGCGATTCTGTGGGCGATTTTCGCCGTGACGATGTTGGTGTGCCGGACGCTCACGGCCGCGTTTTCCAAAACGCGGATGCGGTTCAAGCATCCGATTGACCCGGTGGGTGGGCCCTTGGTCGGTTTTTTCGCGGCCTGGGTGTTGGCGGCATTTACCATGGCGACGCTGCACACTTCCCCGATGCCCAAAGACGCCTTTGGTGGCAATCTGGTCAGCGATAGCAACGTGGATACTGCGTTTTTTCTGACCGCTCCTGACGCCGCTTGGATTCGCTTTGTCGCGACGATGTCGGATCCGAACGCATTCGGCTCGACGGGAACCGACCGATTTTCGACGAAGTTCGTAAAAATCTACAGTGAACGTCGCGAGAAATTCGAAAAGGCGCCATCGATGATCGTCAAGCGGGGCTGAGAACCGACGGCACTGGTTCGCAGTCGCAAATGCTTGGCGACTGGCATCCTTTGCAGGCTCATTCTATAACATTCTGAAGTGGTAACGGGCAGTCCGTTTTACACTGTGAGTTCACTATGGCTTCTGGTGTGTCGTCTTCTGCTGCATCCTCGGCATTCAACGCGGGCGATGCCGATCAAGCGGTCGAGTACCGGTCGCTGAGCATTGTGGCCTTGCTGGGGTTGGTACTGGGCGTCCTGTCGCCATTGTACTTTGGCGCGGCGCTGCTCATGCTCATTCCGATTGCCGGAATCGTGGTTTCGATCTTCGCGTTGTACCGAATTGGCAAGAGCGATGGAGCCTTGGCTGGGCGTTGGGCGGCCTATTGCGGATTATTTCTCAGCGCGGCGATGCTCGCGGCGCCCAACGCGCGGGACTACGTAATTGGAACCATGCGTTTGCAGCAGGCCGAGAAGTTCGGCACCGAATGGCTGGAAATGGTGACGGCAGGAAGAACTAAAGAGGCCTTCCGCTTGACGAACAGTTCGACCGCGGCCGCCGCACCGTCGCTGCCGGGTGAGAAGGCTCCGGCGGCCGATCCGTACGACACGTTTGTGGCACGTCCGATCGTGAAGGCGTTAACGGCTGCCGGTGCTGAGGCGACGACGCGCTTGTTAAGTACCGAGGGTATTGATCGGCAGACCTTTCCACGCGTATTCGTGAATCAACTATTTGAAGTTGTGCCGGGTGCCAAGGCGGGTGGCCCGCCGGTGAAGGTGCGGCTCATCACGGAACGCACGCGCGTCGCGAAAGAGGGGCGTTCGCGCTGGATTGTGTGGGCGGTTGAAGACGGCAGCAAACCGGTTTCTGAAGGCAGCGCCAAGCCGTAGGTGAGTCGATCAAGCGGGATTTCGTGGGTTGCCTAATGACGCGGTCGTCGTCTACGATGGCCAGCGCTCGGAACGAAACCTCTCGGCGGACAGGCAACCGGCATGACTATCGAAACGCAATCTCCGGACGCACCCGCGGAACGGCGTTGGCACCCCTTGGAATCGATCGAACGTCGCGTTCTCGGCGTGCTGGTTGAAAAGGCCAAGACGACACCCGAGGCCTATCCGCTGTCGGCCAACGCATTGCGGACGGGCTGTAATCAGAAGAACAATCGTGCGCCATTCATGCAGCTCGAGGAAGAGCAGGTGGAGGAAGCGTGCGAACGGCTGCGCAAGACGGGCGCGATTGCTCAGGTGCAAGGCATGGGCCGTGTCGATCGCTATCGGCATTTGGCGTATGAATGGTTGGGTGTGAACAAGGTGGAACTCGCCGTAATGGCCGAGCTACTGCTCCGCGGTACGCAAACAGTCGGAGAATTGCGGGGGCGAGCTGCCCGCATGGAGCCGATCAAGGATTTGGGCGAACTACAGCCGACGCTGGAATCGCTGTTGGCTAAGGGGCTGATCATGTATCTTTCGCCACCGGGGCGGGGGGCGGTCGTCACGCACGCGTTGTACCTCGATCGCGAGATGGAGAAGGTTCGCCGCGAGGCGAGGGAATTTCATGCGGAGCAAGGGGTAGGGGAACCTGAACCGGCTGAACCGCGCTACGCGCCGACTGCGGTGCGACCCGCGGCAACGATCGACGCCGCGGAGACACGGCAGGCGGCTCATGGCAACCTGGCATCGGAAGTCGCGTCCTTGCGCGGGCAACTCGACGACCTCAAGCAAGAGTTAGCGGCTGCCCGGGCCGAATTCGATTCGACCGCGAGCGAGTTACGCCGAGGCTTGGATGAATTGAACCGTCAGCTAGGCAATTAGCCCAATCTCGCGCTCCGCTTTGAATGAGGGCCGGGGTGAGGGTAAATTTAGATCGATGCCCTCTCACCACTCACAAGACTCGTCTGCTCCGCCCGAGTCTCGCGTTCCGCTTGCGCGCCTGGCAGTCGCGGTAGCGATATTCGCGCGGCGCCATTTCTTGTGGCTGCTCATTGCCTGCTATGTACTGGCGGTGATCTTTCCGGGGCCGGGCATTGCGGTACGCGGTTGGTCGTGGTCGTCGCTCCATTTCGCGAACATCCCGCTGGCTTCATTGGTTTTATTGGCGGTGATGTTATTCGTGGCGGCGATGTTAGCCGATTTGGAGCAGGCACGAATCGTCTTTCGGCAACCGCTCGTGGTGCTGTTGGCGCTGGTGGCCGCATGGCTGGGGCCTGCGCTGTTGACCTTGGCGGTTGGAAGGCTGCTGCCAGTTCGCATGGGGGGTACGGCGACGGCCGGTCTGTTGGTGAGCTTTGCGCTCGTTGCCTCGATGCCGGTTGCCAATTCGTCAGTCGGCTGGACGCAAAGTGCCGGGGGAAACTTAGGACTTTCGCTGGCGCTGGTGGTCGTCAGCATCTTGTTCAGCCCTTGGATTACGCCCCATTTAGTGAGCTTACTGGGAATGTCGCTCGGTGAAAGTCGGCAGCAGTGTGAGCTCTTGGTCAATCAATTCTCGGGATCGTTCTTCATTGTGTGGGTGATTCTGCCGACGGCCGCTGGCTTTGCCGTTCGCCGGATCTTGTCGGCGGCGAATATCGAAGCCGCGCGACCGATGCTGATGCTGGTTAGCGCGACGGCCCTGCTCATTTTGAACTACATCAACTCGGTTCTAGCCCTGCCCAAGGCGTCTGGATCACCGGTTTCGGTAGTCGTCGTGACGACCATTTTGGCGACAAGTCTAGCGGCCATCGGCATTGTGCTCGGCTGGGCGATTGCTCGGCTGTTCCAGCTACCGAGTGAAACGCGGACGGCCTTGATGTTCGGCCTGAGCATGAAGCACACCGGCTTGGCACTGATATTGGCTGGTGCGGTGCTTAGTCATGAGCCGCTCGCGATCCTGTTGATTGTGCTGGCGA
The DNA here is from genome assembly GCA_029781135.1 of Planctomycetota bacterium. Lineage (GTDB taxonomy): Bacteria > Planctomycetota > Planctomycetia > Pirellulales > Lacipirellulaceae > JABDGM01. The sequence goes on from JAKOXH010000016.1 coordinate 23,794, forward strand.
CCTTGATGCAGCACGTGCTGGCGGGCGCGGTACAGTGGTGGCTCAACCGCGGTTTAGCCACACCGTAGGACGGACATTCCTGTCCGTCCATCTGCCTTTGTTTACGATAAACATTTCTTTTGACGGACGGGAATGTCTGTCCTGCGGTGCAAGTGTGCCATACCCACGGCTCAGCGTGGGCATGGACATGCGGTATTCACGAGCGCCAGCATGGCCACTCCGAGCAGTGGCCATGGCACCCAAGCGTTCCCTGGCAGCGCACTTCTCAGTATATGGATGATTGTTTACGGATGGATAGGAATGTCCGTCCTACCGACCGCGTTCAACGAGAACGCGGTTCCTGCACGAGCACGACCCAATCGATCTTCTGTGCGGATTCTTCGGCAGATCGTTTCGCCACGCGCTGGATGGCACCCCAATAGGGCTTTCCACCGGTGAGTGCCTCGTCACGGTATTCGGTAAGCATACCACTATTTTCGGGCTTGGCCGGACTGGGGCTAGCAAGAACTTCGTTAATCTGCCCTAACGTGCGGCTGCTGATCCACGGCGGCGGCTGACCTTCATGATACGCTGATTCGTCGCGTTGATGATGCAAGATGAGGCCCGGGCGCGTTTGCTTGTCGATGGTCGTCGTTCGCAAGTCGATGAGCACGACCTCCAAGCCCGGCGGCAAGTCCTTCTGTAGCACGTTGAATTCACCCAAGTCGACGGCCATCGCCAGCACGCCGATGACCTGGCGGTCTTTGCCTTTGCGACCGTTTTCAATCGGTACAGAGAACGCCACTTTCAAATGGCCTGTCGAGGTGCTGCGGTACACGGCCGATAGATGCGGCGCCGTAATCGGCTGAATATCTTTCGTTTCCGCTGGCAGGTCGGCACCTTGACCGTGGAAATAATCTCGATGGGCGAAATTATCTCCCCGGCTGGTTTCGCTCTGGGGACTGCGCGCGACCTGCACCCCACGCCGGTCGTTGATGAACCAACTATCCGAGGCAGCCTTGGCGTCGTTGTTTGCTTTACGCGCGCCCAGCCAATTCTCGATGTGTTTCCATTGGGTGGGGTCTTCGGGCTTGCCGTTTAACTCGATTAACTGTTGTCGTAACTCTTCGTCGGTGGCTAGTTGGTTGAGAATATCGAATCGCCGGGAGATTTCGTTGGAGATTTCCTTGGCGGCAAAGTTGGCGGAAATCTGCAGCGTGTGCTGCCGAGCTTTGAGTTCTTCGGCTGCCGATTTGCTGCGGGCCGACGCTTGCCAAATGAGCCACCCAATTGCGGCGACGGCGAAGAGAGTGACAAACGCTATTGCCGCCCGTGAGAGCCTTTCTCGCGATATTCCACTCAGCGTCGGGGGCACACGCGAACTCGGGGCCGTGCGCGTTTGGGTATCGGAAAGCGCACTCTTGGCCACGCGCGTTTCGGTTTTGGCCATGCCATGGGTGCGGGCCCGGGGCGAGGCGCCAACCGCACTGCGCACCAAAACGGTGAGCTTGTGGCCTTCGGCGAATGGTGCGAGTGCGGCCACGAGTTCCGCCGGCTCGGTGTAGCGGTCGGCGGGGTTCTTGGCAGTCATGCGGCGTAGCACGTCCCACAAAGCTCGCGGGATGGGTTCCGTGCGATCAATCGTCGGCAGTTGTTCGCGTTCATGGGCTTTCTCCGGCTTCAAATCCGATTCCAAAAACGGCGGTTTCCCGGCGAGCAGGTGATAGAGCGTGCAGCCGAGGCTGTAGATGTCGGCCCGGATATCCACGCTAGATGACTTCCACTGCTCGGGCGACATGTACATGGCCGTGCCCATCGCCCGGTTATCGAACACCGTGAGCCGCTGCTGGTCTTCACCAACTAGCAACGCAAGGCCGAGGTCAAGAATCTTCACAACCGCCGTCTCGGTCGCGGTTGATTGAGCTTTAGCAGTGCTGCCGGAGCTTCCCACACCGCTGCTGATCGGTTCGGTGCGGGCCAGTGTCAGCATGAGGTTGGAGGGCTTGATATCGCGATGCACCATGCCGTGTTCGTGGATATACGCCAAACCGCGAGCGGCCTGGCGGGCGATCTCGCAGGCATCGGCCACGTTCAACGGACCGTGACGCGCAACGAGTTCATCGGCGGCCAGGCCCTCGATGTACTCCATGACGAGGTAGTGTACTTCGTCGGTGGGGGCGGAGGAATCAATGGCCACGACGATATTGGGGTGCTCCAGCGCGCCCACCGCTTTGATCTCTTGGTAGAATCGCCGGATCACTTCGTGGTGGCCGGCGTCGACGAAGTGCTGCTTGATGACCTTTACGGCCCGCACGCGATTGAACTGCGAATGCCGCGCGCGATACACATCGCCCATGCCGCCGCTGCCGAGCCGCTGCTCGAGTTCGTAGTTGCCCAGTCGTAGCGGAACCACATCGGTCGACGGGCCGGATGGTGTTGGCATCGCCAGCGGCTTCGGAGGCGTCTTCTTGAGAGATTCGCGAAATGGCGGGGCACGAAAAGTCGTCAACCCCATGGTCGGTGGCAACACGGTCCATTGGCGGTCGAGCGACTCGCGCGGCTGCGGACGCAGCTTACGAGCCGGGCCGCCATCGTAGATCAGTTCGTAGACTTCGACCCGGCCAATTCCTTTAAGCTCGCGGCGGCCGTGGTTGTGGAACTTCACGCCGTCCATGCCGGCATCGTCCAACACGGCCACCACGCTCCGCGAAACCAAGATCTGTTCACCCGTGGCATAATCGTTGAGCCGGGCGGCGTAATCGACCTGTTTGCCAATGAAGTTAGCCGGGTCGTTCGGGTCGATCTGCGGGGCACCCAGATGCAGGCTGATGCGCACCTCGACCCGACTCTTGCTGGGAGTCAGGATGGGGCGTTCGCGGTGCGAACGCTGGATATCGATTGCCCACCGGGTAGCCGAAATCGTATCGGAAAACACGAGAAAATGGCCGTCGCCGGCTGTGGAAACAACTCGCCCACCCAGACCGGCGAGCTGCTCTTCGATCCGCTGCCGATGGGGCGTGAGAATCTGCTCGATGAACGCCAGATCACGTTCCGAGTCGCTGTGGCCCGGCATCTCGCTCTTAAGTTCCACGGAGCGGACGATGTCAGTAAACAGGATGGTCTTCAACTCGGCCATACGCCTTCATCATCCGGCGTTTTTTGCGTTCGTCAATTGCCTCCTGGCCAGCGCTGCGCGGCAATTCCCAGCGGACTCATTTCGCCGCGCCACCGTTCGTTTAGCCGCGACGCGGAGGCTCGGCGCAGCGAAGCGTGCTTCCCCGCAGCGCACAAAAAAAGCCCGTCTCACCAGCGATGAGACGGGCTAAGTTTGCGTTTCCTCGATCATAACGGGCACCTCGGGGTTAATGGATACGACCTGCACGGCGGCTGGCCATTGCTTCGCATAGTCCTCGGCGATCATTTGCGCGATTGCCCAACCGGGCGGCAGCGCTCGACATACATGCCTGCTCGTACTTGTTGGTCGCCCGGACCGAATCCGTAAAGGCAACCGCGCGACGAGATAACAGGGCGGGTCGAACAGGCTGATATTAGGTTCGCAAATTCGATTCACCCGAGGCCAGGCTCGCGTTGGCAATTTTCCGTGCCCATGAAGGAAAATGGTTAGGACACGAACCAACCCAAGACGGCTTTTGGCGGACCTCCTTTCGTAAAATTTGTGCGAGAGAGCATGGTCATCAACCAACGACTACATGCTTATCAAATTGTTGCCGCGCGCCGCAAATGTATTTATGGAATTTTGACCGCCGCGCGAGAAATTTTTCGCGCACAAGTTCGCGTGGTAACAATCAGGGAAAGATTGCTTGCGATCCACACACGGGATCGAGGTGCACTACCCAAGCATCAGAAGCTTTCGCGCGCCGATTAGCGTCGGCCGCCAGGCCGAATCAACCACCAAGCCGCACCTCCCGCCACGATCGCCCCCAGTTTTAGCTCGTGCTCCGCCGTTCGGGGCTTCCCGGTAGCGAAGAACAACGGCGTTTCGCCCCGATTCCGCGCCCGCATCCGCGCATTTCCGCCTGGAAAACCCCCGAAAACAGCCCGAGAGCGCTCCCTTCGCCCCATTTTTTGTTGCAGCGTTCCCATCCGTAGATACACTAAAAGATAAAGTAGCCGGATTATCGATGGCCGTTTCATGCACGCCGCCGGGCAGTTTCTGCTCGGGCGGTTGGTCGGGCGGCAGGCCATTTGACGACCGGCCACTCGGCCGCTGGATTTCCCCGGGGAATTCGCCGGCCGACTGCGGAACAGACATCGCTTAGAGCCAATTCGGCGCACGGACACGCGCGCCGGCAAAGTGTCGATTTCGCCCGGTGTTTGGCACACGCCGCGGCTTGGCGAGGCACTTCGCGGGGCGGGACACCCCACACAAGAAACATCGATCTGGCAACGGAGAAAACGGCATGTTCGGAATTCGTCGAATCACGCGTGCGGCCGCAGTGCTGCTCGCCAGTATGGCAATTGCCTGGCAGGCGGGCGAGGCGCGCGGTCAAGCCATCGAGCTCAGCCTCAATGTGTTCTACAGCACGCCGACGAATGTCAACTCGGGCGGCGTGTGGGAATTGGTGGCCAAGGCCAGTAATTTTGGCCTGTCCGGCCTGGAAGCCAGACTCATCAACATCAATACGGCGAATGATGTCGCGCCGACTGGGCTGGTGAATACCAGCGATAAGGCGGGATTCAACTTGTTTTACGATGTCCCCTTTTCCAACTATCGGGGATTGATTTTTGGCCAGACGCCCATTTCGCCGCTGGCGACGGGCAAGGAGCAAGGCGCGTTTTACGGGGTGGGCCAATTAGCCAATGGCTCGCCGAATTACCCGGGAAAACCCGCGGGTTCCAACTTCGAGGGGCCGGTGATTGCTTCGCTCACGATGCCGCAGGGAATTCCGTGGGGCGCCCAGGATTCGTTTGGCGATCCGGCTTGGGCCTCGGCCGCGCGGTTGGCGGTGGGAGCGTTCGCGCCGGCCACGACGCCGGCGTTTGCCGCGGGCTCGAGTGGCAACGTGTTCTCAACGCTTGGCACCTCGGTGTCGTTCGGATCCTCGGTGGCGGCAACGGTCTCGACGATCGTGCGGACGAATTTCATGACGCCGCCCGATTTCAACCACAATGGCGTCGTGGATGCGGCGGATTATGTGTTGTGGCGGCATACCGTGGGTCAGTCGGTCGTCCCCGGAACAGGGGCTGATAGCAACAATAACGGCACGATCGATCAACCCGACTACGACATTTGGCGGGCCAACTTCGGCGTGGGCTCGGGTAGTGGTGCGGGCTTGCAGGCAAGTGCGGTTCCGGAACCAACGAGCGCGCTGTTGCTGACGGTCGTCGTGGTGTTTTCCTTGGCGGGTTTGCGGGTGCGAATCGGCTCTTAATCGGCTCGGGGAACATGGTTGGAAATCGGGTTGCGGCGGAGTTTATGCAGCACATCAAGTAGGAACTGGAGTTCTTTGCCGTTTTGACAGTAGCTTTGCCGGATTTGGCAATTAGAATTGGAGGATAAGACGGTGAAATACCGCGATTTCTCCCGGGATTTTCGATATTTTCAACGACCTATGAAATTCTTGAGAAAAATCGAACAAAGAGGAAAGAAACTGCTTGACAGCCCTGTAGGCCCCGAGCATAATGCCCGATGGTAGCCGATATTTTCGTCGCGCTATTCGGGTTCGCCGTCGCGGCCGTTCGAGCTAAGCGGCAACCCGCAGCACTGGCGGTAAGAGGTTTTTCGAAACTCTCGACGGGGCCGCGGGGGCAGGAAACTAACGGAGTGCGTGACTCGGCAATTGGGATCGCCCGCTATCGCGTTCGTGAGATTCGGTAAGTTTCGTTTTTCGTGTTAAGTTTTTGTCGCGCTGCGGCGCGGGGAGTTTCGTTCGCTGTGTGAGAGAATGCCGGAAGCCAGTCGCGAGATGTCACCTACCCCAACTTCTCGTAACTCGCAACCGACTTTTTCCAATGGCGAGGCTTAGCTCAGCAACTCTGATCTTTTTCTTTATCTAAGAGGGTGGAGAAACACTAATGTCCTGGAAGAGCTTAGTAACTGCAGGTTTGTTGTGTGTCCTGGCTTCGCCAGCGTTCGCCGTGCCTGCTGTGTCGGTCGTACCTGGCGGCACAGTAAGCAGCAATCGGCTTGATGCAAGCGGTAATTGGGTCTGGAACATCCAGATTTCCAATACGAATCCGGTTCCAACCGGCAGTTCGCCGTTGGCGGCCGAGCTCGGGTTTACGAGCAGTAATACGTTGGGTGGCGCGACCGTGCTGAATGGTGCGTCGAATTTCGATACGGCCAACCCGGGCAAGAAGATTTTCGGCTGGGAACCCAATTCGGCTTCTACCTCGAACCCGGCCGCAAATTCCGATGGTTTGCAAGTCAGCGTTGCCAACAAGCAGATTTTCGCCGCGTTGGGCAGCGTTGATTTCGCCACCGTTGGTCCCCATGACTTCATTCAAATCACAACGGCTGGTCCGAAGGTTGGTGCTTTGACCTCGACGGTGACGCTGTCGGGTGCCTACAGCGGCAAGGGTCGGATTGCTGAACTCACCGGTGCCACCACGTCGGCTAATTACGACACGATGGGCGGTTCGGTGACGTTCACGGCCAAGTCGGGTGACGTCAATCTTGATGGCAATATTACCTCGGGTGACTTCGCCATTCTGCAGCAGAATTACGGCGGCAGCGGCAAGAAGTGGAATCAGGGCGACTTCAACGGCGATGGCAGCGTGACCTCCGGTGATTTCAGCGTCCTGCAGCAGAATTACGGCACGAGCTATCAAGTTGTTAGTGGCGGTTTCACGAACGCCGGCGTCGGTGCCGGTGGGGCCGTTCCGGAACCAGCCTCGATCTCACTTGTTGCACTGGCCGCGCTGGCTGGGTTAGGCCTGGTTTCGCGTAAGCGCTAATCGAGTTAAAGCATGAGAATGAGCCGCGACTAGCGGCTCGAATGAGCCGCTAGTCGCAGGTTTGAGTTGAAGCTTCGTGGGAGTGTTTTGCTAATGCGTGAGTGTTAGTTGTGTTTGGATGGACGTATCCATTCGATCCACAAACAAATCAGACAGCAAGAAAGTTTCATTTCAAAAGGTTTAGTCCACTTCAATGATGAGGAATTTCTTTATGATTCAGAAATTTACTTTTAGCGTTTGCGCCGTTCTATTGTGCTGCAGCCTTGCTGCGGCTGGTACCGTGACCGTAACTCTCGATCTGACGACGGCTGGTCAATTCAAGATCCTCGCCCAAGACAGCACGGGCGACAATGCCGGTATTGCAAGTTACGGCTTCGTATTGCAAGGACCAGTCACCGGCGTCGATAATGCGACTATTAACACGGCTGCGGCGAATGGCCCCGGCGGTATCGGCTCTGCTGGTTTCACACTCCTTCGCTCACCCGATTCGGACTTGACTCAGGTTGCCGGTAGCCAGGATACGATTAGCGGCCCCAACATGATTTACGGTTTCGGCCAGACCGCCAGTAGCTTGAGTGCCAAGGGTATCACTTCTTTCATCAATCCGGTTGAAGGTGATAACTGGTCCGTCCCGGCCGTGATTGCGACGGGTACCTATAATGCTGCTCAGGGCAAAGTTAGCATTAATCAGACTGCTTTCGATACGTTCGTCAACATTTTCACGAGCAGCACTGGTAAGGGTGTGGAAGGTGCACAGTTGTCGTTCGTCACCGTCGAAATCCCTGAACCGGCAACTATCGGTTTGCTCGGTTTGGCTCTCGTCGGTGGCTTGGGCCTTCGCCGTCGCTAAGCTTTTCCGTTCAGGACAGTTTGAAACCCGGAAAGGGCCCTGGATTCGTTCAGGGCCCTTTTCTTTTGCGCTTGTGTTGCATCGGTTGACGGGGGAAATAGTCTAGCATGCTCACTGACGTAGAAAGAAGTGTGCAGGGACGTAATGTATGCGCGCTGATTTGATACGTCGAGCACGGGCGATTCTCTAACCGAACAGTGTATAGAAGTACCGAAGTTATCTAGTCTACGTGATTTAGCGTGAGCGTGGGTGTCGAACGAGATGGAACAGTAGTTGCTCATCGTTCTGCTGACCCAGGATTTCTTGTTTATCCTGTTTATCACTCATTTACTCGGTTGTTCCATCGCGCTTTAAGAACAGGCGTTGCTGCCGGCGTAAGCGATTCGTGGCCCAGGACGTGTGCGACGTCTTTCCGTCGGTTTAATGCATAGTGATCGGAATCACAGAAATGCATATGGCGCGCCTAGCAACCGTTGTTTTAGAAAGCCAGTTACAACTCAATTGGGGCATAATCGTCGCGCACATAGGACGCTGACTTCGTTTTCAAGAAGGAGGTTCCAAATTGAAGTGGTTAGTATTGCCAGTATTGGGGATAGCATTGGTGTCGTTGGCGAGCACTTCCGTTCAAGCAATTGTGACTAGCGACTTCACGGGTTCACATATGTTGGCTGTCGGAAATCCGCTGGGTGATGCTGTTGGCTTGGTATCATTACAATCGAACCAAGTTCCCGCAACATGTTCTTGTTCTCTTCTCGCCGATGGTAAGCATATCTTGACAGCCGGGCACTGTTTCAATGGCAGTCCAACGGGGATTAGTGGGGCCGCGACATGGGAGACAACAAACGGTGACGTCACAATTGGCGTTACGCAGTTTGTGCCTCATCCGGCATTTGTTAACGCTGTGAACGGCTCAATACCTACACTACATTTTTTGGTAGGCCATGATTTGGGGATAGGAGTTCTCGCGAATGAGGCACCGGCGGCGATTCCACGTCTTGACATTTTCCGTTCAACTGATGGCTCTGAAATTGGAGTGCCATTTGCACGGATTGGGTATGGTAGGCAGGGTATTGGTTCTGAAGGTTTTAACATCCAGGTCGCACCTGATTTGGAGAAAAGAGGTGCGTTTAATAATTGGGAAACGGAATGGCAGCAGGTTCCGGAATTGGCGTCACGCGTTCCAATTAACTCACCGTTGCTGTTATATGATTTTGACAGCGGTTCACAGGAAAACAACGTGTTTGGCTCACTGGGTTACGGAGCCCACGAGGTGATGGCTGCACCCGGTGACTCTGGAAGTCCCAACATCATCTCCAGTAGCCTCGGCATGCGGATCGCAGGCGTCACTTCTGGTGCCTATGATAGTTCTGCAATTGGACTCGCCTCAAAAGATGCGAAAGCTTTTGACGGTATTCGGGGGCTGTCGTCTTGGGGTGATGTTGGCTTGGACACACGGGTTTCATCGCCGCTAAACCAGCATTTTATCGATCTTTACATTGCAGAAGGACGGATACTTGGTGATATTGACCTCTCGGGCCAAGTCACAACGGTCGATGTCCATGTCTTGCAGCAAATTATCCGTAACGGGCAAGGCGTTGGACAAAGCTGGCTCGACTTAAATCTGGATGGGAGCCTTAACGTTAAAGATACTGACGATCTCGTACGAATTCTGCTTAGAAGCGAATATGGTGACGTTAATTACGATCACAGAGTGAACCAAACGGACGTCGATATTCTTGCTTTGCATATCGGAGCGACTGGTGTCGGATGGGCGGAGGGTGATTTGGATGGGGATGGTGCCGTAACTGGTTCTGATTTGAGTATTCTTGCAGCGCACTTTGGCTTTGAGCCAGATGACAATTTTGAATTCGCGCATTACAATATGTTTCAATTCGACATAGTTCCCGAACCGGCAACCTCTGGCTTGATGGCTTTAGCAATTGCCGCTGGCTTCGGCATTCGCCGTCGCTAGGCGTTATCGTTCAGGACAGTTTGAAACCCCGAAGCGGGCTCTGGTTTTCCAGAGCCCGTTTTCGTTTGGCGATACTGGGTTCCGGCTTTCGGGCTTCGCGATTTGCAGTAGATCGCATTCGCGATCAGCCGATTTGGCTTGTTGCCTATCGAGCAGTGAACTGGTGGTGGGTTGTCACGTTAGGAACAACCCACCCTAATTACTCAAATAATGTTGACGACATCTGTCAATAGTTTAATACCTGCGATGTTTCCGATTAGGAAATAACGAGAGGCTTGAGAGCAACAACAGGCCGAGGGATGGTTCGGGGACGTTGACAAGCGTAGGCTGGCTCGCACTATTGCCAACGCCTCGCCCCCACCAGTCGGCCATGATGGAAAAGTCGCTGGCGTTCACGACTCCGTCAAGATTCAGATCGCCGTCTGCCTTTCCATTGGACGTTGACTGTAGCCAATGCCCTAAGACGACGTCCAGATCTGCATTGTTAATGATCTTATCACCGTTAATATCGGCGGGGATATAATTGCCCATATTACTATATACTGTAGAGACATCCCCGGTGCCAACAGTCCCACTGTGATCAATATCTGCACCCTCACACCAGTTATTCCCAGCTGAACAGGATTGATTAAAACGAATCTCTACAAATCCGAGGTCGGACACGTCAACTACGTCATCCAGTAGCACGTCGCCAGGGATCGGATTTGGAATCGCTGGCTGCGTCCAATTATCGTATCGCCGATTTGCATTAAAAACATTGATGTCATAGCCATCGACATAGCCATTTCCATTGGCATCGCCATTCGTTTTGGCAGCAACATTCGTATGCCAATGGTTTGCAATTTGCAGCATATCATTCTTGTCAACAGTTGCATTTTGATCGAAGTCCGATGGCGCAAATAGGTTCTGACCATATTTTGATATCAGCGCCGAATAATCTGCAGTCGTGACATGGCCGTCGCCGTTCAAGTCACCTTGATTGTAATTGTACGCGCCAGACTGATTGTAGTGTGACATGAGAATACTGTAATCACCACTACTTACTCTATAGTCGCCGTTAAGGTCGCCGAGCAGATCGGTCATTACGACAACAGTTTCGGGAACCTCAGAAATGATTTGAGTTGTGTACGAAGGCACTGATATGTCTTGACTTAAGGTACCGGTAGCAGCGTTATGAATGCCGACGAGCCCAAGCGTGCCCATTGGTGAAACACCAAAGGTCGGACCCGATGAGTCGTGATCGATCAGACCAACTTCGTTACCTCCGGCACTGGTATCCCTGTTCCATTGAATGTACTCTTGCCCAGTAACATGATCATACGACAATGACAAAATCTGATTTGTGCCGGCGAAGTAGCGATCGTAATCGCTATAGGCACCATCAGAGCGATACCGATACCCGACTGCATACACATCTGGACTTAGAAACGAAAGATAATTCGCTCCACCGCTCCTCTTCATAAGTGGATATCGCTTGATTGCTGATGATGGAGCGGATGTTAACCGGCCGAGCCATAAATCCGACCCCGCAATCTGCTCGCCAAATGTGCTGTCAATCGTCGCCGACTCGAATCCGTCGTTGATGTTATTTGTGGGGTAGAAATGAACGGTGTTGCTGGCTCCCGAAATACCAATATGGTGGGCACTTAAGAAATACTGGTCAGAGATCATGGTGACCCAAAATCCGCTAATTCCTCCTGACCCTTGGATAATGCCAACGCCGGACCAGTCGAAGCCATTTCCAACGAAGTTTCGGTCGCTCCCTGTGTAAAAACGGCTGACTTGGTTTTCGTGGTATTCATTCCACTCTAATGCGGGACTACGGTCCGCCACCAAAAAATGCAACAGAATGCATCCGATAATAGCGACACAATGCGGAATGGAACATCGCATGACATTACCCTCCAAACGATTGTGAAAGATCGGTCCCACACACCGACATTGTGGGAATGGCGCGGTGCGTCTGTCAATTGACTGCAAGAGTGTTTTTTGTGATTAAGCAGTCCCTGCTATTGTTGGAATGGGTAGTATTGGCGGACACGGTAAACACATATAGCTAATGAGGTAGGAGCGTAGAATGATGAAATGCAACGGTAGTGTTTTTTGACAATGGCGATTGTCGAAAATCTCACGCGGGGTGCCACTGCTGGCTGCTCCAGCAGTGTTCTTTGTGCCCGCAACTTGCACCGGGTTGAGGCGATTAACGATTCACTGGGAAGCAACCCCAAGTCGGCGGCCGTCCAAGCACTGCTAACGAGTTAGCAGTGGCACCCGACGGTGGTCATTCTGCTGTCGAACTTTGCGGGCTGTAACGTTTCCACCGGTTCTGCCCGGCAGGGCGGATGTGCCGGGCGATCTTGAAAGACCGAATTTAGCGGTCGTGCTTGCACGATGTAGAGAGACGTGTCGTCTCGCCTCGTGGCTGTCGGCGAGTTTCTCCGAAACTCGCACTACCCCACATCATTGCCCGGCAAAACCGCTTGCGTTGACCGCCTGTAGGGCCTCAAAGGCACGCAAGCAAGTGTCGGGGAGATGCCGTCGCGGGTGATCTCACGGGTGCGGCTCTCGGAGAGACTCGCCTACATCGTCGCATTCACTTGTGATTCAGCAGCAACCGCTCACGTCGTTGTTCCGCACATTGGGCCAACTCTTGCTGGCCGTGGCCATGTTGGTTACGGCGGGCCGAGTTGTGCAGTTGGCACTGGGTGCGCGCCATGATTCCAGGGCGAGTGCCCCGCTATGGGATCAACGGCACGAAACGCCGGCAGCCCCCGGCTTTGCCGGGGGTTCTGCACTGCGGCAGTCAGCCGCGAAAGCACGTGTCGCTGATTCAATCCCCGGCGAAGCCGGGGGCTGCACGGCCGCACCAACCGACGCTGAGTTAGCGGAACTCTACGCGGCGTGCCCGTTGGCGGCCGTGATCGATTGGCAGACGGTGGCCCAATCGCCGGAAAAGGCGGAGGCGTTGCTGCCACCGTACCGGGAAACGGCCGATCACGTGCCGAATCCCACGGACGATGCGGATGTGCCGCGAATTCGGTATCCGGTTCGCGTCGAGGTGCCGGAGGAAGGTATTCGCGTTGCGCAATTGCCGCAGGCCAAAAGTGTAGTTTCGAGCGGTCCGCTGCTGGTGGCCGAAGCTCCTGCGAAGCCAAGCAGCGCGCCACCAGCAGCCAACGCGAAGCTTGGCGAATGGCTGATCGACCCCAGCGAGTGGCTGACGACGGCCGGCAATAAACCGTCGTCTCCCACGCCGGCGCAGCCGACGACGCCCCCTCCGGCGCCGCCCACCGCCGTTCCGGCAGTTGTTCCGCCGACCGCGCCAGCGGCTGCAACGAAATCCACAGCGCCCCCTGCGACTGCCGTTGAGAAGCGTGAGCCGGCTGTGTCGAAACCGCCGGCGGTGGCCGGCGGCTTGGCGAAGGTTGCACCTCCGCCCCTCGCTCCCAGCCCCCAGCCCCCAGCCCCCAGCCTTCCACCCGCTGCCGCCCCAGTGGCTGCGGTTGAGAAACGGGAGCCGGTTCCGCCGAAACCGTCGGCGGCAGCCGGCGGCTTGGAGAAGGCTGCCTTGCCCCGGCCGAAGTCCGAGCTCCCGCCGCCAGCACCACTACCACCGCCACCGCCACCACCACCGGCCGTGAAGCCAATTTTCGTGCCGCCGAAGACGGAAGCACCTGCCGCAACTGGACCGCCGAAGGAGAAGGGGCCGCCGCATCCGCCGGCGGGAGCCGGCGGCTTGGAGAAGGTTGCACCCCCGCTCCCCACCCCCCGCCCCCGGCCCCCAGCCCCAAGCTCGCCGCCCCCGGCCCCAAACCCCTCGGCCCCAGCCCCCAGCCTTTTTTCGCCGCCGGCGGCTGAGTCGCCACCGGCCGCCACGGCCGCGCCTTCCAAACCGGCTGGTCCGCCGCCGGATGTCGATCCGCACCTCGAATTGTTCACCAAAAACGCCTATCCATCGGCGCGCGATTGTGCGGTTTGCCACGAAGAGATTTACAACCAGTGGAGCGTTTCGGCCCACGCCTACGCGGCCGTGTCGCCCATGCTCAACAAGTTCGAGCAGCGGCTGAACGATCTGTCGCAGGGCACGGTGGGCTATTTTTGTTGGCGGTGTCACTCGCCGGTGGGGGTGTCGCTGAGTTTGCCGCGCGATTTGCCGCTATGGAAGCAGCCCGAAGCGGCCCGCGACGGTATTACCTGCGTCGCCTGCCACCGGGTGCAGTTCGCGTACGGCAAATCGAATGGCGAACGCCGCGTTGAACAGGGTGATATCCACGCGCCCGTGTTCGGCGGCCTCGGCGGCGACGGCGTGGCCGCGGCCATCGAACGCAAAAGCGATCTCAAGCTGAAAACGTCGGCCGACGACAAAGGCCCCGGGCAGAACATGCACATCGCCGGCGTGTGCTTCCAGCCGCTCACGCGGAGCGAGTTCTGCACGCCGTGCCATCAGGTGGCGGTGCATCCGGGCATCAAGCTGGAGGTGGTGTGGGAACAATATCGCGCCTCACCGGCGTGCAAGAAGGGCATTCAATGCCAGGATTGCCACATGGGCCGCGTGCCCGGCATGCCGCTGGGTTTTGAGTGCGGGCCGGTGGCGAAGATGTCTGGCAAAACGGTCAACGACAATCGCCAGAAGTCGAACCACATGTTCCATGGGCCGAACTATTCGATCGCCCATCCCGGCGTGTTCCCGTTCCACCAGAAGGCGAACCGATGGACGATGGAAGAGTGGCTCACGTTCGATTGGCGCGCCGGCTGGGGCACCAAGGAATTTGAAAAAGCGGTGGCAGACGGCAAGCTCAAGTGCGCGTTTCCGCCGAAGTGGGCTGAAGCCGACGACCGCCTGGATGCCCGCGAGATCATCGACGACAACTTCAAGAAATTGCAACTGAAACGCGAGAACCGCATCCAGGTGATGGAAAATGGCTCGCGTGTGGAAGGCCCGTTCTTTGAATCCTCGCTGTGCCGGGGTCAAGATATCGACCTGCATTACCTCGTGACGAACTCGAACGAAGGGCACAACTTGCTCACCGCGTCGCTCGGCGCCCAGCCGCAATTGTGGGCAAATGTGGTGCTCATTGGGCCGGATGGCCGACGGCTGTGGGAAACGGGCTACGTCGATTCCGTCGGCGACGTGGCCAACATCCACTCGCAAGATGTCCGCAAAGGCCGGCTGGCCTACGACTGGCAGTTGTTCAACTTGCAGACGATGTTCCTCACCACTGGCGTGAAGGGCACCGACCGCGAATTCTACGTGCCGGTGAACTTCGACATCGATCAAATTCCGTTCATTCGCCCGGGCGTGCAGCCCATCAGCACGATCAACCATCCGCCGTTGATTCGCATGGAGAGCCAATCGCTCGCGGCCACCGGTTCGCGGCGCGTGCCGTACCGCATTCCGGGCGAGCTGTTGCAGCAGCCGGGCCGGTATCGCTTGTCGTTCCGCATGCGGAGCCGCTCGGAACCAATTTACTTCATGCAATTCTGCCTCGCGACGGATGAGATGCAGCGCGCGATGAATGAAAACATGATCGACATTCACCCCTCGAGCGTGGAGTTCGAGGTACGTTAGGCAGGCGGCCCGATTCGAAGTTATGTCTCGAGTTCGCAGCACAATTCGAAGCCGTTGGCCAGCACTCGCCGTGCTGGTGGCCATCGTGGCTGCGCCGTTTGCGAATCGCGCGATCGCCGGCGAATATCCGTCGGAGGAATGGTCGCCGAATTCAGTGGCAGTTGGGATGCCCACGTCGCCGGATGCTGGCTTGCTACGCGTGGCGACGTTGCCGCCGCCACCCACGCCAACGTCAAATGACATCACTTGCGATGCCGTTGGGCCGGTGTTTCCGACATTCGCGCCGCAATTGCCGCCGACCGATACCGTGCGGATTGCTTCGGCCCCAGTTTTTGGCGCGCCACCAATTCAAGAGGATGGCTGGCCCGAACGGCCGGTCGTTGGCACAACGCCTGTATGTCTGCCAGTCGATAGCGCGCCGACATGTAACCCGTGGCGGCCGCATTCATCATTCTTACCCAGCCTCGGTCGATACGGCCTTATTGCGCCGCGTACTCCCGGCGTTGAATCGGTTCACTCGGCCTACGTGGTGGCGCCGCCCTGCCGACCGTCCGCGCCTTGTGCCAACTTGTTCCAACCGCCGCCATGCGCCGATGGTGGGGCATGCGGACCGGGCGGCTGTGTGTCTACACCAACTGGCTCAGCGACCACAAGCGTGGGTGGAAACGTGGCTCAAACACCGCCGCCATGTGCCCCGCCCGGCGGTGATCGTCCGCCGTGCATCGATCCGCGTGCCCAAGTTTCGCCGTATGACCCGGGTGACTTTTCGCCTGATCCTTGTGGCGGCAACCCGTATGACCCGTGCGCTGCTCAAGGCGTGTACGGCGACAAACATCTGAATCCAACTCAGCGGCCGCTGATTGAGTGGGGCATGCCGTTTTATGACACCGGCCCGGTGCCGCCGCCATCACTAGAGTTTGGGCCAACCAATCCCTCGTTGCCGCGGTTCTATCTTTACGGCGACTACCGCTCCGCCGCGGCCTACAACGACCAAAATGGCGTCGACAAAGGCGTTCTCGCCCAGCGGTTGAATTTGGAATGGGACTTGTGGATTACGTCGACCGAGCGGTTCCACATGTTCACCGGCCCGCTGCAACGCGGCAACAACTTCCAACGCGTGGAATTCAACGACGGCGACGCCGAGTTCTTCAACGAGATGGATTTCTTCAACGCCGATACCGATACCGCCTTTTTTGAAGGCGATTTAGGCTACATGCTCGGCGGTTGGACGGGCAAGTACGCCCAGTTCGATATGCCGTTCACGGTCGGTCTCATTCCGCTGCTGTTTCAGAACGGCGTGTGGATGGAGGACGCGATCGTTGGGGCCGCCGCCACGATTCCGGCGCGCAATAATCCCTATCTCGACTGGTCGAATTACGATATTACGTTTTTTGCCGGCTTCGATCAGGTCACTAGCCCCGCGTTTGACGACAACCCGGGGGGCCCCCATGTATTTGGTGCCACCACGTTCATTGAAGCGAAGGGCGGCTACATCGAAGTGGGCTACGCCTACCTCGACGACAGTGACAACGTTGGCCGTAGTTACAGCAACGTCGGCATCTCGTACACCCGCCGCTATCTCAACTTGCTTTCCAACTCGATGCGGGTGATTCTCAACTCGGGCCAAAGCGGCCCCACCGATGAACGCACCGCCAACGGCGTGCTATTGATTGCCGAGAACTCGTTCCTCACGCCCTGGCCGTACAACGTGATTCCGTACATCAATGTGTGGACGGGCATCGACAATCCGCAATCGGTGGCCCGCGCCGGTGCCGCCGGTGGCGTGCTGCGCAACACGGGCATTTTGTTCGAGTCGGACAACCTCACCGGCTACCCCACGCTCGATGCCACGGCCGCAAATACCTATGGTGCCGCGTTCGGCCTCGATCTGTTGTCGCCCGAGTTTACGCATCAACTGGTTTTGGAGGCTGCCATTGTGGAAGTCTACGGCGACCCCGATCTCCGCAATGCCGCCGGCAACGAGTTCGGCCTCGGGGCGCGCTACCAGGTGCCCCTTTCGAACGCCACGCTACTGCGATTCGACGCGATGCATGGCTTCCTGCAAAACGCCGACGATGTCAGCGGCATCCGGGCCGAATTCCGCTGGAAGTTCTAGCCGTTCAGCGAGCCGGGGCGTCCCCGCCCCCGGCCGACGCATGGTTGCGGTTCCCAATCCGCCATCCGCGATCCGAAATCCGCAATTGCGCCGGCGGCTGCTTATCGCTACTTTGTGGAGCGGCAACGTGCCACGACTCAACCGCCTCCACATGATAATTGTGGCACGATTGGCAACTATCGCCGGCTGCGGTGTGCGTGTGGCACTCAGCACATTGCCGCTTGGTGATTGGTTTGAAGTCGCCGACGAAATGGCGGGGGTCGTTATCGGCGTAGGCCGTCACTGCGATGGCTGCATCCTCCACCGCATGGCAGCTCGCGCAGTCGTTCAATTGCGGCAATACCAAATGCGGTTCGTGCGTGAATTTCGTGAAGCCGCGCTGCGATTGCACGTTCGATGTCGCGCGCCAATTGACGACCATAGTATCGGCACCCGTCTGCTCGATGCTGTGGCACGTTGCACACAAACCAGGGGCGGTCAACTTGGTGAGTTCCTTGAACATCGCGAGCGCGATTGGCCGTTGTTCGAGGTGGGGTGTGCTGGCCAATAATTCGATCCAAGCGGTCAAAACGGGATCTGCATGCACGGCCGGTTGGTAACGAATGGTGAAAGTTGTCTCATCACGCGACCAAGTTCCGGTAGGGCCGTAGGGAAGCGATGTTTTTGCCAGCTTGACCGCCGGCGGCGTGGTTGAATTTGTCTTGATTGTTGGGCCAACCCATTCCGCCGCACCCCGCAAGGTATCCAGCGACAAACCCGCGGTCAGCGTCGCTGCCTTGGCCTTCGTCACGTCGCGGCCGAGCGACGCGGAGAGACGTTCCCGAACAGCCATCGCTCCACGTGAGCCGATATCCGCCAGTAGTGATCGTATCGCCGCGCCCAAACTCGCCGCCGCGGCAAGCTGTTCCTTGTTCTTTGGATCGACATCTTGAAACTCGAACGCAGCTCCCAATTTGCTAATTGCTGCGGCACCCGCCGGATCACCCAACAAAAGCAATTTCATTGTCGCGGGTAGCCGCCCATCAAAATCACCAGTCGCCGCAGCAGGCCAAGTGCCAATATCGTAGCCACCCATTTTCAATGCTTCCCTATCCATGATCGGCAGCGTGAACATCGCGACGCCACGGCCGATGCTTGTGGCGATCTTCTCATCGTGGCACGATGCGCAGGCAGTTTCATAGCTTAACGTGCGTGCGACCGCGCCTGAACTATCTGTTACATGGCACACACGGCAATCGAATGCCTGTTTCTTCTCCACGAAATGCTTGCCGCGGTGGGATGCGTGGTTGAACGCAATCGGCGATCGCCGCACATAGGGCCATGTGCCAAAATCGGGGTGATCGGCGGAAAAGCTGCGGTAGCGTTGCTGGTGACACGCCTGGCAGGCGTCATCGGCGATCGCCGTCAGATCCGCTTTCGCCCCGTGATGTTCGCGGTGGCAAGCCGCGCAAGCAATTGGTTTCGCCGCGTCCGCATACATAGCCGAGTCGTCCCGGCTCGGCGTCACAGGAACGTCAGACAGTTCTGCGGACACCGGCCGCACACTCCCCGCCGAGACGGCCTGGCTATTTACGGTATCAGCCGCCGCAGGCACGGCATTCTGCCTGCCGCTCTTGAGTTGCTCCAATGTGCGTAACGGCAGATTGTGCGCCCTCAACGACAGGTCTTTGGCGATCGATTTCGCATGGCAGTTCATGCACAACTGCGACTGGGTGGGCAGGCTGTTGTCTGTGGCCACGAGTGATACAACCCAACCCGTCACGTTTTGCGTTGCGGCAGGATGGCAGGCCCCGCAACTGGCCGACTTGCCGTCGGCATTTTCCAGAATTTGGGCATGCTGCTGTGCCAGAGCACCGGGACGAAGCGCGTGTTCTCGCCAGTTGCCGCAAAGCAAAATAGCGATGCTGCCCAGCGCGGCAATCGCGCACGTAGCGACGAACAGCCGGCGCCTCGCTCGCAGGCTTCGCACGGGCCGACACTTCTGCACGCGTCCACAACGACCTTCCGGTGTCGGTCCTTCGTCGCACGGCCCGCCGCGCAGCGCGGAACGATTGCATTGCCAGCGGCCGCTGTCGCGCTTTGGTGAGCATTCGGCCAGGGTAGGGCAGCGGCCGCGCGCAGTCGGGCCGGCCGCGCACGCATGGCCGGCCGCCGCCAATCCACAGACCCACGGCTGGTTCGGCCGTTCGTATTGATTCGCCGCCTCGTGCGGCCCCGGCTCGGTCACAATCCACCTCCGAAGGCCGTAGCCATCAGGCCGTGGAGCGAAGCCGCGAGCACGAGCGCGTACGTCAAGCCGATGTGGACGAACAGCCAGTATTTCAAGAGTCCTTGGCGTGCCCCATGAAAATCGAGTTCGTCTTTTCGCCGCACGAGTGCGAACAGTTTTTCACACGCCTTGCGTTCGGGTTCCGAAAGGTATCGCTGCAAATGCTGCATGTCGGCCAGGAGCGACTTGCGGCGAGATGTCGTCGGCCGCAAGAAGTACTTCACGCCGCGTGGTAGTCGAAAGAAGCCGTACATTTGTGCGCTGTAGAAATCGGCGAGCGTCGTGGTACCCGATGCCGCGACCGATTCGATCACCGTCTCATTTGCCTGCCATTGCATTCGGCGGCGGAGCGCTGGAATTCGCTCGAAGGTGACCTCGTCGCCAACTCGCGCGAGCTGACCCGGAATTGTCCGCGTCCAATACAACCCGAATAATCCGCTGAGCATGGTCGATGCATAAAGTGCGAAGAGTGATGTTTCAAAAATGCCCGTCGGCCAGTGCCAGCCAGTGTGCAGCGCGAAAACGCCGATGCTGCCCAACCCCACATATAGGTGCCACTGCAGCCATGTCGACGAGGTGCCCAGCGGCAGGAACGGCACCTTTTTGCGAATGTTGTAAAGCGCCAAGAAGAACACCGCAGCGATCATGATGTAGCCGGTTTCATGTGCCACAGGTTGCAGGTTGCGCTCCCGCGTGCGCACCCACAGCCAGACCAGCGCCAGCGCCACCATGAGGAGGCCGCTGTTACGAATTCGCCTTTTCCAAAAGCTCCTGACCACGTCAAACAATCCCAAATCACAAATCGTAAATCCCGAATTGCAGACGCAATTTCTCTATCTTCCAAGCCACGCCGAAACCTGTTCCACCTTGCCCATGTCGATTCTCACCAAGGCATCATGGGGACACGCAGCCTGGCACGCGGGGCCGGTAAGTTGGCCGGTGCAGTAGTCGCACTTGGTTGCTTTGAGGATCGGCAGTTGAGTTGCTTCATCGATGTAAATCGCGCCGCTCGGTTCGCGAATCTCGACCATGCGAATCGCGTCGTATGGGCAACTATTGGCACACGTGCTACAGCCAATGCAAGTGTGGTCATCGATTCGCACGGTGCCGACGTCGGTATCGCGCGCGATCGCACCGGTCGGGCAGCCAATCATGCACACCGGGTCGACGCAGTGCATGCACGCGTTGGCGATCATTACCTGGTGGTGCGTTGGTCCCTGGCGAACGAAGCGTGGATTGTTGTCATGAGTTGTGGCACATGCTCGTACGCAGTCATCGCAGCGCGTACAGCGTTCCAAATCGATGAGCATAGTCTGCGTACCGTTCAAAAACCGATGATCGGCGAGGAAATCGAGCAGGCTGGAATCAAGGGGAGCGGCGGTGTCGCCGACGGCGATTACGGATTGGGGATTGCGGATTGCGGATTGGTCTTCCTTGTCCCCAGTTTGCATTTTGCATTTTACATTTTGCAATTTGCAATTCGGGAACACCTGTTGCAGCACCACGTCTGCGGGAATTTTCAGCACATCCACATAGCCGATAGCTCGTAGCGAGTTCTGCCACGCGACATCGCCGTTGCCGTCGAACATGGCTGCCATTTCGGCCAAGCCGAAAACGTGGCCTTTGCCAATGTAAGCCAGCGTGCGATGACCGTGGCCGTATCGTTGGCTTACGCGGGCAAAGCCCGAGCGAATGAGAAACAAACCGGTTGGCCGATCGCCTTCGGCCGCGATAAGTGGTTCCGCGGCGATTTGCTCGGCCGCCTCGCGACGACGCTGGGCACCGAAATCGGCATACCAGTCGAAGTTGCCGTACGATTCGAACTGCGTCGCGGCAACAACTGTATCTAACTGCGGACCGGGTAAGTCTCTTAGCAACTCCGTTTCCCGAAGATGGGCGCGCAGGCTGTTTTCACGGTAAAGCCGTTCCACATGAGTACGAATCGCCGGTGTGCGGCGCATGAGATCGCGCAGGCCCTGCCAGCGAATTTCCAGGAGCGTCGCCTTTCCCTCGGCCAGCACGGTTGCCGTTCGAGGCGTGCGCGTCATGGCCGCGAGTTCGCCAAAAATCTCACCAGTGCCGAGCCGCGCGGTGCCCGTTGTGGAAAGTAGCTGCGGCACATCCTGCACGAACACGCGCGGCGTGCCTTCAGCAGGGTCGTGACGAATGCTCGCGCCGTTGGCCGCCGGTTTTATTTCAGCGCGCCGCCTGACTTCCGGCAGACGCGAGTTGTGCCACAACTGGGCAATCGCCTGCCGCCAAGTTCGCCGGGGACGTTCCGCCCGGCCTAACAATTTTGGGCTCAGTCGTTCGAGTGCGACGCGCACCGTGCCCGCGAGAACTAGGAACGCACTGTGGCCATAGTCGCCCTCACGCACGATGAGATCCCCAGGCTCGTACCGCACGATGCGCGTGTCGCCCTGCAAGATTCCACGTAACGGCAGCGTCGGCGGAAACGTGCGCGCGTCGATGCGGCAAAACGGTTCGATCTTCAGCAAATAGTTGACGTCGCCATCGGTCATGCGACCAAAGGGCTCGTCCCAGCGCTGCGGCCGCGGAATGGCGATCTCTAATTCGGGCATGGGTGGTTTCGCAGCGAGATTAAGTGGCGCTGAAGCCGAAAACAATTGACGACAAAGAGTGGGAGAGTAGGAGAGTGGGAGAGGGGGAGACAAGGAGACTCGCCTGGAGACGCCGTTTCATCGAATCTCCCCCTCTCCTTATCTCCCCCTCTCCCACTCTTTTACGATTAATTCAATGTCCCACCGCGCTGTCCATCAGTTCTTATATTGGGTCGGTTGTGGCAGCAGTGGATCGACCGGCGCTAGCCGCGCGGCATCGGCGTGCAACGCAAACTCGTTTGCCGCTTTGCTGACGGCATCGGCCGCCGCGTTGATGGCCATTTGGTTTCCCAGCCGCAGTTCCACCGTGGCCACGGCATCCAACGCTTGCTGCACCAAGGGATCATTGACCAAATTCTGCACTTCAAGAAGGCGTTTCTTCATGCGGGCCGCACGTTGGGCGCTCGTGATACCGAACGATGCCTTCTCGGTTGCCATCGCCACCGCGCGCAGGCTATATTCCAAATCCGTCATCACTCCCACGACGTACAACTTGCGCAGTTCTTCCGGCGTCGTCGATGCATTTACCTTGCCGCCGGTGCGGGCGAAGTTGTGCCGCACTTTGCCTTGTGACCATGCGACGAGCTCGAACTCGGCACTGCCCGCCAAATGGCCGCCAACGTTCACCAACTTCTCGTTCGGTACCGTGTGACAGTCATAGCACTGCCGCGCGATGAGATAGACATTGTGCGGATTGTTCATGCCCTGCGCGATGCTATCGGTGACTCGCTTCTCGCGGTGTGTCGGCGTTTCCATCTCTCGCGTGACCTTCTCGCCACCGTAATCGGCATGCAATTTCAGCCAACTGAGTGCGCCGCCGTGGCATGATTCACATGAAACACCCGCCACCACGCGTTCGCGGCCTTCTTGGGTTTGCAGTGTGTAATGGCATTGTGTACACACCTTGTTGCGCTTGATCGACGAAACGTTGAGTTTGTCGGCAATTTCTTTGGCCCGTGGTTTACGGTGCAATTCCTCGAACGTGGCGAAGTGCGGCGTCTGCATCCACTGCTTTACCTCGTTTTCGTGACACTTCGCGCACTCATCCGAACCGACGATCTTGGCCGCATCGGGAATCATCGGGCCCGTAGTCGACTCTTCAGCGAAGCTTGCCAGTGGACTCGCACAGAGTCCAACCACCATAAAAAAGCAGACCTCACACAAAGGCGCAAAGGCGCGAAGGCATCTGCGTTTGAAGTTGATCCGATAGTACTTTGACCCGGGAAACGACATGTTCTTAACTTCCTTCGCGTCTTAGCGCCTTTGCGTGAGGTCGATTTCGTATTAGGCGTCGAGGACTAAGTCACTGGCCGGCACGCTGATGCACGTGAGGCAATGTTCGGCGGGCACCGCGATTCCCGGTTCCTTGATGGTTTCAATGGTTCCGCTGCGAATTGCCGTCAGGCATTCGCCGCAACTACCCGCCCGGCAGCCTGAGATCAGCTTCACGCCCGTCGCTTCACCGCACTCCAGCAGTGAATTCATTGATCCATCCCACGTTGCCGACTTGCCACTGCGCTCAAACTGCACTCTGCAAGGCTGAACTTTGGAAGCTGCATGACGAGCGCTCTTCACGCTGGCCGGTCCGAACGCCTCGAATTGCACGTGCGACTCGGGCACGCCCCATTCCCAGAGCGCCGGCACCAATGATTCCATCAATTGCCCTGGCCCACACAAATAGAAGCGAAAATTGTTCGACGGCAATACTTCGCGCACCCGGTCGAGCGTGACACGGCCGGAGTGTGAGTAATCGCGATACAACACATCTTGGCCGAGCGGTGCTGAATAGCTCGCGTGTAGTCGCACGTTGGGGTTTTCGGCCGCAATCGCCGCGAGCCGATCTTTGAACGGGTGCTCGCAGCTATTGCGAAACCCAAAGATTGCATGCACTTCGCGCCTCTTGCCAGAGTGCACAATCGCCTCCAACATGCTCACTAGCGGCGTGATGCCGATGCCGGCACCAACGAGCGCGATCGGCTCGGGGGCCAACGGATCCACCATAAACGTGCCGGCCGGTGCCCGCACATCGAGCACATCGCCGACATGCACGTGCTCGTGGAAGTAGCCGCTGCCACGTCCAAACACGTTGTCGCCATTCTTATTTGAGCGTACACGCTTGATCGTGACGCGAAAGTAATCTTGCCGCGGCCGATCGGAAAGTGAATAACATCGCACCAACGGTGTATTCGACCCAGGCGCAGGCAAGCGAAACGTGAGATATTGTCCCGGGCCGAACGGAGCAAGCGGTTGGCCATTTTCCGGTGTGAGGTAGAACGACCTCACATCGCTAGCTTCATCGACCACGGCTGATACTCGAAATGGCCGCCAGCCCGACCAGTCGAAAATTGCTTTCGAGGCCCGTGCCGCGCGAGCCGTTGCTTCCACGCGACGACGGAAGTCTTCTTTTTCTGCCAAGTAACGTTGCTTCCACTTGCCTCGGCTCACTACAGATTTAACCGCCACGACCATCGTCTGCAACGCGACCCAGGCGATCATTAGCCAACCGATAGCGAGTCCAAGGGTTTGCGAAATGCTGTTCATGCTGGCAGCCGAGAGAGGCAAAATGCGGCGCGAAATCGGGCTGCGGATTATTCCGAAAACGCCCTCCGCTGTCCATAACAGTGCTGCTAGCAGGCGTAGTGCCACCGTGTCGCTTGGCACGACGTCCGGTCGTGCCGATTACCCTGAAAGTACAGGGCGTTTTTTGGGGTTAGCGCTTGGCCAGCGCGCGGCCACGCAGCGACACTCGCATTCGGCGTAACCTATTTTCTTGTATGGGGATAGGTCGGTGCAATCGGCATTGATCCAGCGGTCGCCATGCTCGAAGTCACATTTCACAATCCGCGCCAACATCAGCAGTTCCAACATGTGATTGGACCTCTAGTGCTAGCGCGCGCCGGCGCTGGCCAGGCGATCTGGAACGCCGTCGATTGCGATCCGGCGGCCGCAGTGGATGCTTTGCTCGAAATCCTGCCGCAAGGCGACGACGTCGCAGTTGCGATGAGCGGCTGCGAGCGCGAATGCCAATGCGATCGCACGTGCGAGCTGAAAGGTAATTGCCGCCTCCGAATTCCGGCCGCGTTTACTATTGGCGATACGAGGTTCGAAATCGCGGCAGCCGAAGACCGCGCAAGAAACACGCGACCGCTGCAGCGCCTGAATCGTGACCAGGCGTGTGTACCGCGTGGTCGGTCGCGGTCATCCGGTCCTTCGCCACAAACGCTGTCGCGCTGGTTTGCCGCGCTGGGCGAACTCAACTTCTGGGCGACCAGCCTTCAAGAGCTCTACGTGCAGGCGGCCAAGTGCGCGGTCGATGCCATTGGCCTCGACGGCGCGATGGTCCTCCGCCGCCGTGACAATCGCTGGGAGTTCGCCGCGAGCTACTTGCCACACCCTGAGCTCGGCATCCACTGCGACCTCGCCGCACTTGATGTATTGCTCCAGACGCCGGAAACACTATTTCATGGCGCGGAAACTTCGCAGCCGGCAGATTTTTCGGGCCAGCCACTCGCTTTCCCTCCGGGAGAGGGCTCAAACACGCCTGCGGTCGTCATTTCTCCGCTACGCAATTCCAGAAACCAGGTCGTCGGCGCGATCTACGGCTATCGCTCAGTTCGCAAAGGCAACGCCCGCCGCGGCATTCGTTACCTGGAAGCCCATTGGATCGAACTACTCGCGGGTGCCGTAACCGATGGCATCGTGCGGCTAGAACGCGAGGCGGAAGTCGATCGCCGCCGCGTGATGCTCGAACGAGCACTGGTCGCCACGTTGGATAACGATCCGCACAAGATGTTGGGCGAAACACGCGAAGTGTCGCTGCTGTTTGCCGATCTGCGCGACTTCACACGTTTGTCCAGCACGTTAGAAACCAACGTCGTTTACGAACTGCTCGGCCACATAATGGATTGCCTCACCGCGGCTGTGATGGACCACGACGGCCTCGTGATCGACTACTATGGCGATGGCCTGGCCGCGATGTGGAACGCGCCAGCCGATCAATCAAACCATGCCGAACTCGCCTGCCGGGCCGGCCTGCGGATGCTTGAATCGGTGCCGGAAATTGTTGCCGATTGGGGGCGAGTCATCGACCAACCGCTGCAACTGGGCGTCGGCATTCATAGCGGTGCCGTACACGTCGGCAATGCCGGCAGCACTCGCCGCATGAAATACGGCCCGCGTGGGGCGAACGTCAATCTCACCAGTCGAGTCGAAGCAGCCACCAAAGCGATTGGCTTGCCGCTCATTATCACGAATGCAACAGCCGTTCAATTGTCGAATCGGTTTACAGCGCACCGAATTTGCCGGGCCACGTTGCCCGGTGTGGAGGAATCGCTCGAACTGTTCACCATAGCTGCATCTTCATCGAACATCGCGTCCGACTCGGCATGGTCCGCCTACGCCGCAGCCCTGCAAGCCTTCGAACAAGGCGATTTGGACCAAGCCGCCGCTGAGTTAACGAAGATCGACGCCACAAACGCCGTCGTACCGGCGCGATTCCTGAACGACCACATCCAACGCGAGCTTGGCCGGCAACGTCACCGCCGTGCCGATGATCGGCCCGCTCCATCGCGCGGCATCATCTCGCTATTTGAGAAATAGGTAGGCCCTACAACCCCTCGCCCTCTGGGAGGGGGCAGGGTGAGGGTACCCAGGCAGATCGGTCGACCCAGCGCTAGTGCTTTGATGTTCCACGATTTAGAGCTCGCACCAGACTGAACAACGATAGGCAAAATATTGCCATTAAGAAGCCAACAATACGATCGCCGCTAGAAAAACCAATGACGGAACTGATTCCGAAAAGAACGATTCCGGCCCAAATTAGCTGGCGCATTGGTTGACTTGTCATAACTACCGCTCCCGCGCCATCTTCAAAAACAGCTCGTAGCGAGCTTTCATCTCCGACAGATTATCGCCGCCGAATTTATCGATGAACGCCGCGGCAATTTCGAAAGCGACGACGTTTTCCACGATGACACTGGCCGCCGGTACCGCACAGACGTCGCTCCGCTCGTAACTGGCTTCCTGCTTCTGCTTCGTTTCCAGATTGATCGACTCGAGTGGCCGCGCGAGTGTGCTGATTGGCTTCATCGCCGCGCGAACGACGAGCGTCTGGCCGTTCGTCATACCGCCTTCGATGCCGCCGGCGTTGTTCGTCGGCCGGACATAACCCAGCCCGGGCCCGTTGCGCTGGGCCGCATCGTACTGAATCGGATCGTGCACTTGCGATCCGCGCCGCCGGGCCGCTTCAAACCCTAAACCGATTTCGACGCCTTTGATCGCCTGCACGCTCATCACGGCCTGGGCGAGTTTGCCGTCGAGCTTGCAATCCCATTGCGCATGCGACCCGAGCCCGAACGGCAGGCCATCCACGCGCACTTCGACGATTCCGCCCAGCGTATCGCCGTCCTTGCCGGCCGCATCAATGAGTTGCTTAATCGCCTCGTCGCGCGCTAAGTTCAAACCGTAAAGTTCGCTCTGGTCGCGAATTGATCGCAGGCGATCGTAGGGTACATCCACCGGTTCAATTCGCTCGCCACCCAGCTCGACCACATAACCAATAACAGAAATATCGAATTGGGCCAAAAGCTGTTTCGCCAGCGCCCCCGCCGCCACGCGCACTGCCGTCTCGCGCGCCGATGCCCGCTCCAACACGCCGCGAATCGAACCTAGAAACTTGATCGCACCAGTAAGGTCGGCATGGCCGGGCCGCGGCCGCGGCAGATCATCGAGCCGTTCGAGCTTGTAATCGCGATTTGGCACTTCGAGCCCGATCGGCCCGCCGAGCGTTATACCTTTCCAAATACCGCTTAAAATGTTGACGGCATCGGTCTCAATTCGCTGACGGCCGCCACGGCCATATCCACCCTGCCGCCGACGCAGCTCGACGTTGATGGCCTCCACGTCGACCGTCACACCGGCCGGAAAACCATCTACCAACGCGATCAAAGTTTTGCCGTGCGATTCACCGGCGGTAAGATATCGGAGCATTCTTAAAGGGCAGCCATACGTAAATAAACTGTAGTCAAGCGCAATCGTCCGCGTCACATCGTTGTGGACGTCCTATTCTTGCCAGGGTTGACCAGCAGCTTAGGTGGACGCCGCACCACTGGGCGGTCCGACGTTTGTTGCAGCCGCCGCAAGTCGGCATAGATGCGGTTAAGGTCGCCGCCGAACTTCCGAGTATGCTCCGCGCGCCAACTCCGCACTTCTTCAACGATTGGATCGTTCATCAATTGCTTTCCAATAGTTCATCGGGAGAACAGATCTCCGGGCACTCGAAACCGGCGACCTCGACTATTTGCCGCACGATCCGGCGAGTGAAAGGATTGTTCAAATGGGCGAAGTTCCAGATCAGCAATACATCAATACCATTGACGGCCGCGACCGCAATGTGCAATGCATCTTCCGGAAACTCGCGGGGAATACCATGCCCTTGAATGATCCTGGCCGCGAGATCCCTCGCGGAGTCATCGATCTCAAGAACCACAAATGTACTTAAGGCACTCAGCCGACGTGAGGCGTATTCGCTCTCGCCTTTGCCGGCCTCTTCGAGGACCAACATGGAAACGCAGCAATCGTAGTCGGCCAACAAGAATTGCCAGAGTTCACGTGTTGACTCCTGCCGAGCGGCCACCACCACGTCGCGGCTTGGCCGGGCCACGAAGTAGCTCACGACAGTCGTTTCGACGTAAACGCTTCTCACTATTTTAGTTTAGTTTTCGAGTAACCATCGGTCAAACACTCAAATAGTCTTCATCAACACAGCGAGTCGAGGAATGCACACTACTTCCAAGCGAATTTCTCACCGGTCAATTGCTCGAACGCCTCGATATACTTCGCGCGCGTCTTGCTCACGACTTCGGCCGGCAGTTCCGGCGGTTGGCTGTTCTTGTCCCAGCCACTTTGTGTCAGCCAATCGCGAACGAACTGCTTGTCAAACGAAGGCTGCCCACGGCCCGGTTGATACTTATCGGCGGGCCAGAATCGCGAACTATCGGGCGTCAACACTTCATCAATGAGAATCAGCTCGTCATCCACCAAGCCAAACTCGAACTTGGTGTCCGCGATGATAATCCCCCGGCTCGCCGCATACTCGGCTCCACGCGTGTAGAGATCAATGCTGCGTTGCGACAGTTGCTTACCAAGTTCCCGTCCAACTCGCGCGCACATTTCATCGTACGAGATGTTCTCATCGTGCAATCCCTGCTCAGCTTTTGTTGCCGGCGTGAAGATTGCTCCCGGCAACTTGTCGCTCTCGCGAAGCCCCGTCGGCAACTCGATGCCGCACACGGCGCCATTGCGCTGATATTCGCTCCAGCCCGAGCCCGACAAATACCCCCGCACCACGCATTCAATCGGCACCACGCTCGTCTTGCGCACCAGCATCGACCGGCCTTCCAGCGGCGCGCGGTCGACGCCAGCCGGCAAATTGAAGTCGGCCACGTCACACGAAATCATGTGATTCGGCAGGTCCTTGAATTTCTCGAACCAAAACCGGCTGAGCTGCGTGAGCACACGCCCCTTATCGGGAATGCCGCTCGGCAGCACCCAATCAAACGCGCTGATGCGATCGGTGCTGACAAGCAGCAGTGTATCTCCCAAATCGTACACATCGCGAACTTTCCCCCGGCGTACCGGTAGGTCGGCGAGCGACGTTGTCGTAACTGTTGACGGCATGGCAGATTCCTTCCGTTGGGTAGGTGGGTGGGTGATTAGGTGAGTAAGTGAGTACGTGCGCGTCCCATCATCCGCAACCTACTCACTTACTCACCAACTCAACCGCGGATCACGACGTTCTGCAATTCCGGTGGGCTCGGTGACTGCACCCCGAATATACTGCCTTCCCCCTCCCCCCACTACGGTTGTTGCTCGTACAACTCGCGGTTAGAATCAAGGATTCGCTCGAATCGCGATCGATTCAGCCCGGTAGCCAACGGAACGGCGATCGGGTTTACGCTTCTCCTTTCGGCCGCCGTGCCGCACGTATTGAGGCTCGCCCACCATGGGCCTGATGCGACTTATCGTCCACGACCGCGATCGCATTCCGCCCGGCGGACTCGATCAAATTCACATGTGCGGTCAGGACGATTTGCCCTGGTTCAGCCGAGCCTATTTCAGTGGCGATCAGCTCATCATCGAGCGAAATGAGGACGACTCGGGCCGCGTTTTCGTCCCGTGGCGCATCGGCGAATCCACGCCGGTGCTCATCAATACATCAACACTGGTCGAGCGCGACCGGCCCTACTTACTCGAAGTCGAGTTGGCCCGCGGCATGCTGAACAATCTGCGGAATCAGCTTGCCCAATGGGAGAGCATGGGATTGGTCGTTAACGAGAGCCTTACGAACGGCATCCTCGAGGCGACATTCGATTTCTCGCGTGCAGCAACTACTCAGAATGACCGGGCCGCAGCTGCCGACTGGGCGAATCGCTCCTTGGCAACGACCATCGTATCGATGTCGCACCTGACCGACGAGTACGTTCGTCAGGCCACCGCCCAGCGTCGTTCTCAGCCGCGCTCATTAACCTCGTGGTATGGCGTGAATCTGGGGGGGCAGGTGCCCAAACCAGCAGTCGGTCGCCATGTCGTCAACACTTTCAACATGGTTTCGCTACCGCTGAATTGGCGGTCCATCGAAGCGGTCGAAGGGCGACGCGTTTGGAATGATGCGGATGCACAATTCGAATGG
The DNA here is from genome assembly GCA_029781135.1 of Planctomycetota bacterium. GTDB lineage: Bacteria > Planctomycetota > Planctomycetia > Pirellulales > Lacipirellulaceae > JABDGM01. The sequence continues at coordinate 54,777 of JAKOXH010000016.1, forward strand.
GCGCACGCCGCCGGCTTGCGGATTAGCGCCGGGCCGCTGCTCGAACTCGACGACCGCGGCGTGCCGGATTGGACCTATCTCTGGGAAGGTGATTTCAACAGCCTGCTCGGTTTTATGCTCGATCACGTGCGGGCGGTCGTCGAACGTTATCGCGGCCGAGTTCACCTCTGGCAGGTCGCCGCCCGCATGACGCATGGTCATGCCCTCGGGTTAGGCGAAGAAGCGCGCTTGCAATTAGCGGCCAAGGCGATCAACACCGTGCGTCAACTTGACCCGACGACGCCACTTGTTGTGACCTTCGATCAGCCGTGGGCTGAATACCTGGCCAGCGAGCAGCTCGATCTGGCTCCCTTCCATTTTGCCGATGCGCTTGTTCGGGCGGACTTGGGCCTCTCCGGCATCGGGCTCGAAGTGAACTGGGGTTATCATCCGGGCGGTTCCGTGCAGCGTGGTCCGCTGGCGATGAGCCGCCTGATCGATGCCTGGGCCCTCTTGGATTTGCCGCTCTTAGTGACGCTCACGATGCCGAGTGCGGCTGGCGAAGATCGGCAAGCGAATAGCAAAGTGCGTGTCATCGCGGGCGAGCCGAGCGATATTTCCCATGAGTCTCAATGTTATTGGATCAACAAACACGTGCCGCTGTTGTTGGCCAAGAACGCCGTGCAAATTGTTTTGTGGAACCAACTGTCCGACGCCACGCCACATCACTATCCGCACAGTGGCTTATTCGACGCGCAAGACAACCCCAAGCCTGCGCTCGAATTACTCAACAAGATCCGCCAACAATATCTCAACGGCGGCAAGTGATAAGCAAAGTTACTGGTTCCCACACTCTGCGTGAAAACCCTCGACCCCGCCGCTCCGCGGCAACCGCAGCGGAATTCGTACGATTCCCGCTCGCCGCGGGGCGACGCAGAGCGTCGCAGTAGTCCGTTCCCACGTAGAGCGTGGGAACGAGGCGTAACGTTACACGGTCGCGCCCAGCGTATTGCCCATCACGGCAGCTTCACGCGAACGATGATTTGGCAGCGCCGAATCTAAATGGCTAGTGAGGAGGACTTCCTCGCACTCGGGCGACAATCCACAGATTCGCAATGCGCCGCCACATTGTGCAAGTCGCTCTTGCAGCAACACAAGTTGCCCGAGCATGCCGCTCGGCATCTCTTCCAAGTCATCTAGTTCGAGCACCAGCCGATAGATAAAGTGCCGCGTCGAAATCGACCACAGCCTATCGGCAAATTGAGAGACAGCGCCCGGTACATTTCCACGCGATCGCAACTTCACGAACAACCAATTGGGGCCGCGATCGACATTCAATTCCAGGCCATCAACATTGTGAATAGCCATGGCTCGCTCCATCCGTCGTCGGGTGCCAAGAACGGCACGTTCCTAAGAAGAAGTAACGCGACGCACGCGCCGCGTTTCCAACCTGCGCTGCGTCGCCCGCCTGCGATTAGTCATCTTATGACTTTGCGAATTCGCGCCGCAATCCGTAAATAGAAAAATATTTTAGCTAGCAGCGCGCGAAAGCGTTTTCGGTTTTGAAACGCTCGCACGCTTCCCAAGCCGACGCCTCGGCGTCGGTCGATATTCACCAGGCTCAATTCGCAATCATCTTACGAATCGTGTCTTTGGCAATTTGGAGAGCTTCGGGTAACTTCGCCGGTTCCTTGCCGCCCGCTTGTGCCATATCTGGCCGACCACCGCCACCGCCGCCCACCGCCGCGGCGACAGGACGAATCCATTCGCCCGCGCTGAGCTTGCGCGTTTGCAGATCCTTGCTGATTCCCGCTACCAATGTGACTTTGTCGTCACCCTGCCGACTGGCCAATAGCACCGCGGAAGAGGGCGTCTTCGCTCGCACCTGGTCGATAAGCTGCCGCATCAGATTGCCATCGACGCCAGGCACTTCGCACACAACCACTGTCACATCGCCGACCTGCTCGGCCGACTTGAGCAGCGTTTCACCATTGAGTGGCCCCGCCGCTGTCCGCTCGGTTAGCTGCTTTTCCAGAGCGATGACTTCATTCTTCAACGCTTCGAGCCGCTGCGGCACCGCCAACACGGCGACCGACAACTGCCGGCCAACTTCTGCTAGCACCTGCTTCAGTTGTTCGAACGGCGGTGTGGCCCCCTTTGTCGCGACTTTCTTCGCCGCGGGCGGTTTTGCGCCCCCAGCACCGCCGCCGCTCAGTTGCTTACGGAGTTCCTTTGCTCGATTCATCAGCCCCGTCGCCGCTTCCACAATTTCGTGGGGCAGTGAGCCCAACAGTTTCGCGGCTTCCTGAACGGCCGATTGGATTTGATTCACATGCTCCGCCGCCTTCGCGCCGGTGAGGGCCGTGATCCGCCGCGTGCCGGCCGAAATGCCTTCCTCGCTCACGATTTCGAAGTGTGCGATTTCGCCCGTATTTGTAAGGTGGGTACCGCCGCAAAGTTCCTTGCTGAATGTGCCCATTGAGACCATCCGCACGGGGTCGGGGTACTTTTCGCCGAAGAGCATCATCGCTCCCTGCTTGCGGGCCTCGGCCAGCGGCAGGGTTTCCCATTTTACCGGGGCCGCCGCCGCAACTTGCTTGGCGACATCCGCACTGATCGCCGCTAACTGCTCGGCACTCACCGGGCTGAGGTTCGTGAAGTCGAACCGTAACCAGTCTTCATCCACCTTCGAGCCTTGCTGTTGGGCATGCGAGCCGAGATTCTTCTGCAGTGCATAATGCAGCACGTGGGTCGCCGAGTGCGCTCGACGAATGCCGGCCCGCCGATTCGCGTCGACAACGGCTCGCACCTTGGCCCCTTCGCGCATCACGCCACGCGCTAAGTGGCCGTGATGAATGGTGAGGCCGCCGTCCTTTTGCGTATCGGTGACGACGAACTCGAAGCCATCGCCGACGAGCTTGCCTGAATCGCCCACTTGGCCGCCGCTTTCGCCATAGAATGGCGTGCGATCGAGCACCACGCGCACCGCATTGGTATGGCTGACTTCATCCATCTTGTCGCACAGGTGATCATTTGGCGTCGTGCCCGCGATGATGCCTTTCACAATCGCGTCGGCATCGGTCGTTTCGTAGCCCAAAAATTCCGTCGCGTGAAGCGCTTGTTTGAGTGAATCGACTGGCCCGCGCGTGCCCATCACAGCATGCTGCACCTTGCCCGAGGCCTCGCCGTGCTGTTCCATCGCCCGTTCGTAACCTTGCCAATCGAACGCCAGGTTATGCTCGGCCGCGAGCGATTCGAACAACTCCGGCGGCACGCCATACGTTTGATATAGCTCGGCCGCCACCTTGCCATCGACCGTCACGCGGTTATCCCGCCGCATGTCGCTGAATACGCGGTCGATGTGGTTGAGCCCGGCGTCGATCGTGCCGAAGAAGTTGGCCTCTTCCTTTTCGATGACGCCGCTCACGCGCTTGACGGTTTCACCCAGTTCCGGGTAGGGCCGCTTCATCATCTCGGCCACGACCGGCACCAACTTGTGCAAGAACGGCTGCCGCATGCCCATTTGATGCCCATCGAGCACGGCTCGCCGCAATAGCCGCTTCACCACGTACTTTTCCTTGTTGGCGCCGGGGTAAACATTCTCATGCACGGCGAACGTGCAGGCCCGCACATGATCGGTGATCCGCCGCAGCCGCCGGCCGTTGTCCGATTCGTACTCGTACTTCGTGCCGCACACCTCGGCCGCCGCTTGCACGATCGGCATCAGAATATCGATGTGGTAATTCGTCGGCACGCCCTGCAACGTCGATGCGCACCGTTCCAATCCCATGCCCGTGTCGATGTTCTTACTCGGCAGCGGCCGCAAGTTGTTGGGCGGCGAACCCACGCGGTTGAATTGCGTGAACACGAGGTTCCAGATTTCGACCGACTTGCTGCCTTCGGGATGATAGTAGATTTCGCTGCACGGCCCGCAGACGCCGTCTGGTCCTTGGCTCGGCGCACTCGCTGGCCAAAAGTTTTCATCCTCTTCGCAGCGTTCGATCCGGTTCGGCACGAGGCCGACGTCCTTCTGCCAGATGCCGGCCGCCTCATCATCATCGGTGTAGACCGTCACCGTGAGCCGATCGGCCGGCAGACCGAGCCACTTTTTATCGGTGAGGAATTCCCACGCCCAGTTAATCGCCTCGCGTTTGAAGTAATCGCCGAAGCTGAAATTGCCGAGCATCTCGAAGAACGTGTGGTGGTACGCCGTGCGGCCGACGTTATCGATATCGCCCGTCCGTAAACACTTCTGACACGTGGTCGCCCGCGTGAACTCCAGCTTCACCTTGCCCAGGAAGTGGTCCTTGAACTGGTTCATACCGGCCGGCGTGAATAGCACCGACGGGTCCCAGGTCGGCACCAGCACGTCGCTCGGGCACCGCTTGTGCCCTTTCGTTTCAAAAAAGGCAAGATATTTTTCGCGTAGTTCGTCGGTCTTCATCGGTTCGTGAGGATGCAGGATTCGGGATGCGGGGGTGAGGGCTTGGATTGGGCTCGTAGAATCAATTCCGAAACAGCCCCCTCATAGCTGCGACGCTACGCGTCGCCGGCAAACCACCAAATATACCGCGAATAACGATTACCGGGCAGGGCAGTGTTATGCCGGTCACGACGGCCAGAACGGCAATTTGCTTGCGGGTGGATTGCCCTTAGGTACAATAAGTAACGAGGAAACCGAGGCCGCCACGGCCTCCCACATATGACTCGTCCAATCTACTCGGGCCGCTAATGCACTTACCATCTATTTCGCCGTTTCTTGGCGAATAGCGCGGGCACTGCCCGCCGTTGGTGCCCCGTCGAGTCGTTGTTGTCCCATTCGCATCCGTGGAGTCTGCCTCGTGAGTCGTCTATCGAATCTACTCATTGCATGTGTTGCGGTTTTCGCTGTCTCATTTGTAGTTATCAGTGATTCCCCGGCTTATGTTCTCGTCGGCAGCAAATGGCCGCAGCCCGGGCCATGCGGTGCGGACTGCCTCGGCTCGCCGGTGACGCTCACTTACAGTTTCGAAAACATGTTCGATGGCGGCTTGAAAGGCCCCGATAATGTGCCGCTGCCCGCGTCGCTCATTCGGGGGTCGATCGAAGAAGCGCTTCGCGTTTGGGCCAGTTACGCGCCGCTGAATTTTGTCGAAGTGCCCGACGACGGGCTCGACTACAGTACTTCCTCGCAATATGGCCAATTGCGTTTCCGTCACATTTATATTAACGGTCCCGATCCGCCGGACCCGGCCGACCCAATTGCGAAGGCTCAGGCCTACTTTCCGCCCGGTCCCGAATACGCGGGCGATGTCGAGTTCGATCATGGCGATCCCTGGCAGGCCAGTGGCACGCTGCATGTTCCTGATATTCTTGGCGCCGCGATTCATGAGATTGGCCATACGCTGGGTCTCAATCACACCGATGATTCCAGCGCGAACATGTATTGGATTTTTCATCGCTTCCAAGGGTTGGGCACGGGCCAATTGTTTCCGGACGACATCGCTGGGATTCAAGCAATCTACGGCGTTGGCCGGGGGACGGTTACGTCGCTGGTTCCGGAACCGTCTTCGCTCCTTTTCATGTGTCTCGCTCCGGCGATGTGGCTGGTGCGACGCAGTCGGTAGTTCAGCTCTCCGCAATCTCCTGGGTTAGGGCTGGCCGGGGTCGAGCGCAGCGAGCCCCCAGCGAATTTGGAATTGCCCAGACGCGCTGGAGGCTCGCCTTCGGCTCGACCCCAGCCACCCCTTCTGTTTGGGATGCGGTTCTGAATTTCCTGTCTCCGCATCCCGCATCCTCCATCCTCCCGGCTTGCCGGCGCGGCACACTTGTTGCACGATAACGGCTGGTGCACGTCATCTTGGCCGGGTGGGCCCGGCTGTTCTTTTGCCCAAGGATTACGCCATGCAACCGAGCCGCCGCAAGTTCATTCGCGATAGTTCTCTCCTCGCCGCCGCCGGAATCACCGGTTCGGCAGCGGCTGCCCGTGGCGATACACCGCCCCCGCCCCCTTCACAACGAGCGCCCATCTTCGAAACGCCGCCGACCAACCGCCGCGGCGACATGTTTTATCGGCAACTCGGCAAGACCGGCGTGGAAGTTTCGCTGGTCGGCCTGGGCGGTTTCCACATCGGCACGCAAAAGACGGAAGAAGAGAGCATCCGCATCATTCGCACCGCGATCGATCGCGGCATCACGTTTCTCGACAACTGCTGGGATTACAATCGCGGCGCAAGCGAACGCCGCATGGGCCTCGCGCTACAGGATGGCTATCGCAACCGCGTGTTCGTGATGTCGAAGATCGACGGCCGGAATCGTGGGGCGGCCACGAAGCAAATCAACGAGTCGCTCGAGCGGCTAAAGGTGGAACGCATCGACCTGATGCAGTTCCACGAAGTCATTCAGGTCGACGCTCCCGATCGTATTTTCAACGAGGGCGCTTGGGAGGCGATGCAAGCGGCCCAGAAGGCAGGCAAGGTGCGCTTCATCGGCTTCACGGGGCATAAGGACCCGCTTGTGCATTTGCGGATGCTCGATGTCGCTCAGCAGCACGGCGTGCACTTCGATACGGTGCAGATGCCGATCAACGTGATGGACGCTCATTTTCGCAGCTTCACGAACGATGTGTTGCCGCGGTTGGTAAAGGAGGGCATCGGGGCGCTCGGCATGAAGCCGTTTGGCGGCGGACGCATCGTGCAAGAAGTGTTGAAGAGTGGCGCGGCGACGGCCATCGAGTTGCAGCATTATGTGATGTCGCTGCCGGTGAGCGTGATGATCACCGGCATGGAGAGCATCGAGCGGCTCGACCAGGCGTGCGAGGCGGCTCGCACGTACAAGCCGCTTTCGGCCGAAGAGCGGAAGCAGCTCGTTGCGCGGGTCAGCGATCCGGCCCGCAACGGGAAGTTCGAAGGCTATAAAACGACGGCCCAATTCGATGCCACGACGTATCATCCCGAGTGGCTGGAAGCGAGTTAGCCCGAATTCTTCACCACAGAGGCACGGAGGACACGGAGCAGAAGCAGGGGCCAGCGCGCTAGCCTTCAGCCTGATAGGTTCCCGTTGACCGTGGCCTAAGGTTCGGACGGCATTAAGAGTGCGAGGATGATGTACACGATCGTGCCGGGAAACGCGGCCGAGAAGACCGATATTAGCACGTACAGAATGCGAACGACGGTTGGATCCCAGCCCAACCACTGGGCCAAACCGCCACAAACGCCGGCGATCATGCGATCGCTGCGGCTGCGAACTAAAGCACTTGAAGGCATAGTAAACCCTCCCAATACGTTGCCCCGATAAGCTCCATTCCTGCGGCTGCGTTGTCGTGCCGTTCGCCTTGTAGTACGAGCACGGCGCAGGGCCGCTTGTCTTTCTTCGGTATTCGTTGGCTGTCTGCCAATATTGTTCGCGTTCGGCAGCAAGGAGAAAAGCCTCTGGAATTGCGAGGTTTGCGGGGGTTACGATGGCGACATCTACCACCGCCACTCTTCGGAGATTAGAACCATGCGTTCCCGCCGCGTTCAGTCGTTTGTCTTCCCGACTGCCGTTGCCTTTGGATTGTTTGCCATGATGGAAACAGCTCGCACCGCGCCGGCCGAGAGTGCCAAGCAGCGGGTGTTCGAAATGCGGACGTACACGACCGAAGAGGGCAAGTTGCCGGACTTGTTGAAGCGGTTCCGCGAGCACACGACGAAGTTGTTCGAAAAGCACGGCATGACCAACATTGGCTACTGGGTGCCGGCCGACGAGCCGCGGTCGAAGGATACGCTGATTTACCTGCTGGCTCATGATAGTCGCGAGGCGGCCAAGAGAAGTTGGGACGGCTTTCGCACCGACCCCGAGTGGACCCAAGCCCGCGACGCCAGTGAAGCCAGCGGCAAGATTGTGAAGAAGGTCGAGTCGGTCTTCATGGCCCCGACGGACTTCTCGGCGATGAAGTGACGCGTGCTGAGTGCGAGTTGTGGTGCATAAACACCATAAACACAAAGTGCTGCCTTCTCATAGATAGCCGACCCGTTCCGGGTCGGCGATGCTAGACTTTGCAAGTCAGTGGTGAAGAGTTGTTTTGCCCGGCCGAGACGGCCGGACTATGTTGGGGCGAGCGGCGCACGTTATGTGGCGGGGCGAATGCAGTCGGTGGTGATGAGGGACTTGGGGCGGGGACGTCGGGCGGGATGCCGGGGGGTGACGGGCGCGCCACGGTCGGTGCGAGCGGCGCCACCCACCTACGAGGGAGCCACGTCAGGATATGGACCGAGGAAGCGCTCGCCGTTGAGATGGATTATGTGGTCGGGATCGGAGGCAATCCAAACCTCTGTTTCCCAGGCAACCTGCTGATGGAATCGGCCGTACGACGTACGGTCTTCAAATGCGGTCACGAACACCAATCCTGCTTTACTGTGTTGAAACAACGCCTTGAGTTCCATTCGCCGCTTTGGATCGATTGGACCCGCAGAAACAACTGCTTCAACGATTAGCAGCCAATTTCGTTTCGTATCATGCACGACTACGTCCGGCATTTTGGCGGAAGGGGCGATTACAACATCCAAGTTATTCAGGTAAGCCACGTCGTAATGAAGGAACTTGCTTTCCGCGTCACCAATGTAAACGACGACAGCCCCAGACACAAAGCGCTCGCAGAATTCTTCGATCACCAACTTGATTAACGGATTCTGGCCCCCGGGAGAAAGTGTAACTCGATCACCTGTCGGCAGCACAACCGGGATTCTCGAAACATTGCGCCGACGCGAAAGCTCCGCCCGAATCTTGCTTCGGCTCGCTTGATAGTCGAGTAGCTGCCGATCCCATGCATCAGTGCCGAAACACTTGAACAGCGAAAGTGCGGATGGCTCAATCTGATACACGGTGTTTCCGCTGTTGGTTGGCCGGTCTGGCTTGTCCGGGTTTCGCAGCAGCAGGCCCGATTCCACGAAATGCTTGACAGCCTCGTCACGTATCGTTTCCCGTGTGTTGGGGGCATAGTCCTTTTTGTACGCTGTTCGGATAAACTCAATCATCGGCGTTATGCCGCGAAGCGGGTTCGACACTGCGCTCCACGGTCGAGAAGGGAGTAAGTCGAGCAGCGCAAGCAAAACATATGCGGCAGTATCGTTACTCTGCCTGGGGCCGAAACCGAGGTCCTTCAGAATGCCGGCCGCGTCTCGGAGTTTTCGGTTGATCCTTGATGCGCTACCCGACTGTCTTTTCGATGCCATCAGAAAACCTCTGACCGAACCAACTCGTCGAGATCAAGTTGAGTAATATATTGGTCGGAAAGCTTCGCTCCCAACGATTCGAGTGTCGTCCGATCGGGATAGGGAATGGACCTGAGATCGGTGGCATTGACTTGAGTGTGACCGCTGAAATGACGGAAGTATTGGTCGACAAAGGTCGAGTTCAAATACGCGGCCAAGCCTTTCGCTACGTTTCTGTCGATGCCCTTTCCGTTCGTATGGAAGTAGTTTAGATGGTTTTCAATACCGACTGATTCGCTTTGAATTCTTGTAGGATCGTAAACGCAAGCGACGATTCGCCTCTTCTCTTCCTTAGCGCTAAAACGTTTCACCAATACATAATAGCCTCGCGGCACCAACAGTCGGCGCGTGCGGTCAACGACCGAGATCGCGCATGGCTTCCGTTCGTTGGAGCGAGGCCATTCGATTACAGGTCCATTAAAATGGCACGGCCTGAGCAGGGGCGCAGTATCTGCACCGCGTCGCATGCGTAGAAACTCTGACGCTCTGAAATCAACAACTCGGCCAGTGGAAACGGTCAACATCAAATCTGGTAACGAGGTGCTGAGGCCGGTAATTTGATGACGTACGCTCAACTCGTTGTCATCGGTGACAAGATGAATAAAAGCATTTGGGTCGTTCGGCGACACCACTTCACAATACTTGCACTTTCGGAATCGTACCGGAGCACCTGGTGTGCCACTACTTGAGGATACAATTAACTGGCGCGGTACGTTCTTCGACCTGATCGCGTGGATAATCACATTTTCTTGCAATACCGCGTCACGGGAGAATGCAGCAGACCGTGAATCGAATACATGAATTCTTTGCAGTCGCATCGACTCCAGAAAGAGACGACGAAACGGGCGGAAATAAGGTCCGTTGCAGAAGCTCCGGGGAGTAATTGCAACAAGTTCGCCGGATTTCGAGAGCAATTGTGACGCCAGCGCTAAGAAGGCGGTATACAGATTACTCGTTTCGATGCCGGCGATGCGGAGCAGCTTACGTGCACGTGAACCACTGTTAATCTTGCGGTATGGTGGGTTCAGAATTGCTGCATTAAAGCGGTCAGTGTCGGAAGAGAAGAGCCCACGAGAAATCGCCTCCGTAGCGCACTCAATAAAATCGGTATTGAGGATCGTCGCGGAGAACGCAGTGCCGACACTTTGACAATCACGTTGAAGTTGAGCGTAGGCTCGACGCAATAGCGGCACCATCGATGGATCGATTTCGTACGCTGTTATCCTTATCGAATCGGGCGGATGGGTAGCCGTGCAAAGTTTCCTGGCTAATGCGCTGGCAAGAGCGCCGGCGCCGGCGCCGGCGTCGAGAATCCTCCATTCTGATTTCGGCGTCGAAAAGAATGACGCCATGAAATCGGCAATGGGTGCAGGAGTGAGGAATTGGCCCAATTCGCGCTTCTGATTCTGAGCCTCGCCTGGCAACGGTAACGTGTTGATTCCGTTCGACATGGCGGACGATCATCCGTACGAATAAGAATCAGGGCGGATCCGGTGATCAATTAGGCAAGTAGTATACCGGCGTATATCATACCGCCAATTGCCAAGTGTGCAAGGTGCCGCCGCCATCTTCCTTGGCCTTGCGGACGCGGAATTCGGGTTGGCCGCCGACTTCGAGGGAGCCTTTACGGCCAAAGGCTTGGAAGAGGCGGTCGAGGAAGAGTTGGGCTTCGCCTTTTTCATCGCCGGTGATGTGGGCAGTCGTCCAAGCGACGAATTCTTGGAGGCGGGATTCGCGGTCGGTGGCCATGCGGTTGAGTATCTACTTTCGGGGGCGGAACGCAAGGTGTGCGCTTCGCGGGCGCGGCTAAACGGTGACGGTGACGTTGGGGTGTTCTTGTTTGCTCTGTGAACTTCGGAGTGAGGTCGTGGGGGCGAAGGTTGATGCTGGAAGAATTTGCTCGACTCCAAAGAATGTATTCTAGCAGAGGCGGCGGGGCGTTTTTTGGGACGGGTATTGTCTTTGCGGGCAACCGTATCATGCAGCCGATGCTCGCTTGGACGGTCGCAGCGGTGTATACTGGTGTTTGGAGACGAGCCATGAATTCGAATCTTGCGATCCAGCTTAGTGAGCATGCATTCGCCACTTTATCGGTGGAGGCATTGGCTGCAGGAAAGACACCGGAGGAGTTGGCTGCCGATGTCGTGGAAAGCATTTACGCTGGTGGCCCAGCGATCGCAGGTGACGCCGCCGCGGCACGAGCCGAGTTCCAGAGGTGCTTTGGAATGGTTGATATGGGGCATGCCGTTGGTCTACAGAATGAGGCCATCGATTCTGATCTTGCCCGCCAGTATGGGGCCGCCGCTGGAACTGCGTGATGTTGCTGGACACCTCAGGATTGCTCGCATTGCTCGATGCTCGTGAGCCACTACATCCATTGGCCTGCGATGCATATTCCCGTGCCGCGACGCGTGTCACGCATGGTCTTGTACTGGCGGAGCTTGTCGCGCTCGCTAACGCGCGGGGGCTTCCGATCGGCGTAGTGCTGACCTTCTTACGGGCGTTGATCGCTAATCCGGAGATCGAGACAATCTGGCCCAATGAGGTTTTGACCAGCCAGGCTTTGGCGATGCTCGTCGCCAGACAGGGACGCGGCTATTCACTGTGTGATGCAGTCAGTTTCATTGTGATGCGTGCCCGGAATATCGGCGAATCGCTTACCACCGATAAACACTTCGAGGACGAAGGACTTCGGCGCTTGGTCATTTGAATTGGGCATTTGCGGCCGGCGCTGATGAGGGCGTGCTCGGTAGCAACGATCTGGGGGCTCGCTGCGTTCGACCCCAGGCACCCGCGGCCGGCACTAATGTTGCGTTTGGGGGCGGGTTGAAGGGGAGGGCGGGGTTCGTAACAATACGGTATGAGCGAACACAATCTTTCCGACAAGTTTATTTCGACGGCTCTTACCTTTGACGACGTCTTAATCGCACCACGGTATAGCGGGGTGGTGCCTTCCGAGGTGGACGTCCGCAGTCGGCTGACGGCCCGGATCGAGATGCCGGTGCCGATTCTCAGCTCGCCGATGGACACGGTAACCGAGGCCGCGATGGCGATTGCCCTGGCGCAGGAAGGCGGGCTCGGCGTCATTCACAAGAATATGTCGATCGAGCGGCAGACCGACGAGGTCAACAAGGTGAAGCGGAGCGCGCATGGCATCATTGTGGACCCGGTGACGCTGCCGCCGGAAGCTAGCGTTGCTACCGCGCACGAAATGATGCAGCGGTCGAAAGTGAGCGGCATCCCGATCGTGAAAGACGGCAAGCTAGCGGGCATCATTACCCGCCGCGACCTGCGTTTTCTCGAACATAATGACGTTCCGATCAGCGAGGTGATGACCAAAGAGAACCTCGTGACAGCACGCGGGACCGTGACGCTTGAGCAAGCTGAGAAGATTTTGATGGCAAAAAAGGTCGAGAAGCTGCTCCTGTTGGACGAAAATAACAGACTGACCGGACTGATTACGATCAAAGACATCGACATGATGCGCCGATTCCCCCAAGCGGCCAAAGACCGGCAAGGTCGGCTGCGGGTGGGGGCGGCGGTGGGTGTGTTTGATTATGAGCGGGCCGGCAGCCTCATCGAAAAAGGCGTCGATTTCCTCGTGGTCGACAGCGCCCATGGCCATTCGGCCAACGTGCTGGAGACGGTCCGCGAGATCAAGCAGCGGTGGGACATCGACGTGGTGGCCGGCAACGTGGCGACGCGCGACGGAGCGCGGGACCTAGCGGCTGCTGGGGCGGATGCGGTGAAAGTGGGCATCGGGCCGGGATCGATCTGCACGACGCGGGTCATCAGCGGCGTGGGTGTGCCGCAAGTCACCGCGATATTCGAAGCCGCTCAGGCGGTGAAGGGAACGAACACAACACTGATTGCCGACGGCGGCATTCGCTACTCGGGAGACATCACCAAGGCGCTGGCCGCGGGGGCCAACGCCGTAATGATCGGCGGGCTCTTGGCGGGGCTCGATGAAAGCCCGGGCGAACGGGTGCTATACCAAGGTCGGACGTATAAAGCGTATCGCGGTATGGGTTCGCTGGGGGCCATGGTGCATGGCTCGAGCGAGCGCTACCGCCAATCGGGAACGGAAACAAACCAAGGAAAGTTGGTGCCGGAAGGCGTGGAGGGGCGAGTGCCGTATAAAGGCTCGCTCAGCCCGTTTTTATATCAGCTTGTGGGCGGCCTGCGGGCCGGCATGGGCTATTGCGGCACCCGCACGATAGATGAACTTCGCACGGAAGCACGATTCATCCAGATCACCGCGGCCAGTATGCGGGAGAACCACCCTCATGACATTTCCATCACGCAGGAAGCGCCCAATTACACGGCTGAGTTTACCGACGGGGAGTGACGAGGGTCGAGAGTCGAGGGTCGAGGGCGGTCGAAGGTCGAAGGTCGAGGGTCGAGGGCCAAAGGGTGCGCCCGCGTTGGTTGGCGGCCATTCGATTTGCGATTTGCGATTTGGGATTTGCGATTTGCGATCGCTCGTGTTACCGGTGGCGATTGTTGTCGCCCTCGCGTTGCCGGTGCGGGCGGAGAACGCGAAGTTGCAGTGGGGCAAAGAGCATTCGACGGCGAGCAAGGCGACGACGCAATCGACGTCGCTGAAGTTTGTGAAGCCGAACGTGGTGAATGCGGCGACTGCGGATGCGGATGTGGCGACCAATGCAGCGGCGTCTGGCGCTAGCATCAGCAATGTCCGCAATACCGATTTTGGGGCAAGCCGTGGCGGCACGAGAAATAGTATCAATACAAGTGCTAATACGAGTGCGGATTCGAGCGGGATCATTCGGCTGGTGGCGTACGAGACGAATGATGCGCCGCGGCTGACGAGTGGCCGCGAGACGGAGCCGGAGACGCGGAGTGTCGTGGTGAATCGCGACGGTGAGGCGACGGATGGTTTTCGTGAGGCGCAGTTGCCGCCGGTAAACACGGGCAAGAATGTGAAAGACCCGAGCGGTGCGAGCAAGCCGGGGGCGGCGGATGGATTGCGTTCGCCATTTACCGATTCGCCGGCCGAGCCTCCGCAACCGAATCCGTTGCCAATTCCCGAGAATAATACGGCACCGGCGCTGCCGGCGCCGGAAAATGGTGGTGCCGCGGCTCAGCCGAACAATAGCCAGCCGCAGCAGAGTCAGCCGCCGGCATCGCAGCCAGGGACAGGGCAATTTCAGCCGGTATTGCCGAATGGGCCAGAGCAGACGCCGACTCCGACGCCGGAAGTGCCGTCCAGCGAAGCGGCTATCAAGGCGGAAGGCGCTAAGGCCCAGGAATCGTGCGAGAAGAGCGTGCAGAATTTGAAAGCCTACACCGTGGACAAGGTGAATTTGAATATCGCGATCACCGGCACGGAAGGGAAGGACTTCCCGTTCGAGTGCTCGATCGATGACGGCTCGATGCACGCCGGGCGGTGCTGGGAGCAAGTCACATATATGTGGAAGGCTTCAGCGATGTGCCACAAACCGCTGTATTTCGAAGATGAGCAGTTGGAGCGTTACGGCCATTCGTTCACGCCGTGCTTGCAGCCGTTCGTTTCGGGTGCGCACTTCTTCACGCGGCTGCCGGTGTTGCCGTACTGCATGGGAGTCGAGCCGCCGCAAGAGTGCATCTATGCCCTGGGCTATTATCGGCCGGGTAGCTGCGCGCCGTACATGATCAACCCGATTCCGCTTAGTGTGCGTGGCGGGCTGTTCGAAGCGGGAGCCGTAGTGGGCACGGCGGCGGTTTTGCCGTAACGGTAGGTCAGGCTTTAGTCTGACAGGCTTTTGCCCGTGCCGTCAGGCTGAAGCCCGACGTACGGGGGTGCGTGCAGCGGGTTGACGTTCCGTATAGAATAGAAGCTGCCGGGGCGGCAACTTGTGCCCCAACTAGCCAAATCGGCTTCGCATCCTTTCTGCAATACACGGCAGCGATCGGATTCCTGCGATGAGCACTGGCACCCAATATCCGCATATTTCGATCGACGCCTCGGGCGCGGCACGAATTGACGATACTCGATATAGAGTGCAGCACTTGGCGGCCGAGCACTACTTCCACGGTTGGAAGGCCGAGGAGTTGTTGCGTCAGCATCCTGATTTGCGGCCCGAATTGGTCTATGCGGCGCTGACGTATTTTTATGATCACTACGACGCGATGATCGCGCAAATCGAGTCTTCGGCGGCGGCGGCGGAACAGTTGC
Organism: Planctomycetota bacterium; assembly: GCA_029781135.1. Lineage (GTDB taxonomy): Bacteria > Planctomycetota > Planctomycetia > Pirellulales > Lacipirellulaceae > JABDGM01. The sequence goes on from JAKOXH010000016.1 coordinate 70,161, forward strand.
GACGGACGCACAGCATGTCGCGAGACGAACTGCTGAAGCGGCGGGGGCTGGCGGATGCGGCGACGTGGCATCGATGTATTGACGAGCCAGGAAGATGGCACGGATCGCTGGCACGATGAGCGATTGTTGAAACGAGCGACGAATCTGGGGAGATTGCTATTCAGTCAAGACGATGATCTGCGCGCCGTTGCCGCGGCCTACCAACAGGAGTCGCGGGCGTTCAGCGGCGTTGTCTACGCGCATCAGTTGAGTGCCGGCATAGGGACGCTGGTGAAGGATCTCGAACTGGTCGCCACGTGCTGCATTCTCGAAGAACTTGTCGGCCGTGTGATGTATATACCCCTCGGGTAGATCGTTCCCGATCGCGATGCGATTGGGCGCGGCTGGTGCGACTCGCGCCAATATCAGGCTGAAGCCTGACGCGTCGGGCAATATCGTGATATAATAGAGACATCGCCGAGGCTGCCCCTGGTTTTGTCTTATGGGTTGACCACATGACCGTTGAAGGGCATATCGAAAACGGCCAGATTGTATTGAACCAAGAAGTACCGCTTCTGGATGGGATGAAGGTGCGCGTTGAATTCGTGGCTCACGAAGCAACTGGAAAGCCAAATCATGATAAGGAATCCCAAGAAACGCCCTCGCTGTATGAACGGATGAAGCCGTTCGTCGGCGCCGTGAAGGGATTGCCGACCGATTTCGCGATGAATCACGATCATTATTTGCATGGCCAGCCGAAGCGGCAATGAAGACGGTCTTGGGAGACACGTACTATTTTCTCGCGATTGGAAACGATCGTGATCAAGGCCATCGGCGGGCGGTTGAGTTCGCGACCAATTACACGGGGCGGATGCTGACGACCGAATGGGTGTTGACCGAGGTTGCCGATGCCCTGTCGTCGCCCGAGCGGCGTGAACAGTTTCTCATTCTCCTCGCGTTGATTGGCAGTGATGAGAATTGGACAGTCGTCCAAGCGTCGCATGAGTTGTTCGAGCGCGGCGTGGCGCTGTTTTCGCAACGCGCGGATAAGTCCTGGTCGCTGACCGATTGCATCTCGTTCGTCGTGATGGGCGACCAGGGGTTGTCGGAAGCGCTGACGGCGGACCAGCATTTCGAACAGGCGGGCTTCGTGCGACTGCTGAAGTGACCCAGGACGGCGGCTTTCGCGATCAATCATCGAAGCACTGGTTGGGAGAGCTGTACCGAGTGCCCCTTTCGTGGGATCGTCCGGGCGATTTTCGTTGAAATGGGCTGCCCGCCGTGGTACCGTGAAAGCGGTTCGGAAACCCGTTCCACGAGGAGGCGGCGATGGGCAGGCACCGGGGCATTTCTGGGGTGTTTGGTTGGTCGAAGCGAAAGGCTGCGCTCGCGCTGCACAAGGTGCCGCTGTGCCAATCGTATCGCCGGGCGTTGCGGTTCGAGCCGCTGGAAGCCCGGCGGCTGTTGGCGGCCGGTGATCTGGATCCGACGTTCGACGTCGATGGCAAGCTGACCACCGATTTCGGATCGGGAGCCGACGTTGCTCGAAGCGTGGCAATTCAGGCGGACGGCAAGATTGTGGTCGCCGGCTCGAGCGCAAACGGCATCAACAATGACTTCGCTCTGGCCCGATACAACACAGATGGCTCACTCGATACATCGTTCAGCGGTGACGGCAAGCTGACCACGGAATTTGGGTCATCTTACGACCGTGCATATGACATGGCGATTCAGGCCGACGGCAAAATCATCGTCGTCGGCGGCAGCATAGTCAGCACCAGCTTTGACTTCGCTCTGGCCCGATACAACACGGATGGCTCGCTCGATACCTCGTTCAGTGGCGACGGCAAATTGACTACCGCGATCGGATCGTCCGATGACGAAGCTTTTGGAGTAGCAATTCAGCCCGACGGCAAGATCGTCGTCGCCGGCCGGAGCTGGGTCGGCAGTACTTACGAAGCTGCTGTGGTCCGCTATAACACGAATGGCTCGCTTGATACTTCGTTCAGCAGCGACGGAAAATTGACCACCGCGATCGGAACTTCGCAGGATAATATTTTCGACGTGGCAATTCAGGTTGACGGCAAGATCATCATCGCTGGTTATACACGCTTCAACCCCACCTACGCCGACTTTGCCCTTGCCCGCTATAACACGGATGGCTCGCTCGATACTTCCTTCAGCGGCGATGGTAAGCTGACCACCAATATTGGGTCCAGGGACGACTTAGCTTTTAGCGTGGCCGTACAAAGTGACGGCAAAATCATTGTTGCCGGCGTCAGCGACAACGTTGTTGACAATGACTTTGCCCTAGTCCGCTACAACACGAATGGCACGCTCGATACTTCGTTCAGTGGCGACGGCAAGCTCACAACCGCGATCGGAGCAGCACATGATAATGCTTCTGCCGTGGCGATTCAGGCGGATGGAAAGATCATTGTCGCCGGCGCGAGCACTGTCGGCAGCAACTACGAATTTGCCCTGGTCCGCTACAACTCGAATGGTTCGCTCGATACTTCGTTCAGCGGCGACGGCAAATTGACCACTCCCATCGGGACAGCAGGTGCCAATGGCAACAGCGTGGCGCTTCAGAGCGACGGAAAGATTGTCGTTGCCGGCGGCAGCGGAGGCAACAGCGTCGACTTCGCTGTGGCGCGCTACGAAGGTGTTTCGACCCCGCCAGCGTTGCCGGGTGATTACAATCAAGACAACGCAGTTGATGCCGCGGATTATTCTCTCTGGCGCAAGACGCTGGGCACGACTGGCGTGCCGGCGTATTCTGGAGCGGATGGCGATGGAGATGGCATGATTGGCCAGGCCGATTATGGGGTGTGGCGGAATCACTTTGGGGCTGGGGGCGCGGGGCTGGGAGTAGGTGCCAGTGGGGAATTGGGAGTGGGGAGTGGGGAGGGAGGGCAGTCGAGAGTCGAGAGTCAAGAGTCGAGAGCCGGAGTTGTGGTTGAGGGATCGGCCTTACGTTCGGGTGAAATAGAGGTTGGCGCACAGGGGGCCATGCCAGTCTCGGAGAGACTGGCCCACGTGGCCGCGTCTTTCCAAGACGCGGATGGTGGTGCGCAAGCTGTCGTTGCGGCAACTGTTGAAGTTGAATTGACCGGTGGTGCGCGCGGGGCACTGGCGGAGCCAGTGGCACGCATGCGCGCTGTGTACGCGGCGGCTACTGGCGCAGGGCACGATGCGGGGCTCGTGGCGTGGCTAATATCGCGCGGTCGTGAACGGAATCGAGGCGATGACAATTCGGTCGATGGCGCGCGTGGTGATGATCAGCTTGAATCTTCTGCTGTGCTTGAATACACAGATGCTGTGTTCACCGCTTTGGACGAACCCTCCCCTCGCCCCTCCCTAACAGGGAGGGGGATTTCAAATGTGCTGCTGCCCGCGTAGGTCGGGCTTTAGCCTGGCGATTCGCGGCGGATCGCCAGGCTAACGTCTGGTCGCATGTGATCGAGAGGCTGAAGTTAGGTCGAATCGGATCGTCAGGCTAAAGTCTGACGTACGGCTCTGTAACGGTGTGGGTTGCGCGCCGTAGTAGGGGATGAGCGGTTGCCGGTTGTTGGCGGCCGGTCGTCTACCTAACCTCAACATCGTTTACAGAATTTGAAACCATGTCGCAACCTGACACAAGTGACCGTGCTCACTTTACAAACCTCACGCGTGGCCAGTACGTATTTCGTTTTGGCGTACTGGGATGGGGCGTACCAACGGCAGTGCTATTCGCGCTCATTCAGTACTACCGTTATGGCGGAAGTTTTTTGGGTTGGCTCGGTCCAGCGATCGTGCTGATTCCGCTGGGCGGCATACTCTTCGGCCACACGATATACAAACTGAATGCGCGGAAATTCAGCAGAGCGGTAGCAACGGGCGCGAAAGAATAGGCGTCGTCGGCCGGGCCACGGGAAAAGCGTGCAGAAGACATGGGCCACATTCCGGCGCGCTGCCGGAATGTGGCCTTGTTTTGTTTGCGCTAGCTGCGGCGGCGGAGGGTAACCAGGGCCGTAGCCGCGACGCCGATTAATCCGATGGCGCATGGTTCGGGAATGGCATCGGAACGGAAATCCAAATAGTAGTGGATGCCGCCGCCCGCCGTGATGCTTTCGACGATGAAGCCTTGCGCCGGTGGAAGATTGGCATAAAGCGCCGGGTCGTCGGACGAAATGAATCTCACTTCGATCTGAGTGAGCAGATCGACGTAATCGCTGATGATTCCGTCCACGCCGCCGGTTTCACCAGGTGGCTCGACGATGTCGAATAACGTCGGCGGAATCACGAAGCCGAGCACCGGTTCCGTGACACCCTCTGGCAGAGGTTCAGGAATAACTTCGCTGAAGATTACCGTGCCAGTGCCGGGTCCATACGAGCCGAGCGTGATGGTCAGGCTGTCGGAAAGTTCTTGCACCGGATTGGCGGCGTTACCGTCGGATTTGGCAAGTATGGACAGCGGGAGAAACGATTCCAATGCCGAGGCTGGGATGCGGATGGCATTGGTCCGAGGGGGCAGGCCGCCAGGATTTGGATCCGACGCCACGCGGACTTCATAGGGGCTGATCGAAAGCCGGTCGCTGATGATGTTTGTCACGGGTGTTTCTTCCACGAAGTCGATTTGACGTCCGGGGAGTGGAAACACGAGGTCAACGGGTTCCTGGCCTTCCGGGATCGGGAAGGAGACGGTCGGGGGAGCCAGAGGCACGTTAGCCCCTGCAAGGTCGACAACAGCTTCCGAGAGGGAGTCGGAGAATGTGCCCGTTTGGGCTGGCGCGAAGGTGGTGAACGCGAACAACACAGCGAACACCGTCGCAGCCGCGCAAAGTTGTAGCGGTTTCATTAGAACACCTCCAAGACAATTTGGGATCCGAGTCGCAGGTGCCCGATCATGCGTTTGCCGCATGCGGATCAGGACCATGCATGAATCAACGCGACGATATCGGCGAAGGAGTTTTGGATGTGTAGCCCCTCCTTTCCCGGGCCGCCTGAATGGGTCGCAAGCACAAATCCGACGGCTCGTGCGGTGAATCCAGAACGACATCCCGCGGTGCGGATTGTCGAGCGACTAAAGACTCGCCGCCAAGTGCGAAAAGCCACTCGGACTGCTGACTACCACAATCAGGCGGCATCGAGTTGTGCGTATCTGAAGCTATTCGTCCAGACACTAAGAAGAAACCGAACGCGTTACTGCCACGTTCGTCGCTGCTGCCAGGGCGAAGGTGGCAACGACAGGGAAAAGAAATGGCCGCACCACGGCCGAACCGCGCGGCGACCGCGCAATCATTAGAACACCTATCCGGATGATGTCAAGCAGATTTTCCAGATTTTCCAAGGTACCAAGGTACGCGAAGTGACTGTGCGTCGTCACGTAAACATTTTCAATAAGAGTACCGGAAAATACGCTGGTAACGGGGGGGTAGGTGTTCAGACGCGAATGGGGGCTGCTTGATGGAGAACCGATTCTGCCGCCCTGAAATAAGTGGGCAGACATCGCAGCGACTTAGCCGCCGATATTGATTCTTCGGTTGTTCCCCCGGATGCGAGCCAAGTTTACCGACCGCTATCCATGCCGAGGCGCATCTTGAGTTCTTCGAAGTCTTGCAGGTAACGTTCGGAGGTGGAGTGGACGTGCTCGGCTTCGGTGATGAACCGCATGTCCTCGCGGCAGGGGACGCGGCAGTCGACCATCACGTTTTCGTAGCGGCGGAGGTCCTTGCCGTAGACGATGAGCAGCTTGTGCTCGTCGAGTTGCACTTCTTGCGGCAGGCTGGGGTTGAGGACGGCGATGCCGGTGCAGCCGTCGTTGACAAGCAGTTCCTCGAAATCCCACAACGTGCTTTGCAGGATCGGCATGTCGATGTATTCGCGGTAGAGGTCGGTGTGGCCGTGCGCTTGGTTGCCGTGGCTGGTTTCGAGGACCACATCGACCACGTCGCCCAACTGTTCGATGAGCGACATGAACGTGTCCATGATGTGTTCGCGGCTGACGGCGGCCATGACGACCGGCACTTCGGCCTTGTTTTCCTCGTCGCGGTACACATCGTGGCGGAAGCCCGCGCTGGGGATGACTTCCAAGTTGTACGAGGGCCGCACGGCATCGCTCAATTCGAAGCTGCCGTAGCGAGAAACGCCGAGGTGCGCTTCCAGCTCATCGTTGGAGAGCTGATTGAACCCGCTCGCGGGACGGGCGGGTGCATCGGCGGTGTACACGTTGGTAAAGAAATTTTTTAGAAACCCCATCGTAGTTCTCGCATCACAAGCGTTCGTAAAGTCAGTGTTACAGGTCGCCAGGAGAACAATCGAATTCGATGGGGATATCGAGTGTTGTTCGTGTAGTCCGTTGCAACATCCGCTGTAGCGGCTTTCGGCTCGGCCGAAATAACTTCTGCTCAAACCTAGGTCATGGGAGGCGGCGAGGAGGGCAGCTGAAAATGAGACGGCTGGAATCGAAGTACCTGGGAAGTTACAGGCGGTACGACCGCAACAGCCGGTGCGATGGGCAGAAATACCGCGAAATTCTACGGGTTTCGTGCAGCAGAATGCGGAACCGGTCGGCCGAGAGGGCGTTGCGTTTTGGCAACCGCGTGGCCAGAAGGCCCCCCCGGCACGAATGCTCTTCGCAACACACAGAACCGTAGGTCAGGCTTTAGCCTGACGTCGTACCGAACGCTCGACTGTGTCAGGCTGAAGCCTGACCTACTTGTGTTCGCAGCGGGTGAGGGACATGAGGGCCATCGCGGTGCCGTATTGGCGGTGGTAGTTGTAGAGGGGGAAGTCCCACCAGCAGCCGTCCTTTTCCTGGAGCGGCAGGAGGATGTGGGCGAGGTGGTCTTGAAAATGTCGCCGCTCGGCGGCGGGTAAGGCGTCGATGCAGAGGGCGGCGTACCAGTGGCCGTAGTAGTAGAAATAGCCAGCGACCTGGAAATAGGATTCGTGCGGGATGGGGCGCTTGCGGCCGTAGCCGAGCCAGTTGTTGCGGGCGAAGAGCCGATCGAGCCAGGTTTTAAGGACGTCGTCGGTAATGCGCTTGTCGCCGTACATGCGGAGGGCGAGATTGCAGGACTGGGAACGGCCAAGGCTGCCGGCGGGGCGGTTGATCGGCAGCATCGGCATCATGCGGAGGTATTCGCCATAGTCGTAACTAAAATCGGGCTTTTGTTGGCGGAGCAGCGAGGCGATGGCTTTCTTGGTGAGCTTCTCCGGAAAAGTCACACCGATCGATTCGGCCTGCTTGAGGGCGATAAGGGCCGTCGCCGTGGTGAAGCTGAAGGCTGAGTCGCTCGGCGTCTGGGTGCCGGCGAGGAAATCGTAGTACGACCAGCCGCCGCCGACGAAGCTGTAGCGGGCGAGCATGTCGGCCTGATGTTGGGCAAGTTCGGTGAGCTTGGCTTGGTGGTCTTTGTTGCCGTCGGCACGTTTATGGAGTGCGACGAGGGCTTGGATAGCGTACGAGTGGCCCCAGACGTTGTAGAGGGCGTCGGGCGTGGCGCGTTTCAGCCGGGCCAGGTGTTCGCTGAGCCAGTTTTCGCCGCGGTCGATGGCCTTGGCGATATTCGGTCGCTCGGCCTCCGCAACACGGGGCTGCACTTCGATGAGTGCCATGATGACGAGCGAGGTGGTGGCGGTGCGGAAGGCGTCGTGCGCGCCGGGCGGCGGCGCGTAGATTTCCATCGGCTTGGTGTTTTCGGGACTGCCCCAGGAGCCATCCGGACGCTGGTCGGCGAGCAGAAACTTCAGACCGCGTTCAAGGGCTTGCGTTATTTCTTCAGGCTTGGGGCGCGTGATTGGTTTTGGTTTCGGGCCGGTAGTGGCGAGGGGAGAGACAGCGGTGGAAGCGTCTTTGGCCGGAAACGCGGTCCGGTGTTCGGCGACTACCGCAGCAACAAATGTCACGATGACCGACATGTGCACAGCCGCGGCACGCAAGCCGGTTCGCGGTCGTAATCGATTCGTGATGGGGTGGAGTAGTTGGCGAGGCATGTGGTGTTGGGCGGCGCGAGTTGTTTCGTCGGCGATGGGTCGCGTTCCGCTGGCGCGTCGCGGCTAAACGAGACATCGTTGGCGGACAAATGGCTCAGTGATCGGAAAGGTCTTCGTTGAGGCAGCGGCGGATGGCTTGTTTGTAGCGCTGGGTGAGTTCGTCGAGTGGGGAATCGATGAGGAATTGGAATTCGCGGCGAGCGCGGAGGAAACCGCGAAGCTTGTCGCGTTCGTACGAGTTAAGCGGTGCGCGGAATAGTGCGGCTTCGCCGATAAAAACACGGGCATAGGAAAAAAGCGCTTTCCGGGGTGCCGAACCTGGCGGCGAGTATTTGCAGACGATGTAGCACAGGTTGAGCAGTTGCTCGACGCCGTTTTCGAGGCCGTTGCCGCGGCCGCCGCCGAAACGGTGGTGAAACACCTTCGCGCCTTGCGCCTCGACCATGAGTTGGTCCCGCAGCACGGCGTAGGAAAGTGCGAAATCTTCCCACAAGCTGCGCGGCAGGCGGAGGTCTTCATCGAACCGGTGGCGGCGGACGGCATCGGCCCGATAGCTCATGCGGAAGCCGATTTGCCGCTCGATCGGCTGGGCGTTCAATTCGGGCAACCAAGCGGGCACTTGATGGCGGGCGAGTAATTCGAGGCCGCAGGTGTGGAGTGGGTTTTCCATCAGGCTGTTTACGATGCGATGTCGGAGCAGGCTGGCCCGGTATTTGAGAGTTTTGAGCAGCGAAGTCTGACGGGCTTGCTCCTGCTGCTGCGACATTTGCGTCGGCGATTCAAAGGCTTCGACCTGGCCGACGCCGCCGATTTGCTGGTCGGTATCGCGTTCGTAGATGCGCATCACTTGTTCGCCCACGTCGTCGTACCAAACGGAGTCATCATCCGGGAAGAAGATGACAGGCGCGGCTGAATAGGCGAGGCCGGCATTCCGTTGTGGTGAGGCGCCTTTGGAAGTGTGGAAGACGATGACCTCGAAGGGCGCTCCAGCGGTGATTTCGCGGACGGTGCGCGCCGTGGCGTCGTGGTCGTTGCTGGCGTCGGCGATGATGAGCTTTTTGGCCGATCGCGTTTGGCGCATCATCGAAGGCAACGACGCCCGCAGGATCTCGGGCCGGTTGGCGGTGGCGATGATGATGTCGTAGTCGAGCTTCATCGGCTGCGGCGAGGACCGCAGAGCGGGCGCGCCACCTCGCAAGGGTTGCCGTCATTCGAGCACTTCGGGATGCAGCACTTTGTTGACGAACAGGATATCGGTGAATTTGACCGCGTTCGCGCCGTAGTGCATGCGGTAGAACGCCGTGGTGACGAAGTTGCGATCGACCAGGAAGCGGAAGATTTGGTCGAACGTGGCTTCGTTGCGGTAGAACTCGACGAAATTGACTTCGCACAGGATGAGGCCGATGCGGTTGTCGCGCATCATTTGCTCGGCGCCGCGGAAGACTTCGAGATCGTAGCCCTGCGTGTCGGATTTGAGGGCGTCGATGCGGGTGATGTTCTGTTCGCGGCAGAAGTCGTCGATCGTGCGGACCTCGACTTCGGTTTGCTTTTCAACTTCGCCCCAACCCTTCTCGCCCAGCTCGAGCAGGGAGTTCATCACGGTGGCTTTGTTGATGTTGAGCATCGCCTTGCTGGGCTTCGCGCCGAAGGCGAAGTTCCAGGCCGTTACGCCTTTTCGCTTGGCGGCAGCGGCCTGCAATTCGCGAAACGTGGCGGGATCGGGCTCAAACGAGTAGACCTTCGACGTGGGAAAATGCAGGCGATAGCGCTCGATCGTTTGGCCGATGTTGGCGCCGACATCGAAGAGCGTGGTGTTTGGGCTATCGGCCACGAACCGCTCCATGTCGACGTAGGGATTCTGACCCAGCTGCGTACGGTCGATGCGGGAGATATCGAGCCCGAAGCGTTGGAATTGCCTGCGGATAAAATAATTGAGATTCACGAATTAGTCCTTACCTTCCGCTTTGTCGTCTTTCTCTTTCTCTTTTTCGTCTTCGAGTGAAACGACATTGCCTTTTTCGAGACCCTTGCGGATTTCGATTTCATCGCCCTTGGACTTGCCGAGCGTTACGTCGCGGCGCTGCGGCTTGGCCTTTTCATCCTTCGTGTCGAGTAGCCAAACGTAGTGTTTTTCGGGGTCAACCTCGTCATCGTGGACCGCTTTCTTGGGCACGACGACCGCCTCAGCTTTGTCGTACGTGGTGACATTTACTTTGCAACCAAGGCCGGCGACGACCCAACTGGGAAGTTCGCTTTCCTCGACGTCGAAAATCGTTTCGAACTTGGCGGTGGAGACCGGAATCGGCGAGACCGACTTTACTTTGCCGTTGATTCGATCAGTAGCTTCGGCCGTCAGTGCGATGCGGACTTTTTGGTCGGCGGTGACTTCCGGGCGATTGGCTTCATCGAGCGAGGCGATGATCGACAACGGACGCTCGTCGACGATCGTCATCAGGATCGATCCGCCCGTGACGTTGTTATGCGGCTGGTACTTGCTTTCCAGCGTGTTCGCATCGGGCCAACGGCCGTTCAGGCATTGACCGTAATAAACGACGCCATCGGCCGGCGCCTTGATTTCCATGAGTTCGCGGTCGGCCAGCAGTTTGGTGTGCTTATCGAGCGATTTGGTGCGCGCTTTCTTGCGTTGTTCGAGTTCGTAGCGGGCGCGGGTGAGATCGAGCGAGAGGGCCATTTGAGCCCGGGCTCGGGCGATTTCGGCGCGATCGAGCGCGTTCTTAATTTGAGCGTCCATTCGCGGCAGGCGGACGTTGAGCATTTCGTCGGAGTTGAGCTTCGCGCTTTCGAGGCTGAACTCGGCAAACTCCACGGCGTTCCGCTGACGTTTGAGGACGATTTCCTCCGTTTCCTCGGTGAGGTCGTCGGCTTTGTACATTTTTTCCAATTGGTTCAGCTCGTCTTTTTCATAGTCGAGCATGAAGCCGTAGTACTTGAGCATGAACTTGGCGGTCTTCGCCATCATCGGGCGATCGGTTTCGTTGTAGCGAACGAGGTCTTCCTTGGCTTCGCGGAGCGTGCGAACGGCATCCTCCGCGTCCAGCTTAAGGGTTTTCTCAAGCCGGGGCATTTCCTCTTCGGCCCGCACGATGGCGAGTTCGTTAAGCCGCTGTTCGAGTTCGAGGTCTTCGATGGCTTCGTTGATTTTCTTGGCGTCGAACTTGAAGAGTGTTTCGCCTTTACGCACTTTCGCGCCCAGCGGGGCCACTTCGACGATTTCGTAGTCGCTCCACGAATCGGGGCGGAGCGGCACTTCGGTCATTTTGTTGGCCAGGAAAGTGCCATCGAGCGATAGGTCGATACGCAAGTGCTTCGGCTCGACTTTGTAGGTTTTGCGTTTGGCTTCCGGCTTGGGCGATTTGTCGTCGGCCTTGGCCGAATCTTTCTTTGCCGCGTCGTCTTTCTTCGACTCATCTTTCTTGGCAGCGTCCGCGTCTTTGTTCTTGTCTTTGCCGGCGGACGATTCGGGCGATTTATCCTTATCGTTCTTACCTTCCGTCTTGTCGGCGTCTGGCTTGGCAGCGGGTTTCGCGTTGTTCGATTTCGTGGCAGTATCTTCAGTGGCCGGCGTCGGTTCCGACGAAGTTGCCGGTTGCTGCGGCTGCGCGGCAAGGCCGCTGGCGGCAGAAAGACTTGCGCTTTGCCACGGCAGTAGGCTTAGTGTAAGTGCGCACGACAAGACAACTCGCTTCATCGCTGAACTCCCTGGTGGTAACTGTCATTGTCGGCTGAAAAACGCTAAATTGCAACCAAATGTGGAGCGATTGCGCGGTCGCCTGCGCGCTTGGATGAGATAATTGGCACTCGCGACGTTTGCGGGCTGCATAATCGCGATGACCGTAATGACCTGACCTGGTTTTACACGATGAAGATCTACACACGCACGGGCGACGCCGGAGAGACATCGCTGCTGGGTGGCCAGAGGGTGCGCAAGGATGAATTGCGGATCGAAGTCATTGGAAGTATCGATGAGACCAATGCGGTGCTGGGCGTCGTGCGTGTCGAACTGTTGCGGAGTGGTGTGGCTCCGGAAGGTATCGATGCCCTGCTATCCACCGTTCAGCATGCATTGTTCGAGATGGGAGCGGAGCTCGCGTCGCACTCCGCGGATGGTGGTCGGGCCTCGGGGCTGAATGATGCGGATGTGGCGGGGTTGGAAACGGCCATCGACCGGTGTGAGACGGCGGTCGAGCCGCTGACGTCGTTCGTTTTGCCGGGCGGAGCGGCCGCGGCGGCGCAGCTGCACGTGGCGAGGTGCGTGTGCCGGCGGGCCGAACGGCGGTTGGTGGAATTGGCGGCGCTCGAGCCGGTGCGGAGCGAGCTGGGCCGCTATATCAATCGGTTGGGCGATCTGTTGTTCGTGCTGGCTCGGCTGGTGAATAAGCAGAACCGGGTGCTGGATGTGGTTTGGCAGCAGAAGCGAACGGAAGAAAATTGACGCTCAGCACGGATGGCGGTGAGGGCGCGACCGGCCTCGCGGGAATGCGACGAACTGGGGGCTCGCCTGCGGCCCAACCCCGGCCACCCGGAGATGGACGGACGAGAATGTCCGTCCTACGGCAATTGGCGAGTTCCCTCGGATGCGGAAGTCGGTGTAAGCAATATGTCTTCCTGGCCAAACGGGGGAGATAATTGGCTTTACGTGCTGGTCCGGTTGGCGTAATCTAGGCAGCGGCAGTCGGACTATAGGATTGGGAGTCAGGCGTATGAAGAAACTCGAAGCCATTGTGCGGCATTTCAAACTGGAAGATGTCAAGAACGCCCTCACGGCGAAGGGCATCAGCGGCATGACGATTACCGAGGTCCGCGGGTTTGGCCGGCAGAAGGGCCACACGGAAACGTACCGCGGGACCGAATATCAGGTCGACTTCGTGCCCAAGGTGAAAATTGAGGTGGTGGTGGATGACGCCAAGGTGCAGACCGCGCTCGATACGATCGTGAAGGCGGCCCACACGGGCCAAATCGGCGACGGCAAGATTTTTGTTTCGTCGCTGAGCGACGTGGTGCGCATCCGCACGGGTGAAACCGGGGCCGAGGCCGTATAATATTGTGGACACGCGGCCGTTGAGCGGAGCGGCGCCCGTGCAGTTGTCGGAGTCTTGGGGAGCTCCGACTTTTGATCTTGTTGCGAAGTCTGCGGACTTCAGTTTCGTCGAGCATGTCTCACGGTGATCGTTTACGTTCGATCGTGCGCGCAGTGCGCCAGCAACTGGTCGAAGGACGGCAGCAGCTTCGCGCGCAGCATGACCTGGGGATGGAGGGAACGCGGGTCTGCGCGCGGTACACGACGCTGGTCGATCAGGCCATCCAACGCATTTACGATGCGTATCTCGATGAACTGCCCGAGGCGAGTTCCAAGGAGTTACGCGCGCGAGTGGCGCTCGTGGCCCACGGCGGGTTTGGTCGGCGGCAACAGGCGCCGTTTTCCGACGTGGATCTCATGGTGCTGTTCGATGGCAAGCGGGATGCGCTCATTGGGCAGTTGGCATCGCGGCTCATTCAAGATATTTGCGATGTGTATCAGCACCTGGGCCAAAGTTTGCGGACGCCGGCGGAGGCGGTGCAGCTTGCCCGAACCGATGCGCAGGTTGGTACGTCGCTGTTAGAGTCGCGGTTGCTGTTGGGCAACAGCGATTTGTTCGACCGCTACTCGGCCCAGATGAAGGCGATGATCGAGAAGCGCGGGTCGGGGCTGGCGGCCGATTTTATTGCCGAGCGGCGTACCGAGCGGCTCGAGTATGGAGAGACTGTCTATTTGCTCGAACCGAATGTGAAGCGGTCGCGGGGAGGACTGCGCGATATCCACTTGCTGCGCTGGTTGTGGTACTTGAAGGCGGGCGTGGCGGATCCCGATCGCTTGCACGCCCGGGGCGTACTCTCGACGTTCGATCATCGGCGGTTGATTTCGTCGCTGAATTTTTTGCTGCGAGTGCGGAATGAGATGCACTTCTACGCGAACGAAACCAACGATGCATTGAGCCGGGCCGAGCAGCTGAGGCTCGCGCAGTTCTTCAAATATCCGGGCAAGCAGGGCATGTTGCCGGTCGAGCAGTTCATGCGCGATTACTTCCACCACACGTCGCACGTGTGGCAAATGGCACATCGGCTATCGGAATTGATGATGCCCGTATCGCGGATGAGCCGGGTGCTCGAGCCAGTGTTGGGCCGGCGAATCGAGGATGATTACCAAATCGGCCGCAGCGAAGTGAGTGCGACGCCGCGGGCAACGGCGAGGTTGGCGCAACATCCGGAAGAAGTGCTAAAGCTCGTCGACTTGGCGCGGTCCGAGGGGAAGCGCATTTCGCAGGATACGTGGCACTATATCTATCGCACGGCACCGCAGTATTCGCACGAGCCCAAGCCCGCACTGATGGCGGGCTTCTTGAAGGTTCTCTCCCACCCGCTGCGGCTGGGCGAATTGCTGCGGCGCCTGCATGAGATGGGTGTGCTGGAGAAGATCATTCCCGAGTTTTCGCACGCGCGCAGCTTCCTTCAATTCAACCAGTATCACAAGTACACGGTCGATGAACACAGCATTCGGGCCGTGGAAGAGGCCACGAAGTTCGGCGAGCGGCAGGATGCGATCGGCAAGACTTACCGTTTGTTGCCGGATAAGACGTTGCTGCACTTAGCTCTGTTGATTCATGATTTGGGTAAAGGACACGAAGAGGATCACAGTGAAGTTGGCCGACGAGTTGCCATCGCGACGGCCGAGCGATTTGGCTTGCCCAGCGATCAAGCGGCGACTTTGGAATTCCTGGTTCATAAACATTTGCGGATGACGCACTTGGCGCTGAAGTACGACACGACGCAGCCACAGTTGATTGCGCGATTTGTGGACGAGGTGGGCTCGCGGGCAAATCTGGATCTGCTGTTCCTGGTCACGTGCGCCGATCTGGCGGCGGTTGGGCCGGATGTGCTCAACAGTTGGAAGGTCGAGATACTTAGTGAGCTGCATATGCGAGCGGCTCGCGAGTTTGCGGCGGAAGGCGATTTGGGCGTCGAGGCGATCGGCACGGCCGAGCGCAAAGCCGCGTGGGAGCTACTGAAAGCGGCAGAGCGCGAGGATGCGTGGTTCGAGCGGCAGTTGGCTTCGCTGCCCGATGCATTTGTGCGCAAGCGGCCGCCGGCCGCGATCGTTGATACGCTACGGCGATTGCGGAAGCTGGAACCGCGCGCCGGCGTGGCGTGGGCCAATTACCTCAAGGACGTCGATATGGTCGAATTCATCGCCGGGATCGATCAAGGTTCGGGCCGGGCGATTTTCTCAAGCATGGCGGGGGCGCTGACGAGCAATCGGCAGCAAATTGTGGCGGCGGAAACGAACGTGTTGGCCGACGGGCTACTACTGCTGCGGTACGTGGCCTCGGAACCGGAGACGCCGGGCGAGCCATCGGCCGAGCGGCTCGACGCGATTTGTCGGGCGCTGGTTGCCTCGATCGACTCGAACGAGGCGCCGAAGTTTCCCAAGATTTTGGGGCGTGAACAAAAAGAAGCGGGAGCCGCACTTACCAATTTGCCTAATGAAGTGCGCATCGACAACGACATGTCCGACGATTGCACGGTGGTCGAAGTGTTTACGATCGACCGCCGCGGGCTCTTGTATCGGCTGGCCCGAGCACTGCATGATTTGGGGCTGGTGATTCGATTCGCCAAGATCGGCACGCATCTCGACCAGGTGGTCGACGTGTTCTATGTGACTGACCGCGACGAGCGGAAGGTTCAGAATGAGGAACAACTGGGGGCGATTCGTGCGGCGCTGACGGCGGTGATTGCGCCGGCGGTCGAGTAGCTGCGGACGCACTTCGGGCTCACGTGGGAGGCCTCTCTGAGGCCGATGTCGCGTGCCATTGGCTGGCGTAATCGGCGTCAGAGATGCCTCCCACGGATGTCGCGGCAGCAGCCAACGATTGACTCCACACTGCTGCCAAATGTGCCGCTCGGCTCGCGGCACCTACTCAAAACCGGTGTTCCCGCGCAGGCCGGTTTTCCGATATAAGTGGAAGCGATTAGGCGGTGCCAAAAATTTGACCCTGATTCCGTCATCAAGGTAAAATTGAGTGGGTACGGCGTACGCGCGGCGAGTTGCTCGCCGATGTGCCGGCCCGCGGGTTCGGCATTGGGATAGCTTGGCCCAGTGTGGTTTGGGCCGATCGTCGCAATGCCCCTATGCGGCGACTGCAACACGGTCCTTCGTTGGGCAGCGCCCGCCGAGGGACCATTCCATGCACGCTGACATGCGATTGTCTGCCACGCGCCGTTTCTTCACGGGATTGACCGAGTATGCATTCAATGCTCGGCTGGGCGTGGCCGATCCGCCGTTGGTTGACTATTTGGCCGAGCTGCTGGTGCGGTTCGTGAGCTGTGATGCGCTCTACCCGGTGCGATCGGTGCGTGGCCAAAAACTGGTGGCGGTGGCCGACATGCTGGTGGAGGCACAGCACCGCGAGGGTTCCGCGGCTCAGAAAGTGCATCGGCACATTGGTGACTACACGTTGTTCTGGACGGGTGTGTATCCCGAGGTGGTGAACCATCTGCGACGCGGCAGCAAGGATGCGTTCATCGATTATCCAAAGCAGGGCAAGCGAGCGTACTGGATCGCCAGCACGATTCCTACCGAAACCGAAGTGCCTACGCCCGACGTGCTGCAACGCCTGAGCGAGCAGTTCGACCTATGTGTTTACGGCCTGGGCGAAGTCCGCCGGCAATGGGAACAAAGCGGCGACGCGGATGCGCCGTTGTTGTTGGGGTAGCGAGTGGCAACGACTGTTCGACTGCCGCCTTGCCGATTACACTTGAAAAGGGTGCGGTAAGTCGAACCGGAAGAAACGTCGATGCCAACAGTTCTGCGAGTAGGACCGTATCGGTTTCATTTCTACTCCGATGAGCGAGGTGAGCCGGCACACATCCATGTGCGGACTTCGGAGGGCGAATGCAAGTTTTGGCTGGATCCGATCACCTTGGCAAAGAACCAAGGATTGGCAGCTCATGTGGTGCGGACTATTGAAGGACTGGTGTTTGAGCATCGAGACTATTTGAGAGAAAAATACAATGAGTACCACCGCTCATGAAGCAGTTCTAGAAACTGAACCGATCGCAGTACGAGTTTGGGTAGAAAAACGGATGGTATACCTGGAACTCACTGATGGCCGAATTGTGGGTTTTCCAGCAGATCGATTTAGAATTCTGCAAACCGCCAACGATGATGAACTCCAAGAAGTGCATCTGGAACTAAATGGTTATGCACTCCGTTGGAAAAAGCTCGACGAAGACTTGACTGTGCGCGGAGTCGTGGCTGGTCATTTTCAACTGCCACCGGTTAGTCATTGATGAAGCCGTATTACTTCAAGTTGATTTTGTCCAGCATGGAAGCCGTTGCGGACGATCAAGGCGATGCCCTATTTGAGGCCGGTTGCGACGACGGCACGATTGTCAGCAGGGACGGCGAAGTTTTTGTGCGTTTCACGCGCGAATCAAGTTCGCTTGGACAGGCCATCAACAGCGCCGCCGCCGATGTGCAGCGCGCCGGGTTCCAAGTAGATCATGTTGAGGTTCACTGCCCGGTGTGACGATTGCCGTCACCTCTGCTCGGTTCGACAGACTTTTGTGCCGATTGGAACGTCCTCGCGCGTGACGGTCGGATCGACAAGTATTCCATAGCTTGGGTCTGCGGACCGTACACCGACCTAGAGAATGGATGGTGGATACTCGACACCGGTTACATTGGTAGCGAGCGAAGTACCATCTGGACGCTGGAGCACAAGCTCGTCACCGACCTTGAGTTGTGAGTACTGATCTGCCTTAAATCCGCAAATGACCGTTCCTCGTCCTTCGATTGTGAAGACTTCGTCGACGGTGAATAGCGGATTGGGCACGCGTTCAGCCTTCAGGTCTTGCATCGTAACTGTAGGCTTCTCTCTGCCATTACGTCACCAACCCCTTCGTCACCAGCATGAACACGTCTTCGAGCGTGGGTTCGCGGTCGGCGAAGCTGAGGAGGCCGCAGTTGGAGGCGACGAGTTGGCGGAGGAGGCGTTGGACGTCGGCGTCTTCGCCTTCGATTTCGACGGTGCAACTGCGGTGATTGACTTGCACATCGCGGACCTTGGGGTCGCTGCGGATGAGGCTCACGCCGGCTTCGGGGTTGCCGGCGAAGCGGACTTCGATTTGGCGGTTGCGTTGAATCTTGCGGTAGACCGTTTCAATGGGGCCGTGGAGCAGCAGTTGGCCGCGTTCGATGATGCCGATGCTGGTGCAGCAATCGGCCAGCTCGGTAAGGATATGGCTGGAAATGAGGATGGTCTTGCCCATGTTGCGAAGTTCCTTGAGCAGGGCCTTTACTTCGAGGCGGGCACGCGGGTCGAGGCCGCTCGAGGGTTCGTCGAGGATGAGCACCGGCGGGTCGTGGACCAAGGTTTTGGCCAGGCACAGCCGTTGCTTCATACCGCGGGAAAGGCCGTTGACGAAATCGTCGCGCTTGTGCGTGAGATCCAAGAGTTCGAGCACGTCGCCAATGACGGCTTTGCGGCGGCTGCGGGGGATTTGGTAAGCGACGGAAAAGAAATCGAGGAACTCCCACACTTTCATGCCGTCGTACACGCCGAAGTTATCGGGCATGTAACCGACGCTCTTGCGAACGCCAATGGGGTCGCTCGTCACGCTGTGGCCATTGACGATCCCCTCGCCGGCCGTGGCGCGGAGCAGCGTGGCCAGGAAGCGAATCGTCGTGCTCTTGCCGGCGCCGTTGGGGCCGATGAACCCGAACATCTCGCCCGCGTTGATTTTGAGGCTGAGGTTCTGGACGGCCGTGAAGTCGCCGTAGTGCTTCGTGAAGTTGCGAAGTTCGATCATTGGGGAGGGGTGAGGGGTCAGGATACGGGGGACAGGGTGGAAGAAGAGGAGGAGACGAGGAGAGGGGGAGACAAGGAGACCCATTGTTATTGCTTTTTCCTTGTCTCCTTGTCTCCCCCTCTCCTTGTCTTTTTCATTCTCCTGGTTGTAGTTCCAATACGCCTTCTGATTTGTTGTCGGTGGCTTTGATATCGTAGCGTGTGTTCACGTCTTTTTCGGGTGCGGGCGGCGGCGCGTAGGCGAGGTGGGCGATGACCAGCGTGGCGCCGCGCACCTGCGAGGCGGTGGGCGTGATGGTTTCGCCGGGGAGTACTTCGTCGCAGCGGGCAACGAGCCGGGTTTCGCCTTCCTCAATGAATTTCGGGTCGAGGGCGAGGCGGAACATGGGCTCCAGGTTGAGCCGCGGCGAGCGAATCGACTGGGCCTCAGTCGTGCGCTCGTCGCCAAAAGTGAATTTCTGATCGGGCAGCCGCGACATGCGGTCGGTCGTGGCGGCCGATTGATGAGGCAGCAGTTCGCCGATCCAGCGGCCTTCGCTGCCGCGGCCGGTCTTGCGGACTTCTTCCGCCGTCGGCTTCCGCACGACGCACACGCTGTGAAGTTCCAGGTTGGTGCGGTTTTCGATTTGATAGCCGCCCGTGGCCGACGACTTGCCGAGGCGGATCGGGCCATCGAGCGTTTGCATTTGCTCGCTGTGGACCATGCCGGTGGAGTTGGAGGAAATCGGCAGGCCGACGAGGCGCACATCATCGTAGCGTTGGAAGTTTATGCTGGTGACGCCCTCGCCGAAGATCATTTTGTAGTCGGCGCGGGTCGGGAAAGGCGCGAACAAGGTCGTCAGATTGGGGGATTGAAAATCGTATGTGGTCGACAGCGACGTGTAGAGTGCCGTGTAACGCGAGAGGTGCGCCCGCGGGTGCTCCGGCTGTTGTTCGAGGACGCCGATTTCGGTGTGGGCGCGGACGAAGCCGATATCGAGTTGCGCGCGCTGCACGATGACCCAGGTGCCGGCGAGCGCGATGAGCGGTGCGGCGATCCAAGCCCATTCCACGCGGTTCAGCGTGCGAAAGATGATCCAGTTGATCGGTACGAGCACGACGAGGTAGGTGGCGAGGCAGAGCACGACGAAGTCGGCACCGGGCACTTCGACGCCGGCTGCTTCGCGGAGGGCGGTGCGGGCCGCTTCCGAGGCGGCGCTGAAATCGTTCCACGCGCCCAAGCCGCCGGCATAGCCGGGCGGGCGGTACTCGCGGATCGCTTGCGCGGGCATCGCCTGGCCGAAACGATTGTAGCGTGGAGAGCTGATGGGCTGGTCGTTTACCTCGACATATTGGTACGCGGTTTCGACGCCCAGATCGCGGGCAAAGTAGCGCAGATTGGTATTGAGTCGGGCGTCAAGGCGCCGACCCTTGAGGTTCTCGTCGGCCCAGAGCATCGTGACGTCGCCGAAGGCGCCTTCGCGAAACTTGCGGGCTGGCCGGCGGAGCAGGCAACCGTTGAAGAGGCTTTGGAAGCCGGTTCGCCAATTAATGAGGTCGCGTTCCGATAACTGCATGGAGGACACAATAATTCGGCCGCGGCCGACTGGCCGTTCGGCGAACAACTCGCCCGTGTTGGGCAAGAAAGCGGCACCGGGTTGGAGCTTGAGCGTGGTCGCCGACCAAGGGGCCGTTACGCGCAATGGTTCGCCAGGTGTTTTTGCAGTGGAGATCAGCCAGTGCTTGTTGAGTTCGGCGATGGCGGGGTCATCGGCCGCGATCTTGCGGGTACCGCCGTTGGTTGCCGGCAGGTACGGCTCGAGAAATGAGCCCTTCAGCAGATCGAGCGAATCAGGGCCGTTGATAATGAGTTGTCCGCCCCAGTGAACCCAATCGACGATGGCCTTCTCTTGCTCGGAAGTGACGGGATCACCGGGGTCGACTTCGTCCCACAGCATGTAGGCGGTGGACGTCCAGGTCAGCGGATTATCGGGAAGGGCGACGGCTGGGCCCGCCGCCGACAAGAGAGCGACACTGTAGATCACCGGGTCCTGAGAGTCATCGGCTTCGGATTCGCCGTCGAACGGGGCGACGACCGAATCGAGCGACTTCACGAAGCCATAGCGCGAAGGTTCTTTTGCCAGGACCACGAAATGGTATTGGTACGACGGCATCGGCGTGAGCGGCGTGCGGATCGGCGGGATGCCGTAGCCGATGCTGCGTTCCTCGAGCTCGTTATAGAGATTGATCGCTTGCGTGGACTCGGGAACCAGGATGGTGGTCTCGGTATCCTTGCGGCGCGATTTGTTGAGCAGCACAGGCCGGCTCGAACGGACGGCGAACGGCGTTTTGGGAACAGCGTAGGGTTGGTTCTGATTGTTGACGATCGAAACGCGCGAGTCGCCGATGAAATCGCGGAAGTTGGCCGTCATCGATTGACTGGTGGTTTCCCAATGACCGGGTTTCACAACGGGCAGCGGCACTTTGGGCTCGGAAGGCATGACAATCGGCGAGGAGATGACGAATTCGTCTTTTTTCTTCTTTTCTCCCTCGGCCTTTTTCTTTTCGTCTTCCGTTTGCGCGGCTTGCTGCGGATTGGCGAAGAAGCAGCCACGGATCGTGCCGACGAGGATCACACTGAAAATCGCCAGCAGCAAGACTGCCGCGGCGATCGTCCAGGGAGACCATTTCTGGCGTTCTTCGACAACAGGCTCGGGTGACGACATGGGCGGGGCCGGAAAGCAATGATTATTAGCTGTATTGTACCGTGTCCGACGGAACGCTGAAGTAGTTCGGAACACTAATCATCGCTAATCCTCGCTAATCCAATCAGCTGTCATTTTTTATTCGTCATGAGCTTCGCGGCTATTCCCGTCAGGCCGGCGATGGTGACGACCATTACAAGGCAGATAGCGGCGACTCGATCGTCGACGCCGTAATGGAGAAGTTGAAAGACTTGGATGGAAAGGGCGGTTGCGCCGACTTGCGGTGGGATAACGAGAATCGTGGCGGCCAGTTCGCCGAGTGCGACCGCGAACGCGATGAGCCAGGCGGCGGCAATCGCGGGCCAGCGCTGCGGCACCGCGATGTGAAAGAGTTGGCCCCAGGGGCCGGTGCCGTCGGTGGCGGCGGTATCGAGCATGACTTGCGGCACGGTCGCCAGGGCGGGCCACAAAATGAGCGTGGCGATGGGCAGCGTGCGAATCGTCTGCACCAGCCAGGGTGCGAAGTTGCTGTCGTAGAGCCAGGCCAAGAGCGAAAGTGGAGAATCAGGCGGCTGGTTCAGCAAGCGAATCGTCGCGAGCCCCAGTAGCGGCCCAGGAATCGTGAAGCACAAAGCGATTACGAGAAGGGCCGCCACGGTGGTTGGCGTCGGCCGCCAGGCCGAATCTCGGCTAACAACGCCGCGCAACTTCCACGCCAATAGCAGGCCGATGGCCACGGCGGTCGTCGCTGCCAGCGCTCCCAGCTTGGCCGAAAGAAGCAGTTCACCACGAAATTGGCCCGGAGCGGCCGCAATGCGTGCGGCGAGCTGCGCAAATGACCAAGTGCGGATGCGGCCCGTTTCGGTCGCGATGACGTGGATGCCAGCTTTATAAGCCAAGTTGGCCATAGGTACGCCAACGAGTAGGGCAACGCAGAGGAGCTGCGCAATGATGATCGGTAGTCGTGCGACGCGTAGTCGCCAGATCCAAGGTGCCCGATGTGGGGCATCGTTCCAATTGGAAATGAGGCGCAGGGAAGCCAGGATCACGATGACCGCCAACATGGCCGACAGGGCCAATCCGCTCCACAAACCAATTCCAGGAATCTGCCAACTGCCGTTCCCTGACCCCTGTCCCCTGTCCCCTGTCCCCATCTCCAACGTGCCCAGAGCCGATTGCGTGTAGACTTCCTCAGCGAACGTGCGGACTTGGAAGAAGTCGGTGACGGAGATTTCGGTGAGGACGACGGTCGCAATCCACAGGGCGGCAACTCCGATGGCAGGGGCGACACGGGGAAGCGTGATGTGCCACAGCATGCTCAGCGGCGGGGCACAGGTGGCGGCATCCTCTTCGACTTCCGCTTCGACGGTTCGCAAACCGGCCCCGACGATCACCACGACCCAGGGCACGGCCGCAAGGCCATGTACCCAAATAGCAGCCCGCCACCCCGCTAACCAGGGCTGGTGTGCCAGGTGTGGGTTCGTGACCAGCGTGTGCCAACCTTGAATGCCAAAACCGGCGTCCCAGGCCCCGGTAATTAGGTAGAGCGGAATGAATAGCATTCCGACGAGTAGTGTGAGGAAGAGCCGGCGACCCGGGGCGTCGGTCTTGAAGAGGACGACGGCCAATAGCGTGCCGGTGGGCAAGGCGATTGCCGCGGCACTTGCGGCCAGGGAAGCCGTGTTGATCCATAGCCGTGCCACGCGCGGTTCGGCAAGCCACAGAAATGCCGTAGTAATGAGCAGAATCGCGGCGGCGGCGATCGGCAGCGGCCGGAGGTAGTGGCGGCACGAATTTCGCATCGGTTAAATTGTGCGAGGAAGGCGCGGTTTAAGGTGGCGTGAAAAAATGGCCACCTTTTCCCGTTCCAAACTTTTGTTGCTATTCGCTGCCTGCCGTGGTAAGCTGCAGGCGGAGACGTGAGGCACGGCGAGTCGACCTAATTTGCTATTCTATCGAGTTTTCCTCGCCGGGAATGGGACCGAGGCATTCGGCGTAGCAGGGAGTTCGGAGGCCGGTGGCGAGCAGGGTGCTTGCCGCTGGGAGGATCGATCTTCAGGCATTTCTAACGTACTCAGCGGTCGGGAGGCAGGCGATGGGAATTCAAGTCGAATGTCCCAACGGACATGTCTTCAAAGTCAAAGACAAATACGCCGGCAAGAAGGGGCTGTGCCCCCACTGCGAAGGCCAGGTCATCGTGCAGGTGCCCGATGCATTGACGGCAACCGGCACGGCCGATGCGCTCCAGCGTGAAGCGATCCAGCGTCGGCAAGCGATGCAACATCACCCGACCGAGAAAAAGAAGTCATCGCATTCTTCCAGTTCTTCGACGACAGCGTCTGCCTTAAGCGATTCGCACGTGCTCGATGATACGGTGGCTGCGGCGAGCAGCGGCACCAGCGGCAGCCTGTTGGGATCGAGCGTCATTCGCCATAACATCAAGTGCAATTGTGGCCAACACGTGCCGATGTGGTACGCCCGCTGCCCGGCCTGCGGGGCGTATATCGAGCATTGAGGTATAAGTCAGGGTCAGGCTTTGAGCCTGACAGGGGCGCTCGTGTGTCAGGCTGAAGCCTGACCTACGGGCGCGCCACTCGGTTGAAGTGCTATCACCCGCGGAATCCGCCGTAGACGTGAGGCGGGGTGTTTTGCTAACGTCTGCGACTTTTGTGTCGGGTTCTCTTCCCGGCCGAGACAGTCGGGCTATGTACGATCGTGCCGGCTGTGATGGCCGGGCTACGTGAGCGCGCTACCCTTTATGACGCGATCTTTCGTTCAAAATGTGTGTCTGGTTGCGGCGATGCTGACCGCACTCGGCGGTTGCCGGATGTACGATCGATATCGCCCGACGTTCTGGCCGTTTCCCGAGCGGAAGTTGACGACGTATCATACGCCGTCGATGCGAGTCGATGCGGTGCGCGAGTTCGGCCTGAAGTCGACGCATGTCGATTCGCCCGAACAGCGCCAAATTACCGATCAATTAGCCCGGCAAATTCAGGTGGAACCCGATCCGCTCGTGCGGCAGGCTGTGGTGCAGGCGATTGCCGAATATCGCACACCGATGGCCCAACAGGTGCTCGAAGCGGGGCTTGGCGATGACGACTCGGCGGTGCGAATCACGTGCTGCCGGGCGCTTGGCAAGCGGGCCGAAGCGGCGTCGGTGAACAGCCTGGCGAACGTCGTGCGGAGCGATAAGGAAATCGACGTGCGGCTGGCCGCCACCGAGGCGCTCGGCAAGATCCGGTCGCCAGAAACCGTGAAGGCACTGGCGCCGGCGTTGGAGGACCGCGACCCGGCGCTGCAGTATGTGGGCGTGCAGTCGATGAAAGCAGTGGTCGGCAAGGATTATGGGCCCGACGTCCAAGTGTGGCGGCAAGTGGCGGCGGGAAATCCGCCGCCGGCTGCAGCTCCAGCTTCAATGGCAGAGCGGATCAAGCAGCTCGCTCCATTCAAGCGGTGAGGGAGGGCAGGGAGCGAGGAGCAGGGAGCGGGGAGCAACGTGGCAGAGACCGACTGCTCATGTTCGTCACTTCAATGCATTCACTGCTACTGCGACCGCCAAAAAAAAGACCCTCAAGCATGTTGCCTAGATTGACGTGATATTCGGCCCGTCGCAGCGTCGCTAGCTTTGAGAAAAAAGAGTGGCTCGGCACATTTTCTCTGCCCTCTCTGGGCGCTGCCAGCGAGTCGATAAACTCGCATTTTGGCATTAATTCCAGCCTCAAACGGTTCGATACCACGTTAGGAGGCAAAGAGGGGGCTTCGTACGCCACGGACCAGCGATGGTAGATTTCGTACCGTCGCGTCGGCAAACAGCTCACCAAGAACCATTGGTGGAGGCTGGATTGGTACCCTTCGTGCGCCTCTAAGTTGGGCGACCTCGTCTAAGAGCGAACAACGTTGTTGTTGAAGCATCGCACGACGACTGCCAAGGCCCGGCTTGCCTGCTTGCCAGAGAAATCGAAGAGCCTGCGATTCAAGAGAAGCTGCGCGATGTCCAAAGTCAGTTATCGTTTTCGGAGAGCTTCAGCCAGAGTGACTCTTACTCAGCGGACGTTGTTGGCTGTGCTCGCGACAGCCGCTTTGGGAACCACCGTAGCGCTCCTTCATGGCGCCGAGCTGATTGACTCGGGCTGGGCAATTGCCGTTCCTGCGCCTTTGGCGACCAGCCAGCCGGCGGACGTTCAACAACAGATGATTTTACAGAACGTTCTAAATGGCACTCCGCTGCTACAGAAGGTACCGCCGAGTTCCGCGGCAATTGTTTCAAAGCCTGATTCGCGAGCGAGCGACCCGCGCGTAGCGGTTCGGCCGGACGGCGCCGAAGGTTGGCGGCCAGCCGAGCGAAGTGCGGAAGCAAGATCGGTTGCGACTACCAAAGATGAAAAACCGAGTGCGGCAACGCCTGTATTGTCGGCACCCACAATAACGGCTTCGGGCAACGCAGTCCCCATGCTAGTGCCTCCTGCTGCGACATCGGCACAGGCGACAGACCCGAGCGTTGGCGCATCAGCCTCTGCAGCACCGCGACCAACAACCCGTGCGCGGGAAGGCGAAGCTGAAAGTGATTGCGGCGGCGCATTGGCCGCCGCGGCTGCCTCCAAACTTGCGCGGCAGGCTGCCCCCGGGCCCGCGCTTGCCGATGCGTATAGCAGCATAGGCGTTGCAGCGGAAACAAAGAATTCTCAGGGAACTTCGCCCGCTGGTGGCGCGGCGGCGGAACCGATGCCAGCCGATACTCAAAGCGTTCCCAAGCCCGCACCCGAGCCAGTCGGACACGAAAAGAGTAGTGCAGCAGTCACGATTTCTCCGGCACCGCAAGCGGCTGCGGAGTCGAGCGACCGTCGCGACCGCGCTGAGCAAGAGAAGTCGCAAGATGGAAGTCCTTCAGCCCAATCCTCTGCAAACGACAAATCGTCAGCCACAGTGTCGCAGCCGGTTCAGACGGTTCCGGTGGAAGTTACACCTCCACCGCCGCTAACTCGCCAACTGTTAGCCTTGCGAATGCGAGTGCGCGGCGTGCTGAAGGGATATTACCGCAAACAGCTCAATAGCACGGACAACGACCCATGGGAAGTCATGCATGGGATGCTGGCCTACGGCGTGAACAGTCGTATTCGCCAGGGCGGGCCGAACGGCAATCCGATTACCAGCGTGGGTTGGTTGTGCTTCAATAAGCCCTGCAAGGGGCAGGCGATGCTGTACGTGAACCCCGAGGGCGAATTGCGGGCGAAGTATGGTGTGGGTCTACAGGGGCACCTTGGTCAATTATTGGCCATGTTGGCGCAATGCCGGGTGTCGGCCGACTACCCAATTCAAGTCGGTAAAGACAAATTCACGATTCGCGATCTGATTGAAGCCGAAAAGAAAACGTGCTATCCGAAAACGGAACTTACGTTCAAACTGCTGGCATTGCAGTACTACATCGACCTCAACGACAAGTGGATGAACGACCAAGGGCTGGAATGGGATTTCCCGCGCTTATTGAGCGAGGAAATGGCCCAGCCGGTGCGGACGGCGGCCTGCGGCGGTACGCATCGTCTTTCCGCCCTGAGCCTCACGGTAAAAACACGCATTCGCCGCGGCGAACCGGTGGATGGCGAGTACGCCGAGGCGATGGACTTCGTCAAGAAGTATCAGCAGTATGCATTTCGCCTGCAGAACAAAGATGGGAGCCTGAGCACGCAGTGGTTCAAAGGCCCAGGCGATGAAGACGATGACGACCGCCGCATCAAGACGACGGGACACATCTTGGAATGGTTGTGCTATTCGCTTTCCGATGAAGAGCTGCGCGATCAGCGCACCATTCGCGCCGTGAGCTACTTGGCCAATCTCATGTACTCGAACTACGACCACGAATGGGAAGTTGGGCCGCGGTCGCACGCCACGCACGCGCTCTTGCTGTACGACGAACGCGTATTTCAGCCGTTCGATAAAGAAGGCTCCATCGCGTTTTATCTGCCGCAAGCGAACGTGGCCAAGAATAATCAGACGAACGGCAAGAAGTGGTAGGCCAGCGGCCGGCGACAATTGTTGAACCGCAGGCATTTCTCGGCTAGTTCCCGTTGAACGATCGGGCCGTTCCCGGTACATTGCGTCGGTCGGAATCCTCGACCGGTCGTCGGCATTCGTCGCATTGTGACCTAAGCTTTCTTGGAGCGCTGGTATTGTGCGGCCGACCGAGCTGCACACGGTCGTTTCTGTCGGCGGACGGCAAACAGTTTCCTGTGAACATGGCTTTGGATTCATGGCGGTACCTCGCAAATTCACCGATCAATTGCAGGCTTTTTGCGAGCTTGCCGACCGGCTGGCCACGGCCCACGAAGCCGATGCCATGCTGTTCTTGATGGAGCGGCCGACCGATTGGGTCCGCCTCCGCCAGGCCACCGGCAAGCACGCCGTGCTGTTGGCGGGCGATACCGAGGAGACTCTGGAGGGGGCCAGCGAGGAGGATTTTGAAACGATCCTGCTGAACATGCCGTCGGAAACGCCCGTTTATGAGCGGCTCACGCAGTCGTTGCTCGAAGCGGTGGCCGAGGAACATCTGCCAGCGGGGGCCTCGGTCGTGGCCGTGTACAGTGGCTTCGAGCCGACGGTGATCGATTCGCTCAGTATTATTCGGCTCGGCGAACACTTGGGCCAATTGACGGTGCGCGACTTGCGGCAACTCAAGACGCGCATTCCGCTCGATACGCTGAAAACGGTCGTCGACTTGGCGGTCGATATCGGGCGCGAAGGCCGCGAAGGCAAACCGGTGGGCACACTGTTCGTCGTCGGCGATCATCGCAAGGTACTAACGCTGTGCAGGCCGATGGGGTTCGATCCGCTCCGCGGCTATAGTCGGGCCGAACGGCAACTCGCCGATTCGAAGGTTCGCGAGGGCGTGAAGGAAATTGCCCAACTGGATGGGGCGTTTATTGTATCGTCGGATGGGCATGTCATTGCCGGTGCGCAGCAACTCAATGCACCGCGGTCGACCGATTTATCTTTGCCGAAGGGGTTTGGCGCGCGGCATTGGGCGGCGGCGGAAATCACGCGAGCAACCACGGCCGTGGCGATCACCGTGAGCGAATCGACTGGCACCGTGCGGCTTTTCCAGAATGGCGAAGTCATGCTCCGCATCGAACCATTCCGCCGGGCGATGAAGTGGATCGACTTCGACACCGAACCGGTGACGCCACCCCAGGAAACTTAAATTTGGGTGGCACGCCCTGAGTCTTCGAAGGTCGTGGTTGCTAACGGCGGGGTGGCATGCTTTCTCGCCGCGGCGAGTAAGCATGCGAATGCACGAAGATACATGCTCACGCCGCTCGGGCGGCGAGAGCATGCCACCCTACCAGCAGTGCCAATTTATGAGAAGGTGATCCGGTGCATCTTTCACGACGAACGTTTTTGCAGAGTTGTGGGGCGGTTGGAGCGGCCGCGTTTCTTGGGGCTGCGGAGACGCAAGGGGTCTCGGCCGATTGCCGCAAGTTTCATCTGTCGATCTCTCCAGATGCGCTCGACGCCGACCCCCAGTTGTTGGAACTCGTTCGGCACGCAGGGGTGAGCGACGTTTGGGTTACCGGTTTCATGTACGGCCACTGGTATTATCCGCTCGCGAAGTCGCGGCAGTGGCGCGAGCGGATCGAACGGATGGGAATGGGTGCGCACTTGATCAACGTGCCGCTGGGGCACCCGGGGGATTCGTTAGGGGCGATGTCGGGCAGTGTCCCGCTGACGCCACCCAAGCATTGGCGGCCGGGCGTGCGGCCGGACGGTACGACCTATGCCGGCACATCGCTTCACTCGCCGGCGACCGAGGAAAACTGCGCGGCGCTGCGGGCGATCGCGGCGGACGGCGTGAAACGCGTGTTTGTCGATGACGACTTCCGGTTGGCTCGGGGACCGGGCGTGATCGGCGGGTGTTTTTGCAGCGAGCACAAGAGCGAGCTTCTGCGCCACGCCGGTTATGGCGAATCGCAGTGGCAGGAATTGTTGGGGGCGGTCGCGCATCGCGAATTCTCGGCCGTGCTCCGCAACTGGGTCGAGTTCACTTGCGACGAGCTTACGGCATGCTTCCGTGCCCAGCAGAAGGCCGCGCCCAGCGTGCAACTCGGCAACATGATTATGTATTTGGGGGCAGAGAAAGCCGGAATTCGGTTGGACGATTATCGCGATGTGCCGTTCCGCGTCGGCGAGTTGATGTTCGACGACAAATCGTTCGGCGATGTGAAGGGAAAGACGAACGAGTTGTTCAGCTCACTTTTCCATCGCCGTTACGCCCGGCCGGAGCTGGCATACAGCGAGACGACCGCGTTTCCGGCCAATCGCCTTTCGGCCCAGAGCATGGCGGCGAAGCTGGCCGTTTCGACAATCAGCGACGTGCGGAACACGATGTTCATGAGCGGCGTGACCGCCTTCCCACGTACGCATTGGGAGGTGCTCGGGCCCGCGATGAAGCGGCACGCGGGAATCCACCGGCGTGTGGCTGGGCATCGATTGCAGGGGCCGCTCAAGCATTTTTGGGGCCAAGCGAGCCGATACGTGAGTGACGACAATCCGTATAGCCTGTTCTTGGCGATGGGAATTCCGTTTGAAGTAACAAGCGAGCCGGCGGCCGACGGGTGGACGTTTCTTGCCGATTCTGATGCGCGATTTGTTGGCAAGTCGCCCGGCACGCGGTTTGTGGCGCGCCCTGTTGCGGGGCTGCCGACCGGCATGCGCGCAGTGAAGGAATCGCTGCCCGAGCTATTCGCGCTGAAACGAGAGATCGTGCCGGAGTTGGCCGATGTGCCGTATATCGAGGGCGAGAATCCAGTGGTTTTGGCGTGGTATCCGTCGGCGCGAGCGGCGCTTGTGTGGAACTTGGCCGAGAAGCCGATTGCTTTAACGCTACGGATTGGCGATGCGCGGCGGGGCGTTTCGGTCAGTGCGCTTGATCTGGCGCTCGTGGAACTTGGCTGAGCACGGAATCGCAGAAATCTGGCTGGCACGGAGGGGTGGCTGGGGTGGAGCGCAGCGACCCCCCAGCGAATCTGGGCACGCGCAATCGCCCTGGGGCTCGCCTTCGGCTCGACCCCAGCCACCCACGGCATCTAGCAAGGCAGGAACACTAATCGACGCTAATCTATGTTTTGATTAGCACGGATTAGCGGAGATTAGTGTTTTGCAGCCGGCTATAGGGCGGCGAGGAGCGTGGCGACGTAGTCGCCGACGTCGCGGAGGACTTTTTCGCGGGGCTGCTCGTTGGCGGCGGCGATGCGGCGAACGATGGCCGAGCCGACGATGAGGCCGTCGGCGACCGGGGTGAGCAGTTTCACGTGCTCGGGCGTGCTGACGCCGAAGCCGATGCAGATGGGCAGGTCGGTTTGCGTGCGCAGCCAGCCGACGTTGTCGATCAAGTCGGGCGGCAGCTGGGTGCGTTCGCCCGTGATGCCGGCGACTGATACGTAATAGAGGAAGCCGGTGGATGTTTCCGCGATGCGGACGGCCCGCTCGCGCGGTGTAACGGGCGTAACAAGTTGGATGAGGCTCACGTTGCGGGCGGCACAAATTTTGGCCAGGGCGGCCGATTCATCCACCGGCAGATCGGGCACGATCAGCCCGGCCACGCCGCGGCGGCCGACATCGTCGACGTACTTTTCCAGCCCGTGGCGATAGACAATGGCGTAGCTGACCATCGTCACCAGCGGGGCCGCCACCCGCGGGGCGACGTCGCCGAGCGTTTGCAGGATATCGTCGAGCTTGATTTTGTGTGCGAGGGCCCGCGTGTACGAGGCCTGGATGACCGGGCCGTCGGCGATTGGGTCGCTATAGGGAATGCCGATTTCGAACAGGTGACACCCGCGCGCCACCAGTTCCTTCACCACGGCGGCGGTAAAGGCCAGATCGGGATCGCCGGCCGTAATGAACGGCATGAGGGCCTTGCGTCTTTCGCGGCGAAGGGTCAAAAATAGGTCGTCAATTTTGGACATGGTTTTGGCAGCAAATATCTCACGCCAAGGCGCTAAGACGCAAAGCTTATTCGGCGAACGCGCGACAATGAACAAATGAATTATGGATGTCCTTTGCGTCTTCGCGTCTTTGCGTGAGACCAGTGTCTTATCAAGTGTGTTGGCTTTTCAAGCGGGCGATTTCCGCCGCGTCTTTATCGCCGCGGCCGGAGAGGCAGACGACGAGGGCGTGATCCTTGGGTTTACCGCGGGCGAGTTCGATGGCTTTAGCGACGGCATGGCTGCTTTCGAGGGCGGCCAAAATGCCTTCGGTGCGGGCGAGGGTGTCGAACGCGGCCAATGCGTCTTGGTCGAGGCAGTTGGTGTAGCGGACGCGGCCGGTGTCTTTCCAATAGCTATGCTCGGGGCCGACGCCGGGGTAATCGAGGCCGGCCGACATCGAATGGACGTCGCACGTTTGGCCGTCTTCATCTTGCATCACGTAGCTGAAGCTGCCGTGCAGCACGCCGGGGTGGCCGTGGCTGAGCGGAGCCGCATGGTCGCCGGGCTTCGCACCGCGGCCGCCCGCCTCGACGCCGACGAGCGCGACGCCTTGGTGTTCGACGAACGGGTAGAACATGCCGGCCGCGTTGCTGCCGCCGCCGACGCAGGCAACGACGGTATCGGGCAGCCGGCCCATTTGCTCGCGCGATTGCTCGATCGTCTCGCGGCCGATGACCGCTTGGAAATCACGGACGATGCGCGGGAAAGGATGTGGCCCGACGACGGAGCCAAGAATGTAGTGGGTGGTTTCGACGCTCGACATCCAGTCGCGCATCGCTTCGTTGACGGCGTCACGGAGCGTGCGCGAGCCGCTCGAGACTGGCCGCACTTCGGCGCCGAGCAGTTTCATGCTGAACACGTTGGGGGCCTGGCGGCGAATGTCTTCTTCGCCCATGTAGACGACGCAATCGAGGCCAAAGTGGGCACAGGCCGTGGCGGTGGCGACGCCGTGCTGGCCGGCGCCGGTTTCGGCGATCACCCGCTGCTTCTTCATGCGGAGCGTGAGCAGACCCTGGCCGATCGTGTTGTTGATTTTGTGGGCACCGGTGTGATTGAGGTCTTCGCGTTTGAGCCAAATCTGCGCGCCGCCAACTTGTTCACTGAGCCGTTTGGCGTGGTAGAGCGGCGATGGTCGGCCGACGTAATGCTTGAGCAGCGACGAGAGTTCGCTTTGAAAAGCGGCGTCGCGGCACGCTTTGTCGTACTCGGCGGTCAGTTCATCGAGGGCGCGGACGAGCGTTTCGGGCACGTAGCGCCCGCCAAATTGGCCGAACCGCCCGGCCGCATCGGGCACATTGATAGATACACTTGTTGTCGTCATTGGGTTGATTCTCGACTGCCGATGTCGCAGAATCAAGGGCGAAGAGTGTTAGCGTCGGCGGCAACGCCGAATCTACGACATTCGGCGTTG
>JAKOXH010000008.1 GCA_029781135.1 Planctomycetota bacterium
CGACGGGTTGTCGGCCAGATGGGCCGCCAGGCCGCGGTAGTCGGTCTTCAAGAAGTTCTTCAGCACCAGGCAAGCGAAGAGCTGATGCTGCGTGAACTTCTTGGGACTATAGCGATGGGCGTACTCCGGCAACGCTCGTCGCGCCGTCGCCAACGCCGCCACCGTCACCGCCCGAGGAGATTTACTCGTCCGCGCCATGACTGCTCTACGCAGCACCACGGTACGGATGTTTAGCTAGCACGCCGGGTTTTCTACAGAGCCAGAATGTCCCCTTTTCTTCCCCTTTTCTTCCCAGCTATTTTCCGCTAGTCAGTTCGAAGGTGGATTGTTGGAAGCCGGGAGTTACGGTGCATTTCAGCGTCGTTTGAGAATTGTAGCGCGCCGGCAGTAGCTCCTGCACGACGTCGATCGTGGGACTATCGGGAGTGTTGTACGTTTTGCGCTTGCCGACGACTTTGGGGGCGGAAATCCAAATGGTTTTCTCGCCCACCGGAACGACGACACTGAATTTCCCGGTTTCAATCGTGGCATCGGCCGAGGCGGTGCGACCGTCCGCGGGAACGAAGCGAATCAGACCCGATGCGAGTGGTTGGCCGTCGAGCGTTACGGTGCCGGTGACGGAACCGTGCTTTGAATCGGTGGAGCAACCGAGAAGCAGCGCGGCGCATGTGGTCAGAAGGGCAAATGCAGAATGTGAAAGCCGATTGGTCATATCGTTTACAACCGCATCCTGCTCTTATCGGCGTGGCCTCGATGCAGCTAGACAGAAGTTTTGTTACACGCACCAAGTTTCGTTATCACGCGAATCGCTGTCAAGGAATCCTTGAACAGGAGGAAACAGAGTGAACAGAAGATGTTCTCTCTGTTGCCTCTGTTTCCTCCTGTTCGAATGCCAGTTCCCCGCGTACCGAAGTGCCACACGACTTTTGCCAACTTATCTTAGTTATCGCCGATGAGTTCAGCGCCGTTCATCGTGCCCAGTGCGCGCCACGTGGCCAAGGAAATATCGTTTTGCACGAACCGCAACGAACCGTCGCCCATGATTACGTTGACGCCGCCGGGATGCCGGCTGCGGGCCGACTTGTACGTGTATGCTGAACCAACAGCGGTATAGGGCGGATTCTCGGGGTTTGGCCGCGGCGGCTGAAATGGCGAAACGTCGGTGCCGCTGTTCGGGGTGTTGATCGTCTGGTACATCGTGCAAGGCGTGTCGTCGTTCAACATGTCGCCGCGGATATCGAACTGCTCGTCGCTCGCCGCCATGATGATCTCCGAGAGCAACATGGTGTACGAGGTGCCATCGGTGAAGTCCTTAAAACTCGTCTCTTTGCCGAGGTAAGGACTGACCAAATCCTTAAAACCGAACGGAGGCAGGCCATATTTCGCGGTCCAAGTCATATCGGGAGGATTATAGGCGGGGCAGGGGGGCGGCTGATCGTTGCGGCAGAACGACTGCATCGCGATTTGGCCCCAGTTGATCACGTAATTGCCGCGTGCGCGCCAATAGGGGTCGCCTTTCCACAGTGCCCCTGGCCGGTCGCTGGCGCAGTAATATTCAGGTACTGGCTTGGCATACGCGCCCTTGGAGTCGTTTTGATAGGTGTTGGGCTCCTGCCAAAAACCCTTGGTTTGATCGTAGGCGGCGGCGTGCGATTGGTCTTCCATATAAGGCCAGGTATAGACCACCCACACGCGGCGCGGATTCGTACGACTGCCTTCCGGCAGGTAGTTTCGTGCCGCGTGGTAGTTTTGCATGGCCAGCCCCCACTGTTTCATCGTGTTCTGGCAACTGGCGCGGCGACTCGCCTCGCGGGCCGCCTGGATCGCCGGCAGCAACAGCGCCACCAAAATGCCGATGATCGCGATTACGACGAGCAGCTCAACCAGCGTAAAGCCGCGAGCCGCTGAACCGGCTTTAGCTTGGAATTTCATAGGTGGATCAGCCCGAGAGAAGAGTGCATACGCATTGCGGCGGACGAAAAGCACAAACGGTTTAGAAGTGTAAAACAGATCAGGCAAAGTGGCGTTCGCAACATCATGCTGGCTGCGCGATCGACGTTAACTCACCTTGCGCAGCTTCGAAATCCGGCCCGTGGCGACCCATTCGCACACGAAGATGTTGCCGGCGGCATCGAAGCAGGCGTCGTGGGGATGGAGGAATTTGCCCGGCGGACAATCTTCGGGGTGCTGCCGCGGCTTCATCGGCGGCGCCATCACGGTCTTGCGCCACGCTTCATCATCGCCGAATTGGGCGACGACTTTGTTTTTGCCGTCGAGCAGCGTGATGCGGGCCTGCAAATCAGGGACAAGCATCAGTTCGCCGCGGGTATCGACGTTGGCGGGGAGCAGAAAACCATCGAGCGTTTCCTTGTGCTTGCCTTCGAGTGTGAACCATTGCAGGCGGCCGTTCACGCGGTCGGCGACGACTACGCACGCCTCGCGGTTGGGCCGCGCGTCGATCCACACGCCGTGGGGCGTATCGAGTTGACCTGGTTCCTTGCCGGGGCCGGGTTTGCCAAACGTCGATTTGTAGTTCGCGTCGTTATCGTACATGTGAATCACGTACGCGCCGTAGCCATCGGCCACGTAGAAGCCGGTGCCTTGGGGGCAAAACGCGATGTTCGTGGGATGGAACCGGTTGCGGCCCCATTCTTTGTTGGGCTGCGTGTCTTCGCCTTTGGCATAGAGGCCGCAGTCCATCGGAGCGCGCCGCACCCAAACTGTATCGCCCGTGAGCGTGAGCTTGGCGAATTTCTTGAGGCGCTGGTAGCCGGTGACGTAGAGAAACTCCTCGTTGCCTTCGGCATGGACTTCGAGGCCGTGGCCGCCGCCTTGAAATTCCTTGCCGAACGAGCGGACGTATTTGCCCTCGGGATCGAAGACGAAGATCGCGGGGTGGTCGGGCTTGTCTTCGTGGCCCTCGTGAATTACGTACAGGTTGCCGGCCTTGTCGAAGGCGACATCGTGCGTGGTTTGCCAGGTGAACTTATCGGGCAGTTGCGGCCAGTTGTGCTGGACTTCGTATTTGTGATCGCCTTCGCCGAGGATGACCGGCGAATCGGTCTTCTTGGCGGCATGGACCGCGGGCACGCCGCGGATGGTGGTGATGCCGGCGGCCGCACCGGCCGCCCATTGAATAAACTCTCGCCGACGAATCGAAGAGGACATGCGAATCTCCTGAGTTGGAGGACCGGAATCTGCTGGTGGTTTTAGAAGACTGATTTTAGGGGTGCCATGCTCTCGCGAAACAGGGACATGCCCACACTCGCGGTAAAACGTAAGTGTTTCGCGTGAGCATGCAGGCGTAGGGTGCCACTGCTAGCTTGTCCAGCAGTGCGATTGCCGACCAATGGCTTGCGGCCGGAACCCGGCACTCAGCCGGGAACAGGGTACAAACCACAAGCTGAACGCCGGCCGAAACACTGCTAACGAGTTAGCAGTGGCACCCGGCGGAAATTAGCGTACCTTAGCGGTTCGCGAAATGACAGAGATGACTGAAAAATCGCGCGCGAAAAGTGGCGAGCTACTTTTTCTCGCCAGCCGGCTTCGCGGCGGCTTTTTCAGCGGCTGCCTTATCTGCTGCCGCCTTTTTGTCCGCCGCGGCCTTCTCGGCAGCTGCTTTTTCTTTAGCCGCTTTCTCGGCGGCAGCTTTTTCCTTGGCAGCCTTTTCGGCGGCGGCCTTGTCCGCTGCCGCTTTTTGCTCGACGGTTGGGCCACCGCCCGCGGCTGCTTCCGCTTCCTTCAGTTGCTTCTCGAGATCGGCCACACGGGCATTGACGCCTTCCGCGTTTTTCTTGGCCGATTCAAGTGCCTGCTGAGCCTTGGTTTCTTCCGCCTTGGCCTCGTCCGCCTGCTTCTTGGCTCCTTCCAGCTCCTTCGTCAGCCGCATCTTCATCACGACCGGGTGATTGTAGCCCAGGTTGACCATGAGACCGGGAATGTCTTTTTCCAGCGCCATGGCCGGGTCGTACGAGGCCTTCGTCTGCCACAGGTAAAGGCGCTGTAGGTGCTTCAAATCTTTGACGCTCGGGAGGCCGGCGTCGGTGATTCCAGTGCCGTACAAGTTCAAGTATTGGAGATTCGCCAAGCACTTGATGTGTGCGAGACCAGCATCGGTGACGGTTGAGCGTTCGAGGTGGAGTTCGGCCAGGTTCTTCAGGCCTTCGAGCGGCGCAAGGCCGGCAGCGGTCGGTTTAGCGCCAGCCAAGTTGAGCGCGTAACACTGCTCGGCCACGCCGGCGAGGAGTGCGACCTCGGCATCGCCGGCCGGTTCGCCGCGGTGAGCGAATGAAACAGTCAGCAGTGCGCTATCGCCGAAGAGCGGCATCACTTGTGCGCCTGCGGCCGTGAGTTTGTCGATGGCTTCTTTCGGTGCCGGGGCAACCTTGGGCAACGGGACTTCGGCCGGCTTCTCCGCTTTCTTCGGCGTTTCTGGTTTGGCGGGGGCAGGGGCAGGAGTCGCCGCGATCGCCAGTACGGCGCCTTCCTTAATCCAGCGCGCGATCAAATCGATTTTTTCCTTGGCGAGTGGATCGGCGCCTTTCGGCATGTGCTTCTTGTCGTCCTTGGGAAGCACGAGCCGCTTGCACAATTCGCTTTCTCCCGGCTTGCCGGCGACGAGCAGGCCTTTGTCGGCATCCCATTTTTCCTTGAGCGCGGCCGCCGTATGCAAGCGCAGCTTGCCGGCCGCCTTTTCGGCACCGTGACACTTGCCGCAGTTTTCCACCAAGATCGGCAGCACCTGCTTTTCAAAGTTGACTTTGTCCTCGGCTAGAACGAGTTTCCCGCCGACCAACAAGACGACCAACGCCAACACCGATAACCGCTTCAACATGGTAAACTCGCCTCACATCGCACTATGGAAATCGCCGGGCGCCACTGCTGGCTTGCCCAACAGTATGGCACTTGTACCGGTTTCACTGCTGGACCGGCCAGCCGTGGCACACGTTAGCAATCCGAACCTCGATGACCGCTGGACCCCCATTCTAATTGATCCACAGGGCGTTCGCAGCAAGTTTTCCAGAGCCGCGAAAATTTGGCGAAAAAGCGCGGCCGCGGTTATTGCCCGCGAGTTCTACGGTTATTCCCCGGCGCGCGCGGGTGCCCTAAACTGAGGGAACAGAGCCACTTCTCTTCCCAGCTTCATTCCTTGGATTACGCGCCGTTCAGTGTCTGACGACCATTTGCACGTTGACGAGGCCATGAGCGATCGCCGGTTGGTGTTTTCGCTGCTGCTCAACTTTCTCCTGACGTGCGTCGAAGTGGTGGCCGGGCTTTTTGCGGGCAGCCTCGCGCTACTGGCTGATGCGCTCCATAACTTCAGCGATTGTGGCACGTTTGTGATCGCCCTGGTGGCCCGCCGGGTCGGCCGGCTGCCCTCAGACCATCGGCGAACGTTTGGGTATCGCCGGGCGGAGATCATCGGGGCGCTCATCAACCTCACCATTCTGACGGTGACGAGCCTGTATCTCATCTATGAAGCGATTTCGCGGTTGTTCACACAGCACCCGATTGATGGCCGCGTGGTAATCTACGCGGCGGCGGTGGCGTTCGTCGTGAACGTGGCCACCGCGGCATTGTTGCATGCCATCTCGCGGCGGAACATGAACGTGCGGGCGGCCTACTTGCACAACCTGGGCGATTCGCTGTCGTCGCTGGGCGTGATCGTGGCCGGGGCGGCGATCGTGTGGTTTGGAATCATGTGGATCGACTCGGTCGTGACCCTGGTTGTCTCCGCCTACATTTTGCGGCAGGGTTTCCCCGATATGAAACGCTCGATCCACATTCTCATGGAAGGCGCCCCGGCGGATGTTGACACCCAGGCGCTCGTCGCCGAGTTGCAGGCGGTGGACGGCGTCGTGGAGATCCATCACGTCCACCTTTGGGAACTCGGTGAAGATGATCGCGCGCTCGAGGCGCATGTCGTGGTTCAGGCCGTGGATCATGAGCAGTGGGCCGCAATCAAGCGGGAGTTGAAGTCGCGGTTGGAATCACAATTCCACATTCACCACTCGACGCTCGAATTGGAAGGAGCCGAAGAAGCGGCATGCAGCGAGTGCGCGTCGGGGGCACATCATCACTGCTAGCAGTAATTCCCTCTGAGCCTGTGCGGCAATTTGGCTATGGGAGGCCTCTCTGAGGCCGACGATGTGTCGCATTGGACTCCATAATCGGCGTCGGAGACGCCTCTCCGCAGCTTTCATATTGTGATATCCAAGCACTGAGGCAGGCGAGCCGCTGCCACGCAAGAACGGGCAGAATGTTCAAGTTTGCCGGTTGTATTGGCCGATTCGATAGAAGAGACGCGGCGTTCTGCGCAGACGCGAACAAACAAGGTGCGGTATGGCATCCGACGAAGACATGACGGCCACGCTCAATCGCTTGGCCGGTGGAGTGGTCAACGCAATTCTCGGCGCGCTCATTCTGTGGGTTGGTCAAACCACGTTTCGCCATGCGGGCATTTTGGCAGGGGTCGATGAGAAGCTGAATAACGTGCAGCAGCAATTCGAGGCAGTCGACAAACGGCAAGAAAGCCTGAAGAAGTGGCTCGAAAATGTCGTGAGCGATATGAAGGACGCAAACCGCGCCCAGTTCACGGCCAAGGATGGCGACAAACTCGTCGCGCAAGTGCGCCAAGCCGAGCAGTTCACGGCCGATTTGGAACGTCGATTCGCGGAGCGCATTGCCGGCCTGGAATTGAAGCTGGCCACGTTGGATGCACAGCATCAAGATTCGCAGCAGGTGACGGCCCTGAAGTTGGAACTGGCCCAATTACGGAGCGATCTGGCCCGTGCCACCACCGTGCCGGAAGCTCAGTACCAACAGGTTCAACAATATCAAGCCAACGATCGGTTCGCGCGCGGTACGCCCGTGTTCTTGCCGCCAGTGGAAAGCAGACGTTAGAACGTCTCGCGGAAAGCTGGCCGTAGTTTTCTACTCGCTATTGTTGGCCGCGGGTTGACCCGCCTCATTATTTTCGGCTGGTTGATTCGCCTGATTCGGCTGGTTGCGGTCGCGATTGCCTTTACCGGGTTTGTTACCGGCGTTGGGGCCCTTCTGATTTGGCAACTGCTCGGGACGCTGACCCAGCCATGCGGAGCCCACGGCGCGGTTGACGGTTTCCTGCAGCGCCTTTGCCGAGATGTTGCCATTGGTGTGAAAGACCTGCACCGTCGTTCTGGGGGCCGCTTGCTCGTCCAGTTCTTGCACCATCTTCACGATGTCGTTGAAGATCACCTTCTGCGCCGAAACGATGAGCACTCCGGAGACGTCGTCGGCCCCGAGCGAAAGCGCACCGTCAAAACCAATCTTCATGGGCGAGGAGCGCTCGTTCCCCGATTCCGATTGTTGAGAGCCACCGCCGTAGCTGATGACCGTCATCCGCTCGGCAAGCGACCGCTCATCCTTCTTGTTGGCGCGGTCGAATTCCTTGTCCTTCGAGCTTAACAGATCGCGGTAGACTTCTTTCACCGCCGCGGCAATCACGGACGGGCGCGAGTACTTGATCTTGATCGCCGCCGTTTGGCGGATTTCGACCGAGTCGCCACGAGCCGGCTTGTCAAATTCCTGAATCAGTTGATCAATCTCTTTCAATTGATTGGGCGACGCGTTGGCGACCAAAATGCTGTTGCTCGGCCGGTCGTAAGTGATCATCAGCTTGCGTCGTTTGGAAAGCCCCGTGCCGGCATCGCCTTTGTTGCCTTTCGGCACCATGAAACCGTACCAATCGCGCATGTAACCGTTGGAGTCGCCCTGGATGTCGTCCTTGAAATAGTCGGTCAGATCGTAATAGATTTCCGATGCGCGAACGTAGCGTATTTGAATGACCTTGAACCGGCGATCCGGCGGCGACAGTTCGGTGATCAGATCTTCCAGGCGGTCGAGGGCGGCTGTATCCGAAGAGCTTAACAGCAGGCGGCCATCTTCCGTAATGGTGACGGTCACCGGAGCGGCCGCATTGGACTCCTCGCCGGGCGCTGGTTTCTCGTCAGCGACTTTGTCGCCGTTAGTCGCTGGCTTTTGAGGCAACGGGGAGTCTTGGTTGGCCTGTGGAATTGCGGATGCGCTGTCGGCAGTCTTCTTCTCATTCCCCACGGCCTGCAACTCCGCGAACTTGGCCGCAACTCTTGGTTCCTCATTGGCAGCGGATGCACGATCTTCCTTCGGTTTGGCGGGCGGATTCGGTTGGGGTGCCGATGGATCTTTCTTGTCGTGCTTTTCCTGATCGGTGTCGGCCGCCGGGTGCGGCTCGCGGGCTTTGATAATGAGCGGGTTGCCACTCGCGGCCGGCCACGCCGTACGCAATTGTTCGAGTAGCGCGGCCGTCGATTTGGCATCGGTCGGTTCGATCACCCGCATCGGCCGCGCGTCGCGCTTCGGCCCGGGCGTTTCGCCGAGTTGCGCGAGCAAATCGCGGACGCGCTGCATCTCGGCGTCGTTCGCCCACACCAGAAGTTGGTTGTTCTCAATATCGGCGTCGATGCCGAAACCTTTGAGCGGCTTCTTCTTGTCGTTACGGAAATCATCATCCCAGGGCGACCACCACCGCCGCCGGTTGTTGTCTTCATCCTCTTTTTCCTGGCCGCCCATCAGCTTGTAGATCGTCGCCGCCACGGCATCGGCCGGGCGACGCCGCAATTGAATGACTTCGAAATGCCGGCCGGTGCCGTCGAATTGATCGATCAAACCGTTGATGCGAACATGATCGGCCGCCGTGGCGAGCGCGAAGAGGGTCTTGCTTTCCTTATCGACCTTGAACTCGGCCGACGGGCTCAGGCCGCCGATCTCTTCGAGCGTGGTGACGAAGTTATCGGGGTCGAGCGTGGTGAGCGGGTACTTTTTCATGACCCGCTGGTTGTCGCTGGTTTTGGCCGCACTCGCCGCGGCGGCGCCGGTTTGGGGCGAGCCGAACGGCACATCCAAATACTGGATCGTCTGCTCGATGACTTTCATCTGTTCGGGCGGTGCGTTGGCCAGCACGCTGTTGCGCTGGCGATTGAACGCCAGGTAAACGGGCGGGCCATCTTTCGTGAGCATTTTCGAAACGTCGGTGCCGCGCTGCTGCATCTGCATCATGATTTGCAGCTTCTGCTGCTGCAGTTGCAGATCCATTTGCGTCGGCCGCGATTTCGGATCCATGCCGAGCACGACGTAAAGAATATCGATGACCTTGTCGGGCCGCGCGTACTTGAGCACGAATTCCTTGGGCACGATCCGGCCGTCGGCGATCATACGCTCTTGGTTCAAGAGTTCGCTCACCGTGCGCAAGTTGGCGACGGAATCCATTACGAGCAGCCGCTTCGACGCAACCAATGGAAAAATCTTGGCCGTCGGGTTAAGAACCTGTTTCACGTCCTCCTTGGCTTTGTCGACTTCGAGCCCCGGCGGCAACTCGAAGGATACTTTCACGAAGTCATACGGCTTGAGATCGTAGAGTTGGTCCTCGGTCACGCGGCGGACAATGCTCGGGTCGAGCTTGTCGACTTTGAACACGCTGAGCACTTCGCCCGCCTGGATCGAAATGAAGCCGCGGGCGTTGAGGTGGCGGTTCAAGAGGTCGCGGACTTCATCCACCGTGTATGCCCGCTGCGTGGTCAGATTGAGGTAATCGCTCGGCAGTTCCTGCCAATCGAGGCTGCACTTGGCAAGCGTGGCGAACCACTGCATGACATCGGGCCACGGCTGGCCAATAAAATTGAACGGCGGCACGCGGCCTTGGGCATCCAGCTTGACATTGAACTCGCGCGGGTCGGGCACGCGCGGCGGCTTTTCCGGGCGCTTGACGGTCGCTGCCGCCTCTTCCTTCTTCTTGGCATCGTCGCCTTCGGGCTTCTTCTCGCCGTCTGGTTTCGGCGGCTGACCGGGTGGGCCGCCAGGCGGACCGGGCGGTTGACCACCGCGCGCCTTTTTCATCGCCTCCATTTGCTCCGGCGAGAGCTGCATTGGCTGGCCATTCGGCCCCATGACCACCGGCGTTGCTTCCTGAGCCGCAAGGCGATTCAACGGGGCGATAAGAACCTGCGCCGCGAGAAACAAAATCAGCGCAGCGCTTACGAAGCGGCCCCGTCGATGTTGTAGCGAAGCCATGGCCCATGCTCCTCGGTTCCGTGATCCCGATCTG
This sequence comes from Planctomycetota bacterium, assembly GCA_029781135.1. Lineage (GTDB taxonomy): Bacteria > Planctomycetota > Planctomycetia > Pirellulales > Lacipirellulaceae > JABDGM01. The sequence continues at coordinate 10,121 of JAKOXH010000008.1, forward strand.
TCAGCGGAGCGATCGACCACATTATAAGGTGGTGGCTGGAAAACCACAAACTTAGGGGACGGGATTTATCCCACGACCAAAGGGCCTGGAAAACGACATTTGGGGAATCAGTGCGGTATACCTCTCGGAGTCAAAGTAGAGACGTTGTCGTTTAACCCGGAGCCAGCGGCGACGAAGTTGAGCACAAAATGCTTCCGTCGCCGCTGGCTCCGGGTTAAACAATTCCATCGCACGTGTGCGGAATCGGCGGCATCAATTGCGATTCAACGATCCGAATTCTTGCGAATTCGGCTACGGTTCAGGCGATTTCGACGATATCTCCCTCACATTTCCGCCAGCACGGCATTCACAAACTGCTCGGTGGTGGCCTTGCCTCCAAGGTCGCCGGTGCGGACATCGCCGCGGGCGAACACGGCGCGAACCGCGTTCTCGACCCGATCGGCCGCCGCCCGCTCGCGCAAATAGCGCAGCATCAGCACGGCACTGAGGATGAGGGCCGTGGGATTGGCGATGCCCTTGCCCGCGATATCCGGAGCCGAGCCGTGGACGGCCTCGAACACGGCCGCTTCATCGCCCACGTTCGCGCTGGGCGCCAGCCCCAGGCCACCGACAAGGCCGGCCGTGAGGTCCGAGACAATGTCGCCAAAAAGGTTTTCCATGACCATCACGTCGAATGCGTGCGGATTGATGACGAGCTTCATCGCGGCAGCGTCGATGATGCAATCGTCGAATGCTATTTCGGGAAAGCTCTCGGCAACGCGGCGGCACGTGCGGAGGAACAGGCCGTCGCTGAGCTTCAGGATGTTCGCCTTGTGAACGCAGGTGACGCGCTTGCGGCCTTGCCGGCGGGCCGTTTCGAACGCGAAGCGCGCGATCCGCTCCGACGCTTGTTCCGTCACAACACGCAGGCTCTCAACCACGCCGGGGACAACTTCATGTTCGAGGCCGCTGTAAAGCCCTTCGGTGTTTTCACGAACGACGACGAGGTCGACGTTCTCGTAGCGCGACGGCACGCCGGGTAGCGAACGCGCCGGGCGATAGTTCGCGTACAGGCGGAGCTTCTGTCGCAGCTCGACATTCACACTGCGAAAGCCGGTGCCGCTCGGCGTGGCGGTGGGGCCTTTGAGCGTGGCGTTCGCCTTCTGTACGGCGGCGAGCGTTTCGGCCGGCAGCGGATGGCCAACGGCATCCAGCGCTGCCTGACCGGCGAGGTGCGGAAGCCATTGGATACTCAGCCCCGTCGCTTCGAGGATGCGCTGCGTGGCGGCAGTGACTTCCGGGCCGATTCCATCGCCCGGTATTACGACGATTTGATAGGTCATGATTTATTCCGATGGGGCGCCTTTCGTCCTTGTATTCGTAGCATTGGTGGCAAGCTTCGCCAAGGACGTTTGTGTATACCACCAGAAAGAGTTCGTCCAAGGTCGTTTAACCTGGAGCCAACGGCGACGGAGCGCCATGATTCGCCTCGCCGCTGGCTCGGGGTTAAACGAGTTACCGTTCATTAGCCGCGCACCTCTCAATAACCGCTGGTTTTGGTATGATGCACGTGGCGCAGGATTGACTAGTTTTTCAGTCTAGCGAATCTATGTGGGAGCGAATCTATGTGGGGGCGTCTCTGACGCCGATTTCGCACGAACGTCGACAACGGCTTGAAGTGGGACGTCCCATCGGGGTCGGAGACCCCTCCCACAGGTTTCTCGAACTTCAACAACGGATTGGCCCTGTTAAGCGGTGGGAACGCGATCTTGACTCTGTTCGCGAGAAGTAAAATGAATGGCATTTTATGGTTGATGGTGGGATTGGCGGTTTCGAACCCGTCGGCGGCGAACCCGTTGTTCGAGGAACTCGTGAAGCAAGGCGTGTCGACATCGGCCGAAAGCCGATTGCAACTGCCGCTACCGACGCTCGCCGATGGCGTGGACAGTGCCGGCCAGCAGGCTGTGCTGGCGAAGATCGTCGGTGATCGCTATCCGGTCGATGAGTTCGTGCGCGACTCCGTGGTCACGCCCTTCGTGTTGAAGTTCCCGGAAATCGGTGGCGCTGCGGCCGCCGCTCGCGGCGTGGAAGTGTGGTTTGTCGTGTATGGCGATTTGAATGACCTCTCGAAAGATGATGTGCTGAAAGAGTTCACGACTGCGCGTGGGAGGGAAACCACGCTGCATGTCCTCACCGGTGCAGAACTCCAATCGCGTAACTTACCGGCAGCGAACGGTGATACGGGCAAGATGCTAATGAAGCCGGGCGAGTTGGCCGAACGATTCGTTCATACGACCGCTCCGATTTTGGAGAAGGTGGAATTGCGGCAGACACTGCGTTGCGTGCTGAGCCGTGGTGAGGAGTCGATCGTCATCGCCACCATCGTGGACCACCGTTTCGACGGTGACCAGGACTTTCCGAACCAGTATCAGCGGCTAATCCGCAACGACAACGGCGAGACGACCAAGGGGCCGGTGCAACTATATAGCGGGGCCGGCGGATATCTCAAAGCGACGCGGCTCGCGAAACCGGCGGGCGCGATCCTGGTGGAATACCATGCGGTTTATTCCGAGCCGCGCGATTGGTTCAATGGCGCGAACTTGCTGCAATCGAAGTTGCCGATCTTGCTGCAATCGCGGATTCGCGAACTGCGACGCGACTTGCGGAAGTGAGCAGAGCGGAGGAAGAGATTTAAGCTTGACGATTTATGATTTAAGATTTCCAGGATCAGATACGAAGCTCGTTTCTTAAATCGTCAATCCAAAAATCATCAATCGTAAATCTGACCTCGGTGCCCTCCGTGCCTCCGTGGTTAGTAAAGTATTCATGTATGCCGCAGGGCCTTGGTCGGCGAGTGCGTCGTCGCGCGATAGGCCGGGTAGATGCTGCCCACCGCGGCCACGATGCACGCGATAAGCACACCTTGAGCAATCGTCGTGGGGGCGATGTAACCGTCGAACACCGCTCGAAACGTCGCGTTGAGCGTGAGCAGGCGACTGAGCGCCAGCGCGGCCAGAACGCCGATCACCGCGCCGACGATGCTCACCACGAGCGCTTCGAGCATGATCATGCGGACAATGCGCGATTTGCGCCAGCCGACCGCCCGCAAGACGCCGATCTCGTGCGTCCGCTCGAAGACCGACATCATCATCGTGTTCAGCACGCCGACGCAGCCAATCACCACGGCAATGAGCGACGTGACCCAGGCCATTGCCCGGGCCAGCCGCACAAAGAGAAAACTGGCCACTTGTTGGTCCACGGGCGTGGCGGCGAGGTTCCACCGTTTGCCGTTGCTATCGCGCAGGTTCTCGATCGCCAGCCGCGTGGCAGCGGTTTTGGGTTCGCTGTCGTCTTTGAGGATAAGTTCGAAGCCGGTAACCTGGTTCTTGCGATCCATGATTTGCTGCAGGTCCGGCATCTGCACGAGCGCGCCGCCATTTTCGAAGGCGTTGTCGACTTCATACGTTCCGATGACGCGGAACGTTTGGTCATCGATGACGATGTTGTCCCCCACGCCCTTACTAATGTTCTGCGCGAGCAGTTTGCCGAGCATGACGCCGAAACGATCGGCGGCCGTGAGCTTGCGGCCGGTGAGCACCTTCACACGGTCGAACAACCGGCTATCGGCGTACCACGCTTCGATGAACACGCCAACGAGGTTGGAGTCGGCGAACGTCACCACATCGAACAACATCGGGCAGACGGCTGCGACGTTGGGGATCGCCTGAATTTCCTTTCCCAGCTGCTCGGGCAGTGTGGCATACACTTGATCGGCCCGGCCGCTCTTGAGCACCACCATATCGATGCCCTGCGATTCGTACCGCCGGCTGATCGCCGCGATGAAATCCTCGGCCAGACCCACCAGCGCGACAAACGTTGTAACCGCCAACGCGACACCCAGCGCGGTGAGCGTCGACCGCACCGGCCGCCGCATCACGTTCTTCAGCACGAGCGAAATGAAGTGCATGGCGGATGATGAGCGTTGAACGGATCGTGGACATTGCCCAATATTCGATTGTAATTGCCCGCTGGTAGGGTGGGCACCGCCCACCTTCCGGCACGTTTGTTCAATTGGCCGGATGAACGGAGACGGGTGTCAATTGCCGGCACTGCCTGATGCCAGATGATGAAAAACCGCCGGCAATTGACTCCCGTCCGGCGCTGTAGAAAACATAGCCCGGTTCTCTGGGCCGGACGTGCAAGCCGTTTCCATCGTCGAGTTTTCCGCATCATTTCGCCGACCCGAAACGGGTCGGCTAGATGTTTTCCACACGGCCCTCCCGGCCCCTTTACCCCCCCCCAATACTCCGGTCAGGCTAGAATCCCGACCTACTTAGCCGCCGAGGCGGTCGAGCGTGGGTTCCGGCTGCCACATGTAGAGGAAGGCCGGCATGTTGCTGCGGTTGAGGCCGGGGATCGTGGGCAGTGAGACGAGCGGCTGTTGCTGCTTCTGCGCGGTGGTCGCGTAGATCGAGTACACCGGGTGGCTCTTGCGTTCGTACATCACCACGGCGGCGTCGTTGCGGTTGGCGAGCTGGCAGGCCGCGGCGACCGCATCATCGAGCGAGCCGACTTTGTCGACCAGGCCCTTATCGAGCGCTTGCATCGCGGTGAAGACGCGGCCGTCGAAAATGGCGGCGTCGGTGGGCTGGCCAAGTTTGCGCGTGGCGACGACATCGTCGCGGAATTGTTGGTGGTATTGATTCGCCATCTGCTGCAGGATTTTGCGCGAATCCTCACTCAGGCCACGGACGGGGCTGCCGAGGTCGATGTTGTCGCCGGCTTTGACCGACTGGCTAAGAATATTCATTTGGGCCATCGTGTCTTGCAGGCTGTAGGCGTTGAAGATGACGCCGATGCCGCCGGTGACGGTGCCGGGCTGGGCGTAAATGACGTCGCAGGCCGTGGCGAGGTAGTAGGCGCCGCCGGCGCCGACATCCATCAAGCACGCGACCACGGGAATGTTGGTTTGTTGGCGAAACGCCTGCAGTTCGTGCCGCATCATTTGCGAGGCCGCCACGCCGCCGCCAGGGCTGTTGATTCGCAGAACGACGGCCGCCACGCGCGTGTCGCGGGCCACGGCGGAGAGGCGTTCGTGAAATGCGGCGACCGGGTTCTCGCCTTCGGTGAGCAAGCCCGTGGCGTTCGAGTTCACCAGCAGGCCGTCGATTTCGATGAGCGCGATTCGCGGTGACGATTGATCGCGGTTGCCCGATACGGTCATCGGGACGACCGGGCCTGCGTCGGCGGCGGGGGCGAGCCGGGCCGTGATGTTCGCTTCGACCGGGCCTTCTTCCGCAGGCACCAGGCGGGCGGTGATATTGGCGTCGACCGGCGTATCGAGACTCACACGGCTATTGGTGAGCACGCGCAACGGCTCGTGGCAGCCGCCAACGGCGGCAATCAGCAGACTCACCAAGATGGAAATACGCGCGAGTCGCACAGGGGCAGTGGCAGCGGTTGTGTGCTGCCGAATGAAAATGGGCGGATGTTAAGCCACTCATTGGTTGCTCCCCCGATTGCGCAGCATCCCACGCTGGAATTCGCGCCGTACGAAAGTATCGGCCTGTTAGAGTGAGCAGCTTGAGCAAAGTTTGCGGGTGCTACCAGTGGTAGCGGCGAAGAGCGAGCGGTTTAGCGGCGGCGGCCACGCCGTCCACCCGCCACGGGCCTCGCCACTCGCGCCTCGCAACTCGTAACAATTTGCTACGGACCAGACGCGGGCGGATGGATCGTGAGGACCGCGAGTGCAATGATCACGCCAGCGAAGTTCACAACGAAGATCAGTAGGCCTACGCCCCAGAGCGTGCGGGTGGGTTCATCGCGGGCAGCGGCGGCTGCTCCTTTGCGGCCGAGGCGGGCGGCGACCACGCCGCAGACCCAGGTCCAATGGAGCATGATGTGCAACAGGATCCCGCCAGCGAGTACGGAGAGGAGGCCGAACTGAAAGCGGCTCCATTCCATATACGTGTGTCCCCAGAGCACCCAGCCTTCCGTCTGCGGCCCCGGCGGAAAGACGAATTCCACAATCGTCGCGCACGTGCACAACAGTACAAAGACAATCAGCAGGCAGACATCCAACCAGAAATTGGCATCTGTGCGGGTGAGCTTCTTCATCGGGGGACTATACTGTGTTCGGTGAGAGATGATTCGTTTCTTGGGTGCCATGCCCACGGCTCGGCGTGGGCATGTGAATTGCCGCACCCGCATGGCCACGTCGGCGGCCTCCGTGGCCATGGCACTCGAACTTGTCCCGATCCTTGCCGTGCGAAGTATAAGGTCGAACCGAACCAGTCATCGGGAGCCGAATCGTTGCCTTGCGGAAATGGAGGACGAAACCGCCTGGCTCTAGGCGGTGGCAGCCTCCTCTTGACCCTCAACGTAACCCTAGCCTATCGTCCACTTTATGAACGCCTATGGCTACCCCGGCAGCGACGGATTTCTGGGCACCAGAGCACCGCTCATCATGGATGTGCTCTGCGTCGCGATGCTCGTAGTGCTCATCGTCCTGGGGTGGAGCGTTTATCAGGTGAAGGTTCATCGCCGTTACACGCTGCACAAATGGACGCAGATTTCATTGGCGACGATTCTGCTCATCCTGGTAATACTTTTCGAGGCCGATGTGCGCATGCACGGCTGGCAGCAGCGTTCGGCAGGTCAACTTGGCGGACATGCCTCGGCGACTGCTCTGGCGACGCTCTACGTCCACTTGGTGTTTGCCATCAGCACAACGATTCTTTGGCCGGTCACGATCGTGCTCGCGCTCCGCAATTTTGCGAATCCAGCGCTGCCCGGTCCGCACAGCAAGATCCACGTGCCACTGGCCAGAATCGCGGCGCTCGACATGCTGATCACCTCATTCACTGGTTGGACCTTTTATTGGGTCGCGTTCGTGAGGTGACTGCTGGAGTTGGGCAGCAGCAATGTTTGGCGGGCGTGCCGTTTTGATAGCTTGCGACGCTTGAGTTTAGGGGGTGGCATGCTCTCGCGAAACAGCATCATGCCCACGCTCGCGTTCGAGCGTCAATGTTTCGCGTGAGCATGTTTGTGCGAGCGAGGGCATGCCACCCAGCGAGTTACAAAAATACCCTCCACCCAGGCCCTCTCCTGGAAGGAGAGGGAGTAAGATCTTATACCATATCTGGCCGTGGACCCGAGGCGGGTTGGCCGCCGCCGGCGGCTGCGCGGTTCACGGCGTTGATAAACGCCAGCGTCGCGGCTTCCACGGTATCGGTCGACACGCCACGGCCACGATAGACGCGGCCTTCGTGTTCGACTTCGATCGTCGATTCGCCTTGGGCATCTTGGCCGCGGGTGACGCTGTGGACGCGGAAGTCGCGGACGACGACCGAGATGCCGGTGACTTCTTCAATCGCGCGGAAGAGCACATCAAGCGGGCCATCGCCGCCCTTGATCGATTTGCTCACCTCCTCGCCGGCACGCTGCAGTTTAACCAGCGCGCTCGGTTCGCCGTTGCTCGCGGCGTGGACCTCGTAGGTGCCGAGCTTCCACTGGTCCTCGGCCACGTTCATTTGCTTTTCGATGAGTGCGGCGATGTCAGCGTCGTAAACTTCCTTCTTCTTGTCGGCGAGCTTTTTGAATTCCTCGAAGACTTCGTGGAGATGGTCGCCCGTGAGGTGATAGCCGAGCGCCTTGGCCCGATCGGCCAGGGCCGCGCGGCCGCTGTGCTTGCCGAGCACGAGATCGGTTTGCGTGAAGCCGACGTCTTCAGGCCGCATGATTTCGTAGGTCGTGCGTTCTTTGAGCATGCCGTCTTGGTGGATGCCGGCCTCGTGGGCGAAGGCATTGCGGCCGACGATCGCCTTATTGCGCTGCACTTGCAGGCCGGTGATGTTGGAAAGCAGCCGGCTAGTCGGCACGAGGCGAGTGGTGCGAATGCCGGTCGTGGTGTGGTAGAAGTCGGAGCGCGTGCGCATGGCCATCACCACTTCCTCGAGCGAGCAATTGCCGGCCCGCTCGCCGATGCCATTGACGGTACACTCGATTTGACCGGCACCGTTCTCGACGGCCGCGAGGCTATTGGCCACGGCCAGGCCGAGGTCGTTGTGGCAATGGACGCTGATCACCGCGCGGTCGATATTCGGCACGCGGTTGTTGAGATTCTTGATCACGTTGGCGAAGTGCGCCGGGGTGGCGTAGCCCACGGTATCGGGGATATTCACGGTTGTGGCCCCCGCGGCGATGGCCGCTTCGACGACGTGGCAGAGGAAATCGATCTCGGTGCGAGCGGCATCCTCGGGCGAGAATTCGATGTTGTCGCAATAGCCTTTGGCACGCTTCACGCCGTCGATGGCCCGCTGAATAATCTCCTCCTTGCCCATGCGGAGTTTGAATTCGCGATGGATCGCACTCGTGGCGAGGAAAACGTGGATCCGCGCATCGGGCGCTCCCTTCAGGGCTTCCCACGCGCGGTCGATATCCTTTTCATTGCAACGGGCCAGGCCGCAGATCGTCGCCCCGCGAACCGTGTGGGCGATTTCGCGCACGGCTTCGAAGTCGCCGGGCGAGGCGATCGGGAAGCCGGCCTCGATGACATCCACGCCCAGGTCGACCAACGCCTGGGCGACCTCGAGCTTTTCTTCGAGGTTCATGCTGCAACCGGGCGATTGCTCGCCGTCGCGGAGCGTCGTGTCGAAAATCACAATCGGTCGTGGTTCTGGCGCGGTCATGAGAGTGAGTTGGTTAAAGGAGTTGTGAGCGGAAAAATGAAGTAGTAGTCCAAGTAGCGCCTGCAATAGCCGCGATGCTACGCATCGCCGGCCCCGAAAAACAAAAAACCCCGAAGCCTCGCGGCCTCAGGGTTCTAATGTATCGTCCAAGTATGTCTGTACGAACCCTAAGCACCGCCGCGGCGGCCGGCTAGCAACAACAAGCCAAGCAATAGGGTGAATGCAGACATGCGAAATCCAGGGTAAATCGCGGCAAATTTCAGCTTCGCCGGTCGTTCAAGTCTAAGTGACAAATTGCAGGCGGTCAAGGTTCACCAAGTAATTACGGTTAACTGGTCTCTCAAACTTTAGCCGGAACGACTAACATCAGGCAGTATCTTCCCCCGTAGTTGGACGCTTGCTCGACGAACTTGACGGGCCATGAGCGGCAATTTCCTCGACATTGTGGATGATCCGTACAACGATCCGGCGGCGAACCGCGCTGGGGCAGGCCGGCGGTTCGTGGGGGTGCACTTCACTTGCTGCGACATCTACGCGCGGGTGTACGTCAACCGCGAGGAAACGGCATACGAAGGCAACTGCCCGCGATGCGGCAAGCGCGTGCAGCTGCGAATTGGCCCCGGCGGCACGGATGCGCGGTTCTTTACCGTGAGTTAAGCCTGCGCGGCACTGCCGGGTAAGCCAGCAGTGTCACCCGCATGGTGCTGGGGGCTCGCCTTCGCCGCGACGCCAGACACCCAATATCTCCAATAATGCTGGTGGTTGCCGACGCTGAATTGAGTGGCTAGGCTAGGTTTCGGTTGGCGGGGTTGTGCGGTCGTCGCGGGTGCGGTGGCCGGCACGGCAAGCATCACGATTTAATGGAGGCGAGCATGTCAATTTCACGTCGGTCCTTCTTAGCATCATCCGCCGCCGCGATTGTTGCGGCGCGTGGCAGTGTTCGTGCCGCGGCAGCCGATGCCAACAGTCGCATTCGCATGTGCACGATCGGGTTTCACGGTCAGGGCGGATCACACATTCGCGACATCCTCAAGATGAAGGATCAGGCCGAGTACGTGGCGTTGTGCGATGTCGACTCGGAGGTGCTTGAGAAAGGCGCCAAGCTCGTCGAGGAAGCGCAAGGCAAGCGTCCGAAGACATATCGCGATATTCGCGAAGCGCTCAACGACAAGAATATCGACGCGGTGACGATCGCGACGCCGAATCATTGGCATTCGCTGGCCGCGATTTGGGCCTGCCAGGCGGGCAAGGACGTGTACGTCGAGAAGCCGATGTCGCACAACATTTTCGAAGGGCGGCAAGTGGTGGAAGCGGCGAAGAAGCATGGCCGCATCGTGCAGCACGGCACGCAGAGCCGGGCGGATGCGCGGCTGATCCGCGATATCAAGTTGATCCACAAGGGCTTCATCGGCGATATCGTCGAATCGCGCGGCTACGTGTACAAGAACGGCAATCGCGGCGCCATTGGCCACGGCAAACCGGGGCCGGTGCCGTCGAACCTAGATTGGCAACTGTGGCAAGGGCCATCGCCCGATCACCCGTTTATGATCAACGTCGATCGCAAGAAGCCGGGGTTGTTCGTGCATTACGATTGGCACTGGTTCTGGGAGTACGGCAACGGCGAGATCGGCAACCAGGGTGTGCATCAGATGGATGTCGCCGTGTGGGGCCACAACAAGGGCCTGCCGGTGAGCGTGCACAGTGCCGGTGGCCGGTTTGGCTTGGGTGACGATGGTCAGACGCCAAACACGCAGGCCACGACGTTCAAGTACGCCGACAATACGATTCTCACGTTCGAAGTGCGGAACTTGGGTTCGTTCGATGAAGCTGAAGGCGGCAACTGCGGCAACAGCTTTTTCGGCACCAAGGGTTATTATGTGCGTGAGAAGGGCTTCTTCTCGTACGATGGCGGTAAGCCGATCAAAGTGGAAGAGGCAGTCGAGGACAAAGGCAGCAAGTGGAACTACTTCTTCCGCGCGATTCGTTCGCGGAAGCAGGAGGATATGTCGGTCACCACGCTCGACGCCCACCGCTCGTGCATCCATTGCCACTTGGGCAACATCGCGTTCCGCGTCGGCCATTCGCTCGGGTTCGATCCGGATGCCGAGCGGTTCCACGACGAGAAAGCCAACAAATACTTGTCGCGCGAATACCGCAGCGGCTTCGAAGTGCCGAAGTTGGCCTAGAGACGACATTGGCCGAATTGTCGCCAGCCCCCGGCTCTGCCGGGGGTTGAAGTGATATCATAACCGGCACTCACCGAACCCCCCGGCAAAGCCGGGGGCTATTTGCCGCGGCTTCACTTCGCTGCTTCGAGTTCGATGGCACGGAGGACTCGCAGAGGGTAATCGGTCTGGATAACGTCGATGCCCCAACCGATTGCCTGGCGGTAGTCCTTGACCGTTTCATGATTGCCGAGCGCATCGGAGAAGACTTTCGCGCCGACGGCGTGGCAGCGGGCGATGAGGTCTTTCGAAAGAATCGACCAATCAGTGTCGAAGCCATAGGGCTTGTATTTCGCGAGCGTTTCAACCTCCTTGGGGTCGCCCAGCGGCAGGAGCATTCGCACGGCCGGCTCGATGGCCTTCAGCCGCTCACCGTACCCGGGCGATTGATACACCACGTGCCGCTCGAGCAGGTGGTGCCGGTGAATGGCCGCGGCGAGCGCCGCGGGGGCGATGTCCTTGGAGTCGAGATAAGCGGACGACCGGTCGCCGTACGCGGTCAATGCTTCATCGAATTGCGGCACGCGCGTGCCGACGAATTCCTTGCCGAACCAACTGCCGCAATCGAGTTGGGCGATGGCCGCGGCCGTTTGCTGTTTGAGGGGCCCTTTGCCATTGGTCGTGCGATTCAGATTGCCGTCGTGCAGTAACATGAACTGGCCATCGCTCGTGGTACGGATGTCGATCTCAATGTAGTTGGCCCCCAGGTTGGCGGCCGTGCGGATCGCCGCCAGCGTATTTTCGGGGGCATAGCGGTTTGCTCCGCGGTGGCAGGCGAACTGCACCGGGAAACGGCCGATACGTTGGCGGACTTCGGTGAAGCGGACGCCGGCGGGGTCATCGGTTTGCAGCCAGTCGACGCCAGCCTCGATCACGTGCGTCCACACGGTCGGGTTATCCCACTGCTTGCCCAGGACCTTGGCTTCCACCTTGATGCCGTGCTTGTGAAATTGCCGGCACAAATCGGGTGTGACATCCGCGGCATCGAGTTCGACCGCTGCGGGGTTGACTTGCTTGATGAATCGTTCGACCGCCGTTTCACGCGGATGGTATTTGGTCATTGTCGCGATCGAGTCGCCAACGGCAGCGTGAACCTTGGCGAGCATCGCGAGATCGCCATATACGACAACTTGCGACTCCATCTTGGCCTCGCGAATCTGCTTAACGAGCAGTTCCGGGTCAACCTGTTTGCAGTCGAGATACAGATTCACTTTGCCCTTGGCGGCGGCGAGCACTTCGGGCAGCGATTGCAGGCGCTGGCCAGCGAAGCGGGGTGCGAACCATTTGCCGGCGTCCAGTTGTTTAAGCTCGGCGAGCGTGAGGTCGGCGACACGTCCGTGGCCGCTGGTCGTGCCGTCGACCGTGTTGCTGTGGATGACCACATGCTGACCGTCTTTGGTAAGCCGCACATCGACTTCCGCCCATTCGATGAAATCCCCAGCACAGCCGAGCACCGCTTGCAGGCTGTTCTCGGGGGCGAGCATCGCGAGGCCGCGGTGGGCCATGACCTGCACGGTTCTCGCAGGCTCGACCGGCTCGAAGAACTTGAAATGCGGTTGGGCAAAGGCCGGTGTGGCAGCGACAAGCGTGACGGTGATGATGTGAGTGAGGTTCATGCGAGGTTGAGGGGTGAGGGGTCAGGGGTTTTAGCGGCGGCGGCCACGCCGTCCACCCGCCAAGGGCGTCGCCGGTTGGTGGGAGTTGCGCAGCAACTCGCCCGCGCACAGGTGCCACTGCTAACTTGTTAGCAGTGCCGTGTTTGGCGTTCAGCTTGTGGATCGCACCAGTTGGCGGCTGCGAGCGGGTCGTCGGCAATCGCACTGCTGGACGAGCCCGCAGTCGCACCCTCGCCCGCGCTGGGGGCTCGGCAAGCCTCGACCCCAGCTACCCACAACCGTGTCATTACCCAAAGCGGCGAAGTTATTCTATCATAATTGGTGGCGCGAAGCTGGTACGTCCCTTCTGCCGGAAGACCTGGCCAAACGATCCGCTCGCAAGAACGACACAGGTTCCGCTCGGCAAGCGGAGCCTACTGATGGGAGCATTCAACGATGATACAAACTCAAATGTTACAGAGAATTATGCTTCTGCTTGTTGTGTTGGCAACGCTCGTGGTTACGCGGGGCGTGGCGGCGGCGGAGTTAACGGCCGGGGTGGCTCGGATCGATCTTACGCCGCCGCTCAAGCTGAAGGCGCCGCTCGGCGGCTATGGGGCTCGCATGAGCCGGCCGGCCGAGGGCGTCCATGACCGCATCTTTGCCAAGGCGCTCGTCGTGAGCGACGGCCAACGCAAGTTCGCGCTGGTGACGGCCGATTTGCTCGGCTTCGCTCCGGCGTTCAAGGTCGATCTGCTCGCCCGCTTGAAGGACAAAGGTTGGACGGAGCAGCAAGTGATGCTGCTGCCGAGCCATTCGCACACGTCGATCGATATGAACGCGCTCAATCCGGCGAACGTGCTCAACATCCCGCAGATCGGCATTCACAACCCGGCCGTGTATGAGCTGACGCTCAAGAACTTCGTGGAACTCATTGGCAAGGCGGGCGAGAACTTGCAGCCGGTGACGATTGGTACAATGAGTAAGCGGATCACGGGCTGGAATCGCAATCGCCGCGAGAAGGGCGGAATCACGGATGACGAGCTGACGATCACGCGCATCGATACCACGGCGGGCAAGCCGCTCGCAGTATTGGTGAACTTCACAGCCCATCCCACGTTCATGAGTGAGCGCGAGATGCTCTTCTCGGGCGATTGGCCGGGCGCGTTGCAGCGGGCGCTGGAAGCGGCAATCGGCGAAGGCGTTACGGCGATGTACTACAACGGTGCGCAGGGCGATCAATCGCCCGTAGCGCGGCCCGATAGCGGCGACAGCCCCTGGGAAAAGGTCGAACGCTATGGTTTCGAGCTGGGCCTCGTGGCGGCCGACTTGTGGCGGAATACGAAGACCAGCCGCGATGTGAAGTTCGGCTATCACTTACAGCCGGTCAATTTGCCACCGCGAGCGTGGCATCCCGATTTCATGCAGACCGGTGGCAAGGAATATGGCCTCAACGAAACATTCATGGCCGAACTGCTCAAAAAGGTGACGCCCGACTCGGCCGTGAGCGCCTCGGTGCGCTTGGGCGATCTGGTGATTATTGGTATTCCAGGTGAGGCGGCGGCCGGCCTGGGGCTACGGATCAAATCGGAAGTACGCGCGGCCACGGGGGCCGAGCATGCCGTCATCGGCGGCCTGTGCAACGAGTGGATCAGCTACATCCTCACGGCCGATTCGTACCTCAAAGGCAGTGGTTACGAAGCGAGCATGAGCTTCTACGGCCCGGAACTCGGCGACCGCGTGATGAAAGCCGCCATCACCGGGGCGAGTACGTTGAAGTAGGCGCGAGTTGCGAGCGGCGAGGAACGAGTGTTTAGCGGCGGCGGCTACGCCGTCCACCCGCGCAAAAGCGAGAAACGAGGACTGTAGCCACCGTCGCCAGACGGTGGACACGCCCAATGCGTCGTTCCACGCTTTGGCGAGCATGGCTACTTCGGCCCACCGGAACAAGCGGTCTCACTCTGCCACGGCTTCGAGTTTCAGGTAGTCGAGGCCGAACATGTAGCGTTTGATGGCCTTTTCGTTGCAGCCGACGATTTCGACTTCGAGCTGGTTTGCGCCTTTCTTGAGTTCGAACGTACCGAGGTCGATCGAATCGTTCGCCACCGACGTGTGGTAGCGATCGAGCTTCTTGGCCGCTTTCTGGCCATTCACGCTGATTTGCACGATCCCATAGTCGGCGGCCTTGGTGAGGTTGGCCGTGACCTTGTAGCGTCCGGCCTTCTTCACTTTGAATTCGATGGCGAGCTTGTCGCCCACTTTGCCATCGAGCCACCAGAGTTGGCCGTCGCCGCTCCAGTGAAAATCGGCCCCGCTTTGCGTCTCGGTTTGACCGCCGGTTGTGGAAACAATTTTCAGATCCTCACCTTCCAGGACGCCAGGAATACGAAATGCCGACGTTGCTACCGCGTGTTTGACGGGCAACTTGGCGGCCTCTGGGTCCGGCTTCACACTTACAGTTGCCCCAGGAACCGCGTAGAAGAACGTGGCCGGTGCGTAGTCGACAGTCGTTGCTTGCGAATGCCAAAGTTCCATGTCGAACTTGATTGACTTGGTAAACGGAATGGCATCGAGCTCACGGTAGCGCGAGTTCGTGGCCATATCGACGTGATTGGCGCCTTGGCCGTAGGGCTGCGCATGGAACGGGGAAGCAAACATATTGGGATTGCTCCACGCGTAGCCGTAATAATCTTCGCTGCCGGTGCCGAAATGCGAGGGGAACGACTCGCCATCGACGAAGATCTTCTCATCGCCTTCGCCCCACCAGCCCGTTTTGCCGTTGAACACGGTCAGCGTATCGCCCACGTACACGCCAGGGCCTTTCACCGTGACGTAATTCACATCGAAAGCACCGCCATCGGCGCCTTTATTGGTTTGTGTCTTCACATCGCTTAGTTGGTGCCAAGTGGAGTGGAAGTGCATCGAGCGATCATCCCACTTCCAAGGAATCGTTTTCACTTCGCCCGCGATGTCGATCGACTTGCTGCCCAGGTTGTGTACGGTGAGGCGGCATTCCTTTTCGTAGGGCATGATCCAGAAGCAGGTCATTTTGCCGTCTTCCGCAACCTCGGTGTACCAGGTTTTGTAGGGCACGAACTTGTGGCCCAGGCCGAAGAAGTCGCCGATCGGGCACCACACGGTGCGTTCGCCATCGAAGGTCGCTTCGAAGACGGTGGAACGCAGCGCCTGCTCGCGATCTTCCTCGCCGAGATTAAGCCGGATGCTGAGTGCGGCAATCGCCCCCGGGCCATCCAGCGAGATATCTTCCGACTCGCCGGCGCCAAGTGTGCCCTCACGCTGTTGCGATTGTGCGTCGCTCGGCGCTTCCGGGTGCAAAAGCTGCTTCTGCACGCGATCGATGAGTGCCTTGTTGGTTTCGAGCTCGGCCATCGAGAACGGTTTCACTTTGATCGCCTTGTCGTAGGTGCGATAAACGATCTGATAGTAAAGCGCTTCGTTGAGCCCGGTGCCTTGATCGTTGAGCGCCTTCGTCGAGTACGTGATTTTGCAGTGCTTGGCATACGGCAGCGGCAAGTACAAATTATGTCCGCGGTAGCGGTAGGGAGTGAGCGGCGAGACGCTCTCCGAAAGCGGCGGCCCGGTGAGCGCGCCGCCATCGAGAATATCGGCGATGTGGCCTTCGACGGTCGGCTTCGTATTGCCGTCGAGATAGATGCGTAGCGTGCCGTTGGAGAACTCGCCGCCGCGTGCGCCGTTCCAGGTCGACCAGAAGCGAACCACCGCGCCGGGGCCCTCGGCATCCATCATCACGAATTCCTTGTGTCCGTCGCGATCCTCGGTGCGAATGAATTGGCTGGCGTCGCCATTCGCAAACCAGGATTCCTTCTTATCGGGCGAGGTCGCACGGCGGTCGTAGCTGCTCGCCTGCCGACACGTATACGCCGGTTGCGGCAGGCGCGCCAAATGACCGCGGTTGATCATTTCATTCAGCAACGTGCTAAGTGAGATGGCATCGTCGCCCCGGGCAGGCAGGGCCCCCATCACCAAGGCCAAGGAAAGAACTTGCAGACCCACAATCGCCGATGGTCGTTTCATAATCCAACCTTTCCTAAACAGAGATTGCCGTGCGACACAACCCATGGCCGCCCGTGAAATCAAGCCACCATCAAGATAACGAATTGCCGAGCCGCTGAGCAGGGTGAGCCGCGAGGAGCGAGGAGCGAGAAGGTGCCGCCTACCGTGACCACCTGCGGAATGCGATCGTTGAAACCGCTAGGGATAGCATCGCCAAGGTGGTTGGTTCTGGAACCAGACTGACAATGTCAATCGCGGCGACTGAACTGGGGATTTGCCAACTGCGTCGAATGATGCCGGTAGGAGAAAACGCGTAGGCCCGTGCAGGAGTGCCATATCTCCCGTCGGTTACGAGCAAGCTACCAGTTTCTGGAGCAAAGTGAATGCCTCCTGTGAGAAACCCAGACGGCATCGCGATGCTACGAAGATAGCTGGGGGCAGCGCCGGTTATATCGTAAACGAGAACGCCGTCTGGCCCGCCCAGGCCATTCGCAAGGTACAGTCGTCAGCCGGCCTCGTCGATTGAAATGTCGCCAGGTTCCACGTTAAGGTTAATCGGCGTCGAACTCAATTGCGTGCCGTTCGATGAAAATTTGACGAGCGATAGGTTATCATAGTCAGCGACGAAAACATTGCCCGCTGCATCCGCATCGATCCCCGCAAGCGAAAACGTGTCCAAAACAAAGAATGTCTTTCTATGTTCTCCTAACGAATCGAGCCTATAGAATATCGGCCCACTTTTTAGGCCTCGGACATACACGAAGCCGTGACTATCGGATTCCACATTGGCCGGTGCGGGAGCGTAGACGAATTCTCCAAGAAACTCTCCGTCGAACGAGAAACGATGGACCGAATCGGTACGCAGGTCACCCACAAGCACTTCGTTATTCACTATGGTAACCCCAGTAAAGCCGTTGGATTGCCCGGTATCGACCGCGTACTGATCAGTGCCATTGTTGAAACGATGCAGCTTCGATTGAACGCCGTGGTAAGTAGTCATGAATACCACGTCGGATTGGCCGAAGGCCGCGCCAGCCCCCAAGAACTCAACAGCAGTGAATAGGAGGCATGTGATGGCGATTGATTGGATTTGGTTCACAAGCGTTTCCTCACAAGAACGATTTTTTGGACTGGGACACCGCCAATATAACTTCACTTTAGTCAGTTGCAATAATCGCGCCGAAGGAGGCACGGCGGCAATGATTCGAGAAACTTCAAGTCGGCACGATCCGCTAGGTTCGACCACAGCCGTTTCTTATCCGCACATGGGGGGCTTGCCGCGGCTTGACCATAGCCACCCGCTCGCGTTCTGCCGAACGCGGCTACATTCTCGCGCCTCGCTGCTCGCCGCTCGCAACTCGCGCCTCCTCCAAGTACAATCGAACCCGTTCGGTCATCGACTCAGGAGTAACCATGAATACCAATCGTCGTCAGTTCATCAAGGCGGGAGCCGCGGCGGCGGCCGCTCCATTTATTCCGTGGACTAGCAAGGCGTTTGCCAATGTAGCGAAGAACGACCGGCCGCGCATCGGCTGCATCGGCGTCGGCAGCATGGGCTCGGGCGATGCCCGGCATCACGCCGAGTTTGGCGATATTGTGGCGGTGTGCGATGTCGATAGCCGTCGGGCGGCCGAAGCCAAAAACAGTGACAAGATCGGCAAGGGCAAGGCCGAAGCCTACGGCGACTACCGCAAGGTGCTCGACCGCAACGATATCGATGTGGTGAGCGTCGTGACGCCCGACCATTGGCACGTGAAGATCGCGATCGAAGCGCTGCTGGCCGGCAAGCATGTGTTCTGCCAGAAGCCGCTCACGCTCACGCTCGAAGAGAACCAGCTTATCCGCAACGCGTGCAAAGCCAATCCGAAGCTGGTGTTCCTCGTCGGCACGCAGCAGCGGAGCGACGACGAGCGCTTCTTGCGGGCCGTCAACATGGTCCAGAAGGGCTTGTTAGGCAAAATCAAAAAGATCACGGTGGGCATCAACGGGGCGCCCACCGGCGGGCCGTTCCCAATCGTCGAGCCGCCCAAGGAACTCGATTGGATCATGTGGCTCGGCCAGGCGGCGAAGGTGCCGTATCGCGAAAAGCGCTGCCACTATGAATTCCGCTGGTGGTACGAGTACTCGGGCGGCAAGTTCACCGATTGGGGCGCCCACCACGTCGATATCGCCACTTGGGCGATGAACGAAGACAAACAGGGACATGGCCCCGTGGAAATCGACGGCCAGAACTGCAAGCACCCCGTGCCGTTCAAGGAAGGCTATCCGACGGTCGATGACTCGTACAACACGTCGCACGAGTTCGATGTAAAGTGCCTGTATTCGAATGGCGTCGAAATGCACATCACCAGTGCCGGCGACAACGGCGTACTGTTCGAAGGCGAAAAGGGCCGCATCTTCGTCAACCGCGAGAAGATCACCGGCAAGCCGATCGAAGAGAAATGGGACAAGGACCAGTTCGGTCCCGACGACTTGGTACGGCTCTACAAAGGCAAGCCGTTCGAAGGCCACAAGGAGAACTTCTACCGTTGCATCCGCGAGGGCGGATTGCCGGTCTCCGATGTTTTCAGCCATGTGCAAACGATGGCCACGTGCCACTTGGCGGCCATTTCGGCCCGCCTCGGCCGCACGATCCATTGGGACCCGAAGGCCGAGAAGATCATCGGCGACGACCAGGCCGCCGCGTTCTTCGCCCGCGTGCCCCGCAAAGGCTACGAAATTCCGCACGTGAAGGTGTGAGGAAGGGGGCGGGGGACAGGGGTCGGAGGTCAGGGATTAGCGGCGGCGGCCACGCCGTCCACCCGCCGGGGACGCTTCCACCACTTCCTCCGCGCGCCTGCACACCTTTCGACGCCACCAATCCCGCGGCGGCCGTTAAGACGCACACGATTGAACCACCTCTCTGCACCGATGCCGAGTTTCGCCAAACGCGTTACAGGTCGGCGATCGTCATTTCCT
This sequence comes from Planctomycetota bacterium, assembly GCA_029781135.1. Lineage (GTDB taxonomy): Bacteria > Planctomycetota > Planctomycetia > Pirellulales > Lacipirellulaceae > JABDGM01. The sequence continues at coordinate 29,603 of JAKOXH010000008.1, forward strand.
CGGTTCGTCCGGCAACTGCACCCGAATTTGCACGTGACCGTTTTCTGGCTCGACCTTGATGGTGGCATAGGTTCGTGGGCAGGGGTCAGCGAATTTCATGCCGCCAAAATGGACGGGAGTTTCCGTGTAACCATCCAACTTATGCTCGGTAATTTTACCGGATTCAATCGTCAATTCCGTGCGATCCGACCAGCGGAGTCTGTTCCCTTCAAGTTGCGGCTTGTCCATATACCACCAGTTCATCGGTTGCTTCGTTGTACGGTCGACCGTGACGGTTCCCGGGCGACTGAGTCGCACCACTTGTTCGGCGATGTCGGCCGATTTTGGCCCCACGCAGCGCATGAGTGCAGTCTTTCCGTCGTCGGCAACCAGCATTTCCTCGACCGGGGCAGCGGGCTTGTTGGCGTCGTTGGTCGGTAATTGATCGACCAGAACCGCGCGGCCGCCGGCATGGATGATGATGCCACCTTTCTTCATGCCAACAACCAGCCCATGTTCGTCATATGACGAGCGTAAATACGCTTCATTGACCTCAGGCTCAGGGAACCCAAACGCCAACGGCAGGTTCGGCTCAATCGTTGCTGCCACACCTTCGTCGTACCACAACAGCGCATAGGGGCCCGTGCCAAACAGCAGTTCTTCATGGTGGGTGGGCGTTATGAACCGAGTATGCTGTAAACTGCCGAGTGACTTATCCCAAAGTGCCAAGTACTGGTAGATCGGCCGCTGTTGCGAGTGCGCCAAGTACACCAGCACGGGCGACCAGTAATTCAACTGGCCATAATTGGGGCCGAAGAGGACGCTGCGATTGCATTCATTGGCCGTCAATTCGTTCGGTTGTGAGGTCGCGACAGCCGCCAGGGCGATGCGGCCGGGCAACGCATCCGGAAATTCTCTTAACAGGTCGCGGCCCGTGATCCGCCGCAACGGCTCGATGAATTGAATCCGATACAAAAGGGTCGACGCCCAAAAATTCGATGACTGGTCATTGGTCCCGCTGGGTGTGAGCGCCTGCGGCAATAAATATTTAACGTGCTTTTCGACCGCCAGCTTTAGCCAGGCATCGGCCTGCGGCACTTCGCCCAAGAGCGCCAGGGCCACCACGCCGAACGGGCTGGCATCGACGCTGCCGTGGTGTTTGTTGTAGCCCGCGCCGGCCGTGCTCGGGAGTTGAAAGAAAGTGTAGTAAGCCTCCATGATGCCTACGATCGCCTTGCGCACTTCCTCGCGCTCGGGCGGGGAGAGCCGGTCGAACAACAGATCGTAGGCAACCGCCATTCCCTTGGTGATTCGGAGCACCGCGTACGCCTTGCTGGCATCGGGCGCGTTCTTCGCCTCGTTCCCCCACACCCGCGCCGCCGACAACAACCAATTCCGGGCAGGCTCAAAATATGGGTCGGCCGTCGTGTCGCTGAAAGCCGAGGCAAAGGCGAGCGTCTCGACGATGGCCATATCGTGCATCGCGGCGTAAAAGCGATCGTAGAGATTCTCGTACCGTGGGTCGTCGGCGATGGTCGGAATCCACTCCGTGCGCGGCGGTTGCTTGCGGCACCAATCCGCCGACGCGACCATATTCTGCCAAATCAACGCGCGGTGCCCGGCGGTGCGCGTCGCGCGTATTTTCGGCAACTCTTCCGCCGTAAAGTACAGCCGTGGATGGCTCGCCGCAACGTTCGGTCTACCCTGGGGCACGTCGCCTTCCGCCGCCGACAACGCCGCGACGAACAAAACACCGAGCGCGGCAAGGCATCGTACGGCAAGGGAAATCCACGGGCGAAATGTCATATCGGCGCCTCTGTTCGCGGGCTAAGAACTTTAACTCGGCCATGCACCTCGCACTCCTATCGAAGTGCGATGACATTTTACCACAACCAGCACCGCCGACATTTCCCGGTAGTCGGAGCCAAAAAAACGAAATCAAGTGCGGCGATTTTTGGCCGCCACGGCTGCCACAATTTCTTGCACCAACTGGCAATGCTCCTCCGTGTACTTCTCGCAAAACGTCGCCCAACGAATCCACGTCTGCAAGAATTGCCACGCCCGGGGACAGGATTCCGTGCCGTAGTGGTAATCTCGCGACGCCGGCGGCTGGGAATAAGGATACTTCTTGGCACTCGCGTTCTCGGCAAGAAAGCTACAACCGGCCGCCGGCAGATAGTAGCGGGCTGTCCCGGCCCCGGGGATTCCGGCCGCTTCCAATTGCTTTGCGAATTCGTCGGCCGAGCAGCGAAATTGGCCGGGGGCGATACTGAAGCTGTACATCCAAGGCGAGTACACGGTCGCGAACTCGGGAATGGGGAGCGGCGTGATGCCCGGAATCTCGGCCACCAGCTTCGACATCAACCGCAGCATCTTGTCGCGATGGGCCACTTGTTGTTCGACCACTTCGAGTTGCGCCAAACAGATCGCCGCGGTGCAACCAGACATGCGATACGAGTAACCCGGATAACGATGGATCCGGCCGAAGTTCGGCCGGTTGCCTTCCACGCCACGCGCCACGCCGATGGTTCGCACGCGTTCGGCGAGTCGATCGTCATTGGTGACCACGCAGCCACCGGTATCCGAGGGCATCGATTTCTCCTTGTCGAATGAAAAAGCGGCCACATGGCCGAGCGTGCCGTTGAGCCGTCCCTTATAGCGGCCAAACGGGCCTTGGCACACGTCTTCGCACACCAGCAGTCGGCGTTTCTCGGCCAACTGCATGATCGGGTCCATGTCGCAGGTGAGACCGGTCATGTGAACGCACAAAATCGCCCGCGTGCGATCGGTGATGCAAGGCTCAATTGTCTCGGCACTGAGATTGACCGTGCCCGCCGCCGCGTCGGCAAACACGGGAATAAAATTCTCGCGGATAATCCCCTGGATCGTGCCGTAGTCGGTGATCGGGCTCACAACGATCTCATCGCCCGGCTCGAACTCCAACGCCGAGGCCAGCGCGGCCAGCGCCGGCGTGCAACCGGGTGTCGCGATGCAGTGTTTGACTCCCAGGTGCTTTGCGAACTCGCCTTCGAACCGCGCCACCATGGTGTCGGTGGCCGCCAGTCCGCTGGCGAGAACTTCCTGCACGTACTTCGCAGTGTTAGGGCCAAGTGTACGTGGAAATTGTGCGGGAAACGTCTTTGCCGAACTTGCCGCGGATGTTGTTGTCGCCAGCAACGACGTACCGGCCGTAAGTGCTGCGGCGGACTTGAGAAACTCCCGACGACTACTCGGTTCCATGCCAACCTCCTCGAAGCCGCGTTGTGAACGGCGCGACCAGACAGCCCGACGGCGATGCGACGCCTGACAAGCCGCCTAGTGCTTTGTCACATCAGGATTTTGGGGTAGACGGATTTTAGCTTGCCGCGTGCGTCGTCGATTTTCATTTGCCAGTCGACGCCGCGTTGGGCGTCGGTGACGTCGACCGACCAGGCGTGGATTTCTTCGCAGAGTTCTTCAAGTTCGCCCATCCGGCGATTGCGGAGACACTGGCGGGTCATGGAACTCAGTTCGT
>JAKOXH010000010.1 GCA_029781135.1 Planctomycetota bacterium
ACGAACTGAGTTCCATGACCCGCCAGTGTCTCCGCAATCGCCGGATGGGCGAACTTGAAGAACTCTGCGAAGAAATCCACGCCTGGTCGGTCGACGTCACCGACGCCCAACGCGGCGTCGACTGGCAAATGAAAATCGACGACGCACGCGGCAAGCTAAAATCCGTCTACCCCAAAATCCTGATGTGACAAAGCACTAGGCCGGCGTTTGCACAGTCACTTTGCTGCTCGCTAGCGTCGCGGCTGATCTTTGACGCTTGCCTATCGAACGTTCGTTACTCGCCGTCCGGACCGTAGCTGTCAGGCACATACTGGTCGCCGGCCAATGGGTCAATGGCGATGTCAAGCTGGCCATGTACGGGATGAAAAGGCTCATAGCGGCAAGCGAGCTGAGGAACCCGAGTCAGGTAATCGTTGGCAATTTGCCACCAGTCAATTCTGTCATGGGCGAGAATTGCCAGGTCATGCCAAACAGGAGCGATGTCGTCGATACTGGGCAGGGCCTCATCGCCAAGCCACTGGGAGAACTCGTACAACGGTGCTTCGTTAAGCGTCCATGAGCCGTCGATGACTCTTGGATGGAGACGAGCGTTCTCAATGCACTGTCGTGCCCGGTCTTTCCATACTGTTTCTCTAGCGGCGTCGCGATTCAGCCACTTGGCTATCGTCCTCGTTTCTTCATTTGTCCATCGGTCGTTGCGGGTCTGCCTGTCGTTCATATTCCTCCACGGTTTCGTTGAGTCCGTCCATCGAATTCACTCAACGACGGCAGAATAGGGCAATTGCCCTACGTTTGTCAACAAAAAAATGAGTCGTGCGAAAAGAGTAGTTGGTCGATGAGCAATGAACCTCGCTCACAGTCATTCATGTTGATAGCTCTGGCCGACGTTGCCAGTCGTCGGCCTCTTTCGAGTGCGGCCCGCCAAGCAATCGATTTTGTGATGGCAGGTCTAGTGCCGCTCGGCTTCTAATCTCGTCCTTTTTTACAGACATGCCTTTCCGATTTACTGCAGTCAGCTATCTGCATCTTGAGCAGTCATTCGTGGCAGTTAGCGAGACCATGCTGTAGTCATCCTTGCTGGTTCAGGAATTATGCAACACTGCGGGGCTGCCACGCATATCCCTCTGTATGAGAGATAGGCGAAGCAGGCTGGCGTCACAACGGCCAGAGATTTGCGATTGGCATCGGCGAACGTCGAGTGACAGCCCGCGGAATCAATTGTTGTTCGATTTCGACAGAGCTGGGATTTCCGGCCTGGAGGTCTCGGCAACCGATAGTCCCTTATCGAAGTTTGCCATTCGTTTCGCTGTTGCCCTGGAAACGGAACCGTCGGCGGCCTTTAACAATTTGGCTATTCGTAATCTGGCTCAAGAGGTATTCGGAAATGCAGCCGGTCACTCCCGCGAGGCTTATGATGCGGCGGAAGCAGGGTTCAACATTTACTTGAATCGAATCGGCCGAGATTTTAGCGACACGCGAGCGGCAATCGAGTGGCTCCTGACTCAGCAATCCCGATTGCCACGGCAATCTCGACGAGACCAACGGCAGATTGACTATCAGCAGTTCAGCACGCCGCCGGCTCAGGCCCTCGTAGTCGTCAAGGCCGCGGCCTTGCGGCCTGGTATGTCGGTGCTTGAGCCCAGTGCCGGCACTGGCAACATAGCTGCCTTGGCTCGCCTTGCCGGTGCCCTCGTGGACACAAACGAAATCGACTCCCGACGGCGAGAGCTCCTCGCTCTGCAAGAATTCTTGCCAACGGCTTTCGATGCCGAGCGTCTTGATAATCTGCTTTCGGCCGACAAGCGTTACGACGCGGTGGTGATGAATCCGCCCTTCTCGGCCACCGGCGGGCGGCTTAACGGTCATAGCACCAGCTTCGGTGCGCGGCATGTCGAGCAGGCACTCTTGCGGCTCAAACCCGGCGGTCGCCTAGTGGCAATCGTCGGCTGCGGGATGGCGATGGATCGGCCGGCGTTTGAACCGTGGTGGGAAGCCATCGGCCAGCATTATGACATTCGGGCCAACATCGGCGTCGATGGCCGCCAGTACGCACGGTTCGGCACGAGCTACGACAATCAGATTATCGTCATCGACAACATAGGCCCGACACGCGACCCGGCCAAGATTATCGTCGGCGACGGATTGTCGATTGTTGCAGCCTACGAAAAACTCAAACCATTAGCAGAGGAGGACGTTTATGGACGAGTATGTGCAGCAGGTTTACTCGCAGGCAGCTCACGCGATGCGGCGGATGTTTCTAATTGTTCCTTCGCGGGACGAGAACCCAGTGTTGAAGCTGATCGCGTTCCTGGTGGCCGACGAGGACGGCGGCATCGACCAGTCGCTGGAAGTGCCAATTTCTCACGGCCAGTGGATTTACTGGAACCAGCTCGTGATGGAGCAGGAGGACAAACTGATTCAAGCCATGAACGCGGTGATTGCTCGGGAACAAGAGAGCTTTCCCAGATTTCTGACACCCCGGCGGAATTGGGGAGCCAATCTGCTGCTGGAGACGCTGGATCAATTCCAGACGATGTAGGCCAGCTTGAGACGAGCGTTGCTCCTCAAGCCGTCGATATTCACGCGGGAACGGTCTTTGCCGCTTATCGTGTGCAGAAGGCCGTCGTGCGCGGTGCGCAGCCGCACCCGGCCAACGTTGTGGAATCGGCGGCGATGGCCTGCGTCGAGCCGCCTGATGTCACGTATCGGCATCATCTGCCGGCCGACGTAATCGCCGAAGGGCGAATCTCAAATCTGCAACTGGAAGATCTAATCTACGCCGGCCAGGCGACGAATGTATTGTTACCAGACGGGTCATGCAAAGGACATTGGAATGGCGACGGCACGGGCATCGGCAAGGGCCGCGAAATCTACAGCTTCATCTACAACGAGTTTGCCCAAGGACGCAAGAAGCACGTCCACATCTCTGCGGCCCATCAATTGAGAGCCGATGCCGTGCGGGATCGCGATGCTCTCGGCCTACCACTGACCATTATCCACCAAGCGGACTTCAAACCGGACGAACCAATCGACGGCTCAGCGGGAGTCCTGTTCACAACGTACGGGATGCTCAGTCACAAATTCGACGGCGACCGGCCACGGTTTAAGCAGCTTGTCGATTGGTTGGGCAAGGATTTCGACGGCGTCATTGCCTTCGACGAAGCTCACCTTATGAAAAACGCCGCCGCCACGCCGCACGGCGGCAAGGCGACGACCGCCCACGGCACGCTGCGAGGGAACATGGGTATCGAACTACAACGGCTGTTTCCACTGGCTCGCGTGCGGTACTTCAGTGCGACCGGAGCAACGGAAGCCCGGCACATGGCGCCTTACGAACGATTGGGACTGTGGGGCGCGGGTGCACCGTTTGCGGATTTCCCGGCGTTTCTAGTGGCGATGGAGCGGGGCGGCGTGGCCGCGATGGAAATGCTCTGCCGCGATTTGAAAAGCGTCGGCACGTATCTCTCCCGCACGATCAGTTACGGCCCGACGCGGCTGCCCGACGGCAGCATCGTTCCCAACAGTGCCGTGGAATATGAACCACTCTTGCACCGACTGACTCCTCAAGAGCGTGAACAATACGACCAAATTGCCGATCTATGGGCACAGCTTGTCGAGGCGTTTGAAGCGGCCGAAGGAAAAGCAGGCCAGCGGCACGACGTGGCCCGCTGGTCGCAGTTCTACTCGGCCCAGCAGCGATTCTTTCTGCAGCTAATGATGGCCTACACGCTGCCCGATTTGATTCCGGCGATGGAGCATGATTTGTGCAACGGCCGCTCGGTAGTGTTGAGCCTGTTTAATACCGGCGAAGCCCAAACGGACCGCAAGGTACGGGACGCAAGAGCCAGCGGCATTGAACTGTCGGAGCTGGATTCCACGCCGCGAGAGATGATCGTGCAACTTATCGAAAAGCAGTTTCCCCTTTTCCAATATCTTGAAGAACTCGACCCCAAGACTGGCGCCGTTCACCGGCGGCGGATTGAGGATGCGGCCGGCAGCCCGGAAATCAACCGCGAGAACCTCGGTCGACAGCAAGAATTGTTGGACAAGGTGGCGGACTTGGATTTTCCCAAAAATCCGCTGGATGCGATTATTTCGCACTTCGGCGTGGACAGCGTGGCGGAGATCAGCGGCCGCTCGCACCGCTTCGAGAACGGCAAATACGTTCGTCGCAAACTCTCGGGCGTTCCGCCGCAGAAGCTCAACGAACATGAGACGCGGTTGTTTCAGCAAGGCCGCAAACGCATCGCGGTCCTCTCGGGGGCCGGCTCGATTGGTATCAGCGTCCATGCCGACAACGAAGCCCTGAATCAGGATCGGCGGGTGTTCTATGCCTTCCAACTTTCTTGGTCGGCCGATCAGCAGATGCAAGCCTTCGGCCGCGTCCACCGCTCGAACCAAAGCTCGGCTCCGGTGATTCGCCTTGTGCTGCTTGATTTGGCCGGCCAGAAAAGGCTGGTCAACGCAGTTTCCAAACGCCTGGCGGCGCTGGGAGCACTGACCAAGGGCGAACGTCACTCGCTGGCGAGCGACCTGTTTCGACCGGAAGATGTGACCGACGCCTACGGCAAGGCGGCGCTGGCCCGACTGTACTCGCAAATCGTTTCCGGCAAGCTCAAGGGGGAAGGGCTTGGTCTTTCGACATTAGAGCGGATGGGAATTCTGAGTGCCGACAAAGCCACCGTCCGCGACAAGTACGCCAGCGATGTGGAGCGATTCCTGAACCGTATCATGGTCCTGCACGTTGAGGTGCAGAATCGGATTTTTGAACAGTTCTACCGGCGGTATCTGGAAGCGGTCGAAGCGGCCAAGCGGCAAAGTGCCTTTGATTTCGGCGTCGAGGAGATCCACGCTCATAACTTGCGGCACCTGGCCGAACCAGAAACCCTGTTTGTGGATCCCGGTTCCGGTGCTCGCACGATGCTGCACGAACTGGAAGGTGAGGTCGATGTGGTGCGACACGATTTCGAGTCGGTCGCGGCCAATTGCAGGCTGGGCTTCTACCGCAATCGGCAGAGCCGCCGGGTATACGGCGTCAGCGAACACTGGGACGGCCAAGTGAGCGAAGTCTATCTGACGGCGGTCAAAGGTCCACGGCGAGGTCTGGAGTATCGTGAGCTGTCTGCGAAGTACGAGCCGGTGGAGTCAAATGAAGCCCGCGCTTGGTGGGAAGTCGAGTATGTCAACACGCCGGCTCGCGAGCCGCAACGGTTTCACATTTTGAGTGGAGCAATTTTTCCGATTTATGACAAGGTGATGGGTTCGTCGGGAATCCAGAGCGTTAAAATCGCGCGGGCGATTCTCGCCAACGGTCAGGCACTGGTGGGCCTGAACCTGAGTCCCGCGGACGTACCGCAAGTCAAGCAGCGGCTGGGAATCGGTACGCCACTGGCTGAAGCCTCGCCCGCAGAGATTCTCGACCTCGTGGCCGGTGGCTCATTGATTGAATTGGATAACGGTTGGCGATTGACCACGGCGCGCATCTCGGGCGATTACGTTCTGGAATTGGTTCTGGGCGGCGTACCGGCGAATCGCCGGGAGCTCGAAGGCTACGGCCTCTCGGAGGAAATCATCCACTACAAGCGCCGCTGGTTTGTCATCAAAGAGGATGCTTTGGAAATGCTCACCGTACTGCTTCCCAAGCGGCGGCCGATCAGAGATCTGACGGCTGAAACGCCAGCGGCGGATGAGAATGTCGGCGACGAATCAGCATGAGGCCGGCGAGCGTGTGCTTGTCGAACCTCACGTTGTAACCTGCTGCTTAGAACAATCCGCGCTGCGATGGCGCCCCAGCATTGCCTGTTGGTTGAACTTGCTTCGCAGCTGCCTCGGCTTGCCACTCCAAGCACAGTTCCTGCAGCCGGCGAGCTTCCTCGTCAGCTAGCTCACGGAGCAAGCACTCCGTTTCGGTTCGCCACGCTAACAGGTATGGCTCGCCCATCTCTGGTTCGCAGTCACAGCCTGTGCCGATCACATGGGCCGGACGAACGTCAAGGATCGCTTGCCACATGTCGGAACTGACTGAGAACACTCGACCGACGGGAATTTCCAGCATGTCCAGTTCCTCGGCCTCGTTCCACTGGTCGAGCCACAAGCCGCGCGGGGCGCGGCCGAGGAGCTTTTCGTAAGCCTGCAGCCGGCCGGCCGCCGAGAGGAGCGAATCGTCTTCCGCCTCGGCTACCGACTGACCGATCGGCTGATCAGAAGTATCCGGCGGCCTGACTCGTGACGAACCTGCGGGCGTGGAAGTCCATTCCTCGGTCTGGCGATTTCTGGACTGCCATTCCACTTCGCACCGCAGATCGTCCACGGCCGAGACCAGCACTTTGATCTGCTCCGTCACCGCTTCGATGGCCGACAGCATATCATCAAGCGTCGCACGCCGCGCTGGCGAGGTCATGCGTCACCTCCTGAGCGGACGACGACGCTCCTGCAAAAGTAGCGAACGATTTTCGAACGGGCAGCTTCATCCAGAACTTCTGGTTCCATGAGCTGCGGCGGCGAGCGACCAGCATCCATCTGATAAAGTAACGCTGCCGCCAGAATGCCGGCCACTTCTATCTTCTGGGCGCGCAGTGCCGTACACATCTTGTTCCAAAGCGAAGTTGTATCCATAGCAGTTCCTTTCTTGGGCAAGTCGATAGCACAGTTTGAAAACCTTGCGGCACACGCCACCGGTCTCGATAGCTCGCCGCAAGCGGCAAACCTGGGAGACGTTGTGCCAGTTCAACTACCCAAATAAAGTTCTGCAAAGAACGGCTTAAGCGACCAACAGGCGGAGCATCGCCTGGTTCGTTACTTGTCACCTGCCTTCGTCGGCCTGTCATCGTCGGGGCTCGCCCTGTGAGGCCGACAGGCCCTTGGCCCCGACGATGATGGGCCGCACGAAGGCCAGTCGCTCGGCATTCTGTTCACTCCCGCGGCCCGCTGCCGCGCCTCATCCGAAGACCTGCCTTTGTTGGCCCGATTCGCTCGGGGCTCGTCCGCTGCCCGACGATCAAAAACTCGTCTCATCAACAGACGAAAGATTGCCCGCTCCTTTCCGGCGGGCCTGGAATGAAACCTAAACCGTAAACTGTTCCATCATCGCTGCTCGACCTGCTCCTGCTGGCTGATGATCTGCACTTCCTGATCGTCGTAGCGAAAGTGCAAAGCACATTCGCCGCAGCAAGCTGTCGGCCATCGGCCGCTACAGTCAACGCCAACGAGATCATCGGCAACCTCGACCGCCGCGCCACAGCGCGGACAGGGGACAAACCGCATCTTGGTACTCCTTTCCAGCGACAGCATGTCGCCACAAGACGGTTCCAACCTTGAACCAAATAAGAACGAGAGGTCCGGCGGTGCAAATGCCTTCCAATAAAACCTCTCGCATCCAGCAAGCGAGCATCACTTCCTAGTAAGGAAGATCCTCGCTCTGCTTGCTGCCTGCCGCCTGACCATTGGCCGACTGGCCATGCTGGAAGATCCAGATATGGGCCTGATCGACCACCTTGGCCACCAGCGGCAGGTCGTCGCGACCAAAGCTGTCGCTGGACTTCCACTGTTCCCCGTCGCGGTAGATCCGCTGCAGGGTCACATTGTGGCGAATCGCGCCCTCCTTGGTTTCATTCTCCCAAATGGCGGCCTTGATCCGCCCCAGCCGCACTTCATGCACTGGCTTGTTTCCATTTGACATAACCACATTCTCCTTTCATCAAAAAAGTAAACACAAACGAACGACAACAACGAACACTCACACGGCCAACGCCAACAAGGCACTGGCCTTTTGGTCCAGCTCCAAGCGCTCGCCGGCATTCCTAACGTCGCCAGAGAGGCGCGTCAGCGCATCGACCAGACTGAAGATCGTGAACCGACCCTTTTGCCGGGCGATCTCCAAAGCTTGCTTGGCCAAGGCCCGGTTGATGCCGTGCCCAGCCAGATTCTTCATGACCTCTTCCGCATCGTCTCCCAGCGACTTCTGCATCGCTTGGGCTACGACTTTGGCAAAGGCGTCCTTACGGACATCGCGCTTTTCGACCAGCGATTCGATCAAGCGACGCATTTGATCCAGCGAATCGCTGACGCTGGCCGTATGCTTCCGCGTGAACTCAACCACCTCAATCGCATCCCATACGAGATGGTTGTTGCAGATCGCTTGGAGAAAAAATGTCTGGACACCGAACGACCGTCTGCCGACCTCCGAGTTCCAGACGAAAAACCCTGGCGCGAAAGCTTCGCCGCCAATTTCCGTCCAGCCCAAGGGATCGATCAGAAAGCAGAACAAGTCCTGCTCTCCGGCATACAGTCCGGTCGCGCCGTTAAATCCCTTCTGCGGCGGCTCAAAGTCGACCGCCGTGCCGCGAAGCATTTCCACGACATCGGCGTTATAGAGCCGCGTGTAGCCCGTCCCATGAATCGACCTAATCAAGTCATTCTGCATGAACAGCTGCAGCGGTCTGGTGTTCCGCGGCAGCGTTTCCGAAAAGACCTGACGAGCCGTTTCCGGCCGCAGCCGATTCACGGTCTCCTTAGCGACGCCGGCTAGCCGGCAGAACTGGCCGAAGCTCCAATCGTTAAGCAGCGACGGTTCATCAGCTCCGATGGCCAATGACAATCGGCCGCCGGCGCCAACGACGGCATTAAAGCCCACTGGCGCCTCCCAGCGATCCTGGGATTGCGCCTTCTGCTTTTGGCAATGCGTTGCCAGAGCGTCCAGCGAGTCGAAGCGCTCGTCCGGCGTGCGCCGAAAAAGCTCGTTACTCGCGCGTGTCAAATTCGCCATGTGAATTTCTCCTTTCAATTTCAAGAGTTACCAATCCCAAGCAGCGTCCCACGTGGAACACTGCCAAGCAAAACCTGATTGCACCACCGACCTCTCGGCGTAGAGGCGCAAATTTGGCGTCCCCACGACGATCGGCCGGCAATTGCCCCTCTACCCTAGGCGGCTTACCAACGAGCGTTTCAGAAAGAGATATGTGCCGCTGCTGCAGGCGTGTCGCATAAGAAGTGGCTGCGACAGAAAGATTCGGGATAAACCAGCGGATCCACTAAGAACGCGGCGACAAGAATCCAGCGAAGAGTCAATGCCACGGCCTGCGCGTCGAAAAACGCGACGACCGCTACAGCTACGGCCACGGTTTCTCGACGGTCTCGCTGCTTTGCGTGTTCAGAGCTCGTCTGCGACCAAGTGCAAAGCAGGCTCTTCAGAGGCGGCCAATCGTTGTGAGGAAGCATCGCTGCCGCTTAACGCCAATCAAGCCAACGCAAAGGAACGCCGGAAAATCTCGGCGAGTTAACGATTTCGGGGCGTAGCTCCATCAATAGTGTTCATAAGCCTGCTCATTTGTGAGCCACGGCTTGCTCGGCATAGCTCCCAGTTCGACGGGCGGGCAAGGCACTTTGGCAGCCAAAGATATGGCAACAGAGACATCGAATGGGCAGTAAAGCTATGTGAGGGGAGCCAATCTCTCGACAGGAGCCGTCAGCGGCCCATTTCCATGATGCGAATGAGCGTGCCAAAGGAAATCATCGACAAGGCGATCAAGTACATCAATAGGAGCCGGAGCTGATGCCTCCCGGCGAGTCAGTGGTTGCGCTAGCTCTGGTATGGCAACACAGTGTCGGCGTCGATCACCTTTGCGATTCCAAAAGCAACCACGGAACTTTTGCCGCTGAGTCCGAACTAAAGGGTGGAATCAAACGCGGCAATTAACGAGCCGCCTGGAATCAACGAGCGACATTGCAAATGAGATTTTCCGATTTACGAATTGTCCGCGGCGCCACAACGGGCGTATCCGTTATCTGGCTCCGTGGTTTTACCTCGCCATGCGAGAGAAAGGATGGTGTTCGATGGCGTTTCGTGACCGGCGGTTCTACGGCTGCATTTTCGATGGCTGGAGTTTCGGTTGGCCCGACGATGACGACCTGTATCCGATGTTTCGTTGCAGCGATTGCCCTATCTGCAACCCGTGGGTGCATCTTCATGATTATCAGGACTTCTCGGATTGCGGGCGGCTTCGGCAGTTTCCCCACACCTGTTATCGCTGTGGCCATTACCACTAGTAGACCACCCGTTCTTGAGCGGTTTATCGCGGAAGCCAAGTTGGCTTTGAGATATCCGGCTGTGTTTGCGCACGGATCGAGAGTTTCAGAGATGTCGTTGGTTTTGAGCTTCACCGTGGCACGGCAATCGGGTGTTCCGTTTGTAAGTGCCACGGAGATTTTGTTTCCGCCATCGCGCGGAGAGAGGTTGGTGTTTCATGTTCGGCTCTGGTCCCTTTTTCGGCGGCAGTATTTTCCAAACGCCGGCAGGCAGTGGGCAATATAGCTACACTTCCTGCCACTCGGGTTTCCAAAACAGCGGCGGTAGCTTTAACGGCTACGTCACGCCGCCGAATCAGCCGATGACGTATGTCTGCTGAGGTTGTCGGTTGAGTAGATAGCCCGAGCGGCAAAGAACGGGGCGTCGGCGACGGCGCCCCGCTCGATGCGAAATCGTCATTCCCAATCGATTAACACTTTTTAATTACGTGGAGAGAACCTCATGTTCGACTTGAATCAGACAATCGTTGAAGGCGTTCAAAAGCTTCTTTCAACTCGCTCGTTTTTTTCCGAAAGCGATCTCCTTACTCTCGTGGCAGACACGGCCATCGCGCACGATCCCACAATCGACTTCTTCTTTCCAGTCCTCGATTATCTGCAGGATGACCCCGATATCGTCGCACTCGGAGAAGTCTGCGACGAGCGGCAATTCACTACTCGCAAAGTGTTCGCACTGGAACGGACGCGGATAACTCGGACTCTTCGAAAAATGCATTCGGAGCGGACCATAATTGCCCCCTGCAAGAAACAGCGCGCGGCCCCGAGCGACCGCAACTGACGAGTCACAAGCTCACGCACGGCCAACGGGGCGTCGCTGACGGCGCCCCGCTTCTCCGGAGAATCACAAGACCACTTGCGAGCACAAATACTATGTTCGATATGACCAATGCCATTACCGAGACGATCGACGAACTGCTTCTAAGCAGCAGTTATTTCTCCAAAGCGACTTTGATTCGGCTTGTGGCTGCGAAGGCAGCCTCGCATGGCGCTGTCGCAGAGCAAGTCGCAGTCGAGGTCCCGCAATACCTCCACAGCTCCTCCTCCATTCGGCCACTGTTTCGTGGACGTTATGACGAGCCGCACTTCTATACCACGAAGGAAAGGTTCGAGTTCGGAGTACGACTGTCTGCGGCACTGCATAAAGCTACGCAAACGCCACCGCATGAACACTTTTCTTTCTTCGATCATCGCGCGATTTTAGAACAGTTGCGTGCGGAGCTGTCCAAAATCCAAATGCCACCCGTGAAATAAGTGACAAAGCCACTCTTTGTAGCTCGCTAAGAACACTCCTATGTCTGAACCCACTACAACAATTGCTTGCCGGATACCGCAGCCGGTGAAGGACCAGGTCGAGCAGATCGCCGCCTCAAAGGGGCAGAGCATCGGCGAATGGCAACGAGATCTGTTGATGCAAGCGGTCCATCAATTTAACCCGCAGCCCGCCACGAAACCGGAAATAGAATCCGTTAGCGACTTAACCGCCACACTGCTGCGCGCCTTTGACGAGCGATTCCAGAAAGTCGAAGCGGCTGTCCGCGAGGAAATCCAACGGGTCAAATCGGCGATCATCCAACAAGACAAGTCTCACCATGAGGATCTCTGCAGGGTGGCTGAAGTTGGCATGAATGTCGAGCAGTCAATGGAACAGCGGATTGAAAGCTCGGTCGACCAAATCCTTGAAGCAATCGCCCGCCTGGAAAAACTCCAGCGCTCGCACAAGAACATGATCGTGCATGCCATTGGGGAATTGACTGAAATCGAGAACTAGACCTTTCTCACACTGCCGAATATGCGATCTGTCCACTGGGTCACCGACATCAAGTACTACAACAACCGAGCCAAGGATGACCCGCCCGGCGTTTGGTCGGGCGGTGGCGACAAGGTGCTTGGACTCCCGAGTATTGTCGCCTTTGGTCATCTCGAACTGCTCTCCAATGGATTTGCGCCCGATGGCAGGCCGCTTATTCAAAATGCCGGCGCAACTGATCATCAGAAGGCTTGGGATGTTACGAACTCGGCTAACAAGTTTTTCAGCGTTCTATTGAGTCAGGCAAATCTCACACTTCGTGAGATGCTCCTTCGCATTCTTCAAGACGCCAATAGATCGTCGCTCGACTACACGAACGAGAACGCGGTATTCACCAGGCGAGGAAAAGGCGGGCTAATACGTGAGAAGGCCTTGCCGATCATCGCGACATTTGAAGACCTCGCCAGCCGCGAGCTAGAGCCAAGTGCCCACTGTCACAATGTTTATTTGAATTGTGCGGCTCGGGAAGACGGCAGTTTTGGCACCATCATTTCGGATACGCTCTACAAGTCTAAGCTTACCGGTGGCGCTCTCTTTCAATTGGAGATGGCGTACTTAGCACAAACCAGGCTTGGACTCGAAATCGAGCCGGACGGTGACTCTTTCCGCATCGTCGGTGTTCCACTAAAGCTTGTTGATCGCTATTCGACTCGCAGTAAGCAAATCCATAAGAAAACCGGCACCAAAGGCAGCCACTCAGCAAAAGCTAAGGCGGTGGCGGCGCTAGATACGAGGAAGGAAAAGAGCGAAACGCCGCCTACTCGCGCTGAACTTTTCCGGCGCTGGCAGGAAATCAATCACAGCGAGGGTTTCACTGATGAGGTAGTTCAAAGCCTGCTGGGAAAGGCGACTGCCCCCAAGGAACCGGTGGTTCTGCGCCCATCCATCCTACGGTGCGTGCACGAGCTTCTGGATTCGCAAAGCTATTTCTCAGAGCAAGAGCTGATTCGCGCTGTCGCCAAGAAACAGATTGGCAAGTGGGTGAGCGCCTCTGAGGTTGTCGAGCAAGTTAAGGAGTTTCTGGCGGTCGATTCCCAAATCGTGTTCCTGGGCCCGCTTGATCACGAGGCCCAGTTCTCGACTCGGGCGATGTTGGATCTGGAACGAAAACTGATGGCAGCTCTGGACGAGGGCAAGCACGACAGGTCCCATGTCATCAAAGTCGACATCGTAAATCGAATCCTCGATGAGCGACTCCCGCTGGGTCCGCAGCTGACGGAGGATGAGCTAATCCGCAACAAGGAACAGCGGGCTGCTGTGATTAAACTGCTCTGCAATCCCGGCAACGTCCAAGTCCTCGAAGGCATGGCAGGGACAGGCAAGACGTATGTGCTCGCGATTGTAAAAGAGATTCTGCAGAAGATGGGCCGCCGCGTTACCGGGACAGCGCTGTCGGCCGTAGTGGCGCGGAATCTCAAGGAAGGCGTTGGCATTGAAAGCGCCACGATCGCCACGCGACTCTTGCAACTCAATCCGCGCAAGAGTTTCGCATTCCATCACAAGCGGCAAGCGAAGCGGTTCTTGAAGGGCAAACGCACCTACGCCTACGACGGTCGCCGCTTCCGTTTGGATCACAAAACCGTGCTGCTGGTTGATGAGGCCGGAATGGTGGGCACTCGACAAATGGCCGAATTGCTAAGCCACGTCCGCAAGGCTGGGGCCAAGATGATCCTGGTCGGCGATCGCCGGCAGTTACAACCAATCGAGGCGGGCGGACCATTTGCTCGCCTGGCCGATCAGGCCGACAAAGCCGAGCTTCAACACGTCACTCGCCAGAAGTTAGAACCTGACGATCCCGAGCCCGACTGGCATCGAAAAGCCGGCAAATTAATCGCCGCTGGTCTCGTGGAGCAAGCACTTGATAAGTTTTACGAGCGACGTCGGTTCACTATCCACCCTGACCGCGAGCAGGCAATGTTCGCAATCCTACAGGATTGCGCAGTGAAAGGCGTGGACGATCCGGAGAATAACTTCATTCTAGCCGGCCTGAACGCGGAAGTTACGCTCCTGAACATCAGGTTCCAGGATGCGCGACGCAAGGCTGGCAAACTCGGAAACGAGGAAGTTCGCATCGGGGATTACACGTTCTCCACCGGCGATGTCGTTCAGTTCCGCACCAACTCTCACTTGTACGGTGTTGATAACGGCAATCGCGGTGTCGTCGTGGGTTTCAATCCCTTCGGCCGCACGATGGCCGTCAAGCTGTTTGCCAGCGACAAGATGGTCATTATTCCGTACCGCCATTACACGGACATTCATCTGGCCTACGCCCTGACGACGCACGTTACTCAAGGGGCGACAGTGCCGAATGTCTACGTATTGTTGGGCGGCAACATGCAGGATCGACATCTCAGCTACGTGCAAACCACGCGGGCTTGTGAGAGCACTAGGTTGTACGTCGATAAGCAAAACGCCGGCCCACAGCGCAAGCATCTCTTGAAACAGATGGCGCGGCTGCGGCCGAAGCTGATGGCTCACGACATCGCGCAGGCCAACAGTTCCAAGGCTGCAGATGCGTCGCCGGCGCCCGCCAATCCATCGCCAACGACAACCCGCACCAAAGCGCCGGCATCTATGACGCCCGCGAAGTACATCGAGGGACTAAACAGACTGCGACAGGAGGCCGGCCGCGAACCTCTATCGCCCGAAGTCGCGAAGTTCCTCGCAGCCAAATTGGGAAATCCATCAGGTCAGCCGCAGGCTGAAGCAAAGTCTCCTGCCAAACCTGCCGGTTCCGATAGGCTGAAACCGCAAACGCACGTGGCTGAAAAGCGGAATCCTGTGGCCGACACTGTGAAGCCAACCAAACACAGCGTGTCGTCATCCAATGAGCACGTCGAAAACACATCTGCCGCGAAGGCTACGATTTCAACCTTGGCGAAATCGCATCATTCTGAATCACAAAAGTCGGCACCTGACAAGAGCTTGCCGCCAGTCACTGTGAGAATGAGCGAGTCGAGTCAAGCGCCAGCCGCCAATCAGCAGCCCGTAAACAAGCCCGACGCTTTGCCGAACGAACCGACGATACAGCATCCCCCAATCGATAATGCCGTCACAGAGACGTTCATTGCACCGGGCAAAGCGGTTCCAAACCTTCCGCCGCTACCGAAGATTCCAGAGCCCCTCATTCCCGCCGTCGAGACCTATCAGCAACCGGCTCGCAAAGAAGCGCAGCCAGTTCCTCCGGTTGTAGGGGTCCCTTCCAAGACCGCAAAGCCAGTGGCAAAGCCGAAGACGACTCCCAAGGCCATCCCCAAGAGCCCGGCCAAACCCAAGCCCTATCCCCCAGAGCGTGACCTCTTGGACCTCTCGCACTTCACAATTGAAGGAACGACCGACCCGGCCTTCCTGCAAGAGGCATTTCAAGAATATGGCGCTGTCCCCGGCGGCATCCTGGCGGAAGGCGTTGGCCACTGTGTTTTTCCGATCCAGCGATTGGGTTACGATCCAGCACAGCCGCGTTGCTTCATTATCAATGATTCTCTTCGCTACGACACCGGATTATTGCCCGAGGAGATCGCGCTTCTCTGGCATGCAGTCCTAACGACCGGTCAGGCGTCGCAGCAATTTGGCGCTCTGTCCCAATGGCAAGCGGTCGGCATCGACAGCGATACGATCGTGGGCCGCTCTCTGCTTGAGGCCGATAACACCAACGGTGCGCTGGTGTACGGCTACGACTCGCAGTTCAGATTGACGAAATCTTCGGTCCCGTCATACAGAAATCCATTTCTCGCTGAGTTAGGTCGAGTCACGCATCTTCACGAGGCGACGCGCAATGTATTCAATTCCCTTTACGATCTGCAGCCACGTTTCTTTCTGAAGGTTCTGGGGACAACCTTTTCCCGACGGGACGATGCAGAGCTCGTCGCATCCGGCACGCACATCACGTCAGTCCTGGGCGTCGTCGGAACCGGTGGCAAAGTAGTAACCGATCTGCCGCAATTTTCCAGCGATGCGCCGCTGGTGAAGGACCGCTTCCCAGACATCCACCGAGCATTCGAGCACTTCGTCGGGCATTTTGGCCAATTTGCTCGTTCTGAGCCACAGACGGCTCGCGCTCTGGCCTACGCAGAAGTTGTACTGCTTTTGCGCCGCGCCCGAGCTGACCACGCGGCACTCGTAGGGCAAAACCACGTGCACAGACTTCATGCATCTCGGCAGCGCGTTTCCATACCGCGCCTTAATTACACACTTCGCTCGGAAGAGTTTGCGCAAGCAGCTCGCGAAATAGCACGCAAACTAGTTCACATCGGTTCGACGGACTTTGAGCACATCGCGGCTGGAATGACAGGCCTCCACTTTGCGAACTTAGCTGGAGACGAGTGGTCATTTTCAGCTTGCAGAGAGAAAGTTGAGCGGCGTCTATGGTCCTTTGGGAGTGTCGGGGCCGATCCCAATGCGCCGGCAATGGTGCGCGAGCTTGGCAAATTACTGCCGGAGATAAGAAACCGTCTGAGCAGCATGTCGCACGACATCCTCATCGACAACTGCCTCAATTCAGCGTTTGGAACCAGTCGATCGGCAGAGGAGTGCGGTCAGTACTTGCTGGACGCGCAAAAGCGTTGCGGCGATCCGAGGCAGTACGCGAACATGCCCCTTGGGACCCAATGCCGTTATCTCGAAATTAGTAGCTACCTGTTACCCGATCTCGACCCGGTCAAGCATTTTTCTGAGAGCCGCTTTCGAAATCCCGGATCGTTGCAGCCCTTTCATGCGCTCAATCGAGTTACTGCACGGCGCCGCAGCGGCCAGGAGATGGAAAAAGCCATCGATCAGCTTTTGAAAGTCATCGACGATCAAGTCGCCCGGCTGGGTAAGCCAAAAACGATGTGGTATTCATCTAACCTGCGACGCACCGTCACCGCGCACTTGACGATCCACCACGCCACGTGGCTCCTGGCGGAACTTCGACGGTCCCCAATTTCGGAAGCGGAATATCGCACTGCGATTCATGACCATCGCGACTCCGACGATCGATCGATTCGTCTGGCCCTGTTGAAGCTCATCATTGCGCGTGTAAGGATGCTGCCTCCGAGCGAGTTCTCGGTAAGCCTGTTGCACTCCAGGAATTTGTTCGTCGACTCCCATCAGCTTCTCGATGACTTTGGCTTTTCGAATAAGGACCTGTTCCAAGCCGCTCAAGCTAAGGTCCAAATCTTTCCATCGCAGTCCACGTCGATTGGCAAATTCGTCAAGAACATGCTTCCCATGCAACTGCGTCAAAGCGCTGCCGAGCGCTGGTGGCACGACTTGCTCAAAACACTCTCCCCGCTTCCGAATTGGGAGATCTCCAAATGTGGAATGCTGCTTCTATACGAGCTAGATGTGCGCGGACTCACCGTACCACAGCTCTACGAGAAAATGCAGCTCAATGGCACGAACAATCCGCAGGCTGGTTTGTTTCTTTTCGACTTGGAAGCCACGGAAAAACTGCCTCCTTCCTCCAAGGTCAGCCGAATATTCGACCCGCAAAAACTCTTCTGGCAGCCAAAACGCTTTTGATTCCTACCGCTAACTATCCCCTGGAAGGAGCATCTGAGACGTCGAAATTGCGGTGTCGATCGCGACGATCGCTACAGTTGCGGTCATCGACCCTTCGATCCGCGACCATTTCATGCCCGACACGATCACAAATCGCCCATAAAAATCAGGCTTTTTGCGTGAATCGACAACTATTTCTCCAGGCACCCAGATTCAGAGCAATACGGTTCCTAAAGAGAGCATCGAGAAGGCCTTTAAATACATTCAATGCTAGGCACGATGGCTGCCCAGTCCGGCTCAACACTTATTCAAACCCGAGGAGACAATGAATTCCCGCAACCGACCAGATTCAGAACAGGAAACGACCGCCACGCACGGCAACACGACCCGCGAACCCGCCGAAGTTTGGCCTGCTCTTTTGAGCGTCGAGAAACTCGCTAATCTACTTGGAGTCTCCAAGAGAACGGTGCACCGCTATAACAGTGGCGAAACGATCCCTCGTCCAGTCTCTCTTGGCGGAGTTCCCCGCTGGCGATATGACGAGATAAAGGCATGGATAGCAGCCGGATGCCCGGATCGAAACCGCTGGGAGCGAGACACGAAACGCGGCTTGCGGAATTCTGCATAAGCGAAACAAAAGGTGAAATGTGGCTTCCATTTTCAAAAGAAACGCGAAACGCTTAACTGAAAGCCAGCTCCGACGTGAGCCCTATTGGATCGAGTACACCGACCAAAATGGTAAGCGTCGCCGCGCCAAAGGCTTTACGAGCCTTGAGGCCACCGACCGGAAAGCCAGAGACCTAGAGGAAAGGGCACGGAAGATCCGAGACGGGCTAATTGACCCCGCCGCCGAAAAACTTGCCATGCATGGTCAGACGCCGCTTGACGAGCATCTCGACGATTTCGAAGCAAGCCTCGAAAACCGAGAGTCGACATTGAAACACGTGCGTCTCACGATGACTCGCATTCGAACAATCGTCGAAGCTGCCGAACTTACGTCCCTTCATCAGATTGACTGCGAAGTCATTGAAAACTGCTTGCAGGAGCATCGGCGCAAAGAGGATCTCGGGAATCGGACTTACAATCACTACCTTCAGGCATTCGACGAATTCTGTCGGTGGTTAGCGAAGACGAACCGATTGACATTGAATCCGATTAGTAGCCTGGCTCGATTGAACAATGACGTTGATGTCCGACATCGACGGCGGTCACTTTCACCGACGGAAGTGACGAAGCTGCTTGAATCTGCCTGGAACAGCAAGCAACGCGTTCAGAGCTACAACGGCCAATTGCGGTCGCTTGCCTATTTTGTCTCGTACATGACCGGCCTCAGGCAAAAGGAAATGGCCAGCCTAACGCCCAAGAGCTTCGACTTAGACGCGGACCAACCGACGGTGAAAATTGCTGCCGCCTGCTCCAAGCGGCGTCGAGAAGATACGATCCCGCTCCATGCCGAGCTGGTTGCGGTTCTGCGGCCGTGGTTGAAGCGACTGAAACCGACTGAGTTTCTGTTCCCGCGTTTCGCACGCAAAAAGGCTTGGCTGATGGTCAAGAAAGACCTGGAGCGAGTCGGCATTCCTTACGAGACCGAAGCCGGCATTGCAGACTTCCACGCGGCGGGCCGGGCAAGCCACATCACCGAGATGTTGCGGCAAGGGGCCAACATGGTTCAGGTCATGAAGCAAGCTCGCCATTCCGACATCCGAATGACCATGCGGTACTTCAAGGCGGACCTTAATGACCAAGTTACCGCCATTGAAAAGCTTCCGCCGCCGACTCATCCCGGTCAGCATTTAGTCAGTATTCACTGCGGCGGAGAACGGCCGGATGTGGCAGCGGATGACAGCGAATTGCAGTCCAACGCTCAGAAGGAGAGAGCCACAAATCCAAATCACGCCAAGCGTTGTGACACTCGACGGCAAAAAAAGGCGGGGGATGGCGACGTTTGTCGCACATCCCCCGAAGGATGGAGGCGGCGGGAATCGAACCCGCGTCCCGCAATAGATTCACGCCCGCTTCTACGTGTGTAGTCGAACTGTTTGATCTCGCTGTCGCGGGCCCCTGTCGACCGGGTACCGCAGCAGCCAGCCCGGAACGGTTTTTAGTCGCGAGCGTGCCAGGCGATGACTCGCGACGATTCGGATTTAGTGACGGACTTTTGAACCACTCCGACTACGGTTCGCAGACCGGGCTACCAGTTATTAGGCAGCCAAAGCGTAATTGCTGTTGGCAATTATCATTGTGATCAGCTTTTAACGTGGCCAACTGATCAACCACGACACGCCACGTGCGCTTCACGTATCCGGTCGAACCCTGTTCGCCCCCGTAAAATCACGCGGTGAATTCATCCCTATTATAGGTCCACTGAGGCTGCGGGAGAAGTGATTTTCACGGCATATTCCACCGATGGGTGATACAGTTTTGCTGGAAAAGCGATTACACTCACAGCAATCCGTCGCTTACCGGGAGGACATCTTTATGGACCGAACATTGATCGCGGGTGTGGTGGTTTTGGCCGCCAGTTGGTTGCAGCTTGGCCGTAGCGAGGCGGCGGAGTCAATGCCGCTATTCAATGGCCGAGATCTCGGTGGTTGGACATACCATCTGGACGACCCCCAAGTGAAGATGGACGAGGTGTGGTCGGTGAAGGATGGAGTGTTGCATTGCACGGGGAAGCCGGTCGGCTATTTGATCACGAAGAAGAGCGACTTCGAGAACTATGTTCTGTCATTGGAATGGCGCTGGCCGAAAGAAGGCGGCAACAATGGGGTGCTAGTGCATGTGACCAAACCGGGTGCGCTCGGCGTGTGGCCGAAATGTTTCGAGGTCCAGTTGCAGAACGGCGAGGCTGGCGATTTTTGGGTCATCGGCACGACGCTCGAAATCGAGCACCCGGAAGGCCGGATTGAAGATCGTCGCCATAAGAACCTCACCGATGGCAGCGAGAAGCCGCTGGGCGAATGGAACACGATGGAAATCACGTGCCGCGGCGATGAGATCACGGTGAAGGTGAACGGCGAGCTCGTGAATCACGCCACGAAGCTGAGCCAAGCGAAGGGCGCGATCGCGCTGCAATCGGAAGGCACGCCGATCGAGTATCGCAACATCAAGTTGCAGAAGCTCAACTGAGGCCAGTCACGTCTGTTCCGTGCGCATGATTCTTTGGAATGTTTTGCACCGGTAGCGGTTACGTTCTTCTGGCGACTCCTCGATGCTCGCTGCGTTTTCCGTGGTGAAGCTAAACCGCATGCAATTAGGTATCGCGTAAAATTTCCTCGGCCGCATTTTTGCCGCAGGCACCGAGGACGCCGCCGCCCGGATGGCTGGCGGCGCCGCACAAGTATAGGCCGCGGATGGGCGTGCGGTGATCGGCCCAGCCGGCGACCGGGCGGAAACAAAATAGCTGGTGGGCACCCATCGCTCCTTGCATGATATTGCCGCCGGTGATGCCGAACGTGCGTTCGAGGTCGAGCGGTGAGAGCACCTGGCGATGTTCGATGGCGTTGGGAATGTTGGGCGCATACTCCGCCAAGGCGGCCACGCAGCGATCGGCGAATGATTCCTTGATGTCGTCCCAGTCATCATATAAAAGGGGACGGGAGTCATTTCCGGCGGCCGGAATTGACTCCCGTCCCCTTTTACGCAGCTTGTACGGCGCGTATTGCACGAACATGCTAAGAATGTGTTTGCCGGGCGGGGCGATTGTTGGGTCGACGCTCGTCGCCATCGTCATTTCCAGAATCGGATGTTCGCTCGGTCGGCCGTACTTGGCATCGTCGTAGGCGCGCTCGAGATAATCGAGCGACGGGCCGATGTGCATCGTGCCATGATGGTGCGGAGCCACGACGCCGGGAGCATCCTTCATGCAGGTGAAACGCGGCGGCTCGGAAAGTGCGAGATTCACCTTTGCCGAAGCCGATGAATAGTCGATCCGGGCAACCGCCTCGCGAAAGAAGTCGGGCAACTCGTCGGGTGTCAAGAACTTCTCGAACGTGAGGTGGGCATCGACGCTCGACGCCACGACTTTCGCATCGATTTGCGTGCCATCTTCCAGTTGCACGCCCACAGCACGACCGCGGCTCGTTACGATCTGGCGCACCGGTGATTCGCGGCGGATATCGACGTGCATATCACGGCATGCTTTGGCAATCGCATCGGAAAGCGCGCCCATGCCACCTTTCACGTAGCCCCACACGCCGCGGGCGCCGCCGGCTTCGCCCATCACATGATGCAGCAGCACGTAGGCGCTGCCGGGCGAACTGATGGAGAGAAACGCACCGATGATGGCGTCGGTCGCGAGCGTGGCCTTCAGCACGTCGCTCTCGAACCAGCGATCGAGAATCGGCCGCGCGGCACCGGAAAGCAACTCCACCGCTTGCGGCAAGTCGGCGCCGAGCTCGCGGAGAGCCCCGTAAAGCGACCAGAGCTTCTTGCCATCGCGAATGCGTTTACCGAGGCCGACGTTGCGCCAATATTCAGGCAGCGGCAGCGGGTCGGGCGCGGCTTGGCTGAGCACCGGTTCGAGCACGGCGGCCACGCGCTCAAGAAAGGCGTTGTACTTGGGATAGGCCTCGGCATCCTTCGTGCTGAACTTCGAAATCTCGCGGCGGCACAGGTCGGCGTCGGCGCCCATCAGCAGGCTGCGGCCATCGGGCAGTGGCGTGAACGACGAGGGGCTGCGGAGCAGAATGGTGAGACCGTATTCTTTCAGTTTCAGTTCGCGAATGATTTGTGGGAGAAAGAGACTGATCACATAAGCAGCGGTAGATACTTTGTAACCTGGCCAGATTTCCTCGGTACTTGCGCATCCCCCCAAAACATGGCGGCGCTCCAGCACGCACACCTTGCGGCCGGCCTTGGCCAAATAGGCGGCACAGACGAGCCCGTTGTGTCCGCCGCCTATAATGATGGCGTCGTAATGACTGGATGGCTTCATGCTCGATGTTCCCGAGTTTTGTATGTGGTTGTTTGGATGGCATGGCCACGGCTCGGCGTGGCCATGTGGCACCGAGTTGCTCATGCCCGCGCAAAGCCGTGGGCATGGCACGCGCTCGTTAAACTCCTAACAATTTTGCGGTAGCCAGCCAATTAAGTTCCCCGGCGCCGATGTTGATGTCGGCTTCGAATTTGATGGCAGCAATCGCGCCTTTCGCGAAACGAATGCGAGCGGCGCCATCGCCAACAAGCTCTGCGGCAAGGCGCTCGACATCGGGACTGTGGCCAATCCAACACGTGTTTCGATCTTCCCCAGCGTGTTGCCGCGACCATTCGATGAGTGGATCGATTTCCGAGCCCGGCTCCAGGGCGTCTAGCTGATCGATGGGCGGATGGCCTTCCGTGTACTTGGCAATCAACTCAGCAGTCTGCCGGCAGCGCGCGTAAGGGCTGGTGGCAAGGCGACCGGGACGGAAGCCGCGGTCGGCGAGCAATTTAACGACCTTCGTGAAGCGCGCGATGCCTTCGCTAGTCAATTCGCGGAGCGAATCATCCGGCCAACTCGGATCACCGCGCTCACCGGCCCAAGCATGTCGCACAATGTAGAGGTGCATATCAGTAGCTTGATTGTAAAACTTTGAGGGGGAGAGTGGGAGACAGGGAGAGGGGGAGATTCAGCGGCAACACATTGTGTTCAAATCTCCCGCTCTCCCTATCTCCCCGTCTCCCACTCTATTGCGTTTTGATCGTTCGATGTGAAATGGAGTTAACGATTTCGCCAAATGAGGTGGTCATCAATCTTTAGTCGCTGCTGGGCAACGCGGATATCGTTGCGAAAGCGTTCGGCATCTTTCGGGTAGCCGGCCGTTGGACGCAGGTTCGGGACATGGCCGCACCAAAATGCATTGAACGCGCGCATCGCAAGTTCGCGCAGGTACTTGGCCATCATCGAGGCGAGCGCCGTCGGCAGGAAGCGCTCGCCGTTCATGCGGAACGCCACGCAAGTGCGCGACTCGGGCGGTCCCCATTCGTACCGGCTTTCCACGCGGCTTTCGTGAATCGGCTCGATCCAATGTTCGGAAAAATGGTGCTGCAATAGCGCGGTGTAGAAGTTGCGGCCGCCGTGTTTGTCGCAGACGGCGTGGGTAGGGGGCTGGGGGCCGGGGGCTGGAGGCTGAAGAATACTACCCATAACCGTGTCGATTACTTCGCGGAGCAGGCCGACGGTAATGTGCGATAGGGCTGCACCCTTGGAACCGTAGTGGGCCACGAGTTCGTTGAACTGCGCGGGGTAGATTAGCCGCGCCCGAAGCAGCAGGGGCCGAACACGTGATCTCTGACAAGCTTGGATGAATCGCGAACCGAGGCCCGTGATTTCTTCGATCGATACGTCGATAGGAAGATCGCAGCAGAACGACTCGGGCCAACAAACCAGTTTGTGATGGCCGTGGGAATCGGCATGGCAGTAGTCGACGAGCGATGTCCAGCTTCCGAGCGACTGCCGCATCGCGCGCAAAACCGCATGCAAGCCACGTTCTAGTTGCGCCAGTCCGTTGCCCGGCGTGAAAAGGGACTTCGAATCGGCGATGGCGATGCGTTGCGTGCTCGGTTTCTTTACAACCGTGCCGCGGAGCAGCCCGTAAAGATCCGGCGCGGCATCCAACGTGGTAGGCCTTAGTGTCGGCGGCAACGCCGAATCTACCGCCGACAACCGCTGAGCGAACCTCCCGCCACTCCGTACTCCGCACTCCTCAGGTTGGCGGCATAGGCCATCCGCAACATCCGGCACGTGCCAAGCAGTGGCCGCGACGACGAGCGGGCCGTAGTTCGGGCCGTAGCCGGCTTCATCCATGCCAATGAGAATTGCCATGCGGGCAGTATAGCAGGCGTTGGGCGATCGGCGTTAGATGTTTGCAGATCACTTGTTGACGTTCAATCACAGAACACGAGCGGCCTCCCCAAAAGGGGTTTCGTCACAGTTGGTCAAATTGGCATAATATACTGACGGCGAGCGCGTCGTCGGCGCATCGCCGCTCAACGACTGATCAAATCGCCAGTCGAAATGCAGTCATCATTCACTTTTGAGTTCCATCGGCATCAACGAATCACCGGGAAAGGGCGGGAGCACAAATGGCCACGAATCGCGGACGAAGTTTTGCAATCGGTGTCGATTACGGCACGAACAGCGTGCGAGCGTTGGTCGTCGATACTTCCAACGGCGAGGAAATCGCGACGCACGTCTTCGCCTACCCCAGCGGTGACGAAGGCGTTTTGCTCGACGCCAAGAACCCGAACCTCGCGCGGCAGAACCCGGCCGATTATATCGAGGGCTTCTACGCATCGGTCCGGCGGGCTGTAACCGCGGCGAAGAAACATCGCGGTTTCAAGCCCGAGCTGGTCATCGGCATTGGCGTGGACACCACGGGTTCAACGCCAATCCCCGTCGATCGCGATGGCATGCCGCTTGCCCTGCAGTCGAAGTTCAAGAAGAAACTCGCGGCCCAAGCCTGGCTGTGGAAGGACCATACGAGCCATGCCGAGGCGGCCGAGATCACGGCGAAGGCCAAGGACGACAGCGATCGTTACCTCACCAAGTGTGGCGGCACGTATTCCAGCGAGTGGTATTGGTCCAAAATTCTGCACTGCAAACGCGAAGACCCGAAGGTGTTCGAGGCCGCGTATAGTTGGGTGGAGTTGGCCGACTTCATCCCCGCTTTTATCACCGGAAACACCGACCCGCTCTCGATCAAACGCAGCATCTGTGCGGCCGGTCACAAGGCGATGTTCCACACGCAGTGGGGTGGGCTGCCGAAGGCCAAGTTCCTGGAATCGCTGGACCCCGACCTTGCGAAAGTGCGCGAACATTACGCGCGCGAGGCCGTGCCATCGGACCAGGTGGCCGGACAACTCACCGCGGACGTGGCCAAGAAAGTTGGCCTGCCAAGCGGCATTCCGGTCGCCGTGGGGGCGTTCGATGCCCACATGGGCGCGGTCGGGGCCGGAATCAAACCGGGAACGCTGGTGAAGATCATCGGCACCAGCACGTGCGATATGATGGTCACGCCGATGGATCGCAAACTGCCCGATATTCCGGGCCTGTGTGGCGTGGTGCCGGGTTCGATCATTCCAGGCATGTATGGCCTGGAAGCTGGCCAGTCGGCGGTCGGCGACATCTTCAACTGGTTCGTGCGTAACCTCGCTCCCGCGAAATACGGCAAAGGCGACGTGCACGCGAACCTCACGAAGGAAGCGGAGAAGTTGCGCCCGGGTGAAAGCGGTTTGCTAGCGCTCGATTGGAACAACGGCAACCGCACCGTGCTCGTCGATCCGCTGTTGACAGGTCTATTGGTCGGCCAAACGTTGCAGACCACGGCACCGGAGATTTATCGATCACTCGTCGAAGCGACGGCGTTCGGCGCGCTCACGATCATCAATCGGTTGGAAGAGTATGACGTGAAGGTCGAGGAGGTCGTCAACTGCGGCGGCATCGCCGAGAAGAACCCCTTCGTGATGCAGATTTATGCCGATATCTGCAATCGGCCGATGAAGCTCAGCCGCTCGGCACAAACCTGCGCCCTCGGCGCGGCGATCTTCGGTGCGGTCGTCGGCGGCGCGTACGCCAGTGTCGAACAAGCACAGCAGAAAATGACCGGCGTAAAGAAACTAATGTTCCGCCCGGACAAGAGTCGGGCGGCAGTGTACGCCGAATTGTATTCACTCTATAAGCAAGTGCATGATGCATTTGGCGTAACGGGGAAGCATCCTCAGCTCGATCAAGTAATGAAGGCACTGATCGCAATCCGCGACCGCGTGCGGAAGGGTTAGTGATTAGTCAGACGACGCTTGCCCAATCGATGGACTGTAGGAGGCCTCTCTGGACTGTGGGAGGCCCCTCTGAGGCCGATAACGTGTTACACTGGCGGGCGTCGTCGGCGTAATTGTACGCCCATAATGCATTGCATTTGAATGCTATGAAAATTAAAATCGGTATGGCCCAGATGCTCGTCGAAGGCGGTCAGCCCGATGCGAACCTTGCGCGCGCCGAAACATTCATCGGTCGAGCGGCGAAAGAAGGATGCCAAATCGTAGTCCTGCCTGAATGCCTGGACTTGGGCTGGACTGACCCCAGCGCGCGGCGATTGGCACAACCGATTCCCGGGCCCCATTCCGAACGGCTCGCACAAGCCGCTGTGAGCAGCAAGATTTTTGTGGTCGCCGGGCTGGTCGAGCGAGCCGGCGATCAACTGTTTAACGCGGCGGTGCTAATCGATCGCTGCGGCAAAATCTTGCTCGTGCATCGCAAAATCAACGAACTCGACATCGCCCACGATTTGTATTCAATTGGCGATCGGCTGGCGGTTGCCCACACCGAACTCGGCGTGTTAGCCCTCAGCATTTGTGCCGATAATTTCTCAAACTCCCTGGCAATTGGCCATGTGCTGGCCCGCATGGGAGCTCAAGTGTTGTTGTCGCCGTCGGCGTGGGCTGTGGCGGCAGATTACGATAATCAAGCGGAGCCCTATGGCGAGTTGTGGCGGAAAGCGTATCGGGAGTTAGGCACGCTGTACGATCTCCCAGTAATTGGCGTGAGCAATGTTGGCTGGCTGACCGATGGACCTTGGAAAGGCCGCAAGGCGATCGGCTGCTCCCTGGCGACGAGCGGCTGCGGCGAGCCAGTTGCCGTTGGCTCTTTCGGCGAATCGGCCGAAGAGATGATTGCCGTCGAAGTGGAACTACGCCAGCCACACGCCCGCGGCACGCAGGTAGCCAAAGTCTTGGCCGCCCGCGGTTATACCGGCCCCTGACCCGGCTTCTTGTTGCCGAAGTACTGCAGGGTGGCTGGGGTCGAGCGCAGCGAGCCCCCAGCGAGCTCGGACACACTCTCCATTTCGCTGTGGGCGGCCCTCGGCGCTGCCCCAGCCGCCTGCCGTCCACAGCGTTGTATGGTTTGAAATGCAACTTGCTATACTACAACCATGCTTCGCAAGCTGCGAATTGCGGTTTCGATCGCGAGCGCGATTGCGTGCGGGCTGTTGGTGCCGCTGTGGGCGGGAAGCTATCGGCAAGGCTCCTTGATACAAGCCGTAATTGGTGGCAGGCTCGCGGGCATTTCCTCACAAAACGGCCGGCTTTGGATATCGGCGGGCCCGCCGCCATTTAGAACCTTCGGCCGAGTTTGGGTCAGATCGGGACAATTATTTCAAATCTTAAACCCAAGCGACCCGTTTTGGCGTTTTCACGTAGTCTCCCTTGCTGATTTTAGTCTGATAGTTCCCCATTGGTTTCTTGTAGTCGTATTTGGCACGATAGGAATCGCGCTTAGTGTCAGCTGGCCAATACGTTTCAGCCTGCGCACCATGCTGATCGTCACCGCAATTCTCTCGGTGTCACTGAGTCTATTGCTCGCACTTGCGAGCGCGCACCACAAGGGGTACGTAGTGCAACAGATTCGTTTGAAGCAAGGTCGAATTCAATACACGATTGCGGGCCCAGCCTGTACAGACTTGCGTCAATTGCGCACGCTCGACTGGTTTGGATTTGGCTGGCAAGGCATGTGGGGTGGGGTAATCATTACAGTTCCCGTCTGGTTTATTGTGCTGTGTGGCGCCACACTCGCAGCCATTGCCTGGCTTCGCTGGAGAGAACGGTTAGGAGTACGCACGCTGAGCATTGCAACCGCGATTGGTGTGGTGGAACTCGGGCTTGTAGCTTGGGCAATCTACTGATGCCCGGATGGCTGGCTGAAAGCTTTGTCCCACCACCACGCTCGGCATCGCGCGGAATGACCCGAGAATAATTTTCGCACTTCTTATTTCTTACGCCGCAGGCGTTTCACTCCAAAGCCCAGCGTCGCTGCGCAGCGGCGCACGCTGGGTTAACTGGGCCACACGAGTACGCCAACGCTGAAAGCGTTGAACAGACGCCCACCAGCGAAGTGTATGTAACACCTTCGGCGTAAAGGACTGCGTCTTCCTCATATCCCAGCGCAGGTCGCTGACGCGACCAACCCTGGGCTTTGAATGTTTAACACCTTCGGTGTTTCCTTCACGGTTCCAACGTCCCTGCGGCGGTCGGAAATTATTCTTGACTCGTCCCGAAACGACAGTCTTTGGCGACCAAAAATGTTCACTCCTGCCAGAACGTCGATTCCTTCGGCGCCTTATAAACGACTTCCATTTCCGGCGTTTCGATCGGCTTGTAGCCTTTGAAGATCGAGTCAACGGCCGCCAGCGTCATGCCCGAGGTCAGCAGCGTCCGCTCGACAGGGTAGGGAGCCCGATCTTCCAGCACCATATTCTCAATGTGGTGCGTAAGGGGATTGAAGAAGTCGGCGGTCGTGGAGCTAAACGTCGGCATCGGCAGATACATTTGGCACGAGATGATTTCGTTGTTATCGCGACGCAGACCCGCGTAGTTGAAGTCGTGGACATTGGCCATGAACAGGGTCGTGCGGAAGCCATCGCGGTGCTCGATGAAGTAGGCATACGTGTCGGGCAGCGTCTTGCGCGCCCACTCGACGGACGTTGGCTCCTCTTCGTAGCCATCCTTAACGGGCAAATTATGGCTGCGTGTGAGGGCCGATACGAGCAGCCGGCGAGTCACTTCGCGGTCGGCGCTGGCCAAATGCTCCCACATGGGGTCGCCACGCAGGGCATGAACGCTGCGGATGCCGACCTCGCCCCCTTTACGGCGTTCCGACATGCACTGGGCCGTTTCCAGGCCGTGGAAGTCGTAACTATCGACGCCGCCGTAACCGACGGCAACGCTCTCGACCAGCGGGGCGTCGTAGGGCACATCGATCGCGGGCAGCCGCCACGTCACCGGCAGCGAGGAGCCGGCCAGGAACGGAAAGCCGAGACGCTTCGAGTCGTCGACCATTTCCTTGCACCGCGGCCAGGTCGTCGACAGGTGCTTGTCGTTGAACACCGGCACCGACCGGCCGCTGTCTTCAAAAACCTTGACAACCTGTTTGAAGAACTCGTAACGCGGGTAAAGCCGTTGGCCTTTTTCGTTGGTCGGATAGTTGCCGTGCTCGCCGATGATCACGACGCCATCGACGGCGAGTTTGCTGCCGCCAAGCGTGAGGGCTTCGGCAATCGTGGGATACAACTTCAAGTGGTGGCGTTCGACGCGCCCGCGTGCCAAATCGCCCTCGGGAAACTGGTCGATGTAGACCGAAGCCACATCGAGCCGCGGTTTGAGCCATTCGCCGTGCCAGCCGTAGCCCATCACCAGCCGATCGAGAAAATGCTGAGCGTGCGAGTGCGTTCGCACTTCCGTGCCGATGAAGGCGATTTTCTTGCGAGCCGGTTCGGCCGCGCGGACAAAGGGTGTTAATGCGCCGGCGGCAATGGCGGAGGCGCCAGCCATAAACGTGCGTCGAGTCAGCATTTTTCATCCTCGATGGAAGAGTGAGTTCTCGGCCAACCAAATAACAAGAGCAGAAATGCCGCGACCGGCAAACAGCCCATCACAGCCAATCCTTGATCGAACGAATGGGTGGCGTCGATGCGCTGCCCGTACAATCGCTGGGCAAACGGCGAAAATAGCCAGGCGGCCACGCCAGCAATGCCGGTCACTTTGCCCTGGTGCTCGTGCGAAAGGTCCTGCGTGAAGGCATGATAGATCGGAAACACGCCCAGTGCCCCGGCACCGACGACGAGCAGCACACCCAGAAGTAGCCACCCTCGCGGTAGCCAAGGCACGGCCACGGCCGCCAGGCACATCAGTGAACAGATCAAAAAGGTGAATAGACGGGCCTGAAAAACCGGGCTGCCGCGGCGGGCCAGCCACAGCGCGAACGCGCCCGCGGCGAGGCAACCGACATCTGTCATCGCGAACCACAGCGAGTTGTAGTACAATGCATCGCGCTCAAGATACCCGCGTCCCTCTTGCAGGAACTTGGGAAGCCAAGCGCGAAGCAGTTGCCAGGTCGTGTTGATGAGCGCGATCACGCCGAAGATGATCCACATCCTGCGGTCAAGGAGCACGTGCCACCAGGGCCGTGAACTCTCGACTTCCGTGGTACGGCTCACTTCGATGGTCTCCGGGCCCAGGGCAAGCCAACTGATCACCCACAGGATGCCGATGCCGCCGACAATCTGAAACGGCAATCGCCAGCTTGAAAGACTATCTGTCAGCAACCAGTTCATAATGAGCGGCGTGGTGATTGCGCCGATCGAAGTGCCGCTTTGCAGCACGCTGTTGCCCATCGCGCGGCCGCTCGCATCGAGCATGGCCCGCACGGTCTTGATGCCACAAGGCCAATGGCCAGCTTCAAAAAAACCAAGCAGCGTGCGGCATAGCAAGAGCTGCTGATAATTCTGGGAAAAGCCGGAAGCGAGGCCCATCGCCGACCATAGCAGCACGACCGCCGCATACAGCCAGCGAACGGAAACGCGATCGGCAAGAAATCCGAAGAACAGCGAGCCGGCCGCAAAAGCCCAACCGAAGCTGGCCTCCAGGTTGCCATACTGTTCCTGTGACATCTGAAATTCGCGGCCAATCCGCACCGCCACATTGGCGAGCGTCTGCCGGTCCATGTAATTGATGGCCGACGCCAACAGCAACAAGCCGGCAACCCAGGCGATGCGAGAATTCGCGGCTAAATTTCCCTTCATGGCGTTAGGCGGCTGGGAGGGTGCGATGTTGGCTGGACAGCGGGCCAGCGAAGATTATAGCCTGACTTCCCTCGTACAACAGTTCGTGGACGGCAATTCGCAGGGCCAATCAGTTTATTACGTTAGGAAAGTTGTGGTAGGGTGGCATGGCCTCGGCGGTACTCCGACGTGGCCATGTTGTTCGAGGGATTCCATGCTCACGCTACGCGAGAGCATGCCACCCTTCGGGCTCAACGTGCAAAACTGATCGGCCCTGCGGCAATTCGCCGACGATCCAGTTGAGTTGCCGAATCGGCCGGAATGTCGATAATCAATAGGGAGGCCGAACCGCCAAGCGCGCTCGAGTCTTGTGGAGATAAGTCATGACGTGTACGCATCTGCAACAGCTTTATAAACTTTGCCGCGAATATGATCTCAAGTTGGGCGGGTCCGACTTGATTCGCGTCGTGTGTCCGCAGTGCGGCGCACAAGAAGTGTGTCCGTCAAACCTAATGGATCAGTGCAGTGGCGACACCGCGGCCACCGGTGTCGATCATGAGCCGGCACCGCCGCAGCCAGCTTCCGCGGCAATATCTAAGAAGTAACTGGCGTCGCCTCTAAGCGTTCACAACGTGGATGGGCTTGCCGGAGAGAAAAGCCGCCACGTTTTCCGCCGTCGTTTGCATAAGCCGTTGGCGGGCGGCGAGGCTCGACCACGCCATGTGCGGCGTGATAAGGCAGTTGGGGGCGGTGAGCAACGGATTTTCTGCCACGATCGGCTCGCGAGAAACGACATCCACCGCCGCGCCCGCAATTTGCCCCGACGTTAGGGCAATGGCGAGATCGCGTTCATTCACCAGTCCACCGCGCGACGTGTTAACCAAGAATGCGTGGCGCTGCATCCGGCTAAGCGGCCGGGCGTGCACCATTTGCTCATTTTCCGGCGTCAGCGGGCAGTGGAGGCTGACGATGTCAGCCGCCGCAAAAAGCTCGTCGGTGGTTAACCATTCAACATCGGAATCTGGCGGTGGCGGGGCTCCGGGCCGCCCACTCGCAAGGATCTTCATGCCGAACGCGGCGCCAATCGTGCCGACTTGCCGCGCAATCCGACCGTATCCCACCAATCCCAATCGTTTGCCGGCCAATTCGAGTTGCGGCGTGAGCCAGTAGCAGAAGTCCGGCGAGCGTGCCCAGTCACCTGCACGCACGCTTTCCGCATGTCGGCCCACCTGATGGCACAGTTCCAGAATGAGTGCCCACGCGAACTGGGCGACCGTTCGTGTACCATATTCCGGCACGTTCGAAACCGGGATGCCGCGTTTCTTCGCCGCGGCGACATCGACGATGTTGTAACCCGTGGCGGTGACCGCGATGAACTTCAATTGGGGCAACTGTTCGATTGCGGCGGCCGTGATCGGGCATTTGTTGGTGATGATGATGTCGGCATCGGCGGCGACCGCCACGACCGAATCGACCGGCGTGCGATCGTGCACTTCGAGCGTGCCGAGTTTTTCGAGCGGCGTCCAAGGGTTATCGCCTGGGTTCAGCGTGTAGCCATCGATAACGAGAATCTTCGTCATGGCAATAATGTAATAGGGTGGCGTCATTGAACCTGTGGGAGGCGTCTCCGACGCCGATGACGCTATCCAATGCGGCACGAAATCGGCCTCGGAGAGGCCTCCCACAGTTCACTGGCTGCACGAGCCTCTATCATACAAAACCCGCCTTGACAAATCAGTTCGCGTTCTTTTTGCGTGAAACCCGTTGGCGCAGCGCGGCGATCGCCTCGCCCATCGCCGCTCGATAAGCCGCTAATTCCGACGCTTTCTTCGGCCCTGGCGCTTTCACATAGCCCATAATATGAATTTCGGCCGCCACAAACTCATCCGCCACATCGGCAATCTCGGCCGCAATATCGATCGGAATGTTCGTCACGCCATTGGCGTCGCCGTGGAGTAGATCGCCCGTCTGCACCGCGAGCCCGCCGACGCGGACCGGCTGGCCAATTTCGATCGTTTGGCAATAGGCGTGCGAACAAATGGTGCCTCCCGTGAACACCGGATAATCGAGCGCCTTCACTTGGAGCAGGTCGCGACCGCCGCCCGAAGTAATCAACCCAACGGAGCCAAATGCTTTGTAGGTACTGCACATCACTTCGCCGAACGTTGCACCCACGGGCGGATCATCGAGGTCTTGAAACACCACGACGGCCGGCCCCGGTAACTGGGCGAACTGCTCGACTTGCGTTTCCAACGAAACATACGTGCTCTTGCTGGGAACGGCGGCCGAACGAAACATCGCCGTGGCGGCGAACCCGATCATCGGCGGCATTTCCGGGAATGCCGCCCGAATGCGGGCGTCCATATACCCGGTGTTGTTCAGCCGCACTTCGAACAGCTCGATGATGTTGCAGATCGTCGGCGTATCGTACTGCGCGAGTTTTCTGAGCGTGGCCGGGGTGATCATTGAAGTTGCCAATGGAGAGACCTTTCGGCGGATTTACAACATGGAAAACTCGTAAGCGGGATCATGCCACGCGCGGTGTGAGAGGCGAATGCATAAGGATTTTGCCGCGCCACGGCTTCCAAGAAAAGGGTCACTCTTGAGAACCGCGCTGCCATTGAGCCCCGGGGTGCCATGGCCACTGCTCGGAGTGACCATACTGCGTTCGTGAGGACCGCATGTCCACGCAAAGCCGTGGACATGGCACACATGCAATTGGGTCGTCGGCCGTGAAGGCTTCAATCGTGCCGAGGGCGAACCATCAACGGCGCGGCTTCTTGCGAGACGCCCGCACAAAATGGTGCGTGTGCTTAAGGGCAATGATCCCCAACAGCGGCAGCGTGACGGCCGACGCGCTTCCCCGCACCTTGAACCGCAACTTATCGGAAGTCTTCAGTGATTCAAAGAGTTTGCCTGAGGTAGGCTTGCCCGATGTCGCCAAAAATGTGCCGCTTGAACCGATGGTCCTCAAGCGGTGCGAATCGCTGCCCACGGTCAGCCGTTTGCCGCATGTTGCCGCGTATTCGCTGGCCTTGCGGTTGGCCTCCCGATGCACGCCGCCGTTGTGCAGTTCAATCGCGTCGATGCCCTCCAAAATCGTCGCCACAAACGGCTGGCCACGCCGCCCGTGTTGGTATTCCAGCGATTTGCGCCCCAACGCGAACGGGTGAGCCAAGGAAATGTAGGCGCCCATTTCGCGGGCGGAGTGCATACAGTCAATCGAACGCACCCACGACCGCACCATGAATCGACTGCGAAGCTTGGGCTCGATGGCCTTGATGAAGAACTCCTCAAGCAACTCCGCACTCGCGAAGTAAACCAGCAGATCAATGCCTTCCTCGGTGCCGACTTCGATCGCCGGAATCACCGGTGCGCGCTCGCGTTCGTAGATAATCGTCGAGCCGCGAATCTCGTTGTGATCGGTCACGGCCACACCCAATTCGCGGTTACAGCAATAGCGTTCGATGCGCGGCACACCGGCCAAGCCATCCGAATAATGCGTGTGAATGTGGGTATCGACGAGCAGTTCGGTCATGTTAGGAATGCTACGGCGGGAAGATTTGCAGGACAAGACTAGCGAAAGAGGACCGCAGGGTGCGGGCAACAGGGTGGCCGGGGTCGAGCCGAAGGCGAACCCCCAGTTCACCAGGCGCTGCTGACCGCGGAGATCGCCAAAGCGACCATGCCGTGGTGCTGGTTTCAATACCGGCGCGCAGCCGTGGGCTTGGCACGCCAAAAAGTCTCACTCGATGCCGAGCGGAGTTTAAGCTCCTCAGGCTGAAGCCTGACCTACCGCGCCGGCGTGCCGAGGCCAATCACGCGGTTGGTGAGTTTTGGCGAGAGGTCGGTGACGGTGCCGGGGGAGTGGACGATGGCGACGTTGTCGGCGGCCGATGTTTCGAAGACGAGTAGCGGGCCGGTGGGAAATGGGCGGGCGCTGAGCGTGAGCATATTGCGCGAACTGTAGACGCGGGCACCAATGGAAGGGTCGATGCCTTGACAATCCAGGAAGGCTTCGATGCGGTTGTCGCAGGGCTTCGCATCGTCGGGGCTGCCGAGGCGGATGTGGTCGCGCGAGAGGTGGATGTTCGTCTCTTCGATCGTGTTGCGCGTGACGCCGCCGGTGAGCAAAAGGCCCGTGGCACAGCCGACCGTTTCGAGCACGGTGATTTTGTTGGCGTCGATCGAGCCCTCGCTGCCATCGAGCCACAGGCAGGTGCCCACCCAGGCGCGCGCTTGATCGAGCTTGCTGTTGTACGCATTGCCGCCCGGCCAAGCGCCGCCGCCACCCACGAGGGCGTTGAACACGAACTCGGTCGACGTGATGACTTTGAAGCGGTCGGGGCCGGCCGTGGTGGGTTTGAGGCGGACGACCGCCCCATCGGAATTCGAAACGATGAGGCCAAAGCGGTAGGCACAGCTCATTTGGCTATCAAACACAACTGCGTCGCCGGTTTTGGGTGTGTAGTTGATGACGCAGTGGCCGCTATCGAGGCGGAAGTCCTGCATCCAGGGGATGCGGAGCGTCGTGCTGAGGTTGTAGATGATGGGCGAATTCTTGCCAGCCGTCCAACTGCCGCCGGCGATGTAAACGTCTTTCACCTGAGCCTTGGCCGCATCGAGCGCTTCTTGCAGGCCGGATGTTTTCGTGCTGGGCGTTTTCGGGCCGAAGTCCCCGCCGTCCTCCGGGCCGTTCGGCGAGACGATGAGTTGATTGGTGGGGCGGGCGGAAGGGGTGGGTTCGGCAGCGGAGGCGAGTCGAATAATGGCCAATGAGAGAATGGCGACGCAAAGCGCGACGGTGAGGCGTAACATCGGCGCTTGTCCGGGCGTTTTAAGGTTTGCGACTCGATGACGTCTGATATGATCGCAGCCGCGTAGCCGCGGCCGCTAAACAACTGACCGTGAGTAACTGTTTATGGTTGGTCGATCGTTACATCGTACCGGCGGTTGGCGGTACGCGAGGCATTCGCGATGTTGGATTCGGTGAGGGCCGTGGTTTGGCCGCGTTCATGGCGGCCCCACCAGGCGTCGGCTTCTTCGACACTCCACTGCGTCGCTTCGGGGCAGCGGGTGAGGAGCATGGCGAGGTCGCGGGCCGTTTGCGGGCGCTTGGCTCGCGATTTTTCCAGGCACGCCAGCAGGGCTGATTCGAGAGCGGCGGGGATTGGCGATTTCGTCCGCTCGGAAGGCGGCGTCGGCGGCGTCGCCACATGCTTTTGGCATAGATCGACGACGTTGTCGGCATCGAACACGGGCGCGCCGGTGAGCAGAAAATAGCCGACCGCTCCCACGGCGTACAGGTCGCTACGGGCGTCGACCGAGTTGGGCAGTTGGATCGCCTCGGGCGACATGTAGAGCGGCGTACCGGTAAGCGAGGCCTGCTGCGTGAGGCCGGCTTGCTTCTGTTCGTCGAGAGCTTTCACCAAGCCGAAGTCAAGAACTTTCACCACATCAGGCTGGCCGCCGCGGCGGTTGAGCATGATGTTGGCCGGTTTGATGTCGCGGTGTACGAGGCCGAGCGAATGAGCTTCGTAGAGTGAGCCGCACACCTGGTTGAGGATGTGAATTACGCGCGATACCGGTTGCGGGCCGTAACGTTCGACGAGCGTTTGCAGATCGATGCCGTCGAGGTATTCCATCGCGTAATAGAAGACGCCTTCCGGCGTGCGACCATAGTCGTAAATGGCCACGGTGCTCGGGTTGTTGAGCTGGCTCGTGATTTGCACTTCGCGCTCGAAGCGTTCGAGCGCAGCCGGGTTGACCTTATCGACATCGAGCATCTTCACGGCGGTCGGCCGGCGGAGCATAGCGTGATGGGCTTTGTAGACGACGCCCATGCCGCCCGCGCCAAGCTTCTGTTCCAGTTTGTATTGGCCAATTTGCTGGGCTTCGATCGCGGCCTTTTGGGCTTCGCGGCGCGAGCGGGCCAAGAGCAGCGTGAACACGAAGATAGCGGCGGCACTGATGACGAGCAGCGCGAAGAGCCCCCAGAAGACCCACCGCAGGATGTTGAGTGGCCGGAAGGCTTCTTCGTAATCCATTTCGGTGATGACGCCGACGTCGCCGCGATTGAGCCATTTCCAGGCACCCACGACCGGGCGGCCGCGGTAATCGCGGTAACCGGCGACGTTTTCACCCGGCCGATTGGCGATCACTTCATCCGCTGCGTAGGTGAGCGGCAGTTCGTGGCGGCGCTTCGCCGGATGAAAACCTCGGGTAATATCGCCGCCAGGGTCGCGAACCAGCAACTGCAGGAGCGAGCGAGAATCTTCTTGATCGGCAAGCAGCCCGTGCAGGATAAGACTGCTATCGAACCGGCTTTGCGAAACCATGCGGCCGGTTCTATCGATCGCGTAGGTTTCGCCCGATTCGCCAAACTGGCCGAGGCTCATAATGCGGCTGAATTCCTTCTCGGGATTGATCCGCAGGCCAAGTACGCCGACCACTTGGAAACTGTCATCGCGAATGGGCGCGACGACAAACATGGTCGGAACACCGGTACGCATGCGGCCAGTGTCATCCTTCATCGCCACGACGCTGGGGAACGGTGCGGAGAGGATCGTTTCGCCATCCAAGGCATGGGTGAGAAACGAGCGGTATTCGGCGATGTCTTGTTGGCCGATCATTTCGACGCGCCCGGAGGCGACGATCCGCCGTTTCTTGTCGGCTACGATATAGCCGACGTAGTTGTGCGCGGTGAGCGCGGGGCCAAGTGACTTTTCGAGTTTGGCGCGAAGCGTGTCGACAGATTCAACAGGACCGGCGCTGGTCGCAGCAGGAGCATTTGGAGTCGCGGAACTGTTTGCAGCAGTCGGGGCAGCGGCGGACGCGGGAGGTGTCGACGCTTCGAGCAGCGGGTAGACGATGCGGCGGATGTCGACGTTGTTGGCGAGCGATTGGGCGTTCGATTCCTGGACGTGCGACCAGGTTTCGAGCATGGCGGCCTCCAAATCGACGAGCGTCTGCAATTGAGATTGCAGGCCCTCGCGCATCGTGTTTTCGATCGAGCGACGCACCAAGAAGCCGATCAGCGAGAGCAGCACGACGGCGAGGATCGGCCAAACCCACAACTGACGTTTAAGGAACAGGCCGGTCCGCGAGATCGTGCGGCCGACGCTAGTGTGGGCCCAGGTCATGTGGGCACCAGCGCGAGGGCGCTGCGTTTGGAGACTACGTAGCCAGGCAAATGGATTCATGAAAGATCGAAATCGTCACTAAGTCAGCAGAGTAGATTGGCCTGCTCCTAGTATAGTTACGGGACGTGCGAGTTGTGGCGGCGGCTTACACGACTTTTCTACTCAGCACATGCTGTATTTGGGCGATGCATTGAACTCTTCACGCAGAAAAAAGGGTTGATTTGTCGTGCGGCCAGGCGAGAATAGGGGCATGGAAATCTTAGGACAGATACAAAACGGCGTCGTGGTGCTGGCAGGCGGCTCCGCCTTGCCTGAGGGAGCGGTAGTCACCGTCACCTATCGGGGCGAGCCAATCGAAAATGCCGCGAAGTGCAAAACTCGGATCCAGGTGCCGATCGTACGCACCGGTCAGCCCGGAACCCTCGTCCTGACGAATAATAGGATTGCCGAGATTCTGGATCATGAAGACGCTCATTCCTGACGTCAATGTTTGGCTGGCGCTCACGTTTGATTCACATGTTCATCATGCGGTTGCCAAGGCTTGGTTTGATGGAATAGCGGACGGACTTTGCCTATTTTGCCGAATGACGCAGCAAGGTTTCTTGCGATTGGCGAGCAATAGATCGGTATTTGGCGACAGCGCTCTGTCGCTCAATGGAGCATGGAGAGTGTACGACATTCTGCAAGGCGACCCGCGTGTATCGTTTATCGATGAACCAGTGGGGATCGAAGTGGTCTGGCGCCAGTTCACAGATAGT
The DNA here is from genome assembly GCA_029781135.1 of Planctomycetota bacterium. Lineage (GTDB taxonomy): Bacteria > Planctomycetota > Planctomycetia > Pirellulales > Lacipirellulaceae > JABDGM01. The sequence continues at coordinate 38,807 of JAKOXH010000010.1, forward strand.
CAAACAGCACCCCCCAAAGTCTGGATGGATGCTTATCTGGCAGCGTTCGCAAAAAGCGGAAACCTCGATCTTGTGAGCTTTGATCGTGGCCTGCTTCAATTTGCCGACATTCGCTCAACCATCCTGAGTTAATCGAATAGGCAGACGAGACAATTGCGAAGTACGTCGGGCTGCAATGATCGGAGCACAGCGACTCACACAGCAAAAGAACGGTCCATCATGGCTAATCGCAATACGCTCGGCGGCGTGATTCACGCCTATCAGAAATATGACCCGATGCGGTTCCCCAGCCCCACGCAGCCGCCGCCGGATTTGGCGTCGGCGGCGATGGAACACATGCTGATGTTCGGCGAGCGCCGCGAACTGACCGAGGAAGAGCTCGCGCGGGCAGTGCGGATCGATCCGAGCCAGATTGCCGGGTTGGGGCCGAGCATCGATGCGCTGATCGCGATGCTCAAAGAGCGGAAGCGCAAAATCTTGGAACGGTATGAAACGCGGACCGTCCGGCAGCGGGCACACCACGCCTTTCTCGATCAAGCGAAGGAAACGCAGGTTCCCAAAAAATTTCGGCAAGCGTTCTATCGAGCGGTGAAGGCCGAACAGCTTCGCGACTTGGAGCGGTTGTGGTACGCGGCGGGCGACGATCAATCGCCGTGGGCGGGGGCGCTGGTGAATGTCATCGAGCGGCTCGGCGAGAAGTACGAAGTCGATATCCTTGCGGCAAAGTACGATTTTACCGGCCACGAAGCAATGACCGTGCCACAGGCGCTGGCCATCAAAGAGGAACTCGAAAAGATCGACGAATTGCTCAAGCAGTTGGAAGAGGCACGCAAGACGGCCAAGATCGGCATCATCGATATGGACTTGCTCTCGGAGTTTGCCGAGCCGGGCGATGTCGATCAACTGAGCGAACTCCAGCAAAAGGTGCAAGACTACTTGCGGCAGATGGCCGAGCAACAGGGGCTCGAACAGAAGGCCGGCAACTATCGGCTGACGCCGAAGGCGCTGCGGCTGTTTCAGGGCAAGTTGCTCGATCGATTGTTCAGCGAGCTGGCACCTTCGCGCACGGGGCGGCATCAGGGGCCGATCTTAGGCGAAGGGGCCGTCGAAATGCAGTTGACGAAGCAGTATGAATTTGGGGATTCAATTGCGAATCTCGACATCCCCGGCACGTTCATCAACGCGCTCGTGCGCAACGGGCCAAGCGTGCCTGTGCGATTCGATGCGAGCGATATCCAGGTGCATCGCACGCGGAACACGCCGAAGTGCGCGACGTGCGTGCTCATGGATATGAGCGGCTCGATGCGGTACGAGGGGCAGTACATCGCTGTCAAGCGGATGGGGCTCGCGATCGAGGGGCTCATTCGCTCGGAGTACCCCGGCGATTGGATTCGGTTCATCGAGGTGTATTCGTTCGCGAAGCCGGTCGAGCCGGGGAAGATTGCGAACCTGATGCCGAAGCCGGTGACGTTATATGACCCAGTGATCGCGCTGCGGGCCGATATGAGCCGGGACGACGTCAGCGAACATCGCATCCCGCCCCACTTTACGAACTTGCAGCACGGCCTGCAGCTCGCGCGGCGGATGCTCGCGACACAGGATACGCCCAACCGGCAAATCGTTTTGATCACCGATGGCCTGCCGACGGCCCATTTCGAAGGGCAGATGTTGTACCTGCTGTACCCGCCCGATCCGCGGACGGAGGCCGCGACGATGCGCGAGGGCCTGGCCTGCCAGCGCGAAGGTATAACGATCAATCTGTTTTTGCTGCCGAGCTGGTCGCAGACCGAGGAGGACGTGCGATTCGCGTTTCGGTTGGCCGAATCGACCAGCGGACGCGTGTTTTTTACGGCCGGGAAAGACCTGGATCGGTACGTGGTCTGGGATTACCTTAAGCGGCGACGGGAGCTGGTGAATTAGCGTTTGTTGTTGGTGGGCTTGGAGTTAGGAAGATGATAACTACCGCCCGCGGAAGCGGGCTCGCCGTCCTGAACGCCGTCAAATGCGTTGGATCGGGCGGGCCGCAAGGGTCGTTTCGACGGGGCGTCGCCGCTATAATGCCGCATCACGGATGAAGGGCGCGGGCAATATTTGCCGGCGTTTTTTGGCGCTTTCAACGCCTGGGCACGTGAGTTGCCGATGACGATCAAGGCGTAATCGTGTCGGTCAAGGAAGTTCTTGCCGCTGCGTGCCCGCAATAGCTAGTGAACCACGATGCTTAGAGCTTTGTGGTCTCGCTGCCCCCTCCGCTCCCGTTTCCCCGCCTCCAGGAGATTTCCCGTTGCTCACGACACGAACCCTAGCTCGTCGCGTTTGTGCCAGTTTGTTGTTCGCGCTCGTCGCCGCGCCCGCCTGGGCCACGCCGGCTAGCGACACCATTCTGCCGAACACGACCAAAGGTTATGTGGCCGTTGCTCAGGCCAAGCAGTTCGAGGACCGCTGGGATACCACGCAACTCGGCCAGTTGTTCAACGACGAGACCATGCGGCCATTCGTCGAGGACTTTCGCAAGCAATTGCGCGACGAAGTCGGCTCGATCGAGCGCAAACTGGGCATCGTTTGGGACGATATCCAAGGCGTCCCCAACGGCGAGCTGAGCCTCTCGGTCATCGAGCGCAAGAACGCGGAAGCAGTGTACGCCCTCACGATGGACGTGACAGGCCGTGAGAAGGAAGCGAACGGTTTGGTCGCTGCCGTGGAGAAGCGGTTTGCCGGGCGTGGCGGCAAACGATCCAAGCTGCAAGCAGGCGACACGAAATTAATCGTGTTCGATGTCCCCACGAACACGCCAAACAAGAATCAGCAGACGGTGATTTTCGTCAAGGACAACTTGTTCTGTGCGATTGATGACCGTGCCGAAGCCGAGGCGATGCTCAAGCGGTTTGCCGGCAATGCGACCGATAATCTCAAATCACTTCCCGCCTACACCGTAACGATGAACCGCTGCCAAAAGGAGGCGGGAGCGCTCCAGCCAGAGGCGCGGTGGTTCGTCGAGCCGTTTGGTTTCGTATTTGCCGAGCGCACGTTGCGACAAAAAGCACGCACCCGCGAACAGGATTTGGTTAAAATCTTGTACGACAACGGCTTCAGCGCCGTTCAAGGCGCTGGCGGATATGTGAACCAATTGGTCGAAGGGCACGTGGAGTTCTTGGTCCGAACTGCCGTCTACGCGCCGGCAGTGAAAGGCAAGGAAAATGATCCGCTCCGGTGGAACCTCTCGATGCGAATGATGCAACTGCCCAACGGGCCCGTGGTGGAACCCGCGTCGTGGGTGCCGCGGATCGTGGCCAGCTACTCAGCGCTGAATGTCAACCTGGCGGCCGCGTTCGATAATGTCGGCCCGTTGTTTGATGCCATCCAAGAGCACGAGGATGCCTGGAAGAACACGCTGGAAGGCTGGTCGACCGACCCGTATGGCCCGCAAGTGGACGTGCGGAAGGACTTCATCGGCAATCTCACGAATCGCGTAAGCGTCATCACAAGCTACGATACGCCAATCAACGAAAACAGTGAGCGATCGGTCTTCGCGATTGAAGCCAAGAACGAAGCGGCACTCGCGAAGACGCTGGAAAAATGGATGAAGAACGAGCGCGACATCAAGCGACATGTAGTGGGCCAGTACGTAATTTGGGAACGCAGCCAACAGGCAGCCGCGCAGGAAGTGGAAATCGAGGGGTTCCAGACCGTGCGTTCCAATAAAGCCACCAAAAATGACCGCGAACGTGTCTTGCCGAACGCAGCCGTTACTGTGGCGTTGGGCCACCTGATGATGGCCTCGGACGTGGGCTATCTCACCGAAATTTTAGGCGGCTTCGCACAGCGAGATCGGCTCGCCAGCAGTGCCGACTATCAGCAATTGACGGAAGCCTTGACGAAACTCGCCCCCGGCGAGCGCAGCGGCTGGGCGTTTGGGCGTGGCGATGAAGAAGTGCGGCCGATGTACGAGTTGGTGCGGCAGAATCGGATGCCCGAGTCGAAGTCGATGATGGGCAAGCTGCTGAACAACTTTCTCACGAGCGAGGCCGACCGCAAGGCCGGTAAACCACGCAAGCAAAAGGTCGACGGCGCGCTGCTGCCCGACTTCGAAGCCGTGCGGCGTTACTTCGGCCCGCATGGTCGCGTAGTCCGCAGCGATCCAGACGGCTGGTTCATTACCGGTGCGATTCTCAATACGCAAGCGCCGTAAAGCGCACGCGAAAAGTGAAATGCCTTAGCGTCGGCGGCAACGCCGAATCTACTGATCACACGCTCACCACTTCGATATGAGCAACGCAAAGCGATAGCGCGGACATTCGGCCTCGCGGCCGACGCTAAACGGGCGACGCGAATTCGCGGCGACAACTATGGCGTCGAGAGTTTCGCCCAAAATGGCTGCTGACGATCCGCACGGGTCCGCGCGTCTTCGAGCAACACGTTGACATCCGGCCGCACCACTCGATCCTTCGGCGAGATCGCCCGCCCATTCACTTCCACCACCAGCGGCTGACTGAAGTCAACCAGTTCCGGCGACAACCACACGGTCACTCGGTCCGCCTGCGTGTTGACGGTGACCTTGTTGGTCGCGAGCCGCCGACCTTCGATGCGCGCTGGGCGAACGTTGGTGGCCGGCGGCCAGTTGCCCGGAGCCACCATCGATTTCTGCGGCAAACCTTCCGCCTCGAGCCACCAGAAGAAATTGTCCCAAGGCCGTAGCGAAACACACTCGATTTGTTTGGGAAACACGCGCTGCTTGCGGCCCATCCAGTCGAAGAGTCGCTGGATTTCGTCGCCAAAGGGTTCGAACCCACGCCCCTGAAATTCGACGACCGTGACATCGCTGATGGTTTTCAGTTCGACGATGTTGGATTTGAGGTAGCGATCGAATTCGACCGCGTTGCGGGCGATTTTGTCGCCGTCCAGTTCGCCATCGACGAAGTACCAAGCGATGTAGGGTGCATTCTTGGCATAGCGATTTACATACTTATCGGCGACGGCCGCAAACGGCATCACCCCAGCCCACAGATCGGGATGGGCGATCGCCATATCCCAGGCCGCATCGCCCCCGATGCCATGCCCCGTGAGAAACACGCGATTCGTGTCGAGCGAGAAGCGCCGATTCGCATCGCGCAGCGCGCCGAGCACGGCGTTGTGCTCGCGCGCCGTGTATTCGTACACGAATTGATGGGGCTGCTGCCAATCAACGGCAATCACGATGTAACCGTGCCGCGTGGCCTGGCCGAGCCGGTCGCCGCCGTTTTCCTTGGGAAGTGGTCCGGCCCAAAAATTGATCATCTGTTCCGGTTTCACGCCCGAATCGGCGAGAGTGACAATTGCGGGGTAATGACGCAGCGGGTCATATTCGGGCGGCAACTGAACAACGTAGCGGACATCGGCTTCACCCGAGCGACCGGTGACGGTTAACTCGTACATTCGCGGTGCGCGCTCGCTCTGCTTGGTTGCTTCGAGCGGCGGCTTCATCAGCTTGAGCATTTGCGCAACACGATCGATCGTGGCCCCTTCCACGTCGTGAACTTCCGACGCCATTTTCGCGCGATTCTGAGCGAGCGGCTCACGCAGATAGGCGATGATCATATCGCGGGCGTGCGCCAAGGAAACGGCGGTCTGGAAGTTGTCGGTCGCCTGGTTCGAGCCAACGAGCCAACCGCTCATCGCCAAGGCGGCCTTCTGCTCGGGCTTGAGTGCCGCATCATCGACCAGTCGTTCAAAGGAACCAAGCCGGGCGATGGCATCGTCGTTCACCTCGGCGGCGATTTCCTTGACAAATGCTTCGGCAAGATTACGGTTGTTATCGTCCGGGATTTTTGCGACTTGCGCCTTGAGTTCGTCAATCACTTTGTTGTGGCGGGCGTCTTCGGCGGCGTACTTATCGAGCAACTCACGTACTTGCTGCAGAGTTTCGCCTGAGACGCCTTCCGATGGAAATTGCGACAGGAGCTTCCGCGCGAGTTGATGCTGACCGGCTTTGGCACGGAGTTGGATTTCACGAATGATGAGCTTCGCGCCGAGCTGCCGCAGTTGCTTTACGTCGTCGTGCAGATCCTGTCGCTGCGGAAAATCCTTGATGATTTGTTCCAGTTCGATGCCGGCATCGCGATAGCGTTCACTGGCAATGTATAACCGTACGAGTTGCAGGCGGCCTTCGATGTCTTCGTGTTTGATCGCCTTGCTGAGCACTTTGCCGAGCACATCGCGCGAGATGCTGCTGGTGGCAACGCGCATATCCCAACTGATAGAGCGGGCCCCATCGCTGATGCCTTGAATCTGCGTGTACGTGGGGGTGATAAGCGTGATGCCCTGCACGACCGAAAGCGGGCCGTTGGCGGCCTGCATCTGGTAAATGCGTCGGCCAAATTCATCGAACGGCGTCACCTTGGTCGCTGCTCCGACTCGCCCGACGAGCACGCCATGCTCGACGACGGGCTGTGAGATATTGATACGGACATCACGGCCCGTCTTCTCGTCGAGAAACTGCTTGATTTGAAACTTATGGAAGAAGGTCCGGCGCAGGCCGTCATCGACGACGATGATCGGCGTCAGCGGAACTTCGCCCGCCGGCGCTTTGGGGGACAGCGGGTTATCGGCAATGCCAGCAATTTCAGCGTGCTTGCCTTCCAGTCGGCGGCCGTCGTTAAGCACGAGCGTTTGAGCACAAGCAGGGCCGACGCCGCTAAGTTGCGCCGCGAGAACGCCCCAAAAAACAAACTTCAAGAATTTGCGAAGATGCTGCACGAACCTGACCCGGTTATGAATGTCTAAATAGTTGGAAGCGATCTGACTGAACCACGAAGGACACAAAGAGCACGAAGGAATTTGCACGGACTTCGTCTGCTGCTTCGTGCTCTTTGTGTCCTTCCTGGTTCAATTTCATTCGCCGAAATCCCCATCTTCATTGTCGTAGATTGCCAGACATGGTCAACGGAAGTGCGGCGGGCATGCCAGCAACTGGGCACCGATCGTACCGACTATTCGGATGATCCGCCCTGTTCGATTGCCGTGCATTGACACCACGGGCTGACTGGGCGAAAACGGGGGCGGCCTTCCACACCGAATCGGCAGCCTCAAAACGATAATGCCCCTGCGTCCTGCCCTCAAAACACTGCTCGCCCTGGCAATCGCATTACCGATTTTGTACAGCACGCTCGCTGGGGTTCGGTACTTGCTGGTGGGCATGGGCGATGCGGCCGGGGCGGCGATGATCGACCGCGTGGGCGGTATGTGCCTGACACTGTGGGCTGTTTCGATTGTGGGCTTGGTGATCGCCACGGCGGCGACGCTGCTGCTCAACAAATTGCCCGGTGATGATTAGGTCGATAGGTGAAACATGCTTTAGCGTCGGCGGCCACGCCGAATCTACTTGCTCCACGCTCAAACACTTACCCCGCATCCCCATGCACGAAACCTACGAAAACCCGCTCATCTCTCGCTACGCCTCCCGCGAAATGGCGACGCTCTGGGGAGACCAACGGAAATTCAGCACATGGCGGCGGCTATGGGCCGCGCTGGCCGAGGCGGAAGCGGAGTTGGGCTTGCCCGTGTCGCCGGCGCAGATCGCGGAACTTCGAGCCCACGCCGACGACATCAATTTCGACGCCGCCCAACAGTACGAGCGCAAACTGCGGCACGATGTGATGGCCCATGTGCATGCCTACGGCGACCAATGCCCGGCAGCCCGGCCGATCATTCACCTGGGGGCAACGAGTTGCTACGTCACCGATAACACCGACCTCATTCTCATGCGCGAAGGTCTGCAAATGGTCGCCCAGCGGCTGGCGGCGGTCATCATCGCCCTGGCGGAGTTCGCGAAGCAGTACCGTGAGCTGCCGACATTGAGCTTCACGCACCTACAGCCGGCGCAGCCGACGACCGTGGGGCGCCGGGCCTGTTTGTGGGCATATGATTTGGCGCTCGATCTGGCGGAGGTGGAGCACCGCATTGCGACGCTAAAGGCCCGCAGTGTGAAGGGCACCACTGGCACGCAGGCGAGTTTCCTCGAATTGTTCGACGGCGACCACGCCAAAGTGCGGCAGCTCGAGCAGCTGGTCGCAAAGAAGATAGGGTTCGACAGCACGTACGCGATCACGGGGCAAACCTACTCGCGGAAGGTCGACGCGCAAGTGCTCGATGTACTGAGCGGCGTCGCGGCAAGTTCCCATAAGGCGGCGACTGACCTGCGGATTCTGGCTCATCGCAAGGAGATCGAAGAGCCCTTTGAGAAGGATCAGATTGGCTCGTCGGCAATGGCCTACAAGCGTAACCCGATGCGGAGCGAACGAATTTGTGCTCTCGCCCGGTTCGCGATGAACCTGGCCGGCAATGCGGCGGAAACACACGCCACGCAGTGGATGGAACGCACGCTCGACGACAGCGCGAATCGCCGGCTCGTCATTCCGCAAGCGTTTTTGGCCATCGACGCGATTCTCATTCTGTACCAGAACGTGGCAACGGGATTAGTCGTTTATCCACAGGTCATCGCCAAGCACCTGCGTGAGGAACTCCCGTTCATGGCAACCGAGAACATCCTCATGGCGGCCGTGGCCGCCGGCGGCGACCGCCAGACACTCCACGAACGCATCCGCCAACACAGCCAAGCCGCCGCGGCCGTCGTGAAGGAGCAAGGCGGGATGAACGACCTCATCGCCCGGCTGAAAGCTGATCCGGCGTTTGCCGGCGCAAATGTGGAAGCCGCGATCGACGCTGCCGGGCTCGTGGGCCGCAGTCGCGAGCAGGTGGATGAGTTTGTAGTGGAAGTGGTGGCACCGATTCGCCAAAAATATGGCCTGAAAACTTCGGCGGAAGTTCGAGTGTAATTTGCGGGGATGCGATTCAAATACGTTCCCTTACACCTCACATTCTCTTCGGAAGGATATGTCTCACGCAGAGGCGCAGAGTTCGCAGAGTAGCCTTGAACTTGAAATCCATCCTCCGCGCTCTCGGCGCCTCTGCGTGAAACTCTTCCACCAAGACGTTCAGATGAGGTCCAGCGGCGACTGGCGGCGGTGGCGTTTGCCTCGTGCGCTTCTCGTTACGCACCCTTTCTTGGCCGAAAATCAAACCAAAATTCCAGACCGAGCGCTTCGGCATACCGGCTGACCGTGCGTACCGTGGGGTTGGGCGATTGATCGTTCTCGAGGCGCGAAATGGCGGCTCGGCTCATGCCCGTCAAGCGCATCATATCGGCCAGACTCAAGCCGCGGCGTTCGCGTTCGGCTTTGAGTTCGCCCAACATGGCCAGCGCCGAATTCCTGGCAGCAAGCACCGCCCTGCCCTGCTCCAAGATCGCGTCGCGTTCTACTTCCGTTTCCTTGATCGCCGTTCTCCAACGACGACTCTCGTCGGCTGTCAAATCGCGACGCACACGTTTCGCAAGTCGTTTTGCCATTACTCCACCTCGTAAGCCGTTACCGGGAGGACCGTCGTCTTATCCAACATTTCGTACACACAGGCCAAGAACCGCCCGTTCACTTCGCCGAACGCGATCTCGCGGCCCGACGAGCGACTGGTATCCACGGAATCCGGATCGCAAACGACCGCCTCGAATTCGTCCGGCGAGACATCATGCTCCGCCACATGCTCCTCGATTTCATCGTTCCAAAGGAACAAATAATAGGGCCTGGCGGTCGCGACTGTCTACATAAATAATAACACGCAATCGAGGGAATTCAAACGCGCCTAGATCAAATCCAGCGGCGATTGCCGGCGGTGGCGTTTGCGGCTGCAGTCGTGGCAAACGCCGCTGATAATGAGGCGGTGGCCGGTGACGCGGAAGTCGTGTTCGCGGGCCACGGCGTCGCGGAGCGTGGCGAGCTCCTCGCTCGAGAATTCGATGAGCTTGTCGCACATCTGGCAGTACAGGTGGTCGTGCTGCGGGTAGCCGTAATCGTGCTCATAAACGGCCCGACCGCCGAGCGACATTTTGCGCAACAGGCCGGCTTCGACAAGTTGGTCGAGCGTGCGATAGACGGTGGGCCGGCTGATCTTCTCGCCGTGGTGCCGGCTGGCGTAGGAGTCGATCAGTTCGTCGGCATTGAAGTGGTCGTGCCGCTCGAAGATGAAATCGACCAAGGCCCGCCGTTGCTGCGTCGTCCGCTTGCCGCGGCTTTGCAGGTACTCCTCGAACCGCTCCCGGGGCGAAAGCGAGACCTGAACTTCGCCGAGGGAGAAATCACGAGACATGGGAAGGGTTGAGGGTCGATGGTTGAGAGTTGAGGGCCGGAAGCGCGATTCGGACACGCAGAAGCAGAAAATGACTTGTTGAGACGACTCACAAGCGCGTGAATCGTCACAACTTGTTGTGTGATTCGGCGTTACGGCGCAATGCCGCACGCTTATTGATTCTAAGCCGACAGAATGGCAGCGGCAAGATACGCCGAATGGCGGGGGTGCAGCGGTAGCAGCCGGTCTTAAAATGCCGGCTGGTGCGAGTCTCGGAGAGACTCGCCCACGTGGCCGCGTCTCTCCGAGACGCGGATGGTACCTTTGCGGCGCGACTACCCAATCTCATCCAACAGTCGGTTAAGTGCCGCGTCCATCTTTTCGGGCGTTTCGTAGGTGCCGGCGGCGATTTGGTTGCGAATCGAGTTCACCAAGTCGTGGCGGATACCACCCGTTTCGGCAGCTTGGCTCGCTTCCTGGGCGGCAGCCGAAATTTCCACACGATCGACGCCTCGATTCGCGGCAGCGGCCTGCGTGCCTTGCGTACGTTGCGTGAAGTGCGGCGCGTTGATTCCGTGGGGTCCATGAGCTTGCGATGGGCCGTAAATTTGCATGGCAACGTCTCCCGCGTGGGGCGAGTTTGGTGTCGATGGACGGTGTGTTTCTGGTGCGAACGCCGGGCGTTCGTGTTTCAGGCCGATTTTTGATTAGCTTCGATCAGCCAAACTCGCGAGTGCGAGTGCCAGAGCATTATCAAAATCGACCGGGGGTAACCCGGCTTTCCAACAATTTCCGTGAGCGATCAGTCAGCGCTATCACGCGCATTCTACGGTGTATAACGATGATGAGCGAACGGCTCGAACAATCGTGTCGGCTAGTCGGTCACGCGTTGGGCCATTGATGCGGGGCCACAACGGGCAACTTGCCGGCGTTGAAAACAATCATCCTACCCGAACCTATCGCCTGAACTTAATACGCCGTTTGTACCGGCTGGGTTTGCCGGGTCGGGCGACAGACTAGGGCGTTGAAAGATAGGAAAAGCGGGTTTCTGGGTCAAGCCGGGTCGCGGCGGTGATAGCACCAAGTAGGGTGGGCACCGCCCACCAAAACATGTCGCCGGGGATGTAGCCACGCTCGCCAGAGCGTGGATAGCTGATTCGCAGAATCCCTAGAGCTCTTCCACCGTCTGGCGACGGTGGCTACAGCGCATTTCGGCCGGAACCTCGGCGGGTCCGGCAGGTTTGATATATTGGGAAAAACAGGCACCTGGCACGATCCATGAATGCATTCTACCTCTCGCGGTCAGAATTGAGACGTTTTCGTTTAACCTTGAGCCAACGGCGACGGAAGCATCTTGCATACAACGCCGTCGCCGTTGGCTCCGGGTTAAACAATTCAGTCGCACCCGTGCGCGGTATACGTCCGCTGGCTGGCGCGTTGATCTCGGCGCTCGTCGCCGTCGGCGTTGCGTCGGCGGCCGATAACGGCCCGCCACAGTCAGCCGGCAATGCGGCCTTGTTCGACCGCCTTGACGCGAATCACGATGGCTTCATCAAGGGCGACGAAGTAGCCAAGGACCAGCACGCGCTTTTCGAGCGTTTGGTGCGAAATGGGGACAAGAACCGCGATTCGGCGTTATCGCGCGAGGAATTCCTGGCCGCCCTCGTGCCGAGCCGGCCCGAACGACCAATCGAGGAAAGGGAATCCGCCACACTGCCAAATGCCAACGCGGTGCGGTACGTGCTGCTCATGATGGATGCCGACCGCAACGCCCGTATCGAAAAGGACGAAGTGCCGAGCCAGTTTCAGTCGGCGTTCGCGACGATGGTCGAACGGTTGGATAAGAACGGCGATGGAAAACTCGATCGCCAGGAGCTGAGCCGCGGCGGGCCCGCGATGTCGGCGGTGGCAGGGCGGTACGTGCAGCGGCTGGGAATCGACGTCGATGCCGAATTGGCCAAGTTGAAGAAATCGCAGGGTGCGGCGTTCGATCGGTTCGAGCGTCAGCCGCTACCGCTCCAGGCGTTGCGTAACCCGCAGCAAGCGCGCGAGATGTTCGCCCCACTCGATGAAAACGGCGATGGCAAACTCGACGCGGGCGAAGTGCCGGAGCCGCTGCAGCAGCCGTTCAAACGCCTGACGCGGTTGGGCGATCGCGACGGCGACGGCAAGCTCAACGAGAAAGAGTTCGTCGCCGCGACCGAAATGGCGGCCAAGTTCCTCAAGCAGAGGCAGGACGACGAAATGCAGGCTAGTGAGACGAACCGCAATCGTCCCAACAAACGTCGAGTTTCTGGTGATTCCAAGAAACCCTGAAGCGTGCCGTGCCCACGGCTCGGCGTGGGCATGTTCGCGCATCGGGAACATGCATGGCCACTCCGAGCAGTGGCCATGGCACCCGGGTTTCTCGCGCCTCGCCGCTCGCGCCTCGCCCCTCACCTCTCCGCGCGAACCATGAACCTTGCCAGCATGTCTAGCGTAATAGTTGCAGACCCCCAGGTCGTCGAGACCGGAACAGCCGGCCACCTGGATGCCGCCCTGCGGTTTTTGGGTTGCAGAGAGGAGACACACATGGCCCCGTTGCCGCCCGCCGATAAGATGGTGTTTGTTGGAATCGACTCACCTTGGCTACCACCGATTACCTTTGGCGTCGAGCCGTATCTCGAACTGTGCCAGTCGCTCGACCAGGCACTCAAGGAACTCGAAACGCGTTTCCCCTCGCACCGCCGCACAGGCCTCTCGTTGAACGCACGTAACAAACGGCTAAAACGCCGGCCGAAGTAGGCAAATCGAATCTGGATTGGAGCCCGCAGCGCGAGCAAGGGCACTCTGCGGTGCGGTGGAAGAACGCACAAATCCCTTGCTTGCGCTGCGGGCTTCGATCATCCTCCGAAGACGGTGGTGGGCTACTTGGTTATCATGGGGGAATGAAGGTTCTACTTGCCAGTCCGCGGGGGTTTTGTGCCGGCGTCAACATGGCGATCGAGTCGCTTGACTTGGCCTTGGCGTCGCTCGAACAGCCGATCTACGTCTATCACGAAATCGTTCACAACAAATACGTCGTCGAGCACTTTCGTGGCCGGGGCGTGACGTTCGTCAACGATTTGTCTGAAGTGCCGGTCGGCTCGACGCTTCTCTTCAGTGCCCACGGTGTTTCGCCCGAGATTCGCCGGATTGCGCGCGAGCGAAACTTGCGGGCAATCGACGCCACCTGCCCGCTCGTGACGAAAGTGCATCTGGAGGCGATCAAGTACGCGAGCGCCGGTTACACGATCCTGCTCATCGGCCACGAAGGGCACGATGAGGTAATCGGCACGATGGGTGAAGCGCCCGAAGCCATTCTGCTGGTCGAAAAGCCGGAGGACGTAGCGTCATTGCAGGTGGCCGACGAGCGCAAGGTCGCCTACCTCACGCAGACGACGCTCAGCGTCGACGATGCCAACCGCATCATCAACCGGCTCAAAGAGCGCTTTCCACACATTGCCGCCCCGCCGAAGGACGACATCTGTTACGCCACACAGAACCGGCAGGAAGCGGTGTCGCTGCTCGCGCGCGAAGCTGAGCTCGCTATTGTGCTCGGCAGTCAGAACAGCTCGAACAGCCAACGGCTGGCCGAGCTCGCCCGCGAGCGCGGCATTCAGGCGTACCTCGTCGATGGCCCCGCCGACCTGCAACCAGCGTGGTTCGAAGGTGTGAACACGGTGCTCGTCACGGCCGGTGCGAGCGCGCCCGAGCAAGTGGTCGAGGACTGCCTCGACTGGCTCCGCGACCGCTTCGGCGCGACCGTCGAACCACGTTCGATTCGCGAAGAAAACGTGTCGTTTCCGCTGCCGCGGGAATTGCGTACGCTTACGAAGGTGTGAGTTACACGAAATCGATCAATCGGTGACACTCGCTATGAAAGCCAGCAAAGTCAAATCAGCGCGTGATTCCCACCCCTTCCGGCCGTTTGTACTTTACCTGGCGGACGGCCGATCAATTCCTGTATTTCGTCGTGAGTATATTTTGACGACGCCCAATGGCCGCACGCTTGTCGTAAGTCAGCCAGACGATGTGTTTGAAATCGTTGATGTGAACGATATAGTGGATTTGAAGATCGCGAAACGTTCACGGCAAAATGGCACGCGAACGATTGAGGATCGCAATCAAGGTACTTTCGAGGTCGACAAGATGACAATAGAACAAATCCGGCGGCTGTATGAAGCGCAGCCTTTCCAGCCGTTTGTTATCCATTTGGCTAGCGGTAGGACGGTTGAAGTTCCACATCGCGAATTCATGTGGACCGCGCCAACTGGGCGCACAATCGTCGTCGCGCTGCCGGATGAGTCGGTCGACATTATCGACCTGCTACTCGTGACCGACGTGGTTCGCCTGCCATCCGCAAATGGTTCGAAAAAACGACGGCGTGACCGCTGAGACTCGCCCGACAAACGAAGATACAAGTCTATCCCACTCTGTACGGTTTCTTTCGTCCGCAGATAGCGCAGATTTTCGCAGATGAGCGTTGATGCTTGGCAGCTTAACAAGTCGATCAGGAAAACCCGCTCGTATCTGCGGTCATCTGCGCCATCTGCGGACAAAAAAAACGCAAATGGAATGCCCCCGATTTCCGCCGCTTACAAAGCGTGCGGCAGCGAAAAAGGGAGATATCCTCATTCTCATTCAGAACCCAGTTTCATATTGAGTTCCTTCACCAAAAACGCCCAGCGGTCGGCCGCGTTATCGATGAGTTTGGAAACCGGCGTGCCCTGACCGTGGCCGGCGCGGGTTTCGATCCGCAGTAGAATGGGAGCGCTCCCCGCCTGGGCTCGCTGCAGGGCAGCGGCGAATTTGAAGCTGTGCATCGGCACGACGCGGTCATCGGTGTCGGCCGTCATGATGAGCGTGGGTGGATATTTCTTGCCATCCTTGATGTTGTGGTACGGCGAATAGGCCAAGAGCGTGCGAAACTCCTCGGGTTTGGCAATGTTACCGAACTCGTCGCGCCAGAACTGGCCGGCGGTGAACTCTTGGAAGCGGAGCATATCCATCACGCCGACCATCGGGATGCAGGCCCCGAACAACTCGGGCCGCTGCACCAAAACGGCTCCGACCAAGAGCCCGCCGTTGCTGCCGCCCATGATCGCCAGCTTCTCGCGCGACGTGCGGCCATTGGCAATGAGCCACTCGGCGGCCGCGATGAAATCGTCGAACACGTTTTGCTTCTTCGTCGCCTTGCCGGCGAGGTGCCATTCCTCGCCGTACTCGCCGCCGCCACGCATGTTGGCGACCGCCAGGACGCCGCCCATTTCGACCCAGGCGATGTACTCGGGCCGAAACGCCGGCGTGAGCGAAATGCTGTAGCCACCGTAGCCGTAGAGGAGCGTGGGGCGAGGGGCCGGGGGCGGGGACGCCCCGGCTCGCTGGGATGGTGGGGCTAAGTCTTTGCGGTATGTGAGGATGATCGGCACGCGAGTGCCATCCTTGCTCGTGCAGAAAACCTGTTCGACGGCAATCGTATCGGGGTCGAATTTCACCTTCGGCTGGCGTACACGCTCGGACTCGTTCGCCAGCACGTCGTAGCGGTAAATCGTGGCCGGCACGTTGTAGCTCGTGTAGACGTAGAACGTTTCCTTGTCGCTCTGGTCCCCGCCAAAACCCACGATCGTGCCCTTCCCCGGCAGTTCGATTTTGCCGAGCGACTTGCCGGCGGTGTCGAACAGTTCGGCATCGCTCAGCACGTCAACCATGTACTGGCAGATGATCCGACCACTGAGGATGCTCGCCGCATCCAGCGTCTCTTTGCGGGCCGGCACGATTTCAGTGAGGTGCTCTCGACCGGGTTGGTTTACGTCCATCGCCACGACCCGTTTGGTCGGCGCATCGAGATCGGTCAGAAAGAATAGCTTCTCGCCCTCGTTGCCGAGAAACGAGAACTGGTTGTCGAAGTCACCGATCAGCTCTTTGAATGGAGCATCCAGTGGGGCATTCGCATCGCGTACGAGCACCTGGTTTTGCGGGTCGGTGCTGCGCTCAATAAGCAGCACGGCGTACTTGTCATCATCGGTGAGACCGAAGCTAAAATGCCAATCGGGATGATCGGGCCGACGGTAGACGAGTTGGTCATCGGCCTGCTTCGTGCCCAGCTTGTGGAAGTAGACCATTTGGTTGAGCGCCGAGGCCTGGTGCTTCTTTTCGGCAGGCGGCTCGGGATAGCGAGTGTAGTAAAAGCCGCTGCCGTCCTTCTTCCAATCGACGCCACCGAAACGACACCACTGGATGTGGTCTTCCAGTTGCTTGCCGGTTTCAACATCGAGAACAAAGATTTCCTGCCAGTCACTGCCGGCTTCGGTGCGCGAGTAGGCGAGCAGCCGGCCGTCCTTGGTTGGTTGATACGCAGAAAGAGCGATCGTGCCATCCTTCGACCATTCATTGGGGTCGATGAGCACGCGGCCATCCGCCTTGTACGAATCGGCAACGTACAATACCGATTGATTCTGCAGGCCGTCGTTCCGCGTGTAGAAATACTTGCCGCCTTCTTGGATGGGTGGCGAGTAGCGTTCGTAGTTCCACAGCTCGGTCAGCCGCTTCACAATGGCCGGCCGCTCGGGAATGGCATCCAAAAACGCACGGGCTACCTTGTTTTGAGCCTTCACCCAATCCGCCACCTCGGCCGATTCGCGCACGTCCGCCTCGAGCCAGCGGTACGGATCGGCGACCTTGACGCCGTGATATTCGTCGGTTTGATCAACGCGGCGGGTTTCTGGGTATTTCATTGGTGTCATGTGCATATGCGTGCCACGGTTTGTTGGCTCGGCAGCCAAGCAAACCGCTACTAACATTACTATGGTCAACGCGCTCACGGAAAACCACCGTTTCATCACTTCCTCAAATAGGTTGAACCACGAAGGGCACAAAGAACACGAAGCTATTGAAGCAAAATGCAGAATGCAAAATGCAAAATGTTCAATGCAAAATGAAAAATCTGGAGCCCTGCTCCGCATTGAACATTTTGCATTGCTCATTTTGCATTGAACATTCCTGCCTTTTCTTCGTGTCCTTCGTGACCTTGGTGGTAAGAACTCCCCGCAATCAACTACTCGCACTACGATAACTCACGAGCGCCTTTTGAAACACCCAACGGCTGACAAACAAACTGGCGGCCGTCGCGGCCAGAGCGAACAGTGCCAGGTACGCGTATTCGCGCGTGAGCGGCTTGGCGAGCATCCGGGCCGGCACGTTGACCACGATCAGCACGGGCAGCATGAACGTGAAGCCCCAACGAATCCAGCCGCCAATCGGGCCGCTGTAAATTTCCATCGGGTAGCGCGAGAACGTGGTGATGTAGAACCAAAAATCGTAGATCGACGTGTTACGGCCGAGCCACACGCTCACGGCCGCCAGCACGATCGTCAGGCTATACAAAATGGCGATGCCAGCCACCACGTACACCGGGTACAGCAGCACTTGCCACACGGTGAGATGAAACCCTTCGACCCGCGGCAAGGCGTAGATCATAAGCGCTGCCGCCACCAGAAAATTCGCGAGCGACGACCACTCCACCTTCCGCAGCGACACGAGAAATTGCGTATCGATCGGCTTGAGCAGGGCGAAATCGAGGCCGCCCGTGCGGATGAGCTCGCTGAACTCGTCGGCATTGGTCATGAAGAACATCTGCACGACGCTGTTGATGAACATGCTCGTCGCGATGAACACGAAAAACTGGTACTTATCCCAGGCCGAGCCGTCGCTCGTGCCGGCGCCGATTTGGGCCGTGTACCGGAAGATCAGCAAATAAAAGCCCACGTTCATCATCACCCAGCCGAACGACGAAATCGTTTCAATGATGAAGTTAGCCGGAAACATCATGTCGCGCACGAGGCTGTTGCGCACGAACGTGAGGAAGACGCGGAAATAGGAGGGACGGGAGGACATTCGGCGCGGGGTTGGTTGCCTCAATCGTGGAACTCTTCGTCGCAAAGTGCTAAACTTGAATGGTATGACAGACTACCATTTTACGCCGTACTTTGAAAATGAGGTTCTGCGTAAGAGGCCCGAGCTGACCAAGGAAATGTGTATACGAGTGGTGTCCGCACCGCTCCGCGTAGAACCCCAGGATTTCAACCGCTTCCGCTTCTGGGCAGCCGTGCCAGAATTGGGGGGCCGATACTTGCGCGTCGTAACGCTCGCCGACAAACAGACGATCCATAATGCGTTTCCGGACCGGAGATTCAAACCATGAAACTTAACTATTATCGCGACACCGATTCGCTGTACATCGATCTTGCTGCGCGGCCCAGCGTTGAGACGCGCGAAGTATCGGAAGGAGTTTTGCTCGATTACGACGAGCAAGGCAATCTCGTCGGGATCGATATTGACAACGCCAGCCACAAGCTCGATCTTTCCGAGCTGGTCACAAGCCAGCTTCCGTTGATAGCGAGCGCATAGCCTTCGGCCTCAAGTTCTTCAGCCGCCAAACCCACTATACCGCTTCACGCCGCGCCAAAATGTGACCCGGCTGGCAATAATAAAAAACAATACCCATGCCGCCTGCATGCTCAGGCCAATCCACAAATCGCGGCCGTGAACTTTCTGCAGGAATACGGCCGAGGGAAAGTACGCCAGATATTGTAACGGGATCAGTTGTACGATGGTGTTCCACGGCTTGGGCAGCATATCGAGCGGAAACATGTGGCCGGAAAAGAAGAAGCTGAACAGCATGTACACGAACAACAGCGAACTGACTTCGAGAAACCAAAAGCCGATCATGCCGATCGTGGCTTCCAAAAAGAAGCCGAGCAGGAACGAGAAGATGAGCGATGTGATGTAGGCGACCATTACGTCGGGCGGCGGCCAGCCGTCGAAGTAGCCCCGGCAGACGTAAAACACGAACGCGAACGGCACGAGCGCGATGCCGTAGTACACAATCTTGTGGGCCACGCGCATGAGTAGCAAGAAGCCGACCAAGTCAACCGGCTGCACGAGGTACTTCTTGATCTCGCCATTACGAATTTGCAGGGCGATGCCGCCAGCCAAACCCGGCATGCTGGAAGCGGCCCGGCTGATCGTTGTCAGCAGGTAGTACGCGACGAAATCGTAGTAACTGTACCCGGCGATCGTCTTGTCATCCGGTGCACCTGCCGCCCGCATGCCGGCAAACACGGCCCCCCACAAGAAAATCTGGGTGACGATCGGCAGGAACCGCATTAGCGTGCCGAGCCAGAAGTCGCCACGGTAAACCAGCCGCTCCTCGATACAGATGCGGAGGATCGTCCACCAGGTTTGAACGCGAGCGAGCATGGAGGGAGTCAAGAGCGGAGAGTCGAGAGTTAAGAGCCGGAACTCCCCTCCCTTTTAGGGAGGGGTTAGGGGAGGGTTCCACTACTCTAACCTGCCTCGCCACAACAGCACAACGAGACCTCCGACCAGAACACTCGCCAACGACGCTGGCTCCGGCACGGCAGCACCAACTAGCAGCGTGCCGCTCCCGACCATCGCACCGAAATTACTCCGCCATACGGTATAGTCGGCCGAACCAACGTTCCCGGGCGTCGTATCGTTGGGCAGCGTGACATTCTGGTTCAATTTGCTGCGCCACAACACATAGTCGGCGGCGTCAACAATGCCATTGTTGTTGTAGTCGCCATTGACGCCCGGCGGGGCAATGACATTCCAACCGATGTCCTTCATGCCAGCCGCATCCAACGCGGTAAACCGCTTGCGAGTTCCATCCAAGATATCAGGGTCCATCGCTGCTTCTTGCGGCGTCGCGGTGCCATAGACAACGCTATTTGTGCCAGCGGCCCAATGTGCCAGATCACTATGCAATGGTACGTTCGCCCCACCATTGAGTGCTTTGGCATTAGCACCGGCAAAACTACTGCCCGATAAAAGCGTTTGCCATACCGAATTATCGGGAGGTGGGGAGATTTCTCCAAAGCCCAGTGCATGGGCAAGTTCATGGATCGCTACCGAATAGAAATCGGTGGTGCTTGGCGCCGGCGCAGCCGTGTGATCGAACGACCAATTTCGCGAACTCGTATCGAAGGTGATCGTACCACCCCAGCGTGAAAAGCCAGTCGCCTGACCGCGAGTTTCCACGGCTGTGGAGAAGCTCGCCGTCGTCGCATTTATTTGGTTGATGTCCGCCTGAGTAAAAGAATTACTGCCTGAAATATTGCTAGCCCACGAAAAGCCACCCGGCCCGCCAATACCTGCGGTCGCGCCGGCAAGGCTCTGGGCACCGGCGTAGATAATGTATTGGTTGGCCGTAACTGTGGCATTCGTCACCGTAGCCGATAAGCCGGTCGTTGGATTCGAAAACGACTCGTCCCACGTCCACGTCACGACGCCATCGGACACGGAACTGTGAAAAGGAGCCGGTACTGAAATCGCCGTGAAGCTATCGTTGAGAATATTGCTGAAATAACTCGCGGCCGCTTCCAACGAGGCCTTAGCCTGCGCACCTGCGGTCGCCCCTTGCGGGTTGCCGGCACCGAAGAAATTGCCGGTGTCGTAGGCGTAGTTAATTTGCAGCGTAATCGCCATCGCCGATTGAGCGACGAGCATCGGCAGCAAGGCGAACCACGTCCAAACTCCGCAGCTACGGCAACGCATGATGCAACTCGCTCATTGAGCCGGAATTTCCCGCAAAAACCCATCTTTCTACTTTACGCAACTCTCGTAATTTCGGCTAGCACCGGCGTAGTACCACCAATTTGGCCCGCTCGACAGCCAACCCCAGAAGCCTAAAATGACCGTTTCAACAACCAACGAGCCAGTTTTCGAATAGGAAAGGCAGATTTCGTCATGAGCATGATTGTCGACATTCACGGACGCCAAATTCTCGATAGCCGCGGCAACCCGACCGTCGAGGTCGATGTCACGCTGGACGATAACACGGTGGGCACCGCCGCCGTGCCGAGCGGGGCCAGCACCGGCATCCACGAAGCTTGGGAACTGCGCGACGGCGACAAATCGCAGTTCTTGGGCAAGAGCGTGGCGAAGGCCGTGGCGAACATCAACGAAACGCTGGCCGGCGAACTGGTGGGCATGGAAGCGCTCGACCAGATCGCCGTCGACCAGCGGATGCTCGAACTCGACGGCACGCCGAACAAGAAGAACCTGGGCGCGAACGCGATCCTCGGCGTTTCACTGGCCACGGCCCACGCGGCCGCCCGCTATTGCGAACTGCCTCTGTACAAGTATGTCGGCGGCTCGAATGCCCGCCTGCTGCCCGCGCCGATGATGAACATCGTCAACGGCGGCCAACATGCCGATAACTCGGTCGACGTGCAGGAATTCATGGTCATGCCGCTGGGCTTCGAGAGGTTCAGCGACGCCCTACGCTGCGGTTGCGAAATCTTCCACCATCTCAAGAGCGTGCTGAAGGGCAAGAAGCTCAACACGGCCGTCGGCGATGAGGGCGGTTTCGCCCCCGATCTGCCGAACAACGCGGCCGCAATCGACCTCATTCTCGAAGCGACCGAGAAAGCCGGCTACAAGGCAGGCCAGCAGGTGTGGATCGCGATGGACGTGGCAGCGACCGAACTCTACGACGCCAAGACGAAGAAGTACACGATCGACGGCAAGGCGATCGACGCCGGCGCGATGGTCGACCTGCTGGCGAGTTGGGCGGCGAAGTACCCCATCTGCTCGATCGAAGACGGCTGCAGCGAAGACGACTGGGACGGCTGGAAGCTGCTCACCGAACGACTTGGCAACAAGATCCAACTAGTGGGCGACGACCTGTTCGTCACCAACACCGAGCGGCTACAGCGCGGCATCGAGGCCGGCGTGGCGAACAGCATGTTGGTGAAGGTCAACCAGATCGGCACGCTCACCGAGACGATCGAAGCGGTGCGGCTCGGTGCCCGCAACGGCTACACGAACGTGATGAGCCACCGCAGCGGCGAAACCGAGGACTCGACGATCGCCGACCTGGCCGTCGCCCTCAGCACCGGCCAAATCAAGACCGGCAGTGCCTCACGCAGCGACCGCATGGCCAAATACAACCAACTCCTCCGCATCGAAGAGCAGCTAGGCGCGTCGGCACAGTATGGCGGCCCACTGTTCAAGCGGAGATGATCGAAGATAGCAGATGTAAGATTGCAGATTTAAGATTTATGATTGACGATTTATTGATGGCTTCGCCACTCTTAATTGCATGACCTTGCAGATCTTAAATCTTAAATCTCACATCTTAAATCTTACATCGCATCCGACTGCGTTCTCCCATGAACCAGCCAGCATCAGCCCCTGTAACCGACTCCCCCTGGTTCTGGATCCTGGCGTTTTCGCTCGCGGGCCTGCTGGCCCTGGCCGTCATCGGCGGGAAGTATTCGCGGCGGCAGACGAATATCGAGCGGAACTACCAGGCTCGCGAGCGCGTGGCCCAGCGCGTGACGGCCGAAGCTCAAGCCGCGAATAATTCTGGGGCGGCCTCGCGAACAGATGATTCGGAGGCCCGGCGTGAGTACGCTTCGCCGGGCAACCGACTTGTCCCCATCTGGCCGCTGGCGGTTTTGCTGACACTCGTCTCAATCGCCGCGGCCGGTATGCTGTATCGACAGCGCGCGAAGGTGCGTGAATCCAACCCGTAGCTATTGAAGAATGCGCCTTGAAGGGACGGAGGCGTCTCCGAAGCCGATGACGCTATCCAATGCAGCGCAACTCGGCCTCAGAGAGGCGTCCCACAAGCGGTTGGCGGCGCGGTTCTCGGTAGTGAAACGGACAGGAATGTCCGTCCTATATTGTGGCAATTGCAAATTATGCTGACCTGGCTGGCCGAAAATTCGCTGCCGATTTGGGTGCTGGGTGCGATCGCACTCACGATGGCGTCAATCATGTATTTTCAAACGCGCAGCCGTGGAGCGTTCTTCGGCGTCGTGGGCGTCATCACGGTCACCGCCTTGTTGTTGCTTGTGAATCGACTGATTGAGACGCCGCGTGAGGCTGTGGAGCGACGCCTGTATGAAATCGCCGCCACAGTGGAAGCGGACGATGTCGCCGGTACGCTCAAATTTCTGGCCCCCACGGCCAGTGCCGATCTACGCAGCGATGTTGAAACGCTGATGCCAACGGTACGAATCGAGCGGGCTCGGATCATCGGCACGCCGCAGACCGAGCTTAATGCCACGCAAGATGCCGCGACGATCCAATGCCGCGGAATCATCCTGGCCGTGCGGCGGCAAGACGGCATGAAAGGCGGTGACGATGACCGGCTCGAACTCCATTGGGTTTGCCGCGATAACCAGTGGCTGCTCGAAAGTTACTCATCACAAAAGAACTGGAACCGCGCAGTGGGACGACCGAAAAGCAAATAGCCCGGCCGTCTCGGCCGGGCTTGGTTTCACCAATTATTCGAGACGCCGACCCGACCCGAGTCGGGTCGGTCAAATGACTACGGCTGGCCCTGGTGTGGGCCATCGTCGTGTGGCCCACCATCATAGGGTTCGCCGCCGTTCGGCCCGCCATGATTCTGCCAAGGGCCCTGGGGTCGCCCCCAGCCGCCCTGCCCTGGCCCCCACGGTCCGGGTCCACCCCAACCGCCAGGGTAGCCATTTCCATAGCCAGGGCCAAAAAAGTTATTGCCGTTATTCCACGGGCTCCAACCACCGAAGTTGCCATTGCCGGGCGAAGAGTTGTAGTAGCCGCCTTGGAGATACGATTCCTTCCACGCATCGTGGAAGCGCTCCCACTCGGCATCGAGCCCGCCTCGGCCATTACCCCAGGCCTGCACTTCGTAAGTCGAATCCAGCGAGCCATCGGCACCACGTAAACTCGTGCGCGACCGGCGATAACGGCTCGTCACATTGCGTTCGTCTTCCAGCGGTTCGACCGGCGGCGTCCGCATGTACTGCGCGACGCGGGCACCCGTCAGCGGGTCGTGCGTATATGTGCCGCGGCGAAAGATCCAACTGGGCTGCGCGTCATCGGCCACGCAAGTCTCACAGGCCACACGGCGGTAGACGGGCCGCGGCTGGCAATCATTGCACGTCGCCTCTTGAGCCACCAGCACAGGTGTGGAAACAACTAGCAGCAACAAGCCACCCAAACGGGAAAGAGCGTTCATCGGCGGAAACCTGCGGAAAAGTCGGCACAAAGAGGGGGAGTTCAACAAGCGCGCTCGCTTGCCAACTTCCATGCTAATTCCACCACTCCACACTCAAGCCACGTTGCCAAATCGCAACACACCCGCGCTTAGCGTCGGCGGCCACGCCGAATCTACCGCCAACTCGCATTCCACTTGCTCCATCAATAACGACTTTACCGACCGAATCCGTTCTTAGTCCGCAGATGATGCAGATGTTCGCAGATAAATGAGACGAATAGCACGCCACCATCTGCGCTCATCTGCGAAATCTGCGGACAAATTCCCCGTCTATTTCGCTTGGGCTGGCGGCGTAGCACCACTCGCTGGGGCCGCCGCCGTCTGCTTCTTCACCACATAGAGTTGGCCGAAATCGCCGTCCGTTTCACCGTTCGGGTCGTAAAGATACTCCTCATCTTCCTCGATGCGCGGCAATTGAAGTTCGTACTTGGTAACCACGACCTTCATGAACTCGTCGTTATTCTTGGGCTTACGCCCCACTTCAGCCTTAAAACTACGCACGCCTTGAATCCAAGAAAGGCTATCGACGACATTCATCACGTGCCGATGCGCCCCGGCGATTGCACTGTAATAACCACCAGGTTCCATCGCCGGCCGACTACCCACCGCCTTCTTCTCCGCAGCCGCCGCATCACGTGCCGCCTGAGCGGCTTGGGCATCGGCCGCCTTCTTCTCTTCGGCGGCCTTGGCCGCGGCCGCCGCTTGATCTTGTTGCTTGCGGGCTGCAGCTTGGGCGTCGGCCTGGGCCGATACCGCGTCCATACTCGCCCCGCCGCTCGTCGAACCGCCGCCGCCCGACGACCCGCAACCAACCGCGCCAACCAACGCTCCGATAATAAAGCAACCAATGAAACGCTGTATCGATGACATCGAAGACTCCCCTATTGGAAAGCAATTGACTTATCTCACGCAAAGACGCAGAGGCGCAAAGAAGAATGCCATCTCAATTCCGCACCGCTAATCATCGCTAATCAACGCTAATGCCTCTTGCCAGTTATCATTGAATGAAGAATTCTCTGTAATGTTCGCTCGTCTTAGCTGTTCCACCCAGAGAGCTGATACATCGATTAGCGACCTTTAGTGCTGATTAGCGGTTTACCTCGTCTTCTCTGCGTCTTTGCGCCTCTGCGTGAGACTATTTAAGCTCCAGTTCCCACCCCCGCATATCGGCCAGCATTTCGCGCTCGGTGCGGTCGATGCGGAGCGGCGTGATCGTCACGAAACCTTTTTGCCAGGCCTCGTAGTCGGTCATTTCCCCATCTGGCGGGGCCGACGCCGTGCCGGTCGCCCAGTAGTAACGCCGCCCCTTGGGATCGACCCGCCGGTCAAACTCGGTCGACCAGCCAACCGTCGACATCGGCACCACACGAACCTCGGCCGGCCCATCGAGTGCCGACGTGGGAATATTCATATTGTACAGATGGTGGGCAGATGCGTCGCGGTGCGCGTGCAACTGCTCGATAAGCCCCACCGCGATTTCCGCCGCCCGATCGAACTGGGCATGCTCATCATATTCGAGCGATACGGCGACACTCGTCAGGCCGTAGACAGCCCCTTCGGTCGCCCCGGCCACCGTGCCCGAGTACAGCACGTTAATCCCCAAATTGAGACCACCGTTGATGCCGCTCACCACGAGGTCGGGCTTTTTGCAGAATTCAGAGACGGCCAATTTCACGCAGTCGGCCGGGCTCCCCTCGACGGCCCAACCTCGCCGACGCTCGCCATCGAAAACTTCCTTCGCCATCAGCGGACTGAGAAACGTGATCGAATGCCCGACACCGCTCTGCTCGACCGCCGGCGCCACGACGCACACCTCGCCCAACCGCCGCAGCGCTCGCTCCATCGCCGCCAGGCCCGGCGCGTAAATGCCATCATCATTGGTAAGCAAGATCTGCATCGTATATAGCCGCGGCCTCTGGCCGCGGCGCCTTTCGAACACTCAGCATACGCCCCATCATACCCCGCGACAACACGCCCCGTCGCCGATCGGAGCCCGCAGCGCAAGCAAGGGCGCTGTGCGTTGCCCTTTCACGGCACACAAAACCCTTGCTTGCGCGGCGGGCTCCAAATCGGTCGCAAGTTAATTTGACGCCGACGCAAATACCTCACCACTGGCTCCGCCTGTTGGTGAGCGCTATAATCGCGGATTCCTCATGGCGCAGAACGGTTTACGGAATGACCACTTCGAATCAAGAACTTAATAGCCTCAATGCCGAACGCGTGCTGGTGTTGGATTTCGGCTCGCAGTACGCGCAACTCATCGCCCGCCGCATTCGCGAGCAGCACGTGTACGGCGAAATCGTGCGGCACAATATCACGGCCCAACGCGTACGCGAACTCGCGCCGAAGGGCATCATTCTTTCCGGCGGCCCGTCGAGCGTCTACGAAACGGGCGCTCCACAATGCGACCCGGCCATTTTCGATCTGGGCATTCCCGTGCTCGGCATTTGCTACGGCATGCAGCTCATGTGCCAGGCCCTCGGTGGCCGCGTCGAGAGCCACGCGGTACGCGAGTACGGCCGGGCCCACTGCTCGATCAATGACGACAACGACGCCGACACGCTTTTCGCCGGCGTGCCGCGCCAGACCGAAGTGTGGATGAGCCACGGCGACCAGGTCGACACCGTCTCGGGCGATTTCGTGCCGCTCGCCCACACCGATTCCTGCCCCCACGCCGCGGTGAAACATCGCAGCCGTCCGCTGTTCGGCCTGCAGTTTCACCCCGAGGTGACGCACACGCCCGACGGAAAAACCATGCTGGCCAATTTCCTTACGAACGTGTGCCGCTGCACCGGCACGTGGCGATTGGGCGACTTTGCCGAACGCACGATCGAACAAGTGCGCGAACGGGTCGGCTCGCACCGCGTCATTTGCGGCCTCTCGGGCGGCGTCGATTCAGCGGTGGTCGCCGCCCTGCTCTACCGCGCGATTGGCCCGCAGCTTTCGTGCATCCTCGTCGACAACGGCCTCTTGCGCAAGGACGAAGAGAAGGCCGTCGTCCACGAGTTCACAAGCCACTTCCACACCGACCTGCACGTGGTGAAGGCCGAAGGCCGCTTCCTGAGTGCCCTCGCCGGCGTGACCGACCCGCAAGAAAAGCGGCGGATCATCGGCCACGCGTTCATCGAGTGCTTCACGGCCGAGGCTCGCAAGATTCAGGATGCCAAATTCCTCGCCCAGGGCACGCTGTACCCCGATGTGATCGAAAGCGGCGCCGCGCCCGATGGCCCGGCCGACACCATCAAACTGCACCACAACGTCGGCGGCCTGCCGGCCGAGCTTGGTTTCGAGCTCATCGAGCCGCTACGTGAATTGTTCAAGGACGAAGTCCGCCAACTCGGTCTGCAACTCGGCCTGCCGGAAGAAATCGTCTGGCGGCACCCGTTCCCCGGCCCCGGCCTGGCCGTGCGGTGCCTCGGCGAAATCACGGTCGAGAGGCTCGATACGCTCCGCGAAGCCGACGCGATCGTGGTCGCGGAAATCAAGGCCGCCAACCTCTACCGCGGCACGTCGCAGGCATTCGCGGTGCTGCTGCCCGTGCGTTCGGTCGGCGTGATGGGCGATGCCCGCACGTACGACAGCGCACTCGCCGTCCGCTGCGTCACCACCGACGACTTCATGACCGCCGACTGGACCCACCTGCCGCACGACCTGCTCGCCCGCATCAGCACGCGGATTATCAACGAAGTGAAGGGCGTGAACCGCGTGGTGTACGATATTTCATCGAAGCCGCCAGCGACGATTGAGTGGGAATAGAAGGCGGGCGGATGTCAGGATATTTGATGTCAGATATTTGATGTTAGATCGAAGACGGAGGACAACGATGAAACGTGTTGAAATGGTTCAGCGCACGAAGAACTTTGCCCTTCGCGTGATTCGACTCGTGTCGAGCTTGCCCAAGAGCGATGTCGGGCGAATCATTGGTGGCCAGCTCTTGCGATCGGGAACTTCGGTTGGCGCGAACTATCGCGAAGCGGTCCGCGCAGCGACCAAGAAGCACTTTACCTCCATCATGGTGACTTCCTTGCGAGAAGCCGATGAAACGCTCTATTGGCTCGAACTTCTTGCCGAATCCAACACAGTAAAGGCGAATCTTCTTACCGACTTGATCGACGAGTGCAATCAGTTGGTCGCGATTCTCAACGCCAGCGTAAAGACCGCCCGCCGGTCAAGCTAACGACACGATTGCTGGGCAAACGAGCAAGCACCGTATGTTCAACTCTGACATCTACAATCTAACATCTCCGATCTAACATTATGTCCCAAAAATACATCTTCCAAATGTCCAAGCTGACCAAGAAGATCGGTCAGCGTGAGGTTCTCAAAGATATCTGGCTCGCGTTCTACCCCGGCGCGAAGATCGGCGTGCTGGGCCGCAATGGGTCGGGCAAAAGCACGCTGCTGCGGATCATGGCCGGCAAGGACAAGAACTTCGACGGCGAGGCCCGGCTCACCGAGGGCTTCACCGTCGGCCTGTTGGAACAGGAGCCGCAGCTCAACCCCGATAAAGACGTGTTCGGCAACGTCGAAGAAGCGGTCGCCTCGACGCGGGCACTGCTCACCGAGTTCGAACAGCTTTCCGAGAAACTCGGCGAAGTGACCGACCCCGATCAAATGGAAAAGCTGCTCGATCGCCAGGCCAAAGTGCAGGACAGGATCGATGCCTGCAACGCCTGGGAACTCGACCGGCAAGTCGAAATCGCCATGAGCGCGATGAACCTGCCGCCGGGTGATGCCAGCGTGAAAACCCTTTCCGGCGGCGAGCGGCGGCGTGTCGCGCTCTGCAAACTGCTGCTGGAGAAGCCCGACCTCTTGCTGCTCGATGAACCAACGAACCACCTCGATGCCGAGAGCGTCGCCTGGCTCGAACGCCATTTGGAAGAGTATCACGGGACGGTCGTCGCGGTGACGCACGACCGCTATTTCCTCGATAACGTCGCCAAGTGGATTTTGGAACTCGATCGCGGCCAGGGCCATCCGTTCGAAGGTAACTATTCCTCCTGGCTCGAACAGAAGGAGAAGCGCCTCGCCATTGAAGAGAAGAAGGCCACGGCCCGGCAGAAAACGCTGGCCCGCGAACTCGAGTGGGTCCGTGCCTCGGCCAAGGCCCGGCAGGCCAAGAGTAAGGCCCGCATCCAGGCCTACGAAAAGATGGCGGCCGAGCAGTTCGAAGATAAACCCGAGGAACTCGAAATCCAAATTCCGCCCGGCCCGCGGCTCGGCGACATGGTGATCGAGGCCGAGAACCTCGGCAAATCGTACGGCGACCGCGTCATCTTCGAGAACGTGAACTTCCGCTTGCCGGCCGGCGGCATCGTCGGCATCATCGGCCCCAACGGCGCCGGCAAGACGACGCTCCTCCGCATGCTCATCGGCCAAGAAAAACCCGACGAGGGCGAACTGAAAATCGGCCCCACCGTCGAGTTGGGTTACGTCGACCAATCGCGCGACGACCTGCAAGCCGACCGCAGCGTGTACGATGAAATCTCGGGCGGCCACGATACACTCGAAATGGGCGGCCGCAAGCTCAACTCGCGGGCCTACGTCTCCCGCTTCAATTTCACTGGTCAAGATCAACAGAAGAAAGTCGGTGTCCTATCGGGTGGTGAACGGAACCGCGTCCACCTCGCCAAACTACTCCGCCGCGGTTCGAACGTCCTCCTGCTCGACGAACCAACGAACGACCTCGATGTCGACACGCTGCGGGCACTCGAAGAGGCCGTGCAAAACTTCGTCGGCTGTGCCGTCGTCGTGAGCCACGACCGCTGGTTCCTCGACCGGCTCGCCACGCACATCCTGGCCTTCGAAGGCGACGGCTACGTCCACTGGTGCGAAGGCAACTTCCAAACCTACGAAGACCAGCGGCACGAACGCCTTGGAACAAGCGCTGACGAGCCAAAACGTTTCCGCTATAAAAAACTCCAGCACGGCTAGCGCAGCCCAACGTGTCGCGCCCAAATAGCGTCGGCCGCCAGAGTTTACTCGCCGTGGCGAGCCGAATCTACCGCCAACAACCATCGCCATTGCCCCCACCAAGTACATAAACCAAATTCATCCCCAATCCATCTCACAGGAGCCCCCGCACCATGAGCGTCGTTCGCATTGGAGCCACCAAGAAGTTCTCCGACAATTGGGAAAGCATCTTCGGCGGCGGTGGGTCGTCATCATCCACAAAGAAGTCGTCGCCAAAGCCGGCGAAGAAGTCGCCCAAGAAGGCCGCGAAGAAGGCGAAAAAGGCCGCCAAGAAACGTAAAGGCAAATAGAACGTAGGGTGGGCACTGCCCAACAACGATTTGATCGAGGCATGTGGTGGGCAATGCCCAGCCTACAATTCACCGCCATGCTTGCCTCACGCGGCCCTGCCGCTACTATTTATACCACCACGCGCCAGCCGGAAAATTTGCCTAAATCGCCGAATTTTCATTGGAATTGCCGTGGTAAATAGTCGAATTGGCAATTAAAGTGTGACGTTCCGGCCCGTTGCGGCGGAGCGCCGCCGAAATCCGCGCCGTGGCCGGATTCGCGGCAACGTAGCCGAATTCGCAAGAATTCGGATAGCCCGGGCCGAATTTTTGCAAATTCGGCAACCGGCACACTTGCCGCAATCTGGTTGGCGGCCGACTTCCGAGGTCGCCGTTCCGTTTGTTTTGTTTGCGTTCGTTTTGTTTCCACGTTTTGAGGAGTGACGATTATGAAAACTTGCCAAGCCACCTGGGAGGACGAAGAAAACAATCGACATGTCGAGTTGGTAGTGAACTACCGGCTCGACAACGCCACGCGGGTCGAAATCAACCACGTCACTCCCACTCGCGTGACCTTCCTGTGCCCCAGCTCGGGCAACCCCGTCCGCACGATCGGCGTTCGCACGGGCGGTGGCCGCCGGTTGCTGGCTCGCCAGGTCGAAGCCGCCGGCCGGCTGCATTCGCTCAAGGATGACATCGCGGAAGGCCGCGTCGTCGAGGTGCATCACCCCATGCCACACGTGGCCGCCACAATGCAGCCCGTGATGCAGGCCTAACGTCAGTCGCTGACAGTTCTGCTTACAGATACGAGAACGCACGGTCACCGGACCGTGCGTTTTTGTTGCACGAATATATATCTCTCGCGGTCAAAATTGAGACGTTTTCGTTTAACCGGGAGCCAACGGCGACGGCATTGTGCGCAAAATGCTTCCGTCGCCGTTGGCTCCGGGTTAAACGATTCTGTCGCACCCGCGTGCGGTATAATACCTCGTCAACTCGATCCCACGCAGAGCGTGGGAACAAGGTATTTTTCCGAGGCTGCCGCGCGTATTCGTGCGACAGTCTCCGTCTCATCGGCCGCACGCCTTACGACGCTTTGGGCTCGCGCGGCCGTCGTCGCACTCCCCGCAATCGCGGCATCCGCACGGCCAGGGTCGGCGCCTGTGGCGTCCGTTCGTGAATCCCCTGTTTCAGGGCGCCGAGCACATCGCTCCGCGACAGCATACCGATCACTTGCGTGGGCCGTTCTCGCCGCACGACCGGCAGCCGGCCAATCCCATGATTGACCATATGCTCGGCCGCCTGCCGCACCGTGCAGTCATCGTACACGAACTTCGGCGGCAAACGAATCAGGCTTTCGAGCGATCGCTCGTCGGTGACGCTCGCGTCGAGCAAGTCGCGCCGAGTCAGCACACCCACGAGCAGCTGGCGCTCATTCAGAATCGGAAAACCTTGATGGGTCGTTCCCGCCGCGTTCGTTGCAATCCACGCGCGTGTCTTTCCCACCGTATCCGTTGCTTGCAATGAAACCAAACTCCGCGAGGCCACCTCGCGCACCAGAATTCGTGCCAGCACATCGGCCACGTACTCGCCCGGCGCCTTGACTCCGCGCCGTTCGATTTTTTCGGTCATGATGGAATTTCGCGTCAGCAGCAAGGAGACAAAGTGAGCGGCGGCGCAGCCGCCCAACAGCGGCAAGAGCCCCAGCGGCTGCAGCGTCGTTTCGAACGCGAACAAGACCGAGGCCAACATGGCCCGCGACGCCCCGGCAAACAGGGCCGCCATCCCCACCAGGGCGGCCGTGGGAATATCGATCCCCGCGTGGGGGGCGAGCCAGGCCATCGCGGCCCCCAGCACCGCGCCTGACCCCGCGCCTAGCGTTGCCAAGGGCGCCAGCGTGCCGCCCGACGTCCCGCTTCCCAGCGCGATCGACCACGACACGAATTTCATGGCGCATAGCCACACGATCGCGCCCACCGTCACTTGCTGAGTGAGAATGTTGCGGATGTTGTAGTAGCCGACGCCGAGCGAATCGGGCGCCAGCCAACCCACCACGCCCACCACCAGGCCGCCGATCGCCGGCCACCACATCCAGTGGATCGGCAGCCGCTCGAAACCGTCCTCGATGAAGTACAGCGCCCGGTTCACGCCCGCCGCCACCAGCCCCAGCAGGCCGCCCATCACGATGTAGCCGCATAACGCCGTCAGCGTCGGCTGGGTCAGGTTCGGCATGGCGAAGATCGGCGCGGCGCCCACCAGCGCCATCCGCACGCCCGCCGCCGTCGCGGCGGCCAGCGCGACGGGAACCAGCGAACGCGGCCGAAACTCGAATAATAACAGCTCGACGGCCAACAACACGGCCGAAACCGGGCTGCCGAACGTGGCCGACATGCCGGCCGCCGCCCCGGCGGCCAACAACGTCTTGCGTTCCGCCGTCGTGCTGTGAATCGCCTGCCCGATCACCGAACCAATCGCGCCTCCCGTGGCGATAATTGGCCCCTCGGCCCCAAACGGCCCGCCCGTGCCAATGGCCACCGCGGCCGACAGCGGCTTGAGCAGCGTGATCCGCGCCGGAATCCGGCTCTGATTCGTGAGAATCTGTTCCATCGCCTCTGGAATGCCGTGGCCGCGAATGGCTTTCGATCCGTACCGCGCCAAGAATCCCACGACGAGCGCGCCCACGATCGGAATCGGAATGACCCACAACCCGAGCCGCGCGACCGCGTCGGCCGGCACCGCCTCGACCAGCGAGACCCGCTGATAAAACGCCAAGTTCGTAATGAGCGCGATCAGGCCAATCAACAGGCGCGAGGCCATCGCCCCGACAATTCCAATCAAGATCGCGAGCCCGCACAAGCGTAAGACGCGCAGGTCCACGAGGACGTGCTGATGGGGCAACTGTTCCGTTTCCGCCAGCCAATCGAGTGCCGGTGAAACAGTTACTCCGTCGATGGTCGCCGATTCGGCAGGCGTGTGACTAGACATCTCACATCAAGTGTAGACAACCACTGGGAGCTGTACTACACCAATGATCGTCCCACAACTCACACACGCGACAAAAAGTCACCGCTCCGCGTATCCACGCGAACCGTTTCGCCTTCCTTGAGATACTCGGGCACATGCACGATGAGGCCCGTCTCCAGCGTGGCCGGTTTCGTACGCGATGTTGCCGAGTTGCCCTTCACCGCCGGATCGCATTGCGTGATCTTGAGATCGACAGCCGTCGGCAGTTGCACGCCCACGCACTGGCCGTTGTAGATCATCGCGAGCATACCTTGCAGGCCCTCGGTGATGTACTGCAGCTCGGTGGCCACGTCGCCGCGAGCGAGCGCGTACTGGTTGTAATCTCCGCTATCGAGGAAGTAGGCGTTCTCGTTGTCGGCATACATGAACGTGATTTCGCGGCGGCCGAAATCGGCATCATCCAGGCCGTCGGTGCCTTTGAGCGTGATATCGGTCTTCTGCTTTGAGATCAGATTGCGGGCCCGAAACTTGTACAGCGTGGCACTGCCGCGGGCCGAGGGCGATTGAACCGTCACGCTTTCGATCATGTGCGGCGCGTCATTGTAATTGACGACCGCACCCGGTTTAATTTCTTTGGCGAGCATGGAAGGGTTGAGGGCTGAGGGTCGAGTGTCGAGAGCCAGATTACAACGCTAACGCACAAGTAGAGCCGCGTCTATTCCGCCATTTGCAACTCGCCTGTAAGCTCTGATTTCAACATTTTTCTGGCCCTCGACTCTAGACGCTCGACTCTCGACCCTTCACGACAACACCGCCCCGGAAGCCGGGTCAATCGGCAGCCCGCCCGTCAGCTTTGCTAAAGCGCTGACCACATTGAGCAGGCTCGAAGGGTCGAGCGCCCCGCCCTCCCAATCGTCGTCCTCGTCGCCGCCGTCGGCGAAATCGTCGTGTACGCGTTCGAACAACATGACGTCGAGCCGGGCATCGGCTTTGAGCACTTTCTTGAGTTGCTTGGGCGAAAGATCGTCCTTCATTTGCCGCGCCAACTCCAAGCACTGCTCGGCCACTGCCTCGCCCCGCTCGTAGCTGATTTCGACCGCCGCGTTGTCTTGCGGCGCCTGCACGAGGACCGACTCGAACATGCCGTCTTCATCGCCCTGCAGATTCTCGAGTTTAAGCCGCTTCGACGATTCGGTGATCGCCGCCTCGACCTGCGTCACGGTCGGCCGATCGGCCTGCCGGAACACCACAAAATAGGTGTCGCGCCATTCAAGTTGATCTTCACCGTCGGCGCTCATGATTTTATCTCCCACACAATCAGGAGTCTCGGTTGCGATGCAGTCATATGGGGTGAAGTCCGCAGATGACGCAGATATCCACAGATGCTAACGGCTGATCGTTATGAAAATAGTCACGCGTCAAATTGCTGCCGACCAGTCAAAACGATTGTCAAATCCGGAAACACTCCATATTCGCCCTGCAAAACCTGCCGCTTCTTTCGGCGGATCAACGGCCAAGTATTAGTCGATCACAATTCTTATCTGCGACCATCTGCGACCATCTGCGGACAAATTCTCGTCCGAACGGCGGTAGCGGCGTATATTCCACCTACGACTCAATTCCAATTTCCGATATCTTCATCTGGTTCATCTGGCTCGCCGTCGTCGGGCACATCCAAATCACCATGCCACGATTCAAGCCGCTGCATAATTTCGTCGCGCTCTTTAAGAGACGCCCACACGCTTTCGCCCTGCTCCAGACGAATCTCGTAGGAACCCTCGCGAACGCAATCTTCTTCACCACAGAAGTGAGGCGTCGCGCTGACCCACATGACGCGATACAACGGCACATGCTTATCGTCGATTCGGCAAAAAACACTCATTCGCGTAAACCCTCGTTGTCAGCGGGGAGCGGGGAGCAATACGTTTGTCTCCTAGCCCCTAGCCCCCAGCCCCTCGCCCCTCGCTCCTCGTCCCAATTCGGCACTCCGTCGCGTTGCCGCCTGCACCGCTTCCTTCACTGCGTCCTTGAAACCTCGCTCGTTGAGCACACCAAGCCCGGCGAGCGTCGTACCGCCGGGGCTGGTCACCCGCTCGCGCAGTACCGCCGGTGTCTCGCCAGTCTGCACCACCATTTCAGCAGCGCCAACCGCCGTTCGCGTGGCCAACTCGGCAGCCAGCTTAGCTGGCAGCCCAGCCGCAACACCACCCTCTGTGAGCGCCTCAATCATACTATACACAAAGGCCGGCCCCGACCCCGAAAGCCCGGTCACGGCGTCAAGCAGCGATTCCGGCACTTCATACGCCGCCCCCACGGCCGACAGCAGCTTGGCCACCAGTGCGCCATCGTCCTTCGTGGCATGTTCTCCCAGGCTGTAACCACTTACCCCCTTCGCGATCAAACACGGCGTATTCGGCATCACCCGGACAATTCGCTGCCCCTTTGGCAACCCCTCGGCAATCCGTTGAATCGTGATTCCCGCGGCTATGGAAACCACCAACGAGTTCGGCTCGAGCGCCTCGCGAATCGCGGCCAGCGCCTCGCCCATTTGCTGCGGCTTGATGGCCAAAAACACCACATCGGCGTGCGCAACATTCGCGGCGTTATCGGCGGCCACACGGGCATCGGGCACGGCCTGCTCGAATATCCGTCGTGCGTCTTCGCTGGGGTCGCTGGCCACAATGCCAGTCGCCGAAACCGTGCCAGCCTGTACCAACCCGCGGGCGAGCGCCGTGGCCATTCGCCCCGCCCCCATAAACCCAATTCGCATTGCCAGCATCGATAGCACGCACCCTTCATTTCTCGAAATTGATAGCTACCAATTATGGTATGTCAATCCGCGGTGAGAAGCTAGGAGGAAGGAGCGTGGAGCAAGGAGCCAGGAGCAAGAGAAGAACTGGAGATTAAGCTTGCTCTTCCTGAACCCTGACCTCTGAACCCTGAACCCTCCCCCTGCTAGCCCCCGCCGCAGTGCCCTAGGCATCCTGGGGCATTTTTGCGACACTTCGCCACCCATCTTGCCGAATACTCAAGATGGAAGCTTATCTGGACTTCTACTCGGGTCAGTGCGCAAGGAGGCGCGAAAGCCATGCGATCCATCGCGTGTGCGCTGGGCATCGTTCTCGTCGGGCTCTCGACGGCGAGCAATGCAGCGTCGGAATCCACCGGTTCAACTTGGTGGCCGTTTGGGCATCGTGAAGAAGCAAAGGCCGCTCCGCCGGTTGTCGGCATGGGTGGTTCCACTCCCATGGCGCCGCCGGGAAGCATTGGCCCCACAGCACCTTCAACGCCCATTCCACCAACCGCCACACCGGGAAGTACCTCATCGGCGGCGAAAGATGAAAACTGGATGCTCAAATCGTCCAAAAGCAAAGTCAGTTGGCCACACTTAACGAAGCCATCGAACCCACTCGCGAAGAAAGAAACACCGGCCAACGCCACGAAGAACTCGTGGGCAGACAAGCAGCCAGCGCCGCCAAAACCGTCCTTGATGAAGCCCGTTACCGATGGCGCCCACAAAGTCGCCCAAGGGACGAAGAACGTCTGGCACAAGACCGTCAACGCCTTGACGCCCGGCAAAAGCGAGCCATCGCCCCATAGCCCGAGCTCCCACGTCGCCAAACACGATGCCGAACCCTCGTTTTGGCAAAAGATGTTCCGCAGCAAGGAAGAAGTCAAGCAGCCGGAAACCGTCCCCCAGTGGATGGCTCAGAAACGGCTCGAACCGTAGTGGGCGGAATCTCCGATTTTGGGGATTTACGATCGATGATTTGAAGCGATGAATCATCGCCGCAGCAAATCATAAATCGCAAATCGTAAATCAATAAATCTCCCCTCTCTAGACTTCTGCTTCTGAATCGCCAGAATTGATGCGCACCGGGAACTCGTTTACCCAGGAGGCGTATCATGGCCATCAAGCCGCCGGATTTGCTGAATCGGCTCCCCTCGGTCTCGGAATTACTCGATAAGCCACCGGTCCGCGCGCTGGTCGACCGTTGGAACCGCAGCGTCGTCGCCAATAATTTGCGCACGTATCTGGACGAACTGCGCACCGACCTGGAGCGCCGCGCGGCCGACCTGCCATCGATTCGTGAACTAGCCGAACGGGCAGCGAATTTCGTTGCCGCCAAGCAGCACCACACGCTCGGAACAACGATCAACGCCACCGGCCAAATCTGCGGTGCGCCTTGGTCGAGTACGCCACTTGCCGAGGCAGCCCTCGAACGGATGATCGCCCTGGGGCGTGAATTCACCGTCGACGAGCAAAACGCGGCTACGGTCCCCGATGAATTGAAGGCCGCACTTTGCCGTATATCCGGCGCGCAGGCTGCCACGGCAGTTCACAGTTATTCGGGCGCGATCTGGCTGGCCCTGGCGGCACATGCCGGAAATCGCGAAATCATTGTCTCACGCGCTGAAGTAGGCGACGTCGATGGTGTCTACTCACTGCCAAAACTCTCCGACGCGGCTGGCGCCACCTTGAGAGAAGTCGGCGCCACCAATCGAACGGCAACCGCCGAATATGAAGCGGCGATCTCGACCAATGTCGCGGCCATTCTGAAGATCAGCAACGACGCCTACCGCGTGGTCGGCGATTTCGCGGCCGCGGAACTCTCGGAACTTGTCGCCCTCGGTCACAGTCGGCAACTACTTGTCATCGATGCCTTGGGGGCCGCGCCGCTCGTTCAACCCCCCGCTTCGCTCACGTGGCCACGCCGTTCGGCGCAGGAGAGCATCGCGGCGGGTGCCGATCTTGTGGTTCTCCGCGGTGACTGCCTGGTCGGCGGTCCGGCCTGCGGCGTCCTGCTCGGAAAGACCGAAATCATAGATCGCCTACAGGCATCCCCACTATTTGCCGCCATGCGTCTCGATGCGCTGCGGTCGGCCGCGCTCGCGGCAACGTTGGCCGCCTACGAGCACGAATCGCCCACCGGTTGCCAATTGCCGATCTGGCAATGCTTACAAACTTCGGTTGACAACCTACGGAACCGCGCCGATCGCCTGGCCGCGCAGTTGGCGTACGCGCCCGGTGTAT
The DNA here is from genome assembly GCA_029781135.1 of Planctomycetota bacterium. Taxonomy (GTDB): domain Bacteria; phylum Planctomycetota; class Planctomycetia; order Pirellulales; family Lacipirellulaceae; genus JABDGM01. Next base: position 77,292 of record JAKOXH010000010.1, read on the forward strand.
CTTCGGCCAACGCCATCGAAATCAAGAGCCCTATCTCGGCGGCGTTCCATGAAGGTTGGCCGTCGTTCGGCGTCGCCTTATTGCCAACCGATGGCAACGTGGCGGCACTCGACGAAAGGCTGCAAGCGGCACAGTACCCGACGCGCGGCCGGATCGAAGGCACGCAACTCGTGCTCGATTTGCGCACCGTGCTGCCGCGGCAAGACAAACTTATCGTCGATGCGCTACTGGGCTCCGCGCCGGAAGTCCGAACGCCGCAACCCAATGCGTCGGATGCGTAGCTGTGAGTGGCTGGTCGAAAGGGACCTGGGATCGAGGGGGTGGCTGGGGTCGAGCCGAAGGCGAGCCCCAGCGCGCTTGAGTTTAGCTCTGATTCGCTGGGGGCTCGCTGCGCTCGACCCCAGCCACCCCACGCCTACTGCTAAGCACTCGTCGGCACCCAGCGGCTGCCGCCGCCCTCGAACCGTCAGCTTGGTGGCTTCGTAAGCGTATTGGTACTGGCAAACGGCGGCATAAACGGTATATTTCGCCGTGCTTGCCCGATTTGCGCCCCACCGATACGATACCTGATAACTCCTTAAACCACATAAACTTAGGCCAACTGCGGAACCGTTGGCCGGAAGGCCGCAAATTCTCGTCGCAATTGGCCTCGAATTTTTACGCCAACTCTGTAGCATTCATTCCGGTCCACCCGGGGGAATCCAAGGAAGAATAAACATGCCGCAATTGACCCATCCCAACATTCGTAAGGTCGCCGTTGCCTTGGCTTTAACGGCCCTTGGCCTGCCACTCGCCAGCACTGCTGGGGCCCGCCCTACCCAACCTTCCCGGCAAGATCACACAATTGCAATTTCCGTGGCCGCCAAAATGCAGCGCGATCACCTCACGGGCCAGCGGTTAGACGACACGATCTCCGAACGTTGTCTCAAAACATTCATCAAGGATCTCGATCCGCTGAAGTTGTTTTTCACCCAAAGCGACATTGATGAGTTCAATCGCAGCAAGGATCAACTCGACGACGCTCTGCGCCAAGGTGACATTAGCTTCGCCTACCAGGTCTTCGCGCGATTTCTGCAACGGGTGGATGAGCGTATCGCGCTGGCCGAAGCCGAGCTAGATAAGGCTCAGAACTTCGATCTCGATGAAACGATGGCCACGGATCCCGACACACTCACATATGCCAAGACACCAGAAGAAGCGGCCGCCCGCTGGCACCAGCGCGTGAAGTTCGATTTGCTCAAGGAAATCGCCGACAAAGTGCCGATGGATGAAGCCGTCAAGAAACTCAAGAAACGCTACAGCAGCATTCAAAAGAGCTGGCAGCAAACCGACGATGATGAGCTGCTCGAACGCTATTTGACCGCCATGACCTCTGCGTTCGATCCGCATAGCAGTTACATGGCCCCCTCGACGCTCGACAACTTCAACATCCAGATGAAGCTCGAACTCGATGGCATCGGCGCTTCGCTGCGTGGCGTAGATGGTTACACCGTCGTGCAAAATATCATCCCCGGCGGAGCAGCCGATAAGAACGGCGGCCTGAAGCCCGAGGATAAGATCGTCGGTGTCGGCGAAGGCACTAGCGGACCGATGGAAGACATCGTCGATATGAAGCTCAATGATGTCGTCAAGAAGATCCGCGGCAAGCGCGGCACGGTGGTGCGGCTGGAAGTCGAACCGAAGGATGGCGGCACCCACAAAACCGTGGCCATCACGCGCGACCGCATCGAACTCAAGGATAGCGAAGCGCGCGGCGAGGTCATCGAGCGCGGTAAGAAAGCCGATGGCACGCCCTACAAAATCGGCATTATCCAACTGCCAAGTTTCTATATGGATATGGACGGCGCTCGCCTTGGCTTGGCCGACTATAAGAGCACCACGCGCGACGTGCGTCGCCTGCTCGAGGAATTCAAAGCCAAGAAGGCCGATGCCGTGGTGGTCGATCTGCGTTGGAACGGCGGCGGTTCGCTAACCGAAGCCGTCAACATGACGGGCCTCTTCATCGATGGTGGCCCGATCGTCCAGGTCAAGGATTCGGCCGGGCGAACTCAACCCTACAAGGACCCTGAGCCAGGGCTTGTTTGGGAAGGCCCGCTCGTGGTCATGATCAACAAATTCAGCGCCAGCGCGAGCGAAATTTTCGCCGGTGCCATCCAGGATTACAACCGCGGCCTGATTATTGGCGACCACAGCACGCATGGCAAAGGTACTGTTCAACAGTTGTTCGATTTGTCGAGCGAGTTGTTCCGCTTGCGTGAGCCCCCAAAAATGGGTGCTCTCAAACTAACCATCCAGCAGTTTTATCGCCCGGGCGGCGACAGCACGCAGAATCGGGGCGTCGTTTCCGATGTCGAATTACCGTCGTTAACCTCGCATTTGGAAAAAATTAGTGAGTCGGATCTCGACTACGCCTTGGCATTCAGCAAGGTCAATCCACTCCCGCACGATGACTTTCACATGGAGGATTCGCGTCTTATCGATGGTTTGCGGCAGCGTTCACAGCAGCGGGTCGCTCATTCCGATTACTTTGCCAAGGAAGAGCGCCACATCAAACGTTACGAAGAACAAAAGGATCGTAAATCGGTGACGCTCAACAAGGAAAAATTCCTCAAGGAACGGGCCGAACTCGATTCCGATAAAGAACAGGAAAAGATGTTCGATGACATGAACGATCCCAAGCGTCCGGTCTTCGAAATGGATGGCTACGGCCAAGAAGCACTCGACATCACCGTCGACTACCTCGATTTGCTGGGCGGCAACAAAGTTGCCGTGGCTCGTCCCAATACCGCCGCCCCACAGGCGTCGGTGCTACAGCAGTAACGAACGCCATCAACGGCGTTGCCCAAATACGTAGCCACAGGCGGCTCGCCTGTGGCACATTCGACAGGCGAGCCGCCCGTCGCTACGTTGTGCGTGTGCGGCATTGGTGCCCTTCCGGCAGCTCGACGCTGCACTTACAGAAACAACCCCGCGTCGACCTTGAAACGGTCCGCCAGAATTCGCAGGTGCGCCTTGCTCAGCTCGCGTTCGCCCCGCAGGATCTTCGAGCCCAGCGAGCGATTCCCCAACAGCACGCCGAGGTCGGACGCCGTCATGTGGTTCTGTTCCAGCAAGTACTTCAACGAATCGAGTCCGCTGATGTCCGAGGTATCAATCGCGTGGTGGACATCTTCGTAGGCGCCAACCAGGGTAGTTAGCACCTCGACGTAATCGGCTTGATCCTCGTTTAGTTCGAAACCAACCAGCGCGTTGAGCACCTCAATCGCGTTGTCGTAATCCGTTTCATCATGGATGGGCCGCAATGACAACAGCCGACACAAACCGGCAAATGTCTTGGGCATTCTACTGAATGGTCGAAGGCCAAAATGCTTCTTCTGCTTCAGCTTGCTCATAGCTCATCCTTCCAGCCTGCCCGGTCGTAGTCCTTATGCGTCAGAATTCTCAATACGTAAACACTCTGCGTGTTGAAGTGGATCGCGGCAATCAAACGGTGGCGGTTGTGTTCGATGTTGAACACGTAGACTTTCCGACCGCTATCCACGACGACGGGATCAACATCGCTGAACACTGCCTTAAGTTCGGCCGGACTTTGCCACTCCGCGTCCCGAACCGTCTTCAACCAACGATTCAACGATGGACCCGCCGATGGAAACTTCCGTGCGTACTCCCTGATACGTGCCGGCGACACAATACGCTTCATGCGTACAAATTGTACTCCACCCAGCGCGGTTTGTCAAATTACCGCGGTACCGCTACGTCAATTCAATCCGCATCCCGTCAAACGCCAATTTCATGTTGGGCGGCAGTGCGGCATTTGTCGCTTCGTGCTCAAGTTCGTGCGACATGTGCGTAAAGTACGTTTGCCGCGGCTGCAGCCGCTCAGCAATCTTCACCGCTTCTTCTAAACTAAAATGCGTGGCATGCCCGCGCGGCCGGAGCGCATCGAGGATGAGCACATCGAGCCCCGTGAGTTTTTCCATGCTCTCCGGTGGAATCGAATTTGTGTCGGTACAGTAGGCCACGTTGCCGAAGCGAAAGCCGAGCACCTCGAATCGCCGGCCATGCCGCATGCGAATCGGCGTCACGCGTTGCCCCAGCACCTCGAACGGCTCGAGCCCAATGCGATGAAACGCGAGCTGCGGCGTTGCGCCGGCGTGTGTTTTCGCCTCTTCACTGAATGCATAGTCAAACGACTTGCGAATGCGATTCTCGACGCTCGGCTCGCAATACAGCGGCACCGGGCCACCCAGGTAGAACTGCATCATCCGCAGATCGTCGAGCCCGAACACATGGTCGGCGTGCTCATGCGTGTAGAGCACGGCATGCACGATCCCGACGCGTTCCCGTAGCAACTGCTCGCGTACATCCGGCGAGGTATCGATCAGCAAGTTGCCCTGGGGCAGCCCCAGGATCGCGCTGCACCGCGTACGTTTGTTCCGCGGGTTGTCGCTTAGGCATACGGGGCAGCCGCAGCCAACCATCGGCACGCCGACGCTCGTGCCGGTGCCCAGCAGGATCATCTTGCCGCGGATATCTGTCGTGAAAACTCCCTTGGACACAGAACCTCTCTTTAATGCAAATCCCGATCGAAGCTCGCGGCGCAAGCAAGAGCGCTGCGTGTGGACCTTGTTCCCACGCTCCGCGTGGGAACACAAGTCCTCGACGCTCTGCGTCGCCGAGGTTGCAAAGTTATTGCCAAGCAACACCACTTTGCGTTCCCACGCAGAGCGTGGGAACGAGTTAACCGCAATGCCCTTGCTCGCGCGCTGCGGGCTCCGGTCTGTTCGCTGGAAAGTCGCCTCATCCGCCGCCGACCACCGCTGCTGCCGGCTTTCGGCCGCATCCAACTCCGCATTCCTATTGAGTTTAACCACCCTCGCCTTTCTCCGCATCCTGCCCAACTCCGCTTGACCCTCTGGCAGCATCGCTATAAACTTTTTGCTGGAGCCACGTTACGCGCCAACAGCCGTAGAGACAGGCGACTCGCCTGTCTCCGATTTCGACAGGCCACTGGCCTGTTCCCACTCGTCGCTTGCACCTTGGCCAGCGAAATCCTTCCGGCGCAGCCCCGCCTACAATTACTCATGGAAATTCTTGAACGTATTTGGGAAATCGTCTCCGGCATCGGCAACAGCATTCTCGGCCGATTCGAACGGGGGATCACCGGCCTGTTCGGCTCCGCCAACGCGCGCTTCCTCAAACGATTGCAGCCCAAGGTCGACGCGATCAACGCTCTGGAACCAAAATACCAGGCGATGACCGACGATGAGCTGCGCGCTCAAACAACCGAATTCCGTCGACGATTGGAAGCCGGCGAAACGCTCGACGACATTCTGGTGGAAGCCTTCGCCGTTTGCCGCGAAGGCGGCCGCCGCTTTCTCGGCCTCCGCCATTACGACGTGCAACTCATGGGCGGCATGATCCTGCACGAAGGCAACATCGCCGAAATGGTCACCGGCGAGGGTAAGACACTTGTCGCCACGCTGCCCGCTTACCTGAACGCCTTGCAGCCGATCACGGTCGATGACGACGGCCACCCGCGTGGTTCGGTCCACGTCGTTACCGTGAACGATTATTTGGCTCGCCGCGACATGGAATGGATGGGCCCGCTGTACACCGGCCTCGGCCTCGCGGTCGGCGCGATTCAAGCCGGCATGGAATCGGACGAACGCCAAAAGGCCTACGCCTGCGACATCACCTACGGCACGAACAACGAATTCGGCTTCGATTACCTCCGCGACAACATGCGCGTGGCGGCCCGCGGCGACGAACGCTACCCGAAGTGGCAGCAACAATCGCAAGGCCCGCTCCACTTCGCCATCATCGACGAAGTCGACAACATCCTCATCGACGAAGCCCGCACGCCACTCATTATTTCTGGCCCCGCGGAAGACGATATCACCAAGTACTCGCGGGCCGACAGGGTCGCGCGCCAGCTTCGCAAGGACGTCCACTTCGAGGTCAAGGAAAAGGAGCACACGGCCAACCTCACCGATGAAGGCGTGCGCGAGGCCGAACGGCTGGCGGGTGTCGAGAGCTTCTACACGGCCGGCAACATGCAATGGCCGCACCTCATCGATAACTCGCTCAAGGCCCACCATCTGTACCACCGTGACGTAAATTACGTGGTGCAGGAAGGCGAAGTGGTGATCGTCGATGAGTTCACCGGCCGCCTCATGCCGGGCCGCCACTGGAGCGACGGCCTGCACCAGGCGGTCGAGGCCAAGGAAGGCGTCAAAATCAAAGAGGAATCGCAAACCCTCGCCACGATCACGCTACAAAATTTCTTCAAGCTCTACGACAAAATCTGCGGCATGACGGGCACGGCCCTCACCGAAGCCAGCGAATTCTGGAAGATCTACAAGCTCGATGTCATCGGCGTCCCCACCAACAAACCGCTGCGGCGTACTGAACATCCGGATGTAATCTACCGCAGCGAACGCGAGAAGTTCACCGCCATCGCCGATGAAATCGAACGCCTCAACCGTTGGGACCAGGTCCTTAAGGATGACGGCGAACTACTCTCCGGCACGATTGAAAAGGAGACCGATAGTGAAATCGTCTTCGTGCCGCAAAACGCGAAGCAGCCGCAGACGATTCCCAAGGGCAAAATCAAAGAGCAGCAGCGGCGTGGCCGGCCCGTGCTCGTAGGCACCGTGTCGATCGAAAAGAGCGAGCGCCTTTCCAGCCTGCTCGATAAGCGCGGCATCAAGCATCAGGTGCTCAACGCCAAGCACCACAAGCGCGAGGCCGAAATCGTCGCCCAAGCTGGCCGCAAAAACGGCGTAACGATCGCCACGAATATGGCCGGCCGTGGTACCGATATCATCCTTGGTGGCAACCCCGAGACGATGGCCTGGGCCTTGCTGCAAGATAAGTACGCCACGCGCCTCGATGTGCCGCCCGAAGAATGGCACCAGCTCGTCACCGAAATCAACGAGCGCGAAAAAATGAAGGCCGAAGGCCAGGAAGTGAAAACCCTCGGTGGCCTGCACATCATCGGCACCGAACGCCACGAAGCCCGCCGCATCGACCTGCAGCTCCGCGGCCGTTGCGGTCGTCAAGGCGACCCCGGTTCCAGCCGCTTCTATCTCTCGCTCGAAGACGACCTCATGCGCATTTTCGCCGGCGAATGGGTCAAGAACCTGCTCACCCGCATGGGCATGCAAGAAGGCGAAGCGATCGAAAGCCGCATGGTTTCCCGCCGCATTGAAGGCGCTCAAAAGAAAGTCGAAGAACGCAACTTCGAAGTCCGTAAGAACCTGCTCGAATACGATGAGGTGATGGACGAACAGCGGAAGCGCGTGTACGGCTATCGCCAGCGGATTTTGGACGGCGTCAACTGCCGCGACCTCATCACCGAGATGATCGATCGCCAGGTCGACCAACAGTTCGAGCAGTTCCTCGACCCGATGTACGGAGCTGAAACGTTCGCCGCGGCCGCCAGCAATTTGCTCCACGTGCAACTCGATGCCAAGGATTTCCGCAACGCCGAATTCAAGGATGCTGAGCAGCGCGCCCTCGACGAAGCCAGCCGCATGGCCGAGTCGCAAGTGCTCGACGCCATCGAAGAGAATCTGCCCGAGGACGAAGACCAAAGCGAATGGAACTGGGCCGCACTCGCGAGCACGGCCAACACACGCTGGGGACTCAACCTCCGCGATCGCGACCTCAAGAAAATTGGCCGCGATAACCTTGCCGAGGAACTGATCAAATTGGCGCACGAGGCCATTCATCGCATTGATTTGAGTTCCTGCGCCCGCTATCTCGAACCGGAATTCGGCATCCGCACCGCCTGTGCCTGGCTGCACGATAAGTTCGGCGTCGAACTCGCGCCCGACGAAGTCCGCAACCTCGATAATGCCAAGTTCATCGATCTCGCGCACCAGCGGGCCATTGCCGCGTACGATCAGCGTGAATCCGAATATCCGGTCCTGGCCGGTCTGTACCGCTTCTCGATCCACGGCGCCGCCGGCGGCCGTCAAGGCTTCTTGCGCGAGGACCTCGTCGAATGGGCCAAGCGCCGGTTCGATGCCGACCTCAGCCTCGACGACCTCAAGAACAAGCAGCGTGATGAAATCCGCGAACTGCTCGTTGAACATAGCCAGCGCAGCAACGAACGCGCGAAGAAAGTGGCGGCGGAAGCCCAGGAACGCGTCGCCCAGCTTTTCGCCGGCGGCAACACCGCGACCGCGACGCTCGGAACCGTCACCGGCCAAAACGGCAAACTCGACGACCTCACCAACTGGTTAAAAAACACCTGCAGCGCGGAAATCTCGGCCGACGAACTCGCCAAGCTTGATCGCGACGAGGCTGCTCGTAAAGTATCGCAGGTCGTCGAAGACCATTTCCGACCCGAAATGCGGCGGATGGAGCGGTTGCTCATCATCCAACTGCTCGACTCGGCCTGGAAAGAACACCTGCTCGCGATGGATCACCTCAAGCAAAGCGTCGGCCTCCGCGGCTACGCCCAGGTCGATCCCAAGGTTGAGTACAAGCGCGAGGGCATGGCCCTGTTCGACAGCATGTGGGTCAGCGTCGGCAACTACGTGACCGACCTCATCTTCAAGATGGAACAGCTCGACGAGAATTTCGTCGGCAGCACGTGGGTCGAGTCGGCTGCCATCAAGGAAGATGCCACTCCCGTTAGCGAGATCGAAAGACAACAACAGGCCGCCATCGCCGGCACCGAAGCCGAGGCCAAGCTCGAACCGATCCGCAACCTCACCCCGCGCGTCGGCCGCAACGACCCCTGCCCCTGCGGCAGCGGCAAAAAATACAAACAATGCTGCATGCGAAAGTAGAAATGTCGCCCCATTAGCGTCGGCGGCCACGCCGAATTTACCACCAACAACCACAACCTCTTACGTCGGCCCCCACGCCGAATTCATTTCCCACATGCAATACGCGTCGCATGCCGAGAACGTTTCGATCTCCGCTTTGGAGGGTTCCCAATGAACTTCTTCACACTGATGAAACGGCCGAGCGCCTTTCTTCCGGTCGCCATGTCGTTGGTCGTGCTTGCCGTGCTGCTGGGCACCATGGTTAGGTATGGCGGTGATATTCCTCGCGAGCCCGACGAAGGGACCGAGGCCCATATCTTTCAATTGCTCATGGCCGCTCAAGTGCCAATCGTGCTTTTCTTTACGTTGAAGTGGCTACCACAATTTCCCAAACAAGGGTTCTCCGTTTTGGCAATTCAAGCCGCCGCCTATCTCGCGGCGCTAGCGCCCGTGTTCATCCTCGGCCTATAGGTTCAAAACACTTGGGAAAGGACTCCCGCGTGGCTCGACTCATCTCTTGGCTGCTGAACGTCATCTACCTGGCGATCCTGGTCGTTGCCTCGCCGCTGATCGTCTGGCAAGCCGTCCGCACGGGTAAGTACCGTGAAGGCTTCCGCGCGAAGTTCCTGGGATGGGTCCCCACGCGCGACGGCAACGCGCCCTGCATCTGGGTCCATGCCGTGAGCGTCGGCGAAGTGAATCTCATGGCCACGCTGATTCGCGAGCTAAGGACCGCCCACGCCGATTGGCAATTCGTCGTCTCGACCACCAGCCGCACCGGCTACGAACTGGCGCGCAAGAAATACGCCGACCTCACCGTCTTCTATTGCCCGCTCGATTTCAGTTGGGCCGTTCGCACCGCCCTGCGGCGCATCCGGCCGACAATGCTTGTACTAGCGGAACTCGAACTTTGGCCAAACCTAATCATGGCCACCAAACAATACGGCGCTCGTGTAGCGATTGTGAACGGCCGCCTCAGCGATCACAGCTTCCCTGGTTATCGCCGCATTCGACCGTTCATTTCGCGCCTGCTGCGGCAGGTCGATCTCATCGCCGCGCAAAATGACGAATCCGCCCAGCGATTTCTGGCTCTCGGCGCGCCGTCTGGCCGCGTCCACGTCACCGGCTCACTCAAATACGACGGCGCCCAAACCGACCGCCAGAACCCGCGCACCCAATCGCTCCGCGCACTGGCCGGCATCGCGGACGACGACATCGTTTTCCTCGCCGGCAGCACGCAAGAGCCTGAAGAGCAAATTGCCATCGATATTTTCCGTCGCCTCGCGCCCGAACACCCACGCTTACGATTGGTCCTCGTCCCCCGTCACCCCGAACGCTTCGACGCCGTGGCCCAGCTACTCGATGCCTCACACCTCCCCTGGCAACGCCGCTCGCAACTCGACCCCGCTCCGCGCTCCGCTACCGCGTCGCGGCTAAACATTCCCAATTCCCCACTCCCCATTCCCCATTCGCTCCTCGCTCCTCGTTCCTCGCTTCTCGTCGACACCGTCGGCGAACTCGGCGCCTGGTGGGGCACGGCCCACATCGCCTTCGTCGGCGGCAGCTTCGGCAGCCGCGGCGGCCAGAACATGATCGAACCCGCAGCCTACGGTGCCGCCGTTTCCTTCGGCCCCAACACGTGGAACTTCCGCGACATCGTCGCCACGCTCCTCGCCGCCGACGCCGCCGTCGTCGTGAACGATACCGCCACCCTCGAAGCATTCGTCCGCCGCTGCCTCGACGACCCCACCTTCGCCGAGCAACTCGGCACCCGCGCCCAGCTACTCGTCCGCACCCAACTCGGTGCCACGGCCCGCACCATCGATCTGCTCGATCAAACACTCAACAACCGGTCGTCCTACATTCACCGCGAAGCGGCATAGGCCCACCGTTTAGCCGCGACGCGAAGGCTCGGCGCAGCGGAGCGCGAAAACGGCCGCGTGCTCGAACAGAATCGGTTACGCGCTCCGCTCCGCCTCGCGGCCAAACATTCCCCATTCCCAATTCCCCACTCTCCACTCCAATTCCCAATTCCCCACTCGCTCCTCGCTCCTCGCCACTCGCGCCTCTATAATGACGGTCCTATGCCTGTCATCGAAATCCGCGGCCTCGAAAAGTCGTATCGCGTTTACCAGAAGAAAGAAGGCCTGCGGGCCGCGCTGGGCGGGCTGTTCCACCGCGAGTATCGCGAAGTGCAAGCCGTCCGCGGTATCGATCTCAACGTGGACCAGGGCGAATTCGTCGCCTTCCTCGGCCCCAACGGCGCTGGCAAGACCACCACGCTGAAACTACTCTCCGGCGTCATCAACCCCACTGGCGGCACGGCCCACGTCCTCGGCTACGTTCCCTGGGAACGCGACAACGCCTACCGCCGCCGGTTCGCCCTCGTGATGGGCCAAAAAAACCAGCTCTGGTGGGACCTGCCCGCCGCCGAATCGTTCCGCCTGCACCAACAAATCTATCGCATCGACGCCGACCAATACGCTCGCACGCAGGATGAGCTCGTCGACCTGCTCGATGTCCGCCGCCTGCTCAATCAACCGGTCCGCGAACTATCGCTCGGTGAGCGAATGAAGATGGAACTCATCGCCGCCCTGCTCCACTCGCCCGATGTGCTATTCCTCGACGAGCCGACGATCGGCCTCGATGTCATCGCCCAGCACAACATTCAAAAATTCCTCAAGCACTATCAGGAAGTCCGCCGCATCACGATCCTCCTCACGAGCCATTACATGAAAGACGTGGCCGCCCTCTGCCGCCGCGTCGTCGTCATCAACCATGGCCAAATCGTATACGATGGCTCCCTCAGCGGCATCATCGACCGCTTCAGCAGCCACAAAGTGCTCACGCTGCTCTTTACGAACGGCCAACTGCCGAGCGATTTCAGCCGCTACGGCGAAGTGATCGAACTAGCCGAACCTCGCGTGAAACTCCGCGTCGACCGCGAACAAATCTCCCAAGTGCTCTCGACGGTGCTCGCCAATCACACGCTCGAAGACGTCAGCGTGGAAGACCCGCCGCTGGAAGAAGTGATTGCGCAGGTGTTCGCCCAGTCGGCGGAGAAAGTGTAGGGTGGGCACCGCCCACCAAGAACAGCGTGGAATTCACCAATATACGTGCTGTTCCCATTGTTCGCATTTTGCGAACATGCTACAATTGAGGGAATGAACGTCATCTGCCGGCAGTCGATTCGCGCCGCTCAACTTGCCAATCCGCGATGCCGCCTTTGGCTTGAGGAATGGTGGAAAACCGCGAAACGCGAACAGTGGACCAGCCTGCACGACGTTCGGCAGACTTATTTGTCGGCCGATCAAGTCGGCCGATACTTGGTTTTCGACGCCCCCGAAGGGAAACGCCTGATCGTCGGTGTCCGTTACGCGCGCCCAGAGCCGCCCACTGGCGGCACGTTGTACGTCAAGCATTTTCTTACTCACCGCGAATACGAGCGCGGTTCGTGGAAGAGGAGCTAGCCTGTCATGGCAACCGCAAGTTATTTCGAATTGTTGTGCCAAGCACAGCCTGAAATCATTAGTGACGACCGCGCGCACCAAAGAGCACTGCGAACGGTCGATATGCTGATGAAGAAGTCTCGCCTGACGAAGGCTGAAGGCAAACTTCTCGACTTGCTTGCGAAGCTAGTTGACGACTATGAAGAAACGATCTATCCCACGCCGGACGTGCCGCCAGCCCGCATCCTGCGGCATTTGATCGATGCCAAGCAAACAACACAGGCGGAACTTGCCCGGCAAACTGGAGTATCCCGTTCCACAATCAGCGAAGTCCTGAAAGGCAAACGCTCGATCAGCGTGGAAAACGCCTTTCGGCTCGCCAAGTACTTTCACGTCGAACCGACGCTGTTCCTAACGCGACCGTGATCCTCAGGCCGCTTCAGAAACTGCCCCGGCAGATACTTGCCCGTTACAGGCCAATTCCTCGCTAGGTCGTGCTTCGGTTTAGACGCTGGCCAAAGAACGAAACAGCCACGGCGCCAAATGCCAAAAGTATAGCCGTCGATGGTTCAGGAACCCACTCAACAATATATGCCACCGGGCCGGAATCCGAGCCGGACGGTATATCACGAAGGTCATCCCAATACGGAGTAGACTGGGATGTACTACTCCACACTTGGACGAAATGCAGCTTGTCGGCATTATCGACGTTGTCGGGTAAATCGACTCCGCCCCAATTCAGGTGCCAATTCGTGTATGTCCAAGGTTCGCCCGTCACCCACGTCCAGCCGCCGGCCGGCTCGACCGAGTTCGGCATCTGCATGCCGCCAAGCCACGGACCTGTGAAGCTCGTCGCAGGCTGCATTGCACCGTGCCAATACTCGTAGCCAGTTATCAATCCGTACACAAACGTGTTCTCATCCAGAGATTGGATCGTGGCTAGATATCCACCACGATCTTGTGCTGCGTTGTTGGCATCGGCCCAACTGATGCTACGGCCATTGAAAAGAGATATGACGGCTTCGTAGTAATGGTCATTACCACCGCTGGCCACCGTCCATTGCGTCGGAACTGCCGCAGCCGTTCTAACGCCGCCAACGACGAGAATCGTCAGAAGAACAAAAAGCTGCGATTTCTGTGTGTGTGTGTGTGTGTGTGCGTGTGTGTTACACCCATCTTCTGCCTCCTTCATTTCATTGAAGCCACGAAACGACCGGAACCAGGAACAACGGCCTCAGAGTGACACCGTACGCCGCAAAAGTCAAGTAATAAAAATGGCGATAACCAAGATTATGCTCCTAGTGCTTTGTCACATCAGGATTTTGGGGTAGACGGATTTTAGCTTGCCGCGTGCGTCGTCGATTTTCATTTGCCAGTCGACGCCGCGTTGGGCGTCGGTGACGTCGACCGACCAGGCGTGGATTTCTTCGCAGAGTTCTTCAAGTTCGCCCATCCGGCGATTGCGGAGACACTGGCGGGTCATGGAACTCAGTTCGTT
>JAKOXH010000011.1 GCA_029781135.1 Planctomycetota bacterium
ACGAACTGAGTTCCATGACCCGCCAGTGTCTCCGCAATCGCCGGATGGGCGAACTTGAAGAACTCTGCGAAGAAATCCACGCCTGGTCGGTCGACGTCACCGACGCCCAACGCGGCGTCGACTGGCAAATGAAAATCGACGACGCACGCGGCAAGCTAAAATCCGTCTACCCCAAAATCCTGATGTGACAAAGCACTAGAGTTGGCTATGCTGAAGTCACGTACCACGGATCATTCCAGCCGTTTTGCGGCGTGGTTATCGGGGCTTTGAGGTAGCATTTCCAAATCTGGCTCCAGGTTGCAGCTGACGAGGCCTTTCGCAAGACCGTCATTCCCGTGGGAGCATTTCTTCGGAAATAGCACGGCACTGGCGTCGCGGTTCTCTGGCGGTGACCTATCCGCGTAGCTCCAGCCCCTGTGGGAAGGGGTCAAATGGGAGCTTGTCCCGTCGGCAGGCCAGGGCAGAGACTTGGCCATTCTCCCAACGCAAATATCTGCGCCGTCGCATGCTCCTCGTCAGGCGCTTATTGAAAATGGAACCATTAACCCTATATGGCCTCCCATTTGTTCCCCAAGCTGGAGCCTGTTATCATAAGGGACTTCCCAGGAGCCGATTGGCTGAGCGCATTTCAATGAATCAGCCGTTCCTCGGCGACTTTTGGGCGTGTAGCTCAGTTGGTTAGAGCGCTTGCTTGACATGCAAGAGGTCACAGATTCGAGTTCTGTCACGCCCACTCACTTAAATCCTTAATTAGCAATAAGTTACGTCAATTTTGTAAGTCTCAAAATAAGTTAGCAATTCCTCCAGAATGGTAGTAATTCTGGAGATTTTGGACCGATTCTGGAGGGATTCTGGAGGTGAAATCAAAAAGCAGTAGTTGTAGATACTGAGCAATCGCATTAAACGCTCAGTAATGAGTTTCTAGCGCCATTCTGGTATTTAGTGCCTGTTTCTTTCGGCGCTCGAGTTATTGTCAATGGTTGTGTTCTGGGATTTTGCTAGGCGGCGTCCTGCATGATACCGTCGATGAACGTTTTTCCTTCCAAGAGATGATTGATGTGTTGGTGTCCGTTGAGTCGTCGCCAGTGTTTCTGTGCGGCGTGAGCGAGCTTGAACATCATGACCAGGCTTGCTCGGCGGCTGCCGCTGCCCTTGGTGCGTCGATGGCGTAAGCGGATTGTGGCGAATGTACTCTCGATGGGGTTGGTGGTCCGGAGGTGCTTCCAGTGTTCGGCTGGGAAGTCGTAGAAGGCCAACAGCACGTCGCGGTCCTTCCCGAGACATTCACAAGCCGCCGAGTATTTGGCCTGATATTTTTCCAGGAAGGCATCGAAGGCTTTCACGGCTTCCGCGTGGGTCTCGGCCATCCAGATCTCGTGGATATCGCTCTTGGCTCGGGGCTGCACGCTCTTGGGCATCTTATTGAGCACGTTGGCTGACTTGTGCAGCCAGCAGCGTTGCTCTCGCGTTTCTCCAAACACCTTCCGCAGCGCCGCCCAGAAGCCCAAGGCGCCATCGCCCACGGCCAGCTTGGGCGCGAGTGCCAGTCCTCGATTCTTGAGATCAAGCAACAACTCGTACCAACTCTGTTCGCTCTCGCGGTAGCCATCCACGACGGCGATGAGTTCTTTCTGGCCGTCCGCTGTGGCGCCCATCAGCACGAGCAAGCATTGCCGCTGATTGGCCTCGTTTTCCAGGCGAACATTGACGTGGATGCCATCGGCCCAAACATACACGTACTGCTTGTCGGAAAGGTCGCGGCGACTCCACGCGTCGTATTCCTGGCCCCACTGACTGGTGAGTCGAACAATCACGTTGGGCGAGAGCGCCGGAGCGTCTTCTCCCAGCAGGGACTGCAAGGCTTCGCCGAAATCGCCCGTCGAGATGCCTTTTAAATACAGCCAGGGGATCAACTCGTCGATGCTCTTACTGCGGCGCAGGTACGGCGGCAGGATCGATGAGGTGAAGTGGACACGCTCTCTTTTCTTTGAAGAGTTGTCCCGCACGCGCGGCTGCTCGATGGCCAGCCGGCCGGCGCCGGTGAGAATCTCTCGGGGACGCTGGTAGCCGTTGCGGACTACCAGACGCTTGCCACGCCCGTCACGCCGCTCGGCGTGCTGGGCCAGGAAGTCATCCACCTCCATCTCAATGGCCGACTGCCACATCTGTTGGGCTCCGTGCCGCACCAATTCATCCAGCGGACTCGATTGACCGAACTGCGATCGGAATTCAAGCACCTCACGATCAAGCGTGGCTGCTGGACTGGCAAGCTCTTCTGTCGTAACCTGTCGCATGGCGTATCCTCCGTTGCCCTCGTCGGGCCGCTTGTGAAATAAAAATTCAAATCACCAGCAGGATACGCCGCCTTTTCATCTCCTCATAGAACACAACATTCGGTTATATCTCGGTGGCCCATGCGCGACGTTCTCAGGCTACGTTGGTTGTGGCAAAACTAGACCGCTTGGCACGGAATCTCGCGTTTCTAGATACACTACAACGTTCCCGGTTGAATTTCATTGCGTTGGATTGCGAGCACGCCAATAAAGCTATGTTGCAAATGATGATGGTTATGGCCGAATGGGAACGCGACCAAATATCAGCACGAACAAAAGTGGCGCTTGCAGCCCGACGCGAACGGGGCAAGTTACTGGGGGCGGAGAACCCAGCCTGCCGCAATCTAAATCGATCAGCAATGCAAGCCGGGCGAATAGCGGGTGCCGCTGCGAACCGAATTGCGGCCGGCGAAGCCTACGCCGATATATTGCCAAACATGATGGAATGGCGAAATCAGTCATTCACCCTGGCCGACATTGCCGAACGACTGAACATCGATGGCCACACCACACGTACCGGAAAACCCTGGACGCCCGGCACAGTGTCAAACGTGCTACGACGGGTATAGCGAACCAGCCAGACGCTTCTAGGGATTCAGAACAACGCTTTCTGGCCATTCGTGGGTACCACGTCCAACTTATCGTGAAAGCGCAATTGCGAATCTAGCGCATACTGCCGATTCTTTTCGATAGCAACCCACTTGCGGCCAAGCGATTCCGCCACCCAGCCGGTCGTATTCGACCCAGCAAACGGGTCCAATACGACATCGCCCGGCGCTGTCAGCAGTCGGACAAAGAATGACGGCAGCGCAGCCGGAAATCGGGCCGGATGAATTTTGTGGCCGCGACGTTTTGACTCCTTGATGTAGTAGCTATTGCTTTCGTTATTGCCACATTCAATCAGGTTTGGTGGTATAGAACCGCCTTTGTCGGCAGCGAACGTGGTTTTGATGTTATGACCGGAAGGGCGCACAGTATTTTTGACTCCGCGCTTAATCAACCGACGCATATCCGGGCTATACTCCTGCAACACTCGCGAATTGTCGGCCTTCGGATTTGAATTTGCAGATAACCAAAAGATGTATTCCACCGAATCCTTAACGCGAATTCGGCGCACGTTCACCCATTCGGCTGGCGCAGGCATTTTCGCCGGGTTGTACCAAAAGAACTCTTGGCAGAGATTGAAACCAAGTGTATCGCACAGGGCCAGAAGTAGCCGGTAATGGTAGAGGGAACGAAGTGGCGCGCCCGGTGTCCACGCTCCGCCAACATTTAGTACGAAACTGCCATCATCCTTTAGAATGTGCTTAATCTGTTCAGCGAATGGCAAGAACCAATCGACATATTCGGATTGGTCTGCGTTGCCGTACTCCTTCTTGAAGTGGAGCGCATAAGGCGGAGATGTGACAACTAGGTCGATGCTGCCCTTACGCAACGACCGCATTATTTCCAGGCTGTCGCCACAATACGCTTTGCCTAGTTCCGTTTCGTATAGGGTTTTGGACGGCATGGCGGATCGTCAAAGTGGGCAATCAGTTCGCCTAGATCGGCGTACCAAGGCATCAGGTTCTCAGCGTTTGGCAATGGTACACGCTGCATCACTGCGAGCTTTTGAGAATGTTCTGCGTGTCGCTCTAGGTCCATCGTCCGGACGAAAAGAAAATCGGACCAATTACCGGTTTTCTTGCCAAGACACACACCCAGTATATGATATTGCTCGAAACCGTAGAAGCGGCTTGACGCATCGTCCTTCGCCGCTCGCGTTTTTTGGGTTTCCGCTTTGTACGCAACTATCTGACCGCCCGTGCGGTAGGCTTCGCCACCCAGCTTGCTGCTCTCGCGGATATTCTTGCATTCGGCAAGTAACGGTGCATTGCGACCGGGAACCCAAATTGAAAAGTCGGGGTAGGCGTCTAAGTCGTGGTGTTCGTAACGTTCTATCACCGAACCAATTAGCCGGTCGATATGCTTTGCCATCTGCAATTCAGCAACGGCTCCCTCAAGCGCCACCTTTAGGCGAAATCGGGCGTTTATCGCGTCCAGCAATTCACCGGACGAGAGACCGTATGTTGATTCAAGCGGATGCGTCGCCATTTTCCTTGACCCCGTTAGAGTATTCCTTCACTCAGGGCGGAATGATAGCGAACGAATCGGCGCGGGCCAATGCAGCTATTCCTGCAAGTAAGGGCAGAATTGTGCCAACTTATTGAGAGTTTTGTAGGTCATCGTTCTCGGTATCGCCAACCAAGCGATTGTCGCGGGCGGGAGCACGTTGGCCAAGGTGAGCTTCTGATGAATTGATATTGTTCTGCGATTGCGACAACCGTAACAATGTGAAGCGTTGTTTCCAGCGGGGGGAAATTACATTCAACGGAGGAAGACTAATGAGACTGAGACTATTTTCCTTATGGGCCGCGCTTTGCCTGGCGTCATTGTCGATCCCCGCTGCGGCGCATGGTGCCAGTTTCAACCAATTGGGTTACTTGCCAGGTGGAGGAAACTACGAGAGCGTGGCTGCAAACATTTCAGCGGATGGTTCGGTCGTTGTTGGATACGGCAGTTCTGCATCGGGGGGATACGAAGCTTTTCTTTGGACGAATGACAGGGGTATGGTCGGGCTGGGCCACTTGCCCGGTGGGTACAACAGTAATGCGACCGGGGTTTCGGCAGATGGTTCGGTTATCGTAGGACAAAGTGACTCGTCATCCGGGCAAATGCAAGCATTCCGCTGGACGAGCGATGGGGGCATGGTCAGTTTGGGAACCTTGCCCGGCGATACCGTAAGTGCGGCATCCGGCATTTCGGATGATGGCTCAACTATTGTTGGATGGAGCGGCTCTAACTCTGGCGTTGGGCAGGCATTTCGGTGGACAAGTAGTGAGGGCATGGTTGGTCTAGGAGGCATCGACAGCTCTGCCCAAGCAGTTTCAGCAGATGGTTCGGTCATTGTTGGAACGCGCCGCCTGTCTGCTTCGACTTTTGCAGCATTCCGCTGGACGAGTGATGGAGGCATGGCAGGCATAGGTGAACCGCTCATTGGAGATTTTTACCCCAATGGTATATCGGCAGACGGTTCCACCATCGTTGGAACAGTCTCATCAGCGGGGCAGGCGTTTCGCTGGACGAGCGATGGAGGCTTCGTCCGGTTGGGCAACTTGCCCGGCTCAATAAATCCAAGCAGTTCGGCGACCGATGTTTCGGCAACCGGATCAGTAATCGTGGGAACCGGCGCTACACGATTTGGCGGTGAAGCGACGATTTGGGACGCCACGAACGGTATGCGAAGTATTCGGCACGTTCTTCCGCCAAATGTGGGAGGCTCTCTCGATGGACGGGCACTAACTGTCGCCACCGCGATTTCAGCCGATGGACTGACAGTAGTCGGTGTCGGCATTAACGCACAGGGCAACTCTGAAGCATGGGTCGCGTATTTTGGTAGCGAAGTACCAGAGCCGACAACTTCGTTGCTCTTGGCTCTTGGACTATTCGCGGGAGTTCTATATCGGCGATTGCGAAGATCATGCTAATCAGTCGTTCCGCTTAGCCCGCCTGATTATGCCCATGATGGTTGCTTTGCTGTGCGCCGTCAGTCTGGGCCAGCGTTCGATCACCAAAGCCAATTCAGCGTCAACTGCTGCGCCTTCTGCTGCGCCGTTTGGCCCACATGCGTTTTTTCCCGATGATTCTCCAACTCTTGCGGGGCCTGTCACGCCCATCCGGCCCCTCTGGTTTTCACTGGAGGGGTCATTTTTTTTTGGTGGATTCAGGGGTTGTATTTAATAGCTGAAGCCCAATGGAACTTGATGCGGCGTCAATGTTACGCCTGATTTAACAGATCTGAGAAGCGGCGATACGCTCAACCACGAACTGGGCTTGCGCCGCGACCATGACAAGTGGCTGGAAGAATCAGCACCATTTGCCCCTTCGTCGGAATGCTACCACCACCGCGATTACCCGACGGCAAACCGCACCTGGCCCCGTGGGCTATATCTCCTACTTTGAATTGGATGGACAAGACGACAAGCGGGTACTGGTAAAGTCATGGGTGAATGAACGTGCCGGAACAAAGGCACTCCCAATCGTCGCAAAAGGCGTTTCAAAGGCGGGCTTCTCAGCGTCGTAATTTAAGGAAAGGGGCAACCGTTTCATCGGAAGCCGTGCTCGCCCGGGGAGTTCGCATAACACGCAACGACGGGCGCAAATTGGCCGATACGCGAGCGTTTTCCTCAGCAGTGGGCCACTTAGGAGGGGGATTTTTCGTATTTCCGCCGTACGACAAAATCCGCACAACCGGCACGCCGCGCTCCGATTTCTTGCCGACGGTGCATAAACTATTTACAATAAAGACTTTGCGGCCTAGCTAGGATTGGCAATTGTGCATTTGCAGGAGGACCCGCAACCCGATTCGCTTTTCAACTTGGGAGTCCTCGATGATCCGGTGTCGTTCGATTTGGGGCTTTGTATTTCTTGTCAGTACCGTTTGTTGCAGTCGATCTTTCGCCGTTTTGCTGCTTTACGAGCCGTTTGATTACACCGAAAGTAATTTTCTATCGGCAACCACGGTGGGCGCTCCCAATTCAACCACATCACCAATTGGTTATTTGGCGCCGAATTCTAATAATTGGTACGGCACTGGTATTGATACGGGCGGTTACCAAGTGGCAAATGATGCGCAAGTGCTCAGCGCCGATCTTACAGTTCCCGGCTTAGCCAAGCCGAGTTCCACAACCAAAGCGCTTAACCTCGGCGGCACGGGTTACACATTTCGGTTATCGCTGAATACGAGCACACCAGTGAGTCCGAATCGCAACGGTCCCAATTCAACGGATAACGCCGATCCGCTAGCGGGCACCGATCCGACACTCCAGGCAACCGACACCAGCCACTCTGGTTATTACTCCATCGCACTGCGCGTAGTCGATATTACCGGACTTAATTCAAACGGCGGCGTCCTACTGGGCTTCAACAACGTCATTGGAGGACAGACGTTCAATCCTACGATGACGGCGGCTGCGCTGACGATTCGGCCCAAAGCCGGTGGTGGCACTGGAGAGTTTCAACTTGGCGTGGTCAAGAGTGGCTCAACCAATTTCCAAAACGCCACCTGGGATGCCGGGACGTACAGCACCAACTCAACGATCTTTGTTGTTGGTAAGTACCAAACCGTGGGGGCAGTATATCCAGGTGGGTCGCCAGTGCAGTCCGACGACGTTGCGTCACTATGGATAAACCCCTCGTCATCGACTTTTGGTGGTTACGATCCGGCTGGAGCAATCACGAATTCGGCGGGAGATGATGTGACAACCAGCGCCGCCACCAATAATCACACGCTGCAAAGCTTTTTGTTGCGGCAAAATGGGACCGCCCTGAATAACCAAATCCCGCTTTCCGTCGTTTACGACGAATTACGCGTGGGTACTTCATGGGCAGATGTCACACCCGGCTTGCCAGGCGACTACAACGGCAATGGCGCTGTGGATGCTGCCGATTACGCGCTTTGGCGCAACGGTGGGCCGCTGGCGAACGAAATCGACACGCGCGGCGTTACCAACGCTGCCGACTATACCGAGTGGCAATCGCGCTATGGCAATTCAAACAGCAGCGGGATTGGCGCCGGCGCAAACGTCCCCGAGCCGCTGACCGTGTGGTTGGTGGCGACCGCCGCGCTTGCCATTGGCTTGCGGCGAAACCGCAATTAGCTTGGCTGTTCTGGTCGGCAACATGGGTCAATTTGCGACGGCTGGAAGCGAGTGTATTCAAGTCTGGGGGCGCTGCCAGTCAGTCCAATCGTTGGCCAGCACAAGCGTGACAAGTTGTACGGCGGTGTCGACGCCGAGCTTGTGATAAATATTGCGTCGTCGATCCTCGACCGTGCGGATGCTGATTCCCAACTGCCGCGCGATTTGCTTATTCGGCATTCCGATAATTACTAGCCGCAAGACATCGCGCTCGCGCGAGGACAGATTTGCCATCAAGCGATTGAATTCGCCATGGCGTTGGCGCAACGCGCGGTTTGCTCCGCTGGTGGCCGCAGCAGCGTGAATCGTCGCCGCTAGTTCCGCGTCGGTAACCGTTTCCACATCGTAAACGTGGAATGCTCCCCGCCGCATTGCCTGAACTGCCAGTTCGATACTGGCATTGGCCGCCAACAGAACGATTTCGGTCGTCCAATTGCGGCGTTTGCATTCGCGGAGCAGTTCGGCATAGCCATCGCCTGCCGCTCGTTGCACCATCACGATGCAGGCTGGCTCCTCGACCAATTCACTGAAGAGGGAAAGCGGCGTGGCAAATTCAAGCAAGAGGCGACTCGGGTCGTTGACCCGTTCGGCCCATTCGCGGCGGCCCTCGGCGTATTCATCGATCACACACACGCAGGGGCGTTCGACGACATTCTCAGGTGCAAAGTCATTGTGCGGGTCGCCGTTCATGTTGGTCGAGAATCCAGGAAACAAGACTTCCGATAAGAGGGGTTGATGGGCTGCAACGGACGAGATTTCTACAAGAAGATGCGACATGGGGTGGTACCGCCTAACCGAGGGGGTGTTAGCCGATGGAATAGGAAACGTGTCTTCGCTAACATGGATACTATCGATTATTCGAATCCCGGTGTCGGCGTATATGGACATGCGCTCGACAGTTTCGTGGTATTCAACGAAATCAATCGACATCTTTTCGACATTGCCGCTATGCCGTTCGACAAACCGACGATTGAGAATTTGGCCGGTCATTTTTCGTTTGTCGTCGATCCCGACGGCACGTGCGCAATGAGCCCACGTGTGCCATCGCTGGTGGGTACGAGGCCCTGGGATTGGTGCGTGGAAGAAGATAAGGCCGCCTGTCGCGAAGCATTTATCGAAGCCTGCATGTTCCGGCAGGAAGAGGTCTCGATTAAAAGTCGCGTTAAATTCGAAGGCCGGGTGATTCGTTTGGGATTTCACTTATTCCCCCTGGCGACCGGGCAAGTGCTGTGCCTGTTTAATCGCATCTTCGAGGGCGAATTGAGCTTGCGCGAGCGGCACGTGCTGGCGTTAATGGCCGGCGGGGCAAAGGCGCCGCAAATCGCCCAAGTGTTGCGAATCACTCAATCGACGGCGCGCGATCACATCGCGAACATCAAGCGGAAGCTGTCGATCAAACATCCGGAGGGAATCCGGCTGGCCGCCCACTACTTCGATTTGAGTGGCGGTAATCCCGTTTCCTAAGGTCCGCGTTACCTGGCGAGCGTTCATTGAGTTGCCGACGGCTCTTCTTTCCACTCGCCGCGTAGCCACGACACCAGCAAATCAAGCTCGCGTGGGCTAAGGACGTTTTGCTGGGGTTGCTGGGGATCACTCGCAAACGCCGGCATGCGATCGTTGCGATCGTCCGGATAGAAGCGTTCATGCTTCGGATCGCTGATGATGCCGGCCAGCCACTCGCGCGAACCATAGCCGGTCAAATCGGGCGCGGAACCGAGTTCGCCTTCTTCGCCGTACTTATGACATTCTGTGCACGATAAGTCGCCTTGGATGAGCTTGACACCTTCTGCAATTTGAGCGGTATCACGCTTGTCGGCTTCCGCCTGCGATGGCAGCTTGGCCTCGGCCGATAGCGCCCGAGCCGCCGCCGCCATCTGCTTCTTTAGTTGGGAAGCATCTTTCGCTCCTTCGAACATTTCCTTCAGCTTGCTGGCCATGTCTCCTTCGACGAGCTTCGTCTTGCCAAAATATTGCGGCGAGACGAATTTCTCATGGTCCAAAACGCCCTCAATCCAAGTGAAAGTGCCGAAGCTGTACAGATTGGGCGCCGAAGCTGTTTGCGGCACAATTCCTTCGCCATTCTCATTCGTATGGGGGTGGCACGCCGCGCAGTGCCGTCGGTAGAGTACCGGTCCTTGTGTTTTGGGGTCGTTGCGAAGGAGAGTGATCGCCCCTTCGACCGGCAGTCCGCCACGACTGGCGAGGAACTTCGCGCGGGCACCTAGATCGCGGGTTGCTTGTTCGGATGCCATGTATTCTTTGTCTTCCCAATCGCGCGCGAACGAAATCCAAGTCAGGCTGCCAACGACCCCGGCGCCAATCAGGACCGTCAGAATTCGCAGTCCCGCACTCAAGCGACGGCTCAAAGCACGGTCGAGCGCCGGCAACAGCAGAAAATAGGCGAGCACGACGGTCGGCAGGATGACCGTCGCCAAGAATTCCCAATCGCCCGTGAGATACCGCCGCAATTCGAAGAGCCAACGGAAATACCACTCCGGCCTGGGCGTGTGGGTCAGGCTCGAATCGGCCGGGGCATTAAGGGGAGCACCAAACCGCCAAGTCAAATATGCGATGACCCCGAGGACGAATGCCAACACGATCATGTTGCGAAACGTCTGGTTCGGCCAATAGGGCTGCACATTGCCCTGTTCATTGCGGTCATTATCATCCGAAATTGACGCAGCATGGCGATAAACTTGCGTAATATGCAACCCGAGCACGAGGAAGACGAGAACCGGCATCATGCCGACGTGCAGAAAGTAGAGATGGGTGAGGGTCAGATTGCCGGGTGCGTTGCCGCCAATTAAGAGCCGCTGAATCGTGGGACCGATCACCGGCGTCGAGGCCACAATCTTGCCTTCCACGTCGATCTGGGCCATGCCCTTCACGTTGGCCGAAAGCGGGTTACCGGTCACCGTCCAGGCAATCGTGAGCGGAATCAACAACAAGCCGGTGATCCAAATCAGCTCCCGCGGCTCACGAAACGCCGCCGTCAAGACGACGCGAATGAGATGCGCGAGGAAGGCGAGAATGAGCGCATGAGAGGTATAAAAGTGAATTCCGCGTAGAAAAGCGCCGCCGGGTGTCTGATCGATGAAATGCACGCTGGCCCAGGCCGAGGCCATCGACGGGCTGTACGAGGCCATGAGCGCAAGGCCCGTGATCAACTCGATTACGAACAGCCACAACAGCAGACTGCCACTGGTAAGCCACCAACTCGGCCCGCCGACGACGCCCCGATTGCGAATCGGCGCGAAGTAGCGACGATAATCGGTGCGGGCATCCAGCCAATCGCAAAAACTCGCCATGAATCAACCTGCCTGTACGCGAAAGTTTCTTGAAGCTTCTTGGGCGCTAGCTGCTCGACCATCAAGTAAGCGGCGTAATCGTCGGCTTCCCAAGTTCGAACTGTTCATACTTCACTTCGACCCACCAATCCTTGGTCGCGCCATCTTGCACGATCTTATATTCCAACGGGTCCATCCCGCGTGGTGATGGATTTTGGCCTCCTCCGGCGCATACGGCGATGCGTTCGCCGTCGAACTTGAAAGCCGCATTATGGCACGGACAGACAAATAGTTTGCCGTCGCTGCCTAATTGAACTGTGCAGCCGAGGTGCGGGCACACCGCCGAGAACACTTTCAAAGGCGTTTTCGTGGGATCGGCCGAATCGAGCGTCCCGCGGGCGAGCCACACTCGGCCGATTGGTTCGTCGGCATATACCGTCCAGGCATCTTCCAAATCGCCGACGATGGGGATCATCACCGGACGATCCTGCGGCAAATCGCCAAGCCGCACGACACGTCGCAGACTTGCCTGCGGCGACGTTTGCTTGCGTAAAGAGCTGATGGCAAATGACACCGTCGGAATGCCAACGATCGCCGCGACAGTGGCACCCAACAAGCCGCTCAGCCATTTCAAGAAACTTCTTCGACCTGTCTCGTTCATCGCGCTACGCTCATCGCAAGGAGTGCTGGGAGTCTTCGAACGCCAGTTCCAATACCATACCCATCTCGATTCTAAACGACCACCGGACGTGACGCCTATACCGCCATTGACGGGAGCGCAAGGGCGCGAACGGTAATGCGCAATTGTGATTGGCCAGAATTTGCGATCAAACTCGCCGGTACCAATCGCGATCGTCCGTCGAAATAACGAGTCAAACCGGTACTGCGCAGGAGCACACCGCGCCGAAACGCCCAGGTGAATGTGTCATAATGACATCCGCGTTCGCGAGAGTCGGTAAGCCAATGAGCGGAGAAGACCAGCGTCGCAAGGGCAGAAGCAAGACCGATTCCGACACGATCACCGACCCGGTTATTTCTGGAGGGCGTTACGGTGCCTGGCTTTTCATCGATTCCTGAAGGTCCTGTAGCGACTGCTGACTCACGCGCACTAATCCTTCCAGGGGCCGGTCGAGATCAAATATCAAGAACAGAATAACCGAGAAAGCCACGACCACCGCGAATGACGCCAGCGACCGCCGGCTGCCCGCGATGCCCTCGTGAAAGCCCGTCGTCGTCATGGTGAGCAGGGCCACGAAACACAGCGCAAACCAGACAACCGCCGGAATCCGGCTTCTGAGGCCAATCATCACTCGCTTCGCGTGCAGATCAATCATCCCATTGAGCGATTGGATGAACAGCCCCGTTACGATTGAATGTGTATCCTGCTCGGCAATTGCCGCCGCGTGCGACCACAGCTGATTTTGCAGCTCGGTCGATTTTGACAGAGCTTGGCCGATTTGCTCCTGATTCAAGTTCGATAAGCGGACTTCGACATACTCGCGCAGAATCCGCCGCACCTCAGTGCGCTCCGGATCCTTCAACAACGCAGCCCGCAGGTAAGTTGTTCCGATTGCATTCGCATCCTCGAGCACCGCGTTGCGACGTTCATCGTAGCGCGACGCTGCCATGCCAAACGTAAAGGCGAGCATGAACGCCAACAGCCCGAGCATCGCCGCCACCATGGCACTGACCGGCATGTCAAGCTCCGGCGCATGCTTTCGCCGATAGTGGCCCAGTTGGTAGCCCACCTCCACAGCGATGCTAACGATGACTACCGTAACTATGAACAATAGCCACAATGGGTACGAATCGAGCAAGCCACCGTCAGTCATCGACACGTCCAAATTGCGATGGAGTAAGTCAGGCCGGCTTCGCCACAACGGCTGCTGGTGGTCGCTTCAAGATCTTCGCCACCACCTGGCCGCTATCCGGCGCCAGTAATGTACCAGGACCAGACGGCCGCACAAACGTCATTTGCTCTGCGCTCAGGCCGAACAAATACATGAGTGTGGCGTGGTAATCGTGGTGCGTGACGACATCCTTCACCGCCTTATGGCCGAGCTCGTCGGTTTCGCCGTGCGTGCAGCCCCCGCGAACGCCGCCGCCCGCGAGCCACATGCTGAAACCATACGTATTGTGGTCGCGGCCGATATTGTTTTCGTTCTCGATGACCGGCAGCCGACCCATTTCGCCGCCCCAATGGACGAGCGTCGTATCCAACAAGCCGCGCTGCTTGAGGTCGATGATGAGGGCCGCCGCGGGCCGGTCGGTCTTCTGGCAGATATCCGGCAGCGACTTAAGAATGCCGTTGTGATGGTCCCACGTTTGATTGCCGGTGAAAATCTGCACGAACCGCACGCCGCGTTCGATGAGCCGCCGGGCGATAAGACACCGCGTACCGAACTCTTGTGTCGCCGGATGATCAATGCCGTACAGCTTGTGCGTCGCCGCACTCTCGCTCGAAATATCGAGCACGTCTTTCGCCGCAATCTGCATTCGGGCCGCCCGCTCGTAGCTTTCGATGCGGGCCGACAGGTCCCATTCCGTCGGATGCGATGCCAGGTGCTCGCGATTCACCAAGTCGAGATATGCGAGCATCCGCTGCTGCGCCGCCCCCTGCAGCTGCTTCGGTGGATCGAGATTGAGAATCCGCGGCTCCTGCGGGCGAATCACCGTGCCTTGGTAGAGCGACGGCAACCAGCCGTTCTGCCAATTGCCAACGCCGCCCACCGGCAAGCCGCCGGGGTCAGTCAATGCCGTGAACGCCGGTAGGTTCTGCGTTTCACAACCCAGCGCATACGTGATCCAAGAACCCAGCGACGGCCGGCCGGGCAAAATCTCGCCCGTGTTGAGCGAGTTAATCGATTGGTCGTGATTGTTCACGCCGGTGTGCATCGAGCGAATCAGGCAGATGTCGTCGGCCACCTCGCCCAAGCAGGGCACCAGTTCGCTCAACTCCATCCCGCACTGGCCGTGCTTGCGGAATTTCCAGGGACTGGCATACAGCTTGGTGCTCGCGCCGGCCGCGTCGTCGAACTTGATTTCGCCGGTGAAATTCTGCAAATGCCGCTTCGTGAGCTCGGGCTTCGGATCGAACAAATCGATATGGCTCGGCCCGCCTTGCATGAACATCGAGATCATCGCCCGCGCTTGCGGCGCGCCGGCCGGCACGCGCGGAGCCAAATCAAACGACGTACGGATGTTCGCCGGATTGATGGGCGCGGCACTCGTCCTATCCTGCCGCAACAGCCAGCCGAGCGCGAGCCCACCCAAACCAAACGCTTGCTGCGACAGAAAATGACGGCGGGTGAAATGCTGCGTCGACATGGTCACTCCACGTACAAGAAGCCATTGGAAATCACCAAGGCCTGACACAAGTTCGCGAGCGCCATATGGGCTGGCTTCGGCGGCTCCGCCTTAGCGTCTTTCGCATCCTTCGCGTCGCCCGAACCCGCCACTGGCGGACTCGCCGCAATGAGCGACGCCTGTTCGCCCAAAAACGCTACGCCGGCCCGTGCTTGGTTTGCCGTCGGCGCGTGGCAGAACACCAACTGCCAGGCGCGCTTGAATTGGGCCGCGGAGTCGCTGCCGACCTCTTTCTCAATCCGCCGTGCCATCGCCTCGGCCTGCTGCAACACGAATGTGTTGTTCATGAGCAGCAGCGACTGAGGTGCGTTGGTCGAAGCCGCCCGCAGTTCGCAATTCGGGGCCATGAGCGGCGCGTCGAATGTTTCGAGCATGCCGAGAGGTTTCGATCGCTGCACCTGCACGTAAATGCTGCGGCGAAATTCTTCGTCGCCAATATCCACCACCTTGCCGGTCGGGCGGCCCGACGAATCTCGGGTATCTACCCCCACCACAATCTGGCCGACATCATCCGGCGTAATGGGCACGGGTTCCCCAAACGATTTGCCGCACAGCTTGCCGGAGGTCGCCAAGATCGCGTCACGCAGCATCTCCGCTTCCAGCCGGCGCACGTTCATGCGGCCAAGCAGGCGATTCTCTGGATCGACCGCGTCCAACTCGGGTCGATGCTGCGACGACTGCCGATACGCGGTGGACGTGACGATCATCCGCTGCAAGCGTTTGAGCTTCCAACCGCCGGCCATGAAGTCGTCGGCCAGCCAATCGAGTAGTTCGGGGTGGGATGGCCGCTGCCCCAGCGCACCAAAGTCGCCGGGCGTGGCCACCAATCCGCGGCCAAAATGATGCAGCCAGAACCGGTTCACCAGCACGCGCGCGACCAGCGGGTGTTTGCCATCGGTAAGATGCCGCGCGTACGCCAGCCGCCGGCCGCTGGTGGGCAACTGCGGATCGTGGGCCGCAATCTTAAAACCACCGGCATTGAGAATCGCCAACTCCGCCGGCGCCACGTCTTGCCGCGGCGATTTGAAATCGCCACGCGCGAACAATTTCGTGGGTGGAATCTGGCCCGGCACTTCGGTGAGGCACTGCACGTAGTCGTCGGCCGGCATTTTCTTGCGCGTCGCCTCGGTGCGGTCATCCCATTTCTTGTTGAACTCCGTGAGCCGATCGGGCAGATACAAATACACCGTCCCGCGATCGACGTTCAAAAACGGGTGTTGCTTGATCAACTCGTTCTGTGCCGCCGTCCGCTTTTCGGCCGCTGTATCGTGCGCCGCCCGGGCTGCCGGCTGTATTTCCGGCGGCAACTTCGCCAGTTCGCGGTCGAAAACCTGAGAAACGATCTTGTCGAGCTCCGCGTTTCGCTCGTCGCCCACCTGTTTCAGCTCAGCCTCGACCGCCGCCGCCTTCTTGCGCGTCTCCTCGGTCCACAAATTGATGAGCCGCTCATTGGCACTCCGCCAGTGTTGCCAGTCGTAGGCCGGTTCGAACACGGCACGAATGGCGTGATAGTCCACATGCGAGATCGGGTCGTACCGATGATCGTGGCACTGCGCACAACCCACCGTGAGCCCGAGCAGCGACGTCGATACGATCTTGATCGTGTTGGCGATGACCTCGTTGCGCGCCAAATTTTGATCCACCGCGCTGTCGCTGGTGCCATCCGGCGCCATCCGCAACATGCCCGTGGCGATCAGTTTGTCCGCCTGCTCCGGCGTGAGATTCGCATACGGCGGCGTTAGCAGTTCGTCGCCGGCCAGTTGCTCAATGATAAAATCATTCCACGGCTTGTCGCTGTTGATGGCCCGAATCACGTAGTCGCGGTAGCGATACGCCCACTTGCGCGGCGGGTCGACGCCGTAACCGTCGCTATCGGCGTAGCCCACGACATCGAGCCAGTGCCGGCCCCAGTGTTCGCCGTACGCCGGTGAGGCGAGCAGTTCATCGACGATTTTCTCGTAGGCATCAGGGGCCGAGTTGTTGACGAACTTTTCAACAGCCTCCGGCGACGGCGGCAGGCCGGTCAAATCGAAGTACACGCGCCGAATCAGCGTGGCCCGGTCGGCCGGTGGGCCGAAACTCAGCTTCTTGGCTTCCAACGCGGCGAGCAGAAATGCATCGATCGGCGTCCGCACGGCTTCGCGAGCATGAACCTCCGGCACGAGCGGCCGCTTGATCGGCTGAAACGACCAGTGGGCGCGTTCCTCTTCACTAAACACGTGCCCCGGCGGCAACGACGCCGGCTCCTCGCGAACCGTCTTCGCTCCTTGGTCGATCCAACTGGCCAGCGTATCGACTTCCGCCGCAGTCAGCTTCTTGCCGTTCGGCGGCATCTCGCCCCCACTCACGCGCTCGAGCAACAGGCTCTTGGCATGATTGCCGGCAACAATCGCGGGCCCCGAGTCGCCCCCCTTGACGAGCGAGCGAGCCAGCCGGGCATCGAGCGCGCCCTTGATCTCCTCGCCCTCACCGTGGCAATGCCAACAGTGCGCCTTGAGAATCGGCCGCACGTGCGTTTCGAACCGCACCGCGTCGGCAGTCTCCCCGGCCGCCCGCAACGAGGCGGGCACAAATAGAATTACAGCAGGAAGCAGCACACGCCACATGGCAGCAGCTCACATGTGGGTTCGCAGGTGGGATTGGCCAAACAATTTGGCTTGCCACATTGTAGTCCGTCGGGCGACGGTTCGCTACCAAATCGACCAGCGACTGGCTGAGGTTTTCGACCGACTGGACAAGCGCGATATGCCATTTGATGACGAAACTAGCGTACTCTACGGCGCGGTTTGGAAGCGGTTTGCAGGATGGCGCACGAGACAAGTTGAATTCCGGCGAAGACATGCAGGACGACGACTGGTTTACGCTCTTATCGCTTTACCACCTGTCGAATTCGAGATGTGGCTAGTACACTTGTGGCGTCCTCATAAGCGCGTTCCACTGGAAGCGGACGAATGCCCACGTTGGATTGGATCGGCAAGGCAGCGGTTGTGAACCACCATCGAAAGGTGCCCTA
>JAKOXH010000012.1 GCA_029781135.1 Planctomycetota bacterium
GGGGAATGGCAGTCGGACCGCTTGCTTGACGATGGTTTACAAACTGATGCAGTCCGCCGAGAAAAAGTGGCGGCTGCTCAATGGTTCCTCCCTATTGCCCGAGGTGTTCCAAGGCAGCAAGTTCATCGACGGAGTGAAAGAATCCAAGACCGCCGCCTGACAATTCCAAGAATTCTCATCCACAGGTTCTTGCAATATCTCGCTGCGTTGTCGTAACTGGGATGTCCAGCGACTAAATAGCCGTCCGTCTAACGAGTCGCCACAGTTGACTTGTCGGCAACGCAAGCGATTTGGTATCGCTCATACGGGATATTCACACGGCATGCAATTCTGCCGCCGAGATACGGCGAGTAACTGCGTATTGAAGCACTTGCGAAATGAAGGGCGTTGCTGCCGTCATGCTTGACGTGCACCACATTACGACGCTCCTGATGTTATCAAAGGGTCCGCACATGATGAAATACTTGACTGCAATTATCTTTGTGCTCGTGCAACTTGTGTCAACCGTTGCGGCGGATGACATTGTGATTGAGCGGTTGTTTGGGCCGGAGGTGCCGGGGAAGTACAAGCATCCGCCGTCGATTACGGAGTTGGACAACGGCGACTTGTACGTCGTGTACTATGGCGGTGAAGGAGAGTACGAAGGTGACACGGCCGTGTTCGGGTCGCGGTTGGCGAAGGGCAGCCAGAAGTGGACGACGCCCAAGATCATCGCCGATACGCCGGACCGGTCGGAGGGCAACGCCGCGATCTGGCAGGCCCCGGACGGCGTGGTCTGGCTATCGGCCGGGCGACACGGCGGCGTATCCCGTCGCGATCCAGACCCGCGACGGCAAGATTCATGTCGTCTACACGTCCCAAGAGCGGCAGGTAGTCAATCACGCGGTGTTCGAGGAGAGCGCGATTCTTGGGCACAAACAGAAGTAGTTGTGCACATTCAAATCCGTCGCAAAGCGGCTTTAGGGCTTTGGCGTAAGAACGCTAACAGTACGGACTCCAAGTCGCCCGCACCCCGGCCCTCTCCCAAGGGGCAAAAGAATCTACACAAGTTTGGCGGTTGCGAAACCCCCGAGAAAGGGCGGCGATTGTAGCCGCGGAGCGGCTTAGGAGTGTAGCGACGGGCGTGAGCCCGTCGAAAGCGTTTCCACCGCTCGATGGAGCCGCGCAGCGGCGCTGGGAACGCACTCGCGATACCTCCCTCGCCGCTGGCGCGGCTTGCAGATCAGAACGCGCTGTTTTATCGGTGGGCTCACGCCCACCGCTACATTCCTGGGCCCTTTCAGGGCCATTCCACTCGATACCCACATCCACAAGTGTCGATACCGTTGCCCAGAGGGAGAGGTGGGCAGAGCTTCTTAGAACGATACCACGCAGTGCCAGAGGAAGGCGTAGGTCCAGGCGTCGATTTCGGTCCAGGTGCGTTCGACGAGTTGTTCGTCGCCGGTCATTGGGGGCAGGTCGCGGCGTTGTTCGGGCCAGGGAACGACGGCGCCGGCGGGGCGGCTTGCGGGGCGGCTCTGCGATTCATTTGTTTCCGTGGACATACGGTAACCCTTTCACACTATTTTCTGATCGAAGTAAGAGTCTCACGCGGAGACGCAGAGTTCGCGGAGGAGAAAATGGAGAGTGAACCGCTAATCGGCGCTAATCATCGCTAATGTTTCTATTGAACAACCACAAAGCAAAATCTTATTTAGCGCCAATTCGCGTTCATTAGCGGTTAGAACCTCCCCGTTCTCCGCGCCTCTGCGTCTCTGCGTGAAATAAATTCGGCTTATCACCACGTACAAATCATTGGTCGTTCAGGCAGACATTCAAAATGCGTTTAATAGACTCCATACTCACGCGTGAACTCGGTCATGGCGCGGACGTTTTCGATGCTGGTGTCGTTTTGCATGATGGCGCTGGCATCCATGATGTAGCCGCCGTCGATGGCGACCTCGTCGATCACGCGTTTGCAGAAGTCGCGGACTTCTTGCGGCGTGCCGAATGAGAGTAGCACATTGGGGATGCCGCCGCTGATGGCGAAGCGGTCGCCGAGGGCACGCTTGGCCGCGAACACGTCATCCCGGTCGCAGTGATAGATGATCGAGCCCTCGGGCAGTTCGCGGAAGCGGGCCCAATGGTGGCTCCACTGGCCTTCGGCATAGAAGAGCGTTTGATGGCCGTGCCGCCAGATTTCCTCGATGACGGGTTTGAGCGTGGGCCAGAAGAACCGCTCGAACTGGTCGGGTGTGACGAACGGCACGCAGCCGCGGTGCATCCAGATGGTGATGGGCACTTGTTTGTTGGGGTCGGCCGTGGAGAGGGCGATGTGCAACATGTGCGGCATGAGGGCTTCTGCCGCGGCGAGGACTTTGTCGGGGCGTTCGAAGAGGTCCATCGTGAGGCCGATGTAGCCGCGAAACTTGTCGGCGAGGATATCGAACGGCGATTTGAGAATGCCGGCGATGGCGGAGACGGTGCCGCACTCGCGCCGCAGCCGCTCGACCTGGCCGCCGAACGCGGTGAAGTATTGCATGAGGGCCATGCCGCCTTGCAGCCAGGCGACGTTGTTACGCCACGTGTTCGGCTCGCCATCGCCGACGAGGTAGCGGTTAGTGCGTGGCATCCATACGTTGAGCAGGTAGCCGGTGGGATCTTCAATGAGGGCGTCGTATTCCTCGGGTTTCATCCAGGCCTGGTCTTCCGACGGCTCGCAGTATTGGAAGCCGGTATCGCGCGGCAGGCCCACCCCAGGAACAGCCAGATAGCGGTTGCCGAGCACCTGGGGAATCATCCCCCACACGTAGACCATGTTGGGCACGATAGCGTCCCAATCGAAGTCGGCGGCGCAGCGGGCGGCGGCATCGAAGGCAAGGCGGTAATCTTGCGTCACCTGCTGGCAATCCATGCCGGCGTATTTCGCGGTGAACTCGGCGACGAACGGGCGAATCGGTATGCGATCGGGCTTGCCGTTCCGCAGGGCTGTTGTGTAGCGCGCCAGGCGTTCTTGATAGCGACACTCGGTTGCGTCGGCACACCCAGCGCGTTCAATTGCATCAATATTCATTCGGGGTATCTCGCCTATACAGGTTCCTGCCTACCCAAACGTGAACTGTAAGCGTAATTTGATCCGGTGTGAAGTTACGGGATGACAAATCCCGCGCCCGATCTACCGCACCAATGCCGACCCGGTTTTTGGATAGGAAATCCGGTTTCATAATCTCAGCGCACCTCAGACGACTGCTTGGCAACGGAGCAAACGCCGGTTCGGCCTCTTCAGGGTTGTTTCATGCTATGAGCTACGAGCGGCTTTCGGAGCGATTCAGTTTCGTTGGTCGCGTTCCGAACGTTCTGAATGAATTCGACTGCCTCCCCTTTACGGCTGGACGGCAAATTCCGATAATAAAATTTCGGTCGCGATTTACTTGCGCGCCGCGGCGGAGTAGCTCAGTTGGTTAGAGCAGCGGAATCATAATCCGCGTGTCGGGGGTTCGAGTCCCTCCTCCGCTATTTCATAAACTATTGTCGGGCAATAGCTTCTGAACTCACCATGCCTCATGCTGTTTCGCGTTTGGACAACTTGGGGTAAATCTGTGCCAAATCTTGGCCAGTAGCAGTTTCCGCAGGCGCGATGCCGAGTACATGCTCAGGTGCCGTTGCGCTAGCGAATGGTAAGGCGTTGACAGCGTCTCGCAATGATCGATCCGTTGCCTTGGCGTACACCTTCATTGTCATATCGAGCGTAGTATGCCCTAAGATCGTTTGAACGGCCTTGGGGCTGGCTCCTCCCTCTAGTGCTTTGTCACATCAGGATTTTGGGGTAGACGGATTTTAGCTTGCCGCGTGCGTCGTCGATTTTCATTTGCCAGTCGACGCCGCGTTGGGCGTCGGTGACGTCGACCGACCAGGCGTGGATTTCTTCGCAGAGTTCTTCAAGTTCGCCCATCCGGCGATTGCGGAGACACTGGCGGGTCATGGAACTCAGTTCGT
>JAKOXH010000024.1 GCA_029781135.1 Planctomycetota bacterium
ACCCAGGGAATTCCTACGAATTCTTCTCCATTTCCAGCTACTGAAAACTTTTCCACTATTTCCTTGCTTTTGTGCCACCACCTGTGCTATAGTCGCCCGTTGAAATGACCGTTCGAGTGCAGTCTCTGCCAAGCAGACGTCTCGCCGGGACAATGTCAGTTGGCGACCTCTCGGATCGGAGCCGCAGCGCGGCCACCACCCGCTGAAACCTCCGTCAGCCAGGCACCCCGGTCCCGCGGCGCAGAGCCACACTCGCACGGGTGGAGAATCGGTCCGCAGCTCGTTGCCATCCGCCGCCGGCGGATCATGCGCGCCAGCTCACCTATGACCGACGCCCCAATGGGCCCATCATTTTTTGATCGCTGTCAGTCGTTAGTCGTTAGCTATTAGCCAGAAGGACCAATGACCAACCACCAATGACCAACCCCTGACCCCCGACCCCTGATCCCTGAACCCTAACGCCCCCCCACCAGCTTCGCCGCCGTGAGGATCGCCGCGACCATTCCCTCGGCCCGGGCCCTTCCCTGCCATGCTCGGTCGAACGCCGTGCCGTGGGCCACGCTCGTGCGCACGATGGGGAGCCCCAGCGTGATGTTCACCGCCGCGTGCATCCCCAAAAGTTTGAGCGCGATGTGCCCTTGGTCATGGTACATGGCGACCACGGCATCGAACTCGCCGTCCCGCGCACGCACCATCAACGTATCGGCAGGGTAGGGACCAGAAACATCAACACCGGCGAGGCTCGCTTCAGCGACCGCGGGAACAATGATTTTAGCCTCGTCATCGCCAAACAACCCGTCTTCACCGGCATGTGGATTGAGCGCACACACGGCCACCCGCGGCGAACATACGCCCAGCCGCCGCATCACGCCGTCGGCCAGCCGGCACTTGGCCGCGATCGCCGCCGTCGTGAGGTCACCAAAAACACTTCGCAGCGATTGATGCAGCGTCACATGCGCCACGCCCAATCCCGCCGGCGATCGCACCGGCGGCCCCGGCGGCAAGTAGAGCATCATCGCATACTCGCATACGCCACACAGTTCGGCAAGCAGTTCCGTATGGCCAGGGTAGTGATGCCCTGCGGCGTGCAACGCCGCCTTGCTGAGCGGTGCCGTCACGATCGCATCGATCCGCTTGTCCAAAGCCCACGCCGCGGCGGCCGTCACGCATTGATACGCCGCCTCACCGGCTCGCGGATCGATGGCCCCCGGCGGCACAGTGACCGCTTCATCACTGCAAACATGGACGACGGGCATTCGTCGGGCGTCAGAACCTACATGTTCCAGCCCCCCAGGCGATTCGATACTCACCACCGCAATATCGCCGCCCACCAAATCCACGGCTCGTCGCATTACCTCCGGATGGCCGACGACGAGCGGCCGCACGTGCTCATGAACGATCGGCTCACGCCAGGCTCGCGCGATCACCTCGGGGCCCACGCCGGCCGGGTCACCCATCGTGATCGCAACAATCGGCTTTCTTGGTACAGCCATATCCGGGGCAGGGGAGGGCAGGGCAGGGGGTGCGGAGCGGGGCAATTGCCGATACGCTGGAGTGGAACCACCAACCTATTCTATCTACAACCGCCCCGCATGATTCGCATCTTTTTTACGCTCTCCGTCCTATCGGTCGTGCTGCTCGGTTCTGCACTCCTGATGGGACTTACCATGGGCGACCTTTATGCCCGGCCGTTGGCTAGTCGCGAGACGTTGCAGTGGGCCACGATGCACCGGCTCACCGGCATCTCGGCCGCTTTGGCCGTGGTGTTTGTCGAAAGCGTCGCGGTCACCTATTTTGTGGGGACGAGCCGCTGGTGCAAGGAGGTCGTCGAAACTTATGGATTCAGTAAGGAGCCCGTTGCGGCCAGCAACCGCCTGAAACGCCGGACATTCTTGTGGGCCGTGCTCGGAATGCTGGCCGCCGTGGGAATCGCGGCGCTCGGCGGTGCTTCCGACCCGGCCACGCTGCGCTTGAATACCAAAGCCTGGGCCGATTATCACCTCGTCGGGGCCATCTCGGGAATCGTTTTCATCGTTTGGACGTATTTCCTGGCATGGAGCAACATCGTCGCCAATCAGGCGATCCTTGCCGGGCTGGTGGATGAGGTCCGGGAAGTTCGCCGGCAACGCGGCCTGGACGCGGACCAGCCGGAAACCAAGTCAGTTTGAGGGGCGACGGTGAAAAGTCGAGTTGCGAAGAAAACGGTGTAGAATGGCGAAAATCCTCAGCCGGGGCGGTTGGCGCTCTCCGCGAAAAATGCGATATTTGCGGGGCTTGGGGGCAAGGCCGTGACAGGGAAGGCCGGGTAATTATACTAGGCTTTAGTATATGGCTGGTTCTGTGGCGATCGCCGGGGTGCAAGGTTCGAGGCCGATGGGAAAAGCTTTATCTATCGCCGGAATGGTCGTCGGCGGTCTGGTGGCATTGCTTTTTACCATGGATTTGGCCGTGGGCACGCCATTTGGAGGTAAAGCCGGCCTGCTGCCCGACTTAGGCATGGCCCTGTGCGGAGCGGTTCTGGCATACCTTGGCTGGAACGCCTTCCGCGATTCTGCGTAACGCCCCGACGGCTGCATTCTCACGCTACGCTGCGAAGAATTGACCGCTGTGGTGAAACGGTGGGCACATCCGATAGCCGGGCCGCTGTAGATCTCAGCGTTTCTACCTGGAGCAGACCACGATTCCGCAGCGTAGCCAAGCGGTTCATGAGCCATGTGATCGACGCGTCGTCGCGGCGCGCGTTGGCGGCTAGTGCCGCGGCATCGATGAGCAGGTGAAACGTCCCCGCTTCGCGCGCGGTTTGCTCGATCCGTCGCAGCAGCGAGCGCTTTCCGCTGCCAAACCACGTCGGTGGGAGCGGCAGTTTGTCAGTCACGGGAACCTCCCACACCTGATAGTGCAGGGCGCGGGGTTCGGTTTTAGCGCGGGCTACGGAAGCAACGATTCCCGCGAGCGCTGTGAACTGCTGTTTCACGACTAAGTCAATTTGCCCCTCGACCGACGCCACTGCGGGCACAAAGGTCGTGACCGCTAAGCCGGCGCAACGGGCCTGCGCCACTCGCCGAACCAACTCGCGAGCAAAGCGGGTGCGGCCCGCCGTGGGGCCTACCCAGTTGGCTCCGCCCAGAATTGCCAGCTCATGCTCGACCGACGACTTGATAATCGCCGACGTCGCCGCTGAGTGGGCCGGGTCGCTGACCGCCCAAGTCACCGGCAAGTGCTCGGCATTCATCGTATCGATCAGTCTCCGTGCTGCGCCGGCGAGTTCCTGATGACGTTCCACACTGTGGTTTTCGGCCGTGGAGTCAAGCTGCACGGTGATGTTGACATGGCCCACGTGGAAATGCTGCCAAGTACGATGTTGCGTGGCCGACATAGGCGTCCTTTGCTCTGGCGCGCAGTGAAGCGGAAGCCGCGCGCCGCTGGGGAGGGGACCGAATTAAGGCTTTACCAGTTATCTTCGGATGCGACGCGTAGCGAACTCAACGGAAGCGACGCCAGCAACGGTCGCGTAACGGCGGTGGAGTTTGCGGTGAAGCGTTGGGACGACTTGTCGCGTGCTAGCACTGCCTGTGAACCCGATTTCTGTTTGTGAGTCAGGCTTGAAACGAAGCCCAGCGAATTCTTGATATTGGAAAATCAGGGGTGGCATGCTCTCGCGAAACAAGAACATGCCCACGCTCGCGTTAAAACGCAAAAGTTTCGCGTGAGCATGCTGTTGCGAGCGAGGGCATGCCACCCACAAAATTGCCTGTGACAAACCCTCAGTTATCTGCCAACAGATACGGACGGAGCGGCGTGCGCGTGCGGCGGATGTGTGAGCGATTCCATCTGGGCGGCGAAGTGGGCGACCGCCAAGCCAAGGAGTAATGCTGCGGAGAGTTTCAGGCGGTCGTGCCGATGAAACTGCAACTCGGGCAAGAGATCGCTCAGCGATATGCACAGGAATGTGCCGGCCGAAAATGATAGGGCACAGGCGATGTACCATTGGCGAAGGGCGGTATCCGGGCCGGTTGACTCGGTCATCAGGCCGAAATAAAAGATCAGCACGCCGAGCGGAATGGCCAATGCGAAGAGGCCATTAATTGTTTGTCGCCACGCGAGGTTCCAACCGCCGCGGCCCATTAGCATGCTGATGGTCATCGCATCGAACGGTTTGTGCAGCGCGATCACCAAAAATGTGCCGAAGCCGGCAAGCCAGGCGCCGTGGCCGCCATGTTGGACGGCCGCTGCCAAAGCAACGCCATTGAGCACGCTATGGAGCGCCAGGCCGGCGGCTGCGCCGCTCCACGATAAATCGTGCCCATGCTCATGTTCCTCATGATGTTCTGCATGTTCATGATCGTGCGAGTGATCGGCGTGCGAACAGGCCGCGTGCGAATCGTCGGCCTCGGGCACGTCGTGGTGATGGTAACTGAAGAACCGTTCGATGAAAAACATCACTAACATGCCGGCGAGCAGCGAGAGCGTAATCCAACGGGCCGTTTCCGCGGTGATTAGCGCCAGTGGCGTGGGCGAGTTGGCGGCGCTATTTGCGGGCAATAAGCTCGCGGCATTCGCGGCATCCATGAAGGCGTGCGGCAACATGTGGAGCACGGCGATGCCGAGCATCACGCCCGATACGAAGCTTACGGCGAATTGCATCCAGCGGTGCGTAAGTTGAAACCATACCGGAACCATCCCGCCGACAATCGACGCGACGAGGATCAGCGCGCAATAATAGGCGAGCAGGACGGAGGGCATGGGGGAGGGCAGAGGATACAGGGGACGGGGGACAGGGTGCTCGGTCAGGTTCTGGCACATGAAACCTGACACCATCTCCTAGCATCGACGATTGGTTTGCAGGCCACAAGGGCGTGATGAGGAGACTCAAGTTTTGCGGGCGTGTATTCAACGAGTGCGTGAGGCGCGGGTGACGGTGGAGGGCGTCGTCACAGGGCAGATTGGCCGAGGTTTGGTCGTGCTGCTGGGCGTCGGCCAGAACGATGGCGCGGCAGAAGTTGAGTGGCTCGCGGACAAGATCGTGGGGCTGCGGATCTTCGAAGACGATGCCGGGAAGATGAATCGGTCGCTGGCCGAAGTGGGCGGGGCGATGCTGGTGGTGAGCCAATTCACGCTGTACGGCGATGCCCGTCGCGGCCGTCGGCCGAGCTTTACCGATGCGGCGCCGCCTGAGTTAGCCGAGCGGCTCTATGGGGAATTCGTCGCCAAAGTGCGC
Organism: Planctomycetota bacterium; assembly: GCA_029781135.1. Classification (GTDB taxonomy): domain Bacteria; phylum Planctomycetota; class Planctomycetia; order Pirellulales; family Lacipirellulaceae; genus JABDGM01. Next base: position 5,219 of record JAKOXH010000024.1, read on the forward strand.
GGTGCCGCAATTGAAGTCGCCACTGGCAAGTTTCGCGAACACATGGATGTGTCGCTCGTGAACGACGGGCCCGTCACGATTTGGATCGATACGTCCGAACGCTAACACATCACCATTGGAATTTTAGCGGCCGCGGCAACGCGGCTGCGATCGCAGGGAGCGTAATTGAGCCGACCGATGTCAAACGCCCAGTAAAGCGCTCAGCAAAGCGTTCAACTGGGCGTTTGACAGTTATCGGCTCAACCTCGTCTTTCGTGATCGCGACCGCGTCGCCGCGGCCGCTAACGGGATGGTGCAAAACCCTTACTGCGCGAAGGGGCCAACTGTGGGCCGTTGCGCGGTGTCGTAAGGATTTCCATAATTGGGTGGTGGCGAAGGGGGCGGGGCAGGGGAGTTGTACGCCGGCCATTGTGGCCACTGGTTGGGCGGATTGTATTGGGGTGGATTGGGAACGTACTGCTGCGATTCGTTGACGAACTGCCGAGGCATGTTCGGCGCCACATTATTGAGCAGCCCTTGAACGGTTTGGGCCGCATTCGAGCCGCCTTGGGAGAGTGCGTTGGCACTAGTTTGCAGCTGATTGCGCAGGCCATTGAGCTGGCTGGCGAACTGTGGATTACGCGCTTCGAGCTGTTGCATCACCGAGGGTTCGCCAAGAATCAACATCACGACGATTGCCAACTTGGCGTAGGTTGTGAAGTTCGACCACATATCATCCCCCCAGAATTTGATGGCGGTGCCAAACGACTTCTTCAGCCGCCAACGGCCGCCTTTCCATTCGATGGAGTAGATTTCGTCGAGGAGCAAATGAGAGAAACAACCACCCATTACGCCACCGGCTTTGAAGCAGCGAACCTCCAGCGGCGAGGTACCGCTCACGAGAAATGCCAGGCCCCCGAAAATGAGCATGGCCGGGATGCTGTGAAACATGCCGCGATGTACCGTGTAGCGGCGAATCAACCCGGTGACACCGAACCGCACGCCCAGATACAATCCGACGGCCGCGAGGGCCATGGCATCGTGGCTCAGACCGAAGCGTTGGAAGTACCCGATCAGCAGCATCGGCGCGAGCGCGGCGGTGAAGGCCATCGCTTCGCGGAGCGGCACGCCGTAGTCGCTATCGAGATCGGGCAGCATGCCCGAGAAACCACACATCGCGCCGGAGAGAATTGCCGTGTCGACCGGTACATGGTAGCCAAGCGCGAGCGTGCCGGCGTATCCGCAGCCGAGCACGGTGCTCGTTCCGACATGCATGCGAAAGCCGGCCATAAGTGGGCTCGCGGGGGGGATTTCAGATTGGCGATTTACGATTGGATGATTGTTGAAGCGTCGGACGGCGGCGATTTCCCAGAACATGGCCCGGGCGCGAGCCGCCAACACTATGCGTATGGGAAGCGGACTTTACGCGAATGCCAGCGGCGACCCAAGGTCAGCCAGTCGGAAGCCCGGCTGGCGACGTAGCGGAATTCGTAAGAATTCCGGCGAGAAGAGGCAAGGACTGCGGAATTCTCACGAATTCCGCTACGATCGGTGCTAGCGTGACAGCGGGGTGAGTGGCCTTCGCGGGATGCTGGCATGTGGCTATACTTCCGCGCTTTGGCAAGTTGCTAGCCACGCCAAGTTGCTACGATTACGGTGGGCGGCACGCTTTGAGTCCTCGAAGGGCGTGGCGAAACCGGAATCATGATTGATTCCACGCCCATCGCAAAGCCTTTGGGCGTGCCACCCCTTAGCCCCCTGCCCTTAATATCTATTTTTAGCCATGCAAACCTACGACCTAGTAATGATTTTGGTGCTAGTGGGAGCCACGATCTTCGGATTCTGGAAAGGCATGGCCTGGCAAATTGCGTCGTTGGCTTCGCTCGTGGTGAGCGCCCTGCTATCGCTGAAATTCAGTGCTCAATTCGCGCCGATGTTCGGCCAACAGGCGCCGCTCAACCGATTCAGCGCCATGTTGGCTATCTACGTTGGTTCATCGTTCGTGATCTGGACGTTGTTCCGCTTCGTTTCGGGGGCAATCGACAAGGTCCGGCTGGAAGCATTCGACAAACAACTCGGCGCGATATTTGGATTTGCCAAAGGTGTGCTGTTGTGCGTTGTGATCACGTGCTTTGCCGTTCTGCTGCTGCCGCCGGCTCAAGGGGAAGCGATTGTAGCGTCGCAATCCGGCCGGTACATCGTACCGCTGCTCGACAAAGCTCAATCGGTATTGCCGCCCGAAGTTCACCAAGTCGTGGGGCCGTATCTCGACCGCGTCGAACAGAAGTTACGGCCGGGCAGTCAGCCCAATGGCCAAGATGTGCAACAGATGTGGCCGAACCAGGTGCAAGCGAATTTGCCAAACGTGCTACCGCAAATGCAGTGGCCCCAAGGCCAGCCGGCGCAGCCACAAATCGCGTGGCCCAACGTGCCGCAACAAATGCCTCAGCAAGTGCCACAACAACTGGGCTGGCCGCAATCGCAACCCACGGCGCGATCGAACGATCCGTACGCAATGCCGAGGTGACGGCACAAGCAGCCGGTTGAGACGCTTTGTCGCGATGCCGTTGAGAACCTTCGCTTTACAACCACCACAGCATCGTGGTGAGGAACATCAGCAGTAAAATGACGAGGGTTAGCGTTACCCACCAGGGTTTCGCGCCTTCGGAGCGTAGCCTGCGGCGATCGGCGGCGGTTAGCCAGTAGCCGCATGCGGCGCACTTATCGATGAGGCCAACGATTGTGCTGCCGCATTCGGGACAGCAGACGGCTTCATCATCGTCGTCCAGATTGTCGCCGTCGTCGTACCAGTCCTCGTCGTCATCATCGGCTTGTGGCATGGCTATAAATACTCAATGCGTCCGCGCATCTCGTGGGGGACAAGGCAGTCGTTCACCAACTGCAGAAAGCGAATCACCTCGCCGATGGTTCGCGTGCCGTGCTTGCAGTACACAATTCCGGCGTGCTTGTCGCCGGCAATGATGAAATCGCAGGAAGTCGTCGTCGTGTGTGAAAATGACGCGACCGGTTGCCTGCAAATAAGCAAGTTGTCGCTCGTCGGGAGCATCCTGCAAACCGGCCTCCGCAGTCGTGGTAACATCGATGCCGCGGGCACGAAGTCCACGGGCGACAGCGTTCGAGACATGCTGATCAAGATGAAATTGAATCACGCCGGGCGAGCTTTTCGGTCAGAGGGCCTGGACCCGTGAGTGCCTTTAGCTGGTCCACGAAATCGTCCGCCGCCTTCATTTGGGCGTCGATCTCGGCCTGGTGGTCGAAGTAATAGGCCAGGGCTGCGTGAATATCAGCCAGCGTCAGTTCGGGATAATCGGCCTGGATTTCATCCGCCGATTTCCCCAGGCGTTCGCTCAAGACGTAAATGTCCCAAACGCGGATTCGCGTACCAGCGATACACGGCTTGCCGCCGCACTTATCTGGACGGGTTTCGATGTGCTGAATCAGGGTTGGTTCCATAGTCGAATTGTAATCCGCCAGCGCGGGGCAGGCGAATGCGAGTTTCCGTACACCCAGCAAAAACCGGCAAAAAACGCCGCCGAAACGAACATAAGAGCGATTATCGGACGTTGGGCATAAGTGCCGGGCATTGCGATATTGGCACCCTGCCCGTTGGTTTTGGCGGCTGGTTTTCGCGACCGCTGGCCGCGGCGTTAAACGAGCGCGCGTGGCCATGGTCATCTGAGTCGGGGCGAACGGTCGGCGCTCGTCTGGAGCGATTCTGGGCGATCGGTTTTTCGGCGCGGATTCTCAACATGATCGCGGCCGCGGCGACGCGGCTGCGAACATGGGACACGACGTTGAGCCAATAAACGCTCGGCTGAGGACTCTTGTCCGGGCGTTCAACATCGATCGCTCAATGTCGCCTTCTGAACTCGCAGCCGCGTCGCCGCGGCCGCCAAATGGCGATTCAGGTGAGCCGCAATTGGCTCCGACGAATGCCTGCGCCAAGGTACGCGCCCGCAAATGCAAAAGCGACTGCCACAAGTGATGCCAATTCGCCGGTGCGGGGAATGCTGAACAGCGGAATCCAGACGCCAATTCCCAAGGCCCAACGCCAAACTCCCACGGGCCAAATGAAGCCGAACGCAGCAGCCACGGCGACGATGCCGAATGCCAGGATGCCGGTGTCGTCGAAGGTGGGGCGGCTATCGACGTAGGCAAAGAACAAGCCGCAGGCGACAGCGATTATGAAAACCAGCTTCGACATGAGGGTGCCATCTCCTTTTCGATTTCGATCCTAAACGGACGGACAGGAATGTCCGTCCTACGTTGATTGGCTAAGTTGCTTTTGGCCGGCCGTTGGCAGTTGCCGCGGGCGCAGCATCGCCTTCCAGAAATTGGCCCATGCGGCGGAACTTTTCGTAGCGGGCGGCCAGCAGTTTATCGGTCGGCAGATCGACCAGCTCGCGCAGCGATTTAAGCAAATACATTTTGAGACGCGAGGCCATTTGATGGTGGTCGCGGTGGGCGGCGCCGAGCGGTTCTTCGATGACATCATCGACGCAGCCCAGCTCGTGCAAGTATTTCGACGTAAGCTTGAGGGCGCGGGCCGCATCGCCGGCGTAATCGTGGCTCTTCCACAGGATGCCGGCACAGCCTTCGGGGCTGATTACCGAATAGTAGGCGAACTGCAGCACGGCCACCCGATCGCCGACGCCGATGCCTAGCGCGCCGCCAGAGCCGCCTTCGCCAATCACGACGCAAATGATCGGCGTTGGCAGACGCGACATTTCCAACATGCTTTCGGCAATCACCTGCGCCTGACCGCGTTCTTCCGCACCGATGCCGGGATACGCACCCGGCGTATCGATGAGGCAAATAATTGGCAAGCGGTATTTGGCCGCCATCCGCATTTTGGACATCGCTTTGCGATAACCCTCGGGGTGGGCGCAACCAAAAAAGCACTCATTACGCTCCTTGAGTGTTTTGCCTTTGTAGTGGCCGACGACGAGCACCTTGTAGCGATCGAGCTTGGAAAAGCCGGTGCGTAGCGCGCGGTCATCGCCGAAGAATTTATCGCCGTGGAGTTCGACGAATTCATCGAACAACAAGTTGAGATAATCGGTCAGCATCGGCCGATCGGGATGCCGCGCGACCTGCACCGTTTCCCACGGATCGAGCTGACTATAAACGCGGCGGGTGGTTTCGGCCAGTTCGCGTTTGAGCGCGCGGATGGCGTCGTGGATTTCGGCCGACTTCGGCTCCGTGCGCTCGAGTTGCTTGATTTGCTCTTCGAGGTGTGCGATGGGTTGTTCGAAAGCAAGTCGGTAAGTCGCGCTGGCCATTCGCTAATCCTCTTCCGCAGCCGTCTTGGCGGTATCGGCAGCGTTCGGGGGCTGCGGCGTGTTGTAAAACAGTTTCTTCGTCTTGAATTCCATCATCACGTCTTTCATGTTGGCCGGACGGTCTTTCGGATCCTTGGCCATCATGCGTTGCACGTACGCGGCAAACTCGGGCGTGATATTTTTATCGAACACGGTAAGTGGCTGCGGCTTCGCGCTGAGATGACGCTGCAACAGCTCGTTCGGGCTGCTGGCCGTAAACGGTGGTTTGCCGGAGAGCAGTTCATGAACCATACAGCCAAAGCTGTAAATATCGGCCCGCGGCTCGACCTGTTGGCCGCGAATCTGTTCCGGCGCCATGTAACTATGCGTGCCCTGCACCGGCGATTTCGCACCGAGCAGCTTGCCGAGCGCGCCAGTTGGTTTGCGGGCCAGGTTGAAGTCGATGAGCTTCACGACGTTGTCATCGCGCACCAAATAATTGTCTGGCTTGATATCGCGATGCACCCAGCCGCGCTCGTGCATGTGGGCGAGCGCCGCGGCACAATTGACGATGATTTCCTTTGCGCGGTGCTGCAGCTTCTTGGGCCCAAGTACTATTTGCTGCTTCAGGTTTGGCACCTTGAACAGCTCGAGCAGCATGTACGCCCCGTTCGACGTGTTGTCGTACTCATACGTGGCAATAATGCCCGGGTGATCGAGCGACGACCCAACCTGATATTCGTGTTTCAGCCCGCCGATATGTTCCCGCACGTAGTGGGAACCTTTGGGCAGCCACTTCATGGCGTACACCGTGTTCTCGGTCGGCGGGCGGACGGCCCAAATCTCGAAGAACTTCCCACCCCGAATGAGGTGGAAAAGCCGGTACTTGCCGACGAATTGTTGGGCTGTGGACACGACGGCCGACCGGGGAAAGCGGGTGGGAGAAAGGAAAAGGAGTTCGGCTGAAAAGCCGTTAAGTTCCGTATGATTAGTGTAACCCGATGCGGCAAACTGGGAAAGGTTGATGTGGGGCGTAGATAGTCGTCCCTGAAAAATACGCTTCGGTCGGGGTGATCGTGATTTTGGGGTGCCCACGGGCACGGGTTCAAGCACATCGAGACGAGATTGTGGTGTGACTTGAGTGACAATCGTAGCAGTGAGCCGGCACCAGAGCCAGAAAATGGGCGCAAGCACAATCCACCGCAGCAGCTTGCGGAGGTTGTAGCCGGCGGCGGCGAGC
>JAKOXH010000029.1 GCA_029781135.1 Planctomycetota bacterium
TGCGGGCATGTGAAAGAGGGGTCGAGGCAACGCTCTGTTTTCGTTAAGCGTCACCGATCATAAACAGAAAAATGGCCGTGTCAACACCGGTTCGTCGCCTGAGGAAAAATTTTTTTCAGCCGGCGATCCATGCCGATCTAATCCCTTTGGGGGATTGAGAGCGACGCGCGGGCGATGCGCAACTTCTCTTGTCGAAAGGGGCGCCGCGCCCCAAGATGAATTCGCCCCAAGGTCAAGCGAGGAATTGAAAAATGAATGATCGAATTGAAATGAAGGTCAATGATGATCGCGGGGAACATGACATAATTTACGAAGCACTGAAGTGGATCCGACAAAGCATCGTGCGCACTCAGCAGCGGGGCGTCCGCTGTGATCTGCCCGTCAGAGTCAAATTCACCGTTCAGCTAACGGACGTGGCGATGGCGCAATTCCCGGTCGATCCTGATTGGGCTCAGCTCGATCGTTTAGAAGCTGAAACTTCCTCGGACTATCGATCTTATTAATTGGAACGACGGGCCCCAAGATGTGAGCCGGACTTGAAAAGAAAGGCGAACTACGGGATGCTGGGATCATGCGGTGTAGTGTTTGTGAAAGCCGACCACGTTAGCGTAGACTCCGATTGATCTGGCGTTGCAATCGTTCATATTCCTTTTCCTGCTCATCGTGAATCAGCTCCATATTGTGTCGGAATTGAGCGTCGAATTGTTCTTGGGCCTGTTGGCGCTGTTGTTCGTTGGCCCGCTGAATCTGTGGACGTAATAGGACGCTCAAGGCGACGCAGCCGCCGAATACGACCGCCGCGGAAATTCCGATTGCCACGATGCAACCCAAAGAGGCTTTGAACCCAGATTGAAACGCATCACCGGATGTCTTGTGATGATGGACGAACAGAGCTTGCGGAATGGTGGCCTGAATCGGCGGCCCCCAGGCATCGTCCACCGATTGCGGTTGTTGGTGCGGCACGGGGATCACCAAGGCTGCCCGACACGCCGGACAGACCGTCGAGCGCCCGGCCCATTTGTCGGCGGTCTGAAACGACCTTTGGCAACCGGAGCATGTTACGCGAATCGCCACCTTCCACCTCCCCGCGGCGTTTGCCATTAACGTCAGCGATGAACGCGGAGGCTTGTTCGCTCGCCGCCTCCTGAAGTGCATCGTGGACACGAAAGATGGCCCCAGCGCTGCTGAAACAAATGAGCGTCGCTCAGTTAGAATGCCGGACCGCGGCTCGCCAAGGCCATCTCTCGTGCATAGGCCTTTCCGATGCATGGCAGGTGATCCCGGCGCTGCTTAACGAAATTGAGCGTTACCCAATTAGATGCCGGGCTGCGGCTCGCCGGAATCACCTGCCATGCACAGGATTGCTAGTCCTGTGCACGACCCATACCGGCAGCAGGACGTTAGGCCACCCGTTTGGTAGAATGACCCTAGTGGACAGGGCCGGGATCGAACCGGCGACACCAGGATTTTCAGTCCTGTGCTCTACCAACTGAGCTACCTGTCCAGCGAATACCTATATGATATTGAAAACCGCTCGACTGTAAATGGCAGCGGAAAGGCAATGGAACTTCAACGCGGGAAAATGAGGGTTCGGCGGGTGGCTTTGTGGCGATTGGTCTTAGGAATTAGCGCAGTTGCTATGCCGGGGATTGCGACGCATGGTCGAGCGTTGGCTGGTTTTACGGCTGACAGCCCCGAAGTGAAGCAGCTGGTCGATGGGGGACTGGCTTACCTCAGCACGAATACGGACGACCGTCTCGGTGGAAAGTGTTTGGTTGGCCTGGCGTTTATCAAGGCTGGCCGGGGCGATCATGCGCGCGTGAACGAAGCAGTGCAGGCCTGTTACGCGGCGATGAAGGCGAACGTCAGCGACAATGATCTGGATGTCTACAGCAATGGATTGGCGGTGGTGTTTTTGTGCGAGGCGGGCGCGCGACAATACGCGATGCAAATTGAATGGTACCTTGACCGACTGAAAAAGCGGCAAATGAGTCAGGGAGGCTGGGGCTACGTGGGCTACGCGACGGGCGATACTTCGCAGTCGCAATGTGTGGCATTAGGACTTTGGGAAGCCAGCCGACATGGTTTTAACTTGGGCCAGGAATCGGTCGACAAATTCGCAGACTGGCTCCTAAAAACGCAGGGGCCGGCTGGCGAGTGGGGCTATCAAGGGATTGTGACAACGACGGACACTCCCGCGCCGCAAGAGAATGTGTCTTGCGCCATGGTATCGGCCGGTCTGGGTAGCACGTATATATGTGCCGAGCTATTTGGTTTGCGAGGCACGACGAAGACTGGGAAGTCGGTAAATAGTTCTGAGGCGTTGCCTGCCGCGTTACGGGCCGTGAGTGCGGCTGGCGGCGCGAAGGTATACCGCCCGCACCTGGCCAATGCAGCCAAGATACAAAGTGCCATAACTCGCGGCCACGATTGGATGTCGAAGAACTACAAGATCGATCTCGACGCCAAGACGTATTACTATCTTTACAGTCTCGAGCGATACAGCAGTTTTCGGGAGGAGTTCGAAAATGCCACCGAGGAATCGCCGAAATGGTACAACGACGGCGTCAAATACTTGATGGAGCATAAAGGAGTCGATGGAGGCTGGTCCGGCTTTTGCGGGAATGCATGCGACACCGCATTTGCCACGCTATTCATGCTGCGATCGACGCAAAAGAGCATTCAGGCCAAGTTGAGCGAAGGCATGTTGCTTGCCGGGCGGGGGCTGCCGACGAAATTATCGCGGGCCAAATTGCGCAACGGCGAATTGATCGTCGAACAAGTGCATACGAAGGTCGATCAATTGCTGACGATGATTGACGACGGTAATGATGCCGTGCTCGACGACCTGGCGCGCGACCCGAGTCAATTGGTGGTTGAACACGTGGATGAAAAGAGCGCACGGCGCTTACAGCAGCTCGTGCGTGGCGGCGAACCCGAAGTGCGAATTCTGGCGGTGCGGACGTTGGGACGAACCGGTAACTTGGATTATGTGCCGACGTTATTGTATGCGCTCACCGACCCGGATCGACGAGTTGTTATCGAAGCGCGCGACGAACTGAAATTCATCAGCCGCAATTTCGAAGGACTCGGGCCCCCCAACGAGTTTAATGAACAGCAGCGCTACGAAGCGGTCGACGCTTGGAAGAAGTGGTATCTTTCGATTCGCCCGTCGGCAGTTTTGGAACAACCGTAAAGATGGCAGCTAGCCGATCTCCATCACGAAATCAGTTGCGCGTCAGTTCGTACGACCGGGTGTCGAGCTGGATTGTGTCGATGCTGATTGTGGCGGGCGTTGGTGTGGGAAGTCTATTTTTGATTTACTTCTCGAATCGGTTCATTATCCAGGAGTTTGCCGTGCCGGTGACGCCGATTGCCACGGGCGGCGGAGGTACTGGCGGCGTCGGCGGATCGGCAAATGGCAGTGAGGCGGATACACCAATAACGGATGACGCGGCCACGTACTTTGATGAGCCGCAGGTCCAGGAGACGCTGTCTACAATCGCATCCGCGGTGACGACGCGGACCGCGGTGCTGGCGGACGACACACTCGATATTGGTGCGGACATAACCCAGCAGCGAGGTGACGGCCGGTCGCCCGGGAGTGGTGGTGGCCGCGGGGGTGGCGTGGGGGGCGGAATCGGCTCGGGATTTGGGCCGGGCCGCGGAGGACCCAAGGAGCCACGGCGGGAAATACGTTTCGAGCCTGCAAACCTGAAGGAGTACGCCCAATGGCTCGACTTCTTTGAAATTGAGTTGGGAGTGCTAGGGCAAGACAATAAGGTCTACTACACTAGAAACGTGAGTCGCGATAAGCCGGATGTTCGCGTCGGCGACCCGGCGCAAGAGACGCGGCTCTACATGAACCCGACCGATAGCCAGTTTGCCGCGCTCGATCGTCAACTGGCGACGAAATCGGGCATCGCTAGTAAGGGGCCAATCATACTGCAGTTTTACCCAGCGAAGGCGCAGACCATCCTATTCACCCTGGAACAGAAAAAAGCGGGAACGCGGAAGCCGGAGACGATTCGTAGCACGGTATTTCGCGTTACCCGGAACGGAAAGGCGTTCGAATTTAGTGTCGAAGATCAGACGTATCGGTAATGGCAGACTTCGTCGCGGCAGAAATCGACGTCGGAGTTAAAGAGCTACCGCTACGAGTTTTTCGATGCAATGAGCCGACTTGTGCGGCTGCCTGAACGTCTTGTCTCAAGACAATCCCACCCCATCAAATCATGTCTGCCCAAAGGTTCATCACGGAGCTTGATCGCCGGAAGGTACTTTCCGAGAAAGTGATGGCGAAACTGCGCGATGCGGTGGGAGGGATTCGAAATCCACTTTCCGCCGATCAACTCGCCGAGTTTCTCATTCAGAAGAAGCTGCTCACACGCGCGCAGGCGAATGATGTACTGGCGGGGCTGAGCCTGAGTGGCGTCAATTTGGGTCAGGAAGATGAAGAAGCTCCCTTAGGCCGGCACGCTGGTGAAAGCAGTTCGGTGTTTGCCTCGCATATTTTTAGCCACCCGGTCAGTCCGCCTCCACCGCCGCCCGAAGAAGAGGAGGAAATTCGACTGCTGCCCATTGAAGAAGATTTTGAAACGTCACAAGAAAGATCCGATGTTATCGTGGATGAGGAAGTGCCGCTGCTCGGGGCGGCCCCCGCGCTGGAGCCGCTTCCCAGCGAACGAGTATCGCTCCCCGAGCCCAAGAAGCAGCGGGCGACGCGGATCGGCGAGGAGCCCGCCCCGGCCAATTTGATGGAAGCGGAATTGTCGTCGGCGGTGCAACCGGCGGCGGCCACGGACCTGCCGACACCGACGGTGCGGCCGCAAGCGGCGGTGCGTCGTATCCGCGACAAGAAAAAGAACAAACCGTCGAAGAGTAAGAAGCGTTGGGACTCGCCGTTAATTCTCATTGGCGGTGGGGTGTTGGCTTTTTTGCTGTTGGCGGGGGGGATGATCGTATTCCTGATGAATTGGGAATCGGGTGATCAAAAATTGGCACTTGCGCGTGAGGCCATGAAGAGCGGCGCGTACGCCCAGGCCATTGAGCAGTTCCAATATTTTCTCGACTCATCACCTCGTCATGCCGAGCATAGTACGGCGCGAGTCCAGCTGGCGATGCTGAAGATTCGTCAAGCCGCCGAGGCGAATGAGTATTCACAAGCGCTCGAACTAGCGCAAACGGAACTTAAGGCGATCGAGGACGAACCGGCCTTTGAAACCGCGCGACCGGAAGTTGCGGATTTAGTCCCCAAGATTGCCGAGGGGCTCGCAAAAAAAGCGGAACAGGCGCCACCGCTTTCCGACGACACGAAGAAATTCGTGGAGTTGGCGAATAGGTCGATTGAATTGTGGAATAACACAACCTATCTGCCCAAGGAAATGCGCGATGAAGCCCGGCTGGCGAACATTCGTGACACACTGGAGCGCGTGGCTCGGCGACAACAATCGCAGCTGGCGTTGACCGACGGCCTAAAGGTGATGGATCAGGCGTTGGCTGCAAACAAGCCCATGGAGTCGTACGCGGCACATTTCAAGTTGCTTACGGAACATCCGGAACTGGCCGGCGAGAAGGCGTTGGCGGATGCGATCAAGAGAACGACGGCTGCCGAGTTGGCGACGATAAAGTATGTCGCGGAACAAAAGGCGGCGCAGACGACGGATCACCCCACTCCTTGGGTTGCCGCCCTAGCCGTGGCGAACCGAAAACCAGGTACGACCGCGCCGGCCACGGGTACGGCCTGTATGCGCGTCGACGGCGCGGTGTACGGAATTGAGGTGGCAACTGGCAAAGTGTCGTGGCGTCGTTACGTGGGTTATTCGTCGAACGATTGGCCCATCGCAGTCGAAAACGATGTTATTTTGTGCGATGGAGCGCGTCACGAACTTGTTCGTCTGGAATCGGCAAATGGGAATTTGATTTGGCGTCAGCCGATTGGAGAGCCATTTGCCAAGCCGCTGATTGCCGGCGATCGAGCCTATATTCCGGCAAAGTCCGGCAAGCTGTTGGTCGTTGATCTGAAGAGTGGCGCACGGCTGGGTTACTTGCAGACCACACAGCCACTGCCGATTGCACCGGCGATTGATCGTACGAAGACTCACCTGTATTTGCCGGGTGAGCGAGCCAGCATTTACACCATCACTTTACGGGATATGAAATGCACCGGCTCGTACTTCCTGGGACACGCGCCGGGCACGATTCAAACGGCGCCCGTCATTGTGATGGATAAACTGGCGATTGTGGAAAACAACGGCGTGGAAACCAGTCGGCTGCATTTGTTGACCACGGATAATGCGGGAATACTAGCTAAGCAGCAGGCGGAACGGCGTTTGAATGGCTTGGTAACCTCGCCGCCAGAGACCACCGGCCGTGGTTTAATCGTTGTGACTGACCGCGATCAGATCGAGGTTTACGATATCGCGGCAGGGAATGAAGGCGATGCTTTGACGCCAATCGCCGCGCGCGAAGCCACTAGCGCGCAACCTGTGACCCAACACGTCGCAATAATTGGCCGCAATATTTGGATCGGCGATACGCAGCTCACGAAGTTCAATATCGTGCCGACGGGAAATCGGCTGCCGGTCGAGGAGATTGAGGACAATTTCAACGGCTCCACGTTTGACCATCCACTAATGGCCTTTGGCGACGTGCTCGTCGAGTTGCATCACTCTAAAGGTAAAGCAGGCGCTATCGTGGCAGCCCTCAACACCAAACAAGGGCATGCCTATTGGCAAACTGAGCTGGCCGTGCCGCCGGCTGGCGCGCCAGTCGTGAATGAAGCAACCAAGTCGCTCACGGTCGCAAACGCGGCGGGTTACGCGTTTCGGCTGGACGAGGAGGCGTTTCGTTCGCGGGTCCAAGACGTGCCGCTCGTGGCGGAGCTTGCGCCGCCGCCGCCCCTGCTGTCCATGAGTGTGGCATTGGGTCAGGGCCGGGCAGTGTTCTGTGCGGCAAATTCGGAATGGGTCTTGTTGTCGCCGCCGAATCGTGGCGAAACTGCGAGATGGTTGCGGCTTGATAGCCCGTTGGCCTGTGCGCCAACATTATTTGGTCGAGGGTTCTTAGCGCCGGCGGCGATCGGCCAGGTGTTCTACCTGAGCGCAGTCGATGGGAGTCGGTTAGCGGGGCCATTCCAACCGCTGGTCGAGACGAAATCGACATGGGCCTACCAACCGGCTGGCGTGATCGGGACGGACGGCAAACAGTTTGTCATCACCGATGGCGGCAAGCGCATCTTCGTGGTTGGCCTCAAGGAAACGCCTCAGCCGCACCTGGAAGCAGTGAAGGAAGGGGACGTGGGACCACGGCCCATCACATCACCGGTAGTGGTTATTGGCGATATGGCAATCGCGGTCGCGGCGAATTCCAGGCTCGTGAGGTTCAAGTTGCCGACGCTGGAATCGGCGGGCGAAGCGAATCTATCGGCGGCGGCGGAATGGGGTCCGTACGCCGCAGGCGACGTAGCCCTCGTGGCAACTGCCGACCAGAAGTTGATCGCGATTCCGAGCGCCGCCGACTTGCGGTGGCAAGTGCCGGTTGAGCACGGCCGACTGGCGGGGCCTCCACTGGTTGTGGGAAACAACGTGCTGCTGGCTTACCAAAAGGGAGTCTTGGAGCGCCGGGCTTTGGCCGATGGCAAAGTGTTGGCCACCAAGAACGTGGAGCAGCCGTTATCCACGGGGCCAACGCCGTTTCTGCAGAAGTTGGTGCTCGCGGGCAATGACGGAACGATCTTAGTAGTTGATCAACCCTAGAACCGTGTGAATTGTGCAGGTAGCCCGCCATGTGGTTCCATTGCAAATTGCAAATTCCGGCAATGATTGCTGCCTCCCCAGAGAAGCTGCGAGCCGACCGATTTGCAGTTTGCAATTTGCGATTTGCATTTTGCATTCTGCAATTCCTGCTTTGTTGTCATGTTGGGGGTTCTTACCGCGCGGTTGCGGCCACTCCGAAGCCGTTTGTAGCTCAGCGTTTGCTCGATCGCACGCCATTTGATCGAGTAACGCTTAACGCGACCAACGGTGGCACGGCGCTCGATGTGCTGCCGCTCACGCTTCCACAACGGCCGCTGGAAGCGATACCTAGTTCCGGCGCGCTCAAAGTACGCCTGCTGGATCGGCCCACAGAAGAGTATGAAATCGCGTGGAACAGCATCGCCCAGGTGCGGGTATTTGAACAATTACTGCTGGACGAGGCGGAACGCCTAACGCAAGCCGGCAAGTTCGATGAAGCGTACGACTATTACTCTCGGCTTGACAACGAGTTTCCTTCGCTGGCGACGTTGAAAAGCTCGATCTGCAATTTTCTGCAGCTAAATGCCGTCGCGCTTTCAAAGGCAAATCAGAACGATCGAGCACTGGCGCTATTGCTCACTCTTTATCATCGTGATCCGGCGTACGCAGCGTTGCCGTCCGCAGTCGAAAAAGTAGCCGGCGATGTCATTCAATCGTACTTACGGCAAGCCGATTTCGCGGCTGCGCGCCATGTACTGGAACTTTGGCTAACTCAATTTCAAAACGTTGCTCCCCAAGCAGCGGCCGCGTGGCAAAGTCGATTTCAGGCTGCCGCCGCGAAAGAGGTTGCCGAGGCGACTGGTCTTATCGCCCAAAAACAGTATATTCCGGCGCGAAAGGCGGTGGGGCGTGCACTCGCGATTTGGCCCAATTTGGAATCGGCGAAGCAAGCGATGGCGCAAATCAACCGGGAGTTTCCCTATGTTACGGTGGGCGTGCTGGAGACATCGCCGAGCAGGCCGGAACGGCGGATTGACGATTGGGCTGCGTCGCGGACCAGTGTTTTGACTCAACGATTGCTCGCCGAGGAGTATGATTTCGGAGCCGATGGCGGCGTGTACCGCTCGCCATTTGGTGCTTGGACGCTCGACGAAAGCGGACGTGTGCTGACGTTAAGACTGTCGGCGAGTGCGGCAGCGGCTGGAAGTTCTGCAACTTCCCCCGATGCGATTGCTCGGTTCATCTTGTCGGCCGCGACGCCCGGTCATCCAAACTACCAGCGCGAGCTTGAGGCGCTTGTGGAGAGCGTCTCGCTTTCTGGCGGAAACGCGGTGGTCCTTCGTCTCAAGCGCGTTCACGTCCGGCCGGAATCGGTCCTGCAATTACCGCTTTCGTTTGCCGACCTCGGTCCCCAAAGCATCAAGAGCGACGGCCTTTTTGTCTTGGCTGATATCGCGCGCGAGCAAGTTGTCTTCGCGGCCTCGGCAACGGCAGCCGCGAATGGCGGCCCGCGAGCTATTGTCGAACAAACACTGCCGAACGACGATGCCGCGATCGCCGCATTGATGAGTGGTGACATCGATGTACTCGACTGCGTGCCGCCGTGGCAACTCGCGCGCTTGCGTGCCGTCAAAGATATTCGCGTTGAATCGTATAAGCTGCCGACAGTTCATGTGCTGATTCCGAACACGAATCGGCCGTTGTTGGCCAAGCGCGAGTTTCGCCGCGCGCTGTGTTACGGCATCGATCGCAAATGGATTGTCGCTCGAGCGATTTTGGGTGGTACCACCATCCCTGGATTTGAACCGGTCAGTGGACCATTTCCGGCGGGCACTTCGCTCAGCGACCCGATCCGCTATGGCTACAACAATCGAGTTCCGCTTCGCTCGTTCGAACCGCGCTTGGCGTCGATTCTGGCGACGGTCGCTTGGAATGGGGTGCAGAATCCGACCGAGGCAAAGAATGGCAAGAAACCGGATGACAAGGAGTCAACACCAAAACCTATCGACGAGAACCTGCCGGAACTGGTGTTGGCATATCCGCATGACCCGCTCGCTCGGGTCGCTTGCCAATCGATCCAAGCCCAATTAGGTCGCGAGGGTATTCCCATTCGTTTACGAGAGTTTACCGCGGACGAACTTGTGGCTGGCAAGGTCGAGTACGACTTGCGTTATGCGGAATTGGCGATGAACGAACCGCTGACGGACGTGGGGCGATTGTTCGGACCACAAGGGATTATCCACGACTCCGGTAGCCCCATGCTGGAAACGGCCCTGCGCCATTTGGATACGGCAGCGAATTGGAAGGATGTGCGAAGTAGGCTGGCAGCAATCCACGAAATCGTGGACCGCGATCTGCCCGTAATTCCGCTGTGGCAAACTGTGAACTATTTTGCTTACAAAAGCTCCGTGCGCGGCCTCGGAGAGACGCCGGTAGCACTGTATCAAAACGTCGAACAATGGTCGGTTGCTCCTGGCGAAAATGTGGCAAGCGTGAATCGCAACTCGCGGTAATGGAATTCAGTGGTTGAGTCATCTTCCAACTTGAATGCAACGACGGCAGGCTCTGACAGGCGATCGGCGGTGCTACTGCGAAAGCGTCTGCTTTGGTGCATCGCACAATTCACTGGTGCCGCATTCTTGTTCTTAGGGATTGATGGTAGCGCCCTAGCTGCCGACGGTGGTTGGGAGTACCAACCGTATCGAATTCGCGTGCTCATTGCGGTCGATGCACCGGGCGGACTTGCGGAAGAATTGAACGCGGAGCTGCCTGCGTATATCCAGCGCCGCGCCGCGGCGGCCGCCGGACCGGCGTGGCGGCTTGAGGCCGATCTGGCGACCGGGGTCTTAGGGGCGGCCCTTATCAATAGCTTGAAAGAGGCGGTTGATCTCACGATACCAGCTGAAATCGTATCAGAGCGAGACAAGCTTATGCTGGTGAGCATTGCCTTGTCGCCGAGCGGCTATGTGATAAGATCGCGCGAGCGCGACACCTATTTGCAGCGTTGGGGAAATACACTTGAACGCGAATGTCGGCAGCAATCGGCATTGGCAGAGGGCGTATTTTCATTGGTCTGTGCAACGTTCGCACCGGTGGCCCAGTTGGAGATTGACCCTGCAACTCCGCAAATGGTGAAGCTCACGCCGCGAGGTGCCGCCTTGCCGCCGAACGCCGAAGGCCGGCCATGGTGTCGACCGGGAGACGTATTCCTGCCGGTTTTGCGACGGACCGCGCGAAATGGTGAGTTGGAAAAGAACGGCGTTACGCCGGTCGCGTGGACGTATATCGAAGCGGTGGCAAGCAAAAGCAATTCCTTGACATTTCAGGTTCGTAGCGGCAGCCGGCGGCCGTTTGGTTTGCGGCGACAGGCTCGCGTTGAGCAGTTGGCGATCGCTTTGCCTCCAAATGATGTTTCCACGACTTTGTATTTGCATGAGCGGAAGAACGTCCAAAAGGCGTTGGTTGGCTATGAAGTTCTCGCAGAAGATGGCAGTGCCGACACGATGGTGCGAATTGGGGTCAGTAATTCGGTAGGCGAAGTCAGAATTCCGGCAATCAAAAGACCGGTCGAAATGCTGCAAATCAAGCACGGCAACCAATTGCTGGCGAAGTTGCCCGTGGTTCGCGGCGCCGAACGTCGGATTGAGGTGGCGCTTGCGGATGATGATGCGCGGCTCGCCGCAGATATGCGGCTCGCGGCCGTGCGCGAGGACTTGATTGACGTCGTTGCCCGGCGGAATATCCTCATGGCCCGGGCCCGGCAGAAGATCGAGAAGAAGGATTACCAGGCTGCTTCTGAACTGCTGCGAACGCTCGACGAACTGCCCGGCAATCCGCAATTCAATCTAACGCTCGAAAATGAAGCCCGATTGATTCGCAGCGATGATCCGCAAATTCAGAAACGGATCGACCAACTATTCAAAGCAACTCAAATGCTGACGACGAAGTTCCTGGACTTGCGGCCCATCAACCAGATTCACGACGAACTTCGGGAAGCACAGCAGCGACCGGCATCTGAAAAGCCGAAGAGTTAAGCACAGGCACGCTCACATCCATCTATGGGAGCTGCGTCTAAATGAACCTGTGGGGCTGTAAATGAACCTGTGGGAGGCGTCTCCGACGCCGATTACGTGATCCAGTGCAACACCACATCGGCCTCGGAGAGGCCTCCCACAGTCGATTGGCTGCGCAGGGCTCGGTCGTTGATTGCATTCGCCGCCGCCTCAACACCGAAAGAACGTGAGTCAACGTTGGTCAAAAGGCACCGGCGAACCAAGCTGCTGCGGCAGCGGAAACAGCGAGCACGATCGCTAGCAGAAGAATCGCTTTCCAGCGATTTCGCCGCGGTGCCAGCACAACGGAAACAGGAGCTGGCGTGCGTGTTGCCGCGCGGCGGATGGCGGAGCCGCCAGCCAGCGTGTCTTCAAGTTCGGAATGGACCGAAAATGTGCCTTGCGAAATTTGGCTGGGGCTTTCGGTTTGAGCCGGGGCCAATTCGGCGTCATCGAGCACGAACGACGCGGTTTCATCGAGTTGCACGGGTGGCGGCGGTGCCGATAGGCTGCCGCGTTGGAAGATGCCGGAAGCTGCGGGCGAGGATTCCATGAGATGCCGGGTGGCCGATTCATCGCACCAGGGCCGTAGAAGTTCCACCACGGCCGCTGCGGTGGGGGTGCGGGTATCCGGGTTCTTGTCCATCATGGCGGAAATCGCGTCGCAGAAACCCGTGGGAAGGTCGGGGTTAAAATGCAGCGGGTTGAGTGGCGTTTCATCGAGGTGGCGGCGAATTTTGTCGGGCGTGTTCCCACCCGGGAATGGCACCTTGCCCGTGACGGCATAGTAAAGGGTGCACCCCAATGCATACACGTCGCTGACCGGCAAGATTTTGCCCGGCTCGCGAATCGTTTCGGGGGCTAAGTAATCGGCCGTGCCGACGAGTGATTTCGAACGGGCGGCGGCCGATTGGCCGCTTTCCAACTCTTCCATCAAGAACCACGCCAGACCGAGATCGGTGATTTTTGTGCGTCCGTCCGGCGTGACGAGCAGATTGCCAGGCTTCACATCGCGATGCACCAAACCGCGTCGATGGGCGTAATGCAAACCTTCAGCCGCTTGCGATACGATGGTGGCGGCCGTCTGGTAGGGCAGGGGCCCATTACGGCGAACGAGTTTTCGCAGGTCGGTGCCCGGCACGTATTCGGTGACGAAGAAATAAGTGTCGCCTTCGTAATCGGCGTACAAAACTCGCACCAGGTTGGGATGGTCAAGTTGGGCCTGGGCGCGAATTTCTCGCTGAAACGCAGCGACGGCCTCCGGCGTGCTCTTACTCTTGGGCAGAACCTTGATCGCTTCGATTCGCCCCAATAGTTTGTGTTCCGCCTTGAAAACATGGCCCATGCCGCCCTGGCCAATTGCATTGACGATGCGGTACGGCCCCAACGTGAACTTCGTGCGTCC
Organism: Planctomycetota bacterium; assembly: GCA_029781135.1. GTDB lineage: Bacteria > Planctomycetota > Planctomycetia > Pirellulales > Lacipirellulaceae > JABDGM01. The sequence goes on from JAKOXH010000029.1 coordinate 13,194, forward strand.
TTCCTTTAATTGTTCCACTTGCCAGCGATTGAGATAACCGGAGTCGACGAGTCGCTGGCCGAGCAATTCATCGCTGATGGCATCGGCTGTCGTGGGTTGCTCAGCGGCGGCGGCCTCTTTCACGAGGCCAGCCAAAGCATCGTCCAGTTGTTGGCGCGAAAGCAGCCCACTCACCAGAGCGGCGTTGCGGAACACGGATTGTGACGTGGATGCCGTCATGCGATCAGAAGAAAAGTGGGGCCGTCAAATCGTTGGCCAATGCGAGCTATCGACCGATTGTGCGTCGTTGAATGGATATCGAAAGTGGTCAGCTTTCGGAAATTATCGCTTGTTCTCTGCATGCGCCAAGTATGCAATTATCAGTAAGAATCGAGAAGCAAGTGGTGCCAGGATGGCGGGGGCGGAGCCTCGATCTCTATTTGCATCTTACTCACGGGATGATTTATGACCAGCCTGCGAGAGTGGAGAGCAATTCCTGGCGAAAATACCTGGCGGCTGCCGTACTTGCGGTCGCCCAAAATGGGAAAACCGGCCTGCGCTAGCTGGAGGCGTATTTGGTGTTTGCGGCCGGTCAATGGATGGACTTCGACGAGGGATATAGGACCATGCGAAAGGGAAAGAGTGGGAGAAGGGGAGAAGGGGAGAGTGGGAGACGTGGCTTTTGATTGGCGCTCCTTGTCTCCTTGTCTTCTTGTCTCCTTGCCTAATTTCTCCTGTCGGTCCGTCGCCAAAACAACGTATGTCAACTCCGCCAGCTGCGCACCTTGGGCATCCCGCGGCGCAACGTGCATCTTACGATGCCGTTCATCTTTGCGAACGAAGTCGACCAGCTTGCCGCGGTTCGGTTCAACGCGTCCTTCGACAACGGCCCAATAGTTCTTTTCGACGTCACGTTCGCGGAATTGCTCCGATAATCGGCCAGCGGCTTTAGAAGTTCTTGCTATCAGCACGACGCCGGTCACTGGGGCATCGAGCCGGCTGACGATTCCCAAGTACACGTTGCCAGGTTTGTTGTACTTCCGGCGAATGTACTCCTTTGCTACCGCCAGCAAAGAGGCGCGGTCCTCGCCAACACCCATCGTTGGTAATAGGGCTGGCTTATTGACGGCAAGCAGGTGGTTGTCTTCGTAGAGGACGTCGAGCACAGAAGGGCTTGGGGCTGGGGGCTGGGGCAAGGGGCTGGGGGCTCGGGACTGCAATAGCGAACCACCAATCGGCGCTGGGGCCGGCGAGTCGGTACAATTGCGTCAGTTGGTTTCGCTTCTCGGTAGAACAGCATCTAGCCTAACATGCTCCCATCCCCAGACCCTAGTCCCCAACCCCGTATAATCCTCGCCAGCAATTCACCTCGCCGGCGCGAACTACTGCGCGAGGCGGGGTATGACTTCATCGTGATGCCGCCCGAGGAAGATGTCGAGTGTGGCGTTTGCAGCACATCGGGGCCGGCCGGGTTGGTAACTGAACTAGCCTACCGCAAAGCCATAGCGGTTTGGCGCCAGTTGCGGGACAATCCGCAGTCAAACGTCTTTGCTCTCCCGTCGCTCATCTTGGCGGCCGATACCGTTGCCAAGTGCGATGGCTTTATTCTGGGCAAGCCTCGCGATGAAGAGGAAGCGAAATCGATGCTCATGCGGCTGAGCGGCCGTGAACATCGCGTTCTCACAGGTGTTTGCCTCATCGCCCTGCCACTTGTGCCGAAGACGGCGGCGCGATCATGCCAAATGAACACGAGTGAGCCGAATTCATCTTTGCTCCGCATCGCCGTCACCAAACTTCGCATGGATCCGCTAACCGATGAGCAACTTGCCGCCTATCTCGAAAGTGGCCAATGGGAAGGCAAGGCAGGTGCGTTTGGATATCAGGATGGCCTCGATTGGGTACATGTGACCGAGGGCAGCGAGTCGAACGTCGTGGGGCTGCCGATGGAATTATTGGCAGAAATGTTGCGAGAAATAGGAGCGAGCAGCGCGGCGCGAGTAGCGCGGCGAAGCCACCAAGATGACGTATGATTTTCCTGCGTCAGCAGCTAAAATTGGAAGCAAGGACAGCCTCTCGATTTTTCCTCTGCTATCTGGCCACTGACTCGAACCTCGCTCCTCGCTGCTCATTCCTCGCTCCTCGCATGAAATTACGTGTTGGAATTGTCGGACTCGGTCAGGCCTGGGAAACGCGCCACGCGCCAGCACTGCGTGCCTTGGCCGATCGATTTGAGGTGCGAGCGTTTTGCGACCCCGTGGCCCATCGAGCGGCGGAGATTGCCCAGCGTTGGCCGGCACGCATGTGCGACGGTTTTCGTGCGCTGGCGAGCAGCAGCGATATCGATGCCGTGCTGTTGCTTTCGGCCCGTTGGTACGGAGCGTTGCCGATTTTCGCTGCCTGCGAAGCGGGCAAGGCGATTTACTGCTCGGCCGCGTTAGATCTCGAAACGCACGAAGCGGATGAAGTCCGCCGCCGTGTACGTGATGCCGGCGTGGCATTCATGGCAGAGTTTCCTTGCCGCTTGGCCCCTGCCACGTTGCGACTTAAGGAACTGATGGCTACACGGCTGGGATTGCCGCGACTACTTTTCTGCAATCGCCGGTTCACTTCGCGACCGGAGAACGAAGGTTCGATCTATACCTCGGATATGAGGCAGCTTACGGAGATGGTGGATTGGTGTCGCGATGTCGTGGGTACGGAACCATCGAGTGTTGTCGGCGCGAGCCACAGTTCGGCGCCGCGCGGGGCGGCCGAACGCCACGAATCGGTGCCCAACGATTATTTAGTGATGACGCTCGATTTTTCGCCGCACGGCGAAGTTGGTTCTGGCCCAGTCGCTCAAATTGCCTGTGGTAGTTATGTTGCTCCGCAGTGGCACGAGGCCGCGTCCTTCCGCCGACCGGCGGATTTGCAGGTTGTCTGCCAGCGGGGCATCGCCTTCCTCGATTTGCCTCACACGCTGACATGGTTCGATGAGGCCGGCCAACACTCCGAAATGCTCGAACACGATCGCCCAGTTGGCGAGCAGTTGTTCATGCACTTCCACCGCCATGTCGGCAGCTTGGTGCAGAAGACATCTAGCCTGGAAGACGCCTACCGCGCGCTAGCGATCGTTAATAAGGCTCAAGAGAGTTACTCGCAGGGGTGCCGGCTCGAGTTGGACTAACGTTCGCGATGCACTCTCACTCGTTACCTATTGCTACATTAGCCCGCTTTAATTCTCCCCCAGTTGAGCCGCGTCCACCGCGGCTTTGGACCTGGATTTGCCGCGGTTTTCCCGCTAGAATCGCGGTTCTTTCGTAAAGTTCTGGATCGCCCAAACTGCGATCTCCGATTGCGTCTTTTAGCCCAACTTAACATGTCCAATTCCACTCAAACCATCGAACAAACGGCCATCAACACCATCCGTACGCTGGCAATGGACGCTGTGGAGAAGGCGAACAGCGGGCATCCAGGTACGCCCATGGCGTTGGCGCCGGTAGCGTATCAGCTGTGGACGCAGCATTTGCGATACGACCCGACATCGCCGCTTTGGCCGAACCGCGATCGGTTCGTGTTGTCATGCGGTCATGCTTCGATGCTGCTGTATTCGCTGATTCACTTGGCCGGCATTCGCGAAGTGACGCCCGAAGGAAAGGCGACCAACGAGCCATCGCTGCCGCTGGATGAGATCAAGAACTTCCGGCAATGGGGCAGTCGCACGCCGGGGCATCCGGAAGTCAAACATACGTCGGGCGTCGAGACCACAACTGGCCCGCTAGGCCAGGGTTGCGGCAACAGCGTGGGCATGGCAATCGCCTCGCGGTGGTTGGCCGCTCGCTACAACAAACCGGGATTCGAACTGTTCGATTTCAACGTGTGGACGATGTGCAGCGACGGCGACTTGATGGAAGGCGTAGCGAACGAGGCTGCGTCGCTTGCCGGCCATCTCCAACTGGCGAAACTTTGTTGGATTTACGACGACAATCGCATCACGATCGAAGGGAAAACCGATCTCGCTTTCAATGAAGACGTGGCCACACGATTCCGTGGGTTGGGTTGGCATGTGCTGGCCGTACAAGATGCCAATGATCTTGCAGCCCTGGACAAGGCGTATCGTGGATTTCTAGCGCAATCAGGCAGCCCGACCCTGATCGTCGTCAAGAGCGTCATTGGCTACGGCGCCCCAACCAAGGCAGGCACTGCAAAGGCTCATGGCGAACCCTTGGGCGATGAGGAGATCGCCAAGACGAAGGCGGCTTACGGCTGGCCGACCGATGCCAAATTCCTCGTGCCGCCCGAGGTGCCGCGGAACTTTCAAGAAACGCTCGGTGCGCGAGGAGCGCAGTTGCGTAAGGCCTGGGAGAAGTTGTTTGCCGATTATGAAAAGAAGTACCCGGAACCCGCTGCCGAACTGAAGATGATCGCATCGGCGCAACTCCCGAAGGGCTGGGATAGGGATCTGCCGACGTTTCCGGCGGATGCCAAGGGAATGGCGAGTCGCGTTTCCGGCGGCAAAGTTCTCAATGCCGTGGCAAAAAACATCCCCTGGGTTCTGGGCGGATCGGCCGATTTAGCCCCATCTACAAAAACATTGCTAACGTTCGATGAGGCGGGCGGTAGCTATTCGGCCGCCAACCCGGCCGGCCGAAATTTCCATTTTGGCATCCGCGAGCATGGCATGGTCGCGGCCGTCAATGGTATGACGCTGTGCGGCTTGCGGGCATACGGCTCGACCTTTTTTGTGTTTAGCGATTATTGTCGGCCGTCGATTCGCCTTGCCGCCCTGATGAAAGTGCCGTCGATCATCGTCTTTACGCACGATTCGATTGGAGTGGGCGAGGACGGGCCAACACACGAACCCATCGAGCAGTTGGCTGCTTGTCGCGCGATTCCGCGGCTCATCGTGCTGCGGCCAGCGGATGCCAATGAGGTTTCGGAAGCGTGGCGCGTGGCGATGCAGCAGTCGGATCGCCCCGTTGCGATGATCCTCACTCGGCAAGATTTGCCCACGCTTGATCGGTCGAAATACGCCGCCGCGGCCGGTGTGGAGAAGGGCGGCTACGTGCTGGCGGATGCGGCGGGCAAAGGCAGTCCCGACGTGATCCTCATGGCCACCGGCAGCGAAGTGCAATATGCCGTGGCCGCCCATGAGCAGTTGCAAGCCGCCGGGATTCGCAGCCGCGTTGTCAGCCTGCCGTCGTTTGAAATCTTCAATGAGCAGCCGACCAGTTACAAGAATGAAGTCTTGCCCGCGAGTGTCACTAAGCGCATCGCTGTCGAAGCGGGTGTCCGGCAATGCTGGGACCAGTATTTGGGGCCGCGGGGCGTATTTATTGGCTTAGACACGTACGGCGCCTCTGCTCCGTATCAAGAAATCTACAAGCATCGGGGCATTACGGCCGAGTCGATCGTCGCCGCGGCAAAAGAACTTTGTGGGAAATAGGCGGAGAACAGCAGGGTTGCGTAACTTAAAATGTTTCTGCCGGCCGACTCTTGAATTGCCATATTGAGCTGTGACGCCGCATTTTTTGAATCGGACGTTGGAACGTAGTTGGCGCTGCCACGTCATCCGGCGATGTTGCCCCTTTTCCTATTCGGCCGGATAATGGAAGCAATTGCCATCCATTTCACACGCCGGCGATGCTACCATGCAAACTCGTCGTCTCTTTGTGCAGGCATTAGTTCTTGTCACGCTGCTCCCCTTCGCCGCGGTTGGCGCCGATATTCTTGCCGAAGTCCCCAGTGACGCGCTCGGGTTCGTCGTGGTGCATGATTTGGCGACCTTGGAAGGAAAGATTGAGCGGCTGAGTTCAGTGACAGGTCGCAACCTTCCGCGGCCACTCACGTTCTTGAAAGCAATGGCCGGCGTTAGCGAAGGGGTCGATTCCAATGGTGACTTCCTACTTGCGTTCTTTCCAGATGCTGGCGACGGGCAAATTCAGTTCTGCGTTTGGTTGCCAATTAGAGACTATGACCAATTTCTCAAGTCGGTGCGTGGAACGGAGTCTCGACCCATTGCCGCGGCCACGTTGGCCGGTGAAAACGTGATCATCGCGCGCCATAACGATTGGGCGTTGATCATGGACCCAGAACAGCGAACACGTCTTGCCGATTTGGCCTCAAGCACTCCCTCATCGACTGTCATCGCAAATTGGAAAGACTGGATTGCTTCCAATGACGTGACCGGCGTGGCCTTCTCAACCGGCCTGCATCAGTTCAGCGATTGGCTCAGCGGCGATGATCCTGAACATGCTGACGAAAACCCGTTCGGATCTCTGAATAATCCGCGACATCAACGCGGTTTTCAACTTGTTGCGTTCAACGGCAGCCCAAAGGAGATACTGCAAAGCACTCGCCAGCAATTTCAAGAGTGGCTGGCGGCGGCCCCGGAAATGGCCGCGGCATTGCAGCAAGTGCCGGTCGCGGCGTGCGGAATTCGAGTCGATAAGGACAACAATGCGGCGTTCAGCTTTCGGGCCGCAATGGATCGCGATCTCGCGGGTGAACTAGCCGATTCGACACCAACGAGGCATCAGGAACTGCCTTTCTCCGGCTATGCCGGCGGAGGCTTCGCGATGCAAGCTGCCGGCCATGTCTCGCGGTCACTTCTGTCGGCAGTCGGCACCACCTACTTGCGGCGCACAGTGGCGGATTTGAAGGCTGAGGAGCGAACCGAGTTGCGGGCGGATGCCCTTAAGCAGATGGAGGAAGCGATCGAACAGGCAGCCGCCGAAGTCAACGGAGTACATCTTCTGAGCCAGCCGGGTGAGAAACCGCAACCGGTTTATACAAACGAGTTCGCGACACTCCGGGTAACCTCCGCGAAGAAATTCGTTGACCATGCCGGGGAAGTCATGCGGTTATGGAACACGGCCAATCGCGACGCCAAGGGTGGAACTCGCCTGGTCTTCGACGTGGAAGAAACGAAAATCGGTCAACATGCGGCGCAACACTATTCGCTGGATGTGGCTGCCTTGGATGGCGGCGTTGCCCTGCCGGAAATTCGCCAGGCAATGGAACGACTGTTCGGCCCCGGCGGAAAACTACAAGCGTGGGTCGTGACGGTTGACGACAATACGGTGCTAGTAGCAATAGCCACGCCGGACCAAGTGACAGCTCTGGCAAATGTCTTGGATAAGAAACAGCCGATTGAATGGAAGTCGCCGGATTTCGCGCAGACGAACGCGCTCTTACCGGCCGAGGCAAGCGGGCGGATGTTTGTCGATCTGCATCGCTACGTGGACTGGCAAAATCGAGAGACCGCCGCTATGAACAGCACGCCAATCATTGGCGCGAAACCGACAGTCGATTTTCCCACGTCGCCGCCTGTCGGCGTTGCGTTCGGAATCCGAGCCAGCGAAGCCTGGTGCGACGTTGTCGCCCCTGTGGATACGCTGGCCGCGGCCTCGCGATTCTACGAACAGAAGCAGCGGTCTCCCGTTCCGAGATTGAGGTCACGCGTGGTGGCACCGCGACCGGCAATTGCTCCGATGCCCAGGTAGACTCTTTACGATTGCTCGCCGCGAATTCAAGCTAGACAACGTTTAGATTCCGACCGCGGTACCAGATTCGGATCGCTGGCGAATCGCTGGCCAGCAGAGACGATAACAAGCTGTCTGGCGAGTCGCTTGCGGAATCCGTTAAAGGTACAGCAATGATATTCGCAAGCTTGCCGGGCGACAGGCTGCCCGCTTCATTGCTTAGCCCTAAAGCCTCGGCACCAGCCAAGGTGCCCATTCGCAGCACATCGTGTGGAGAAATGGCGGGATGAGTACGGGCTACGAAACGCATTTCGGCGAGTAGGCTTAAATCAGGGTTTGATGCGCGGCTGTCGGTTCCCAATGCAACTTGAACCCCACGAGCCAGCATTTCTTCAAGTGGATACGGCGCGTGCTGAAAATATGCATGAGTGCGAGGACAGTAGACGAGTGACACATGCTCTCGGTTTTCAGCGATGAACGTTAGCTCGTCGTTGTCCAAATAATTCCCATGAACGACGAGTGACCGAGGCGCTTTGGCCAATTCCTGCAAGTAGATGAGCGGTCGTGTGCCAGGAGAAATTACGCTGGCGTCCCACATGCTCCGCTCGTCGAGCAGCTCTTGAAACGGCCCCGTGCGGCTAGCGAGTAGCTCGAGTTCGTCGCGGCTTTCCGCCAGGTGCATGGCGACCGGGAAATTCCGCATCCGCGATTCAGCCACGAGCTTCCGCAATAGGTCGGGTGATACGGTATAAGGCGCATGCGGGCTGATACCGATGCGGCGGCCAGCGTTTCGTCGGTCGTCGAGTTTTTCAATTAGTGCGGCGGTCGCCGATTCCGCACGAGCCCGGGAAAAACCGATAACCTCAAAAAACGAAACGCAATCTGGTTCGGTCGTACCCGCCCCCGCGACCGTCGTAGCAATATCGCCGATGGTCGTTACGCCATGGGCCATGCTTTCGCGCAAACCCTTCGCGACAGCATCAACAGTGACCACTTCGCCGCGCCCCCGTTCCGCGATGACGAGCCGAATCCAATCGACGAGCAACATTCCTGCCCGCCCGAGCGGCTTTCGCAAATGGCTGAATTCCAGGTGCGTATGGGCGTTTACCAGCCCCGGCAGCAACGCAACCGAGCCCAAATCGGTCACGGTTGCATTTGCGGCCGGCTTACCTACGTCGACGATGCGGTCGCCTTCGATTGTCACCACGCCGCCCACAATTGGCAGACGATCGACGGGAAACACAACGCAGGCTCGCAACGATATTGGCATAGACTATTGATTATAGCCGCCCCTACGCCTCGTTCCCACGCGCCGCGTGGGAACGCAAACGGGTGCCCTTGCGTAGATAACAACATTCTCAAGACCTCGACGCAGAGCGTCGTGCAACTGTGTTCTCACGCAGAGCGTGGGAGCAAGAAGTTCCGCGTGGGAACAAGAAGTAAAGACCTCGTTCTCACGCTCTGCGTGGGAACGAGACGTAGACGTTACGATAGCTGCGATTTCGCAGGTTCAGAAGCAACTGGGGCAAACGCCTGCAGCGATTGCCGCGAGCGGGCATCGGAGATCTGCTCTTCGCGCGTTGCTTGGTAAGGCAGCCGTTTTAGCCATGCGAATAGCACGGCGGCCAGTCCACCACAAAGCAACATCAGCGGCCAGGTGTAGAGAATCTGCCCCGGGCTCGGCTCATAAACGACGTTGGTTAAACCTGGATGCTGCTGAAGCGCCTGCGGCCAAAGTTGCGTGGCGAACATCAGTCCGTTGTAGGTCATATGGAATAACATGCATGGCACGATGCTGCCCGTTTGCACGGCAATGTAACCGATCGCCAGGCCGACAATCGCCGCGGCCAGCGATTGCTGCGCTAGGCCGTGGGCCATGCCAAAAAAGACGGCTGATAGCCCGATCGCCCACCACTTGCTGCCGATATGTCGCAGGCCCGAAAGCACGAACCCGCGAAAAGCAAGTTCTTCACAAAACGCCGGCAACACCGCCATTATTACGTACGGCAGCCATGCATAGGGAGCCGTTTGCAGAAGTTGCGTGAAGCCCTCCAAGTCACTCTGCACTTCATGCTGCACGGGGTACAGCTCCCGAATCCAGGTCGCGAGCTGCAATCCTAACGGGTGTAACAGCACTGCGAGCGACACCGCGACCATGCATGTAATCAATCGAGGAACACGAACCAGCAAGAGCGATTGGCGCGGTCGCCCCGTGAGAATGATGGCCATCAACAGGGCGGGCAGGGCGATGCACACCACCTGGCTGATAAATAACACCAGCGTCAAGAATCGAAAGTCCGGCACTGCCGGAACGTGCGCCGAAACCGCGATCTGCACGAAGAATTGAATCACATAGATCAGCGTCACGCAGAAGAACGCCTGGGCCAAGGTGGGTGTATCCTGTCGATCGCGAACCAAGTGTACCAGCCAACGCTTGGGGTCAAGCCGTTCGCTCTCGCGGAACAGCACCGACTCTTGATTGAATTGATATACGGCCCAACGAATGGCCAGGTGGCAGCACACCAGCGTGACCGCACAGACGGGCACAAAATAACGTAGTGCTTCCGCGTAATTGCTTTGCACGAGGCTCATCACGAGCAGCACGACCCCCATGATCGGAACCAGGCTGTTGCCCAAATTCAATTCGATACCGGGCTGCAGCGGCAGCATCATGAGTGGCATGCTCACGAGAAACAGAGGTATCAAATAGTACTGACCTTCTTTCGTGCTGCGGGCAAAGGCCGCACACGCGAGGCATAGTGCGCTGAAGAAAGCCGACATTGGCAGAAGGGCCGCTACGAGCCACAGTAACGACGGAATTGGCGGTAGCTGCATTCCCTCGGCCAGATCGACCCGCGGCATCGCGCTGAGTTGCGTCATCACATAACGGGCCGTCATTCCCAGGCTCGCCAGGTTCAACAGTGCCGTGGCGGTACTAAAGGTCATCACGGTCAGAAGTTTGCCCCACACAATTTCAATGCGAGCGGCCGGGCTGGAGAGCAGCGTTTCCAGCGTACCGCGCTCCTTTTCACCAGCACACAAATCGACGGCCGGATAGAATGCTCCCGTCAAAGCCCAAATGATCAGCACGAACGGCAAAATCTTCGACCACATGAGCGCCTGCTGCTGGCGTCGTTCCGCGATATCATGCGGCTGCAAATCGAACGGACGAACCACATTCGCCGGAATCTCGCTCGCGAGCAGGTTTTCACGCCCAATTTGCGACCTCCACGCATCGAGCACTTGCTCGACTTGCATATTGGCAATGGCCGACTTTTCCTTGCTGGAGTTCGAGGTCAGTTGCGGTCTTGGGATATCCACCGGCGGCAACCTGGCGGCTTGTTCATGGCCGCCTTCCGCCCGCGCCTTGATTTGGGCATGCAGCTCGCGTAATCGGTGGCCGAAGTCGGCTGGAAAATGCAAAACGACCTGCACGTCGCCCGTCTTCAGCCGTTCTTCTGCCGCGATTAGCACAGCGTCTCTTGCCGATTCGGCGTCCTCGCCGCCGGAGGCATGAGCATGCGGTTTTTTTGCGGAAGGTACGGATGGGGGCGTTGCAGCGTTTTCATTCGGCGCGAACTCCAAGTGCAGCCAATCCGCCAACTTGGGATCCGCCATCAAATTCGCTGCGAACTTGCCATTCTCAAACAGCGGCGGCAGAGTGTGTTCCGCCTGCAACTGCTCGGCGCCAATAATTAAAATGACCGGCTCGCTCTTGCGCACGAATTGCGATAGCTGAAAGACACTCATCCCCAACAGCGGATATAAGAGCATCGGCAACACCGCAATCATGAACAATGTCCGCCGATCGCGCAGTTGATCGCGAATCTCGCGGGCATAGATCAGACGTATGTTGCGCCAATTCATGTGGGGGGAAGTGAGTAAGTGAGTGGGTGAGTAAGTGGATGGATTGTTATTCGCAAAGGACCTATTCACCTACTCACGTACTCACCATTTCTCTCCGTATTAGTTGAAAAAACAACTCTTCTAAATCTCGCTCCGCGTGTTGATCGCGGAGTTCATCCAACGTACCTTCAGCCAGGATGTGACCACGGTGCATGATTGCCACGCGGTCGCAGAGCCGCTCTGCCTCGCGCATGATGTGCGTCGAAAACAAAATGCACTTGCCCTGGTCGCGTAGTTCCGCCACGGTATCGAGCAGCGCTCGTGCCACGAGCACGTCGAGCCCGGTGGTCGCCTCATCGAAGATGAGCACCGGCGGATCGTGCACGATCGCGCGGGCAATCGACACTTTCTGCTTCATGCCGGTCGACATCTTCGCGCCAAGCAAGTCGCGAATCTCTTGCATCTGCAACCGCTCGAACAAGAGTTCCATGCGCTCGCGCAATTCATCATCGTCCAGGCCGTACAACCGGCCGAAATACTCGACCATTTCCCAGGCCGTCATGCGATCGTAAACGGCCGTGTTCGCGGAGATGAAGCCGATTTGGTGGCGGACCATCTCCGGTTGTGTTACGCAATCGAAGCCGCCAATGATCGCGGTACCGCTGGTGGGCTGCAGCACGGTGCTGAGAATTCGCAGAGCGGTCGTCTTGCCTGCCCCATTGGGGCCGAGCAGGCCGTAAACCTGGCCCGCCTTCGCCGAGAATGTGAGCTGCGAGAGCGCCAGCACCTCGCCGCGCGTCAGATCGGAGTACGCCTTCGTGAGGGATCTGACATCGATCATCGGTTACGCGACCTTGCTTGCGACGCACCCCAAAGAACCCGCCCGCACGACCCCTACAGGCGTTAACCCCATACGGAAGTTTAGCTTATTTCTACGTACCGGGGCAGCATTCTGGTCGCGAAACAATGCGTGCGATTGCTCCAACTGGCTCTACGCCGTGCTGTCGCCCCGCACAATCGTTAACGGCACCGGTGGTTCGTTTTTCCGGTAGCGAGATTGCCCGAACGACTTGCAGATTTCCTTGTACCGCAGATGGTTCGCCTCGATCGCCCAGTCTTCATGTTTAGGGTCGACCAACTCATAGTGCACGTTGCGTTGCCGCGGGACGTACCCCACTTCGGTGATCGCCCCGCGAATATCGTCGAGCGAAAGGTGATGGACGGTCCCCGCCTCGGAAACGACGTTCTCCTCGATCATGAGGCTGCCCATGTCGTTCGCGCCATGCAACAGTGCGAGTTGTCCGATCTTAAGACCTTGCGTTACCCAGCTCGATTGCAGATTGCGGAAATTATCGAGATACAACCGCGAAACCGCCAGGGTCTTTAGGTATTCAAACGCGCCGGCAGTCGGAACGTCGGCCATGTCGGTGTGCTCAGGCTGGAATGTCCAGCAGATGAACGCCGTGAAACCGCCCGTCTCGTCTTGCACCTGTCGCAAACGCTCAAGGTGTTCGATACGTTCAGCAAGCGTTTCCACGTGGCCAAACATCATCGTCGCAGTGCTATGACCGCCGAGTTCGTGCCAGGTGCGATTCACGTTGAGCCAGTCATCGGTGAGTGCCTTGCCGCGGGTGATGGCCCGCCGCACACGGTCGACCAGAATCTCGCCACCACCGCCCGGCAAACTCCCAAGCCCCGCGGCCTTCAACCGCTCGAGCACCGCCTTCAGCGGCAGCTTCGATACCTTTGTGAAATGGTGAATTTCTGGTGGACTGAAGCCGTGAACGTTGATCCCCGGAAACTTCTGCCGGATGTCGCGCAGCAGCTCTTCATACCACTCGAGTTTGAAGTCGGGATGTAGCCCACCCTGCAACAAGACTTGTTCGCCGCCCAAGTCGAGCGTTTCTTGAATCTTCTGGTACAGCTCGTCGCGCTCGAGTACATAGCCTTCCGGCGACTTCGGTTTGCGATAAAAGGCACAAAAATCGCAAACGGCCGTGCAAATGTTCGTGTAATTGATGTTGCGATCAATGCTGTAAGTGCGGTAATTCTCAGGGTGCAGTCGCCGCGAGACCTCATCCGCCGCACGCCCCAGGGCCGCTAAATCGTGTGATTCGATGAGCCGCTGACCCTCTTCCAGCGTCAGCCGCTCGCCGCCGACCGCTTTATCCAATAAGTACTGATAATTTTGCAGTGCGACCATCGCCGTTTGATCTCCTTAGCCAGTCACCTTTGGCGTCGGACGCAAGTCCGAATCTACTGCCAACGCGTGTTCCCAGAATGTCCCCACATCAACACGTGGAGCTAAGTCAAGCTTCACGCACAGGTCGTGGAACTGCCGCAACGCCGCCCGCTCTTGCCGTCCAAGTTCAAAGTGCAAATTATCACGCAGGTACGACTCGGCCAGCGTGCGCGAGATGCCGACCAGCGGCGCTTCGTGAGCCGCGATTCGGTCCAAATTCTGGAGGCCGCGATCTCGTGCCGCGCTCAATACGCTTGTGACTTCCGTAACGTCGACATCGCTGCGCGCGATCCACATCGCAAACACGAACGGCAAGCCGGTCCACTGACACCAGCGCTCACCCAAATCCCACACCTCGCAAAAGCCGCTCGCTCCTCGCTCCTCGCGCCTCGCTCCTTGCCCCTCCGTCATCGCCCGATCACCAATCAGCAGCACGGCATCCGCGTCGGTCGTTTCGGGGCCGCAACCAATTGGCAACGGTTGTTTCGCCGGTCGCACGCCGCACATTTCGGCCAGCAGAATTTGGGTGAGAGCGGCACTTGTGCGCGAGCCTTCATCGAGGGCCACCGTCCGTACTTCCGACGGCGGCACGCGAAAGTGCAATTTCACGCTGAGCACCGGCCCGCGGCAGGCCACGCAAGCGTCGGAAACGATTCGATGCCCGGCCGCTCGAAAAAATTCGACACTGGGCACGAGCGCCACATCCAGCCGCCCCGCCGCCAGCGAATCGGCCAGCCGGCTCGGCAAGTCGTAGGTAATTCGGGCATTCGGCGCAAGCTCCGGCAGCTCATACACCAGCGGCTTGCTATTCAGGTAATTCACAGCACCAATTCGCATCATTGACGCATTATACCGCTAGCGGGTGTGATTCGTCAGGCCGTCCGTTTGTTTCCGTTGGCACGCCCACGGTAAATTTCTAGGAACTTCTTGGGCCGCGCTTGCGTCTCAATCCCACGAATTTGTTCGACACTTGAATTCCGTTTCCAGGTACGCACATGCCCACGCACTTACCGATTCGCCGAGCCGTGCTGCGAGCGGCGGCAGCGCTAGCATCGGCCACTTTGGTCTTTCTCATTGTTCCCAACGCAGCGGACGCACGGGTGAAGCTGATTACGCTTCCCGTTCGCGAGCGAGTTGAAATTCAGCTCGATCACCCAAATGCCACGCTCGTGGAGGAAGAACGCGTGGTGCCGCTCGTCAAGGGCGCGAACCAGGTGGATTTCAGCTGGGCCAACACGCAGATCGATCCGAACACGATCGTGTTTCGAGTCGTCGGCCCGGCCGGCTCCGAAAAGCTCGATGTCACCGTCGCTTCGGTGAGCTACCCGCCCAATGAATCATCGCTCGTGTGGACAGTGGGGGCGAGCGCATCGGGCTCGGCCCGCGTCCGCATCAGTTATCTACTTGGCAACCTCACGAAGAGCTTCAACTATCGCGCCGTTGCCTCGCACGATGAAAAGCATCTTACTCTCGCCCAGTACATGCGACTCGACAACCTGGCGAACGAGTCGTTCCGCGAGACCAAGCTCTTCGCGGGTTTCGGGCCGCAATTCCAGAAGCCGATCGGCCTCAACGAAACCAAGGAAGTGCTCGTTGAAAAGTTCGAAG
Source organism: Planctomycetota bacterium (assembly GCA_029781135.1). Taxonomy (GTDB): domain Bacteria; phylum Planctomycetota; class Planctomycetia; order Pirellulales; family Lacipirellulaceae; genus JABDGM01. Next base: position 28,332 of record JAKOXH010000029.1, read on the forward strand.
CCGTGCCGATCGATAAGACGTACACCTGCAACCCGCAGGAATATGACTACCTCGACCGCGGGCAGAATAAGCTCCGCGTGCCGATGCACTACGTCATCAAGAACGACACGGCTCATCAGCTCGGCAAAGCGGTGTTGCCCTATGGCAAGGTGCGGATCTTCATCGAAGGCGCGGGCGATCAGGCACAAGCGGCCACGGCCTTCCTGGGCGAAGACTGGGGGAAATTCACGCCCAAAGATGATGAGATGCGGCTGTACCTCGGCGTCGCGCAAGACGTCGTCGTCAAACGCACGATTGACAAGAACGAAGCCAAGCGAGTGACCGGCAATTTGTACAACCACGATGTGGTCATCAAATACGAGATCGAAAACTTCAAGAAGCAACCTGTCACGCTCGACGTAACTGAAAATCTGCCGTACGTGCGAAATGAAACGCGCGGCAACACGAATCGCGATGTCGACTACGACCTGCGCGAGGACACCACGTTCACTGGCGGGCCAGACCGAGAACGCAGCAGTTCCGAAAAGCTCGTCTTCCACGCCCAACTGCCGGCCGCCGACGCGAATGGCAAGGCTGAGAAGGTAATCCACAAACTGCATCTTACGTTCAAGAACGAATGGTAGACGTTCCGCAGAACCGGACTAATTTGCCACAGAGTTCACAGAGAGCACAGAGATAATGGCAAATGACCAATGACCAAGCACCAATGACCAAGGCAGGCACATCGCTTGGTCATTTGGATTTGGTCATTGGGGTTTCACTCGGTGACCTCTGTGTTCTCTATGGCAAAGAAACTTAATCCCAAGGTGGAAATTTATGAAATCGATATCTCATATTTTCAGCTTTATCGTTCTTGCGTTTGCCTGTGGCAGTCAACTGCGTGCCGAAAATGTTGATCTGTCAACCGTGCCGAAGCGCGACAGCGTCCAACTTACCATCTACAACAGCGAAGATATCACACTCGTCCGTGAAACCCGCGTGGTGACGTTCAAGAAGGGCCTTAACCCGCTGCAATTCTCGTGGGCGAACACGCTCATCGACCCGTCGTCGGTCGAGCTCAAGTTCCTCACGGCCGCCGACAAACTCGACGTCGAAGACACGACCTTCCCACACGACAAGCCGCAGATGCTGTATTGGAACGTGAAAAGTGAGTTCGACGGCGGGGCGACCATCCAAATCACCTACTTCACCAGCGGCATCACGTGGAGCGCCGATTACGTCGCGATTGCCGACAAAGACGAACGCACACTCGATATCGACGGCTTCGTTCGCGTCACCAACAACAGTGGCGAGGAATACGAAAACGCCCAAATTCGCCTGGTCGTCGGCACGATCAATCTCGTCGAGAAGATCGCCGAACTGGCGAAAATCCCCGTGGCGGACGTTAAGAAACTCAAGGAAGAATCGCAACTTGGCTTTCGCCGCGAGGTGTTAGGCCGGGCCATGGACCGCATGGCCGTCGGCGGTGCCGTTTCGGCCCCGGCTGCCGTCCCAGCCGAAGCGGCCAAGGAAAAAGAGATCATCAAGGAAGGCCTCAGCGAGTATTTCATCTACACGGTGGAAGGTACCGAAACGATTCCCAACGGCTGGTCGAAGCGGATGCGGAGCTTCGCGGGCAAATCGGTGCCGCTCAAAGTGCAGTATCGCTATCGGCCACGCGAGTACGGCGAACAGCTGGTCCGCATGTACCTAATGACCAACAACGAAGAATCGAAACTCGGCACCACGCCCTTGCCCGACGGCATCGTCCGCCTGTTCCGCAACAATGGCCGTGAAGGGCTCAGCTACCTCACGCAACAAACCATCAAATACATCCCCATCGGCGACAAGATCGAACTCAACCTCGGCGTCGATCCGGAGGTCGTCTTTGATCTGGCGAAGCTGCGCACGTCGCGTGACCACATCTGGATGCAAATCAACGGCACCGACAAGTTCCAACAAGTCGGCGAGGACTTGATCGAATCGCAGGTCAACGCCAATGTCGCCGGCTGGGACGACCACTGCCTCTATCGCCAGCAGATCCGCAACTACACAGGCAAACCGATTGACGTCGAAATCCGCCGGAGTTTCGGCGGCCACATCCTCTTCCGCAGCCAGCTTCAGCCCACGCAATTCGATTTTCAAACGGCCCAATTCACGGCCCAAATACCGGCCGGCGCGAAAAAAGACCTGCTCTACGAAATCGTGCAGCACCAAGGCCGCAACACCAAGCAGAACAACGTGACACTGGAAACGGCCGAAGTGAAGCCGTAGGTCAGACTTTAGTCTGACCGAAATGAGTGGCAAGTCGGTCAGGCTGAAGCCTGACCTACGCCCTGCCAGCAAAACGAGGGGCTGAAAATGCCGCGGCCCCAAGCTATACTCCAACGACGTACATTCTCTGTCCCGTCGCTGGAGATTGCGGCATGATTAGGCTTCGAATTTGGATTGTCATCGGGCTAAGTTTCGTATCCTGCATTTCTTCATCGCTTGCCGCTGAAGAAACGCAAACCGCCTTTTCCACGTTAAAGGTGCCGGAAGGCTTCACGATTGAAGTCGCGGCCAGCGCGCCGCTGATTCAGCGGCCGATCGTCGCCGCGTTCGACGACGATGGCCACCTGTACGTGGCCGAGTCGTCCGGCTCGAACGACAAGGTTGAGAAACAACTCGCCGACAAACCACACCGTATTGTACGACTCGACGATACCGACGGCGACGGCAAGTTCGACCGCCGCACGGTCTTCGCCGAGCACCTCATGTTCCCCGAAGGCACAATGTTCTTCGATGGCTCGCTCTACGTGGCGGCCGTGCCCAGCATTTGGAAGTTCACCGACCGCGATGGCGACGGCGTGGCCGACGAGCGGGTCGAGTGGTTCCAAGGCAAGACGATGACCGGCTGCGCGAACGACCTGCATGGCCCGTATCCCGGCCCCGATGGCTGGATCTATTGGTGCAAAGGGGCCTTTGCTGAACAAACTCACATGGTGAATGGCCGCGAGTGGAAAACGAAGGCCGCGCACATCTTCCGCTGCCGCCCCGATGGCAGCGGCTTCGAGCCGGTCTTCACGGCCGGCATGGATAACCCGGTCGACATTTCATTCATGCCCGACGGCGAGCGGATCGTGTGCGGCACCTATTTCAACGGCGACCCACGGCACGACGGCATCGCTCATGCCGTTTACGGCGGCGTCTGGGGCAAGCAGCACAATGTAATCGATGGCCACCCGCGCACCGGCGAGCTGATGCCGCTCCTGGTCACGTACTTCAGTGCGGCCGCGTGCAGCGGTTTCGAACGCTACGACTCCGACGCATTCGGCCCTGAGTATCGCGACAATCTCTTCCTCTGCCAGTTCAACTTGCGCAAGGTCACGCGGCACGTATTGAAACCGAGCGGCAGCACGTATGAATCACAAAATAGCGATCTGGTCAGTTCCGACTTCGTCGATTTCCACCCGACGGACGTGGTTGTCGACGCCGACGGTAGCCTGCTCGTCATCGATACGGGCGGCTGGTACAAGCTCTGCTGCCCGACGTCGCAACTATGGAAGCCAGATATTTTGGGCGGCATTTATCGCGTTCGCCGCACGGGTGCCAAGGCACCGCACGACCCGCGTGGCCGCGAAATCAAATGGAATGATCGCACGCCGCCCCAACTATGGGATGATCTTGCCGACGCCCGTTCTGCCGTCCGCAAACGGGCAACGCGCGAACTGGCTCGCCGCCACGATGACCCGACACTTAAGAAATTCGTCGACGAACTCTCCAAAGGCACGGCGGCAGCCGCCATGGCGGCTACTACTACGAGCGGCGCATCCGCACCGGCAGCTGGCCATTGCGATGCGAAGGCGGCAGCAAATGCCCGCGCCTGGGCACTCGTCCAAATCAATAGCGCTGCAACGAATCAACTGCTGCGCCACTTGCTCACGAATGAGGACGAGCAGATTCGTCACATCGCGCTTTACGCCGCGAGCCTAAACCGCGACGCGGCGGCGGCCCCGGAAGTCTTGCGGTTGCTGCAAACCGATTCACCCGCCAATTGCCGCATTGCCGCCGAAACGCTGGGTCGCATCGGCGAACGCCGCGCCGTGCCGCAACTCTTGGCGACCGCCGCCAAAGCCGATGACCGTATCCTGCAGCATTCCGTCATCTATGCGCTCATCGAACTGGCCGATGTCGCGGCCACTCGCAAGGGTCTGGCAGATAGTAACCCCAAAACAGCTGCCGCGGCGCTGATCGCTCTCGACCAAATGGCGGGCGGCGATTTGAAGCCGACCGACGTGATCCCACACCTCAATGCCAGCGATGAAACTCTGCGTCAGGCCGCGTTGTGGATCGTCATGCACCGCACCGAATGGGGCAGTGAACTGAGCGATTGGGTCCGTGGACAGTTGAAGTCACTGCCGCCGAAAGCAGAAAACGCGGCGGCCGCGGCAACTCCTTCCAATCTTGAGACCTTGATTCGCACATTCGCTGGAAATTCGGCGATCCAGAATTTGCTCGCGGAGGTTGCTATCAATCACGATTCGACGGCGCAAGTCCGCACGCTGGCGCTGCAAGTCATGGCGGCCGCCAAGCTGCGCGAACCGCCCGCTTGCTGGATCGACGCCGAGGCGAAAGTCATCGGGGCCGCCGAAACCGCGCTGTTGCCCCTGGCAATCGGCGCCGCCCGTTCGCTGCCACCGGCCGCTTTGGCGAATGAACCGCTAAAGAAATCACTCATCGCTATCGCCGAAGCGACCAAATACGATACTGCCCTGCGCGTCGACGCCTTAGCAGTCATCAGCGCCAATCTGCCCGGCCTTACCGACGGCCAATTTCAGTTGTTGCAGCAGGCGCTGGCGACGGAAAACCCGGTGCCGCTGCGGTCGGCGGCCGCCGAGGGCATCTCGAAAGCTCATCTCACGCCCGCTCAACTTGCGCGGCTCTGCGGCATCGTACGCACCGCAGGGCCGACGGAAATGAACCGTCTCTTCGCGCCTTTCGCCGAGTCGCAAGATGAGAAACTCGGCCTGCAGTTGCTGGCCGCGCTCAAGGAGAACCCCGGTTTGTCGGCTGTCCGCTTGGATCTGTTGCGCGAAGCGCTCACCAAGTACAGCCCTGCGGTGCAGCAAGCCATCCGGCCGATCGAGGCGCTGGTCAACGTCGATGCCGACGCCCAACGCAAGCAAATTGAAAGCTTGCTGCCGCAACTGGCCAAGGGCGATATTCGTCGCGGTCACGTCGCTTTTTACAGTGCGAAAGCCGTTTGCTCGACGTGCCATCGCCTAGGCATCGGCGGGGGCAACATTGGCCCCGATCTTTCACATATCGGCCAAACGCGCACCGAACGCGATCTGCTCGAATCGATCCTGTTCCCCAGCCTGAGCTTCGTGCGCAGTTACGAACCTGTGTTGATCACCACCGTCGAGGGCAAGACGATCAACGGCGTGATCAAGGACGAAGGCCCGCAGGAATACGTCGTCGCCACGGGCCCCGATGAAATTGTGAAAGTCGCCCGAGCTGACGTTGACGAAATCCAGCCAAGCAAAGTCTCAATCATGCCCGCCGGACTCGATAAACAACTCAGTACGCAGGAACTGATCGACCTCGTCGTGTTCCTCAAGAATTCGACGAACCATTGATTTGAATCGGGAATTTGCTCGACTCCCTCGCCCTTTGGGAGAGGGCCGGGGTGAGGGCGACCTGGCAAAAATTACTACAAATTGACGGTCTAATGCACACTGTTCGATGCAGTGCTTGCATCGAAGTTCCAACCCAATTTGCCGCCGGCGTGTTGTTCCTGGCAAAGTGAATGCAAATGAAATTCACGAACGCCGCAAGTTGTGCGACGCTGGCCGCCATCTCCCTCCTTGATGCCGGCTTGACGCTCTTCATCGCTTGGAAATACGCCTACGACGCCGCAACATGGATCGAAGCAATGTTGGCGGCACTTACGCTGCTCGTTTTGGCCGCGGGTCTCGCCACGATCTGTCGATTTTCAAAACACGTCGATTGTTCGCCTATCGTATGGTGGGCGGTTATCGTCGGCTTGATCCTGGGAGCACTTTGGGTCTTTGAAATCCTCACCAACAATGTTCTCGCTCCGCCGCTCCCGGCGCGAGACATCATCGACAATTCATTTTGGGCAGCGATTGAACTCATCACTCTTGCGGGCGCATTCGCAATGGCTCTGCGTTCCCGTCGAGTAGTCCACGGCGTCGCGTTTGGTGCGTGGAGCGGGCTGGCGAGCGGATTGATTGCCTGCACCGCCGCTCTTGCACTCGTCACGTTCGGCATGCGTCTGCTCACGACCGACCCGCTGAATGTCGCCGAATGGGCAACTCGCGGCGGGCCGTCTGGCGTATCGAGCATCGAGCGTTACTTTGCCTTCGAAACACTGGCCGGAGCGCTGGGCCACCTGCTGGTGCTGGGCGTTGGATTGGGAACGCTTGTCGGACTATTGGGGGGCTGGATCGCGGTGCTGGCCACGCGGCTGACTCCACGAGCGAGCCAAGCGATCGAGAGCCCTCCGAATAAGGCGGATCGTTGAAGAATCGACGAACTCGAACCTACAGATCATGCATGTGTTCTGGCAGCGGGCGGTTCTTCGTTTCCGGTCCGAGCCAGATGATTGCAACTCCAAGCAAATAGATCGCGGCCAAGGCAGTCCCCGTTTTAGGAAACGCGTCGATTTCCACTCGTTCCGCCGGAATCCCCTGGGCGAACCAGGCCGTGAGTGTGGCCGTTTGCAGGGTGCCCGCCGCCGCTAGTACGCGGCCGAAATTGAACGCAAAGCCTTGGCTGGTCGCGCGAATGCTCGTCGGAAACAATTCCGGCAAATACAACGGAAACCAGCCGTAGAACGCCGCCGTCACGCCGCCCGCCGTAAACACCGACCATAGAAATTTCGTCCCGAACACGCTGTTCGCTTGATACATGAACACGAGTGCCGCGAACGAACCCAGGCACAACAGCGCGTACGTGACGCGTCGCCCTAGCCAATCTCCGGCGAGGGCCGCGAGAATCGTGCCGACGATCGCTCCCAAGGCCATATAAATTTGGGTGAACTCCTTGGCATAGTACGGGCCGCCCTCCGTCGGCAGCAACTTGGCTAGCGGAATCGCCCACTTCGGCGCCCATTGCACCGAGCCCCACGTTCCCAACAGCGCCACGCCAGCAAGCGCTGCCCCCAATAACAGCCGGCGCAAACAGCGACTTCGATCACCCGCTTCCAACGCACCAGCCGCTTCGGCACGCTCCAAATACCGCATCACTGGAAACAAATATCCACCGAGAGCGATGGTTAGCCCCACAGCCGAACCGGCAAGTCGAACGAACCTCGCCCACCAGGGCAGGGCATCCGCGGCACTTGCAGCCACCCCGCGCGTCCAACTGTCAAAAACCGGCGACCAGAAGAACACGACGGCCGCAGCACCTAACGCACCAAAGATCACGCCCAATAGGTCGCGCGTAGCCCAGTGCGAGGTCGCACCCTGATCGCGCTCTGCCTCCCATTTGCGCGACTCTGGCACGAGCAGCATCACAAAAAACACGAGTAGCGCCGGCACCGCCCCCACGATCATCATCAGCCGCCAGCCGTCGTTGTGAAGCAAGAGCTTCACCGTGTCGGGCGAAATACCGCACCCTTGTAGCACTCGCCCGAATCCTTCGATAAAACTGACGAGCCACAAGCTGATCAAACCGACCAACAAGTAGCCCACATTCGCCGCTGCCCCGATCAGCCCCGCTAAAAACGCCCGCGAGCGATCGGACCAGATTTCGATCACCAGCGCCACGCCCAGTGCCCACTCGCCTCCCATCCCCAGCGAGGCGACGAAACGCAGCGCGGCAATTTGCCAAGCCGCGCTCGCGAAGCCGCATAGCCCCGTGAAAATGGCATACGTGAAGATGCTGAGCGACATCGCCCGCACGCGGCCCAGGCGATCTCCCAACCAGCCGAAGATGACGCCGCCCGTTGCCGCCCCGATGAGGAACATCGCCATGATCACGGCGAACCAGCCATTCACCGTGGCGGCCGCCGCCCCGCGCGAGGTGAGCAAATCCTCCAGCGCCTTCGGCCCCACGAGCGGGAACATGCCCATCTCGAAGCCGTCGAATAGCCACCCCAACAAAGCGGCCGCCAACGCCATCCATTTGCCGCGAGGCGAGTCTGTGTTAGATGTCTGCATCGCCAGGGGGCCTACTCGCCAGGATCGGTCGTAGTCATTCGATCAAAAAAAACTGGCCACAGAGGTCACAGAGAACACCGAGGAGTAAGACGGAATGTTCAATGCAAAATGAGAAATGCAAAATGTTCAATGCGGACAGATGACATTTTGCGTTGAACATTTTGTATTTTGCTGTTTATATTCGCTCTCGCTCGGCGTTCTCTGTGGACTCTGTGGCAGAACATCTTCCCGAATCACCTACTTGCACGAACACAAAAACTCGACGATATCCAAAAACTCCGTCGGCGAAAGCGTGCTCGCCAGGTTCTCGGGCATGCTGCTCTGGTTGGTCGTCGTGGTTTCGTCGATATCCCCATTGGCAATCGTGGCTTGCTTGCCTTCCGCCATTTGCAGGGAGATCGACTTGTCGGTCTTGGCCGTCACGAAACCGACCAATATCTTGCCTTCCGTCGTCACGATCGTCGTCGTCACATATTTTGGATCGACCTTCTTGCTCGGCTCGATGATCGACTCGACAATCTCATGCCGTGTGAGCCGCTTGCCCACGTCGCTGTGATCGGGACCAAACTGGTAGCCCACGTCGCCCACTTTGTGGCAACTCGAGCACAACCGCGTGAAAACCGAGCGGCCGTTCCCCACGTCACCACGAATTGCCTCGACAGCCGCGTATGCCTTGGCTCGCGCGGGGTCTTTAACCTCCGGATTGACGAGCTTCTTGATCTCCGCCTGAACCGCCAGCCCAGGGGCCCGGCGTCTTGTGTAGTTCGCCAAGAACTCCTTCTGCCGATCATTGTCTCCCCCGAACTTGCCCGCTTGGTAGTCGCTCTGCCACTGTGGCTCGAGTGCCGCGAGCGTGTGTTCGAGCGTGTACTCAATCCACGAATCACTCTGCTTATCGAGCACGGCGAGAGCCGCTTCAGCCGCTTGGCGAGTGGGAAAGAAACTCAGCCCCCGCACCGCTTCGAGCCGCACGCGCGGATGTTCATCCCGCACCACCGCCGCCAGCAACTCAGACGCGTTCGGCATATACTCGTACTCATCCGCAACGGTGTGCACCGCGGCGGCCCGCGCTTGCGGCGTCTTCGCGGTCAGCACGTCGTGTAGCAACTTCTCGTTTACGGCATGGTGACTTTGCTCGACCCACATCGCCTCGCACAACAGGCGGTCGTACTCGGGGTCGTTCTTATCGAGCCCCGCCACCCACTTGGCAACGGCCGCCAGGATGACTTCCTTCGGCCGATCGCGCAATTCACGCCGGGCGCGGTAACGAGTGCGCGGTTCGTACGCACGCAGCTGCTCGAGTAGTTCTGCTTCCGGCTTCCGATACTGAATAACCGGCTCCAGCAACTTGTTCTTCGTGTACACGAGCCGATAGATGCGTCCCCGCTGGTGGTCGCGGTTCGGGTCGCGCTGCGAATACTGCATGTGGCCGATGAGCGCGTTGCACCAATCGCCAAACCAGAGCGCGCCGTCCGGCCCGATTTGAGCATCGACCGGCCGGAAGTTCTTATCGGTACTTGCCAACAAATCATTCGGCAGCGGCTTCTCGCCTTTTTTCTCGGCGTCGCTGGCGACCATGATGCGCTCGCCGACATATCCGGCCGATTGATCGCGCACGTTGAACCGCGGCATCCCATTCATGTTGATGACGCACGAATACGTAAACTGCCCTTGCACATCCTTCGGAAACTGCCGCGTGAGCAGGAACTCGTTGCCCACGCACGGCCGCATGCCCTGGTTGTTGAAGACCGGGTCCATCCCGCGGCGGCCATTCACCCACGCGCCACTGAGCGGCGAATCCCAGTGCTGCTGGGCCGTCGTGCCATCGCCCACAAAGCCTTGGCCCCAAGAATCGAACACGTAACACCACGGATTGCCGTAACCCGGCGTCATGAAATAACGAATCTTCAGCGTTCGCATGTCGATGACGTGCGAGCCCGGTGTATCGTGCGTGCGATGCGGGCCCCAGGGCGTTTCCACCGTGGTGCTCATCGAGACGCCTTCCAAATTATGGAGCAAGCCGCCGTTGGAGTACTCGAACTTGCCCGCCACGTGATGCGTGTCGTCGCTCGCCCAGCCATCGAACAACTGCACGACGATGTCCGCCTTGTCGTCGCCGTTGATATCCTTGAGCCACAAGTAGCGCGGTTGATCGACGACGATCACGCCGCCGTTCCAGAACTCGAACCCCGTGGGGCAGTGCAGCTTGTCGTAGAACACGGTACACTTGTCGGCGTGGCCATCGTGGTCCGTATCTTCCAAAATGAGCAACCGATCGCTCGGCCGCGGATCGCCCGGCTTCCATAATGGGTAGGTCGGCATGCAGCAGACCCACAACCGGCCGCGGTTATCGAAGCCGATTTGGTCCGGCTTCGCCAGTTCGGGAAATTCCTTTTCGCTCGCGAACGGCACCACTTCAAACCCCTCCGGCACTTTCATCGTTTTGACGCATTCCTCCGGCGATAAGTACTCGAGCTTTTTGGGCTCCGAATAGGCTTGCTGCGGATTGCCGAACCGCGTTGGCGGCACGAACAGCTCGCCCGTCGCACTGTCATCCGGCGGCCCAGGGTCCTTGCCTTGGGCGATGTCCCAAACGACTCGGTCGCGCACGGCCGCCATCGAGCGAATCTTCTTGTACTCGCGCGGAAACGTTTCGGTGTCCCACGTCCGCCGGCCACCATATACGTACCAACCATTGAGCATGCGGTAGTCCTGCATGTGGACCCACGACTTATCGTTGATGGCCGCCCGCAGTTTCTTGAACTCATCGGTGCTCATATTGGCGGCACTCGTCTCACCAAATAGGGCCTGGTCGACCGCGAAGGCAACTTCGCTATCGGCCTTATCGTTGAGGTGGCAGCCATCCACGGTGAATTGCATCCCGGCGTGCGAGGCGAAGAGCGGTTCCGTGATGCTCAGAATATCGACGAACGGCAAACCACGGGTTTTGGCGATCTCGGCAATGATTTCGGTGTAGCGATGCAGGTTTTCGTTCCGCTCGTTGGCGTCCGGCCACAACGGATTCTCGGTCGGTTCCCAGGCGGCCGGTGAGATCAACACGAACCGCGGCTTCCCGCCACCGGGCCGCGAATACTGCTGGGTCATTTCATCCAGGTATTTGTTGTAGTCGTCGCGAAACTTTTGCTCGCCCGCCGGGCCGGAGAACGCTTCGTTAAAGCCGAAGAAACAAATAAACGTATCCGGTCCAAACACTTTCAGCGGGTCGTCGAGCGCCGTGTAGTTGTTGGGCCGCTGCCGGGAGTTAACCTCATCGCAGGGCCGGCCAAAGTTTCGCACGACTAGTTCCAATTGTGGAAACCGCGTGTGCAGCAGGGCCTCGAAATTGCCGAACAAGTTCATCCGCTCGGCCAACGAATTGCCGACGAGCGCGATGTGCTCGTGCTTGATAAACCGCAGTGGCACCGTGTTCGGCGGAAGTTTTTCATTGGGATCGGGTTGCGCAGTCGTTGGAGCAGCCACAGGGGCTGCACCTTGGCAATCCACCGACCAATAAGCCGAGAACACAAATGCCAAAATAAGGAGGAATGAATAGCTCTTCATCTCAAGATAGACCGCCATCGTAAGCAACTGAATTGAATCGCCAAGAAAGCCGCCGCGAGACCGACCCGCCAGAGCCGACTTGCCATAATCTTAGCTACGAGATCGGCCGCTGTCTGCAAGGCTTGCGCGCGGATCGTTTAACCCGGAGCCAACGGCGACGGAGCGCGAGGTTTTGTCTCGCCGTTGGCTCGGTGTTAAACGACGGGGTGGCATGCTCTCGCGCAGCGTGAGCATGGAATCCCTTTCCTTCAAGTAACATGGCCACGTCGGAGTACCTCCGAGGCCATGCCACCCCGCCGCCCACCGTCAACGCAGCTACGCCAGAATCTCACTCACCACGCGTGTCGGCAGCACGCCGGTGAGGCGGAAGTCGAGGCCTTGGCTGCGGAACGTGAGCCGTTCGTGGTCGAAGCCAAGCTGATGTAGCACCGTGGCGTGGAAATCGCGGACGTGGACGGGGTCCTTGACGATGTTGTACGAGAAATCGCACGTCTCGCCGTAGATGCTGCCACCCTTGAAGCCGCCGCCGGCCATCCACATCGTGAAGCACCGCGGATGATGATCGCGACCGTAGTTTTGATGCGACAACCCGCCCTGCGAGTAAATCGTGCGGCCGAATTCGCCGCCCCAAATGACGATCGTTTCATCCAGCATGCCACGCTGCTTCAGGTCTTGAATCAGGCCATAGCACGCCTGATCCACGTCGCGACACTGGTCGGGCAGCCGTCCGGAGACGTTCGTGTGCGTATCCCAATTGTTGTGGTAAATCTGCACGAACCGCACGCCACGTTCGACCATCCGTCGAGCCAACAAGGCCGTGTTCGCGAACGTTCCCGGCTTCCGCGCTTCTTCACCATACAGTTTGTACGTCGCTTCCGACTCGCTGCCGAGGTCCGTCAGCTCCGGCACACTCGCTTGCATGCGGTACGCCAACTCGTACTGCTGAATGCGCGTCCGCGTTTGCGGATCGCCGAACTGCTGGTAGTTGAGCTGGTTGAGTGCGTTGACGCCGTCCAGGCTCACGCGGCGTACATCGCGTGGCACGCCCGGTGGATCGTTGATGTACAGAATCGGGTCGCCGGCCGTGCGGAACGTAACCCCCGCGTGCTCGCCCGAAAGGAACCCGCTCGACCACAGCCGGGCCGAAATCGCTTGCACTTGTTCGGTGTTCGTGCTCTTGGCCACCATGACGACGAACGTGGGCAGATTATCGTTGAGCGCGCCCAACCCATACGACGCCCACGCACCCAGGCAAGGCCGCCCCGTGATTTGGGCACCCGTCTGCATCAGCGTGATTGCCGGCTCGTGGTTGATGGCCTCGGTATACATCGTGCGGACGAACGCGATGTCGTCGACCATCCTCCGCATCCAGGGCAAGAGCTCGCTGACCCACATGCCCGACTGGCCGCACCGCTCGAACTTGTACTTCGACGGGGCGATGGGGAACCGCGCTTGGCCGCTGGTCATCGTCGTGAGCCGCTGGCCCATCCGCACCGAATCGGGCAGGTCCTTGTCGAACCACTGGTCCATGACCGGCTTGTAGTCGTAGGTATCGAGCTGCGAAGGCCCACCGACCATGTGCAGGTAAATAATCTGCTTCGCCTTCGGGGCGAAATGGGTCATTTGCCGCTTCGCACCAGCGTTCGCCGCGGCCGCGGGGCCGGCAAGCGACTTGCCCGCCAGCGATGCCAGCGCAGCTGTGCCCAGCACGTGCGACCCGGCCGAAAGGAAATGGCGACGCGTAAGTTCCTGGCGAAATTGTTCAAATGGAATCATTGAACTGTCTCACATAGCCCGGTCGTCTCGGCCGGGAGAAAATCTGCCGTCAAAAAACAACACAACCGAAACAACCTGCGGGCGATTATGCCAATTGATACTTGAACCGACCCCAGAGGGGGTCGGCTATTTATTCACCACCTCATCCATATTCATGAGTTCATTCGCAACCATCGTCCATGCCGCCAATTGCTTCGGCGGAATGTTGGCGTCGCTCTTCGACTCGCCGACGGCGAGCAGCTTCGCCGCATCGTCGGCCACACTGCCGTAATGCTGTTCGAACTTCTGTAGCGTATTGCGAACGATCGCCGTCTCCTCCGGCCGCAACGGCCGCGCGAGCAGCCGGCTGGCGATGAACTCAATTCGCTGGTCGGTTTCAGCGTTCGCTTCGATCGCCCGCTCCGCCAAGTGCCGGGCCGCCTCGATGAACTGCGGATCGTTCAGCGTCACGAGCGCCTGCAGCGGCGTATTCGTGCGTTCACGAACCATCGTGCATGTTTCGCGTGTCGGGGCGTTGAACACTTCCATCGAGGCCGGCGGTGCCGCCCGCTTCCAGAACGTGTACATACTGCGGCGATACAACGCCTCGCCCGCGTCCTGTTTGTAGTCGCGCGTGTTGCTGCCGATCATCGCGACGGCTTCCCACACGCCCGGCGGCTGGTACGGCTTCACGCTCGGCCCGCCAATCTTGTTGGAAAGCAGACCGCTGGCCGCGAGCGCATAATCGCGCACCATTTCGGCATCCATGCGGAATCGCGGCCCACGCGAAAGGAGCCGATTCTCGCTATCCTTCTCCAACTTCTCGGGCGTGATGGCGGAGCTCTGCCGATAGGCGGCCGACGTGACCATCAGCTTGAAGAACTTCTTGACGTCCCAACCCGAATCGCGGAACTCGATGGCCAGCCAATCGAGCAGTTCTTGGTTCACGGGCAGTTCGCCCGAAATACCGAAGTCGCCGGCCGTTTTCACCAGACCCGTGCCAAACACTTCACTCCAGAAACGATTCACGGTCACGCGAGCCGTCAGCGGTTGATTCGGCAGCATCAACCACTTGGCAAACCCGAGGCGATTCCGCGGATAGTCGGCCGGGAACGCCGGCCACGATTTCGGCGTATCGGGCGTCACCTTCTCCCGCCGTTGATCGTATTCGCCGCGATTGAGCACATACGCAACCGGCGAATCCTTACTTTCCTGCATCACGTAGCCGGTCGTACTACGGGCCTGGATGTCGGCCTGCTCGCGCACCAGCGATTCCTGCTTCTTCAGGCGATCCTGATAACAAGCATCCACGCTCGTGAGCCACCAGTCGTACACACTGTTGACTTCCGCCTCACTTCGTTTTTCCGGCGGGGCCGCCACGATGGCCGACAATGACAACTTCGCCAGCAACGCAACTTCACTCTCCGCCAAACGCCGGCCATATAACCGCACGTCTTGCACCGTGGCCCCAGAAATCGGCGCGGTCGTATTCCGCTGACCGATCTTGAACGGCACGTTCGCCTTGAGCGTGCCGGCGAGCGAGTCGGCCACCACGTTCGTTTGCTGCGGCTGACCGTTGACAAACACCTTTACGCCGGCCGCCTTACTGCCGCCGTCGTACACGATTGCCACGTGAACCCACTGATCCGCCGGCAACTGCTCGCGGGTCAGAACCTTGATCGCGTTCTGCGGCCAGCGATCGACCAAGTGAGCACCAATCCGCCGGCCTTCGACCCACAGATCCCAGCCGCGATATTCGCGGCGATCATCCATCCGCGACAGAATCGCGCCGGAGGAATCGTTGGCCGGCAGCTTCACCCAGGCCGCATACGAAAACGGTTGATTGGCGTCGTAATCGCCGACGTCATTCACGCTGAGCAACTCACCCTGATTCAAATACGCCGCGTTCTTACTCAACCGGCCGGGCCGCCACTCGACGGTCGCGGGCAGCGGCTTCGATTCCTGCTTGCCGCGCACTTCGTACCGAAACGTCTTCTCGCCGTCATCCAAGGGCGCGAACAGCACGAGGTCTTGTGTGGGTACCCCCGCCGCGACATCCTCCGGCTTGGCCTTCTTCAGCCAGGCATCGAATTCGGGTCGCGCCGTCTTGCGACGTTCATCCACTAACGCCTTGGCGGATGGAATCTCCTTCGCCACCTCTTCCCATCGCTTCGCGTCGGCTTCCAGCGGCACGCTAACAATCGGCGGCGTATCTTTGATGTTGCCGTCCATCGCGGCTTGCGTCGTGTTGTTGAAGAACGCTGCCAGCGAATAGAACTCGTGCATCGTGAGCGGATCGAACTTGTGATCGTGGCACACGCTGCAGTTGGCGGTGGTGCCCATCCACACGCGTGCCATCGTCTCGGTGCGATCGCGTGTGTAGAGCACGTTGTATTCCTCCGCGATGACACCACCTTCGTTCGTGGTAATGTTGCAGCGGTTGAACCCAGAGCCGAGCCGCTGATCCAGCGTGGCATTCGGCAACAGATCGCCCGCCAAGTTCTCGATCGTGAACTCATCATACCGCATGTTCTGGTTGAAGGCCTTGATGACCCAATCGCGATACGACCAAATCTCGCGGTAGTTATCGAAGTGAATGCCGTGCGTATCGGCGTAGCGGGCCGCATCGAGCCAATATCGGCCCCGGTGCTCACCCCACTTCGGCGAGGCGAGCAGCCGGTCTACCAGCCGCTCGTAGGCATCGGGAGCGGTGTCATTCAGAAACTCAGCCACCAATTCCGGCGTGGGCGGCAAACCGGTAAGATCGAGACTCACTCGACGCGCCAGTGTTCTGCGGTCCGCTTCTGGCGCAGGTTGAAGTCCGTTCGCTTCCAGCTTCGCGAGAACGAAATTGTCGATCGGATTTCGCACCCAACCGGCGTTCTTCACGGCCGGCGGTGTCGGCTTCACCGGCGGAATGAGCGACCAATGTGGTTCGTACTCAGCCCCTTCCTTGATCCACCGCTTGAGGATCGCTTTTTGAGTATCCGTGAGCTTCTTCTTCGTCATCGGCGGCGGCATCACCTCGTCCGGGTTATCCGTAAGAATCCTCTCGATCGCCCCGCTGCCGTCTGGGTCACCGGGCGTGATCGCGCCCGAATCCATTGCGGCCTGTCGCTTATCGAGCCGCAAGTCGGCCTTGCGCGAAGCGCTATCCGGCCCGTGGCAGGCAAAGCAATTCTCGAGCAGAATAGGGCGAATGTCGTGGTTGTACTTGAGCTTCGCTTCCTCGGCATACGACGAAGCGAGACCGAACATCGCCGACCCAATCGCCGTTGCGGCGATGAACAAACCGCGTAAATAGAGTGATGTCCTCACGTGTGGTTGCCGCCGTGGTTAGGTTAGTGAGTGACGCAGAACGGCCAACCTCGTGCTCCGAACGCACCCTCGCCGGCCCTTCCTGCAGGCAAACCATCGCTCCTGCTATGATAACTGCTCGCCCTATCGAAGCCAAGTTCGAGGGGACAGGGGTCAGGGGACGGGGGTTTAGAGGCGGCGGCCACGCCGTCCACCCGCCAAGGGCGCTGCGAGCGGCGAGTAGGGTGGGCACCGCCCACCAAGAACTGAGTCCCATTACTGAATCCAATTTAGAGCCCCATCATGCCCCCGCGTATTTTGGCAATAGCCATCGCCTCAATTCTGGTCGCTGAAACCATCTTGGCCGAAAACATTCCAATAGAACTCCGCACCGGCCACGCTAGCCACGCGTTCGATCACCTCGGCGGGTTTGCCGATCAAGCCGACGCCGCCGCCAAGAGCGGCGCCACGATCATCTACGCCAGTGGCGTTGGCGGGCTCGGTTACAGCGGCCTGCCACCGCAAAACGAACTGGATGCCACACTCAAACGCGTCGCCGCTTATTCAGCCCACGCCAAACAACAAGGCGTCGAACTTGCCATCGGTTACTTGTGCGCCACGTCGATCGTCAAGCTCGACACGTTCGACAAGAACTGGACCGCCGACTTCCGCCGCCAATTCAAAACGCCGCCCGCCGAGTGGCGACAGCAAGATCGCCACGGCCAACCGCTGAAATCCTGGTATGGCGGCGACTACGCACCCGCCTGCATGAACAACCCCGACTGGCGCGCCTACCAACACGCCATGGTGCGCTATCAACTCGAAACCGGACACGAAGGCATCTTTTTCGACAACCCCACTGTCCATCCGCAAGGTTGCTACTGTGCACACTGCATGCGACGATTCGGCCGTTATTACGAGGGACACGCGGCAAAACCAGTCGGTCCTGAGTCAACGAATGATATTGAGGCCATCCGCAAGCTGGCGTTATGGGATCCAGAGTTATTTCTGCGTTTTCGCGCCACAATCGCCCGCGATTTCCTGGCCGACATGCGCGACTTCGCCCGCTCGATTAACCCGCGCGCGCTCATCACGTGCAACAACAGCCTCAACTCGCCCGGCGTCTTATACTTGCAAAGTCGCTTGTACGGTTACAACATCTACGAACTCAGTAAGGCCGAGGACTTTGTCGTTGTCGAAGACATGGCCACACAGCCACGCACCGACGCCAAAGGCAAAACGCTCGAATATGGCCCCACGTACCAGCAGCTGCAGGCGATCAGTCACGGCAAGCCCATCGTCGCCGTGACGATCGCCGAAGCCGATTATCACACGGCCCCGAACCTCGTGCGGCTGGCGATGGCCGAGGCCGCCGCCCACAACGCTTCGTATCTTTCCTGGCCCACCTGGCCCGAAGACCAGCGGGCCCGCATGATCGCCGCCGTCCGCCCGCAAGCCGATTTCCTCCGCCGCCACGAAGCGCTGCTGAACGAAGCCCCGTTTCGCAGCGACGCCACGCTCTTCCTGCCGTTTCGCCGCTGGCTGGAAACGGAACACTGCACCGCCTCCGACCTCGCCGCCCCCCTCACCAAAGCGAACATTCAATACCGCACGATTTGCGAAGACGACTTCAAACTGCCCGAACTGACGGAAAAAACGAAAGTGCTCGTGGTTGAATCGCTCGCCATTCTCACGTCAGAAGAAAAGGCAGTCGCCGCCGAATTCGAAAACTCCGGCGGCCGCATCGTGACGGCAAATAAGACCGATTGGCTCGATCAAGTGCGTTCCGTCGTCGGCAAACCAACGATTACCCTCGACGGCCCGCCAACGGTTCGCGCGGTCGTTCACGATCAACCCACACGCACGATCATCCATCTCTACAATCTCAATATCCGCCGTGTGTCGTCGTTCGACGACCATGTGACGCCGGCCGAAAACGTGACGCTGCACGCGTATGTGCCGTTCGCCGATCCTCGGAACATCCGCATCGAGTCCGCCGATCCCGAAACATCCCAGCAAGTCGCCAACGTTTCAGTGATAAAAGAACCGACGGGCACAATCGCCAACTTCACCGTGCCACGACTGCAAATCAACGCACTGGTGATTGTCGAGAAGTGAACGACCGGTTGGTACGAGTTGTGAGTGGTGCAGTGTGAGGAGCGAGGGTGCCACTGCTAACTTGTTAGCAGTGCGGCGCGCGGCATTCAGCTTGCGGATCACACCGTTCAGCGGCCGATTGCTGGATTTCGCCGCAAGCCGTTCTTTGGCAATCGCACTGCTGGACGAGCCAGCAGTGACACCCTCGCACTGCAAACTCTGTTGCCCGTCATCCTCGCCCCCCTTCAAGGCACATTATGGGAGAACGCCAACAACTTCTGCCGTCTCACCCCATCAACTCGCCCGCAAATCTGGCTCGCCCGTTTTGTGCCGAATGAAGCCCGCCTCGCGGGCGTTTGAAATCGCCACGTCGTAGGTGATCTCGCCGCGCTGGTAAAGTTCCAACAGCACCTGATCCATCGTTTGCATCTTCATCTTTCGCCCTGTCTGCATGTCGGTGTACAGCATGTGGACCTCTTGTTCTCGAATGCGATTCCGAATCGCGTGCGTCGCGATGCACACCTCACAGGCCAGCACGCGGCCTTGCCCCGAGGCGCGCGGCAGCAGCTTTTGCGCAATGATTGCCTGCAGGCTATTGGCCAGTTGCGTGATAATCGAATTTTGCTGCTCGGCCGGAAACACGCTGAAAATCCGCTGCACTGTTTGCACGGCATCGGGCGTGTGCAGCGTCGCGATGACCAGATGGCCCGTCTCTGCCGCCATGAGCGCGGTTTCAATCGTTTCCAGATCGCGCATTTCGCCGATGACGATCACGTCCGGGTCTTGCCGCAACACATGCCGCAACGCGCTACGGAACGACCGCACGTCGCTCAGCACTTCCTCTTGAATCACGATGCTCCGCTGATTTTCGTGGGCAAACTCGACCGGGTCTTCAATCGCCACGATCTTCGCCCGCCGATCTTCATTGATCGCATTGACCATGAAGTTCAGCGTCGTCGTCTTGCCTTGACCCGTGGGGCCTGTGACGAGTATCAACCCGCCCGGCAGCCGCGTCAGTTCCTCGATGACCGCCGGCAGCCCCAACTCTTCCGCCGTGCGAATGACGGTTTCACAGAGCCGAATCGAGAACTCCGGGCAACCGGCCCGCAAGTACACGCTGATGCGAAACCGTCCGACTCCCGGCATGTGCCGCGAAAAGCATGCTTGCCACTCGTCTTCGAATTGTTGCTTGAGCTTATCGTTGAGAAGCGAATCGAAAAGTGCTTGCAGATCCTCGGCATCGAGCGCCGGCCCTTCGATTGGCCGAATCTCACCATTGATGCGCAGGGCCGGCGCGATGCCGCGCACCAAGTGCACATCGCTCGCATGGTGCGTGCGGGCCCCCTTCAAGATTCGTTCCAAGGTCCACATCGACGTGCCCCGTTTCGTCACCGCCGCCAAAACCGACCCAACAACCGCGCGAACGGCCATTGCGGCCGCTGCAATTCACTCAATCGCGAGAGCGCCCCTTCATGCCGCGGGCACAATTGCAAACAGTGGTTGAAGCTCGTCACCGCCGCCGTCTCAAAACCGGCCTTCGCTTGGCACACTCCCAATACATACCACGGGTAAAAGGCTTGCGGCGCCTTCTCGACCGCCATCTGTGCTCGCTGTTGCCCAAGATGGTAAACGGCATAGTAGATGTAGATAAGGGCCGTTTCGAGCGGCACCAGCCAATCCTTGTCGGCCAACTGGGCCTTATCGAAGCAATGGCGATCCTTGGTCTGTCGGCCGGCCAACACAAGTTCGCCGCGAACCTGCCAGCGATACGCCGACTCACCACGTTGCCGCAAGGAAGTGTCGCTCAGCGCGTACGCCTGTTTCAAATTCCCCATTCGGCATTCCGATTGGGCCTGGGCAGCCATTAACTCGGCATTGTTCGGATAGATTTCGAGCGCCTTCTGGCTCCACAAGCTGGCCTGTGGATACTCCTGCAACTGCACCAGCATTTGCACCTGGCCGACCCACGCCGGCACGAGCGTTTTATCGACTTCGAGTGCCCGCGAGTAGAACCGCAACGCATTCTCATAATTGCCCATGCGGCGATTTTCGTCGGCCAGCCCCGCCCAATATTTCTCATCCTTCTCGACACGCGGCGCCGGCGCACCGGTCTCCGGGCGATCTGGCGGCCGCTCGAATTCCAGTTTATCGAATCGCATCGCCGTCACTCGCTTCCGCTCACGATTCCTTCAATGGTCGACATCCGCCACAACGGCTGCGAGCGGAAGAAAATCCGCCCTGCCACACTGCTTTGCGGCACCAAGCATAGCTGTTGCCATTCACTTAGATTCAGCCGAGCACCAGTAGGAATAAACCCGTCGCCCGGTATGAACAGGCGGCCTTCCGGCACCACGAAACCACTTTCCATTTTCGCAACAATTTGCGTCGGTGGGCGTTCGGGCACCGCCACGTCATCAACGTATAGCTTGTCGCCTTTCACCTGCACATGTTGCCCCGCCACCGCCGCCACCCGGTCAATCGTCCGATTCTGCAGCACGTACCGCGTGTGATTGTTCGTTCCCGTAAGTGTGGTATTGGGCACCGCATACAAGACGTAGTCGCCGGGTTTAACGTGGGCCAGCGGGTTGTACCACAACACATCATTCTCCGCGAAAATGGAAATGTGGTGATTGATCTGAATCGGCACGGCAAACCGGGAAATGCCTAGCCCAATCGGCGCGTAAATCCCAAAGGCGATCGCGGCCGAACACACCAGCATGAACGCTAGCCGATCGCCCACCGTCGCGAATCGACCAACGAGTGCGTCGACCGCACTTGCGACGTGCGTGGCAAACGCCAACCCCAAAAACATGCTGCCGAGCGACGTGCCGAAGAAGACCAGCGCCGGCACCAGGCAGCCAATGTACGCTGTGAAGAACAGGCCGCCGCGCGCCGCATTGCCGCGGTATCGATGTGCCCACCCGGGCACGATGCAGCGGAGCATCGTATCGAGCGTGAAATCGGTCTGATCAAACCGCGTGACGAGTTCACGAAATGGGCGGGCCGCCGCGTCGCGATGGTTCTCCAGCCACCGCCGCAACGACCACCAGCGGCTCCATATCCGCGGCACGCTCTTGGAAACCCGTCCAGCCCGCGGTGGATGCACGTCGATCGTCGCCGACGCCAGCGCGAGCAGCCCACCACACCGCGCGCACCGCCCGCTCCCCGGCATGTTCTCAAATTGACAACTTGGGCATTGCATACCGCCTCGTCAATCAACTTCGCCTAACTTGATTTGTTCAAGATTATTGCCCAGGCGATAGAAGCGTTTACTCACAACATCGCGAATTACTGTGCCTGTGGGATAATTCAGCGTGAAAAGGCTTTCCGGCACTTCGTCGTTGACGGTCATTGCTTTCACGATGTGGACCGATGCGCGGTGGGCCTCGTTCGGCACTGGTGACGGCGAATTGGAATTGTACCCAACCGCTTCCGTCCGCCAGGGCATCCAAATGTTGTCGGCCATCAGTCTAAAGTCACGAAGCGCGACACGGGACATGTTCCCCCAAGCCACAAACCGCACCGCACAGTCCAAAGCTGGATCGACCCACAACCGAACGCGGTCATTCGATTCGATCACATGGCATGGCGCGCCCTCCACCGCTTCGAGCTTCGGTAACACTTTCCAACGCCAGCGTGCATCAAATACCCGCTGCAATAAGGGTATCGTGCATGTATTCTTAGTGGCTGTGTATTCATCTTCAACCGAACCGCAAGGAATGCACGCGTTGCACAGGTAGATATCGGAATTCAGCCAATCCGACTTCTCAGGTTTTTGGTAGGCGTCTTTGAATCGAGCGTGAAAATCCTGTTGAAGATCGCCATTCCATGCCCAGGTGTACGAAGGATAAACCAATGATCCCTCATGTTTATTACTCTGAATCTTCAAACGTTTCTCGTGTCGAAACGCATAGCGAGTTCTGCCGAACGTAACATGCCGCGTATTCTCGCAATAGCTTTCGGCATTGAACACGTACTCAATATCCAGCGCCCACAGGCGATCAAACCGCCGCCGCATGAAGTCGTGCAACTGCTCGACTGATAAGTACGCTGTCTCATTGGTTGGCACCGGCGCCTCAATCGCCCTATTCGGCCGACTTTCGGCCGTACTCAAATCCGGCTCATACGGCTCGGCAATCATTGGGATCGGCGTCATCTTGAACTCCTATTGATCGCAGCAATGTGAAAACTTCTATGGGAGGCGTCTCCGACGCCGATGGCGGTTTCCAATGCAACGCGCGATCGGCCTCGGAGAGGCCTCCTACAGTCCTTAACTGGAACAAGTCTTGACATCATTCTTACCGCCGCTGCCGTACGTCGATGTGCGACTGCACGCTGCCCGTTTGCTCGGCCTCGTAGTATTCATTCGTGAGTTGCCGCGATTCCTCGCGGCCGAGTATGCGTACGATGGCCTCGGCCTCTTCCAGGCAGCGTTTGCCTTTGAAGCCGATGGTATGGACCGTTACACGCCCCTGGGCGTCGATTTCAATTTCCAATTCTTCCCGGGCCATTGCCGCCGTCCTTATTTCAGATTTCTGTAATTCAAAATTCGTTTGCCACAGAGGGCACAGAGAACACCGAGGAAAAATCCCAATGACCAAATCCCAATGACCAAGTGGCTAAAGTGGGAATTGGTCATTGGTGCTTGGTCATTCTGAATTTCCTCTGTGCCCTCTGTGTTCTCCGTGGCAAAACTCTTCTCGCCGCTCGCTCCTCGCTGCTGCATGAGGCCCCCGGCGTTTGGACGGCGTGGCCGCCGCCGCTAATCGCTCGATCCTATCCTCGCCGCTCGCTCCTCGCGCCTCTCCTACCAATTCCTCACTCGAATTTTCACCGTCTGGTCCTTCGTTACCTGCTCATCGACGATCGTCATGTTGCGTTGTTTGAGTTCCGTCACGATCCGGTGATACGCATACTGCTGAGTGACCCGACCGATCAGCTCCTCACCCAGCCGGCGCAGCTCGGCCTTCGATAGTCCGTTGCCTTCCATGCACAGCTTGAGTGCCCCGCGGGCATCGCGGCTGAAAATCGCGCGCACGCCGTCGCGCTCGACCACGATCTGCTCGCTGGTGCCCGCCGTGCCTTGCAGAATATCGCTGTCTTCGACCTCGATCTCCTCGCGATTCGTCCCGGTGACCTGTCGGCCCTCGATCGAACCTTGCTGAACCGTGGCAAAACCAATCGATCCCACCGCCGCCGTCACCGCGGCCGTAATCGCCGGCCAATTCGCAATGATGATCGGCGTAATGACCATGACCGTGCTCATCGTTCACCGTTCCTTTCTGAGAATCTCAAATCATTCCTGGGTGGGATGTGCTCGCGGCAAAGCCGCGTGAGCATGATTGTGGCGTTGTATCCCATGCCCACGCCGCGGCGGCGAGGGCATGCCACCCAGTTAGATTTTCCTCTGACCATCTAAAATTCGATCTTCCGCCGCGATTCATCCGTCGCCTGGGCAATCACGCCCGATGCCGGCCGCGAACGCCCCATCGCCCAGGTACGCAGGCGATTCAATTCCTCGCTCATCGTCTTGGAAAGCGGCACTGTTTCGGCAATGGCCGTTTTCAAAACTGCCGTGCTCAACTCGGTTTGGCTGCTGAACGCATCGAATAGGCCGGCGATGACCGCCTCTTCAATTTCCGCGCCGTTGAATCCTTCACTCACGCGAGCAAGTTCCGCCAAATCGAATTTCGTCGGTTCGCGGCCACGCTTGGCGATGTGGATACGGAAGATTTCCTGTCGCTCGAGAGGGGTCGGCAAATCGACGAAGAAGATTTCATCGAGCCGACCTTTTCGCAACAGTTCGGGCGGTAAGTTGCTGATGTCGTTCGCAGTCGCGATGACAAACACCGGCGACGTCTTCTCCGACAACCACGTAAGTAGCGTGCCGAACACGCGGGCCGCTGTGCCACCGTCGCTGCCGGCCGATCCTGCCGCCCCCGCAAGTGCTTTGTCGATTTCATCGACCCACAGAATTACGGGCGCGACACTCTCGGCCACTTGAATGGCCCGGCGAATGTTCTCTTCGCTCGAACCCACGAGGCTGCTGAACATCCGGCCGACATCGAACCGCAACAGCGGCAGGCCCCACAGGCCCGAAACCGCCTTGGCGCACAGACTTTTGCCGCAACCTTGCACGCCCAAGAGCAGCACCCCGCGCGGCGAAGGCAGGCCGAATTTGTGCGCCCGCTCGGTGAACGCCACCGACCGTTTGCGCAACCAATCCTTCAGGTTTTCCAAGCCAGCAACATCGGTGAATTTCTCTTGAGCCTCATAGTATTCGAGCAGGCCGCTCTTCTTGATGACCTGCTGCTTCTCGCTGAACACGATGTTCACATCATCCGCGGTAAGCTGACCATCGGTGACAAGTGTTTTAGCGAATACGTTTTCAGCTTCCTTCAGTGTGAGGCCGCGCGCAGCGCCCAACAATCGTTCGCGCCCCTCGGCGGGCAAGTCGATCTTCACCTTGGGGTTTGTCTTCACATCCTCGACGATGCGATCCAGCAGCTTGTTGAATTCCTCGGGGCCCGGCAAACCGAAGTCGATGACCGTCACGTCCTTTGAAAGTTCCGGCGCGATCCGCATCAGCGGCGACGTGATGACAATCGTCTTGTACGTATCGCGCAAATGATGAGCCACGTCGCGGAGCCGACGGATCACCGAGAGGTTGCACCGCTCATCTTCCGTAAAGCGGTGAAAATCCTTGAAAAGGTAAATCGCTGGCTCAACTTGATGGATCACTGCATCGAGCGCCGCGAGCGGATCACTCGTGCTGCCACCGCCCGACTTCGCGTGTTGCGGCTCGCTTCCCGATTTCACAATGCCTTGCGTAATCGTCCACACGAACAAATTCTTATTGCGTGCCGCCGCAATCTCCCGCAGGCATCGCTCAACGCGTTCCTCTTCCCACGTCACCACATACACAATTGGGTACCGAGCACGGACCAATACGTCCAATTCTTGTGCGGCCGAATGGCACCGCGGCCCAGGAGTCTGCACGACCTTCGCACTGCCAGCCACGGTCTTGGAAACAACCGCCGCCGGTGACGACACTTCAGCAGCCGGGCGAACCGCCTTCGGTGCTGGAGCCAGCGGTCGTTGCGTCGGCACAGGCGCTCGGCCATCGTTCTTCGTCGGTTGCTCAGCCATCTTCCGAATCGCCCTCGTTCATAATTTGTTGATACTCAGCCGGTGCTGCACCGCTACTTGCGATCATACGCCGCCGCACCAGTTCATCGCAGCCCCCCTGCAATTCGTCGAGCAATTCCAGTACTTCCAGCGACGTGCCGAACACGCAAATCCGCCCGTCGGGCAGTAGTTCGATTTCCGTGATGTTTGTCTCGTCGGTCGCGTCCATCGATCAATCAACCACATTCAGACCCTTGGATATCGCCAACTCAGCAGCCGCGTCGGCAACTTGTGGCTCGAGCGGCTCCGCCATTTCCGCGTAGTGTGCCGCCAGCCAACGCGGACGGTAACCGCCACGAATGCTGAACTTCACGTCTGGCATCATCGCCGATAAGTGATCGACAATCGGTCGATAGCAGCAGTCGAAATGCCCGGGCAGCAGCAAATGCCGTACGATGAGGTCGCCTTGTCCGGCGGCAAGCTTTAAGTTTCGCGAAATCACCTCCACGTAGCGGTCCACCTTCGCTAGCCGCTTGGCGCACACGTTGTTGCCAAACTTAAAATCGGCTACATATATGTCGACTATTCCCTCCAGCAGTGCGAAGGCCGCTGGGGTGCCGTAGAAATCGCTCTTCCACACGACGGATGGCAAATCTTCGCAACCAGCCATTGCCCGCAGAATCGCCGGCAGGTGAATCGTCGGCTCGCCGCCCACCCACTGAATATTCTTCGCCCCGCGGCTCCTTCCCCAGGCGATTGCCTCTTGCAAGAACGAAGACGTCAGTTCGGTGCCAATCGCCGGATTGAATGCGTTTATTTCGGCGATGCAAAAGCAGCATCGCAAATCGCAGCCCGATAAATAGAAGAGATGCGACGGAATGAGTTCGACTTCCTCGCCCAACTCGACACGATGGCGAAACACCCGCGCCGTGCAGCCCGCTTTGCAAGGCCCGAGCTCCGCAGCACGCCGATTGACGCCGCAGCGGTGTTCGCACAACGAACACGCTTCATAGTGTTGTTCAGCGCGAGCCAGCCGCTCGCGTTCGATCGCTGCCGCAATCATCGCGCACCTGTGAATAAGGCCGCGTGCCTGGGGCTGCGTGCCCCTTGTTCCGATGAGTACACCCGGATTATAAGGAGCAAGGGTGCCAAATGTCAAAACTATTTACTGTAGCGGTTACCCACTTTCGCTGGTTTTCCGGGCATTTACCCCTTTACTACAGCCGGTAGTTTCCTTCCGATGCGTTTCCTGATAACTATTTTGGCTATATCTTCAATGCCGACTTCTGAGGCAGCCGCGAGGGAGCACGACAAATCCGCCTCGCTGCTCGTTACCGGCAACATTTGGACCGCCGATCGAAACCGCCCTACGGTCGAAGCTGTCGCGGCTAGCGGCGATCAAATCATTGCCGTCGGCAAGCGAAGTGAACTGCAGCACCTATGCAACGACAGTACTCGCGTCATCGACGCCGGCAGCGGCCTGGTCGTCCCCGGCTTGATCGACTCGCACATCCATTTGGTCGATGGCGGTCTGCGACTCGCCTCGGTACAGCTTCGCGACGCGAAGTCGCGCGAAGAATTCGTCCGCCGCATCGGCGAATTCACCAAGAAACAGACGTCCGGCACGTGGATCACCGGCGGCGATTGGGATCACACGCTCTGGGGCGGTGAATTGCCCGTGCGCGATTGGATCGACGCCGTCACGCCCGATAACCCAGTGTGGATCAACCGCTTCGATGGCCACATGGCGCTCGCCAACACGGCGGCTTTGCGCGCGGTCAAGGTCGCCGACGACGCGAAAACGCCGGCGGGTGGTGAAATCGTTCGCGACTCGAAGGGCCGCCCCACCGGCATCTTCAAAGACAACGCCATGGCGCTCATCGACCGCGTACAGCCGGATCCCACCTTGCAGCAACAACTCGCTGCCACGGTGGCCGCGATGGATTACCTCGCCGCCCGCGGCGTCACCGCCGTCCATCACATGGGCAACTGGTCCCATGTTGATGTCTTCCGCCTTGCGGAACGCCGCGGCCTGATGAAAACTCGCATCTACGCTTGCACGCCCTTGGAGCAGTGGGAGCGGCTCGCCCAGGAAGTCAAAGTCCACGGCCGCGGCAACGACTGGCTGCAAATCGGTGGATTGAAAGGTTTTGTCGATGGCTCGCTGGGCTCCCACACGGCCGCATTTCTCGAACCATTCAGCGATGCGCCAACCGATCGCGGCCTGCTCGTGAACACGCCCGAAGATCTGGAGAAATGGACGCTCGGCGCCGACCGCGCTGGCCTACAGGTTGTTGTGCATGCAATCGGCGACCGCGCCATTCGCACGCAACTCGATATCTATGAGCGCGTTGCCCAAGTGAACGGCAAGCGCGATCGGCGTTTCCGCATCGAACACGCCCAGCACATCGCACCGGCCGATCTTCCCCGGTTCGCAAAGCTCGGCGTCATCGCGAGCATGCAGCCCTATCATGCGATCGACGATGGGCGTTGGGCAGAGAAGGCGATCGGTGCCCAGCGCTGTGAAACAACCTATGCGTTTCGCTCGCTGCTCGATAGCGGTGCCCGCCTCGCATTTGGCAGCGACTGGTTCGTGGCTCCGCCCACTCCAATCGACGGAATTTACGCCGCTGTCACTCGCCGCACGCTCGATGGCAAGAACCCGAACGGATGGGTGCCGCGGCAGAAGATCAACGTGGAAGAAGCGCTGCGAGCGTACACGATCGACGCGGCCTACGCGGCCTTCAACGAAGCGAAGCTCGGCTCACTCGAACCAGGGAAACTCGCTGATCTCGTGATTCTCGACCGCGACCTATTCAAAACGCCGCCGCACGAACTTAATATGGTGCCCGTCCGCATGACCATCGTCGGCGGCAAGGTCGTATATGAAAAAAATTCGACCCCTCAACCGCAAAGATAACTGTTGCTTACCACCACGGCACGACGCACGATGCGAGAATTACCAATTTCCAAATCCCAATGACCAAACAACGCAGCGGATGCCTTTGATCATTGGTACTTGGTCATTGCCATGTCGTGCTCGTCGTGCCGTCGTGGTGAATTTCAAAGGACAACTACAATGCTAAGACGCGTATTCATTGCGCTGGTAGTAGTTTCGCCTGTTCTGGCGGCCTCGACTACTGCCGCCGAAAAGGGCTGGCAGGCTGGCGCAGCGAAGGTCAACATCACACCCGAGTTACCCATCTGGCTTTCCGGCTACGCCTCACGCGATAAGCCCGCGACCTCCAAGCACGACGACCTGTGGGCCAAGGCGCTCGTTCTCGAAGACGCAGCGGGCCATCGTTCCGCGTTGGTCACGATGGACCTCGTCGGCATCGATCGCGAACTGTCCGTCGAGGTGTGCCGCAACATCGAGAATAAGTACAAACTGCCACGTGCTGCGGTCGCCCTCTCCGTGTCCCACACTCACAGCGGCCCGGTTTTGGATGGCAATCTTATGCCGATGTTCCATCTCGACGCGGACCAAACGCGCCGCGTCAAGGAATATAAAGAGCAGCTTGAACGATCACTCGTCGCCGTTGTCGGTCAGGCGATCGATTCGCTGGCCCCCGCGCAAATTTCCTGGGGCATTGGAGAAGCAACGTTTGCCGTGAATCGGCGCAACAATCCGGAGCCACAAGTTCCCAAGCTGCGCGAAGAAAACAAACTGCAGGGTCCGGTCGATCATGAGTTGCCCGTGCTGGCCGTGCGCGGCCCAGACGGGGCACTACGAGCGATCGTCGGCGGCTATGCTTGCCACGCCACTACGATGGCCGATTTCTTCATCACCGCCGATTGGCCCGGCGCCGGCCAAAACGAACTCGAGCGCCGCCACCCCGGCGCCATTGCGATGTTCGTCGCCGGTTGCGGTGCGGATCAGAATCCGTTGCCCCGTCGCACACTCGAACTCATGCAAAATTATGGCGAACGGTTCGCGGGCGGCGTCGACGCGGCAATCCAATCAAAGTTGAAGCCTGTATCACCGACACTAGCCACCGCGTATGCCGAAATCGATTTGCCGTTCGACACGTTGCCCACACGTGCCGAGTTGGAATTGGAGGCAGCCAAGAACAACAACTCTCAAGCGCCGTGGGCCAAATACCTTCTCAGCGACTGGGATAGAAATGGCAAGCTGCCAACAAGCTACCCCTATCCCATCCAGACCTGGGAACTTGGCGACGACCTGACGTGGGTCTTCTTGGGTGGCGAATGCGTCGTCGATTATTCCCTGCGGTTCAAGTCCGAATTGGGCACCGGCAAAACCTGGGTCTCCGCCTATACGAACGACGTAATGGCCTACATCCCCTCCCGCCGCGTGCTGGCTGAGGGCGGCTATGAAGGCGCCACATCACGATTCCCCTACGGCCTGCCTGCCGTGTGGTCCCCCAGCGCTGAAAAACTCATCGGCGAGAAAGTGCACGAACTGGTAACACAAACTGCACACTCGAAGTAAGCCGTCATCAGAAACCCTCTCCGTCCGGGAGAGGGCTTGGTGAGGGCACTCTTGTTCCCACGCTCTGCGTGGGAACAAGAAGCTTCGCAAATGAACGGGTTCACTTTTCCACCGCTACGCGGAACACATTCACGCTGTACGCGGGCACGCTAACCGCTCCGTCAACTTTCACATCCCTAGCATCGGTAATCGCCACGGCTTGCTTCTCAGGCGTGTTGATTGCCTCGGCATTTTCAGCCGTAATCCGCCAGACCTTGGCATTCGTACCGACTTTCGCCCCGTTCACCGCCAGTCGCAATGCTTGCGGCTTCGCTTCCGGATTTACCACGCCGATTGTGATCGCGCTGCCATCGGCCATCTTGGCAGCTGCCAGGTCCAACTTCCGCTCTTCCGAGTTTCCCATAACTGCCAGCGGCACACTTCCGAACTCCCGACGGTAAAGCAGCAAGGGCAGGGCGGTTGTATCCAAGAAGGCCGCCGTCTTGGTCGTCTTGATGCAGCCGATCACATTCACCGTTTGCGCATAATTGGCCATGCCGATGATATCGCTGTTGCGGAAATACTCGTGCAGCCCGGCCGCGACACCCAACGCATCCGCCAGGTTGTAGTCACAGCCAAGTTCGCCATAGACGTAATCCCGATGCCAATAATTCCATTCGTCCATCGCAATCGGGATGAACTTCTCCGGCGTCCGCCCCACCTTCGCCTGCAGCTTACGATGAGCCGCGGCCTTCTTGCGGATTTCCTCGCGAAGCTGGCCTACATGCTCCTCGATGGGCATCTTGCCGTCTTTCGTCCACGGAAGCTGCCCCCGGTAAAAATGCTCTGAAATCATGTTCATGCGGTCGCCACACCGCTCGAGCATTCCTTGCGACCAACTCACGTCGTGGGCGTCTGGCCCGTCACCCAGCCGCCCCTTGGTGCCGAGGTCGCCCGATCCAACGAGCACAAGCGACGGATCGACCTTGCGCATCGCCGCGGCCACGCGATTGTGTTTGAGCGTATACTGATCGAGCCGCATGTGACCTAGCTGAAAATCGCCCCACATTTCATTGCCGACGCACCAATACTTCACCCCGTACGGTTTGGCATGGCCATTCTTCACGCGCCATCCACCGCCGATCGTGTCGGCCGATCCATTCAAATACTCAACTTCTTGAGCCGCTGAATAATCGTCGCCGAAGCCGGTATTCACGGCGATTTCCGGCTCGGCATCGATTTCATGGCAGAGGTCGATAAACTCGTCGATGCCGACATCATTATGCTCGACGCCTGTCCACGCGGGGTTGCGCCGCGGCGGACGTTTATCGCGCGGGCCGATGCCATCGCGCCAGTTGTAACCGCTCACGAAATTTCCGCCGGGCCAGCGATAAATCGTGCCGTGCAATTGCTTGAGCAGCGCCAGCGTATCGGCCCGGAAGCCGCGGACGTTGTCGCTCGGCATCAATGATACGGCACCGACTAAACATGGGGCGTCGGAGATATCAATCTGTAATCGTGCATTCTCGGTCGGCCGTGCTGCCACGAACTTAAATGGAAACCGAATATATTCCTTATCATCAATAATCGTGTTGGCGACTTGTTTGCTGTCCTTGCCGTCTTCCAAAATGACCGACACCCGCACGCTGGCTTTGCCCTTCGCTGCTCGCAGCCACACGTACCCGCCGTATTCCTTTCCAGCCACGACCGCCAAATCGTTCTGCCGAATTCCGCTGCCGGGCGCGATTTGCGGCGAGTGCTCACCCACGAACGCGTTCTTCTTCACCATCACGACCGATCCCGCCGGCCCCATTACCTCCCACGGCGATGCACTCACCACCGGAATCGTGATCTTCGAATCGCCGTAAGGATTGTATTTGTCCGTAACGGGAAAATAGAACTTGCGGTCCTCCACCATCTCGGCCCAGATGCCGCCGTAGATGCACCGCCCCAAGTGCTCGATGAACTGCCCGTAGATAAAAGGGTTGATCGCCGGCCCCGGTTTCGTCGCGTCGATCGTGAGCTCAATCGCTGGGTTCGCTCCCGATGTGTCGTCCGCGTTCGCAACGAACGCATTTGCGCCCAGCAAGAGGACAATCGCTGAAATCACGCTCATTGCTCGCATAACATCGCTCCTCACCACCGAAAAATGTGCCGCGTCATCACATCGGCAATCACCCGAGTCCAATGTCCAGGGCAGTCGCGCGATCGCCGCCCTTGCACGATCCTATTTTCTGTGCGCCTCAACAGCAACCCACGGACCGCCGAATTGAACTAGGCCCTCGGCGGGCAGACGTGTTAGCATTTGTAGTTTAACAGTGCACTTTACGCCAAATGATGCCGAGATACGGCATTGCCTTACGTACTGTGTACTCAGTACGTAGTACAAATTGCGGAGGCAGCTCCCACTCCCAATTCGCCATTCCGAATTCCCTACTCCCCTTCCCAGTTCCCCACTCCCCACTTCACCCCCGCCATGAGACTAGGTGTTTTTCTTCCCAACTGGGTGGGTGACATCGTGATGGCGACGCCCGCGCTGCGGGCGCTGCGTAAGTTCGTTGGCGCGGATGGAAAGTTGATCGGCATTCTGCGGCCGTATGTTGCGGAAGTTCTGACGGGAACAACTTGGCTCGATGAACAGATCATCTACCAGCGCCCACCCGGAAGGTTCGGTCGTTCGCATACCACAGTCATACAGCAACTGCAAGCCGCCCAACTCGATGTCGTCGTACTGCTCACCAATTCGTTGCGAACGGCATGGATGGCCTGGCGGAGCGGCGCACGCACGCGAATCGGCTTCCGCAACGATTTCCGCTCGCTGCTGCTGACCAAAGCCATTCGCATGCCGCGTGCGGCCGATGGCGGCCCGGTCGCAACCGTCGACGGCTACATGCTACTCGCCAATGTCGCCGGTTGCCGACCCGAATCGCCGCGACTCGAACTTGCCACGACGGCCGAGGATGAACGTGCTGCCGATGCGGCGTGGCAAAAGTTGCAATTGCCCCCAGGGGATCGAGTCGTCGCTTTGAACTGCGGTGGTGCGTATGGAGCAGCCAAACTCTGGCCGGCGGAGCACTTTGGCGAACTCGCCCGTCGGATCGTAACGAAGGATGGCTTGCATGTGCTCGTCAATTGCGGTCCGGTTGAGCGCGAGATCGCCCGCAACATGGTGGCCGCGGCAAACTCGCCGAACGTCGTTTCCCTGGCCGATTTTGACCAGCTTCCCGTCGGCCTTACGAAAGCATGTGTGCGCCGGTCGCGGCTGCTCGTCACCACCGACAGCGGCCCGCGTTACTTCGGCGTGGCCTTTAACCGGCCGGTCGTCACATTGTTCGGCCCCACCGATCCGCGCCGCACCGTGCTCAGCTACGACCGTGAAGTCTGCCTGTCGCTCAATCTCGACTGCCAGCCATGTATGAAGCGCACCTGTCCGCTCGGCCATCATCGCTGCATGCGCGACCTCACGGTAGATGCGGTCTACGATGAAGTCTGTCGACTGCTTGCGATTGATTAGTCAATGCCCTTGGGAATGGCCGGCGATTTCCTCCTGCAGTTTTCTGCGCATGTCATTCAGTGCGCGCCGCGTGCCGGCGAGTTCATTCCCTCGTTTGCCCCGTTCCGCCTCCGATTTGATCATTCGCAGGCCGTCGTTTGCTGCCCGATTGAAGTGATCGAGGGCCGTGCCGATCGATCGCTCGGTGCCAACCAGGTCGTCATGGTCGAAGAAGCGTTTGGCGTCGGAGATGAAGGAAATGATGCCGTTCACCCGTTCCGGAATGAGCGTCAGTCGCACGGCTTCGACCGCGGCGATCGCGCCGTCGAACTCCTTGGCCTTTACCGTGTGCTCGACGTGAGTTGGCTTCGGCTTGAGCAAGAAGACATGGCCGGAAATTAGCTCGCGGTGAACCGTTCCTGGGACCAAGAACTTGTAGACGCCGTGGATCTCGACCGCCTGGTCGATGAAGTAGAACGCCTCGGCGCTGAGCGGCGTGCTGGGCGAAATCTCCTCCAAGCTGAAATAGTTCTCAAGCACCTTGCGGGCGGATGCCCGTTGGGCCTCGGGCGTGTGGGCCGAGTGGTCCAACGCTTCATGATAGGCGTGGCGAAATTCAGGCGAATGCAGTGTCGAGATCACGGCGGCACCCTCCCACAAGTGAATCTGTTCACCTACTCCTAATTTTAGAACGGAACTGGTTTGCCTGTCAAAGTGGCTTCGAAACAGGGCGTAATTGTTTTCTTTAGGCGGGAATATGGCGCATTGTACCCGACTATCGGGTTATAGCCTTGAATCAGGGCTACAAACCTTTAAAGTCATCTCGACGCAGCCTGGGTAGTGTCAGTATATTTCACGCGCCGGGGTCGAGTGCACAAGCTGGCGTACGCCACAGTTCGCGACAAAGGAGTGGCCAATGAGAACTCGAAAACCGCGCCCATGTCAATTGTTGTCAAAGGCCACTAGCGCAATTCTGTACCTTCTCGTGTGGTCAGTTTCTATTCAATGTGCCGTCGCTCAAACGGCCCCACAAATCGAATGGGCGCAATACCTGCCGGACTCGCGTTCCACGAGTATCACGAGTGATGCATTGGGCAACGTTTACATCTCCGGCAACAATTTATTGCCGGGCGCATTCCTGACAAAATTTGATTCCGCCGGCAATCTACTTTGGCAGCAACAATGGGGGGAAAGAAATCTTAATCCTCTTCAAGTCACGACTGATGGAATGGGCGACATCTACATCGCCGGCGAGTATGTGACACCAATGACTTATCATAGGTACGCAGTACTCACCAAGTTCGATGAGGCCGGCAATTTCAAATGGATGCAGCAAATCGGTATAGGCAATGGTGCTTCAGGACAAGGCCTCGCCGCTGACATGATGGGCAACGTATATATTTGCGGTTCCTTCAGCGTGCCAAATTCTGCAGATCCGTTTTACTCTACCGGTTATGGATACATTGCTCGTTTTAATGCTGATGGGAATCAACAATGGCTTCAGACGTTTGGAGATAACAAGAGCGTCGACATTGAAAGCGTTGTAACTGATCGACAAGGCAATGTGTATTTCACCGGTTCAACGAACGGGAGTTTATACGGACCAAATGCGGGAGATTGGGACATCATTAATGGAAAGCTGGATAGTAGTGGCAATCTGGCTTGGGCAAAACAGTTTGGAACACCCAAGGAAGATATTGCTAGAAAGATTTCATTTTCGCCGGACGGAAACCTCTATACGCTTGGAAATACGGAAGGAGATTTGGCTGGTGACGTCACCCCTTATGGCGGCGATCCGTTTGTACGAAAATTTGATTTGTCGGGCAATGAGTTGTGGACTCGTCAACTCGGTTTAGAAAGTAGTCTTGGAGCTGACTTGGCGACTGACGCCGTTGGTGGCGTTTTTCTCACCGGCATGAAGTGGCCATCGAGCGGCGTCACTGATGGTTGGGCCGCTAAGTATGATAGTCTCGGTAACCTGAATTGGACTACCACTTTTGGTAGCGATAACCTCTTTGACGACGCCTGGAGCATCTCCGCTCAATCGCCATTTAGCATTTACATCGGCGGCTTGACCTCGACAACGTACAGCCCTCCGGATGGCAGTGCATTTGTGGTCAAACTCGTGGAGACGCCGGAGCCTGCAAGTGGCGTGATGGCGCTCGTTGCGGCGATGGTGTTTAGTGGCGTGTGCCGGTATCGGCAGCGTCCTGTTGCGTAGATACATCAGACGGCAGCGCCAACTCTTATCCGCCGCTGCGCCGTTACATGGCTGGCGACGAGTGATGGGCGGATTATCAGCGGGTTGGCACTGCCGCTACATTCCCGGACCGCGTGCACGTCGATGATTGGAGACGATGTTTAGCAGCATCATGTCCGCGACCGACCACCCTGCGGGCGGCGTGGACGGAGAATCATCCATTGCCGCGCGGCAGATTTCAGAAGTGAAGCTGGCAAGATGCGAGTTATCGATACGCGTCACTGGTTTTCGCGGCCGTGGGGTCGGCAGGCGCCGTGGAGCGAAGTCGTCCGGTGGTCGGCAGGGCGCTAAACTCCACGGGATCGCGCGTGCGCAGCTTGGCGCTATTGCCGGCGATGTCGCGCGCTTCGATCTGCAGGTAGAACTTATCCGGCACAAAGCGTTCGACACGCCAGGCATATTCGCCCGTGTTTTCGAGATTCGTGGCAATGACGGACCAAGGACCGCCGGGCCGGCTGCTGAACGATAGTGAGATCGGCCGTGGTTCGAAGTTGTTGTCCTGGGCACGCCAATGCAAAATCAGCTGATCGGCCAGGTTGCCTTCGCCACGCTCGATGGAGGTAAATTCGACGATCGGCCGTTTCAAATCGACCGCGACCCAAAGCTCGGGTTCTTCGCCGGCGCGAGGCGGATTGATCGAGGCCCCATTGGCGGCTTGAACGAGAATCTTGAAGCCGTACAGGCCCTCGTCGTCGACCGTGGCAGTCAACGGGCTGCGGCAGTCGTCGTCGACGGCGGTGCGGGTCCAGGTTTGGCCACCGTCGCGCGTGCCCCACAGTTCCACGCGAGCAACGCCCGCCCGGCTGCTGTCTTCCAAATCGTATTCGAGGGAAAAGGTGCGCGAGCCCACCATCAACGGCGGCGATTTCGGCCGGTGTGTTGGCGTTGCCGCGGTAACCGGGGTAGCGTTGGAGCCGAGTGCGGCTCCTCCAGCGTTGGCGGTCGGCGAAGTGTCCGTTGGCGTGCTGGTACCAATAGGAACCAGTGACGGGCCAGAACTGGCAATGGTCGGTGATGTTGCCGATGGTTGACGAAATGGCTCGACTGGTTGGAAGAGCGGCGACGCTGCTCCGCGCGGAGCAGCCGACGGGTTGTCATTTCCGCTAGCCTTCGTTGCGTCGGCGAAACGCGCGGGGATGCGGGGCGAGCTATCCCCATTAGGAACACTGCCCGCAATTGGATTTGCTCCTACTCGCGAGCGCGTGTTGACCACGGGCGGATTTGCGTAAGCTGCCTGGCTGTCGTCAGTCGGAGCGCCGCCGGTCCACAATTGAAATGGTTTTTTGGCGGCCGCGGCTGGCCAAGTTTGATTGGTCGGTGGAGGCGTTTGGTTTATGGGTGCAGCGGCTGGGGTCGGCGCAGCCGGGGCGGAAACAGCCGACCAGCCCACGCCGGAAGCGGGCGGAGCGAGTGGTGGTGCGGCGAACACGTTCCCGACCGGCGTTCCCGCAGTGGGCAAGGGTTGCGTTGCGGCGGCTGGCATCGGTTGTGACAGCAGCGGGCCGACAACCGGCGGCGTGGAATCGACGGTGCATTGGTAGACCGTTGAGTTGCCGGCGCGATCGGAGATTGTGGCGCGAATCGCGGATGGCCGCAGGCCTGCCGGCGGCTGCCAAATCGCGCGAATCGGCACTGCCAACACCGAGGGCAGGGCCGCGGTACCGAGTGAGGCGGCAGCGTTCGCCGGAAGCGGCTGCAGGGTTACTGCCTGCCAAGCAGTCGCGCCGCTGATTTGCGCTTCGATTCTGAGCGATGCCGGGTCGAGGTTGACATCGGTCGCGCGGCATTGGATCTCAATCGCGCCGTCGGGCGTCGGCCGGGCGTGCAGTTCGTCGATGCGCGGGATAGTCGTATCGACAATGACGCGCAGTTCGGGTTGGTATGGACCGGCGGGCCAGAGCTGGCCGCGGTTATCGAGCGTGCGGATGGTGAACCAGTATTCGCCGTCGCCTTCGGCGCGATAGTTGAACGCTTTCAGGTCGGGGCGGCCGTCGCTGATCTTCTGCCAGCTCGCGCCATGATCGCGCGAAATATATAACGTGACCAAACGGGCGCTCGCCGGCGCGGCGGCCGACGACCACTGGTACGGCACTAAGAATAGTTGCTGCTTCCAGTAGATGGGCTCGGGACGTTGGGCCGGGCTGACGGTGGCCGCTGGGGCGGCGACGGCTTGGGCTGACGTGTCTCGCGGTGCAACAGCCATGAGTACCATGGCCACGCTTGCGCAAGACGCGGCAAGGCGCAAAATCGTTTGGGTGTAGGCGACGAATTGGCCAACTGTCTGCCGACGGGCGGTACCCACCCTACGGTTGGAGTCTTGCCAGCATCGCACCATGAAATCCCCCTTTGCGCAATCGTCGCGCGCTCTCACTTAGTCCTTATCGGGACGACCTGGGGATGGCCTAAATGTCAAACCGACCGCTCAGGGCGACTAAATCAGCCTGAACGGCACCGTTGTGGACCAAAATTTAACAATGGCGCATAATGAATCGACTGGGCAATTTCGCTCAGCTAGCATCACGTTGCATCGGCGGGGTGAGCCGGTGGCATGACCGAATTGTTTCGCCATCCGTTGTCTCAGGCCGCCTTGTGGTTTGCGGTAATATTCGCCTTATTGGCCTTGGCGGTCGTGGCACTGAGAAAGTGGCGCGGTGGTTCCAGCGACGCGCAAGGTGACGCGCAAGATTTGCTCACAAAGTTCCAAGAACTCCATGGTCGGGGTGGTCTGAGCGACGACGAATACCGAACAATTAAGACGAAGCTAGCAAGGCAACTCAATGCCGAGCTAAACAATAGCGACCAGACGAGTTAACAACGCTGACAACGATCGCGCCTCGCGGACCGCTGGCGACGATTGTGACAAGAATGCTCGCACCAGATTGGCAACGCTGAAGGTTTTTGACGAACGGGTGCGGCAGAACGAACGTAGTGATGGATGATAAGAAGGGGCCGCGGCGTCGTCCGCCGCGGCAGACGGCAACTGGGGACAAGGAAGCTCCTCCGGACGCACGCAAGCGAACGGTTCGAGATGCGGCTGACGCGCCACCTACGCTGTGGTAGGGAAGTAGACCACCGAACGACGTCGGCCCTCGAAACAGGTTCGCGATTGAGCGAGTGACACCATAGGAAACATCAGGCGACGGGTTTAATCGCACCCATGTAGCTGCGAGCCGGTCGCCGACCGGGAAGGAGTTTGTAATGCCTACGGGCCGGGATGTCAGCGGCACACGCCGCGGCGGCACAACCAAGAAGAACGCGTTTTGTTCGTTCTGTCGCAAGAGCTATCGAGACGTTGGACCCTTGGTCGAAGGGCCGGGCGACGTCTACATTTGCGGCGAATGCATTGAACTTTGCCAGTCGATCCTCGACCAGGAACGCAAACGACGCGGCACGAGCAAGCAGCTGTTTACACGTATCCCGTCGCCGCGCGAAATCATGACGCAGCTCGACGAGTACGTCATCGGCCAAGACAAGGCCAAACGCGTTCTCTCGGTTGCAGTCCACAGCCATTACAAGCGGCTGGTGGCGGCCGAGGATGATTCGGATGTTGAAATTGATAAATCGAACATTTTGCTCGTCGGCCCAACGGGCTGCGGCAAGACCTTGCTGGCCCGCACACTGGCTCGCAGCCTCAATGTGCCGTTCGCCATCGGCGATGCGACCACGTTGACCGAAGCCGGGTACGTGGGCGAAGACGTCGAGAACTTGCTCTTGAAGCTCTTGCACGCGGCTGACTTCGACATCGAAGCCGCCCAGCGCGGTGTGCTGTACATCGACGAAATCGATAAGATCGGCAAGACGAGCCAGAATGTTTCGATCACGCGCGACGTTTCCGGCGAAGGCGTGCAACAGGCCTTGCTCAAAATGCTGGAAGGCACGACGGCCAACGTGCCGCCGCAAGGTGGCCGCAAGCATCCGGAGCAGCAGTACATCCAGATCGACACCACGAACATCCTGTTTATTTGCGGTGGCACGTTCACCGGCATCGAAGACATCATCCGCAAGCGCATGGGCAAGCGGTCGATCGGCTTCACGCAAGATTCGAAGTCGCACACCGACCTGGGCCTGGCCGAAACGCTGCCGAACGTGTGTGCCGACGACCTCATCGAGTTCGGCATGATTCCCGAGCTCGTGGGCCGGTTGCCGGTGACCACGGCCCTGACCCCGCTCGATGAAAGCGCGCTGGTGCGCGTACTCACCGAACCGAAGAACGCGCTCACCAAACAGTACGAGCGATTGTTCTCGATGGAAGAGGCCGACCTCAAGTTCACCGAGCAAGCGCTCCGCGCGATCGCCAAGAAAGCGCACGAGCGCGAGACCGGTGCCCGTGGTTTGCGGTCGATTATCGAGAACGTGATGCTGGACATCATGTTCGACCTGCCCGAGCAGCCGCGCGGCAGCCGGTACGTGATTACCGACGACGTGGTGGACGGCAAGAAACCGCTGTTCGAACAACCGCAGACGAAGAGTGCTTAGCCTCCGAGGTATTTGGCAAGAAGAAAGCTGGCGCGATATTCGCATCGCGCATGGAAATAGTTTGATTGCCCGTCCCGTGACAGCCCCAGGTGGATGCCTGGGGCTGTTTTTGTTGTTGGATTCCGGCAGTTATCGCGTTTGCGAGCCGATTCCGTGGCGGGATTTCGAACTCTTGGAATGAAACCAGTGGAAGAAATGTCCGTCGCCGTCGAGCGGGGCGGAGTCGGTGGTACCGTTGCTGACCTGGTTCGCGGCCGGCTCCATCGCAACCGCGCAGTATTTCAATTCGGGCTGATTCGATTGGGCATCGAGCGCGGCGATCGTCAGGTAGTTCACGGCCCGGTCGGGCCCCCACAGATCGCCCCAATGAAACGGTGCAAAGAGCAAGCCGGGCCGCATGCTTGTCGTCAGCCGGGCCGGCAACGTGATCGTGCCACGGCGGCTCTGTAGCGTGACGGGTTGTCCTTCGACGATGCCCCGCCGCTCGGCATCGGCCGGATGAATCTCAACATACGGCTCGGCATCGCGAGCCACGAGTTTGTCCGCCTTGCCCGTGCGGGTGAGCGTGTGCCAATGGGCGTAGATGCGACCGGTGGTGAATACCAGTGGAAACTCCCGGTCGGTCGCTTCCTTGGGAGGTGCGTGGTCGTGGGCAAGGAACCGGGCGCGGCCGGAAGGCGTGGCAAACACGCGATCGAGGTAACGGCGTTTCGTGCCGCCGTGCGTCTCGTCGGGGCACGGCCACTGCAGGCTCTGTTCCCGCCGCAGCCGCTCCGCGGTGATGCCCGTCATGTCGCACGGGCGACCCGAGGTCAGGCGGCGGAATTCGTCCCAGACGGCTTCGCGGCGGGCAAATTCAAAACCAGGCACCCCCATTTTCCGGGCGACCAGCGCGATGATTTCCCAATCGGCGCGGGCGGCGCCGGGCGGAGCCAGTAGTCGTTCGCTGATGCTGACCATCCGCTCGCTGTTCGTGGTGGTGCCTTCTTTCTCGGCCCAGTTCGCCGCCGGCAGCACCACGTCGGCGAACCGAGATGTCTCAGTCGGATGATACACGTCCTGCACGATCACCAGCTCGGCGCGATGGAGTGCCCGGCGAACCTGGTGCAGATCGGGCAAGCTGGCGGCGGGGTTGGTGGCCGCGATCCAGATAGCGCGAATCCGGCCCGCCTCCAGGCCACGAAACATTTCAACCGCCGTCAATCCGGGCCGCGGTCCGATCGTGCCCTCCGGCAGCTCCCAAAACTGTTCTAGTTCTTGGCGATGCTGGTGGTTGTTGACGAACCGGTAGCCGGGCAATTGATGCGCAAGCAGCCCGCATTCGCGGCCGCCCATGGCATTCGGCTGGCCCGTGAGCGAAAACGGCCCCGCCCCCGGCTTGCCGATGTGCCCGGTCAGCAAGTGCAGGTTGATGAGTGAGTTATGTTTGGCCACACCCGCCGTGCTTTGGCCGAGGCCCATGCAATAGAACGACAACATCGCGCGTGAACCTGTAATCCGCTCGACCAGGGCGTCGAGGCAGGTAGGTTCGACGTCAATCGCGGCCACGAGTGCGTCCTCATCGAGATTCCGCAAGAACTCGGCAAACTCCGCGAAGCCTTCGCTATGGGCGTCGATAAACGCCGCATCGACCCGGCCGCTGGCAACCAATCGGCGAGCGATCCAATTGAACAACGCGACATCCGTGCCCGGGGCAACGGGCACGTGAAGATCGGCGAGTTCAGCCGTCTTGGTTCGGCGCGGGTCGATCACCACGAGAAAGGGGCGGTTGCCGTCGCGCGTCCGCCGTGCGCGAATTCGGTCGAGCGTAACGGGATGGGCGTCGGCCATGTTCGAGCCGACGATCAGGATAAGATCGGCGGCGTCGATGTCGTCATAACACGTGGGCGGACCGTCGGCGCCCAAGCTGCTGACATACCCGGCAACCGCCGAGGCCATGCACAGCCGGCTGTTGGAATCGGTGTTGTTCGTGCCGAAGTGGCCTTTGAAGAGTTTCACGGCGAGGTAGGCAGCCTCGCTGTCGAGTTGGCCACTGCCGTAGAAGGCCACCGCATCGGGACCGTGCGTCCGCAAAATTTCGGCCAGCCGCTGGGCCGTGAAGGCGAGCGCTTTGTCCCAGTTGGCGGGGCGCAAGTCATCGCCGCGACGGACGCGCAGGTGGGGCTGCGTCAAGCGATCGGGCGAATGCAGCACCTGCGGCAAGAGCACGCCCTTGGCACAGATGCCGCCCAGGTTCGCGGCGGCCGCGCGGACGCCCTTCACG
Source organism: Planctomycetota bacterium (assembly GCA_029781135.1). Taxonomy (GTDB): domain Bacteria; phylum Planctomycetota; class Planctomycetia; order Pirellulales; family Lacipirellulaceae; genus JABDGM01. The sequence goes on from JAKOXH010000029.1 coordinate 71,241, forward strand.
CGCAGAATTGTGCCGTAGGCGGCTTCGGCCCACAACCGGCAGCCCACGCCACAATAGGGACAGATCGCCTCGCCGGTGGAAGCGCGATGGTCGACGGCAGTGATGGACGCAGGATTGGTCACTAAGTGTTTGCACCTAGCAGGACGAAGACTTTGCCGTCGACGATCTTTGTCGGATAGGTTGCGACGCTTGCCCGCGCGGACCCAACGCCGGCGCCGCTGTGCGCGTCGAACTTCCAGCCGTGCAGCGGGCACGCCACACAGCCGTCCGCCACGTGTCCTTCGGCCAGCGAGCCACCCGCGTGGGGGCAGGTGTTGTCGAGTGCGGTCACCTCATCACCGGTGCGGAACAGCGCCAACTCATGCGTGCCGAGACGCACGAACAAGCCGCGCTCGTGGGGAACACTCGCCAGGTCGGCGGCGGCCGCGTAGCCGTCGGCCGCAACCGGGACTTTGGCGTGGCCATTTGCTTCCGGCGCCGCAGCAGGGGCCTGTTCCCAGCGGGCAAAGTGGCGGCGCAACGCCGCGCATTGCGGACAGTAAACCGGTGGATCCTCGCCCGCATGACGGTGGCCGCAACGGTCACACTCCCACACGGGCAATTGATACTCTTGTTCCAGGGCGGCCGATGGCTCGCGCAGCAGGAGCTTCTTCCGCCAGTACTCGCTAAACGTCTCGCCCGGCGCGTGAAGTCGGTAGAACTCGCGGACGAGTTCGTCCACGAGATTGGGAAGCTGGTCGACGTCGACCCCCAAGCGATAGGGCAGGGCAGTTTGCAACCGGCCCGCCACACCGCCCCCCAAAAACACGTCAAACCCCTCGCGCGTTCCCAACAATCGCTTCACGCGGACGCCTTTGAGGCCAATATCCGCCGTATGGTGGTTGCCGCACGCCGACGGACAACCGCTCATGTGAATTCGCACACCGTGCAGTTCCAGCGAGCGCTGACGGAGTTGCTCGATCAGCTGCAGGGCGTGGGCCTTAGTTTCCGTGACCGCGATGTTGCAGAACTGCTTGCCGGTACAAGCAACCAGAGCGCGGACCCGCGAATCGGCATGCACGCCCAGGTTCCACTGGCCAAGTTGCGTCGCGAGCGCGTCGCGAAAACCGCCCCGCACGTTGAGAATCATCAGCCCTTGTTCGGGCGTGGTCCGCAGTTGGCCGTCGCTCCAGCGTTCGCTGGCGACACCGATTCCTTCCAGTTGCAGCCACGAAAGGCGACCCAAGGCGGGGCACAGCCCCATCGCCCAGCGATCGCGTTCGATCTGGGGGAACCAACCGACGAGGTCCTCATAGCCGCTGGGCGGTTCGGGTTCGACGTCGTCCCGTTCCAGCGATCTGCCGATCCGCCGTTCGATTTCGGCCAGCAACCCAACGATGCCGATTTGCTCCAACAGAAAGTGAAATCGAGCCGCGTCCCGTTTTTCGCGCGGGCCTTGTTCGCGGAAGAGGTCGAGCACCGCGGCAACCACGGCCGGGGCCGATTCCGGCGGCACGAATACGCCTAAGGACCGGCCCAAGCGCGGCTGCTGGCCCTGTTTGCCGCCCACGAGCAGTTGGAAGCCGACCTCGCCGCCGCGCTCGACGGCCAGCAGCGACAGGTCCTGCGTCCAAAAGTGGATCGCATGTTCGCCGCGCCCGCATACGGCGATATTGAACTTGCGCGGCAAATTCGCCCGCTCGCGGTGGCCCAGGAAGAGTTCCGAAATTGCCCGACACAGCGGCCGGGTGTCGATCAGCTCGTGGGGATCGACGCCGCTGAGCGGATGGCCGAAAACATTCCGCACATTGTCGTGGCCCGTTTGCCGGCTAGTCAGCCCGACCTGTTCGAGCCGTTCCAGCACGCGCGGCACGGCTTCCATCGCCAAGCCTTGCACTTGGATGTTCGCCCGCGTCGTGATATCGACGATGCCATAGCCAAATTCATAAGCCACCCGGCCAATCTCCTTCGCCTGGGAGGAAGAAAGCTCATTGGCCGTGAGCCGAATCCGCAACATGTACGAGCCGGGCGAGTCACGCTTGCGATAGAACACGCCGTACCATTTCATCCGCTCCAAATCGGGAGTCGGAATCGCCTCCATCGGCACTTTCGCCCGTGCGAATTCGAGCACGTCGGGCCACACGTCGAACCCATGCTTCTCTTGTTTCCAAACTTCGACCGGGTTCGCCATGCGGCCCTCGCGCAGTGTGTCGCTGCCTCGGCAATACTGGTTTGCCGAGGGAATGGGGACGGGCCTTCCGCCGGTGAGCCAAGGCGGAGGCCAGCGCGCTCACGAGGACCGACGGTTCGAGGTGCGAGGCAAGTGGCGTGCCGTACGGACGCAAGGAATTGCAAGTGCCTATTTCAAATGCACTTACGCTAATGCCGACGAGAAGGACGGATCCCCAGTGCACAGGAATCATGCAGTCTCGTGCGCGATCGCGCCGCATCGCCAAGCGTGGCTGTAGTGACGGTCGCTGGCGAGACCAGGTCTGGGATTCCAAACCGTCGTGCCGTTACGCCGACCGGATAGCCGTCTGCTGAAACAGGGGACTGGCTCGCAGCGCACTTGAAGAAACGTCGAGGATTCGCGCGGTCGTGCGCGAGCCTGTCCCCTCTGTTTTTAATAGGCAGTCAACCGTTGCGCCGCCCGCAATTTCACACGGCGTTCGCCCTCAGGCGAGGGCGGAGAGCAAATCATCAGCGACCGACGACCAGCCGCGGTAAGCGATGTCCGCGAAGGCGCGGTCATGAACGGCGGCTCGGTCGACTGGGTCGGCATCCGCCTGCCGCGAATGAGCAGCCAGACCTCGCGCGGCATCCAACCAATTCGCCAGCCGGGTGGCGTTCCCGTCGGCCGAAGTGCTCGCGGCGTTCGATGGCGCATTCGCCTTGCGAGCCACTGGGGCAGCCGTCGTCTCGGCCAACGTCGAGGGTAGTGCCGTGGGTGCAGCCATTAGCGCCGCCGAGCTGGCGATGGAGGTTAGTGCGCTAGCACCCGTAGCAACTGGCGGCGTGAGCTTAATCACGAAGGCATCCTGGTTGCCGGCGTTCGGTCCGCCGAGCGAGCCGGTCGTCCGTCCGGTGATGTAGAGATTGCCGTGCGAGTCGCCCGTGATGCCGCCGACGGGAGCGTCGAGTGCGCCGGTTCCGATCTGGGTTGCCCAGCGGATGTTTCCCGCCGGATCGTATTTGACAACGACCACATCCTCGTTCCCTTGACTCGCGCCACCGAGGGCGCCGGACGCCGTCATTGCGCGGTACACATTGCCGCTGGGGTCGACCCAGGAGGCGCTCGTGGTTTCATCCGACGTATTGCCGAATTGTCGTGACCACAGCAGGTTGCCGTTGGCGTCGTGCTTCATCAGGAATTGGTCGCGGGCTCCGGCGTTCGGTCCGCCGAGCGAGCCGTACGTCTGCCCGGAGGTGTAAACGTCGCCGAACTGATCGACGGCGACCTGGAACGCATAGTCGGACTGACTGGTGCCGAACTGCCGTGCCCATTGCAGGACGCCACTGTTATCGAGCTTCAAGAGCAGACCATCTTGGCTGCCCGCATTCGTGCCGAACACCGAGCCCCAGGTATAGGCGGCCACATAGATGTTGCCCGACTGGTCGACCGCGATGCCCGAGCTGTTGCAACTACCGCCGGTATCGATCGTCTGGTGCCAGACGACCGTTCCCGTCGCGCCTTCGACTTTTCGCACATGAACGTTGTTGCCCTCATAGGTCGAGAGGTAGGCATAGCCCAGGTTGTCGACGGCGACGTTGAAGATGTACTCGCCGGGAAACTCAACGGTCCAACGCGGCGTGCCATCGGAAGCGAAGATGCGAAGCGAAGTCGGCGCGACGATTGTCCCCGACGCGTCCACGCCGTGCCCCACCATTTGGAAAACGTTTCCCAGCGCGTCAGCTTCAACGCGTACGCCCTCGTAGTAGACTCCTGGAACGGGGTCCGACTCATTGAACCAAAGCGCACTGCCGGCGGCATCGAGTCGCGTCACAAATGACAAGCCGCCAGAAGGTAACGAACCGTTAATCGGGTTCGGCGAGGCATACGCACCCGAAATGTAGATATTATCAAAGGGATCGACCGAGACGCCGCGGCCCCAGTCGTTGTTGGCCGTGCCGAACTGCTTAATCCACTCGACTGAATACGGCGTTTCCGCCCAGGGGCGACCGGGGACCACCAGGCCTTGGGAGTTGCCGTTGCCCGCAGCCAGGGCGAAACTGGAAGAAGCGGCTTGGCTTCCGCCATTAAGGCTTGCGGCTGCCGTGTACTTATAGACACGGTCGGTGCCACTGTCACTAATCCAAATGTCGCCGACATTCGCCGGGTCGAGCGCGATGCCGGTCGGCGACTTGTTGGCCGAGTCGATCGTCCAGCTTCCCACGAGCGAGCCAGCCGCGACGTTGTATTTATAGACCCTGTCGGTCTTGGCCGTATCGTCGACGATCCACAGCGAATAGCCGTCGGTGACCGCGTCTTTTGCGTTCGCGTTGCTGCTCGAGAGCGAAAAACTACTGACGGCAGCTTGGCTCCCGGAAAGGCGGCTCGCCGCGCCGGCGTAGCGAAACACCTTGTCGCTCCTACTATCCACGATCCAAATATCGGTGCCGTCGGTCGCAATGCCTTCTGGCGTGGCCAGCGAGCCGGCGGACCACGATCCCACCAGTACACCGCTGGTGCTGTTATAGACGTACACGTTGCGGTTGGCATCGACGACCCAAGTTTTATCGCTGGCAATGGCGCTCGTGATGCCGCGCGGGGCCGAGTTCGCGGCCACGAGAGTCGAGGAACCTTGGGCCGCGCCGTTCGCGGCGTAGCGGTAGGCGATGTTTGTCGTGGCGTCATTCACCACCTGGAACGTCAGGGGCGATCCTGAGAGCATCTGCCGTGGTTCGAGCGATTCGAGCGTGAGTCGGCGGGAACGGAGTTTTTGCCACCGGGCGTGGGCGCGTCGGGAGAGGGGCGTGAACAGGCGTCGCTGGGACTTGGTGGTATTCATGGTCTTGGTCCTTTCGGGTTTGAAGTTGCTTGTGCTATTGAGGCCGTGGGCAGGAAAAGGCCGGAAAAGGTGTTTGAGGAAGGCCGGCCCGGTTCGAGCATTAAACAGTCATCGTCGCAGTCGGTTTGACGATGAGACCAGCAAGAGTGCGATTGCTATCGGCGAAAGCGGTAGCGGCTCGGGTACGGATTCTTGAGAAGAAGGTCCGACGACCGCTGCCCCGGCGGCCGTCGCGCCGAAATTCAATCGCCAAGTGTTGTAGTCGGTCTGCGTGTAGGTGCCCGTAGCGAGGCCCTTCCGCCACACGACGTAATCGGCGGCGTCGACGACGCCATTGCCGTTGTAGTCGCCGGCAGTTACTTCGCTGAACTTCGCCACAAACGCGTCTCCGTGGCCGGCGTTCGTCCCACCCAAGCTGCCACCGGTACCGCCCGAGATATAGACATTCCCCAGGCCATCGGCCGATACGCCGAAGCTCGAATCGTTGCTACTGGTTCCCAACTGTCGCGTCCAATGCAGGTTGCCGGCCGCATCGTACTTCGCCACAAAAGCGTCGTTGCCGCCGGCGTTCGCCCCGCCCAGGCTGCCATGAGTACCGCCCGATATATAGACACTCCCCCGGCCGTCGGCCGACACTCCTTCGCTCGCATCGTCGGTACTGGTTCCCAACTGCCGCGTCCACTGCAGGTCGCCAGCCGCATCGTACTTCGCCACAAATGCGTCGTTGCCGCCGGCGTTCGTCCCACCCAGGCTGCCACTGGTGTAGCCCGATATATAGACATTCCCCACGCCGTCGGCCGACACGAACCAGCTCGCATCATCCGAACCGGTTCCCAACTGTCGCGTCCACTGCAGGTCGCCGACCGCATCGTACTTGCTGACGAACGCGTCTATGCCGCCGGCGTTCGTCCCACCCAGGCTGCCAGTGGTGTAACCGGAGATATAGACACTCCCCAGGCCATCGGCCGACACACGCCAGCCCCAATCATCCGAACCGGTTCCCCACTGCCGCGACCACTGGAGACTGCCGGCAGCATCGTACTTCGCCACAAACGCGTCGTTGCCGCCGGCGTTCGTCCCACCCAAGCTGCCACCTGTGTAGCCCGATATATAGACATTCCCTAGGCCATCGGCCGACACACCAACGGCATAATCAAACGCATTGGTTCCCAACTTCCGCGTCCACTGCAGGTTGCCGGCCGCATCGTACTTCGCCACAAACGCGTCAGAACCACCCGCGTTGGGGCCACCCAGGCTGCCATTGGTGTAACCGGAGACATACACATTCCCCAGGCCATCGGCCGATACGCTGTAACTAGTATCAAAGGTATTTTCAGCGGATCCCAACTGCCGCGTCCATTGCACACTGCCGGGCGCATTGTACTTGCTGACGAAAACCTCAGTATCGCCGGGAAAGACGTGCCTTCCGTCCAGGCTGCCAGTGGTGTAACCGGAGATATACACATTCCCAAGGCCGTCAGCAGACACGCTCCTGCTTCCATCATCCAAATCCGTTCCCAACTGCCGCGTCCACTCATTGGTAACCGCCCGGGCCGGCAAGAGCGTCCAGCTGAAAAGAAAACCGCTCGACAGAACGGCTCCAGCAAGTGTCCGGAGCATAATGACTATTCCCCCAGTAATTGTCCGGCGCACGTTTCGAAGGTGCATTGTGGTATCCTTGGCGGGCTTGGGTTAGATCTTTGCACTGGTACAATGAAATGGTGAGGCCCGGTGGGCGCGCAACGCGACCGCTGGGGCTTGCCTCGGGCCGGTGAGGATTTTCGTTTGCCGCGATGGCCTCACCGGCCGCTTCTTCTCAGCAGTTACTGAATACGTTCGGTTACATAAGTTTTAAGCCTGCACCTCTAGCGTTCACACGTCTTCGCTTGTCTCTGTTTGGAATTCGTGCAATTTGCATTATCGAACTTTCTCGTACGCGGAAGTTGCATCCCATAACTTCAATGACGGGCCTCCCGAGGCAAGGATTTTCCCGTCTGGACTCCAGCTCAGTGACAGAATTGTCTTTGTGTCGTTCGCACGAAGCGTAAGCATGTCTTCGCCACTGTCAGCGTTCCAGATCTTGATTGTGTGGTCCTCACTGCCCGTGGCCAGCCGTGATCCGTCCGGACTCCACGCAACGCATCGAACGTTTGCGACATGCGCGCGAAATACTAAGCGCTCTCGTCCCGTCTTAGTGTCCCATACAAGAACCCAGCCGCCTAATCTCCCGGCCAATCGGTCACCCATCGGACTCCAAGCTAAGCCCCGCTGTCCATCCGGGGCCCACTCGTTACCGACCTCATGGGGAAGACGATAGACTGTCTGCCACGTATTGGCATCCCAAATTCGAATTTCTCCCCACCAAGCAATAGTCGCCAAACGCGTTCCATCCGGACTCCATGCCATGGAACCTGGAAAGCCATCGAGGCCAGCGTCGAGTTGGGCAATTTTGTCTCCGGTCTTCGCATTCCAGATTTTGAATGAATCACCCAAACTTCCGGACGCAAGAATTGTGCCCGCTGGGTTCCATGCGACGCTTCTTATTTCACCTGGGTGCGCGTTGATCTTTAGCGTTCGTTGTTTTGTAAGCAAGCTCCAAACTTCGATCTCTCCGGGTTTCTCAGCGATTGCTAATAGTTCACCAGTTCGGTTTACATCCATCGCGGAAATGTTTGAGCCCGCATCGCCCCGCTTTTCGGACAATGGAAGCGCTTCATCTAGAACTTTGGTGTTGACGTCGAATCGCTCGATATGGTTCCGGTCAGCACCGGGCCGCCACGTAATCAGTTGCCTACCGGAGGGCAACCAGGTGTGAGCAGCTAACGCGGATACGGGTGTGAATCGCTGCTCCTGATTGACATTCCACAATCGGGTTCCATCCGACGAGCTCGAGGCTAAAGTTTCTCGGGCGTCTGTCCACATGAGTCTAGAAACTGTATCGCGATGGCCGATCAAGGTATTTGTTACGTCCCACGTAGAGGTGTCTGCAATTTTTATGACACCATCCTCGCTTCCGCTGGCTAATCGGCTCCCGTCGCGGCTCCAGGAAACGGCATTTACCGGCGCGCTGTGCTGAATGAGGCGACGATCAAGCAGTCCAGTTTCCACGAACCAAATACCGATACTCTGGTCACTACTGCAAGTCGCCACTCGGCGCATGTCTGGACTGAATGCCAAGCATGTGACCATCGAATCATGAGCTTTGAATCGACGTACTAAAGCGCCCGATTTCGAACGGCAAATTGCGATCTCTCCGGGAACATTGCCGCCAATGGCGATGTAATTGCCATCTGGGCTCCACTCGGCGCACCAGTGGACACCCATTCCCTGTAGTCCTTTAAGTGAGCCTGATTCTTTTCCATCTCGCGCATTCCAAATAGTTGCTTCCTCATTGCTTTGGCAAATAACGATGCGTTGGCCGTCTGGGCTCCACGCTACGTCCGGGACGTAGCAGTCAAAACGGATCTCGACCAGGCGGGCCCTACTAGTTACGTCCCAAATCTCGATTACAGACCAGCCCGTCGGAGTCTTGTCCCACGGGCGCGAAATACATGCCAGCTGGCGACCGTCGGGACTCGCCACAAACCGGCGCCTTTCGTGTACAGCCGAAGTTGATAGTAATATCGATGACGACTCGAGCTGGCGGATGCTGTAGGATTCACCATTCTGGTACGTCAGAAGCACCGGCGTTGAAACCGAAGTGCCGGAAATCAGCCGGCCAGAAAAGCTTTTCTTCTCGTTGTGGGGCAAGGATTTGAGGTAATACCATTCCCAGCCACGAAGATCAGGTTGCCCCGGTTGCGGCAAAAACTGGTCAAGTAGATGGTCGACAGCAGGAACGCGACCTTCCGCCCATTCATTGCTGGCAACCTGGACGTTCGCCCGATACAAGTTTCGTCGGGCAGCTAATAACTCGTTCCGCGCGGTCTCTTCCGAACGCTTTGCTTTCTGCCAAGCAGTGCTAATGATTGTCACACTGGCGACGGACACTATGGCTAGAACAATCGAGGCCAGGAGAGCTGACCAGACAACAGCCGTATGTCGGCGCGACCATTTAACTGTCCGCTGTAGCAGAGTCGCGGGGCGCGCTTTGATAGGTTGTTGTTCAATGAATCGCCGCAAATCGTCCGCAAAGTGCTGCGAGGTGGCATAGCGGTCGGCCGCGTCTTTTTCGATCGCCTTGCGGACGATCGTTTCGAGATCGATTGGGATCGTGGGCACGAGTTTGCGCAGCGCCGGCGGCTCGGTCTCGGCGATGGCGTGCAGCAACGGTGCACGTTCCGCAGTCTCGAAGGCGGGCCGGCCGGAGAGGAGTTCGTAGAGCGTTATTCCCAGCGAATACACATCCGTTCGATGATCGAGCGGCAAACGTTTACCGGCCGCCTGTTCGGGACTCATGTAACGCAAGGTGCCCAGGATATCGCCGGTCATTGTGAGGCCGGCATCTTGCTCGATGCGGGCCAGGCCGAAATCGGTGATCCAGAGTTTGAGAAAGTGGTCATCTCGCTCCGCGAGATGAATTGCATCTCGCGGAGCGAGATGAGTACATTCGACGAGCAAATTGGCCGGTTTGATGTCGCGGTGCAGGATGCCGTTTTGATGGGCGTGGTCGAGCGCTTCAGCGGCCTGAATGCCCAACTTAGCCACTGCCCGAAAGTACTCCCGCGACTCAAACGCCGGCAGACTTGAAAAGGCAGCGCTGCCACGATCATCGACCGTCGACAGCGCCGCCTTGGCCGTGTCGGCGACCACCGGCGCATGGGGGAGAGCTACCGTGGGGGCAGTTTCCTCGACCGGCAGCGAACGACCGGGTTTCATGGCCGCGATGATCTCGGCGAGGGAACATCCCTCGATGAGCTGCATCGCGTAGTAGTGGACGCCCCGTTCAGCACCCACGGAATAGATCGAGACAATATTCGGATGATCCAACGTGGCGGCAGCGCGGGCTTCATTCTTGAAGCGGTTGAGCTGTTGCTTGTCGAGCATCGCAGCGAAGGGCAGTACTTTCAGGGCCACGCGCCGCCCAAGTGAGATCTGTTCGGCTTCATACACCACGCCCATGCCGCCGCGCCCGAGTTCACGTATCAGCCGGAAGTCGCCAAGCTGGCCGGCCGCAGGCGGTGGTTCGGTCGCCGAGGCGGCCCCTGCCGCCGGTTCGTGCAGCAGGCTCAGCGTGTCGACAATCTGCTCCAGCGCGAGCCGCAATTGCGAGTCATCCGGCGCGTACTGCGAAAGGTCAATCGACTCGCCCCGATTGAGCCGGTCGGTGATCTCATCGACGATTTCGGCGAGGTCGCGGTTGGTATCTGGCACGAGCCGAGTCATAGTGCAAGTGGATTGGATCACCGTAAAGTCTCCGTGTGACCGTCGTTGCGCAGGAGTTCGTGCAACTGCAGCACGGCCCGCGTGTAGCGTTTTTTGGCCGTGGCCGCGGGGATTTCGAGCAACTGGCTGGCTTCGGCGTTCGACAAGCCTTCGAAGTTCCGCAGCAAGATGATCTCGCGACTGGTTTCCGTAAGCAGGGCCAGGGCATGGCGCACGCGGCGGGCCGCTTCCTCGCGCTGCAGGCGCCAGCTCGCGGACGGCAGATGACTGACCAGCCGCGTCGCCAAGGCGAGCGAGGATGCATCGGGCAAGGGGAGTTCGCAATCGATCGCCCGCTTGGCCCGCCGCAGGTGGTCGCGCTCGATCTTTTGCAGGCGCTGATGGGCCGTCTTGAGCAGCCACAGGCCAAACGGCATGGGACGGCGCCGCAGGTAATCGTCGCGGCGGCGCAGGACTTCGAGATGGGTTTCTTGCACCACGTCGGATGGATCGAGCCGGCGAATGAGCTTGGGGTTCAACCGCCGCCGCACCGAAGCCACCAACCGCGGCCGATGGCGCTCCAAGAGCTGCTCAAAAGCCGCGTCGCAGCCGGTCATGGCTTCTTCGAGGAGGCGAGAAGTACTTGCGGAGTCTGCCATTGCCGGTAATCGCCGAAGGGACCAACGGGGGACGATTCAGCCCCCTCTTTATACACCTCCCACATACCCGCAAGGGGGGACATTTCCGGAGAAATATTGTCGAAAATTTGCCGATTTTGCCCGGCCGGCGCATCCACAACCGCTCACATCGACAAAAACCGGGTTGGCTATACCGCTGCTATTAGCTGCGCCAAGACCTTCAACCCGCGTTCGATCGTTTCGTCGCTCGCAGCGTACGAAATGCGGAAATGCGTGTCCCGGGCACTAAAAATGTTGCCAGGAATTATGAGCAGTTGCTTGACAATCGCCCGCGCCACGAATTCGTTTGCACTCTCCCGGGTGCCACTGGCTGTGCCAGTGCCGGGTGAATGGGTGCCCCCGCTGGTTCGCTGGGTGCCACTGCTGGCTTGCCCAGCAGTGCTCTTGTTGTCACTGCCGCGTGGCACCTCCGGAAACACGTAAAACGCTCCGCCCGGTTTCACGACGTTGTACCCAGCTTGCGTGAGTCCTTCCACAACGCGATCCCGCTTCCGCCGATAAGCCGCGATGTACTCACTCATATCGACGTTGAGCGCGGCCATTGCTGCCCACTGCAACGGATGCGGCGCGCACACGAATGTGTACTGCTGCAACATCGTCATCTTGTCGATGATTGCACTCGGGCCATGCACGAACCCCAGTCGCCAGCCGGTCACGCCGTAGGTTTTGCTGAAGCCATCGACGACGAGGGTTTGGTCGTTCCATGCGGCGGGGGTTGGGAGGCCGGGGGCGGGGACGCCCCGGCTCGCGGGGGGCGCGTCGTAGCAGAACTCACGGTAGATTTCGTCGCTCACTAAGGCAATATTATGCTTGGCTGCTAACTCAGCTAGCGCCTTGAGTTCCGCCTGACCAGCGACAACGCCCGTGGGGTTCGCCGGGCTGTTGAGCAGAATCATTTTCGTTCGCGACGTAATGGCTGCGGCCACCTTGGCGACATCGATTTGGAAATCGGGATACGTGTCGACCATCACACACTTGCCGCCAACCATGCCGACGAGTGCCGGATACATGACGAAATATGGATCGAACACGATGACTTCATCGCCCGGATTCACCATCGCCAGTACGGCCAGCACGAGCGCGCCGCTGGTGCCCGAGGTTACTAGCACCCGACGGTCGGCATGATGGTAGCGATCGTCCACCGCCGCTTGCAGCTTGGCACGCAACTCGGCAATGCCTTGCGTCTGGCTGTAACCATTTTTGTCGCCCTGGATGGCCGCGATCGCTGCGTCCTTTACCGCTTGCGGCACGGGAAAATCGGGCTGCCCAATCGAGAGATTGATGGGGTTCGCCATCTTCGCCGCCAGATCGAACACCTTGCGGATGCCAGAACTATCGAATTTCGCGGTGCGATCTGCGAGCCAGGGGTGCATGTGAAGTGGCCGTTAAACCGGGTGTTCGCGTACGAGTTACACCATGAACCAACCAGTATAGGCAAAGACAAGCAGACAAGGAGAGGGGGAGACAAGGAGCGTCGCGTCTTCGTCGATTGCGGCAACGGGGGCCTCCAGGCAATCGAATTCCGCCCACCGCCATCCGACCAGTATCGAGAATTCATACTTAACCGCGTGAAAATTCCGCCGTACCCCACTCGGGCTAGTCGTGGTAGAATTGCGGGTCTTTGGCCAATCGCATCAAACACCGCCTCCCACGGCCACGCCACTTTATGTCGACTATTTCCGCCGCCCAGCCCCAACGCTCCACGAAAATGCGCCGTTCCGACGTCCGTAACATCGCCATCATTGCCCACGTCGATCACGGCAAGACGACGCTCGTCGACTGCCTGCTGCGGCAAAGCGGCGAGTTCCGCGCCAGCCAGCTCGTCGGCGATTGCATCCTCGACTCGAACGACCTCGAACGCGAACGCGGCATCACGATTTTGGCCAAAAACATTGCCCTGCATTATCAGGGTGTGAAGATCAATCTCATCGACACCCCCGGCCACGCCGATTTCGGCGGCGAGGTCGAACGCGTCCTCCGCATGGCCGATGGCGCCCTCGTCCTCGTCGACGCGGCCGAAGGCCCGATGCCGCAGACTCGTTACGTTCTCTCGAAGGCCCTCGAATGCAAACTTCAGCCGATCGTCGTCATCAACAAGATCGATCGGCCCGATGCCCGCGCGCACGAAACGCTCGACGAATCCTTTGAGTTGATGATGGATCTCGGCGGCGAACACGTGCTGAGGGACTTCCCCCACATCTTCGCCACCAGCCGCGGCGGTTACGCGACCGATGATCCCGATCAACCGGGCGAATCGATGCGGCCGCTGTTCGACATGATGCTTGAAGCGATTCCCGGCCCCGAGATCGACGAGAACGCCCCGCTACAAATGCTGGTGACGAATCTCGATTGGTCCGATTACGTCGGCCGCATCGCCGTCGGTCGCATTTACTCGGGCGTCATTCGCAAGGGCCAGCAGGTCGCCCTGATCCAAACCGACGACAAGTCGTCGGTGGTGAAAGTCGCCGAAGTTCACGTCTTCGACAAGCTCGGCCGTGTCGAAGCTACCGAAGCGACCGCCGGCGACATCTGCGCACTGGTGGGCCTGGAGAAAGTAACCATCGGCGATACGGTGAGCGACCCGGTCGAACGCCGCGCCCTGCCGCGCGTGAGCGTCGATGAGCCGACCATCCAAATGGTGTTCAGCATCAACTCGTCGCCGTTCGTCGGCCGCGAGGGGAAGTACGTTACGAGCCAGCACCTCAAGCAGCGACTTGAAAAGGAACTCGAACGCAACGTCGCCCTCCGCGTCGAGCCGATGTATAGCATGGACTCGTTCCAAGTTTTCGGCCGCGGCGTGCTGCACCTTTCGGTGCTTATCGAAACGATGCGCCGCGAAGGCTACGAGCTTTCGATCAGCAAGCCGCACGTCGTGCTGCACAATAACAACGGCGTGATCGAAGAGCCGTTCGAAAGCCTCGTCGTTGAAGTGCCGCACGAAAAGCTGGGGCCGGTGATGGAACTGGTCGGCGCACGCCGCGGCCAACTCGTCGAGATGACCGCCCACGATAACTACACGTTCGTCAACTTCTCGATTCCCGCTCGCGGCCTCATTGGCCTCCGCACGCGACTACTCAATGCCACGCAGGGCACGGCCGTCATTCATCATCGGTTCGAGCGTTTCGCGCCGACGGAAGGGGACATTCCCGATCGGCCGAACGGCGTACTGGTTTCGATGGTCGCCGGCAAAGTGGTGGCCTACGGCCTCGACACGTTGCAGGAACGTGCCGAGATGTTTGTCGCCCCGGGCGACGAGGTTTACGAAGGCATGATCGTCGGCGAGAACAGCCGTAGCGGCGACATGGCCGTGAACCCGACCAAGGAAAAGAAGCTCACGAACATGCGGGCCACTGGCACCGATAAGAACATCTTGCTCAAGCCGCCGCGCATCATGTCGCTCGAAATGGCGCTGGAATATATCGAGGAAGACGAACTTGTCGAAGTCACGCCGACGAAGATTCGCCTGCGCAAGAAAATCCTCAAGGAAACCGATCGCCGCCGGTTGGAACGCCAAGCTCGCTAACCCGGTGTCAAATGACGACCGGTTTGCCGAGAGCCCGGCGAACGGGCACGAACTGGCCGGCGTGCATCATGCCATGCGTGGCGATCAGGCACCAAATCGCGCCGGCGGTGGGGAACATTTCCCGCCACTTTTCCGGCGCCGGTTTGTCAAAATCCGCTGCCGACTGTTGGGCGAGCGCCTTTTCCGTCGCCGCATGCACCTTCTCAAAGAGCGCGGCGTACTCGTCCTTCGAACAGAAGTTCTTGGGGTCATCGGAATTCTTCATGTCCTTGCTATGATTCTTCACGAACCCCGCCGGCAATTCCGGAGCCGCCCCCGCACACAACGAATTCAAGAGATCACACTCCGACGAAATCAAATGACCCAACTGCCAGGCCAAATGATTGCACCCTGGCCCCGGTCGACGTAGCAACTCGGCATCCGTCAAATCGTTGAAGTAGGAAGAAAGCACCATCGAGCTTAACGACATCGTGGTCTTAATTGCATCATTCGCATTCATAAATCGTCAACTCCTTCAGCCGGCAAAATCAATACTCTGGCTCACTGATTAGGTCTTGCATTGACAATGAACGAGCAGTGCTCGCTCCGCTCCGCATCGCGGCTAAACGACCGATCATTGTCAATGCAAACATCAATAGACACGTAGTGTAGCGTCAGCATCGATCGTTTGCCACTGGCGCGATCATCAAGGCACTTGCTTGCGCTACGTTGTCGACTTCCAACCGGCGGCTTCTTCGCCATCGAGGCGGAGTGTGAGGCACTTAGCGCTGCCGCCGGCTTTCACGAACTCGTCGAGCGGTGTGGCGACTGGGTCGTAACCGCGAGCAGCCAGGGTGGTGTGCAACTGATCACAGCCGGTGTTGGTGATGACACGTTTGCCGATCACGACGGCATTGCAGGCGAATCGTTCGGCCTCTGAGCGTTCGACTTCGATAAGTGGCTCGATGTGGTCGCGTCTCTCCGAGACGCGAGTCCGGCAGTCTCGGAGAGACTGCCCCACGTGGGTGCGAATGGCGCGCTGGCCATACTCATCGAACGCCGGCGGATACCAGATGGCCTCTTGAGTGCTCAGCGGACAGAAGCAGGTGTCGAGGTGATAGTAGCGAGCATCAACGAGTTCCACGGGGATGACGCGGCAGCCGAGCAGGCGGCCGATTTGCTGATGGCCAGCGGCATCGCTACGCATGCGGTAACCGGCGTAGAGTGTATCGCCGCAGAACAGTGCGTCGCCGGCGCCTTCGAAGCTGAAATGCTCGGGCACATCGACGACCGTGAAGCCGTGCTCGGCGAACCAGCGGCGGTTGTACGGCTCCTCGCCCTGCCGTTGCCGGTGGCGGAAACGGGACATGAGCGCCGTAGGACGGACATTCCTGTCCGTCGGCGTTGCGTCTTCTGTTACGTCGGCGGGACGGACAGCAATGTCCGTCCTACGGTGGTGGATCATCGCGGCGTTGGCCGTGAAGACGAGATCGGGCAGGCCTTCGACGGGCGTTAACAGCGACACCTTCGCGCCGGCGTCGAGAATGTGCTGATGCAATGCTTGCCACTGCTTGACGGCCACCGCGTGTTCGGCCTGCCGCGACACGTCCATCCACGGGTTGATCTCGTAGTGGATGCCGTAGAAGTCGGGCGGGCACATCAGGATGTGAGGCTGCGGGGAGGGCATAAGTCGAGATAATGACCAATGACCAAGTACCAATGACCAAATCCGGGATCAGCACTGTTGGTCATTGGTCATTGGTGCTTGGTCATTGATAGTTGATAGTCGATAGTGGATAGTCGAGCATTGGTCATTGGTCATTCAGTAGTTCCAAGTTTGCCTTACGGTGACCACTCGACGTAAGGCATTGAACCATCGTGGTATAGGGTTTGAATCTCGTGAACGATCCAGTCCAACATGCGTTTGAAGCGGAGTCGTTCCAAGCGGAGGGTTACGGCATCGCCGCAACCGTCCGCCAGCCGAGTGAGGTGCATCCAAACCCAGATGTTGCGCAGCACCA